>CAVQNU010000017.1:0-124597 GCA_963714255.1 uncultured Alphaproteobacteria bacterium
CCGACGACGGCGCGACGTGCTGTCCTATCGCCCACAGGAATGCCGCGAGCTCACGCGCGACCGCCGTTGTCGCGACCTGGTCTTCTCGCCTTTGACAAGTAGTTTGCGGTAGCGGGCACACAGGCGTGCCTGAGCTTTCCAGGCGATATCACGAATCTCCTCAGGCAGATTTGCCTGCCGGCGCTGGTGGCCGGTACCAATCCTGGCAGGATGCCGATAGGTCCACGCCGCCTCGATCAAGGCCTTGCGCGCACGTGTGTTGCCTGTCTTTGTGATCCCCCCTTGTCGGCGCGTTTCCCCGGTCGACCGCTCGGAGGGCACCAGACCCAGGAACGCCATCACTTGCCGTGGATGATCAAACCGGCGGATGTCTCCAATCTCGGCAACGAAAGTAGCTGCGGTCAGGAAGGCCACCCCGCGCAGCGCCTGGTAGGCAGCGACCACGGGCGCCATCGTCCATGTCGGAACGATTTCCACCAGGGCGGCTTCCAGGCGCGTGATCCGCTCCGCAGTCGCGCTCACTGCGTTGAGCATTTCCTGATACGCCAAACGTTGAGCAGGATGCTCGAGCTTCTGTGCATTCAACCAGCGAATGTGCCGACCTCGCCAGCTCGTCTTCGCTTCGTAGCTGCGGCCATGACGAAGCAAAAATGCAGTCACATGCTGGCGCTTTCGCCGATATTCCTCAATCGACATCGCACGCGTACGAACCAGGTCACGCACGGCCTCATGGATCTCGTCCAGCGGTACCCAAACGGCCGTCAATTCACCCGCGCGCAGCAGTCTGGCCAACGTCTGGGCATCCCGCCGATTGGTCTTGATCCGGTCGCCCGTCCGGCGCGGGATCAGCGATGGTGCGACCACCAGGCAGCTCTGCCCAAGGGCGGTGATCTGACGATAAAGCCCATACCCCGTCGGACCTGCTTCGTAGCAGAAATGCACTGTCTCGTAACGTTCCGACATTTTGCGGACCAGCTTAGTTTGACAAAGTCACCTTCCGCGGAATGATTTGCTTTCAAGAGGGGGCGGCGCTGGTTTGGGAACGGAAGCGGGATTCGATGGCGCTGCGTCTGCGTGCGTGGCGCAGGTTGATCCGAGCGACAAGCGCCTCCTTGCCCTGCGGCTTGGACGGGAGGGTCTCTTTCAGGACCTCGACGATGTCACGTGGGCTCAGTAACGCCAGACCTGGCTGGTTAGCAGCTCGCTGCTCGGCGATGAACAGCATGGCCAGCATCACCATGGTGACGTGGTGGTGCCAGGCTCGCCAGCCAAGCGCCTGATAATCGGCCAGGCCGCACTCGCCTTTGGCATCTTCGAAGGCACGCTCAACCCAGTAGCGCTGTCCCTGCATCTCGGCCAGGCTTTGCAGCGACGTCTCGGCCGGGGCATTCGAGAGGCTGTATTTGATCTTGCTCGTCGCGCCCACCTCGCGGCGAACGACGAGGTGCCAGCATCGTGCCCCCACTTCCTCGCCGTCCCACACCCAGACGCGCCGATGCGCGATATCGACCGTCAACCGGCCGCGTGTGCTGTCACGCAGGATGCAGCGGGTCCAGTCTGCGGCGCGAAATTCCGCGACCAGTTGCGCGACCGTCATGTCGTCAGTGGCGGCTCGCTGTCGGTATGGCGGACGTCCTCTGGCGGACTTCGGCGCGGGCACATGCAGCCCCGGCGGTTCACGCCAAACCCGCTGCGTGGAATGAACATCGGCGACAAAGACCTCGCCTGCATCATCCAGCGCACGCAGGAACGCGGGCTCCTTGCCATAGCCGCCGTCCACGCCGACCCACGCGAAGCGCATCCCCCGCGCCCGTGCCGCGTGCACCATCTCAAGCGCAAGCTCGCTCTTTGACCGCAGTGTGCGTGCCTGCACCGGAACCTCGGCCAGATCGCATCGCGCCCGATCCTCGATCCAGCGGTGCGGCAGGTAGAGCCGCATATCAACCGGCGTGTGGTGGCTGCCGTCGGTCAGAACAGCGAAAACCGCAACCTGGCAGTTATCGACTTTGCCCAGGCGACCGCACCATTGCCGGGCTACGCCAACCGACCGATCGCCCTGCTTGGGGAAACTGCTCTCATCGATAATCAGCGCGCTGCCTGGCTTGCCGCCGAGCAGACGGTCGGCATCGCGGCCGATCTGCTCGACCACCGGCTCGTGCCGCCACGGCGAGTTGCTGATGAAATGCTGGAACTGTTGCTCGCAGCCGTCCTCAACCACGGTCGCCATCACGGCGAAGGTCGCCGCCGCCGCCTGGGCAAGGCCTTGCAGGTAACGCTGTGCCACCCCCGCGTTGTCGTGCCCACGGGTGCGAAAGAACGAGCCGTAGCGGTCAACGAAGCTCATGAACGCATCCGCGATGCTGTCGACCAGCGATGTGGTCAGCGCTCATGCACACATACGGTCACCTGACGAACTGCGCTTGTCATTTCGCCCCCCCCTTAGCCCCCAATGTCCAGGAGTCCCATTGATTCGACAAGCGATTCCACCGTCAAGGGCTCATCGCGCTGCAACTCGTCCAGACAGCCCGGCCACCATGCACTCTCATCACGCAGGGGTCGTTCCGGTCAGCGTGATTTTGTCGAATTCAGCGATGGCATCAGGCGTGTTGTCGAACTCACCGAGAAACCGGACTTCTCCCTTCCGGTCTCCCTCTGCAACGGCAATCGCGTTGCACGCCTTCGCGGTATCGATTCCGACAAACGCCTCCCCATGTGTCTTCATGGCTCCTCCCCTTATGCGTTGAGGATAGACCCAGACCACCCGGGCAACCCTCGTCCACTGTCGCATACTCGGGGGCGGGCCACCTCAGCGCTTGGACGGACATACGGTCTTACAATTCAACTGCCAACTCATCGTCGGATGCCCGCCATGAAGGCACGGGGCGCTTCACCCGCGACGCTAACGCTCGTCAGCAAGACTGCCTCCGCCCCTGAAAAATGGCCAAAGTCGAGCTCAGGTCGAGGCCGTCAGACCCGGGGATGAGCTATACCGAACTGACCCAGCTTTTCGTTACAATCAGCAATATCGGAGCCGAGGAATTGGCCGAGATACGCCGCAACCGCGCCGCGTTTGATCGACCTGAATTCAACCGAGGCAGTTGTCTGGGAGATGCACGACGGCCGGGCCTTCATGGTGACCCATCGGCCGATGAATGATGGCTGGATCACCACCTACGACGACATCACAAACGCCGTGCCACCGAAGCGCGGCTCGAACACCTTGCCGGCTATGACGTGTTGACCGACCTGGCCAACCGCGCGCTTTTTCGTGACGAGCTCGAACAGGCCGTCCTGCGGACGCGCCGGGGTGGCCTGGTCGCGCTGCACTTTCTCGATCTCGACCGGTTCAAGCATGTCAATGACACGCTCGGGCACGCCGCGGGCGACCTGCTGCTGCAGGCGGTTGCCCGGCGGTTGCGCCATGGCTTGCGCGAAACCGACACCATCGGGCGGCTCGGCGGGGACGAGTTCGCCATCCTGCAGATCCCGCTGGCGTTGCCGACCGACGCCATCGGGTTTGCCAACCGGCTGACCGGGCTGCTGGAAGCGCCGTTCGACATCGAAGGACATCAGATTGTTGTCGGTGTCAGCGTCGGTATCGCCTGCGCGCCGCAGGACGGACAGCAGGCCGAGCGGCTGATGAAATGCGCCGACCTGGCCCTGTACCGCGCAAAATCCGGATGGGCGCGGAGTCGCCAGGATGTTCCATGCCGAAATGGATATGGCCATGCAGGCGCGCTGCACACTGGAGGCCGAACTTCGGCGGGCACTGCGCTGCCGAAGAACTGGAGCTGTTCTTTCAGCCGCTGATTGATGTGCGGACCCGACGAATTGCCGGCTACAGGCATTGCTGCGCTGGCGGCATCCGACGAGGGGGCTTGTTCAGCCGGATCACTTCATTCCGATTTCCGAGGATACCAGCCTGATCGTGCCGATCGGCGCGTGGGTGCTGCGGAAAGCCTGCGCCATCGCCGCGGCGTGGCCCGAGGGGCGGAAAGTTGCGGTCAATCTGTCGGCGGTGCAGTTCAAGTGCCCCGATCTGGTTGCCACCGTGCTCGGTGTCCTGCAGGAGTCCGGGCTGCCCGCCACCCGCCTCGAACTCGAAATCACTGAGACGACGATGCTGCGCAATACGGATGCCACCCTGGCGACGCTGCACCGGTTGCGCGATCTGGGCATCCATATCGCGATGGACGATTTCGGTACCGGTTATTCGTCGCTCAGCTATCTCAGACGTTTTCCCTTCGACCAATCAAGATCGACCAAAGCTTCGTGCGCGACCTCGGCTTGCGGTCCGACAGCATGGCGATCGTGCATGCGGTAACCACACTTGGGAAAGAACTTGGCGTCGCCGTCACCGCCGAGGGTGTCGAGACATGGCAACAATACCACGCGCTTGAACTGGCAGGTTGCACGGAAATGCAAGGCTATCTGTTCAGCCCGCCACTTCCTGGCGACATGTTGAGCCGCGTGCCGGCAACCATATCCTTCGGGAAAGACGAGGTGCCTGCGTCCGGCTCGTCTGGTGCCGTCGTCGCGGAACGACCGCCGCGGCGTGCGGTCGGCGCGCTGACCTGATGGGATGACGGGGAGCCGCGCGGGTGCGCGCCCGCCACCGGCTGGTGGTGGATTTGCTGCAGGCTGTCGGCGTGCCGCCCGAGGCGGCCGCGCAGGACGCCGAGGGCATCGAGCAGCATGGGTCGGATGCCACGCTGGCGGCGTTCTGCCGGTTTCCGGAGCGGCGGCGGGGGTAGGCCGCTTGCAGGTTGATGGGAGTTGGAAAGGGGCCGGATCAGCCGGAGCGGAGGCGGGGCGGCGGCAGCCACCAGGGATGGCGGCTTGCGGTGGAAAGCGGGTCGATTGTGGGGTGGTGGGGGATCGGGGCCGGCCGGGGCGGGGCGCGGCGGGGCGCCGCTGCGGCTGCGGGCGTGGCGGGACGGGGCGGGTTCGCGGGCGGGAGGCCGAGCATGCGGCGGATCGGGGCGAGGGTGCGGCGGGCGGCGGTGCAGGCGAGCAGGTCGGCGGCGGCGGGATCGGCCAGCAGCGCCTCGAGTTGGGCGGCGCAGGCGGCGGCCTCGGCGCCGAGGACACGGATCAGCCAGGCGCTGGTGGTGGGAAAGGGCGACTTGTGCCGGGGGCCGCTGTGGCTGCGGGCGCGCGGCTTTGGCGGCGGGATGGGGCCGGCGGCGAGGCGGGCGCACAGGCGGTCAAGCCGGCGCGCGGCGCGGGTGAGGTGCTGCCAGAGCGGGATGATGAGGGCGGCGAGAAGCGGGTCGTGCAGGAAGCGGCGGGCGATGAGGGCCGCGAGGGTGCGGAGGATGACGCCGAAGCCGGGCACCCCGAAGGAGGGGGTGGGGTTGGGGGTGGCGGGATGGGGTTGGGCGTGCATGGATTATATTCCTAGCACGCGCGGGGATGGATCGCAAGGGCGATTGCGAAAGCGGGGTGCGTTGGCGGCTGGCGGTGCCGATGTCGGGTCTGCGCCCTATCGGTCAGCACGCAGGGCGGGAGAGCGCAGCGAATCCCGCCCTGCGGCTTGCCGGCTCAGCGCTGCCGCTGACCCCGACGGTATAACGTCAATCGGGGCGCGACCATGGGCGGGCGTCAGTGTTTCGACGGATTGGTACTACCTGGTAGCGAGTCCGTGTGGTCATGGTGCTGGCGGCCACGCCTTCTGGACAGACCCAAAGTTTTTCAACTGCGCCGATACGTCGCCGCTCAGTCGGATGTCTTCAGGGTCAACGGCGAGGATTTCTTGCGATTTTGGGTCAAATGCAGACATGTTCACCCAGAACACGGACGGGCTGCTGGCAGGCATCACGTAGTAGACCTTGTGTGTGTGATCGGCCACCGTGCCCCAGCGGGTGGGCCACGTATCCGTGGAGTCACTGCCTGACGTGTCGTGCGCCCCGAACGGCACGGCGATGGTGCGGGCCACTCCCGCAAGATGGCTCACCGCCTCAGACGTGTTTGCCGGATTTGGCAGGGTCTTCAGGTAGGACGCGGCCCGGACGAAGCGGCTCGCCGGGTCAACGTCACCCGGCATCGGGAGGCTGCCGCCGAAAAGCTTGTAGCGCTTCAGGTTGGTGAGTTGCTCCTCCAAGGTCGGTTCGTTGGTCATCACGGTGACATCCTTGCCGTGATGAACGACCAGCTTTCCCCCGACATACTCAAGCACCGCGCTGTCGCCCGATGCATCCTCGATGGCGAGGTGCAGTGGCCATTCGCGACCGTTTGCCTTGCCTGACACGACCTGTACGGCGTTAAGCCCGTCCAGCGCCTCCGCCACCGTGGCATCGTTGTCGAGGACATACTGCGCCCACTGGAGGTTTGAGAGGACCGGCAGCGCGTTGAGGGGGGGGTGCTCGGTCCCATGCAGATAGAGGAGGTGCGCGCTGAGTCCGGCCTCGTTCATGCCATCGGTTGCACCGGCGTCGAAGCCCGTCATGACGGCGCTCGCGAATTTCGAAGTCCACTGCGCCGCGTTGCCCTCGGCGACGCCACGCCGCGCGATGCCGCGCGGCAGGTAGACGAGGCGCGGCGCATCGCTGACATACAAGTCCATGGTTCGCGCGGCAACGACGGCCTGGCCGTTGTCGTTCCACAGGATGAGGCTGCAGGATTGCGCCGGATGTCCGATGCCGAGACATGCGGCAACTACGGCTACAAAACCAGCTTTGCCAGAGATGCGCCTCGTTCTCATGCTTGCCACTCCTGAAAGGGTGCTTGGCAGGGTTTGCGTTATGGCACGCCTGCACCTCGTCGGTGCCCGGTGAAATTGCGTATACGAAATGCTGACCGCTCGACGCAAGGTCGGTGTCCCCAGCAGGGTCGTATCCCCAGCAAGTAGGGTGGGCTTCAGCCCACCGTCGCATATTACGACCGCTCGCCAGCGTCAGCCAGCAACTGGCGGTTGGCTGGGCGTCGGCGGAGGAACGACGGCAGCCCGCAAGAGGCGGGATACGCTGCGCTTTCCCGCCCTACGGCTTGCTTGCCATTCCGGCGACCCATCCTGTCGGGCATACTCGCCGGCATGCCGGACTACCGCCGCAACCGGGTTCCGGGTGGAACCTTTTTCTTCACGGTGAATCTGTGTGACCGGCGAACCAACTTGCTGGTGACGCAGATCGATGCGTTGCGCGAGGCCGTACGGCAGGCGCGTGTTCGGGCACCTTTCCATATCGATGCGTGGGTGGTTTTGCCCGACCACATGCACTGCCTGTGGACGTTGCCGGATGGGGACGCCGACTTCCCCGGCCGCTGGTGGGCCATCAAGACCAGGTTCTCGAAATCCGTGCCGGCGGGTGAAGGGCGGTCGCTGGTTATGCAACGCAGGGGCGAACGCGGCATCTGGCAGCGGCGATACTGGGAACACACCATCCGCGATGATCGGGACTATGCCGTCCATATGGACTACACACATTTCAATCCGGTGAAGCATGGTTTTGTCGGGCACCCGGCGGATTGGCCGTATTCGTCGTTCCGTCGTTGTGTTGCCGACGGGGTTTATCCTGCCGGCTGGATAGGCAGCGGCGGCGGGGAGCCACCGGAGGCAGGAGAGCGGCGGTGACATGCAAGAGGCGGAATACGCTTCGCTTTTCCGCCCTACGCTTGCTGCGGCCATATCGATCAGCACGTAGGGCGGGAGAGCGCAGCGTATCCCGCCGTCGCAACTGGCGGTTGGCCGGGCGTCGGCGGAGGAACAACGGCAGCCCGCAAGAGGCGGGATACGCTTCGCTTTCCCGCCCTACGCTTGCTACGCTTGCCTGGTACGCCCATATCGGTCAGCACGTAGGGTGGGAGAGCGTAGCGTATCCCGCCGTCGCAACTGGCGGTTGGCTGGGAGTCGGCGGAGGAACAACGGCAGCCCGCAAGAGGCGGGATACGCTTCGCTTTCCCGCCCTACGCTTGCTGGTTATGCAACGCAGGGGCGAACGCGGCATCTGGCAGCGGCGATACTGGGAACACACCATCCGCGATGATCGAAACTATGCCGTCCATATGGACTACACACATTTCAATCCGGTGAAGCATGGTTTTGTCGGGCACCCGGCGGATTGGCCGTATTCGTCGTTCCGTCGTTGTGTTGCCGACGGGGTTTATCCTGCCGGCTGGACAGGCGGCGGCGGGGAGCCACCGGAGGCAGGAGAGCGGCGGTGACATGCAAGAGGCGGGATACGCTTCGCTTTCCCGCCCTACGGCTTGCTGGCGTTTGGTTTAACGTCGGCGTAGCATCGGCTGCGGCACGCAAGAGGCTGGATGCAATTTGCTTTCCCGCGTGACGGCTCGTTTTTCAAGGGGTTGTTTAGATGATTCACCGTGCCAAGAGATTTATCAAAATCACCGCTCGCGTTGTCGCACTAATGTCAGTCGTTTTGGTATGTGTCGCCTCGGCAGCACTTGCACAGGATGCCGTGCCCTCTGAGATGTTGCTAGAGCGTACGTTCTTTATCAAAGTGGGAAATACAACGGGGACTGCATTCACAATCGATTATCGAGGCAAGCTTTACTACGTCACTGCGAGGCACGTTGTCGCACGGTTGCCCGAAAAGAATGCAATTATCCAGGTACGTAAAGGCAACAGTTGGGAAGATCTCCACACTGTCAAAACGCTGTTCCCTCCTTCCAGCGAAGCCGATATTGCTGTATTAAAAACCGATGAAAACGTTGTGCATCCATTTTCGGTCCCAACTATGGGGCAGGGTGACAGTGTGACCATGGGGCAGCAGGTTTGGTTCTTAGGATTCCCATTTGAGGGCATGGGTATCCTGTTGGAAATGACAAAAGCACGATGATTCCCTTCATGAAGAGGGGCACGATGTCAGCAATTGACGGCAGGAATCCGAATGCCGTGGTCTTGTACATTGATGGATTTAATAACCCTGGATTTTCAGGAGGGCCAATTGTTTTTTGGAGCTTTACTAGTCACGCGTATCAAATAGCCGGTGTAGTTATGGGATATAAACAAGAAACCGCAAAAATATTAGTTAACGGCGTTCAAGTTGATACGAATCTATTAGTAAATTCTGGCATATTAATAGCGTACAGCATAAAACATGCAATCCAGGCCATCGAAAAAGATCAAGAAAATCAGCCCTGAACCATATCCGGCCAGCGACATGATCACGGAAAATACCTTGTTGTTTCTGCCTCTTGGCTGGTCCATAATTTCCTATCTCAATCGAAATGATGCACTGATTGAGTGCTCACCGTCTTGAGTAATGCGAAACGCATCCGATTATGGTCGGGTCGTACGGATCGATCCTCCCGGGTAAAAAAGATGCCGGTTCCGTGTCGAAAGCCCAACCCCGCCCCCCTCACCCCAGCCGAACCAACGCATCCTCCGCCCGCGTCAGCAGTGCGGCACGGATCTGCGTCTCGATCGCGCCGGCCAGATCCTCCGCCGGCCCCTCGTCCAGCGCCGCGCGCAGCTTGGCGGCGATGTCCGGCACGCCCTCGCGCACCTTGCGGACCAGACGCTCCTCGGAAATCACCGCGCGGCGGGCCAGAACCGGAATGTTCCAGCCCTTCACCACCTCGCGCGCCGCCTGCTGGCCAGCGAACAGCAGCGCCGCGGCACCGACGAAGCCGATCACCCAGCCCACCGGCCCGGCCAGCAGCAGCGCCTTGCCGCCGCCGCCCACCAACGAGGCCACCACCGCGGCGGTGACCAGATTGACCACCGTGGCAATCCCCTGGATGTGGCTGAAATTCAAACTGTCGGTGGTCCGCCCGGCCACCAGGTCGCCCGACACATGGGTGTTGGCCTCGATCACCAGGGCGCGGCGAGACAGGCGATAGCGGTCGCAAATCGGGTCGGTCAGCCGCTCCAGCGCGCGGGCCAGCCGCGCGAGCCAGGCCTGCGCCGCCGCCGACACCGCCGCGTGGCCGGCGTCGGACTCGATCCAGCGTGCGGCCTGCTCCTCGGTCGCGTGCTCGAACTGGCGCAAAGTGGTCAGTTGCCCGGTGCGCCAGGCGCGGCCCCAGGGAATGATCACCTGCTCGGCAAGCCCGCGCGCCAGCGCCGGCGCCAGCGCGTCCAGCAGGGCGGGCAGTTCGGCGCGCACCACGGCGCCGATGGCGCTCGGCCCCGCGGGGGGCTGGGCGCACAGGGCATCGACCTCGGCGGTGAAGGCGGCGGCGCGCAGCCGGGCACGACCCCACCAGGCCAGCCCCTTGGCGATCGCCAGCTCCGGCGCCTTGCCGCGCACCACCCGGGCGGTGGGGAAAATCGCCTGCGCGTCCTGGGTTACGAAGCCCATGCGCGAGGCGCCGCCGGTGAACAGCACCAGGTCGGGGTCGCCGCCGAGGCCGGCGCGCGCGCCGCGCAGGCTGCTGCGCAGCGCCTCACGCCAGCCGGCCCCCTCCAGGATCGGCTGCGGCTCGGCCAACGCCGCGCGCATCGTGGTGCGGTCCACCACGGCGCGCAGCAGCAACTCGTCGCCGTTCTCGAGTTCGAAGGCGAAGATGTTGCGCGCCCGCGGCTCGACATTGCCGGCCGCTTCGGCGTTGAAATATTCTTCCTTCAGCGTCCGCCAGCAGAGTTCGTCGTAGGCATGGCGGGCGGGATGGCGGTCGTAGAAGGCGCCGAGCCGGCGCGCATCCTCGTGCCGCTCCACCGCGTGGCGCAGCAGCGTCTGCTCGATCAGCGCCGCGCCGAGGGCGTTGTGGCCGAAATCCATCGGCAGCGGATGCAGGTCGCGCACCTGCGTGCAGTCGGCGGTGGAGGACCCGAGATCGACCACCAGCACCTGGCCGGACAACTGGTCCAGCCCAAGCTGGAGTTCGCCGGATTCGCGCGCCTGCATGAAGGCCGCGCGCGATTCCGGCACGAATTCGACATGCACGAGCCCGGCCGCCCGCAGCGCCGCGCGGTAGGTTTCCAGCCGCCGCCCGCTGTCGGGCTCGCCGGTCCAGCCCGAGGGGACGCCGACGAAGAACCGCGCGTCCTCGACGCGCGGCAATTGCCGGCTTTCCACCAGCTCGCGCACGATGCCGCCGATGAACAGCACCAGCGCGCGCTCGCCCGACCAGGGGCCGTCGAGCGGCGGCAGGCCTTTGAAGCGGACGAACATCTCCGCCATGTGGTCGGCCTGCCGCACCGCGTTCTCGCCGATCGCCACCCGCCCGCCGGCATCCACGCCCACCACGCTGAGCACGGTCGGGCGGTTGTGGATGGAGAGCGGCTCGGGCTCGTTGGCGGAAACCAGGGTGGTGTGCGCGAGCGCGCTTTCGCCATGGCCGAGGTCGAAGCCGACAATTTCCAGATTGTCGCTCACGCCGCGCGCCCCGGCCGGGTGGCGGCCAGACCGCGCTTGACGCAGCGCCCGCCGGCGAGCAGGGCCGGGCGGCGGGTGGTGGCCTGCACCGGGTCGCCGTCGATGTCGAAATGCTCGGCGGTGGCGGGGCTGTACTCGACCGACTGCAGGTCGCACGCCTCCAGCACCACCGGCAGGCGGAATTCGATTTTCGCCAGGGCGAAATCGGCGCGGCTGCGCAAGGCGGCCTCGGCGAGGTCCTGCAGGAATTCGAGGGTGGTGTCGTTCAGCGTCGAAAGATCGGTGCGGGCGACCCGGCGGCGCTCGGCGAAGGCCACCAGGTCGTCGATCTGCTCCAGCGCCCGGCGCACCGCGGCGGCGACCTTCTCCGGCTGCAGGCTGGCGGTGGGCGCCTCCGGCGGCGGCGGCGGGGCCGGGGGGAACAGTGGCGGCAGCGCGGCGGGCTTGGCCGGCCGGTGGTAGCTGCGCAGCAGCAGCATGCTCGCGCCGGCCGCGGTGGCGAGCACCAGCAGGCTGCCGACCACCCCGCTCTGCATCGGCAGCGCCGCGAGCGCGCAGGCCAGCGGCACCAGCGCCAGCACATCCAGCGGCGGCCGCGACGGGGCGAAGTGCGGCGGCGGCGTCACCGGCCGCGGCAGCGGCGGCGGGCGCCGCGGCGGCGGCATGCTCAGAACGCAGGCCGAAAGCACACCGAGCGATACCGTCACCGCGCCCGCCGCTTCTTCGGCCAGGCGCCGCGCCTCCAGGCTGGGCGGCTGATAGGCTTGCAGCGCCGCCTCGACGGCGGCGACGGCGAGGCTGGCCGCGTGGGAGGGAACCGGGTCCTGCCGGATGGCCTGGGTCAGGCGGTCGGCATCGATGTGCTGTGCGAGGCTCGGCATCATGGTATTCCACGCCGGCCTTGCAATCCGGCCGGGATAGTTTCGTCATTATCCCGCATTGAACTGACCCGCAACCGGGGCCGCTGCAGAGGTGGGGTGCGGGCCATGGCGGGCAAGCCCGACGGCCCGGCGCCCCGTCTTGGCGCTTTCCATTCCGCGCCCGGCTCTGTAAGGGGCGGCCATGGAAGCAATTCTTGTCCGCTGCACGCCGCGCGCCTGGCACCCGAAAATGCCGCTGCTCGCGCAGTTCCTGCGCTTCGGCGCCGTCGGCACGGCCGGATTCATGGTGGATACCGCGGTGGTCTACGCCACCAGGGGCCTGCTCGGACTGTACGGCGCCGGGGCGCTGGCCTACCTCACCGCCGCGACCGCCAACTGGCTGCTCAACCGGATCTGGACCTTCCGCGGCCGCGGCGACGGGCCGGCGCACCGGCAGTGGATGGCCTACCTGGCCATCAACCTGCTGGGTTTCGTCCTGAACCGCGGCACCTATGCCGTCCTGGTGACCATCAGCGCCACCTGCGCCGCCCAGCCGGTGTTCGCGGTGGCCGCGGGCTCGATCGCGGGGATGTTTGTTAATTTTCACCTGTCGCGGTCGGTGGTGTTTCGGTGAAGGACGGCATCGCTGTTGCAGGTGGCTGGAACCTTGGGTATCCTGTTGATTGCTTAGGGTCTTCGCCCTCTGTCGCGGGAATCCGGCCCGAAACGAAGACGCTCCGGGCAAGCTCTCGTGGTGATGTTTGCCGACGAACCGGTTGTCACGATCAGGAAACCCACATGAACCTCACGCGACGCGGCCTGGTTGCTGGCCTGGCTGCCCTGGCGCCGCTGGCGCCCGCTTTTGCCGCGGCCCCGACGAGCGATCCGCAACTCGACCAGGCCGCCGCCGCCGCGCTGCGCCGGCTGATCGCCGGCAACCAGGTGGCGCGGCTGCTGAACGAGAAGGCACTCGCCGTCCTGGTGTTCCCCAAGATCGTGAAGGTCGGCTTCCTGCTCGGCGGCGCCTATGGCGAGGGCGCCCTGCGGCAGAACGGCCGCACCCTTGGCTACTACAACTCGGCAGCGGCCTCGGTACGGCCTGCAGGCCGGGGCGCAATGGTTCGGCTACGCGCTGTTCTTTATGAACCAGGGGGCGCTGAAGTATCTTGATAAATCCGCCGGCTTCGAAATCGGCGTCGGCCCCAGCGTGGTCGTCGTCGACCAGGGCGTGGCGACGAAGTTCAGCTCGACCACGCTGACCCAGGACGTCTATGCTTTCATCTTTAACCAGAAGGGCCTGATGGCCGGCCTCGGCATCGAGGGCTCGAAGATCACCAGGGTCCAGTAAGCGTGCCGGCTCCGGGCGGATGCTCTGGATTGGCCTGCCCGGCGCCTGCGTGATAAGCCCCGCAGGATAATCCTGGACCGCAACAAGACCATGCAAGTGAACCAGACCGCCCCGCGCCCGTCCGCCGGCCTGCCCACCCGCCGGGGCGTGCTCGGTCTGGCCGCCGGCGCCGGCGCCGCGACCCTGCTGCCGGGATGCGCGGCGCCCGAGCGCGGGCCGGCCGTGCCGCTCGGCCGGACCCGTCAAGCCAGCGTCCTGGGCCTGACGAACGAGCGCTTCTTCCCGTTCAACGGCGTAGGCGCGCTCGATGCGGAGCTGCAGGCAACGCTGCGGCGTCAGCGCAAGGCGCGCGGCCTGGCACCGGATGCGCCGGTGCCGGAGTTGCGCCTGCTCGCGGTGTCCGGCGGCGGCGAGAACGGCGCCTTCGGGGCGGGCCTGCTGTGCGGCTGGTCCGAACACGGCACCAGGCCGGTTTTCGACGTGGTGACCGGCGTCAGCACCGGCGCCCTCACCGCGCCCTTTGCCTATCTCGGGTCGGCCTACGATCCGCAACTGCGCAACGTCTACACGCAGCTTCGGCCGTCCGACGTGCTCGTCAAGCGCTATTTCACCGCCGCCCTGTTCGATGACGCGCTGAGCGACAATTCCCCGCTGTTCGCGACCATCTCCCGCTACCTGAACGAAGAGATGATGGCGGCCGTCGCCAAAGCCTACGACTCCGGCCGCCTGCTGTTCATCGGCACCACCGATCTCGATGCCCAGCAGCCGGTGATCTGGAACGTCGGCGCCATCGCCGGCAGCGGACATCCGCGCGCGCTCGAAACAATCCGCCGCATCCTGCTTGCCTCCGCCGCCATCCCCGGCGCTTTCCCGCCGACCATGTTCGACGTGACCATGGACGGCGTGGGTTATCAGGAAATGCATGTGGACGGCGGCGCCTTCGCACAGGCGTTCCTGTATCCGGATGCCCTGACCGCGCAGCGGCGCGAGCGGATGAAAAATGGCCAGCAAGTGGTGCCGGCGACCGCCTACGTCATCCGCAACGGCCGGCTGGACCCCGAATGGTCACGCGTGGAGCGCAGCACGCTGAGCATCGTCGGGCGCGCCATCTCCACCATGATCACCGCGAGCGGCTACAACGACGTGCTGCGGATGTATAACACGACAAGACAGGACGGCATCGACTTCAGGCTGGCCTATATCGGACCGGACTTCAACAAGGAGCTGCCGGAGGCCTTCGATCAGTCCTATATGCGCGCGCTGTTCGACTACGGATATCAACGCGCGCGGGGTGGCTACGACTGGGCCACCACGCCGCCGGCGTAGCCGTTATTCGGAGGGGGACAAAGCAAGGAAGGCCAGGGCTCTGCCCTGGACCCGCCAAGGGGCAGTGGCCCCTTGGAACCCATGACTTTCCTCCGCTCCGAAGAACAGCACCGCCTCAGTGCTCCGGCATCTTCAGCGTGTCCAGCACTTCTCCGATCGTGAAGCTCGCCGCCTTCTGCCGCGGCGGGTAGGCTTTGAACGTCGCCAGAAACTGCCCGACATATTGTTGCGCGGGCACCAGCAGGAAGGCCCGGTCCAACAGCCAGTCGAAGTAGGTGTTGGACGTGATCGTCGCCCGTTCATACGGATCGGTCCGCAGGTTGACGATGTAGGGAATGCGCGGATGCTGGAACTCCTGCATCCACACTTTCAGCGTTCCCTCCGTCGGCTGCACCGCGAAGTGGAGCTTCCAGTTGTCATAGCGCAGCGCCATCAGGTCGCCGTCGTCGGAGAAATAGAAGAAGCTCTCGCGCGGCCCTTTCGGTGCCTGCCCGGTCAGGTACGGCAGGAAATTGTAGCCGTCGAGATGCACTTTGTACGTCATGTCGCCGACCTGATAGCCGGCCAGCAGCCGCGTGGTGACATCGGGCGCGCCGGCCGCGGCCAGCAGCGTCGGAAACCAGTCGAGTTGCGACATGATTTCGTTGGAGACGCTGCCGGGCTTGATGTGGCCTGGCCAGCGCACCAGCGCCGGCACCCGGAACGCGCCTTCCCAGTTGGAGTTCTTCTCGTTGCGGAACGGCGTCATTGCCCCGTCGGGCCAGGTGTTCATGTGCGGCCCGTTATCGGTGCCATAAAACACGATGGTGTTATCGGCGATGCCGAGTTCGTCGAGCTTGGCGAGGATGGTGCCGACGTTGCGGTCGTGATCGATCATCACGTCGTGGTATTCGCTCTGCCAGCGCCCGGACTGGCCGACACTGGACGGTTTCTCATGCGTGCGGAAATGCATGTGGGTGAAGTTGATCCAGGTGAACACCGGCTTGCCGGCGCGTGCCTGCCGCTCGATGAACTCCGCCCCGCGCGCGGCGATATCGTCGTCGATGGTTTCCATCCGCTTGATCGTCAGCGGCCCGGTATCTTCGATCCGCTGCTTGCCGACGCGGCCCCAGCGCGGTTCCACCGTCGGGTCGTCGATGTCGGTCGCCCAGGAATGCAGCACGCCGCGCGGCCCGAATGCGGCCCGGAACGCCGGGTCCTTCGGGTAGTCGCGGTTCTCCGGCTCCTCCTCGGCGTTCAGGTGGTACAAATTGCCGTAGAACTCGTCGAACCCGTGCACCGTGGGCAGGAACTGGTTGCGGTCGCCAAGGTGGTTCTTGCCGAACTGGCCGGTGGCGTAGCCGAGCGGCTTGAGCAGTTCGGCGATCGTCGGGTCTTCTTTCTGCAGCCCGATATCGGCGCCGGGCAGTCCGACCTTGGAAAGACCGGTGCGGAACGTGCTTTGCCCGGTGATGAAGGCGGAGCGGCCGGCGGTGCAGCTTTGTTCGCCGTAGTAATCGGTGAACAGCACGCCTTCGTGGGCGATCCGGTCGATATTGGGCGTCTGGTAGCCCATCACCCCTTGCGAGTAGGCGCTGATATTGGTCAGGCCGATGTCGTCACCCCAGATCACGACGATATTGGGCGGCTTGCCCTGCTGTGCCGCGGCTGGCGCCGCTGCTGCAAGGGCGAGGCACAGCAATGCCATGATGGATCGCAAGCCGGACATTCTGGTGCATCCTTCTGCTTGTCATGGGCCGGCGGGACCCGGCCGGCACGCATCCGCGCGGGCTTGCCCCGGCCGGGGCAAGCCCGCGCGGATCGTCACTGCGATCGTTTTCCGGCCGCGTAGCCGTTCTGATAGGCGGACTGCTCGTTCTTCTTCACCGAATCATAAATCAGCCCGCCGGCGAGCCCGGCGCCCGCGCCGACGACCGCGCCGAGCCCGGCATTGCCGCCGATCGCCCCGATCACGCCGCCGACCGCCGCACCGCCGACCGTCCCGGTCAGGGCGCGCTGCTGGGTATCGGACATGCCCGTGCAGCCGGCGAGGAGCAGCATGCCGGCGACGGGAATTGTGAGTCGCAGTTTCATGGCGCGCTCCCTCTCAGTGCTTCTTCGCCGGTTTGGGCTTGCTGGCGGCGGCTTGCGGGCAGGGGTAGCGTTCGGCCAGGAAGGCCGCCACGCTTTCCACCGGCACTTTCATCCCCTGCTCGGGATGCGCCTGCACCCAGGTCAGGAAGGCCGCGATCGATTCGTTGCGCGTCGGCCCCGGTTCGGTCACGCAGAACAGCCGCAGCTTCGGTTCGGCGGCCATCATTTCGCGCATCACCTGATAGCTGCCGACCGCGAACCCGTGGCAGAAGTTGATGGCGGCGCTGTACATCGGGTCGGCCGGGTCGGCCGAGCATATGGCCACCATGTCGCTGGTCGTCTGGGCGTGGAAATTGTCTTCCGTCACGCCCGCCTGCGCCGAGGACAGCCAGGCGACGGCACCGGCGATCGCAAGGCCGATGCTGATTGTGCGGCGGCCTCGACAACGCCATATTGTTTCTTGCGCGTGCTTCATCCGACCTGTCCCATTCGGTGAACGTTTGGGCGCCGATCCTCGCCTGTCCGGGCGATTCCCGCAAGGTTCCGGCCGGGTCACAATCCTGCGCGGCTTGTCACGGCACGTCGGCCAGCCGGCGCATCGTGCGGGAAAACGCGGCGGCGATTTCCGCCCCGCGCACATGCGCGCCGTGCTGCACCACCCAGCGCCCGGCCACCATCACGTGCCGCACCGGCGTCGCGTTGCCCGCGAACACCCACCCGTCCAGCAGCGCCGCGCCGCGGCGGCCGGCCAGCGACGGATGCCCGGGGTCGAGCACCACCAGATCGGCCAGCATCCCCGGCGCGATCGCCCCGCAGGGCCGCGCCAGCGCCTGCGCCCCGCCGGCGGCGGCTGCCGCCAGCAGCCTTGCGCCGACCGAGGCGCCCGGCGCCCCCTGCAACGCCCCCCGACGGCCCGCCCCGAGCCGCCGGACATAGTCCAGCCAGCGCAGCTCCTCGACCGGGCTGGTGCACAGGTTGCTGTCGCTGCCAATGCCGAACCGGCCGCCGTCGTGCAGGAACGGCACCAGCGGAAAAACCCCCTCGCCCCGGTTGGCCTCCGCGGTCTGGCACAACCCGGCGACCGCGCCCGAGGCGGCCAGGGCGCCGCACTCGGCGGCGTCGATATGGGTCGCATGCAGCACGCACCAGCGCGCATCGACCGGCGCACTGCCGAGCAGGAACCGCACCGGGCTTCTGCCGCTCCAGGCCAGGCACTCCGCCACCTCGCGCGCCTGCACGGCGACGCGGATATGCACCGGGGTGGCCGGGCCGAGCAGGTCGGCGATGACCAGGGCTGCCCGCAACTGGTCCGGGGTTACCGCACGCAACGACTGCGCCGCCACGCCGACCGGTGCATATTCCGCGAGGTCCTGGCACAGCCGGCCATAGGCCTCCAGCGGCAACACGAAGCGGCGCTGCGCCGCAGCCGGCGGCGCTCCGCCGAACCCGCCGTGCCGGCACAGCACCGGCAGCAGCCGCAGCCCGATGCCGGCCTGCTCCGCCGCAGCGACGATGCGCAATGCCATCTCGGCCGGATCGTCATAGGGCGCGCCGTCCGGCGCGTTGTGCAGGGTGTGGAACGCGGCAACCGACGTATATCCGTGCAGCAGGCATTCGGCGAAAACCTGGGCGGTGATGGCCTGGACGTTGTCCGGCGTCAGCACGTCCAGGCAGCGCTGCATCACCTCCCGCCAGGCGTGGTCATCGTCGCCCGCCGGCCCGGCACGCTCGGCCAGGCCCGCAATGGCGCGCTGGAAGGGCTGGCTGTGCAGGTTGGCAATCCCCGGCACCACCAGCCCGGCGATGCGCTGCCCCGCGCGGGCGTCCGGCGTGACGGCGGTCAGGCGCCCGCCGGCATCGATCTCCAGCACGACACGCTCTCGGACCGCGCCGCCGATCCAGGCCAGATCCGCGCACCATGTCGTCATTCAACCAGTCTGCGGCGCACGCTCGGGAATGCAAGGGGTGGAAGTTATGGATATCGCATGATTGTCATACAAAATGACGATCGGGCGGTCATGTACGGGCAAATAGTCAGGAAGGCCAGGGCTCTGCCCTGGACCCGGCGTCGCGCGCAGCGCGCCTTCGGCGCGACGGGCAGTGGCCCCTTGG
Organism: uncultured Alphaproteobacteria bacterium; assembly: GCA_963714255.1. Classification (GTDB taxonomy): domain Bacteria; phylum Pseudomonadota; class Alphaproteobacteria; order Acetobacterales; family Acetobacteraceae; genus Rhodovastum. The sequence continues at coordinate 18,999 of CAVQNU010000017.1, forward strand.
AACCCACTACTAAGGTTGCGCGTCACACAACGGTTCGCCACCTTCACGGCGACTTCCCCCGGATCGCCCACAAGGAACGGCAGGATGAAACGAACGCCCGAGCCCGGCCGTTTCGCCGTCGGGCAACCCGTGTCGCGACTCGAAGACCCGGTGCTGCTGCGCGGCGAAGGGCGCTACACCGACGACCTCAACCTGCCCGGCCAGGCCTGCGCGGTGGTGGTGCGCAGCCGGGTGGCGCACGGCGTGCTGAACCGGATCGACACCGAAACCGCCCGCACCATGCCCGGCGTGCTCGCCATCATCACCGCCGCCGACCTGAAAGCGGCCGGCATCGGCCCCATGCCGGCCAACGTCACCGGCCGGAACCACGACAACCGGCCGATCCCGAAACCAGCCCAATGGGCGCTCGCCGAAGGGCGCGTCCGCTATGTGGGCGACCCGGTGGCGATGGTCGTGGCCGAAACCGCCCGGCAGGCGAAAGACGCCGCCGAAATGGTTATGCTGGATATCGACCCGCTCCCTGCCGTCACCGACGCCGCCGAGGCCGCCGCGCCGGACGCCCCGGTGCTGCATGCGGAGGCGCCCGACAACGTGGTGCTTGACTGGACGTTCGGCGACATGGCGGCGGTGGAGGCCGCCTTCGCCGCCGCCGCCCACACGGTCGAACTGCGCATCCGCAACAGCCGCGTCGTGGTCGCGGCCATGGAGCCGCGTTCGGCGATCGGCGACTACGATGCCGCGACCGATCACTGGACGCTGCGCGCCGCCTGCCAGGGCGCCTTCGGGTTCCGCAACTCGCTGGCCGGCATCCTGAGGGCGGACGCCAGCCACGTGCGCGTGCTCACCGGCAATGTCGGCGGCAGCTTCGGCATGAAAGCCTCGATCTATCCCGAGTATATCGCCGTGCTGCACGCGGCGAAGCAGCTCAATCGCCCGGTGAAATGGACCGATGAGCGCAGCGAAAGCTTCCTCTCCGACAGCCACGGCCGCGACCACGACCATATGCTGGCATTGGCTCTGGATGCGGACGGAACCTTCCGCGCTTTGCGCGTCAGCGGTTTGGCCAATGTCGGCGCCACTCTGTCCAACAGCACGACGCTGCCGCCGACCATGAACATCGTGAAGAACATGGTGGGCGTCTACCGCACGAAGCTGATCGCGGCCGCGGTGAAGTGCGTGTTCACCAACACCACCCCGGTCGGCGCCTATCGCGGCGCCGGGCGGCCGGAGGGCAATTATTATATGGAGCGCCTGGTCGATACCGCCGCGCGGCGCCTGGGCATCGACCGGGTGGAGTTGCGCCGGCGCAACCATATCACGCCGGACATGATGCCCTACCGCGCCCCCTCGGGCATGGACTACGACAGCGGCGATTTCCCGGCCATTCTCGATCGCGCCCTGGCGGCGGCGGACTGGGACGGGTTTGCCGCCCGCCAGGCCGACAGCCACCGACGCGGGCGGCTGCGCGGGCGCGGCATCGGCCAGTACCTGGAAGTGACCGCACCGCCCAGCCGCGAAATGGGCGCCATCCGCTTCGAGCCGGACGGTCATGTCACCATCGTCACCGGCACGCTGGATTACGGCCAGGGACACTGGACGCCGTTCGCCCAGGTGCTGGTGGACCGGCTTGGCGTGCCGTTCGAGAAAATCCGCCTGGAGCAAGGCGACTCCGGCCAGCTCATCGCCGGCGGCGGCACTGGCGGGTCGCGCAGCATCACGAACTCGGGGGCGGCGATCATCGCCGCGAGCGAGGCGGTGATCGAGCAGGGAAGGCAGATCGCCGCGCATGTACTGGAGGCCGCGGTCGCCGATATCGAGTTCTTATCCGGCCGTTTCACCATCGCCGGCACCGACCGCGGCATCGGCATCATGCAGTTGGCGGAGGTGTTGCGCGCAGGCGTTGCATTGCCCGATGACGTGCCGCCGGCGCTGGATGCGGCACTGGTGTTTCCCGGCGCGCCGAGCACCTTCCCAAACGGCTGCCACATCGCCGAGGTGGAGGTGGACCCGGACACCGGCGTGGTGGAGGTGGTGCGATACCAAATGGTCAACGACTTCGGTACGCTGGTAAATCCCGCCCTGGTGGCAGGACAGGCGCATGGCGGCGTGGTGCAGGGAATGGGCCAGGCGCTGTACGAAAGCGTGCGTTACGACGAGACCGGGCAACTTCTGTCCGGCAGTTTTCTCGACTACGCCTTGCCGCGGGCGGTCGACGTGCCAGACCTGGTCTTCGCCAGCCATCCGGTGCCGGCGCGGACCAACCCATTGGGCGTGAAAGGCTGTGGCGAAGCGGGGTGCGCGGGCAGCCTGCCGGCGGTGATGAATGCGCTGGTCGATGCCTTGTCGGTGTTCGGCATTACCCATATCGACATGCCGGCAACGCCGCAGGCGGTATGGGCGGCGATTGCCGGAGCGCGACGATGCAGCGGCGAAACGGGAGACAGGATCGCATGACAACGCAAGCGGCCCCGGCCGGCGAACCGCACCGCATCGTCGTCGCCGGCGGCGGTGCCGCGGGCCTGGAACTGGTCACCACGCTCGGCGACACGCTGGGCAAGCTCGGCCTGGCGCGGATCACCCTGGTCGAGCGCTCGCGCACGCATTTGTGGAAGCCGCTGCTGCATTCGGTGGCCGCCGGCAGCCTGCGCCGCTCGCAGCACGAGCTGAACTATCTGGCCCAGGCGCACTGGCACCATTTCACCTATTGTTACGGCGACGTGACCGGCCTCGACCGCGCCGGCAAACAGCTGCTGGTGGCCGAAATGCGCGACGAGGAAGGACGCCAGATCACCCCTCCCCGCGCCGTGCCCTACGACACGCTGGTGATGGCCATCGGCAGCGTGACCAATGATTTCGGCACCCCGGGGGCGGCGCAGTTCGCCGTGCCGCTGGAAACCCCGGAACAGGCCAGCCGGTTCAACCGGCGCCTCGTCAATGCCTGCCTGCGCGCCAACAGCCAGGCCGAGCCGGTGCGGCCCGGCCAGTTGCACGTGGCGATTATCGGCGCCGGCGCCACCGGCACGGAACTGGCCGCCGAGCTGCACCACACGGTGCGCGACGTGGTGGCCTACGGGATGGATCGCATCGATCCGGCACGCGACATCCACATCGTGCTGATCGAAGCGGCCGAGCGCATTCTGCCGGCCCTGCCCGAGCGCATCTCGGCCGCCACCGTGGACCTGCTGACATCGCTCGGGGTGGAGGTGCGCGCCGGGGCGCGGGTGGCCGAGGTGCGCGCCAACGGCGTCGTATTGGCGAACGGCGAATTTATCCCCTCCGAGCTCGTGGTCTGGTCGGCCGGGGTGAAGGCGCCGGACGTCCTGCGCAACATCGACGGGCTGGAGACCAACCGGATCAACCAGCTGGTTGTCACCGAAACGCTGCAGACCACGCGGGACGCGAATATTTTCGCCATCGGCGACTGCGCCAGTTGCCCCCGGCCGGGCGAGGCCACGCCGGTGCCGCCGCGGGCGCAGGCGGCGCATCAGATGGCCGCCCACATGGTGCGCCAGATCGACCGGCTGCTGGAACGGAAATTGCTTGAGCCGTTTCGCTACCGGGATTTCGGCTCGCTGGTGTCGCTGGGCAGATACAGCACGGTCGGCAGCCTGATGGGGTCCCTGGTCGGCCGCGGCATGTTCATCGAGGGGTTGTTCGCCCGTGCCATGTATCGCTCGCTTTACAAAATGCACGAAGCGGCGTTGCACGGTGGCTCAACCGTGCTCTGGCGCAGCCTGATGAGCAGCGTCTCGGAACGGCCGACCCCCAGCGTGAAACTGCATTGAAGCCCGTCGCGGCATCGCTGCTGCTGTTCGCAGCGCTCGGCTCCGGCACTGCCCGGGCCGGGGACTGGCAAGGATTCAAGGACGAGTTGGTTTCGGCCGGGGTTACGCCATCGGCCGTTTACGACGGCAACGGGGCGATGAACGCATCGGGTGGGCTGAAACAAGGCACGATCTATTCCGGCAACCTGCATTTGCAGCTCGCGCTGGACGGGATTCGTCTGGTCGGCCAGCCCGGACTGACGGGGTTTCTGGACGTGCTCTGGATCAATGCCGGCCAGCCCAGCAAATACGCCGGCGACGCGCAAGGTGTGGACAACATCGCCGCCGCGCCGACCGTGCGGCTGTACGAGGCATGGCTGCAGTATAATTTCCCCGGCAACCACGTCTCCATCCTCGGCGGCCTGTATGATCTGAACACGGAATTCTATCGTCTCGACTCGTCGGACCTGTTCCTCAACGGCTCCTTTGGCACCGGCCCCGAGTTCGGCCTGAGCGGGCTAGATGGGCCGTCGATCTATCCCGCCACCGCCCTCGGCGTGCGGCTCGCCTATAAGCCGAGCCTGAACAGCGTGCTGCGGTTTGCCGTTCTGGATGGCGCGCCGCTGTACCGGCAGGACGAATCGCCGCCCCCGTTCGACCCGCATAACGGGGTGCTGCTGGTCGGCGAGGCGGCGTTTCTGACCCGCCCGCCGTCCGACGAGGCGCTACCGGGGCCGCAAGCCCGCAGGCGCATTGGCCGGCTGAACAAGCTGTCGCCCTACGATGACAAGATCGCCATCGGCGCGTGGTACTACACCGCCGACTTCGGCGAACTCAGCGCCGTGAATGCCAACGGCACGCCGGTGCAACATCGCGGCGAAGGCGGCGCCTACCTGTTGGTTGATCACCTGCTGTATCAGTCAGCCGATAATCCGCAGCGGCGTGTGGCCGCGTTTCTCCAGTTGGGCATCGCCGACCAGGTGGTGGACCGTATCGGCACCTATATCGGCGCCGGCCTGGTTGCCTCCGCCGTCTTCCCGGGCCGGCCGGACGACCAGTTCGGCATCGGCGTAGCGATGGCGCGCAACGGATCGGGTTATATCAGCGGGCAGCAGCAGCAGGGAGTGCCGGTCAGTCCGGCGGAAACCGCGTTCGAGGTCACTTATAGCGCGCAGCTCGCGTCGTGGCTTTCGGTGCAGCCGGATGTGCAATACGTGATCAGCCCGAATACGGACCCGCATGTGCGCAATGCGACGGTGGGGCAGGTGCGGTTTGAGGTGACGTTCTGATCGGGCGGCGGGAAGGAAGGCAAGGCCAGGGCAGAGCCCTGGCCTTCCTTCCTACCCCTTCGCCCGCTCCACCTGATGCACCGCGCTCGCCGCCCGCAGCCCGGCAATCACCCGGCTCAGATGCCCAAGGTCCCGCACCTCCACATCCACCACCGCCTCGAAGAAATCATTCTGCCGGCTGACCACCCGCAGCGAGGCGATCGCCCCGTCCTGCTTGGTGATTGCATTGGTGATCTCCCCCAGCGCCGCCGGCTCGTTGCTGGCGATCACCGACACCCGGCCGGTATGTCCCTCGCCTTTTTGTTTCGGATCGAAGGCCGCCGGCTCCCAGTCCACGTCGATGAACCGCTCCGGGGTGGCGGCGAAGCTTTCCAGCGTCGGGCATTCGCGGGTGTGGATGGTCACGCCCTTGCCGGTGGTGACGATGCCGACGATGCGGTCGCCCGGCAGCGGGTGGCAGCAGCCGGCGTAATGGATCGCCATGCCGGCGACCAGCCCGCTGATCGGCAGCATCTTGCCCCCGCCCGGGCGCGGCGCACGGGTGGGCAGGCTCGGCAGCATGCGCGGCGCCCGCGCCGCCTGGCGCAGCTCGGGGTAGGCGGCGGTGACCACCTCGCGCGCGCCGATATCGCCCTTGCCGACCGCCACATACAGATCGTCGATGCTCGCCGCCTTCACCGCCTTCAGCGCGCCTTCCAGCACTTTCTCCGCGCCGTCCACCCCCTCCTGGCGGAACGCCTTGGCGAGCGCGGACTTGCCGGCGTCGCGGTGCTGCTGGCGCTGCTGCTGCTGCACGTAGCGGCGGATGCGCGCACGCGCCTTGCCGGTGACGACGAACCGTTCCCATTGCGGGCTCGGCGTGCCGCCGCGCGAGGTCATGATCTCGACCTGATCGCCGTTCTGCAATTCGTGGCGCAGCGGCAGCAGCCGGCCGTTGATCTTGGCCCCCACGCAGGTGTCGCCCACCTGGCTGTGCACGGCGTAGGCGAAATCGACCGGGGTGGCGCCCCGCGGCAGCTGGATCAGCTGGCCCTTCGGCGTGAAGCAGAACACCTGGTCCTGGTACAGCTCCAGCCGGGTGTTCTCGAGGAACTCGTCGGGGGTCGAGTTGTCGAGGATTTCCAGCAGATCCTGCACCCAGCGGAAGCGCTGCGCCTCGGCGGTGCTGGCATCGTGCTGCTTGTAGATCCAGTGCGCGGCCAGGCCGTTTTCGGCGATGTCGTGCATTTCCGGGGTGCGGATCTGCACCTCGATCTTCTGGTTGCGCGGCTCGCGCAGGGTCACGCCGGTGTGGACGCTCTGATAGCCGTTCGGCTTCGGCGTCGAGATATAGTCTTTGAACCGCCCGGCGATCACCGGATAGGCGGCGTGCACCGCGCCGAGCGCCGCGTAACAGGCTTCCCGCGTCGGCACCACGATGCGGAAGGCCATGATGTCGGAAAGCTGCTCGAACTGGATGTTGCGGCGCTGCATTTTCTCCCAGATCGAGTAGGGCGATTTCTCGCGCCCCGACACCTCGACCCGGGCGATGCCCGACTCGAGACAGATGCGGGCGAGTTCCGTCCGCACCTCCTCGATCACGTCGGCCCCCTGGCCGCGCAGGAAGTTCAGCCGCGCCTGGATGGTTTCGGCGGCCTCGGGCTCGAGTTGCGCGAACGACAGGGTTTGCAGCTCGGTCTTGAGCGATTCCATGCCGATGCGCTCGGCCAGCGGCGCGTAGATGTCCATCGTTTCGCGGGCGATGCGCAGCCGCCGCGCCGCCTGCTCCACGAAGTGCAGCGTGCGCATGTTGTGCAGCCGGTCGGCGAGCTTGACCAGCAGCACCCGGATGTCGCGGCTCATGGCCAGCACGAGCTTGCGGAAATTCTCCGCCTGCTTGGTGCGGTCCGATTGCAGTTCCAGCCGGGTCAGCTTGGTCACGCCATCGACCAGGCCGGCGATTTCGGGGCCGAAGCGGCGCTCGAGCTCGGCGCGGCTGATGCCGGTGTCTTCGATCACGTCGTGCAGCAGGGCGGTGGCGATGCTGCCCACGTCGAGCCGGTAGCCGGCGAGGATTTCGGCGACCGCGACCGGATGGGTGATGTAGGGATCGCCGTTGTCGCGCTTCTGCTCGCGGTGCGCTTCGGCGGCGAGGCGGAAGGCGGCCTCGACGACGTCGGTGTCGGCCTTGGGGTCGTAGCTGCGGATGCGGGCGATCAGGCCGGAGATGTCCGGCAGCGCGGCCGGCGGTTCTGGCGTGCGCGGCGGCAGCGGCGTGGCGGGCGGGCCGGTGCTGGCTCCGTCGGGTCCGGCGGCCGGCGCGCGGGGCCCGACCCAGGCAGCGCCGGCTGTCATGTCATGCTACCGGCGGCGGCCGCCAAGCTCCGCCTCGATCGCCGCCTCGAGATCGTCGGGGGCGAAATCCTCGCCGTCCACCGGCAATTGCTGCGCCTCGTCCTCGGCCGAAATGTCCTGCAGGCCGAAGATGTTCTGGTCGGTGGGAATGAGGTCGAGCACTTCCTCGTCGGCCGGCTCCGGCTCGGGGGCGCGGGAGAGCGACTTGATCAGGTCCTGCTCCAGCTTTTCCAGCGGGATGGTCTCGTCGGCGATTTCGCGCAGGGCGACTACGGGGTTCTTGTCGTCGTCGCGGTCCAGGGTGATTTCTTCGCCGCGCGAGAGGTTGCGGGCGCGCTGGGCCGCGAGCAGGACCAGCTCGAAGCGGTTCGGGATCTTCTGAACGCAGTCTTCAACGGTGACGCGCGCCATGCGTTCAACCTCCGGTCGGCAGTGCGGGTGATCTGCCTAGATACGGCTGCTTGGGCATCAACGCAAGGTGGTGCTGCACAGCAGCAAGGGCAATGGAGGAAGGAAGGCCAGGGCTCTGCCGTGGACCCCCCTCCCAAAAGAACTTCCTAAAGTAATGGGTTCCAAGGGCCTCTCGCCCCTTGGCGGGTCCAGGGCAGAGCCCTGGCCTTCCTTCTTTCCTCCATCACAGCCGCGCCACATCCTGCGCCGGCAATGCCCGCAGCAGCGCCTCCACCCCCGCGCCGAGCCGCGGATGCAGCCAATCCGGCGCCACGTCGTGCAGCGGGCGCAGCACAAAGCCGCGCAGATGCGCCCGCGGATGCGGCAGCACCGGGTCGGGCCCGTCCCGCACCAGCCCGTTCAGGTCGATGATGTCGAGGTCAAGCGTGCGCGCCGCATTGGCTTCCCCGCGCACCCGCCCCGCGCCGGCCTCGATCGCCTGCAGCCGGGCGAGCAGGTCGGCCGGATCGGCCGCGCCCGCCAGCCGGACGACGCCGTTGACGTAGTCGGGCTGTCCGGAGGGCGGCACCGGGGCGCAGCGGTACCACGACGACACCGCAACGACTCGCAAACCCGGCAGCGCACGCAGCGCCACGGCTGCAGCCTGGCAGGTGGCAAGCGGCGAGCACAAGTCGCGGCCGGGCAGATTGGCACCAATGGCAATGAGAATCAGGACCCTACCTCACGCGGAAATGAAGCTTTCACCTTCCGGCAACTTCCCACCTGGACTATCATCCCCAGGCGCCGGAGGCATGTGTTGATCCGGCCCGATTCCATCGCAGCAATCACAACCAGCGCCGGAAAGGCCCATATCTGATGCACTTCCTTCCCACCGAACGTACCGCATTGTTCATTGATGGGGCCAACCTGTATTCGGCCTCGCGCAATCTGGGGTTCGATGTAGATTACCGCAATCTGCTCGAATTCTTCCGCAAGAAAACGCATATCATTCGTGCTTATTATTATTCGGCCGTTCTGGAAACTGAGGAATATTCGCCGCTGAAGCCTTTGACGGATTGGCTCGCGTACAATGGCTATACTTTAGTCACTAAGCCGGCCAAGGAGTTCACCGACTCCACCGGCCGCCGCCGGGTCAAGGGCAACATGGACATCGAACTGGCCATCGACATGCTCGAACTGGCCGACAAGATCGACCATGCGGTGCTGTTCAGCGGCGACTCGGATTTCCGCCGCCTGGTCGAGGCGGTGCAGCGCCGCGGCGTGCGAGTGTCGGTGGTGTCGTCCATCCGCACCACCCCGCCGATGGTGGCCGACGAACTGCGCCGCCAGGCCGACCAGTTCCTGGAACTGGCCGAAATCGCCCCGGAGTTCACCCGCCGGCAGATGGAACCGCGCAACAACACGCGCATGTCCTTGCGCCAGACCCCCGCCGAGCCGTTCGCCGACGGCCCCGAACCGGTCTGACCGCCCAGGCCCGGCCCAACGCAGGGATTGCGCATGATCCACGCCGAGACTGCCGCGGTCGCCGCTCCCGGGCGCGACTGCGCGCTGTGCTCCCGCCTGGCGGCCTACCGGCGGGAAAACCGCGCGGCGAACCCGGACTGGTTCAACGCGCCGGTTCCCAGCTTCGGGCCGGTCGAGGCACGGCTGCTCGTGGTGGGCATGGCGCCGGGCGTGCGCGGCGCCAACCGCACCGGCCGGCCGTTCACCGGCGACCACGCCGGGGTGCTGTTGTACCAGACGCTGCTGCGCCTCGGCCTCGCCGAGGGCCACTACCGGGCCGAGGCCGATGACGGTCTGGTGCTGCTTGATACCCGCATCGTCAACGCGGTGCGCTGCGTCCCGCCAGCCAACCTGCCCCAGCCCGCCGAAGTCGCCGCCTGCAACCCGTTCCTGGCCGGCGAACTGCAGGCCATGCCCAACCTGCGCGTGGTGCTGGCGCTCGGCGTGCTGGCACATGCCGCCGTGCTGAAAGCCTGCGGCATTCCGCCCAGCCGAATCCGCTTCAAACACGGCGCGCAACGCGAACTGCCGGACGGGCTGGTGCTGGCCGACAGCTATCATGTCAGCCGCTACAATACCTCCACACGGCGGCTGACGGCGGAAATGTTCGAGGCGGTTATGCTTTCGGTGTTGGGGATTCTGCGAGGACGCTAGAAAAGCAAGGAAGGCCAGGGCTCTGCCCTGGACCCGCAAGGGGTCGGTGGACCCCTTGACCCCGCGACTTCAGGCCAATCTCGAGGTGAGCGCGGAGTGCAGCTTTGGGCCGTAGGGCTCGTCACTTGAACGGAACGTGCCCTCCACCGCGCCGTCCCGGCCAATCAGCACCTTGTTGAAGTTCCAGTCCGGCTCCCAGCCGGTCCGCCCCCTCACCCAGGCGTAAAACGGATGCGCCTGCGGGCCACGCACATGCGAAAGGCCGGCCATCGGAAACTCGACGCCGAACGTCGTCTCGCAAAACTTCTTTACCTCGGCGTTGCTGCCGCTCTCCTGGTTGAAGTCCTGACTAGGCACGCCCACCACGGTCAGGCCGCGGCCGGTAAACTCGCGGTGCAGCTTTTCCAACTGTTCATACTGGGTGGTGTAGCCGCAGAAACTCGCGGTGTTGGCCACCAGCAGCACGCGGCCACGGAACGCCGCCAGATCCAGCGTGCCCTCCTCGATCGACGGGAAAGAAAAATCCCAGGCGGTCACGGCCGACAGCGGCTTGCTGGTGGCCATCGCCGCCCCCATCAGCACCGTCCGGCGGCCGATTTCAGCCATAACGCTCCTCCATCCACGGGTCGGCGTTGTTGTGGTAGCCGTTGCGCTCCCAAAAGCCTGGCCGGTCCACCGCCATCAACTCGATGCGGCGAATCCATTTCGCCGATTTCCAGAAATACAGCCGCGGAATGACCGCCCGCACCGGGCCGCCATGCGCCGCCGTCAGCGGCGAACCGTTCCAGCTATGCGCCAGCAGCACGTCGGGCGCGGCGAACTGCTCCAGCCGGACATTGGTCGAATATCCGTCGAATCCGTGCAGCAGCACATGCCGCGCGCTCTCCAGCGGCTCGGCCAGCGCCAACAGCATAGCCGCCGCCACCCCGCGCCAGGCGTTGTCATAGCGCGACCACTGGGTGACGCAGTGAATGTCGGAGAAAAAATCCCGCTGCGGCAGGGCCATGAACTCAGCCAGCGAAAGACTGACCGGCCGCCGCACCGCGCCGTCCACATCCAGGCGGAAACGCTGCGGCGTCACCTCGGGCTGGCTGCCGAGGTCGAGCACCGGCCAGTCCTGCACCAGCCTCTGGCCGGGCGGCAGGCGATCGGCGCCGGGGTCCGCGGTCGCGCCGGTCAGCAGCCGGCCGTCGCGCGCCCATTGGCGCTTGGCACGGGTGAGCTTGCTGTCGTCGGGCGGAAGCACCGGATCGGCCATGACGCGCAGATGGGGCGTAGCGGCGCGGCGGCAAGCGGCACCGTATCGGTGCCGGAGCGGGTACGCTAGCGTGACCGGATGCGGCGAACCACAGCCATCATCCTCTTGCTGATGGGCGGCGGAACGATCGTCCTGTCGCCATTTCTGTCGCGGCCATCGCAGGCCTGCACCGATGCGCGCGCGGCCAACCGGCCCGATGCCGATGAAATCTGCCAGAACGACCATGGCAGCGGCCACGGCAGCGGCGGGCACGGAAGCTGGAACGGCCCGTCCGCAAGCGGCTCGTCCAGCACGGAGGAGACGCACGGCACGACCGGCAGCAAAACGACGGTCGAGCGCGGCGGGTTCGGCTCCACCGGCTTTCATTTTTTCCACTTCGGCGGCTGACCGTGCGGCGCGAACGCCTGTCGGCAAGGCCCGATGCCCGCGCCCGCGCGGCCGCAATCGGCTTCGCCTTCGCCGAAATCGCCGGCGAGCCCTATTGGGACGAAACCGCCTGCTGGCGCTTCACCGCCGACGAAATCGACGCGCTCGACGACGCCACCGCCGAGTTGCAGCGCCGCTGCCTCGACGCCGCCGAACACGCCGTGCGCCACGCGTGCCACGAAGTGCTCGGCATCCCGGCCGCGGTCTGGCCGCTGGTGGTGAAAAGCTGGGAGAAGCAGGAGCCGAGCCTGTACGGCCGCATGGATTTGCGCTGGGACGGCACCGGCCCGCCCAAGCTGCTGGAATACAATGCCGATACGCCGACCGCCCTCTATGAGGCGGCCGTCGTGCAATGGGAGTGGCTGACCTGCCTGTTCCCGCAGGCCGACCAGTTCAATTCCATCCATGAGGCGCTGATCTCCGCCTGGCTGGGCATCGCCCTGCCGGGCGGCGTGCACTTCACCTGCCAACGGGGCAGCGACGAAGACCGCGTGACGGTCGACTACCTGCGCGACACCGCCATGCAGGCCGGGCTGCAGGTGCCTTTCCTGTTCATCGACGAAATCGGCTGGGACGGGCGGCGTTTTGTCGATCTGGCCAAGCGGCCGATCGCCACCTGCTTCAAGCTCTACCCCTGGGAGTTCCTGCTGCGCGACGCGTTCGGCAGCCACATCGCCGGCGCCTCCATGCGCTGGATCGAGCCGGCCTGGCGCATGCTGCTGTCGGGCAAGGGGCTGCTGGCGCTGCTGTGGGAACTGTTCCCCGGCCACCCCAACCTGTTGCCGGCCTTCCGCACACCCGGCCGCACCGGCGGGCCGGAAATCACCAAGCCGCTCTGGGGCCGCGAGGGCGCCAGCATCACGGCCCCCGGCTTCGCCACGCCCGGCCCCTACGGCGCCGAAGGGTTCGTCCACCAGGCCTGGGCCGAGCTGCCCTGCGCGGACGGGCGTTATCCGGTGCTGGGAAGCTGGGTAGTCGCCGGCAAGCCCTGCGGCCTCGGCATCCGCGAGGACGCCTCGCCGATCACCACCGACGCGAGCCGCTTCGTCCCGCATCTGTTCAACCCGCGCTGAGAAACACCCCGGGAGCCGTGATGACGCTGACCACGTTGCAGACCGTGCCCGCCTTCCTGGCCTATTTCGCCACCGGCGTGCTGCTGCTGGGCATGTTCCTGACGCTGTACTGCGTCATCGTGCCCGGCCGCGAATGGGAACGCATCCGCCAGGGCAACGCCGCCGCGGCGCTGAGCCTGTCCGGGGCCGCACTCGGGTTCACCCTGCCGCTGGCCGCCGCCATCGCCCATTCCGAGGGGCTGGCCGACATGCTGCTGTGGGCGGGCGTCTCACTGCTGGTGCAGCTTGGTGCCTTCGCCGCCATGCACCTGCTGCGCCGGGACGTAACGCGCGCGATCGGACGGGGCGGCATGGCCGAGGCGATCGTGCTGGCCACCGGCTCGGTCGTGCTGGGGCTGCTGAACGCCGCCTGCATGACGCCGTGAGTGAACGGGGAACGAGGGTAAGGAAGGAAGGCCAGGGGCGCTGCCCCTGGACCCCGCCAAGGGCCGGGAGGCCCTTGGAACCCATTACTTTTTAGCAGTTGTTATGAGAGGGGGGTGAGGCGGTGAACCGGTTCACCCCCTCACCCCCCTCTCATAACAACTGCTAAAGTAGCGGGGTCCAGGGGCCTCCCGGCCCCTGGCGGGTCCAGGGCAGAGCCCTGGCCTTACTTCCTTACCCCTGTCCCCGGTTCACCCACGGTCCCGCATCAGCCGCGCCTTGTCGCGTTGCCAGTCGCGTTCGGCGATGGCGTGGCGTTTGTCGCCTTTGGTGCGTCCCTGGCCCACGCCGAGTTGCACCTTGGCGATGCCCCGGTCGTTGAAGTGGATATCGAGCGGCACCAGGGTGATGCCGTCGCGCGCCACCGCGCCGAGCAGCCGGTTGGCCTCCTTGCGTTTGACCAGCAGTTTGCGCGGCGCGCGCGGCTCGAAGCGCGACAGCACGCCGCCCTGGTATTCGGGGATGTAGCAATTGAACAGGAACAGTTCGCCGTCGCGTTCGCCGGCCCATGCTTCGGACAGGGTGGCGCGGCCGGCGCGCAGCGATTTCACTTCCGGCCCTTTCAGCACGATGCCGGCCTCGATCTGTTCCTTGATCGCGTAGTCGAACCGCGCCTTGCGGTTCTGCGCCGCGACGCCGTGCGAGATCAGGGAGGATTTCTTCTTCGCGGTGGCCATGGGGGAATTCTCTGCACCCCCTCCCCTTGAGGGAGGGGATCGGGGGAGGGGGCGGGTACACCGGAGGGATTTCGGGGCTGGTGCCCCCTCCCCCAACCCCCTCCCTCAAGGGGAGGGGGCTTTTCCCGCTCCTAATTCAACAGCCCGACCTCGGTCATCGCGGCGCGGACGCGGGCCTTGGTGGGCTCGAAGCACGGGGCCAGCGGCAGGCGGCATGTCTCGCTGGTGTGGCCGAGCAGGCTGGCGGCGTATTTCACCGGGCCGGGGCTGGTTTCGGCGAACAGCGCGTCGTGCAGCGGCAGCAGGCGGTTCTGGATTTCCATGGCCTCGGCCACGCGGCCATCCTGCCAGGCGCCGTGCATCGTGCTGACCAGCCGTGGGGCCACGTTGCCGGTCACGCTGATGCAGCCGACCCCGCCGGCCGCCAGGAACGCGAGCGCGGTGTGGTCCTCACCCGACAACTGGCAGAAATCCGCACCGCACGCCCGGCGCGTGTGCAGCGGGCGGGCGAGGTTGGCGGTGGCGTCCTTCACGCCGACGATGTTCGGATGTTTGGCCAGCCGCGCCATGGTCTCGACGCTCAGGTCGACCACGCTGCGCGGCGGGATGTTGTAGATGATGATCGGCAGATCGGCGGCATCGGCGATCGCGGTGAAGTGGAGGAACAGCCCTTCCTGCGTCGGCTTGTTGTAATAGGGCGTCACCACCAGCGCCGCGTCCGCGCCGGCCTGTTTGGCGTGCCGGGCGAGGTCGATCGCTTCCTCGGTGCAGTTGCTGCCGGCGCCGGCGATCACCGGCACGCGGCCCTTGGCCACCTCGATGGTGATCTCCACCACCCGCTTGTGCTCGTCATGGCTCAACGTCGGGCTTTCGCCGGTCGTGCCCACCGGCACCACGCCGTGCGTGCCTTCCCTGATCTGCCAGTCCACGAAGGACGCAAGTGCCTTCTCGTCGACCGAACCGTCCGGGCGCATCGGGGTGACGAGGGCGACAAGCGACCCTTTGAACATGAACTTCCTCCGCAGGATGGGTTCGCGGCGTTGCGAGGCGCGAAAGCTAGGCGCGCGGGTGATGCGCCGCAAGGCCGGGCCTTGTAGAAGCGGGCATGCGCTCCTCGCGATTTCGATTCGTCCTGCTGCTTTTCGCCGCGACGCCGATGCTCGGCGCTGCGCCGGTGGCGGCGCAGGACCTGATGGCCGCCGTGCGCGCCGACCACTGGGCCGAGGCCGCCGCCGCCGCCGCGCGCCTGCCCGATCCGGTCGTTGCCAAGCTGGTTACCTACTACCGGCTGATGGCGCCCGGTGCGGCCAACGTGAGCGAGATCGCCGCCTTCATGGCAGCCAGCCCTGACTGGCCGCTGCCCGCCGCGCTGGCCCGCCGCCGCGACGAGGCGCTGGCGGCCGAGCCCGACGATGCCGTCGCC
Organism: uncultured Alphaproteobacteria bacterium; assembly: GCA_963714255.1. Lineage (GTDB taxonomy): Bacteria > Pseudomonadota > Alphaproteobacteria > Acetobacterales > Acetobacteraceae > Rhodovastum. The sequence continues at coordinate 34,294 of CAVQNU010000017.1, forward strand.
GCGGCGGAATGCGACCGGCCAAAGCTATTTTCCGTGGCCGCGCCTGCCGCCCTGGGCCGCTGCGCCGACGCCTATACCCGGCTCGGCCGCGCCGATGACGCCGCCGCCGCGGCCCGCCGCGCCTGGGTCGCCGGGGTTGCCGACCCGGCCTGGGAGACGCATTTCCTGCAGCGCTGGTCCCCTGCCCTGACCCGCGCCGATCAATGGGCGCGGTTCGACCGGCTCGCCTGGACCGACACCGCCGCCGCACAACGCCAGATCGCCCGGCTGGACCAAGCCGACCGCGCGCATGCCGAGGCGCGGCTGGCGCTGCGCCGCGACGCGCCGAACGCCATCGCCCTCGTCGCCGCCCTGCCCGAAGCCGAGCGGCAAGACCCCGGCCTGATGCTGGAGCAGGCGCGCTTTCTGCGCCGCGCGAGCCAGGACGACGACGCGCTGGCTCTGTGGAAAGCCCAGGGCACCGCCGCCGAGCGGCGCGCGCCCCCCGACCGGATGGCCGCGTTCTGGGACGAGCGCAACATCCTCGCCCGAAAGCGGTTGCGCCAGGGCGATGCCGAGGGCGCCTATGCGCTCGCCGCCGGCCACGCCCAGACCGGCGGGGCGGGCCTGCTGGACGCCGAGTTCCTTGCCGGCTTCGTGGCTTTGCGCAAGCTGAAGGCGCCCGACCGGGCGCTGCCGCATTTCCGCGCGCTGGCGGCGGTCACGAAGGCCGCCATCACGCAGTCGCGGGCGCATTTCTGGATCGCACGCTCCCTCGAGGCCCAAGGCGACGCCAAGGCCGCGCAAGGCGAATACGAGGCTGCCGCCGCGTTTCCCTCGACGTTTTACGGCCAGTTGGCGGCGCTTGCCCTTGGCCAGCCCCCCGCCGTCCGCATTGCCGCCACCCCGGACCCGCAGCCCGACACCCAGCGGGCCCTGGACTTCGCCGGGCGTGAACTGACGCGCGGCGCCGTCTGGCTGGTGAGTTGGGGGGAACCGGCGCGGGCGCAGGCGTTTCTGCTCCGCCTGGACGACATCACCCCGGACGCCGCCGACCGTTCGCTGGCCGCCCGGCTGGCGACCGGCTTCGGCATGCCCGACACCGCCATCATGCTGGCCCGCCGGGCCGGGCGCGACGGCATCACCCTGTTGCAGACCGGCTGGCCGGCGCCCGCCGATATCCCGCCCGACGCCGGCATCGACCCCGCGCTGGCTCTGGGCATCATCCGCCAGGAGAGCAGTTTCGACGGCACCACCGTCAGCCCGGCCGGGGCGCGCGGGTTGATGCAGTTGATGCCCGGCACCGCCACCCAGGTGGCGCGCACGCTCGGGCTGCCGGCCTCCATCCCGGCGCTGACCGGCGATCCGCATTACAATATCCGGCTGGGGACCACCTATCTGCGGGGTTTGCTCGACCAGTTCGGCGGCAGCGTGCCGCTGGCGGTGGCGGCATATAACGCGGGTCCGGGGCGGGTGCAGGAATGGCTGGCGGGCAACGGCGACCCGCGCGGCGACGGGACGGATATGATCGACTGGATCGAACTGATCCCGTTCAATGAAACCCGCAACTATGTGCAGCGGGTGATTGAGAATTTGGCGATCTACCGGGTGCGTCGGGGGGATTCTGCGGCTTATCCGATTGCGGGGAAGAAAATATGAGGGAAGGCCAGGGCTCTGCCCTGGACCCGCCAAGGGGCAGTGGCCCCTTGGAACCCACTTCTTTAAGAGTGGGTTCCAAGGGGCCACTGCCCCTTGGCGGGTCCAGGGCAGAGCCCTGGCCTTCCTTCCTTACTGTCTCCGCCTGGGACGGCCTGCAATTGCGCGTAGCCCAGTGGGGCAGCGGCGACCGCATCCCGTTGTTATGCCTGCCTGGTCTGGTGCGCACCTCCGGCGACTTCGCCGGTGTGGCCGCCCGCCATGGCGCAAGGCGGCGGGTGGTGGCGCTGGACTATGCCGGGCGTGGCGGTTCGGCGCGGGCGCGGTCGGTGGCTCGGTATGCACCGGAGGCGATGCTGCAAGACGTGCTGGATGTGTGCGCGGCGGTAGGTGTGCACCGGGCCGTTGTGGTGGGCACCAGTTTCGGCGGTTTGCTCGCCATGGCGCTCGGGGCGGCGCGGCCGGGGCTGCTTGCCGGGGTGGTGCTGAACGATGTCGGGCCGGAGATCGGCCGCGAGGGCGGCGCGATGGTGCGGCGCTATGTCGGCCACGACCCGGCTCTGCCCGACATCGATGCGGCGGCGGCGCATTTGCGGCTTGTGTTGCCCGATTTGTCGCTGCACAGCGACGCGGACTGGCGCGATTTTTCCCGCCTGACCTATGCGCCCGGGGCTGACGGGCGCTGGCGTCCGCTGTGGGATACCCGTATCGCACAGATGCTCGGGCGGAAGGTTCCCGATTTGTGGCCGCTGTTCGGGGCGTTGCGGCATGTGCCGGTGCTGCTGGTGCATGGCGGACGCAGCAAGCTGCTGCTGGCGGAAACCGTGGCCCGCATGCGGGCGGCGCGGCCCGACATGGCGGTGGCGACGGTGCCGCAGTCGGGCCATGCGCCGACGCTGGCCGAGCCCGAGGCGGTGGCGGCCCTGGAGGTATTCCTGCGATGAGATTCTTGCGATGAGTCCGGCACGGTTCGTTGCGAGTTTTGGCGGCTCCGGCCTGGTGCCGGTGGCGCCCGGCACGGCGGGGTCGCTGGCGGCGCTGCTGCCGGGGCTGGCGCTGCTGTGGGTTTCTCCCGCGGCGCTGCTGGCGGGGGTGGTGGGCGTGACGGCCGTGGGGCTGTGGGCGGTGCATGAAGCGCGTGCCGGCGACGACCCGGGCTGGGTGGTGATCGACGAGGTCGCCGGCCAGTGGATCGCGCTGCTCGCCTTGCCCGCCCCCTCGGTGGCGGGCGCGCTGGCGGCGTTCGCGGCGTTCCGGCTGTTCGACATCACCAAGCCCGGTCCGGTGGGATGGGCGGAACGCCTGCCCGGCGCGCTCGGGGTAATGGCCGACGACGTGCTGGCGGGCGTGCTGGCGGCGCTGGCGGTCTGGGGGCTGCGCTGGGCGGTGCCGGGGGTGCTGGATTAGAGCGGCACCACCCGGCCCTCGCGCAGCGTGACGGTGCGGTCCATCCGCGCCGCCAGCTCCGGGTTGTGGGTGGCGATCAGCGCCGCCACGCCCTGCCCCCGTACCGCACGCAGCAATTCCTCGAACACCGCCGCCGCCGTGCCGACATCGAGATTGCCGGTCGGCTCGTCGGCCAGCAGCACGCGCGGGGCATTGGCCATCGCACGCGCAATCGCCACCCGCTGCTGCTCGCCACCCGAGAGTTTTCCGGGCAGATGATCCACCCGCGCCGCCAGGCCGAACGCATCCAGCAACGCCCGCGCCCGCTTCTCGGCGGCGCGCCGCGATTTGCCCGCGATCATTTGCGGCAGCACGATGTTTTCCAGCGCGGTGAACTCGGCCAGCAGATGATGGAACTGATAGACGAAACCAATACCGTCGCGACGGATCGCGGTGCGCTCGGCATCGCCCAGCGCGCCGGCATCGCGGCCACCAACGAACACCCGCCCCCCGTCCGGCTTTTCCAGCAGGCCGGCCAGATGCAGCAGGGTGGACTTGCCGGTGCCCGAGGGCGCCACCAGCGCCACGATCTCGCCGGCGCGCAACGCAAGATCGGCGCCGCGCAGCACCGGCAACTCGCCGCCGCCGCTGCGGTAAATCCGCACCACGCCGCGCAGCTCCAACGGGGAGGCGTTATTCACTGCGCAACGCCTCCACCGGGTCGGTGCGGGCCGCCCGCCAGCTCGGATACAGCGTCGCCAGCAGCGACAGCACCAGCGCCATGCCGATCACCTGGGCCACCTCGTGCCATTGCACCACCGCCGGCAGGCGCGAGAGGAAATACACCTCGGGATTGAACAGATTGGTCCCCGTCAGCCCCTCCAGCCAATGCCGGATGGTCTCGATGTTCAGGCAGAACAAAATCCCGAGCGCCGCCCCCGTCAGCGTTCCCGCAACCCCCACGCTGGCGCCGCACAGCAGAAAAATGCGCATGATCGACCCCTGCCCCGCCCCCAGCGTGCGCAGCACCGCAATGTCGCGGGTTTTGTCCTTCACCATCATGATCAGGCTGGAGACGATGTTGAACGCCGCCACCAAAATAATCAGCGTCAGGATCAGGAACATCACGTTCCGCTCGACCTCCACGGCGGCGAAGAAACTGTTGTTGCTCTGCGTCCAGTCGATCACCCGCACCGGCAGCCCGGCCAGCTCGCCGCGCAGCGCGCGGCTGACGCCTTGCACATGGTCGGGATCGGCGGTGATGACCTCGATCTGGGTGGCCGCGTTCGGCTGGCGGAAGAACACCTGCGCTGCCTCGATCGGCAGAAATACGAAGCCGGTGTCGGCCTCGTTGAAGCCGACCTGGAAAATCGCCACCACCTTGTAGGCGCGGATGCGCGGGATGTTGCCCACCACCGTCGCAGCCCCCTGCGGCGAAATCAGCTCCAGCCGGCTGCCCACGCCCAGACCCAGCCGCTGCGCCAGCCCGGTGCCGATCGCCACCGCATCGTCGCCCTGAAACGCATCGAGCGAACCGGCCAGGATGTGGTCGGATACGACATACAGTTTCTCAAGATCGGCCTGGCGCACCCCGCGCACCAACCCGCCCAGATAGGCCCCGCCCCGCTCGGTGGTGAGACCGACCTGGCCCTCGACCACCGGCATGGCGGAAACCACCCCGGGCACCGCCCGGATGCGCGCCGCGACGGCATCGAAATCCACCAGCGGAGCGCCCGAGGCATAGACGCCCAGATGCCCGTTCAGGCCGAGAATGCGGCCCATCAACTCAATACGGAAACCGTTCATCACGCTCATGACGATGATGAGCGTGGCAACCCCCAGGGCAATGCCCACCAAGGAAAAACCGGCGATGACGGAGACGAACCGCTCGCCGCGACGCGCACGCAGATACCGGCCGGCGACGGCGCGCTCGAATGCGTTGAACATGAGTCAGGCCGCGGCAAGCCGGGGCGCTGCCCCGGACCCCGCCAGGGGCTTTGCCCCTGGACCCCACCAGGGGCCAGAGGCCCCTGGACCCCGCTCATTAGAGGGTTGTGGAACAAGGGGGGTGAGGAGGGGCATCGGCCCCTCCTCACCCCCCTCGTTCCACAACCCTATAAATGAATGGGTTCCAAGGGCCTCTGGCCCTTGGTGGGGTCCAGGGGCAAAGCCCCTGGCGGGGTCCGGGGCAGCGCCCCGGCTTGCCGCGGCCTGACTCATGTTCACACGATCCGTGCAAGCGCGTCGCCGACGGCGACGTCCGCGCGTTCGCCCGTGCTGCGGCGTTTGAGTTCCACTTTCCCGTTCGCGGCGCCGCGTGGTCCGACCACGATCTGCCACGGGTGGCCCATCAGGTCGGCGTCGGCGAATTTCACCCCGGCGCGGTCTTCGCGGTCGTCGTACAGCAGGTCGTTGCCGATGCGGCCGTAGATATCGTTGCAGATGGCTTCGCAGGCGGCGTCGTTCGGCTTGAGGTTCAGCAGCGCGGCTTTCCACGGGGCGACGCTGTCCGGCCAGACGATGCCGGCATCGTCGTGCGAGGCTTCGATGATGGCGCCGACCAGGCGGGAGACGCCGATGCCGTAGCTGCCCATGTGCGGCACCACGGGGCGGCCGTCGGGGCCGGCGATGCTCAGGCCCATGGGCTCGCTGTATTTGGTGCCGAAGTAAAAGATATGGCCAACCTCGATGCCGCGGCCTTCGCGCCGTTCGGCGACGCCTTCCCAGGCGGCCGGGTCGTGCTTTTCGTCGGTGGCGGCGTAGGGCGTGGTCAGGCGCTCGTAGAAGCGAGCGAGGTCGGCCTGGGAGTCGAAGGAGAATTCGCCGGACGCCGGGTCGATCTGTTCGAAGGCGGCGTCGTAGTAGACTTGGCTTTCACCTGTGGGGGCGAGGATGATGAATTCGTGGCTGAGGTTGCCGCCGATCGGGCCGGTGTCGGCGACCATCGGGATGGCTTTCAGGCCGAGGCGCTGGAAGGTGCGCATATAGGCCAGCATCATGCGGCGGTACGACACCACCGCGCCCTCGTAGTCGAGATCGAAGGAATAGGCATCCTTCATCAGGAACTCGCGGCCGCGCATCACGCCGAAGCGCGGGCGCACCTCGTCGCGGAACTTCCACTGGATGTGGTAAAGGTTCTGCGGCAGCTCGCGATAGGATTTCACCGATTGGCGGAAAATATCGGTGATCATTTCTTCGTTGGTCGGACCGTATAGCATTTCGCGGTCGTGGCGGTCGCGGATGCGCAGCATTTCCGGCCCGTAGGCGTCGTAGCGGCCGCTCTGGCGCCACAAATCGGCGGGCTGGATGGTCGGCATCAGGATTTCCTGCGCGCCGGCGGCGTCCTGTTCCTCGCGCACGATGCGGGCGATGTTTTGCAACACGCGCCAGCCGGCGGGGAGCCAGGCGTAGATGCCGGCGGAGGTCTGCCGCACCAGCCCGGCGCGCAGCATCAGGCGGTGCGAGGCGATCTGCGCCTCGGCCGGGGTTTCCTTGAGCGTCGGCACGAGGCTGCGGGAGAGGCGCATGAGCGGGGAATCCGTATCTGGGTGGCGGGCAGCGGCGGACCCTAGCCGGGGACGGGGCGCATCGCCAGACGGATTGCGCCGGGCGGGCTGGCGGCTTAGGTTTGAAATCAGTCACACGCGCAACTAGTTACACTAAGTAAGAATGGTGCGTTGCACAAGGACAGGCCGCAATAAATTTCTCTTGAGCAGCCTTTTCGTGAACGAAAGCGCGTGACGGAAACATAAGGTTCGTTTAGAAAGAAAAAAGGCCCGCATGCCTCAGGGCACCGCGGGCCAAGTTTAGGGAGGAAACGCCAGTCACACGGCAGGAAGGAGGACATAATCCTCTTCCTGACCGTGATGATGGACTGGCTCTTGCGGGGCGTCCAACAGAATTTTGCAGCAATTTTGTCGATTTTGGCCCGTTCGGACGAGGAGTGGCGTCTTCGTGTGCACGCGGCGGATGCGGATTGGGCAAGTGCTTGTCCCGTGGGCAATCCATGCCATTCAGGCCGCTCGGATGTTCAGCCACGATCGGGTGATCGGCCACTAGCGCCGGCGCCAAAAACGCGCGCCCTGAACGCACCTGGTCGGCACGTTCAGGCGCCAACCCGACCGGGCCGGCTCAAACCCGCAGCAAATGCACGTCCACCAGCGGACGTTTCTGCAGCCGCCGGCCAAGTGCGCGGCGCAGCGCCGTCTTGGTGGCCTCGGTCAGGGCCGCATCGTCGCGCCGCAGCGCCGCCGGCAGATCGGCCATGGAATCGGCCAGTTCATCGGCGATACGGGTGTTCTCGGGGTCGTCGGCCTCGAACAGGCCGGGGGCGCTGACGCGCGGGCGCCCGCGCAAGCGCCCGGCCTCGTCCACCGCCACACTGGCGACCGCCACCCCGTTGAACAGCATGCGCCGGCGCGCGCCCATCACGCCGCCGGTAATCGGCACCACCCGGTTGCCGTCCAGCACCAGCCGGCCGACCGGGGCACTGTCGGTCACCTCGATCTTGCCGGGGGCGAGGTTGAGGATGTCGCCGTCCTCCAGCAGCACGGGGGTGATGCCGGCTTCCTGCGCCAGTTCGGCATGGGCGGACAAATGCCGCCACTCGCCGTGCACCGGCACCGCGACCGGCGGCTTCACCAGGCGGTACAGCCGGCGCAGCTCATCGCGCGCCGGGTGGCCGGAGACGTGGATCATGTGGTCGTGGTCGGTCATCAGCCGCACGCCGCGGCGCACCAGATTGTCCTGCACCGTGCCGATGGCGCGTTCGTTGCCCGGAATGACGCGGCTGGAGAACACCACCGTGTCGCCCTCGCCCAGTTCGATGCGCGGGTGCTGGTCGAGCGCGATGCGCGCCAGCGCCGAGCGCGGCTCGCCCTGGCTGCCGGTGACCAGGATGAGCAGATTGTCGTCGGGGATGTCGTTCGCCTCGTCCTCGCTGATGAAGGGCGGGATGCCGGCGAGGTAGCCGCATTCGCGGGCGGCGGCGTCGATGTTGCGCAGCGAGCGGCCGACCAGCGCCACCGTGCGGCCGGCGTCGCGGGCGGCAAGCGCCACCAATTCCATCCGGGCAACGTTGCTGGCGAAGCACGTCACCGCCACCCGCCCGCGCAGCGAGCGGACCAGCGCGGATAACGAGCGCCGCACATCGGCTTCCGAGCCGGAATGTCCCTCCACCATGGCGTTGGTGGAGTCGCAGATCATCGCCAGCACCCCCTCCTCGCCCAGCCTGGCCAGCGCCGCCTCGTCCGAGCGCGGGCCGATCAGCGGGTCGGGGTCGAGCTTCCAGTCGCCGGTGTGAAACACCGTGCCGGCCGGGGTGCGGATGACGAGCGCCTGCGCTTCCGGGATGGAGTGCGTCATGCGGATGAATTGCAGCGAGAACGGCGGCAGATCGAAGCTGCCGCCGGGCGGGACCACGCGCACCGGCACCTCGGCCAGCAACTGCGCCTCGCCCAGCTTGCGGCGCAGCACCGCGGCGGCGAACGGGGTGGCATAGACCGGGCAGCGCAGCGCGCGCCACAGATGCGCAACCGCACCGATATGGTCTTCATGCGCGTGGGTGATCACCAGCCCCACCAGACGGTCGCGCCGTTCGGCGATGAAGGCCGGGTCGGCCATCATGATGTCGACCTCGGGGTGCTCGGACCCGCCGAAACCGATGCCGCAATCCACCGCGAGCCAGGACCCGCCACAGCGGTACAGGTTCAGGTTCATTCCGATCTCGCCGGTCCCGCCCAATGGCAGGAAGGCCAGATCCGTGTTCGCACGCACCATCCTCAGCCCGCTCCGTCAGCTTCCCGCCAGCGCGGGCTGCAATCAGTCATGGTCGGGCAGAAGGCGCGCCCGGTCGCGGCTTAATGTGGGGACCGGATTCTGCTCCGCCAACATGCGCAGCCCGTCGAGCGTCAGATCCGGGTCGATATGGCCGATCACCATGGTCCCCTCGGCCAGCAGCGGAGCCAATCCGCCGGTGCCGATGACTTTCAGCCGGCCGCTGTATTCCGATTGGATGCGCACCACCAGCCCCTCAATCATGGCCACGTAGCCCCAGTAGATGCCGGACTGCATGGCGGCGATGGTGTTGCGCCCGATCACCGCCTGCGGGCGGCCGATGCCGATGCGCGGCAGGCGGGCAGCGGCGCGGTGCAGCGCCTCGATGGACAGGTTGATGCCCGGGGCGATGACGCCGCCCAGATAGGACCCCTCGGCGTCAACCACGTCGAACGTGGTCGCGGTGCCGAAATCGATCACCACCAGCGGGCCGCCATAGCGGCGGTGGCTGGCGAGGGCGTTCAGCAGCCGGTCGGCGCCGACCTCGCTTGGGTTGTCCACCTTGATATCGAAGCCCCAGTTGACGGTGGAGCGGGCGATCAGCGGCTCCACGTCGAACCAGTCGCGCACCAGCCGGCGCAGATGGTAGAGCGCCGCCGGCACCACGGTGCCGATCACCGCCGAGGCGATGTCGCTGCGGCGAAGCCCGGCGAGTTGCAGCAGGGTGAGCAGCCAGACGGCGTATTCGTCGGAGGTTTTCTGCGGCTCGGTGGCGATGCGCCAGGTGCCGCGCCAGCTGGCGCCGTCATGCACCGCGGCCACCACATTGGTGTTGCCGGCATCGATCACCAGCAGCATCGGCGCACACGCCATCCTTTACACTCCGTTTCCGATCGTCACTTCCCCGGCGGCGAAGGCATGCACCTGCCCGCCGGTATGCAGCAGCAGCGAGCCATCGTCAGCCAGCCCGGCAAAGGCGCCGCCCAATGTCCGGGCGCCGAGCCGCAGCGTCAGGCACGTGCCCGGCGCCGGCGCGCGGGCAAGGAAGGCGGCCCGGACCGGCGCAAAGCCGGCGCTGGCGCGGATATCGCACCACCGCGACAGCGCTTCCAGCACCTGCCACGCCAGGGTTTCCGGCCCCGGCGGCGGCGCGTGGTCGGCGAGGCAGGCGGTGGGGCGACCCGGCACATCGGGCGCAACCGCCAGATTGGCACCAAATCCGAGCGAGAGCCAGGACAGACCGCCATCGGCGCCCGCCGCGCTCTCGGCCAGGATGCCGGCGAGCTTGCGTCCGTGCAGCAGCACGTCGTTCGGCCATTTCAGCGCCAGCGCGGACGGGTCGGGCAGATGCAGCGACAGCGCTTCGGCCAGCGCCACGCCGGCAAGCAGCGACCATTGCGCGGCATCGCGGGATTCGCCGGGCGGCCGCAGCAGCGCCGAGAGGGCCAGATTGCCGGCGGCGCCGGCCCAGGCGCGGCCGCGCGTGCCGCGTCCGGCGGTCTGCTGGAGCGCGAGGATGGCCAGGCCCGCCGGTTCGCCGGCTTCGGCCAGGGTGCGGCAGAGGTCGGCGGTGGATGGGAGACTGGGGTGGACTGTGAGCCGCCACGCCTCTGGTGGGGTCAAGGAAGGAAGGCCAGGGCTCTGCCCTGGACCCGCAAGAGGGCAGTGGCCCCCTTGCGGGTCCAGGGGCGAAGCCCTTGGTGGGGGTCCAGGGGGCAAAGCCCCCTGGCGGGGTCCGGGGCAGCGCCCCGGCCAAGCCGCTCCGCTGTCACAAGTTCAGCGCCTTCGCCGCCGCCTCAGCAGCCGCCACAAACGGCGCCGGGATCAAAAAGAAAAACGTGGTGAACAGCGCCCCCGCCCCGGCGACCACCGAGAGTGCCGCCGGGCGCGCATCAAACGGCGCCTCGGCGGCGTCGAAGTAGATCACCTTGATAATGCGGATATAGTAAAAAGCGCCCACCACGCTGGTCAGCACGCCGATCACCGCCAGCGTCCACAGGCCGGACTGCACCGCCGAGGTGAAGATGAAATACTTCCCCCAGAACCCGGCAAACGGCGGAATGCCGGCCATGCTGAACATGAATATCGCGAAGGCCAGCGCCAGGCCGGGGTCGGTGCGCGACAGGCCGGACAGGTCGGAAATCTGCTCCAGCATGTGCCCGCGCCGGCGCATGGCCAGGATGCAGGCGAAGGTGCCGGCGGTCATGAACACATAAGTAAGCATGTAGATCAGCACGCCGCGCAGCCCCGCCTGGGAGCCGGCGGCCAGGCCGATCAGCGCGTAGCCCATATGGCCGATCGAGGAATACGCCATCAGGCGCTTGATGTTGTGCTGGCCGATGGCGGCGAGCGCGCCGAGCAGCATGGACAGGATGGAGATCAGGATGATGACCTGCTGCCACTGCACCAGCAAATGTCCGAACGGCGTGGCCATGACGCGCAGCAGCAGGGCGATGGCGGCGACTTTCGGGGCCGTGGCAATGAAGGCCGTGACCGGTGTGGGCGCGCCTTCGTAGAACGTCGGGCGTCCACATATGAAACGGCACGGCGGAGACCTTGAAGGCCAGGCCGGCAATGACGAACACGACGCCGACGATCAGCCCGGGCGAGCTGTGCGCCGGGTCGGACAGCGCAAAAGCGAGCTTGCCGAACTCCATGGTGCCGGAAAACCCGTAGACCAGCGAAATGCCGTACAGCAGCAGGCCGGAGGCCAGCGAGCCGAGAACGAAATATTTGAGCCCGGCTTCCGAGCTGCGCAGCTCGTCGCGGGCGAAGGCGGCGAGCACGTAGATCGCCAGCGATTGCAGTTCGAGGCCGAGATAGAGCGACATCATGTTGGTGGCCGAGGTCATCACCAGCATGCCGGCGGTGGCGTAGAGCATGAGCACCGGAAACTCGAACCGGCGCAAATTGGCGTGCTCGTTGTAGTCGAGCGAGACAACCACGCCGAGCGTGGCGGCGGCCAGCACCAGCAGCTTGGTGAAGCTGCTGAAACGGTCGACGGTGAACTGCCCGTCGAAGCCCTGCCCCGGGTGGCCGCCGAGGACCAGCATGGCGGCCAGCAGGAAGGCGCCGATCGTCAGCATGGAGCAGAGGAAAAAACTGTCGCGTTTCTGCAGCACGCCGAACAGCAGGATGCCCATGCCGCAGACGGACAGCACGATTTCAGGCAAAGCGAGCGTCCAGTTCATTGCGGCAGACCTCCGGCGAACTGCACCGCGGCCGCGAGTGCCGCGTGGTGATGCTCCACCATGGCGCCGACGCTGGCGTCCCAGAAACCGGTGAAGCTGGACGGGTAGATGCCCATCCACAGGGTCAGCAGCACCAGCGGCGCAAACACGGCCACCTCGCGCGGCGAAAGGTCGAGGATGTCGCGCAGATCGACGCGGGTGAGGGTGCCGAAGATCACCCGGCGATACAGGTAGAGCATATAGGCCGCGCCCAGGATCATGCCCATCGAGCCGAGCAAAGCGAGCCAGAAACTGACCTGAAAAGCGCCGACCAGCACCAGGAACTCGCCGACGAAGCCGGCGGTGCCGGGCAGGCCGACGCTGGCCATGGTGAACAGCATGAAGATGAAGGCATAGGCCGGCATGCGGTCGGCCAGCCCGCCGTAGCGGGCGATCTCCCGCGTGTGCATGCGGTCGTAAATGACGCCGACGCACAGGAACAGCGCCGCGGACACTACGCCGTGGCTGAGCATCTGAAACAGCGCGCCGGAAATGCCCTGGAGATTGAAGGTGAAAATGCCGATTGTCACCACGCCCATATGAGCGACCGAGGAATAGGCGATCAGCTTCTTCATGTCCTGCTGCGCCAGGGCCACGTAGGAGGTGTAGATCACCGCAATGACCGACAGCGCGAAGATCAGCGGCGCCAGATGGGCGGACGCGGTGGGCAGCATGGGCACCGAGAAGCGCAGGAACCCGTAGGCTCCCATTTTCAGCAGCACGCCGGCCAGGATGACCGAGCCGGCCGTGGGCGCTTCCACATGGGCGTCGGGCAGCCAGGTGTGCACCGGCCACATCGGCACCTTGACCGCAAACGAGGCGAGAAACGCCAGGAACAGCCAGGTTTGCATCGGCACCGGCAGCGGCGTTTGCAGCAGCGTCGGGATGTCGGTGGTGCCGGCGACATACCACATCGCCAGCAAGGCCAGCAGCATCAGCACCGAGCCGGCCAGCGTGAACAGAAAGAACTTGATGGCGGCATAAACCCGCCGCACCCCGCCCCAGACCCCGATGATAAAATACATCGGGATCAGCACGCCCTCGAAGAACATGTAGAAAACGACGAAATCGAGGGCACAGAACATGCCCACCATCATCGTCTCCAGCAGCAGGAAGGCGAGCATGTACTCGCGCACCCGGACGGTGATGGCCTCCCAGCTCGCCAGGATGCAGATCGGCGTGAGGGCGGTGGCGAGCAGCACGAACAGCACGGAAATGCCGTCGACGCCGAGCTTGTAGGCGATGCCCCATTGCGGCAGCCAGGCGGCGGTTTCGACGAACTGGAAATCCGGATCGGCCTGGTCGAACCGGACCCAGAGCATGAGCGAAAGCAGGAACACGATCAGGCTGGTCCACAACGCCGTCCAGCGCGCGTTGGAGGCGACGGTGGCTTCGTCGCCGCGCACCGACATAATGACCGCGGCGCCGACCAGCGGCAGCCAGGTGAGCAGCGACAGCAGGGGAAAGCCGGCGGCGTTCATGGCGTTCACCGCACGACCAGGAGGAGAAGCACGATCAGGCTCAGCACCACGACGCCGATCAGCATGGCGAAGGCATAGACCGCCATCGAACCGGTCTGCAGCTTCACCGCCTGCGCCGAGCCGTCGGCGGTGAGGGTGGCCAGCCCGTTGGGCAGGCCGTCGATGATGGCGGCATCGCCGACCTGCCACGCCACCCGGGCGAGCGCCATCGACGGGCGCACCAGCACCGCATTGTACAGCTCGTCGAAATACCATTTGTTCAGCAGGAACAAATAGAGCGGGCGGAATTGCGTGGCGACCTGCCCCGGCAGCGACGGCGCCACCACGTAATACATATACGCCAGCAGGATGCCCGCCAGCGCGATCAGGCTGGGCGACAGGCCAACCCAGGACGGCAGTTCCTCCATGGCGTGCAGCACATGGTTGCCCGGCGCGGCCTGGATGGACTGGCCCCAGAACTGCCGCCACTCCGGCCCGAGCAACTGGTCGTGAAAGCTGAAGCCGGTGACCAGCGCGCCGATGGCCAGCAGCACCAGCGGAATGGTCATCACCGGCGGGCTTTCGTGCACATGCTGCATCACCTGCCTGGTGGCGCGCGGGCGGCCGTGGAAGGCGACGATGATCAGGCGCCAGGAATAGAACGCGGTGAGAAAGGCGGCGATCAGGCCGCACCAGAACCCGTAGGCGCCGATGCCGGTGCCGGCGGCGTAGGCCGCCTCCAGAATAGCGTCTTTGGAATAATAGCCGGCGAACGGGAACACTCCGGCCAGCGCCAGGCTGCCGACCCAGAACACCGTATAGGTAATCGGGATCTTCTTCCAGATGCCGCCCATGCGGCGGATGTCCTGCTCGTCGGACATGGCGTGGATGACGCTGCCGGCGGCCAGGAACAGCAGCGCCTTGAAAAACGCATGGGTCAGCAAATGGAACATCGACGCCTGATAGGCGCCGACGCCGGCGGCGATGAACATGTAGCCGAGCTGCGAGCAGGTGGAATAGGCGATGATGCGCTTGATGTCGTTCTGCACGCAGCCGATGGTGGCGGCGAACAAAGCGGTGGAGGCGCCGATGAAGGTGACGAAGCCGAGGGCGGCGGGGGCGTATTCCATCACCGGCGAGAACCGCGCCATCAGGAACACGCCGGCGGTAACCATGGTGGCGGCATGGATCAGGGCCGACACCGGGGTCGGCCCTTCCATCGCATCCGGCAGCCACACATGCAGGCCAAGCTGGGCGGATTTGCCCATCGCGCCGATGAACAGCAGAATGCCGATCACTTCGTAGGCGCGGAAATGGGTGCCGAACAGCGCGTAGCTGTCGGACTGGTGCTGGGCGACGCTGGCGAAAATGGTGGAAAAATCGATCGAGCCGAAGGTGAGAAACACCAGCGCGATGCCGAGCGCGAAGCCGAGGTCGCCGACGCGGTTGACGATGAACGCCTTGATCGCGGCGGCGCAGGCGCTGGGGCGGTCGTACCAGTAGCCGATCAGCAGATAGCTCGCGAGCCCCACGCCTTCCCAGCCGAAGAACAGCTGCAGCAGGTTGTCGGCGGTGACCAGCATCAGCATGGCGAAGCTGAACAGGCTCAGATAGCTGAAAAAGCGCCAGATCGTGCCGTCATGGCTCATGTAGCCGACGCTGTAGATGTGGATCAGCGTGGCCACACAGGTGACCATGGCCACCATGACGGCGGCCAGCGCATCGTAGCGCAGCGCCCACTCGGCCTGGAAACTGCCCGATTGCACCCAGGTGCCGAGCGAGATCACGCCGGGCGTGCCGCCCTGGTAGACCAACTCGATGAAGGCGGTGACACCGCAAACCGAGGCCAGCAGCATGCAGAAAATGCTGACCGCCTGGGCGGCGCGGTCGCCCATGGACTTGCCGAAGAACCCGGCGATGGCCGAGCCGAACAGCGGCGCGAAGACGGCGACGGCGAACAGCATTCCCTCAGCCCTTCATCAGGTTCACGTCCTCGACCTCGATCGAGCCGCGGTTGCGGAAATAGATGACCACGATGGCAAGCCCGATCGCCGCCTCGGCGGCGGCGACGGTGAGGGTGAACATGACGAACACCTGGCCGACCAGATCGTCGAGCGAGGCCGAGAAGGCCACCAGGTTGAGATTGGCGGCGAGCAGGATCAGCTCGATCGACATCAGGATGACGATAACGTTCTTGCGGTTGAGGAAAATGCCGAAAATGCCCATCACCAGCAGCAGGGCGGCGACGAACAAGTAATGGATGAGGCCGACTTCCATCAGTGGTGCCCTCCGCCATTGCCAAGCGTTTCTTCCGCCGGCACCGGCTCCGGCGCGTCCGGCCTGGGGCGGTAGATGCCGAGCGTGGCAACGCCGGCGCGGCTTGGCACATCCAGCAGTTCCAGCGTGTCGGCAGGCGTGCGGGCGATCTGGCGGGCGATGTTCTGGTGGCGCGAGCGGGTGCGGTCGCGCAGGGTCAGCACGATGGCGCCGATCATCGCCACCAGCAGCACCAGACCCGCCGCCTGGAACAGGAAAATATAGTCTGTGTAAAGCAGGCGGCCGAGCTGGACGGTGTTGTGCACCCCGGCGACCGGCGGCGACAGCCGCAGCAGCGCGGCCCCGGGCGCCACTTTCCAGCCGCCCAGCACGATCGCGAGCTCGGCCAGCAGCACCGCCGCCACCGCCAGCCCGACCGGCAAATAGCGCTGATAGCCGCTGCGCAGCTCGGCGAAATTCACATCCAGCATCATGACGACGAACAGGAACAGCACCGCCACCGCGCCGACATAGACGATGATCAGGATCATCGCCAGGAACTCGGCGCCGGCCAGCAGGAACAAGGCCGAGGCGTTGAAGAAGGCCAGGATCAGGAACAGCACCGAGTGCACGGGGTTGCGCGCCGACACCACCATGCCGGCCGAAACCAGCAGGACGGCGGCCGACATATAGAATATGACGGAAGCGATCATTGCGCGTCGCCGCCGGGCCGGTGGTGGTGTGTGCTCATGTCTTCTCTCTCGGGGCTCGCGGTTCGGCCCTAGCGGTAGGGCGCATCCATCTCCAGACGGCGGGCCAGCTCCGGCTCCCAGCGGTCGCCGTTCGAGAGCAGCTTCTCCTTGTTATAGAGCAGCTCCTCGCGCGTTTCGGTGGCGAACTCGAAATTCGGCCCCTCGACGATGGCGTCGACCGGACAGGCCTCCTCGCAGAGGCCGCAGTAGATGCATTTGGTCATGTCGATATCGTAGCGGGTGGTCCGCCGCGAGCCGTCTTCGCGCGGCTCGGCCTCGATGGTGATGGCCTGGGCCGGGCAGATCGCCTCGCACAGCTTGCAGGCGATGCAGCGCTCCTCGCCGTTCGGGTAGCGGCGCAGCGCGTGCTCGCCCTTGAAGCGCGGGCCGAGCGGGCCTTTTTCGTACGGGTAGTTGATGGTGGCCTTGCGCCGGAAAATATAGCCGAAGGTCAGCGACATGCCGCTGAGCAGCTCGCTCAGCAGCAGGCCGCGGGCGGTGCGGTCGAGGAACGCCATCAGCGGGCTCCTTCAGGGCGCGGGCGGGCGTTGCACGAACGGGTGCGCTCACGCATGGGGCAGCCACCCGAAGGCGAGCAAGGCGCCGGCGGTGATGACCAGCCAGAGTAGGGAGGCCGGCAGGAACACTTTCCAGCCCAGGCGCATCAGCTGGTCGTAGCGGTAGCGCGGGAAGGTGCCGCGCACCCAGATGAACACGAACAGCAAGGCGCAGATCTTCAGGATCAGCCAGAGCGGCCCGGCCTGCGGCAACAGGCCGAATGGGCCGTACCAGCCGCCCAGGAACATGATGCTGGTGGTGGCGCTCATGAGGATCATGTTGGCGTATTCGCCCAGGAAGAACAGGCCGAACGACATGCTGCTGTATTCGACGAAGAAGCCGGCGACGATTTCGCTCTCGCCCTCGGGAATGTCGAACGGCGCGCGGTTGGTTTCTGCCAGGGCGGAGATGAAGAACACCACGAACATCGGAAACAGCGGGAAGCAGAACCAGACATGCTGCTGCGCGTGCACGATGTCGGTCAGGTTCAGGCTGCCGGCGCACAGCAGCACCGAAACAAGCACGAACCCCATGGAAACTTCGTAGCTGACCATCTGCGCCGCCGAGCGCAGGGCGCCGAGGAAGGCGTATTTCGAATTGCTCGCCCACCCGGCGATGACGATGCCATAGACGCCGAGCGAGGAAATGGCGAACAGATACAGAAGGCCGACGTTGATGTTCGCGACCGCCCAGCCATCGGCCACCGGCACCACCGCCCAGGCGATCATGGCCAGCGTGAAGGTCAGCATCGGCGCCATCAGGAACAGCACGCGGCTGGCGCCGACCGGGACCACGGTTTCCTTCATCAGCATCTTGACGGCGTCGGCGATGGGCTGCAGCAGGCCGAACGGCCCGACCACATTCGGACCTTTGCGCAACTGGATGGCGGCCAGCACGCGGCGCTCGGCATAGGTGAGATAAGCGACCGCAAACAACAGCGGCAGCAGGATGGCCAGCACCTCCAGCACGATCAACACCAGACTGCCGAAGGGCGAGGCAAAGAACGGGGCAAAGGCTTCGGGCATCGCGGCGCTACTCCGCCGCCTGTGCCGCGTCCGGCGCATGCACGAGCGTGCATTCGGCCATGGTCGGGCTGGCGCGGCTGATCGGGTCGGTCTGGTAGTAATTGGCAATCCACGGCGTGAATGCATCGCTGAGCAGACGCTCGGGGTCGCCGGCAGGGGGGCGCCGGTCGTTGCAGCCGAAGCGCGGCAGGATGTCGATGCGCGCGAACACCGGGTTGAGCTGCTCCAGCCGTGCCCGCAGCGCCTCGATCAAGTCGTATGGCAGGGCGCAGCCGGCATAGGCGCTGAAGGCGCGCAGGATTTTCCAGTCCTCGCGCGCCTCGCCGGGCGGATAGACGGCGAGCCCGCCACGCTGCACCCGGCCTTCGGTGCTCACATAGGTACCGTTCTTTTCGGTGTAGGCAGCACCGGGCAGAATGACATCGGCCCGCGCCGCGCCGCGGTCGCCGTGGCTGCCCTGGTAGATGACGAACGTGTCGGGGCCGATGGCAGCGGTGTCGAGTTCGTCGGCGCCGAGCAGCCACAGCACATCCACCCCGCCGCCCAGCATTTTCGCCACGGGCTTGCCGCCATGCCCGGGCAAAAAGCCGAGGTCGAGCGCGCCGACCCGCGCCGCCGCGCTGTGCAGCACGTTGAACCCGTGCCATTCGGGCGACAGCATGCCGGTGGCGGCGGCGAGCTTCCAGCTTGCCGCCAGCACGCCCGGCCCGTCGGACCGCGCCAGCGCGCCCTGGCCCAGGATCAGCATCGGCTTGGTCGCGGTGGTCAGCGTGTCGGCGAATTTGTGCCGGCCGCGCAGCAGGGCGGTGATGGTGTCCGGCCCGTGCCCGATCGTTTCGGCCTGGTAGGTCAGATCCGCCGGCGTCCCGATCAGCGCCACCGGCAGGCGGCCCTGCAGCCAGCGCTTGCGGATGCGCGCATTGATCAGCGGCGCCTCATGGCGCGGGTTGCTGCCGATGATGAGCAGCGCATCCGCCGCCTCGATGCCGGCGATCGAGGTGTTGAAAATATAGAAGTCGCGGCGTCCGGCCTCGGCATGCGCGCCGTCCTGGCGGCAGTCGAGATTGACCGAGCCCAGCGCGCCCATCAGGTCCTTCAGCGCCAGCATGCTCTCGGCATCGGCGAGATTGCCGGCAACAGCGCCGATGCGGCTGCCGTCCAGCCCCTGCAGCCTGGCCGCGATCGCCTCGAAGGCCTGCGGCCAGGTGGCGCGGCGCAGCGTGCCGGCGCTGCGCACCCAGCATTTGTCCAGCCGCCGCCGCTTCAGCCCGTCGACGGAAAACCGGCCTTTGTCGGCCAGCCATTCCTCGTTCACGTCGTCGTTCAGGCGCGGCAGGATGCGCAGCACTTCCGGGCCACGGCTGTCGACCCGGATGTTCGAACCCACCGCGTCCAGCACATCAACGCTGTCGGTTTTCCGCAATTCCCAGGGCCTTGCCACGAACGCGTAGGGCTTGGAGGTCAGCGCGCCGACCGGACAGATGTCGATCAGGTTGCCCGACAGCTCCGAGGACAAGGCTTTTTCGACATACGTGCCGACCTCCATGTTCTCGCCGCGGGCGGTGGCGCCGAGGTCGGAGACGCCGGCGATTTCGGTCGAGAAACGAATGCACCGCGTGCAGTGGATGCAGCGCGTCATGGCGGTTTTCACCAGCGGGCCGAGATTCTTGTTGCGCACGGCGCGCTTGGTCTCGGCATAGCGCGAATGGTCCATGCCATAGCCCACGGCCTGGTCCTGCAGGTCGCACTCGCCGCCCTGGTCGCAGATCGGGCAGTCCAGCGGGTGGTTGATGAGCAGGAATTCCATGATGCCGCGCCGGGCGGCGCGCACCATCGGCGTGTCGGTGTGCACCACCATGCCGTCGGCCACCGGATAGGCGCAGGAGGCCCAGGGCTTGGGCGGCGCCTTCTCGATTTCCACCAGGCACATGCGGCAATTGCCGGCGACGGTCAGGCGCTCGTGATAGCAGAAGCGCGGCACTTCCTTGCCGGCGGCCTCGCAGGCCTGCAGCACGTTCGAGCCGTTGGGAACCTCGACCACGATGCCGTCGACGGTGACCTTTGCCATCAGGATGCCTTTCGCCAGGCCGTGCGCAAATCGGTAACCAGGATGCCGCCGCGCCGGCAGGAACGGATCGACCGGCCGGCGCGCCGCACGGCGCGCGCCTCGCGGCGATCGGCGCGCTTCACCGCGCCTACTCCGCCGCCAGGCGAACGGCCACGGTCCCGCCGGCCTTGTACCGCCGTATCCGTTCCTCCAGCACCGGACGGAAGTGCCGGATCAGGCCCTGCACCGGCCAGGCGGCGGCATCGCCGAGCGCACAGATCGAATGGCCCTCCAACTGGCGCGTCACCTGCTCCAGCGTGTCGATTTCCGCCAACTCGGCGCGGCCCTCCACCATGCGGTTCATCAGCCGCATCAGCCAGCCGGTGCCCTCGCGGCAGGGTGAGCACTGGCCGCAGCTTTCGTGCTTGTAAAAGGCCGACAGCCGGGCGATCGCCTTGATGATGTCGGTGGACTTGTCCATGACCATCACCGCCGCCGTGCCCAGGCCCGACTTCACCTCGCGCAGGCTGTCGAAATCCATCAGCACGGTGTCGCACGTACTTTTCGGCAGCAGCGGCACGCTGGACCCGCCCGGGATCACCGCCAGCAGATTGTCCCAGCCGCCGCGCACGCCGCCGGCATAGGTCTCGATCAGTTCGCGCAACGGAATGCCGAGTTCCTCTTCCACGTTGCACGGCTTGTTCACATGCCCGGAAATGCAGAACAGCTTGGTGCCGGCGTTCTTCGGCCGGCCGAGGGCGGAAAACCAGGACGCGCCGCGGCGCAGAATGGTCGGCACCACGGCGATGCTCTCGACATTGTTCACCGTGGTCGGGCAGCCGTACAGGCCCACCGCCGCCGGGAAAGGCGGCTTCAGCCGCGGCATGCCCTTTTTGCCCTCGAGGCTGTTCAGCATCGCGGTTTCCTCGCCGCAGATATAGGCGCCGGCGCCGCGATGCACGTGCAGGAAAAAATCCCAGCCCGAGCCGCAGGCGTTGCGGCCGATCAGGCCGGCCTCGGTGGCCTCGTCGATGGCGCGCTGCAACACCACCGCCTCGTTGTAGAACTCGCCGCGGATGTAGATGTAGCCGACATGCGCGCGCATGGCGAAGCCGGCGAGCAGGCTGCCCTCGATCAGCGCGTGCGGATCGTGGCGGATAATGTCGCGATCCTTGCAGGTGCCGGGCTCGGATTCGTCGGCATTCACCACCAGGTAATGCGGCCGTGCGCCGACTTCCTTCGGCATGAACGACCATTTCAGGCCGGTGGGGAATCCGGCGCCGCCGCGGCCGCGCAGACCGGACGCCTTGACCTCATCGACGATCGCGTTGTGGCCGGTCGCCAGCAGCGCCGCCGTGCCGTCCCAGGCGCCGCGGGCGCGCGCGCCCTGCAAATACGGATCGTGCAGGCCGTACAGGTTGGTGAAGATGCGGTCGCGGTCGTGCAGCATCGCCTCACTCCGCCGGTTCGAAGCTGAGCGAGGTCAGCGTGGTCGGTCCGCCCTCGGGGGCCGAATTCTGCCGGCCGGACATCGAGCCGGGCTTGGGCACTTCGCCCCGCTTCAGCGCCGCCAGCAGGCGCGCGGTGCTCGCGGCGTCCATGTCCTCGTAGAAATCGTCGTTCACCTGCAGCACCGGGGCGTTCACGCAGGCGCCGAGGCATTCCACCTCCGACATGGTGAACAGCCCGTCCGCGCTGGTCTCCTTCCACGCCGTGATGCCGGTCGCCCGCCGGCAGGCCTGCACCACCTCGTCCGAGCCGCGCAGCCAGCACGGCGTGGTGGTACAGACCTGCAAATGGTACTTGCCCACGGGCTCAGTATTGAACATGGCGTAAAATGTGGCGATCTCGTAGACGCGGATCGGCGCCATGCCCAGCAGGCGGGCAACCTCGTCCATGGCGACGCGCGGCACCCAGGCGCTGCCGGTGGTGCGGCCCATCTGGCGCTGCACCAGATCGACCAGCGCCAGCACCGCGCTGGCCTGCTTGCCTTCCGGATATTTGGCGACGAAGCGTTCGATCAATGCCTCGCTCTCGGCGTCGAAGCTGAAGCTGTGCGGCGCCGGCGCCGGTGGCCCGCCTTCGGTCCCTGCTGGCATGTCTCTACCTGTCGATTTCGCCGAACACGATGTCGAGCGATCCGATGATCGCGACGCAATCGGCCAGCATATGGCGTTTCGTCAGCAGATCCATCGCCTGCAGATGGGCGAACCCGGTCGCGCGGATCTTGCAGCGATAAGGGCGGTTGGTGCCGTCGGCGACCAGATACACGCCAAGCTCGCCCTTCGGCGTTTCCACCGCGGTGTAGGTGGCGCCCGCCGGCACGTGGAACCCTTCCGTGTAGAGCTTGAAGTGATGGATCAGCGCTTCCATCGACCGCTTCATCTCGCTGCGCGCCGGCGGGGTGAACTTGCGGTCCTGCACCTTCACCGGACCCGGCCGCATGCGCTCCAGGCACTGGCGGACAATCCTGACGCTCTCGCGCATTTCCCAGACGCGCACGATGTAGCGGTCGTAGCAGTCGCCGTGACGGCCCACCGGCACCAGGAAGTCGAGCTGCTCATACATTTCGTAAGGCTGCGCGCGGCGCAAATCCCACGGCACGCCGGAGGCGCGCAGCGACGGGCCGGAGAAGCCCCAGGCCAGCGCCGTCTCGGCGTCGATCACGCCGATATCGACGGTGCGCTGCTTCCAGATCCGGTTTTCCGTCAGCAGCGCTTCGAGATCGTCGATGAAATGGGGAAATTCTTCGGCCCAGGCGGCGATGCGATCCTCCAGCCCGGCCGGCAAATCCTTCGCCACCCCGCCCGGGCGGAAATAGTTGGAGTGAAACCGCGCCCCCGAGGCGGCCTCGTAGAACTCCATCAGCTTTTCGCGTTCCTCGAACCCCCACAGCGCCGGCGTGATGGCGCCGATGTCGAGCGCATAGGTGGTGACGTTGAGCAGATGGTTCAGCACCCGGGTGATTTCGGAAAACAGGGTGCGGATCCACCGGGCGCGGTCGGGCACCTCAATGCCGAGCAGCTTCTCGACGGCAAGAACAAATGTGTGCTCCTGCGACATCGGGCTGGTGTAGTCCAGCCGGTCGAAATACGGCCCCGCCTGGATATAGGTTTTGTACTCGATCAGCTTCTCGGTGCCGCGGTGCAGCAGGCCGATATGCGGATCGGCGCGCTCGATGACCTCGCCGTCCAGTTCCAGGATCAGCCGCAGCACACCGTGCGCGGACGGGTGCTGGGGGCCGAAGTTCAGCGCCTGGCCGCCGAATTCAACCGTCTTGGTGGTGACCGCCATGGGCGGGTCGCCGGCAGCGGTCGCGGTCATGGCCCGGCCCCCGGGGTGCGGGTCTGGCGCGCCTTTTCATCGCCCGGCAGCGTGGTCATCGCTTCCCAGGGCGAGAGAAAATCGAAACTGCGGAAGTCCTGGGTCAGCCGCACCGGCTCATAGACCACCTGCTGGCGTTCCTCGTCGTAACGGACTTCCACATAGCCGGTGAGCGGGAAATCCTTGCGCAGCGGGTGCCCCTCGAAGCCGTAATCGGTCAGGATACGGCGCAGGTCGGGCTGGCCGTCAAAGGCAATGCCGTACAGGTCCCAGGCCTCGCGCTCCCACCAGGTGGCCGATGGCCAGATGGTCCACACCGAGGGAACCGGGTGGTGTTCGTCGGTTGTCACGATGACGCGCAATCGCTGGTTCAGCGAAACCGAAAGCAAATTGTAGACCACATCGAAGCGCTCGGCGCGCTCCGGCCAGTCGACGCCGCAGATATCCATGCACTGCGCGAACGCGAAGCGCGGGTCGTCGCGCAGCACGGTCATCACCGCCGTCAGGTGCTGCCGCCCCACCAGCGCCACGACTTCGTTTTTTTCCGCATAGCTGCGCACAACGCCCGGCAGCGCTGCAACCTGCTCCAGCAGCCCCGCGGCGCCACCGCTGCCCCGTGCCGGCGCATCAGCCACGGAGAATCGTCCCGGTGCGCCGGATTTTCTTCTGCAACTGCATGATTCCGTACACCAGCGCCTCGGCCGTCGGCGGGCAGCCCGGCACATAGATATCCACCGGCACCACCCGGTCGCAGCCGCGCACCACGGAATAGGAATAGTGGTAATAGCCGCCGCCATTGGCGCAGCTGCCCATGCTGATCACCCAGCGCGGCTCGGGCATCTGGTCATAAACGCGGCGCAGCGCGGGAGCCATTTTGTTGGTGAGCGTGCCGGCGACGATCATCACGTCGCTCTGCCGCGGCGAGGCGCGCGGAATAATGCCCAGGCGGTCGAGGTCATAGCGCGGCATGTAGGCGTGGATCATCTCGATCGCGCAACACGCCAGCCCGAACGTCATCGGCCACAGGCTGCCGGTGCGGGCCCAGTTCACCACTTTATCGAGATTGGCCACCACGAAGCCCTTGTTCTCGATCTCGCCGGTGATTCCTTTGATCACCGCATCCTGCGCCGGCCCGGGCGCCAGCGCCTCGTTCGGGTTCAGCCTTGCGTAAGCGGTCATATCAGGGCTCACGATGGTCACTCCCACTCCAGGGCGCCCTTGCACCATTCGTAGATGAAGCCGACGGTCAGCACGCCCAGAAAGCCCAGCATGGACAGAAAGCCGAACAGGCCGATATCCGCCAGGCTGATCGCCCAGGGAAACAGGAACGCGACTTCGAGATCGAAGATGATGAACAGGATGGCGACCAGATAGAACCGCACATCAAAGCGGCGGCGCGCATCCCCGAACGGTTCGAAACCGCATTCGTAGGCCGACAGCTTTTCGGCATAGGGATTCTGGCGGGCCAGGATCAGCGACGACCCGATCATCGAGATCGCGATCAGTGCGGCGATCCCGATGAACACGAGGATCGGGAAATAGTCGGCCAGAATCGGCGCCATTGTCCATTCCTTATGGTGCGCCTGCTTTGTGGGCCCGTCCGGCAGGGAACCGGACAGGCAGCGAGGCTTTGTTCCTCCCCGCAGGGCCATCGGAGTCTAGCGGCAGAACGCTGGCGCTGCCATAGGGCGAGCGTCACGAAGCGTTGCTTTTCAGCAGGGTCGCGGCGGCGCCGCGTCAACCAGCACTGCTCTGCCGGGAAAACCGCTGCTGGCGCGAGTGACGGGGCTCGAACCCGCGACCTCCGGCGTGACAGGCCGGCGCTCTAACCAACTGAGCTACACCCGCAGCAGCAAGGCGGCGGGATTTAGAGCGGCCGGGGCGGCGCGTCAAGCCGGGAAGGAAGGCCAGGGCTCTGCCCTGGACCCGCCAGGGGGCAGTGGCCCCCTGGACCCCGCTACTTTAGACAGTTGTTATGAGAGGGGGGGGAGGAGATGTCACAAATACCTCCTCACCCCCCTCTCATAGCAACTGTCTAAAAGTAATGGGTTCCAAGGGACCACCGCCCCTTGGCGGGTCCAGGGCAGAGCCCTGGCCTTGCTTGCCGGAATGGGCGGTGACGGGTTCGAACCGCCGGCCCTCTCGGTGTAAACGAGACGCTCTACCGCTGAGCTAACCGCCCGCCCGGACGCCATAACGCAGGGCGCAGCGCCGATAAAGCGCCGCCGTCAGGCGTCGGTGTCAACCGCGTCTTTTAGCGCCTTGCCGGGCTTGAACTTCACCGAGGTCGATGCCTCGATCTGGATTTGCTCGCCGGTCCGCGGGTTGCGGCCGGTCGAGGCCTTGCGCTTCACCGTCTCGAAGGTGCCGAAGCCGACCAGGCGCACCTCGCCGCTGTCCTTCAGCCCTGCCTGAATGGCGTCCAGCACGGCGTCCACGGCCTCGGCCGCCTTTCCGCGCGAAAGGTCTGTCGTATCCGCCACCCGGGCGACGAGGTCCAATTTGTTCACTGCAAAGTCCCCTGCACTGACGTTGCCATTCTCTCACATCGCGGCCCGCCGATTCGCCAGCCGACCGAGGCGACACTAGAGGCCGAATTTCCGCGCCGTCAACGACACCCGCGGCGCAGACCGCAGAAATCCGCCGGTTTCGCGGGCTTCGAACCGCCGCAAACGCAACGACCCGCCCGGATCGCTCCGGGCGGGCCGCGCATGCGTCCGGACCAAGCCGGACCTGATCAGTGCGGCAGCGGCGTCTCGGCGACGATGGGGGCTGCCGGAACGGCAGCCTGGTCGGCCGGTTCGGGCGGTTCCACCCACTCGATCGCCACCGGCTTGCGCACCAGCGCCTGGGCGATCACGTCGTCGACATGCGCCACCGGCACCAGCTTCAGGTGCTTCTTCACGTTATCAGGGATTTCCGCGAGGTCCTTCTCGTTGTCCTTGGGAATGAACACCGTGTTGATCCCGGCCCGCAGCGCCGCCAGCAGCTTTTCCTTCAGCCCGCCGATCGGCAGCACCCGCCCGCGCAGGGTGATCTCGCCGGTCATCGCCACGTCGCGGCGAATAGGGATGCCGGTGAGGATGCTGACCATGGACGTGGCCATGGCGATGCCGGCCGACGGCCCGTCCTTCGGCGTCGCGCCCTCCGGCACGTGCACGTGGATATCGCGCTTCTCGAACAGGGTCGGCTTGATGCCGAAGCTGATCGAGCGGCTGCGCACGTAGGACAACGCCGCCGACACGCTCTCCTGCATCACGTCGCCGAGCTTGCCGGTGTGCTTGACGTTGCCCTTGCCGGGCAGCAGCACGCTCTCGATGGTCAGGATCTCGCCACCGACTTCGGTCCAGGCCAGGCCGGTGACCACGCCCACCATGTCCTCGGATTCGGCCTCGCCGTAGCGGAAGCGATGGACGCCCGCGTATTTCTCCAGGTTCTTGCGGGTGATCGCGACCTTCTTGGTCTTCTTGGTCACGATCTCCTTCACCGCCTTGCGCGCCAGGCTGGCGATTTCGCGTTCGAGGTTCCGCACCCCGGCCTCGCGCGTGTAGTAGCGGATCAGGTCGCGCAACGCGTCGTCGTTGATCGCCCATTCGTCGGGCTTGAGGCTGTGCGCCTCGGTCTGCTTGGCGATCAGGTGACGCTTGGCGATTTCGACCTTTTCATCCTCCGTGTAGCCGGGGATGCGGATGATCTCCATCCGGTCCAGCAGCGGCTGCGGCATGCGCAGGCTGTTGGCGGTGGTGACGAACATCACGTCCGACAGATCGTAGTCCACTTCCAGATAATGGTCGTTGAACGTGGCGTTCTGCTCGGGGTCGAGCACTTCCAGCAACGCCGACGACGGATCGCCGCGCCAGTCGGCGCCGAGCTTGTCGATCTCATCGAGCAGGAACAGCGGATTGGACGCCTTCGCCTTCTTCATGCCCTGCAGGACCTTGCCGGGCATCGAGCCGATATAGGTGCGCCGGTGGCCACGGATTTCCGCCTCGTCGCGCACGCCGCCCAGCGACATCCGCACGAAATTGCGCCCGGTGGCATGCGCGATCGACTTGCCGAGCGAGGTCTTGCCCACGCCCGGCGGGCCGACCAGGCACAGGATGGGCCCGCGCACCTTGTTCGCCCGCGACTGCACCGCGAGATACTCCAGGATACGCTCCTTGACCTTGTCCAGACCGTAATGGTCGGCGTTGAGCACCGCCTCGGCCTCGACCACGTCGTTCTTGACCTTGGTGCGCTTCTTCCAGGGAATGGACAGAATCCAGTCCAGGTAGTTGCGCACCACCGTCGCCTCGGCGCTCATCGGCGACATGGTGCGCAGCTTCTTCAGCTCGCCCAGCGCTTTCTCGCGCGCCTCTTTCGACAGCCTGGTCTTCTTGATCTTGGATTCGAGTTCGGCGGTCTCGTCCTTGCCGTCCTCGCCTTCGCCCAGTTCCTTCTGGATCGCCTTCAGCTGCTCGTTGAGGTAGTATTCGCGCTGGGTTTTCTCCATCTGCCGCTTGACGCGGTTGCGGATGCGCTTTTCCACCTGCAGCACGCCGATTTCGGACTCCATATGCCCGAACACGCGCTCCAGCCGTTCGCCGACGCGGGCGACCTCCAGCAGTTCCTGCTTCTCGGCGATCTTCAGGTTGAGATGGGCGGCCACCGTGTCGGCGAGCTTGGACGGCTCCTCGATCTGGTTGAGCGAGACCAGCACCTCGGGGGCGATTTTCTTGTTGAGCTTGATGTACTGCTCGAACTGGCCGATCACCGTGCGGCCGAGCGCCTCCAGCTCCTTGCCCTCGGTTTCGCGGTCGGGCAGCGGCTCGACATGGGCTTCGAAGAAGGTCTCGGTTTCCTTGAAGCCGGTGATGCGGGCGCGCCTGCCACCCTCGACCAGCACCTTCACCGTGCCGTCGGGCAGCTTGAGCAGTTGCAGGATGGTGGACACCGTGCCCACGCGGTAGATGTCGTCGACCGAGGGATCGTCCTGGGCGGCGTTCTTCTGGGCGACCAGCAGGATCTGCTTGTCGTCCTTCATCACCGCTTCCAGCGCGCGCACGGATTTCTCGCGGCCGACGAACAGCGGCACGATCATGTGCGGGAACACGACGATGTCGCGCAACGGCAGCACCGGCAATAGATCGATGCGCGCCGGCGCGGGGGCTTCGCCGGACGCCTCGGGCTCTGTCGCCACCAACTCGGCGGCGCTCGACTCCACCTGCACCGGCGCCTGCGTCTCCTCGGCGTTCTCGATTTTGTCGGGCGCCTTCTCCGCCCCTTTCTCGGGGCGCTTTCCGCCGGCGGGGGGACGATCGGATTCCGTCATAATGACCTCCTTCAGGACAGTCGGTACGCGACCCGCCCCGATTGCAGGCACGGGCCGCATCCCCCAGAAACCACTGATCGCAACCGGCGGCTACAGCCCGCCCGGCTGAAATTGGCGCCCGGATGAACAACCCGGATATCGGCATGGCCCAACCATGCCGCAAGTCCCTTGCCGTTGTGTGACGGTATCCGCCGCGCCTGTATGGCGCGGCGAACACGATCCCAACAGCCGCCTCAGGCGGTGCCTTCGGCGCGCTCCTTGCCGTAGGTGAACAGCGGGTTGGAGCGGTTCTCCGCCACCTCCCGGTTGATCACCACTTCCTCGACGCCGTCCAGGCTGGGCAGGTCGAACATGGTGCCGAGCAGGATGCTCTCCATGATCGAACGCAGCCCGCGCGCCCCGGTCTTGCGGGCGATCGCCCGCTTGGCGACCGAGCCCAGCGCGTCCTCGGTGAACGAGAGCTTGACGCCCTCCATTTCGAACAGCCGCGCATACTGCTTGATCAGCGCGTTCTTCGGCTTGGTCAGAATTTCGACCAGCGCCGGCTCGTCCAGGTCATCCAGCGTCGCCACCACCGGCAGGCGGCCGATGAATTCGGGGATCAGGCCGAAACGCAGCAGATCCTCAGGTTCCACTTCGCGCAGGATGGCGCCGGTGCGGCGTTCGTCCGCCGAGCGGACCTCGGCGCCGTAGCCGATTCCCGACCCCTTGCCGCGGGCGGCGATGATCCGTTCCAGCCCGGCGAAAGCGCCGCCGCAGATGAACAGGATGTTGGTGGTATCGACCTGCAGGAACTCCTGCTGCGGGTGCTTGCGCCCGCCCTGCGGCGGCACCGAGGCGACGGTGCCCTCCATGATTTTCAGCAACGCCTGCTGCACCCCCTCGCCGCTCACGTCGCGGGTGAT
Organism: uncultured Alphaproteobacteria bacterium; assembly: GCA_963714255.1. Lineage (GTDB taxonomy): Bacteria > Pseudomonadota > Alphaproteobacteria > Acetobacterales > Acetobacteraceae > Rhodovastum. Next base: position 63,958 of record CAVQNU010000017.1, read on the forward strand.
CGAGGGGTTGTCCGATTTGCGACTGATCTTGTCGACCTCGTCGATATAGACGATGCCGCGCTGCGCCCGTTCGACATTGTAGTCGGCCGATTGCAGCAGCTTGAGGATGATGTTCTCGACATCCTCGCCGACATAGCCGGCCTCGGTCAGCGTGGTCGCATCCGCCATGGTGAACGGCACATCGAGGATGCGCGCCAGTGTCTGCGCCAGCAGGGTCTTGCCCGAGCCGGTCGGACCCAGCAGCAGGATGTTCGATTTGGCGATTTCGACGTCGTTGTTCTTGGCGCCATGCGCCAACCGCTTGTAGTGGTTATGCACGGCCACGCTCAGCACTTTCTTGGCGTGCGACTGGCCGATCACATAATCGTCGAGAACCTTGCAGATTTCCTTGGGAGTCGGCACACCGTCGCGCGATTTCACAAGATGCGTCTTGTGCTCCTCGCGGATGATGTCCATGCAGAGTTCGACGCACTCATCGCAGATGAAGACGGTCGGCCCGGCGATGAGCTTGCGGACCTCGTGCTGCGATTTACCGCAGAACGAGCAGTAGAGGGTGTTCTTCGAGTTGGGCGACTTGCTCATGAGCACTCCTGCCCCGGACCGCCGGGGAAGCACGCCTGCCAATGGTACCCCCGTCGGAGGACGGGGACAAGCCGCAGCCAAATCAGCAGGGCCGCGGCCGCCGGCGACGGGCACGCGGGTCGGCGTTGACGTTACGGGGGCCGGCAATGCAAACTACAGGCCACCACCAGCCACAGACCTGATGAATACTTGGATCACTGCGGCAGCCGCGCAACCACGCGCATGTGAGGGTTGCGCAGGCCGCCGGAGCGGTGTGGCAGGGCGGCCACGCCTGGGGCGGTTCAGGGCTTGTCGGAGTCGGACGGCGCCGGCCGGTTCTCCACCACCTGGTCGACCAGGCCAAAATCGCGGGCCTCCTCGGCCGACAGATAGCTGTCACGCTCCAGCTTACGCTCGATCGCCTCGATCGGCTGGCCGGTGTGGCGGACATAGATTTCGTTCAGACGCTTGCGCAGGGTGAGGATTTCGCGCGCCTGGATTTCGATATCGGTCGCCTGGCCCTGTGCACCGCCGGAGGGCTGGTGCACCATGATGCGCGAGTTGGGCAGGGCGTACCGCTTGTCCTTTGCCCCGGCGGTGAGCAGAAGACTGCCCATGGAAGCGGCCTGGCCGATACAAACCGTGCTGACCGGGCTGCGGATATACTGCATGGTGTCGTAAATCGCCAGGCCCGAGGACACCACGCCGCCCGGGCTGTTGATGTAGAACGAAATGTCCTTGGTGGGATTCTCGCTCTCCAGATACAGAAGCTGGGCGCAAATCAGGCTGCTCACCTGGTCGAACACCGCACCGGTCAGAAAAATGATCCGCTGCTTCAACAGCAGCGAGTAGATGTCATAGGCACGCTCGCCCCGCGCGGTCTGCTCGACCACCATCGGGACCAGCGTGTTGTTGTAAATCTCGACGGGATCCCGATCCCTCATCATCTTCGACCTTCCATACCGAAACCGGCCCCGGTGCGGGGCCGCCCGTCCGTGTCAAAACGCGCGTCAATCGAAGCCTTAAATAGGGGTCTGCGGCGCCGCTGCAAAGCCGCGGCGCCGCCGATCAGCCTTCCCCCGCCGATTGTCCGGGGGGGGCCTGATCTGGCGATACCGGCGCAGCCTCCTCGCGGGACAACTCTTCGGCGGTGACCGTGCTGTCAGTCACGCGGGCCAGTTCCAGCACGAAATCGACCACCTTCTCCTCCAGAATCGGCCCCCGCAGGCGGTCGACCGCCTGCGGGGTCTTGCGGAAATACTCCATCACCTGCTGTTCCTGGCCGGGATAGCGCGACGCCTCGGCGCGCATGGCGCGGGTCAGTTCGTCGGCTGCCGCGACGATGCCGTTGGCGCGGGCAATCTCGGACAGCAGCAGCCCAAGCCGCACCCGCCGCTCGGCAATGGCGCGGTATTCGGCCTTGAGCGTGTCGTCGTCCTTGCCGGCGTCGTCGTCGTCGACCTTGCCCTGCTTGCGGCCTGCTTCGAAGCGCTCCCAGATCTGGGCGAACTCGTTGTCCACCATGGCTTGCGGCACCGCGAAGGTGGTTCTGGCCGACAGCGCGTCCATCAACTGGCGCTTGAGACGCAGCCGGGCGAGCTGGTCGATTTCGTTCTGAAACCGCCGCTTCAGCGCCGCCGTCAGGTCGTCCAGCCCCTCGAAGCCGATCTTCTTGGCCAGCTCGTCGTCGGCCGCCGGCACCACCGCGCGCTTCAGTTCCTTGGCCGTAATGTCGAACGTCGCCACCCGGCCGGCGAGGTCGGGCACGCTATAGGGCTCGGGGAAGGTCACTTCGATGCTGCGGCTCTCGCCCGGTGCGAGGCCCAGCAATTGCTCGCTGAAGCCCGGAATGAAGCCGGGGCCGTCGACTTCCACGTCCATGCCGGTGGCGGTGCCGCCGGGGAACGGGGTGCCGTCCACCTTGCCGATGAAGTCGATCGTGAGGAAATCCCCTTTCACCGCCGGCCGCGGCTCCTCGGGCAGCAGTTCGCGCTGGCGGCGGGCGAGTTCGTCGAGCGCGCGGGCGATCTGCGCCGCGTCAGGCTCGGCGGTCAGGCGGGTGATCTCGATGCTGGCGAAATCCGGCAGGGTGATGTCGGGCAGCAGTTCGAGCTCGAGCCTGAACTCCAGGTCGCGCGCCGGGTCGGCGCTCACCAGCTCGATGCGCGGCTGGGTGGCGGCGCGCAGGCCACGGTCGGTCAGCACCTGCTGGGTGGCCTCGTTGACGCTCTGCTCCACCACTTCGGCGGTGACGCTGATGCCATAGCGCTGCTTCAGCACCGTGGTCGGCACCTTGCCCGGCCGGAAGCCCGGCAGTCGCAGGGTCCGGCCAAGCTCGGCCAGCCGCTTGCTATGGCGGCGCTCGATGTCGGCGGCCGGCACGACCACGGAATAGCCGCGCTTCAGCCCGTCGGAGAGCGTCTCGGTAACCTGCATAACCCGGAGAATCCTCGAAAACCCGCGCCAAGCGGCCGGCCGGTGGTGCGGGCGGAGGGACTTGAACCCCCACGGCTTGCGCCACCAGAACCTAAATCTGGCGTGTCTGCCAATTCCACCACGCCCGCATCCCGGCGGCCGTGAGCCGGCGGAGGTAGCGTAGTGCGGGGCGGGAGGCAAGGAGGAAGGAAGGCCAGGGCTCTGCCCTGGACCCCGCTACGTAAGACAGTCGCTAAACGAGGGGGGTGAGGCGGTGAACCGGTTCACCGCCTCACCCCCCTCGTTTAGCGACTGTCTAAAAGTCATGGGTTCCAAGGGGCCACTGCCCCTTGGCGGGTCCAGGGCAGAGCCCTGGCCTTCCTTACTCCTTGCCTCCCACCCGCAGCACCTCGCTGCCATGCCGGGCGATCCCAGCCGCCGTCAGCTCATACCGTCCATCGTCACGGACACGCACAAACCCCATGCCGCTCAGCCGCTCCAGGCAAGGTCCATCTTTCAGGCCAGGCGGCCGTCCGGCCGCGCCCGCCAGCGACACCCGGTGCAGCGCCGAGCGGCAGCAGGTTTCCAGGTAGGGTTCGTTCCACATGCCCTGCCATGTCGGCACGGCTGTGCACTGGCGCAAGCTTTCCTTCCCGCGGGCTTTGCCGCAGGGTGGCCGCATGACCCCTGCCCTCGCCTCCGCCCTGTTGCCGCTGGTCCGCGCGGCCGATCCCGAACGCGCGCACGCATGGGCGCTGCGGGCGCTGCGGTGGGGGCTCGCCGGGCACGACTCCACGCCAGACGACCCAAGGCTGACGGTGCAGGCGCTGGGGCTGCGGTTCGGCAACCCGATCGGGCTGGCCGCCGGGTTCGACAAGAACGCCGTGGCGGTCGCGCCGCTGACCCGGCTCGGCTTCGGGCTGGTGGAAACCGGCACGGTCACGCCGCGCCCGCAGCCGGGCAATCAGCGGCCGCGGCTGTTCCGGCTCGAGGCCGACCGGGCGGTGATCAACCGCATGGGGTTCAACAACGCCGGGCTGGACGCCTATGTTCGCAACCTGGCGGCGGGACGTGCAGCCGGACGGCCCGGCGTGCCAGTCGGCGCCAATCTCGGCATCAACAAAGATGGCGCCGACCCCGAACGCGACTATCCGAAGCTGGTCGCGGCGGTGGCGCCATATGCCGATTATGTGGTGATCAACGTGTCCTCGCCGAACACGCCCGGCCTGCGCGACCTGCAGGGCGAGGCGCGGCTGCGCGCCATCCTGCAGGCCGTGCGCGCCGCTGTGCCGCAGCGCCCGCCGCTGCTGGTGAAGATCGCGCCCGACCTGTCCGAGGCCGGGCTGGAAGCGGTCGTGGCCGCTTGCGTGGAAGGCGGCGCCGAGGGGCTGATCGTGTCCAACACGACCATTGCCCGCCCGCCCGGGCTGCGCTCGCCGTATGCGGGCGAGGCCGGCGGGCTGTCGGGGGCGCCGCTGCGGGCCCCGTCCACCGCGGCGCTGCTTCAGGCCGCGCGGCTGGCGGCCGGGCGGCTGGTGCTGATCGGCGCCGGCGGGGTGGCAAACGGGCGCGACGCGCTGGCGAAAATCCGCGCCGGCGCATCGCTGGTGCAACTTTACACCGCCCTCGTCTATGACGGCCCCGCCCTGGTCGGGCGGCTGCGCCGGCAATTGCTCGCGGCCCTCGACGCGGAGGGATTTGCCACCGTCACCGCGGCGGTCGGCGCCGATCTGAGGTGACGCTATGCAGATGCTGACTGGATTCGCGCCGCTGGCGGCGCGCTACGACGGATTCATCCTCGATCTCTGGGGGGTGATCCATGACGGGGTGTCGCCCTATCCGGGCGCGGTGGAGGTGCTGAAGCGGCTGCAGGCGGAGGGCAAACCGGCGGTGTTGCTGTCCAACGCGCCGCGGCGCGCGCATGTGGCGCAGCTGGCCATGCGCGGCATGGGCATCGCCGATGCGCTGTACACCGGCATCCTCACCAGCGGCGAAGTCACCTACCGGATGCTGCGCGACCGCACCGATCCGTTCTTCGCCGCACTCGGCACCCACGTGTACCACATCGGCCCGGAGCGCGACCGCAACGTGATCGAGGGGCTCGAACTGGAACGGGTGCTCCGGCCGGCGCAGGCGGATTTCGTCCTCAACACCGGCCCTGACGATGAACGCGGCCCCATCGACCTGTCGGAATGCGAGGACGAGTTGCAGGCCTGCCTCGCGGCAAGGCTGCCGATGATCTGCGCCAATCCCGATCTGGAAGTGATCCGCGGCGGCGTGCGGGTGATCTGCGCCGGGTTGCTGACCCAGCGGTACGAGGCGCTCGGCGGCACCGCCCGCTGGGTGGGCAAGCCGGACCCGGCGGTCTACGGGCCGGTGCTGGACCTGCTGGGGCTGGAACGGTCGCGCGTGCTGGCGGTGGGCGATGCGCTGCGCACCGATATCGCCGGGGCAGCGGGCGTGGGGATCGATTCGTGCTGGGTGCTGGGGGGCATCGATCGTGCCATGCTGGGAAACGACGACGCGGCGGCGGCCAACGCGGTGCGGCGGGTCGGGTTGGCGCCGGTTGCCGCGCTTGCGGCGTTCGTGTGGTAGCCGGGGCGCTGCCCCGGACCCCGCCAGGGGGCTTTTCCCCCTGGACCCCCACCAGGGGCAAAGCCCCTGGACCCCTTTAGTAATGGGGTCAAGGGGGCCACCGCCCCCTTGCGGGTCCAGGGCAGAGCCCTGGCCTTCCTTATCTCCTGCCACTTGCCCCCCGCATGCCCCGCAACTAAACCCGGCGCCCAGGAGGACCCATGGCTTCGACCGCCGAGCTATCCGCCACCAACCCGGCCCTGGCTCTCCAGGCCGAAATTCTGGCGCGGCCGGTTTCGCCTGAACGCCCTCTGGCGGATGCCATCCGCGCGCTCGCCATCGACGCCGTTGAAAAAGCCAACTCCGGCCACCCCGGCATGCCGATGGGCATGGCCGACGCCGCCACCGTGCTGTGGACCCGCTTTCATAAATACGATGCGGCGGACCCGCGCTGGCCCGACCGCGACCGCTTTGTGCTGTCCGCCGGCCACGGCTCGATGCTGCTCTATGCGCTGCTGAACCTGACCGGCCACGCCGGCATGGAAATCGACAAACTCAAACAGTTCCGCCAGCTGCATTCCCCCACCGCCGGCCACCCCGAGTTCGGCGAGCATCCGGCGATCGAAACCACCACCGGCCCGCTCGGCCAGGGCATCGCCACCGCCGTGGGAATGGCGCTGGCCGAGCGCATGCTCGCCGCCCGGTTCGGCCGCAGCCTGGTGGATCACCGCACCTGGGTCATCGCCGGCGACGGCTGCCTGATGGAAGGCATCTCCCACGAAGCCATCGGCCTCGCCGGCCATTTGCGGCTCGAAAAGCTGACTGTTATATGGGATAATAATTCGATATCGATCGATGGCGCCACCAGCCTGTCCACCTCGGAAGACCAGCTCAGGCGCTTCGCCGCCGCCGGCTGGGCGGTGAAACAGGTGGACGGGCACGACCCCGCCCAGGTCGCCGCCGCCCTGTCGATGGCGGTGCGTTCGAAGAAGCCCACTTTGATCGCCTGCAAGACCATCATCGGCTTCGGCGCCCCCCGCAAGGCCGGCACCGCCGCGGCGCATGGCTCGCCGCTCGGCCCCGCTGAGGCACAGGGAGCGAAGGATTCGCTGGGCTGGCACTCTCCGCCCTTCGAGGTGCCCGAGTTCGATCCGCGAGTCCTGGCTGCGTGCCGGCAGCCGCGGCGCCACGGCGCGCCGCGCCTGGCTCAAGCGCCTCGCCCGCCACCCGCAGCGCGCCGAGTTCGAGCGCGTCACCGCCGGCCGCCTGCCGGAGAATGTCCACGAGACCGTGGCCGCGCTGCGCGCCGCGTTGGCCGAAACACGGCCGAAGATCGCCACCCGCGCCGCCAGCCAGAAGGCGCTGGAGGCGCTGGTGCCGGCGGTGCCGGAGCTGGTCGGCGGCTCGGCCGACCTGACCGGTTCCAACCTGACGCTGGTCAAGAGCATGGGCATGGTCGCGCCGGGCAATTACGCCGGGCGGTATATCCATTTCGGCATCCGCGAGCACGGCATGGCCGCGGCGATGAACGGCATCGCCCTGCATGGCGGGCTGATCCCCTATGGCGGCACGTTTTTCTGCTTCGCCGACTACATGCGCCCTTCCATCCGCCTGGCCGCGCTGATGCGCCAGCGGGTGATCCATGTGCTCACCCACGACAGCATCGGCCTGGGCGAGGACGGCCCGACCCACCAGCCGGTCGAGCAGCTTGCCAGCCTGCGCGCCATGCCCAATGTGCACGTGCTGCGCCCGGCCGACGCGATGGAAACCGCCGAGTGCTGGGACCTGGCGCTGCGCCGCGCCGACGGGCCGAGCCTGCTGGTGCTGTCGCGGCAGAACCTGCCGGCGCTGCGCACCGATACCGCCGAGAACCGCTCCGCCCGCGGCGGCTACGTGCTCGCCGAGGCCGAGGGGCCGCGCGCGGCGACCCTGATCGCCACCGGCTCGGAAGTGGCGATCGCCATGGGGGCCCGCGCGGCGCTGGCCGCCGAGGGTATCAAGGTGGCGGTGGTGTCGCTGCCGTGCTGGGAGCTGTTCGCCGCCCAGGATGAGGGCTGGCGCGCCGGCGTGCTGGGCGGCGCGCCGCGCATCGGCATCGAGGCGGCGGTGGCGCTGGGCTGGGAGCGCTGGCTCGGCCCGGACGGCGTGTTCATCGGCATGACCGGCTTCGGCGCCAGCGCGCCGGCTGACGAATTGTATCGTTATTTTGGCATCACCGCGGACGCCGTTGCGAACGCCGTTCGCAAGCGGCTAGGTTGAGCCGCAGAAACGAGAAGGAACGTCACAAAATGACCGTGAAAATCGCGATCAACGGGTTCGGGCGCATCGGGCGCCTGGTGCTGCGCGCCCTGGTCGAAAGCGGGCGCGACGACCTCAACGTGGTCGCCATCAACGACCTGGGCTCGACCGAGGCCAATGCGCATCTGTTCCGCTACGACAGCGTGCATGGCCGCTTCCCCGGCGAGGTCGAAGTGTCGGGCAACACCATCACGGTGCGCCACAAGGGTCGCGTCTGGGGCCCGATCACCGTGTCGGCCGAGCGCGACCCGACCAAGGTGCCGTACCAGGGCGTTGATATCGCCATGGAATGCACCGGCATCTTCACTTCGAAGGAAAAGGCCTCGCTGCTGCTGCAGGCCGGGGCGAAGAAGGTGCTGATTTCCGCGCCGGGCGAAAACGCCGACGCGACGATCGTGTTCGGGGTCAACCACAAGACGCTCACCCGCGATTTCACCGTCGTCTCCAATGCCTCCTGCACCACCAACTGCCTGGCCCCGGTGGCCAAGGTGCTGCACGACCGCTTCGGCATCGAGCGCGGCTATATGGTCACCATCCACTCCTACACCGGCGACCAGCCGACGCTGGACACGCTGCACAAGGACCTGCACCGCGCCCGCGCCGCCGCCCTGTCGATGATCCCCACCAGCACCGGAGCGGCCAAGGCGGTCGGCCTGGTGTTGCCGGAACTGAAGGGCAAGCTGGACGGCACCGCCATCCGGGTGCCGACGCCGAACGTGTCCCTGGTGTCGCTCGACGTGGTGCTGAAGACGCCGGCCACGAAGGAAGAAGTGAACGCCGCGATGAAGGCGGCCTCCGAAGGCGAACTGAAGGGCATCCTCGGCTACAACACCGACAAGCTGGTCAGCGCCGACTTCAACCATGTGCCCGCCTCGTCGACCTTCGACGCCACCCAGACCGCGGTGGTGGATGGCGGGCTGGTGCGGGTGCTGAGCTGGTACGACAATGAATGGGGCTTCTCCAACCGCATGTCGGACACCGCGGCCTATTGGGGCAGCCTGTAGGGGGAACGTGCCATGGCGGTTCGGACGCTCGACGGGGTTGCGGTTGCGGGCAAGCGCGTGCTGCTCCGCGCCGACCTCAACGTGCCCGTGCATGACGGCAAAATTTCCGACCTGACCCGCATCGAACGGCTCAGCCCGACCATTCGCGAGCTGTCCTCCGCCGGCGCCAAGGTGATCGTGTGCAGCCATTTCGGCCGGCCGAAGGGCCACAAGGTGCCGGAAATGTCGCTCGCGCCCATGGCGGTGGCGCTCGGCGAGGTGCTGCACCGGCGCGTGCGCTTCGCCGAGGACTGCGTGGGCCTGCCGGCGGAGCAGGCGGTGGAACGGATGGCCGACGGCGACGTGCTGGTGCTGGAAAACACCCGTTTCCACGCGGGTGCGGAAGCCAACGACCCGGAATTCTCCGCCGAACTGGCGAAGCTTGCCGATATTTTCGTCAACGACGCCTTCTCGGCCGCGCACCGCGCGCATGCGAGCACGGTGGGGATCACCAAGCTGCTGCCCTCCTACGCCGGGCGGCTAATGCAGACCGAGCTGGAGGCGCTGGAGGCGGCGCTGGCGCATCCGGTGCGGCCGGTGATGGCCATCGTCGGCGGCTCCAAGGTTTCCACCAAGCTCGACCTGCTGGGCAATCTGCTGACCAAGGTGGACATGCTGGTGATCGGCGGGGCGATGGCCAACACGTTCCTGGCCGCCCAGGGCATCGGCGTCGGCAAGTCGCTGCAGGAGGCCGAAATGCACGCGACCGCCCGCGACATCCTGGCGGCGGCCAAGGCGGGGACATGCGAGATCGTTCTGCCGGTCGACGCGGTGGTGGCCACCGAGTTCCGGCCGAATCCGCCGACGCAGACCGTGCCGGTCGGGGCCGTGCCGGCGGATGCCATGATCCTTGATGTCGGGCCGGCGACGGTGGCGAACCTGGTCGGGCGGCTGGCGGCGGTCAAAACGCTGGTGTGGAACGGACCGCTCGGGGCCTTCGAGACGCCGCCCTTCGATGCCGCCACGGTTGCGCTGGCGAAGGCGGTGGCGGCACGGACCCAGGCCGGCGACCTGCGCAGCGTGGCCGGCGGGGGAGACACCGTTCTCGGCGCTGCGCCATGCCGGCGTGCTGGACCAGATGAGCTATGTCTCCACCGCAGGAGGGGCTTTCCTGGAATGGATGGAAGGTAAGACGCTGCCGGGGGTGGCGGCGCTGGAGGTTTGAAAGCATAGGGAAGGAAGGCCAGGGCTCTGCCCTGGACCCGCCAGGGGGCAGTGGCCCCCTGGACCCCGCTACTTAAGACAGTTGTCTTGAGAGGGGGGTGAGGAACTGAACCGGTTCACCACCTCACCCCCCTCTCAAGACAACTGTCTAAAAAGTAATGGGTTCCAAGGGGCCACTGCCCCTTGGCGGGTCCAGGGCAGAGCCCTGGCCTTCCTTCCCTTGCTTTCAACTTTCGTTAACCAACCGCGGTGCAGGATCATCCTATGATCTCGCTCGATTCCCTCGCCGCCTTCTCAGCCAACGGCAGCACAACGCCGGCGGGACAGGCGCAGGCGGCGTCTGCCGCCGCCTCGGTCAGCGGCGTCCAGCGGGCGCGGGTGCAGGCCACCAGCCCGGCAGGAACGACGCAGACCCCGCCCAAGCCGCTCCCCGGCACCCCCGACAAGCCCTTGCCGCGCGGTTCGCTGCTCAACCTGCAGGTCTGACCCGTCGCGTCCCGGGCCGGGAGTGTGACCGCGGTGCAACGCTGGGCATCGCGCGCTAACCGGTGGCCCGCTCCAGATCGGTCGTTTTGAAAATAACCTTGCGAACGGCGCGCCAGTCGCTCAATTTCCCGGCATGTCACAATTCGTCCGCCAAATTCCGGACGGCGACACCTTTGAGCGGCTGGTCTGCCCGACCTGCGGGTATGTCGACTATGAAAACCCCAAGGTCGTGGTGGGCTCGGTCGTCGTCGATGCCGGCCGGGTTCTGCTGTGCCGCCGTGCCATCCAGCCGCGCCGCGGTTTCTGGACCTTGCCGGCCGGCTATCTGGAAATGGGCGAAACCATCGAGGATGGCGCACGGCGCGAGGCGCTGGAAGAAGCGCGGGCGCACATCGTGCTCGACGGCGTGCTGGGCATTTACAGCATCAGCCGCATCGGCCAGGTGCAGGTGATCTTTCGTGGCCGCTTCGACGGGCCGGCGAATTTCGCCACCGGCCCGGAAAGCCAGGACGTGGGCCTGTTCGGCTGGGACGATATTCCGTGGGAGGCGATTGCTTTTCCGACCGTTCGCTGGTCGCTGCAGGCCTGGCATGCGATCGGCGCCGGCCCGCTCGGCGCCCCCGCGGGCAACCCGCCCGAAGACCCGCGCGGCACCGCCGGCCTGCCCGCCGACGCCACAGCGATGGGGTCGGGGCTATGAACCGGCCCGGCGCCCTTGCAGTCGTGCTGCTGGCACTCGGCATGGCTGGCGGCACCTGCGCCGGGCGGCCCCTGGCGGCCGCGGTCGGGACGTTGATTTCGGCCCCGCTGCCGGCCAACGCCTTGCTGGTGCCCGCGCCGGGTCCTGGCCCGGTTTTCAGCGCGGAGGGGTTCCTGCCCGCGCCAGTGCCGGACCCGGATCTGCAGCGCCCCACCGACCGGGCGGCGGATGGGACGCACGCGGCGGTCGTGCCGCATCTTGGCAGCCCGGTTGAACGCCGCGACGGTCAAGGGTTCGTGCAAGGATCTGCCGCCCAGTACGACCCGGATCGCCACTTGCGCGCGAGCCCGAGCATCAGCCTCCGGGTGCCGCTGCAGTAACCGGAACTTAACCGTCGACCCCGTTCTTGAGGAACGAAAATAAGGAGCCCCTCGGCCCGTCGCACCGAAAATGCACGGCGCGCCGGGCGGGTTCAGGGTAAAGCCCTGGCCTTTTCTCGCAATGACGCCGAGGGCATGATGGAACCCAGCCGACGGAACTGCGCTGCGAACCTGCTGCTCGCCGCTGCGGCATTGCTGGCGGCCGGTTCGGCAGCGGCACGGGCGGCGGGCGATGGTCCGGGCCAGGGCCTCTATATGGAACGGGCGGCCGACTGCATGGCCTGCCACACCGCACCGGGCGGCACGCCGTTCGCCGGCGGACGGGAAATCGGCACGCCCTACGGCCCGCTGAGTTCACCCAACATCACCCCCGACCCCGATACCGGCATCGGCGGCTGGAGCGACGACCAGTTCTACGCCGCCCTGCATGACGGCATCGGCCAGGGCGGAGACTATCTCTACCCGGTCATGCCGTTCACCTCCTACACGCGGATGACGCGCGCGGATTTGCTGGCCATCAAAGCCTATCTGTTCTCGCTGAAACCGGTGTTCGCGCCGCGGACGCCAAGCGGCCTGGCGTTTCCGTTCGACATCCGCGCCACATTGTTCGTCTGGCGCGAGTTGTTCTTCTGGCCCGGCACCTTCCAGCCCAACCCCGCCCGCCCGGCGGACTGGAACCGCGGCGCCTATCTGGTGCAGGGACCCGGCCATTGCGGCGAATGCCATTCGCCGCGCAACCTGCTGGGCGCGGTGGAAACCGGCGCCAGCCTGTCGGGCGGGCAGGTGCAGCAATGGCTGGCACCGAATATCTCCGCCGATCCGCTGGACGGCATCGGCAGCCGCTCGGTGGCCGATATCGTCGGCTTCCTGCACAGCGGCGCCAGCAAGACGCTGGGCGTGGCTTTCGGGCCGATGTCGGAGGTGGTCCACGATTCGCTGGCCTATCTGACCGAATCGGACCTGCACGCCATCGCGGTGTTTCTGAAGGACGGGCCCGACCGCAAGCCCCCTCCGCCCGGGCCGCTTGCCAGCCCGGCGGCGCTGCATGCCGGGCAGACGCTGTATCTGACCTATTGCGCCATGTGCCATCAGGACCATGGCAGCGGCATTGCCGGCGTGATTCCGAACCTGGCGGGCAATGCCGCCATCACCGCGGCACGCCCGAACGACATCATCGCCGCGGTGCTGAACGGCCTGCACGGGGTCGGCGGCTATGCCACGATGCCCGGCTTCGCCGGCGCCCTGAGCGATCGCAACATCGCCGATATCGCGAACTATATCCGCATCGCCTGGGGCAACCACGCGGTCGCCGACGCCACCCCCGCGCTGGTCGCGACGGAACGCGCGGCCTCGCCGTTGGGCGTCGGCGGCGGCGAGGCGGCGCGCGACTTCGACTGCCCGAGGGTGGGAGCGCCGATGATCCCCGGCGTGCAGGCCAGCGCCGCCGAGGCGGGGTTCCTGGCCGGCGGCAGCGACATGGCGGGCCGCGTCGACAGCCTGATCGGCACGCTGCGGGCGCAGACACCCAATATCGGCAATGTCCAGTTGACCAACACGGTGATCGCCGCGGCCTGCCCGGGCGTTGCCGCCAACCCCGCCCTGACGGCGGCGCAGAAGCGGCGCATTCTGTTGCAGGTCAACCAGATGGTGCAGGACAACATCGAGGCATACACGCCCCCGGCCGGCGGGCAAGGGCGCTAGATCTGGCTGGTGAGCGCCAGTCAGGCGGCATGAGCCCAACCCATTGCTACCGCAGATGAATCCGCGTAAAGTTTGACTTCAATATAACGCTCGCTTGGCGATCACTTACTAAGTCGAGAAAATCTGCATTCAAGAGCGCGCAGATGATAAACTTGTGATCGCGAGTGCGGCACCCTGCGCAATGTTGCTGGCCGCCGGCATCCCAGCGCCGGCTCACACGGCATCCACACCGGTTTCATGTTATGCTTCAAAGAGTTACCTGCCCCTAGCTGGTCACCGGGTCCCGTGCGGGACATAGTGGTGAAGCGCATCGAGATACGGTAATGAAAATGTTTGTCGAATTGCGTTACCAAAGTCCGACACGAGGGATCTGCACAACAGTTGACCCTTGAACGAGGCTGTGACATAGCCAGATGTACGAAGAAGATGCGGCTAAAGCTGCACAAAGGGGTAAGAACCATGGCAAAACAGTTAAACTGGGTCGTAATGGCCCTGGTTATTTCGGGTGCTTTCTATGCCGCAGTGCAGTCCCAGCGGTACACACCGAATGACAAGCTCGCGGCGCAGCTTGTGGAGAAATATGCCCGCTCATCGTGCGAGGATCTCGCCGCTTCGCTCGGCGAAAAGGAATGGGCCGAACTGCGGGGCGTTGAGGCGTTACATAACGACACCAATGCACGCCGGCAATTCGTCAATCGTGTCGCCGCCCCCATCGTTAACAAACTGTTTGAGTGTGGCCTGATCTCCTGACCGCGGGCTAAACGCCGCGCGCCCGTCCGGACCGAGCGCCGCCCGCGTCAGGCCGGACGGGAACGAATAACCCAAAACGTTGCTACGCAAGCAGCACGCCGGCCACCGCCCCGCTTGTGCAGGTGGCGATCGTGCCGGATACCAGCGAGCGCAGGCCCAATTTTGCCACCTCGTCGCGCCGCTCCGGGACCATGGCGGAAATGCCGCCGACCATGATCCCCACGCTGCCGAAATTGGCGAACCCGCACAGCGCAAACGTCAGGATCATGCGGCTGTGCGGCGACAGCGCGGCACCCGGCAGGGCGGCCATGTTGAGATAGGCCACGAACTCGTTCAGCGCCGTCTTGGTGGCCATCAGCCCCGCCGCCGTGCCCGCTTCCTGCCACGGCACCCCGATCAGCCACACCACCGGGCGGAACGGGTAGGAAAACAACAGCTGCAATGTCACCGCTTCGCCGCCCAGCGCCGGCAGCAGGCCCAGCAGCATGTTCAGCAGCGTCACCAGCGCCACCGTTACCAGCAGCACTGCCATGATCGAGGCCAGGATCGGCACACCCTGCGCCGTGCCCTTGACCAGCGCATCGACCGAATCGGCCGGCGGGTCGGGCAGCACCAGTTTCGCCTCGTCCTCGCGGCCGGCATCGAAGGGGATCATCAGCGCCGCCACCGCAATCGCCGCCGGCGTGCTGATGATGGCGGCCGACAGGATATTGCCCAGCGCGTCGGGGATCACCGGCCCCAGGATGGTGCCGTAGATCACCATCACGGTGCCGGCGATGCCGGCCATGCCGCAGGTCATCAGCGCGAACAACTCGCCGCGCTGCATGCGCGCGAGCCAGGGCCGCACCAGCAGCGGCGCCTCCACCATGCCGACGAACACATGCACCGCCGCGCCGAGCGCCAGCGCCCCGCCCACCCCCATCGTGCGCCGCAGCACCCAGGCGAAGCCGCGCATCACCACCTGCAGAACGCCCCAATGAAACAGCAGCGTGGCCAGCGCGCTGATGGTCAACACCAACGGCAACGCCTGGAACGCGAGAATGAACGCCCCGCCCGGCACCGCCTCGGCGAACGGATAGGGGGCGCCGGCGAGGTAGCCGAACACGAAGCGGGTGCCCGCCTGGGTGGCGTGGTTCAGCGCCTCGGCGGCTTCGTTCACCGACAGCATCGCCTGCCTTGCCGGGGCGAACCACAGCAAGAGCATCGCCAGCGCCCATTGCAGGGCCACGCCCGCTGCCACCGGGCGCAGGCGTACGCGCCGCCAGTCCTCACTGAACAGCCAAGCCAGCACCAGAAGCACGGCGATGCCGAGAATTGGGCGGAATCCGTCTACCATTGTTTGGCCTGTGCGCAAAAAAGTAAGGAAGGCCAGGGCTCTGCCCTGGACCCGCCAAGGGCCGAGAGGCCCTTGGAACCCACTACTTAAGTAATGGGTTCCAAGGGGCCACTGCCCCTTGGCGGGTCCAGGGCAGAGCCCTGGCCTTCCTTACTTAACCTCCCGAGACAACGTCAGCGCACTACGCGCATCATCCAATGCGGCATAAAGCAGCCGCTCCAGCTCCTTGTATTCCGCGGGCTGAAACACATCGCGGTCGATCACCAGGTGGCGCGTGACCTCGACCCCGGCACCGTCGTGCCTGTAGCGTGCGGTGTAATGCCCCGCCTGGGTGGTGAGGTCAACGTCCGAAGGCAGCCTTGTGGCAACGATGCCGGGCGACAGCGTAATGCCCGTGGTCCAGCTCAGGTCGGTGGCGCCGATCGCGAGCGGCGTGCGCCGTGTTCCGTCGGCGGACAGAAAGCGGCGCAAGCGGTGGGCCGGCTCCATGTCGGGGCCGGTGGGCACCGGCACCGCCGCGTCGGCGTCGCGCAGCGTCACCCCGCGCGGGCTGCGCCAGGTGGCCGTGAGCGTGAGCGGGGTGGCGAGATCGCGCGGGTCGCTTGCCTTGAAGCTGCCGAACCCGCCTTCCGGCGTGGTCAGCAGCACCCGCTCCATCAAGTCGCGCGGCGAGCTGGCATTGGCCAGATAGGCACGCAAATTGGCGTCCACGTTCGGCGACAACGCCCAACTGGCGTGGCCCTCGATGTTGCCCTCGGCGTCGAGGCTGACCCGCCGGTCGATGGCGTAGCGGTAACTGGACGGCTTGGAGCCCGGCGTGTGCGCGACGCGTCCGGTGCTGGTGGCGATCACCACCCGCTTGCCCGACAGCGTGTTGTCCAGGCTGCCGAAGGGCGCGTAGGGATTGGTCGGATTCAAATACAGATCGTAGTCCGGCAGGTAGATAATGGCGTGGTTGAATTCCAGCGGTGTGCCGAGCGGCAGGTCGGCGTAGCGGTTGCCCCATTCGATCAGGGCGGCCTGCCCGGTGATGCCGCGGGCGGCCAGCAACGCCTGCATGAGCACCGTGTGGTCCTTGCAGTCGCCATAGCCGTTCTTCAGCACCTCGGCGGCGTCGTGCGGCACCCAGCCATCGTTGGGGTTCAGATAGACGGCGATGTAGCGGATGTTCACCGTCACCCAGTCGTAGATGGCGCGGGCGGCGTCCAGACCGGTGCGGTCGCCGACGATGTCGGCCGCCAGGGTGGCGATGTCCGGGGTGACGGCGGCGCGGTTCTGGCTCTGGCGGTAATAGATCGCGCCCACTGATTCCAGATCGGGCTGGGTGGTCGCCAGGAAGATCGGCTGGAAATCGCTGGTGTCGACGGCATTGCGCTCGGGGTCCTCGCCCTGGGTGGGCGGCATGGCCGCCACGATCCGGCGGCGTTCGCCCTCGGTGCTGTCGGTAACGGTCACCGGGCCGCGGCTGCGCCATTGCAGCTTGAGGCCGACGGGCAGGTCGATTTCGGTGTGGTCCTGCAGCGCCGCGTCCTGCAGTTCGGCCTCGGACCAGACATTGAAGCCAAGCAGCGGCGGGCTGGTCTGCGTCCGGCTGAACTTGACATGGGTGCGGCTGCCCGGGCGGAGCTGCGGGTAGACCACCGTGGTGGTCAGGCTGCTGGTAAAGCCCGGCGCTTCCTCGCTGGCGGCCGAGGGGCGGGTGAAGCGGTTCTCCGGCCCGACCTGCACGCGCGTGCCGTCGGGCTGGTCGACCCAGGCCTCCAGCACCTCCAGCTTCTGCTGATCGGGGTAATACGAAATGGGCGAGCGGTCACGCGACTGGATGCCGCGGCTGGTGATCAGGGTGCGGTCGAGCGTCACCGTCTCGGTGTAGGTCTGGTCCGGGTTGACCGTGTAGACGGTGTCCGACCGGTCGATGCGAACATTGGCGACGTGGTCGGCCAGGGCCGGACCGGCCAGGGCGAACAGCAGAAGAACCGCAAAAAACGGCCGGGGAAGCCAAAGGGGCATGGCTCGGTCGGGCTCCGCGCAGGTTGGTCGCGCGAATGTCATAACCCGGCGAGGACGGCAAAGGCGATTCAGATCACCGCCGCAGATGCCTGTTGTTGGCGGGGCTTGCGGAGATGTAATCCGCTACACATGTGCTCAGGGTGGTCATCGAGAAAGCCGATGGGGGCGCCGGATGGGAGCGGATGTCGGGCCCATATCAAATTTTCGTGATAAGTCGAAAATACCATTGCCAAACTATTCCGATCGCTTTAAGAAATAAGCACGTTGGAGTAACGCATGCGGTCAGAGGGGCGCGTGTTATGGAAACACGCTTGGAACAGCTTCAGAGAGATTTGGCAAACTGTAGACGCATCGCGTCAATAACCACTGAACTGCCGATTCTCAAGGGGCTTTCGCGCTTCGCGTCCGAGCTCGAGGAAGAAATCAGGGCAGAGGAGCGGGCCTTCCATCTGCCGCCTCTGAAGCCGGGCGGGATGACCCGGCATCGGACGCTGGAACACGCGGCGGTCTCGGCGGAACCGGACTAGGCATTCCCGCCTGTCTGGCCGTTTGACCGGCGACGCCCTACCGGAACAGCCGAGGGCACCTTCGCCGGGTTGATCAGAAAAAAATCGATTTCAATTCATCACGGGCAACCAGGGGCGCATGTGTCATGCGCCGCCGTGGGTGCGTCAGGCGGTCGCCTGGCGCTTCGCCTGGGCGCGCAGGATGCGCCGCTTCACCACCTGGGCCGCTTCCGGCAGGCGCCGGTTCGGGGTGCCCAGCAGGAAGGCATCGATGCCGCCGTTGTGCTCGACCGTGCGGATGCCACGGGTGCTCAAACGCATGGTGACGTTCACGCCGAGGATATCCGACAGCATCGACGATTCCTGCAGGTTCGGCAGGAAACGGCGGCGTGACTTGTTGTTGGCGTGGCTGACATTGTTGCCAGCCAGGACGCCCTTGCCCGTGATCTCGCAGCGGCGGGACATGGTGAAATCCTCGAACGATCGAAGGCGCGCAGGCGGACCCGCGCGCCGGGTGCATCGGAAGGCGGGGCTTATGGCCGATGTGCTGGGATGACGTCAAGCGGCGAAGGAAGGAAGGCCAGGGCTCTGCCCTGGACCCGCCAAGGGGCAGTGGCCCCTTGGATCCCATGACTTTTATGCAGTTGCTATGAGAGGGGGTGAGGAGGTGCTACAAACCTCTCCGCACCCCCCTCTCATAGCAACTGCTTAAGTAGCGGGATCCAAGGGGCCACCGCCCCTTGGCGGGTCCAGGGCAGAGCCCTGGCCTTCCTTCACGCCCGCCCGCCCCCATCAATCCGGTGCAACTCGCCTGCCCGCACGCTCGCAATCGCGTTGTCCAGCACGCGAATGATCGCCTCGTCGCCCAGGCTGCGCGACAGCATGCCCAGCGCGCCGCCAAGCAGGGCGGAGGCAATGGCAAGCGGGCCGATATTCAGCCCGCTCATGTATTCGATCGCCTTGTCAACCACCGCGCCGGCGTGGCTGAGGTCGGCGGGCGGGCCGCCCTCGTCCTCCTCGTCGTCGTGGCAGGCATGGTGGTGCGGCGCGTCTCCGCTCGATGACATGCGGGATCTCCTCGGCTGGCGCCTCATATGGCCCCGGCCACGCCGCATGGGAAGCCGGCGTGCAAACGACTGGACGCATCCCCTCGCTCTGCGCTGTTGTAACGCGCGGCGAATGGATGCAAAGCGAGGGCGAATGTTCGATGCCGACCTGCCGGACCCACTGGCCACACTGGAGGGAGTGCTGGAATATACCGGCAGCGAACTGCTGCTGGCGACCGAGGCCGGAATCGTGCTGGCCAGCAGCGACGGGCTGGCAGGAATGCTCGGCTTGGCGCCCGTTGGGCTGGCCCCTGGCATGGCTCTGCCCGACCTCGAATCCCTGGCCGCGGGGCGGGCCGAAATGTGCCGCATCCCGTTGCGCGGCCGCCGCATAGCCTACCTGTTCCGCCGCGGCTCCGCCGGGCAGGACGCAGCCGGGGCGCTGCAGCGCGAGAACACCGTCCTGCGCGAAACGCTGGACGCCATCGACGGCACCGTGGTCGTTTATGATGGCGACCTGCGCTTCGTGTTGGCCAATCGCGCCTACCACGCGTTCTTCCCCCACCTGCCCGATGACGCGGACCTGGCCGGGCGTCACTACGGGGAAATCGCGGACATGTCGCTAAGGGCCGGCCGCGGCATGGCGCCGGTACCCGACGAACAGCGCGAGGCCGTCATCGCCCAGCAAATCGCCGCCATGCAGCGTCGCCCCGTGGAGCCGCGCGAACACTTCGACCGCCGCCTCGGCCGCTGGTTCCTGGTCCGGGTGCGCTGGACGCAAAGCGGGCACCGGGTGGCGCTGCGGGTGGATATCGACGATCAGAAACGCCTGCAACAAGAACTGCTGTGGGATCGGGAAGCCGCAATGGCGGCCGGCCGCGCCCACCTGCAGGCATTGGCCCGCGCCGGCGAGGCGATGCGTGCCCCGCTGGAAGCGCTGGCCGGGCTGGTCGGCGGGCGTGCCGCCAACCTGGGCGCGGCACGCCGCGCCATGATGGAACTCATGGCGCTGGCTGACCGGCTGCGCACCGGCGAGGGCGGGAAATGCCGTGGGAACGACAGCGAGGAAGGCCAGGGCTCTGCCCTGGACCCGCCAGGGGGCAGTGGCCCCCTGGACCCCGCTACTTAAGAGGTACTACGCCGCCTGGGAAAGGCGGCCGTTGATCACCAGGCCGTCGGGGTTTGCCGAGACGTGGACGGTCTCGCCGTCTTTGACCGTGCCGTCCAGGATCAGGCCGGCCAGCACGTTCTGCAGGCTGCGCTGGATCACCCGCTTCAACGGCCGCGCGCCATACACCGGGTCGTAGCCCTCGCGCGCCAGCCACTCCATGGCGTTGCGGTCCAGCTCCAGCGCGATCTTCCGCTCGGCCAGCAACTGGCGCAGCCGGCCGAGCTGGATGTCCACGATCGCCGCCATGTCGCTGCGCTGCAGGCGGCGGAACAGCACGATTTCATCGAGCCGGTTCAGGAACTCCGGCCGGAAATGCCCGCGCACCATCTCCATCACGCCCTTATAGGCCATGGCGATGTCCTCGCCCTCGGGCTGGGCGGCCAGGATGTCGCTGCCGAGGTTGGAGGTCAGCACAATGATGGTGTTCTTGAAGTCCACCGTGCGGCCCTGCCCGTCGGTCAGGCGCCCATCGTCCAGCACCTGCAGCAGCACGTTGAAGACGTCCTCATGCGCCTTTTCAACTTCGTCGAACAGGATCACCTGATACGGCCGGCGCCGCACCGCCTCGGTCAGCTTGCCGCCTTCCTCGTAGCCCACATAGCCGGGCGGGGCGCCGATCAGGCGCGAGACGCTGTGCTTCTCCATGAACTCGCTCATGTCGATGCGCACCATCGCCCGGTCGTCGTCGAACAGGAATTCGGCCAGCGCCTTGGTCAGTTCCGTCTTGCCGACGCCGGTGGGGCCGAGGAACAGGAAACTGCCGATCGGGCGGTTCGGGTCCTGCAACCCGGCGCGCGCGCGGCGCACCGCGTTCGACACCGCCCGCAGCGCTTCCTCCTGGCCCACCACGCGGCGGCGCAGCCGGTCTTCCATGCGCAGCAGCTTGGCCCGCTCGCCCTCCAGCATCTTGTCCACCGGCACACCGGTCCAGCGCGACACCACCGAGGCGATCTGCTCCTCGGTCACCGACTCGTTCACCAGCCGCCCGCCATCCTGCGCGGAGGCGAGCTTTTTTTCGATTTCCGGGATCTCGCCATACATGAGCTGCGAGGCGCGGGTGAGGTCGCCACGCCGCTGCGCCACCTCCACCTCGTTGCGGGCCGCGTCCAGCCGCTCCTTGAGCTTCTGGGTTTCCAGCAGCTTTTCCTTCTCCGCCTTCCAGGCGGCGGTGAGCGCGTCCGACTTTTCTTCCAGCCCGGACAGCTCGCGTTCGAGCTTCTCCAGCCGGTCGCGGCTGGCCGCATCCTGCTCGCGTTTCAGCGCCTCGCGTTCGATCTTGAGCTGCATGACGCGACGGTCGAGTTCGTCCAGCTCCTCGGGCTTGCTGTCCACCTGCATGCGCAGACGGCTGGCCGCTTCATCGACCAGGTCGATCGCCTTGTCGGGCAGGAAGCGGTTGGTGATGTAGCGGTTGGACAGCGTCGCCGCCGCCACCATCGCCCCGTCGGTGATGCGCACGCCATGGTGCAGCTCGTATTTCTCGCGAATGCCGCGGAGGATGGAAATCGTGTCCTCCACGCTCGGCTCGCCCACGAACACCGGCTGGAAGCGCCGCGCCAGGGCGGCGTCTTTTTCCACATGCTTGCGGAATTCATCGAGCGTGGTGGCGCCGATGCAGTGCAGCGCGCCGCGCGCCAGCTCCGGCTTGATGATGTTGGAGGCGTCCATCGCCCCGTCGGCCCGCCCGGCCCCCACCAGCACATGCATCTCGTCGATGAACAGGATGATCTCGCCCTCGGCGGACTCGATCTCCTTCAGCACCGCCTTCAGCCGCTCCTCGAACTCGCCGCGGTATTTCGAGCCGGCGACCATCGACCCGAGGTCGAGCGCCAGCAGGCGCTTTCCTTTCAACGCTTCCGGCACGTCGCCGTTGACGATCCGGGTGGCCAGGCCTTCGACGATCGCGGTCTTGCCGACGCCCGGCTCGCCGATCAGCACCGGGTTGTTCTTGGTGCGGCGGGCCAGCACCTGGATGGTGCGGCGGATCTCCTCGTCGCGGCCGATCACCGGGTCGAGCTTCCCCTCGCGCGCGAGCGCGGTCACGTCGCGGGCGTATTTCTTCAGCGCGTCGAAGCTGGCCTCGGCGTTGGCGCTGGTGACCTTGCGGCCTTTGCGGATTTCGGCCACCGCCTTTTCCAGCGCCTGCGGGGTGGCGCCCGCGTTTTTCAGCGCCCTTCCGGCGCCGCTGTCGGAGGCGGCGAGTGCCACCAGCAGCCGGTCCTGGGCGACATATTCGTCGCCGGCCTTCTGTGCGGCCTGCTGGGCGGCGTCGAGCACCCGCACCAAAGCGGGCGTGCCCTGCGGCTGGCCGGCCCCGGCGCCGGAGACCTTCGGCAGTTTCGCAACTTCCGCGTCAATCGCGCCGCGGGCCGCGCGGTCATCCCCGCCGGCGGCGCGGATCAGCCCGGCCGCCGCGCCTTCTTCGTCGTCCAGCAGCGCCTTCAGCAAATGCTCGGGGGTGATCTGCTGGTTGAACTCGCGGATGGCGATGGTCTGCGCGGCCTGCAGAAATCCGCGCGAGCGCTCGGTGAATTTCTCGATGTCCATATGCGTGTGTCCCTGTCTCAGGCGACCTGGCGTGCCGTCCCTCGCGGTGGCGACGGCGACGCTACTACCGACCGCTGACATGGTGCATGACCCAATCCGGCTCAAGGGCATCACCGGTGCGCGCGGGGCCGCCGCCAATGGTCAAATCCCCGCTTTCACGCGAAATTAAAGCGTTCCCGCCAGCGTGCACCCAGACACAACCGGGACGCCCTCCATGACCATCCGCGTACGCATCCTGATCGGATTCGCGGTCGCCTTCGCCGCCTGCCTGGGGCTTGGACTGTTCTCCCTGCAGCAGACACGGCAACTCAATGCCGTGGTGACGCGCTTCGGCGGTGAATGGCTGCCGCATGTGACGGTGCTCGGCGACCTGCGGGCCGAAATCAACGATCATTACCGCTTCGTGCTGAACCACGTCATCGCCGCCGACCCGAAAACCATGGCGACCCTGGAAGAAAAGGTCAGCAACGAAAACGAGCTCATCGACCGCTGGTTCGCGGGGGCGGGCGGGAGCTTCCGTTCCGCCCAGCAACGCGCCCTCCTCGGCAGCGCGAACGCGGCCTGGAACGAGTACCGCGACTCCACCGGCCCGCTGCTGGCGCTGTCACGGGCCGGCAAGAAGCAGGAGGCGGAAGCGGCAATCGAAGCAACCAGCAACACCGCCTACCACAAGCTGATCGACAATTTGAACACCATGCGCCAGTTGACGGTGCTGGAAGCCTGGACCGGCGTGGGCGCGGCGGGCGGCGCCTACACCACCGGCTGGTGGCTGATCGTCGCCGCCATGGCGGCCTGCGGCGCGGTGTGCGCCGGCGGGGGCTTGCTGACGGTCAACAATGTCTGCCGCCCGGTGGTGGCGCTGGCCGGGCAGATGCGCCGCGTCGCCGGGCGCGAGTTCGGCATCCAGATCCTCGGCCGCGACCGCCACGATGAAGTCGGCGCCATGGCGCAGGCGCTGGAACAATTCCGCCAGAGCCTGGTGGAAGCCGAGCGCGCCGCCGCCGTGCAGTCAGAAGATCACGCCACCAAGGACCGCCGCACCGCACGCGTGGCCAACCTGGTCGCCGGCTTCGACACCTCGGTGAGCGGCGTGCTGCAGACGCTCACCGCGGCGGCGGCCCAGCTGGACGCCACCGCCCGCAACATGAGCGGCATCGCCGCCGACACCAGCCGCCAGGCCGGCGGCTCGGCCGAGGGGGCGCGCCAAGCCACCGCCAATGTGCAGACCGTCGCCGCGTCGGCCGAGGAGCTCGCCGCCTCGCTGCGCGAGATTGCCCATCAGGTCGGCCGATCGACGCAGATCGTCGGCCAGGCCACCCAGGAGGCGCGGGCGACCGATGCCAATGTCACCGAACTGGCCGACGCGGCAAGCCGGATCGGCGAGGTGGTGCAGCTGATTTCATCGATCGCCGGGCAGACCAACCTGCTGGCGCTGAACGCCACCATCGAGGCGGCACGGGCGGGCGATGCGGGGAAGGGGTTTGCCGTGGTCGCCGCCGAGGTAAAGGCGCTGGCCAACCAGACCGGCCGCGCGACCGAGGACATCGCGCGGCAGATCACCGCCATTCAGGGCAGCACCGGGCGCGCGGTGGAGGCGATCGGGCGGATCAACACGGCGATTGCGGCGGTGAGCGAGGTGGCGTCCGGCATCGCCGCGGCAGTTGAGCAGCAGAGTGCGGCGGTAAGTGAGATTTCCCGCAGTGCCGCCGACGCGGCGCATCACACCGCGCTTGTGTCGGAGTCGGTCGGCACGCTGACCCGGATGTCCGGCGAGGCGGGCGAAGCGGCCACGCAGGTGCTCGGGGCTGCCGAGAAGCTGGCTCAGCAGTCCGAGACGCTGCGCGGCGAAGTCGGGGGCTTCATCACCGAAATCCGTGCCGCCTGATCGGCACGTCCGCCGGGGCGCGGGGTTAGCCTGGCGGCAGTTGTGCGGCCAGGCGGCGCCCCATCAACCAGCCCACGCTGGCCCCGACGGGCGCGGCCGGCACCAGCAGCAGAAAGCCGATATGCGCGCCGCTGGCGATCAGCTCCATGCCGGCATACAGCATGACGCCGCCGATCAGACAGCCGAATACCCCCGCCGTGATGCCGAGCATCACGATGTCGCCACGATTTACCATGGCGGACTGCCTAGCCGGCCCGCCTGGCTTTGACAAGGCACGGACTGGCGCCTATACGCCGCCCCTCCTGCCGGGAACGTGGACGGAGCCCCGGGCTCCGCGCCCGTCTTTCGCACGTGGCGAAAGGCCTACCGGTGCAACAAGCCGTCCACGTCCCGGCAATCAATGCCATGGGCGAGCGGCGCCGCGAAGAAAGGTCAACGCGCCATGACGAAGCGCGTCGAGAGTAAGTACAAGATCAACCGCCGCCTGGGCGTGAACCTTTGGGGGCGGCCGAAATCGCCGCTCGCCAAGCGGGATTACGGGCCGGGCCAGCACGGCCAGCGCCGCAAGGGCAAGCCCACCGATTTCGGCGTGCAGCTGATGGCCAAGCAGAAGCTGAAGGGCTATTACGGCAACATCGGCGAGAAGCAGTTCCGCAAGTATTATTTCGAGGCGGTGCGCCGCAAGGGCGACACCTCGGAAAACCTGATCGAGTTGCTGGAGCGCCGGCTGGATGCGGTGATCTACCGCATGAAGTTCGCCATCACCCCGTTCGCCGCGCGCCAGTTCGTCAACCACGGCCACGTGCTGGTTAATGGACGGCGGCTGAACATCCCCAGCTATTCGGTGAAGGACGGCGACACCATCGAGGTGCGCGAGAAGTCCAAGCAGCTCGCGGCGGTGTTGGATGCGGCACAGAGCAACGAACGCGATGTGCCGGAATACCTGGAAGTGGACCACCGCGCCATGAAGGGCCGCTTCGCCCGGGCGCCGAAACTGTCGGATGTGCCGTATCCGGTGCAGATGGAGCCGAACCTGGTGGTTGAGTTCTACTCGCGCTAAGGCAAGGAAGGCCAGGGCTCTGCCCTGGACCCCGTTCCTTAAGTAATGGGCTCCAAGGGGCCACTGCCCCTTGGCGGGTCCAGGGCAGAGCCCTGGCCTTCCTTACTTGTGCACCGCAGGCACCTCGCTATGCTCCCGGCCACGTTCCGGGAGGGTTGCCCATGTTGTTCCGTTGGCTCCTGCTGAGCCTCGCCGTCGCCTCGGCCATCGCACCCGCCAGGGCCGCCGTATTCAAATGGGCCAATGACGGGGACGTGCGGGCGATGGACCCGTACACGTTCGACGAGACGGTGCAGAATTCGTTCCTCGCCAATATTTACGAACCGCTGGTGCGGCGGGACAAGAAGCTCGCCACCGAACCGGCGCTGGCGGTCAAATGGGAGCAGACATCGCCCACCGTGTGGCGGTTTCATTTGCGCCCCGGGGTGAAGTGGCAGGACGGCACGCCCTTCACCGCCGATGACGTGGTGTTCAGCTTCCAGCGCGTCACCGGCAAAACCTCGTCGCTCTCCGCGACCGTGGCATCGGTGAAGGAGGCGCGCAAGATCGACGACCTCACCGTCGACTTCGAAACCAAGGCGCCCGACCCGATCCTGCCCGCCGAGGTCACCAACTGGGCCATCCTGCCGAAAGCCTGGATGGAAAAGAACAACGCCGCCGATGTCGCGATCATCGGCACCAGCGAGAATTACGCCCACCGAAATGCCATGGGCACCGGGCCGTTCCGGCTCGCCCTGCGCGAGCCCGACCGGCGCAACGTGCTGGAAAAAAATCCGGGCTGGTGGGACAAGCCCGAGCACAATCTCGACCGGGTGGAGTTCACCATCATCGGCTCGGCCGCCACCCGGGTCGCCGCCCTGCTGTCGGGCGAGATCGACATGATCTATTCGGTGCCGCCGCAGGATATCGACAAGATCGGCCGCGCCCCGGGCATCCGCGTCATCCAGGGGCCGGAGTTGCGCACGGTCTACCTGGGCATGGACCAGGCGCGCGACGAGCTGCTGTTTTCCAACGTGAAGGGAAAAAACCCGTTCAAGGATGTGCGGGTGCGCGAGGCCCTGGCGCTCGCCATCGACGAGCCGGCGATCGCCAGCCGCGTCATGCGCGGCCAGGGGCGGCCGACCTGGCTGATGTGGGGACCGGGCGTGAACGGGTATGACGCGGCGCAGGACAAGCGCCCGGCGGTTGACCTTGCGCGCGCGAAGGCGCTGCTCACCGAGGCGGGCTATCCGGACGGGTTCCAGGTGACGCTGGACTGCCCGAACGATCGCTATATCGCCGATGAGGCGATCTGCACCGCGATCGCGTCAATGCTGGCGCGCATCAACATCAAGGTGGACGTGTTCGCCCGCACCAAGGTACGTTTCTTTTCCGATATTACCTATCCGAACTACAAGACCAGTTTCTACCTGCTCGGCTGGACGCCGAGCACCTATGACGCGCACAACGTCATCCGCTCGGTGCTGGCCAGCCGCGGGCGGCCGGGCATCGGCATCATCAACTCGGGCGGCTATTCCAATGCGCGGGTGGACGAGCTGGAGCCGCAGATCGCCACCGAACTCGATGCGGCGAAGCGCCAGGCGATGATCGCGGAGGTCGCGCGCATCGTGCAGAACGATGTGGGCTTCATCCCGTTGCACCAGCAGCGGATCACCTGGGCGGCGCGCGACACTATCGAACTGACCCAGCCCGCCGACGATACGTTTCCCATGCGCTGGGTGCGGGTGAAGTAAACACGCGGCGAAGGGAGGCAAAAAGCTTCCCTTTGCAACGACCGGCCCTGGATGCTGAGATGCCGCCCAACCAAGGGAGGCGGTCCAATCATGAATCTCGCATCGAATCTGGAACGGCATGCCGCGCGCGACCCCGGCCGGGTGGCCATCCGCTTCGAGGGGCAGAGCACCACCTACGGCGCGCTGAACCGCGATGCCAGCCGGCTGGCCGATGCGCTTGGCCGGCAGGGCATCCGGGCAGGCGAACGGGTGGCGCTGTATCTGCCCAACATCCCCGCATTCGCCACCGTCTATTACGCCGTGCAGAAGCTTGGCGCCGTGGTGGTAACCATCAATGCCATCTTCCGCGCCGAGGAAGTGCAGTTCCTGCTCGATGATTCCGGCGCGGCGGCGGTGTTCACCACCGCCGAGCTCATCGGCTTCGTGCCGGAAGCCTCCGCCACCCTGCGCCTGCGCGTGGCGGTCGACGCAGACGGCCCGCTGCCCGCCCCCTGGGTTCCGCTCGAATCTCTTGCAGCCGAAGGCGATGGCGGTTTCGCATCGGCCGAGCGTGGGCCGGAGGATGATGCGGCGCTGCTGTATTCCTCCGGCACCACCGGGTTTCCGAAAGGCATCGTGCTGACGCAGCGCAATATCAGCTCCAACGTGGCACTGGCGGCGGCGGCCTCCGACATGCGGCCGCACGACCGGATCGCCGCGTTTCTGCCGCTGTTCCATGTGTATGGCCAGAACTACATCATGAACGCCTCGCTGCTGGCCGGCGCCACGGTGGTGCTGTTCCGCCGCTACGCCGCCGAGGCGGTGCTGGCGGCGATCGGCGCCGAAAAGATCACGCATTTTTTCGGCGTGCCGGCGATTTATATCGGCCTGCTTGCCGCCGACCTGAAGCCCTACGATCTGACATCCCTGCGCTATGAGATGTCGGCAGCGGCCACCATGCCGGAGGAGATTTCGCGGCGCTGGACCGAGCGGTTCGGGCGGCGCGTTTTCGAGGGCTACGGGCTGACCGAAAGCTCGCCGGTCGCCTGCTACAACGATTTGCACGAGCACCGGTTCGGCTCGGTCGGCCGCGCCATGCCCGGCATCGAGGTGCGCATATTCGACGAGGCCGACGCCGAAGTGCCGCCCGACGCGCTGGGCGAGATCGTGATCCGCGGCGACAACATCATGAAAGGCTACTGGAACCGCCCGGACGACACCGCCCGGACGCTGCGCGGCGGCTGGCTGCACACCGGCGATATCGGCCGGATGGATGCGGCGGGGTATGTGTATATCGTGGACCGGGTGAAGGACATGGTGAACGTGTCCGGCTTCAAGGTCTGGCCGGCCGAGGTCGAGCACTCCTTGTACAAGCTTGACGGCATTCAGGAAGTGGCGGTGTTCGGCCTGCCGCATCCCGAGCGCGGTGAACAGGTGGCGGTGGCGGCGGTGCTTCGACCGGGCTGCGAGTTGGAACCAGACGACATCATCGGCTATTGCCGTGCTCATATCGCCGCCTACAAGGTGCCGAGCCGGGTGGAGATCGTAGACATCCTGCCGAAAAGCCCGACTGGCAAGTTGCTGAAGCGGGTGCTGCGGGCGCAGTTTGGGAGTGGGTGAAGGAAGGCCAGGGCTCTGCCCTGGCCTTCCTTGCCGACTGCGGGAAGGACCTTATGAAGCGCGTGCTCGCCGTTGCCATGCTCGGTCTTCTGCTGTCCCGACCGGTGCCGGCCGCACCGGTCGGTGAAACCCACCGGATCACGTCGGAACGAACCGCTGCCGTGCGGGATGCGCTGCACCGCGACCAGCTTCGCGTCACGGTTTGGTATCCCGCTTCCAGCGCTGCGGTTGAAACGCCGATCGTGGTGGGTCCGCCCGGAAAGCCGCTGTTCGATGTGGGCAGCGCGGCCTTGGACGCGCCGTTTGCCGAGGATCATGTGCGCCGGCCGGTGATTCTGCTTTCGCATGGCTTCGGCGGGAGCGCCCGGATCATGGGCTGGTTCGGCATCGCCATGGCGCGCAGCGGCAACGTGGCGATTGCGGTGGACCATCCCGGCAACAACGCCATCGACGCGATGACCGTGCCGGGTGCGACGCTGTGGTGGGGCCGGGCGGAGGATCTGCGGGCGGCGCTGGATGCGATGGCGCAGCACCCGGCGATCGGCGCGCATATGGACACGTCCCGCATCGGGGTTGCCGGTTTTTCAGCCGGCGGGTTTGCCGTACTTGTCGCGGCGGGGGCGCGGGTCGATCCGGCGCATCTGGTTGCGTTCTGTGCGGACCGGCCGGAGGACGGCATCTGTCGCCCGCAACGAGAGTTCCGGGTGACACCGGCGGCGCGGGAGAAATCCTTCGCCGACCCGGAGGTGGCGGCCGAGCGGGCGCACGCGACGGATGACCATACCATCCCCTCGGTGCGGGCGGTTTTCGTCATGGCGCCTGGTCTGGTGCAGGCGCTGGACCCGGGCAGTCTTACGCGCCTGCGCGTGCCGGTTTTGATTGTGCTGGGCGAGGCCGACACGGTGGCACGGCCAATGGGCTGCTAGCGGCGCGGATGAGTCCCGGCGCCGAATTGAAACAGTTCCCCGGCGTCGGGCACTATGATTTCCTGGCGGCCTGCACCGAGGCCGGACGGGCGGTCGTTCCGCAATGCGCGACTGGTGTTCCGCAAGCGGGCACGCACAGCCGGGCGATCGCGGCGGCGAATGCATTGTTTGGCCGCGTGTTTGGTGCCGACCCGTAAGCGGGTGCGCCGGATGCTCACGGTCGGCGCGGGGATTTCGGCCGGTGCATGGGGTGGGTCAGCGGATCGCCACGCCATGCTGAGATAGGCGATCAATGTATTGACGACCGAGCACGGCGCGCCGCGAGCCCCCAACGCCAAAGTCTTCGATGATGCCAATCCCCAGGGCGGATCTCTGTTTGACCCAGCGACGAAGTCGTGCGACATTCCGGCTTGATAACTTCAACAACAAAAACGCGCCGTTAATCCATCGTCAACGTATGGAGTCTTCATATGGCCCCCAAGAGCAGGACGCCATTCGGCCGAAGGAGCGGCTTTCTCCAAAAAAAGCTGCTTTGGGTCGGTGCAGGGCTCGCCCTGCTCTTGGTGCTTGCACCGGCAAACGCGGTGCGCGCCGCTGGCGCGGAACAGGACCTGAACGTCGACCCAGCCTCAGTTGTTCAAGATCTGCAAGAGTCAGACCTACGCGCTTTGCGCCGTCGCCAGCTGCACCGTGTTCAACGGCGTTTCCTACTGCGCCTGCGATGTGAAATACGGTGACAGCATCAGCCTGCCGTTCAATTTTGACGACGGCGAGGACATCTGCTCGGTCAATGCTCTCGGCTTTCACAACGGGTACATGGCGAGCACATTCAGTCTGGCCTGGTCGGTCGTCGCCCCCAATGGCAATCAGGCACTGTACAACTGTCCGGCCGCGACCTCGACCGGCGCCTATGCCCAGTGCGATGGCGGATTGTGCTTCACGAGCACCGAGGGCCAGTCATTTCCTGGCTTCGACAGGCCCTTGCAAAGTGGGCAGCTTATTTGTTCTTGCCCGATTACGGTTGCCAACCCGCAAAAGGCGAAAATCGGCTATCAGATCGCCGGGCCATACCCGTGCCAGAAATCATTCTTCCAAAACTGCTCCAGCACGACCGCGAACACAAACACCGGCGCAACCATTCACGTTGGTGCCCCGACCGGAACCGCCCGGCTGTTGACCCTCCAGCTGTACGGACAGTCGCCGCCGCTGAATGAATGCAATCCCTGAACAGCGCCTGCGCGGCATAGCCTGGTCTCGCGCCGTCAGGTGACGGAAGGACGGCCAGGGCTGTGCCCTGAACCCGCCGTCGCGCGTCGCGTGCCCCCGGCGCGACGGCCGAGAGGTGTTTGCAACCCATTACTCAAGATGTGGAGTCCAGGGTCAGCGTGACCTCACCCCACGTCCAGAAACCGCCCCACCGCCGCGATCTGCTCCGCCACGTTCAGCGCCGGCGCGTGCCCGCAGCCGGCGAATTCCACCATCCGCGCCCGCGGCCCGCGCCGGGTCATCGCCTCGGCCACGTCGGGCAGCAGCAAATCCGACTGCGCTCCCCGCAGCACCAGCACCGGCACATCCAGCGCATCCCAATACGCCCACTGCTCGTAATCGCGCGGATAGACGAACAACTGCCGCACGATGAACGGGTCATAATGCGTGGTCACGTTGCCGTTCTGCCGCCGCCGCATCAACGTCGCCGCCATCCGCCGCCACTGCGCGTCGGTCAGCGCGCCGAACGGGGCATAGACCCGGCGCAGATAGGCCTCCAGGTCCGACAGCCGGGCGAACTCGGGCGGCGCGCCCACATAGGTGCGGATGCGCTCCGCCGCCGCCGCCGGCAGGGTCGGCCCGATATCGTTGACAACGAGCGAAACAATGCGCCCGCGCAGCGCGGCCGCCGCGGCGCGCATGCCAAGCGCCCCGCCCATTGAGGTGCCGACCCAGTGCAACCGCTGCAGACCCAGCGCATCGGCAAACGCACGGGCAATCGCGGCGTAAGAGTCCAGGCAATACTCCCGGTCCGGGTCCGGGCTCCATTCCGACAGGCCGCGGCCGATCTGGTCGGGGCAGAGCACGCGGTACCTTCCGGCCAGCGCCGCCGCGATATCGTCGAAATCGCGGCCGGTGCGCGCCAGCCCGTGCCACATCACCACCACCGGTGCGTCCGCCGGGCCCCAGTCGGTATAATGGATCTCGCGGCCGCAGCAGATGACGGTGCCGGATTGCATCAGACAGTCCCTCACAGCCCCGCGAGCGAACGCTCCGCCGCCTCCAGCTCGCCGGGGCTGTTGACGTTGAAGAAGGGATCGTCGCCGGGGTCGTCAAATGAAGCCGGCGCGACCCCCTGCGTTTCGGTCCAGCGGTCGACCTTGCGCGCGCCCGCCAGCAGGGCCGCCTCCAGCGCATCGGCAAGCGTGGCGGGCCAGAGGGCGATCACCGGATGGGTGCGGCCGAAGCGCGCGGCGCAGGCGATCGGCACGCAAGCCGCCCGCCGCGCCGCCGCCAGCCGCGCCAGCAAATCCGCCGGCAGGAAGGGCGTGTCGGTGGGCACCGACAGCACGTCGGCCGCCCCGAGTGACGCCGCCCAGCGCATCCCCGCCAGCACGCCGGCCAGCGGCCCCGGATTGCCGGCCAGCGTGTCGGGCAGCACCGGCAACCCGAAGCAAGCGAAGCGCGACGGGTCCCCATTGGCGTTCAGCGCCACCGCGCGCACCTGCTTGCGGATGCAGTCCAGCACATGGTCCAGCAGCGGCCGCCCGCCCAGGCGCCGCAGCGGCTTGTCCCCGCCCCCCATCCGCCGCGCGAGCCCCCCCGCGAGCAGCACCGCGACCGGCTGATCCTCCAGCCCCATGGCCTCTCCCTCCGCACAAACCAGATTGCATCGCCGGGCGGGATGGCGGATACCCCCGGCGGACGGGCGACCGTTGTTGAAACGCACCGTACGGGAGGATCGAGCATGCGCAGGCTTCCCCGCCGCACCCTTCTGGCCGCCGGCACGGCGCTGCCGCTGGTGGCGATCCGCACCCGCCCGGCCGGCGCGGCCGAGTTCACCTATAAATATGCCAACAACCTGCCGGCCACCCACCCGCTGAACCTGCGCGCGGCCGAGGCGGCGGCGCGCATCAAGGAGGCCACCGGCGGACGGGTCGACATCAACATCTTCCCCAGCAACCAGCTCGGCTCCGACACCGACACGCTCAGCCAGTTGCGCAACGGGGCGGTGGAGTTCTTCACCCTGTCCGGCATCCTGCTGTCCACCCTGGTGCCGGTCGCGTCCATCAACGGCGTCGGCTTCGCCTTCAAAAGCTACACCCAGGTCTGGACCGCCATGGACGGCAGCCTGGGCGCCTATGTCCGCCGCGAAATCGACAAGCGCGGCCTGATTGCGTTTGAGAAGATGTGGGACAACGGCTACCGCCAGATCACCAGTTCGAGCCGGCCGATCCGCATCCCTGAAGACCTCAACGGGTTCAAGATCCGCGTGCCGGTCGCGCCGCTCTGGACCAGCCTGTTCAAGGCGTTCGGCGCCGCGCCGGTCAGCGTCAACTTCAGCGAAACCTACGCCGCCCTGCAGACCCACCTCGCCGACGGGCAGGAAAACCCGCTGGCGGTGATCGACACCGCCAAGCTGTACGAAGTGCAGAAATACCTCGCCGTGACCAATCACATGTGGGACGGATTCTGGTTCCTCGCCAACCGCCGCGCCTTCGACGCCCTGCCCGCTGACGCGCAAATGATCGTGCAGCGCGAGTTCAACCGCTCCGCCCTGGAGCAGCGCGAAGACGTGGCGAAGCTGAACGCCACGCTGGAAGCGGCGCTGAAGCAAAAGGGGCTGCAATTCGTCGCCACCGACCCGGCCGCCTTCCGCGCCGTGCTGAAAAAGGCCGGGTTCTACGCCGAATGGCAGCAGAAATTCGGCACCGAGGCCTGGGGGGTGCTGGAAGGCGCGGTCGGCAGCCTGGCCTGATGTCCGCCGCCGGGGCCGCCGCACCGGGAAAACCAATCGCCGGCACGATCGAAACCGCGCTCCGCCACGCCGTGGAACTCCCCACGGCTGCCCTGGTGCTGGCGGAAATCGGCGTGCTGCTCGCAGGTGTGGTCAGCCGTTTCATCTTCCACGCCCCGTTCGTGTGGAGCGACGAGCTGGCCTCCATCCTGTTCCTGTGGCTG
This sequence comes from uncultured Alphaproteobacteria bacterium, assembly GCA_963714255.1. Taxonomy (GTDB): domain Bacteria; phylum Pseudomonadota; class Alphaproteobacteria; order Acetobacterales; family Acetobacteraceae; genus Rhodovastum. Next base: position 98,016 of record CAVQNU010000017.1, read on the forward strand.
GCCATGTTCGGCGCCGTGGTGGCGCTGCAGCGCGGCCAGCACATGCGCCTGACCGCGGTGGAGGCGGCGATGCCGCCGCGCTGGCGCGCGCGTACGCAGGTGCTGGCAGTGGCCGTTCCTGCCCTGTTCCTGCTGCTGGTGCTGCCCAGCGCGCGCGACTATGCGATGGACGAGTGGTTCATCGAAACCCCGGCGCTCGGCTGGTCCAACATCGTCCGCGCCGCCGCCATCCCGGTGGGTTGCGCGCTGATGGCCTGCACATGCGCCATCCATCTGGCGCGGTGCCGGCTGACCGACGTGGTTTTCGTCGGCGCGGCGCTGGCAGTGCTGGCCGCGGGGCTGTGGCTCGGCGCGCCGGCGTTGCGGGCCATCGGCAACTGGAATCTGGTTTTCTTCTTCGTCGGCCTGCTGGCCGCCGCAGTGCTGCTCGGCGTGCCGATCGGCTTCGCCTTCGGCGCCGCCACACTGGCCTTCCTGACCTGCGCAACCCGCGCCCCCCTCACCATCATCGTCTCGCGCATGGACGAAGGCATGAGCAGCCTCGTGCTGCTGGCCGTGCCGTTGTTCGTGTTTCTCGGCCTGCTGATCGAAATGACCGGCATGGCCCGCGCCATGGTGGCCTTCCTCGCCTCCCTGCTCGGCCATGTGCGCGGGGGGCTCTATTACGTGCTGCTCGGCGCGATCTATCTGGTCTCCGGCATCTCCGGCTCGAAAGCCGCCGACATGGCCGCGGTGGCGCCGGTGCTGTTCCCGGAAATGAAACGACGCGGCAGCCCCGAGGGCGAACTCATCGCCATCCTGTCCGCCTCCGGCGCCATGAGCGAAACCATCCCGCCCAGCCTGGTGCTGATCACCATCGGCTCCGTCACCGGCGTGTCCATCGCCGCCTTGTTCACCGGCGGGCTGTTGCCCGGGCTGGTGCTGGCCGCCGCCCTGGCGCTGGTGGCCTGGCGGCGCTCGCGCGGCGAGGCGACCGGCACACGGGCACCCTTGGCCGAGGTGCTGCGCACCCTCGCCATCGCCCTGCCCGCCCTGCTGCTGCCCTTCCTCATCCGCGCCGCGGTGATGCAAGGCATCGCCACCGCCACCGAGGTTTCGACCATCGGCATCGCCTACGCCATCATGGCCGGATTGTTTGGGCTGGCCCTGTCCGCGCTGTTCGGCTGGCGACTCTATTCGTTCAACTGGCGGCGCATCTATCCCATGCTGCTGGAAACCGCCGCGCTCTCCGGCGCCATCCTGCTGATCATCGGCACCGCCACCGCCATGGCCTGGGCACTCACCCAGTCCGGATTCTCCCGCCAACTCGCGGCGGCGATGCAAGCCATGCCGGGAGGCTGGTTCGGCTATATGCTGGTGTCCATCGCCGCCTTCGTGGTGCTGGGCAGCGTGCTGGAAGGCATCCCGGCCATCGTGCTGTTCGGGCCGCTGCTGTTCCCGATCGCCCGCCAGCTCGGCATCCACGAAGTCCACTACGCCATGGTGGTGATCCTGGCGATGGGCATCGGCCTGTTCGCGCCACCCCTCGGGGTGGGATACTACGCGGCCTGCGCCATCGGACGGGTTTCACCGGATTTGGGCATGCGACGGATTTGGCCTTATCTGGGGGCGCTGCTGGCGGGGTTGCTGGCGGTGGCGGCTTTTCCCTGGATTTCGGTCGGATTTCTGTGAGCGGCCGGGGCGCTGCCCCGGACCCCGGCCTGCGCGCAGCGCGCCTTCGGCACGACGGCTTTGCCCCTGCACCCCACCAGGGGCTAAGCCCCTGGCCCCCTAACTACCAAGCTCCTGACGCACCAGGCTGAGCCAGTAGGCCACGCCAAAAGGAATGATCATGTCGTTGAAATCATAGTGCGGCGTGTGCAACGCCGCACCGCCGGGCTCACCGTGGCTTCCGTTGCCGATGAGCATGAACGCACCAGGACGCGCCCGCAGCATCAACGCGAAATCCTCACCGCCCGTCACCGGCGGAGCGTCGTCATCCACCTCCGCACCCGGCAGCGCCGCCGCCGCGGCAGCAGCCACGCCGGTCTGCGCGCCGTGGTTGATCAGCGTCGGCGCGCCGCAGCTCACATTGAACACCGCTGTGGCGCCATGCAGCCCGGCCAGCCCAAGCGCCAGCTCCTCCATGCGCCGCGCCAGCAAATCGCGCACCGCATCGTTGAAACAACGCGCGGTGCCGGACACCACGATCTCGGCCGGCATCACGTTTGGACTCTCCGCACTCCCCCCGGCGATGTGCCCGACACTCAGCACCGCGGTTTCCAGCGGCGGCACATTGCGCCCGACAATGGTCTGCAGGCCGAGAACGAAGTGCGACACCACCACCGAAAGATCGGCCGCCAGATGCGGCGCCGCGCCGCCATGCCCGCCCGAACCGTGGAACCGCGCCGTCCAGCACCCGGTGGTCGCCATGAAGGCGCCCTTGCGGATGGCGAAAGCACCCGCCTTCAGGCCGGGCATGTTGTGCAGGCCATAAACCGCGTCACACGGGAAGCGCTCGAAAAGACCGTCTTCGATCATGGCCGCCGCACCGCCGAGAGCCTCCTCGGCGGGCTGGAAAATCAGGTGCACGGTGCCGGCGAAGTCCGGGTCCTCCGCCAGCTCCCGGGCGGCGCCGAGCAGCATCGTCGTGTGCCCGTCATGCCCGCACGCATGCATGGTGCCTGGAACCCTGGAGGCATAGGGCAGCCCGGTGGCCTCCATGATCGCCAGCGCATCCATGTCGGCACGCAGGCCGATGGCGCGCCCGCCGGGCCGGCGGCCCCGGATGGTGCCGACCACACCGGTGCGACCCACGCCCTCGGTCACCGCAATCCCCCATGCGCGCAGCCGGGCAGCGACCAGTGAAGCGGTGCGGGTTTCCTCCATCGCCATTTCGGGATGCGCGTGAATGTCGTGACGCATGGCGGCCAGATCCGAATGCCGGGCCTGCAGGTGCGCGCTCAGATCGTCCGGCATGTCATCCCCCAAATTCCGATGCCGACGCTAAACATCTCGCGCGCCCGGGGAAAGCGTCGTGTTCATGGACGCAGTGCGGCCCGGGCGGCGAGGAACGCCTGCATCCGGGCGCGAGGCTCCCCGGTCTCCCAGGACGCGGCAAAGGCATCGATGCCGTGCGCGATCGCGCCGACCGCCGATGAGTCCTCCCACTCCCGCAGCAACGCCTTCTGGCGGCGGATCGCCTGCGGGGCGCCGGCCAGCACGTCGCCGACCACGCGGCCCAGCGCGCGGGTCAGTTCCTCGGGCAGCACCACCTCCTCCACCAGGCCCCAGGCCAGCGCGGTGGCGGCGTCGATCGGCTCGCCGGTCAGCAGCAGGCGGCGGGTGCGGCCCCAGCCGATCAGCCGCGGCAGCAGCGCCGCCCCGACGGCGCCGGGAATGCCCATGCGCACATCCGGCATGGCGAACAGCGCGCCTTGCGCCGCCACGCGCAGGTCGCAGGCGGCGGCGATCTCCAGCCCGGCGCCGATGGTCCAGCCTTGCAGCCGCGCCACCACCGGCACCGGCAGGGTGCGGATGGCCTGGCAGGCCTCGTGCAGGGCGGTGGCGGCGGCGCGCGCGCCGTTTCGGTCCAGCGCGGCCATTTCGGTGATGTCGGCGCCGCCGATGAACGCGCGCTCCCCCTCTCCGGCCAGCACCACCACGCGCAGCGATTCGTCGCCGGCCAGCGCGTGCAGGGACGCCGCCAGCGTGCGCATGGCGACGGTGCCGATGACGTTCAGCTTGGCGTGGTTGCCGACGGTGACGCGCGCGACCCGGCCTTCCGGCCGGTCATCCAGCGTCGTCACGATTGCCGCGGTCATGCGTCCACCCTCCGGGCGCTGGACAAGCCGGCGCCGCAGTCCACTTTGTAGCGCAGCGGAGGAGAAGGGCCATGACGGAACAGGTCGCGACGTTGGGGGGCGGGTGCTTCTGGTGTCTGGAGGCGGTGTATCTCGGTCTGCGCGGCGTATCGGGCGTGGTGTCCGGCTATGCCGGCGGCCATGTGGCGAACCCGACCTATGAGCAGGTGTGCGGCAAGCGCACCGGGCATGCCGAGGTGGTGCAGATCCATTTCGACCCCGCCCAGGTCAGCTACGAGGATTTGCTGCGGGTATTCTTCACCATCCACGACCCGACCACCAAGGACCGCCAGGGCAACGACGCCGGGCCGCAGTACCGTTCCATCATCCTGACCCATGACGATGCCCAGCGCGTGGCGGCAGCGGCGTTGATTGCCGAAATCGAGGCGGCGCGTATCTGGCCGGGAAAGGTCGTTACCGAAGTGCGGCCGTTGGAGGTTTTCTGGCCAGCCGAGGAGTACCATCAGAACTACTTCGCCCGGAACCCTTGGCAGGGCTATTGCCAGGCGGTGGTTGCCCCAAAGGTGGCAAAGTTCCGCAAGACGTTTGCCGATCGCCTCAAGGCAGCCTAGGGTTCCAAGGGCCTCCGGCCCTTGGTGGGGTCCAGGGGCAAAGCCCCTGGTGGGGCGCGGGGCAACGCCCCGCCAGGACCCCGGAGACCGCCCGATGAATCCTGCTGACTGGCTAAGCCGCGCCGCCGCCGCCGCAAGGAGCGCCTCGGGTGTGCTTGCGCGCATGTCGGATGTCGTCCGCAACGAAGCCCTGCGCGCCGCGGCGGCGGAGCTGCGCGCCCGCAGCCAAGCCATTGTCGCGGAAAACGCGCGTGACCTCGCCGCGTTCGATGCCGGCGGCGGCAGTGCCGCCTTCCGTGACCGCCTGGCGCTGACACCGGCCAGGGTGGAGGCGATGGCGCGTGGTTTGGACGACATCGCCGCTCTGCCCGATCCGCTGGCGCGCACGTTGGCCGACTGGACAAGGCCGAATGGATTGCGCATTCGCCGCATCGCGGCGCCGATCGGCGTCATCGGCATGATTTACGAAAGCCGCCCCAATGTGGGTGCCGATGCTGCCGGGCTGTGTCTGAAGGCGGGCAGTGCGGTGATTTTCCGCGGCGGCTCGGACAGTTTTCACAGTGCCGCGGCGATCCACGCGGCGGTTACGGCGGGCCTGGTTGCGGCCGGTGCCCCGGCCGAGGCGGTGCAGGTGCCGCCGGCGACCGACCGCGCCTATGTCGCCGCCATGCTGGGCGCGGCGGGGCTGATCGACCTGATCATTCCGCGCGGCGGCAAGGGCCTGGTGGAGCGTGTATTGACCGAAGCGCGGGTGCCCGTGCTCGCCCATGCCGAGGGGCTTTGCCACACCTATGTGCATGCGGCGGCCGAACCGGCGATGGCGCGGCGCGTCGTGGCGAACGCCAAGATGCGGCGCACCGGCATTTGCGGCGCCACCGAGACGCTGCTGATCGACGCGGCCGTCGCCCCGTCGCTGCTGCCGCTGCTGGTGGCGGATTTGCGGGCGCTGGGCTGCGATTTCCGCGCTGACGACCGCGCCCGCGCGATCGTCGCGGACCTGCCGCCGGCCGGCGAGGCGGATTTCGACACCGAATGGCTTGACTCTGTTCTGTCGGTGGCCGTGGTGGACGGAGTTGACGCCGCCATCGCCCATGTGCGGCGGCACGGCAGCGAACACACCGACGCGATCGTGACCCAGGACGAGGCCGCGGCGCGGCGCTTCATCGCCGGCATCGACAGTGCGGTGGCGATGTGGAACGCCTCCACCCAGTTCTGCGACGGCGGCGAGTTCGGCTTCGGCGCCGAGATCGGCATCGCCACCGGCCGCATCCATGCGCGCGGGCCGGTCGGGTTGGAGCAGCTCACCACTTTCCGCTACGTGGTGACGGGCAACGGGCAGATCAGGGCGTGAGGCGGCCGACCTGACCGCACCCGGCAAGTTTGGCGATTCCAGGCGCGCCCGCATCGGCCTGCTCGGCGGCTCGTTCAACCCGGCGCATGAGGGGCATCGCCATGTCGCCGAGCTGGCGCGAAGGCGGCTGCGGCTGCACCAGGTGTGGCTGCTGGTCTCGCCCGGCAATCCGCTGAAGCCGGTGGACGGCATGGCGACGCTGGCGGCGCGGCTGGCCGCGGCGCGGCGGATCGCCGACGGGCGGCGGATCGTGGCGACCGCCATCGAGGCGGCGCTGGGCACCCGCTATACCGACGACACGCTGCGCGCGCTGCGGCGGCGGTTTCCGCGCGTGCGGTTCGTGTGGGTGATGGGGGCGGACAATCTGGAGCAGTTGCCGCGCTGGCGGCGCTGGCGGGCGGTTGTCGCCGCCATGCCGTTTGCGGTGGTGCCGCGGCCCACCTACAATCACCGCGCGCTCGCGGGGCTGGCGGCGCGGCGGCTTCGCCGGGTGCGGCGCGCGGCCCACGCCGCCCCAGCCCTGGCCGGGATGGCGCCCCCGGCCTGGGTGTTCCTGCCGGCGCCGCAGCATGCCGCATCGGCCAGCGCCATCCGCGCGGCCCGTCCGGAACCCTGATCCGGGAGTACGATATCATCGCCAGGAAGCCCCCTGCCCCGCCTTCACCGCCGAAAGACCCGCCTGGCCCCGCCAAGAAGCTCGTGCCGGTGCGCAAGCGGGCGAGCCCGCGCAAGCCCTCCGGCCCCGCAATGCCCGCCCCGCCGGGCACGCCGCGCAAGAAGGCAGTCGCCGCCGGCCCCAGACGGGTCAAGGCCCAGCCGCGCGAGGCCGCCGAGACCACCCGCCTGGACGAGCTGCAGCGGGTGATCGTCGGCAGCCTGGAGGACGACAAGGCGGAGAACATCGTCACCATCGAGCTGGCCGGGCGGGCCGCCTTCGCCGACCGCATGGTGGTGGCAACAGGTCTGGCCGACCGGCAGATCGCCGCCATGGCGACGCATCTGGAGGACAAGCTGGAAGAGGCCGGGCTGCAGCGGGTGCAAATCGAGGGTGCCACCGGGTCGGACTGGGTGCTGATCGATGCCGGCGACATCGTCGTGCATCTGTTCAAGCCCGAGGCGCGGACGATGTACGGGTTGGAGCGCATGTGGGGGGCCGAGCTGGACGAGGAGTCGCCGCCTCCTGGCTGAACTGCGCATCCTCGCCGTCGGGCGCATCGGCAGCGGGCCGGAGGCCGAGCTGGTGGCGCGTTATGCCGCCCGGACACGACCGGCGGTAATCCTCACTGAGGTCGCGGAGGGCCGTGGCAGCGCCGGCGAAATCCGCCGGCGGGAGGCGGGCGCCTTGCTGGCGGCGCTGCCGGCGAACGCGCTGGCGGTCGCGCTTGACCTGGGCGGCGAGGCGCCGGACAGCGAAGGCTTCGCGGGCCGGCTGGGGCGCTGGCTGGAGAGCGGGCGGGCGGTGTGTTTTCTCATTGGCGGCGCCGAGGGGCTGGACCGGTCGGTTCTGGACCGCGCCGATGCGGTGCTGTCGCTGGGGCGGATGACATGGCCGCATATGCTGGCGCGGGTGATGCTCGCCGAGCAGATTTTCCGCGCCCGCGCTATTGCCGCGGGGCATCCGTATCACCGCGCCGGACGGCCGTGATGGACGGCGGCGGACGCTCTGGCGGCGAGGGTCTCCCCGATCTTCACCAACGCCGGGTCCGTGCAGCCGCGGCGGAAACCTGGACCATGCTGGCCGGGCAGCACGGCGGGCAAATCATAAGCGACACGCCGGCAACGCTGCTCGTCCACGCCCACGCGCTGGGCTGGATGGCGACCCTCCCGGCGGACTGCATCCACGGCATCCCGACCGACCCGCCCTACGGGCTGGTGGAGTACGCAGAAAAAGACCACGCCAAGCTGCGCAGCGGAAACGGCGGGGTGTGGCGGATTCCCCCCGCCTTCGACGGCTGCCAGCGCGCCCCGCTGCCGCGCTTCACGGTGCTGACGGCGGCGGACCGCTTGCGGCTCGAGGCGTTCTTCACCGAATTCGCCGGCCACGCCCTGCGGGTGCTGGTGCCGGGCGGGCACCTCATCATCGCCTCGAACCCATTGCTGTCGTCGGCGGTGTTCGCGGCCATCGAACGCAGTGGGCTGGAGAAGCGCGGCGAAGTGATCCGCCTGGTGCAAACCCTGCGCGGCGGCGACCGGCCGAAAGGCGCGGAGGACCAGTTCCCGGACGTGAGCGTCATGCCGCGCTCGGGTTGGGAGCCGTGGGGCATCTTCCGCAAGAAACTGTCGGAAAAGACCGTGGCGGCCAATTTGCGGCGCTGGGGCACCGGCGGCCTGCGGCGGGTCTCGGCGGACGAGCCGTTCCGCGACGTGATCCGCTCGGCGCCGACGCAGCCGGCCGAGCGGGCCCTGTCGCCACATCCGTCGCTGAAGCCGCAGGCCTTCATGCGGCAAGTGGTGCGCGCCATCCTGCCGGTGGGCGAAGGGCTTTTGTACGACCCGTTCGCCGGTGGCGGCGCGACGCTCGCCGCGGCACACCGGCTCGGGGTTGCCTCGGTCGGGACGGAACTGGACGCCGCCTATGTGACCGTGGCCGCCTCCGGTATCCCGCGGCTGGCGGCGTTCGAGCCGCGCCCGGCTTGCGTGGAGGACGGCATCGGCTGAATTCACCCCGCGCGGGTGGTCTGCAGCCAGAATGCGCCCAAGTAAGGCGCGCAGTTCAACAATAGCACAAACTCCGCCCGCGCTCCGTTGTCCGCCCGGCGGCATGAGCGTAGGAAAATCAACCGCCCACCACGCCAGGAGCGCCCCGCCCCATGCCGAACCCGCCCCGCCCGGTCATGCTCGTCGTCCTCGATGGCTGGGGCTGGCGCGAGGACATCGCGGACAACGCCGTGCGGCTGGCCCGCACGCCCAGCTTCGACCGGCTCTGGGCCACCTGCCCGCACGCCTTCCTGCATACCTCCGGCCTCGATGTCGGGCTGCCCGAGGGACAGATGGGCAATTCCGAGGTCGGGCACATGAATATCGGCGCCGGACGGGTGGTCATGCAGGACCTGCCCCGCATCGGCCTGGCGATCGCGGATGGCTCGATCGAGACGGCGCCGGCCCTGCTCGCGCTGATCGCCGCACTGCGGCACAGCGGCGGCACCTGCCACCTGATGGGCCTGGTCTCGCCGGGCGGGGTGCATGCGCACCAGGACCATGCCGCGGCGCTGGCCACCATCCTGACGCGCGCGGGCGTGAAGGTGGCGGCGCACGCCTTCACCGACGGGCGCGACACGCCGCCGCAATCCGGCCGCGAGGATATCGCCCGCTTCCAGTCCGCCCTGCCGGAAGGCGCGCGTATCGCCACCGTGTCCGGCCGCTACTACGCCATGGACCGCGACAAACGCTGGGAGCGGGTGGAAAAGGCCTATATGGCCGTGGCGGAAGGCCAGGGCGCGCGCTTCGCCGAGCCGGTCGCGGCCGTGACCGCCGCCTACGCCGAGGGCGTGACCGACGAATTCGTCATCCCGGCCGTCATCGGTGGCTACACGGGCATGCGCGACGGCGACGGCATCCTGTGCTTCAATTTCCGCGCCGACCGGGTGCGCGAACTGCTCGGCGCGCTGACCGATCCGGAATTCTCGGGCTTTGCCCGGCCGCGCCCCATCCGCTTCGCCGCCGCCGCCGGCATGACGCATTACAGCGACGCGCTGGCGCAGCGCCTGGGCATCCTGTTCCCGCCCGAATCGCTGGCCAACCAGCTCGGCCAGGTGGTGGCGCGCGCCGGGCGCACCCAACTCCGCATGGCCGAGACGGAGAAATATCCGCACGTCACCTATTTCATGAACGGCGGCGAGGAAACGCCCAACCCGGGCGAGGACCGCATCATGGTGCCCTCGCCCAAGGTCGCCACCTACGATTTGCAGCCGGAAATGTCGGCCCCCGAACTGACCGACAAGGCGGTGGCGCAGATCGCGTCCGGGAAATACGACCTGATCGTGCTGAACTACGCCAACACCGACATGGTGGGGCACACCGGCAGCCTGCCGGCCGCCATCACGGCAGTGGAAACGGTGGATGCGGGGCTGGGGCGCATCCTTGCGGCGGTCGAACGCCAGGGCGGCGCGCTGCTGGTGACCGCCGATCACGGCAATTGCGAACTGATGCGCGACCCGGAGACGGGCGGGCCACATACCGCCCATACCACCAACCCGGTTCCCGTCATCCTGGCCGGGACGGCGGTGACACACCTCCATGACGGGCGCTTGGCCGATGTCGCGCCGACACTGCTGGCGCTGATGGGGCTGCCGCAGCCGGCGGAGATGACGGGGCGGGCGCTGGTTGAGGGGTAGGATGGCGAGGAAGGAAGGCCAGGGCTCTGCCCTGGACCCGCCAGGGGGCAGTGGCCCCCTGGACCCCGCTACTTTAGGCATTTGTTATGAGAGGGGGGTGAGGTGATGAACCGGTTCACCGCCTCCCCCCCCTCTCAAGACAAATGCCTAAAAGTAATGGGTTCCAAGGGGCCACTGCCCCTTGGCGGGGTCCAGGGGCAGAGCCCCTGGCCTTACTTGCTTGCCGCCCTCCTCAGCCTAGTTCCCGCCGTCGCCCCCGCCGAAACACTCCAGGAAGCCGAAGCCCGCGTGCGCGCAGCCAGGGTCGAAGAACAGCGCCTCGCCGCCGAGCGGGTTGCCGCGGCGGCCAGGTTGCGCAGCCTGGAAACCGTCACCGCCGCGACCGCTAACCAGGTCGCCGAACTGGCGCAGCGCCAGCGCGAGGCGGAGGCGCAACTCCAGCGGCGCACCGAAGAACTGGCGCCGATGCTGCCGGTCATGGAGCGTCTGGCGCTCTACCCCGCCGAGACGCTGCTGGCGGTGCCGCTGTCGCCCGAAGATTCGGTGCGCGGCTTGCTGGTGCTGGGAACGATCGGCCGCCAGTTGGCAGCCGACGCCGCCGCGGTGCGTGCCGGGCAGGCCGAGGCGACACGGCGGCGGCAGGCAACCGAGGCGGAACTGCCCACACTCGCAGCCGCGCAAAGCCAGCAGGCGCACGAGGCGGCGGCGCTCGACGCCCAGCTCAGCCAGGCCCGCGCGCAACGCCACGAGGCCGAGGACGACGCCTCCGAAGCGTCACGCCGGGCCGCGGCCGAAGCGGCCCGGGCGGAGAACCTGCGGGCGGCCCTGGCGAAGCTGGAGGCCGAGCGGCGCGCGGCCGGCGAGCGCGCCCGCGCCGAAGCCGCGGCGGCGGCACGGCAGAAGCGGGAGGCCGACGCGGCGGTGGCGCACCGGCGGGAGGAAGCGCTGGCACAGCCGGCCGGGCCGGGCCTGGGCGACGCGCATGCCCGGTTGACCGCGCCGGTGGCCGGCAGCATCATGCGCGGATGGGCCGCTGACGGCGATTCCGGCCCCGCCAATGGTGTGACGTACGGCGCCCCGCCGGGGGCACGGGTGGTTTCTCCTTGCACGGGCCGGGTGGTGTTTGCCAGCCCGTTTCGCAGTTATGGCCTTCTTCTGATCGTTGATTGCGGCGGCGGCTGGCACGCGGTGCTGGCGGGACTCGACCATTTCGACGCCCAGGCCGGGGACACGGTACGCGAGGGCGAGCCGGTGGGCGTGATGCCAAGCTGGGACCCGCGCGCCGGCGGGTCGCGGCCAGGACTGTACCTGGAGTTGCGGAAAGGCGGGCAGCCCGTCAACCCGGCCCCCTACCTGCATGCGAAGGGCTGACGGCCAGGTTCGTGCTTCCCTGTCAGCTCCGGCTGCAGGATATATATTGAAGTGGGTCCAGGGTGAAATCCCGCCGACCGTTACCAAGTTTTGCGCTCTCGCGCATGAGGAAACCTTCGATGAAGCTTCGCACCGGCCTGCTGCTGGGAGCCGCCTTTGGCGCAGGAGTGGCGATCGGCCCCGCCTCCGGCTTTCTGGAGCAGCATTTCGGCCTGCAATTCCTGCCCGCCGCCCTGGCGCAGGACGGCGGACGGGCTGAGACCTACCGCCTGCTGACCCTGTTCGGCGACGTGTTCGAGCGCGTCCGCGCCGAGTATGTCGAGCCGGTCAACGACACCGACCTGGTCGAAAACGCCATCAACGGCATGCTGACCGGGCTCGACCCGCACAGCAACTACATGAACGCGAAGTCCTTCCGCGACATGCAGGTGCAGACCCGCGGCGAGTTCGGCGGCCTCGGCATCGAGGTGACGCAGGACAACGGGTTCATCAAGGTGATCAGCCCGATCGACGACACCCCGGCCAGCCGCGCCGGCATCAAGTCGGGCGACCTGATCCTGGCGCTCGACGGGCAGACCGTGCAGGGGCTGAGCCTGAACGACGCGGTCGACAAAATGCGCGGCGCGCCCAACTCCAGGATCAAGCTGACCATCCGCCGCGAAGGCCAGGACACCCCGCTGGAGGTGGCGCTGACCCGCGAGGTAATCCGCATCCAGGTGGTGAAGTCGCATCTGGAAGGCGGCGACATCGCCTATGTCCGCGTCACCAGCTTCAACGAGCAGACCGATGCCGGACTGCGCCGGGCGCTGACCGCGCTGAAGCAGCAGGCCGGCGACAAGCTGCGCGGCATCATCCTGGACCTGCGCAACAATCCGGGCGGGCTGCTCGACCAGGCGGTGGCGGTGTCGAACGACTTCATCGACCAGGGCGAGATTGTCTCCACCCGCGCGCGCCACCCCGAAGACAGCCAGCGCTGGAACGCCAAGGCCGGCGACGTGACCGGCGGGCTGCCAGTGGTGGTGCTGATCAACGGCGGCTCGGCCTCGGCGAGCGAGATCGTCGCCGGCGCGCTGCAGGACCATCAGCGGGCGATTCTGCTGGGCACCCGCAGCTTCGGCAAGGGCTCGGTGCAGACGGTCATTCCGCTGCCCGGCAACGGGGCGATGCGGCTGACCACGGCGCGCTATTACACCCCGTCCGGCCGGTCGATCCAGGGGCTGGGCATCACCCCGGATGTGGAGGTCGCGGCCACCCGCGAGGAAAAGCCGCATTTCATGCCCGACCGCGAGGCCGACCTGAACCGCGCGCTGAGCAACTCCGGCGGCACCACGGAGGCCGCCGCGCCGCCGCGCACCGACCTGCCGCCGATCGTTCGCGACATCCCCAAGCTGCCGCCGGAGAACTGGCCCGCTTACGACGCCGCCAAGCCGGAAACCGACTTCCAGTTGCAGCAGGCGTTGGCGGTGGTGCGCGCCATGCCGGCTGGCAAGCACGCCGCCCGCTAGATCAGGCGGCGGGCAATCCGCTAAGATCGGCGCGGCCGGATCGGTCCGGTAGCGCAAGAGGATGGCCCGATGATCCGGCGGCAAGACGCCCGGCAGGCGGCACGCGTGCGGCAGCCCGGAGGCAGGCCGCGCGCCTGGGCGGCGCTGAAATGGTTCTGGGCGGCGGCGCTGGGGTGCCTGGTCATCGGCGCGGCGGTGCTGCAGATGCTCGGGCCGCCGCCGCGACCCGGCGAGGTGGCGGCGGCGACGCCCGGGACAGCGCCGGTCACGGTCCCGCGGCCGACGCAAGCCGCCCCGACACGACGGCCCGCCCCGGCCGCGTCCGAGGCTGCGGCGATGGTCATCCCGGCGCCGACCGCTGCCATGCTGGAGCCGGCCCCCGGGTTCGAAGGGGCTGCGTTGCCGCGCATCGGCCCGGACGGGCAAATGCCGATGCGCGTCTATGCCGCCGCGTTCGATGCGGCCGATAAGCGGCCGCGCGTGGCGGTGCTGCTGGCCGGCATCGGCATGGCGGAAATCGACAGCGAAGAGGCGATACGCGCCACCCAGGCTTCGGTCTCGCTGGCCATCTCGCCCTATGCGCCGCGGCCGGGCCATTTGCTGGAAATCGCCCGCGCCACCGGCCATGAGCTGCTCATCTCGATCCCGATGGAGCCGCTCGGCTACCCGCTGAACGACGCCGGCAGCCACGCGCTGCTGACCGGACTGTCGCCGGCGGAAAACCAGGACCGGCTGATCTGGGCGCTGTCTCGCATCGCCGGTTATGTGGGGGCGACGGCGGCGATGAGCGGCCTGAACGGCGAGCGCTTCGCCGCCGGCCAGCAGATGATGCCGGTGCTGGACGAACTGGCCGAACGCGGCCTGCTGTATGTCGATCCGCGCCCGGTGCCGCCCCGGCCCGGCGGTCCGCCGCCGGTGCGTCCGGGCGTGCGGGTGGCCGACGTGGTGATCGACGATCCGCCGCTGCGCGCCGACATCGAGGCCAATCTGGCCCGCCTGGAGCAGATCGCGCGCGACCGCGGCAGCGCGCTCGGCGTGGCCGGGCTGCCCGCGCCGGTCACGGTCGAGCGGCTGTCGGCCTGGGGATCGACCCTGGGCATGCGCGGCATTGCCCTGGTGCCGGTGAGCGCCCTGGTGCCGCCACCCACCCCGCCTGCGTCCGAAACCGCTGCGAGTCCAACACGATGACCCGGTCCAGCCTGCGTGAGCGCCTGCCCTACCGACCGAATGTCGGCGCGGTGCTGTTCAACCCGGCGGGGCGCGTGTTCGTCGCCCGCCGCGCCGACCTGCCGAACGCCGAGGGCGCGCCGGGCGGCTGGCAAATGCCGCAAGGCGGCATCGACGCAAGCGAGGACCCGGCGGCGGCGGTGCTCCGCGAGCTGGCCGAGGAAATCGGCACCGACCGCGCCGAAATCATCGGCGAGCACCCGGACTGGCTGACCTACGAGCTGCCGGACGACCTGCTGGGCGTGGCGCTGCATGGGCGCTACCGGGGGCAAAAGCAGCGCTGGTTCGCGCTGCGCTTCCTCGGCGGCGACGCCGACATCAGGCTGGACGCCGACCCGCATCCCGAATTCGACTCCTGGCGCTGGGCTGATCTCGGAGAATTGCCCGGCCTGGCAGTGGATTTCAAGCGGCCGATTTACCAGATCATTGCGGCGTCGTTCGCGCGATTCGCGCGGCCTTCGGTCTGAGGCCCCCGCCACAGGAGAGTGCCATGCGCGCCCGTTTGCTGCCGTCGTGTGCCGTCGCCCTGATGCTGCTGGCCCCGCCCGGACTTGCCGGCGCGCAGACGCGCATCGGCGAAGTGGACACCACCTTCAAGCTGCTTGGCCGCAACGACCGGGTGGTGGTGGACCGTTATGACGACCCGCGGGTGGACGGGGTGAGCTGCTACGTGTCGCGGGCCGAAACCGGTGGCATCTCCGGGTCGTTGGGCCTGGCGACCGACCCGAACCGCTACTCCATCGCCTGCCGCGCCACCGGGCCGGTGGCCATAAAAGGCGACGCGTTGCCCAAGAACGAGATCGTGTTCGGCGAGAAAATGAGCGCGTTCTTCAAGGAAATCCGGGTGACGCGGCTGTACGACCCGGAAAAGCGGGTGATCGTGTATCTGGTGTGGTCGACGATCAGCGTGGGCACCGGCGGGGCGGCGTTCAACAGCGTGACCGCGGTTCCGCTGGACGCGCGGTGATCGGGTTCGACCGGACCGTCTCGCCGCCGCGGCGGCGAGACGGTCCGCAATCGCGGGATGGACCGCCTACAGCCAGCGGGGCCAGCGGTTCGAAGGCTGATAGGTGGTTTGGTAGAGGAATTCCGAACCGATGATGCCGATCGCGACGCCAAACAACTCGTTCAGGCCCAGACCCGGCGAGATCAGCGCCGCCCCGGCGAGAATGCCGGCGCCGAGGAACAGCAGATGCGGCGGCTCCATATTGAAGATTTCCTGCATGCCGCCGATCGGGCTCTCGTCCACGGCAATCACCCCGCCGCCGGCCAGGTGAACCGGTGCGGCCAGATGCACAGGAGCGGCCCGAACGCCGCCCGCCAGTCCAAACACAAGAAACAAACCGAAACACACGCGCAGAACCGCATTGATCATATCGATTCCCCTGAGTTTTGTTCACATCGCAACGGTGAGTCTTTGTGCCCCAATGGCCCGGCCGGCGCCAGGGAATTTGCACGCCGGCGCGGCTCACGGCAACCGGCTGAAGAAAGCTAGTACACCTTGTCGGAAAAGCGGCCCCCATTCCGGCGGCCCTCACGCAGCGAGCGGCTTGCCGGTCATGGTCCATTTGAACGGCTTGGCCAGGGTGCGGTTGAAGTAGGTGATGAACGCCTCTATCCGAGCCTTCAGATCCTGCTTCGACACAAAGCTGGCGCGGCGCAGCAGCTTGCGCACGAGGATGGAGAACCAGATCTCGATCTGGTTGAGCCACGACGCATGCTTGGGCGTGAAGTGAAACTGGATGCGGTGGGTGGCATCACGCAGGAACGCCTCGCGCGTCGCCATCGAGGCGAGCACACCGGACTTGCCCTTCTCGCCGAGGTCGTCCTTGATGCCGCACAGGTCGGCGACCAATCTCACCACGCTTTCGGAGACATGCGTGTTGAGGTTGTCGGCGACCACGCGCCAGCCGGTGGTCGAGGTGCCGGTGGCGAACAGGCGCTCCAGGAAGCTGGCGTAGTCCTGCTCGGTGCGGGTGTCGCCGACGGTGCCGATCACCTGGCCGGTGGCGACGTCGAAGGCCGCGATCAGGGTCTGGGTGCCGTGGCGGATGTATTCGAACTCGCGGCGGGCGACCTTGCCCGGCAGCATCGGCAGGTCCGGAGCGGCACGCTCCAGCGCCTGCACGCCGGTCATCTCGTCGATCGAGACCGTGCGGATGTCCTGCTGCGCCGCCGCCGGTGCCGCATGATAGACGGTGCAAACGTCGGCGCACTTGGTCTCGAACTCGGGATCTGGCTTGGGGGTCAGCCAGCCGCGCACGAGATGCGGTTTGAGTTCGGCCTCTTTTTTAAAAAACGCCCGACAGAGCCGTGCGAGATGCTGTCCACGATGCCACGCCTGACCGCCTCTCGGGCCAGTTCGCTTTGGCTCCAGTGACTGAGGGGCAGGTTGCTTTGCTCGTCCGGCTTCTCGCAGGCCAGCGCCACGATCGCGCAGACCTGCTCGGGGGAAAACGTCGCCGGCGCGCCCGGCCGCGGCGCGTCGGTCAGCCGCGCCACCACCGGCGAGTCCGCCGCACTGGCCAGCCACTGGGCGCGCCAGTGCCGCACTGTCTTCGGCCAGACGCCGAGTTCGCGGGCGATCTCGCGCACCGGCGTTCCTGCCGCCGAGCGCAGGATCATCTCGGCGCGTTCGGCCAGCTTACGCGGCGTCTTGTGCGCCCGGGCGAGCCGTTGCAGCTCTTCCTCCTGCGCAGGCGTCAGGGCGATCGGGGCAGCGGACAGGCGGGGCATGCACAGGCTCCGGCGAAACAGGACGAGGGGCCGAACTCGTCCCTGCCATATCCGCAAGGCGGCTGATACCAACCCGCCTTGACGTTGACTCTTTTGTGAATTGCGAATCGGCGGCGCCCTCAATTCTTTGGCCGAGTGAGCATTTGGCAAAGGGAAGCAGGGGATGGGCGCTGCGTTGGTGGTCACACGGTCGGACCACTCGGCCGAGGGACTTCGTGCGCTGGCAAGCAAGAGTAGCGATGGCGCACAGGTTCGTCGATTGTTGGCGTTGGCACTGATCCTGGACGGCCACTCGCGGACCGAGGCGGCGGCACAGAGCGGTATGGAGCGCCAGACGCTGCGCGACTGGGTGCACCGGTACAACGACGCGGGGGTCGATGGGCTGAAGTCGCGCAGCAGCCCTGGCCGGACGCCATTTCTGACTGAGGAACAGAAAGCCGAGTTGAAGGCGTTGGTCATCAAAGGACCTGACCCTGACATCCACCAGGTGGTACGCTGGCGTTGTCTGGACGTGCGCGAAGAGGTGACGCGGCGGTTCTCGGTGACTGTGCACGAGAGCACTATCAGCAAGTGGCTGCACCAACTCAAACTGACGCCGCTGCAGCCGCGCCCGTTCCATCCGAAGAAGGACCCGGCCGCCCAAGAGGCTTTTAAAAAAACTTTCGTAGTCTAGCCAAGGAAGCGCTGCTCGGAACCACGGCCGGCACGCCCATAGAAATCTGGTTCCAAGACGAAGCCAGGGTCGGCCAGCAGGGAACTCACACCTATATCTGGGCGCCGGTGGGCTCGCGGCCGCCGATGGTGCGCGACAACCGTCGTGAGTCCGTCTATCTGTTCGGCGCCATCTGCCCGGATCGAGCCGTCGGCGCTGCAATCATCATGCCCGCCGTCAACACCGAGGCCATGAACGCCCATCTGCAGGAAATCAGTACACAGGTGGCGCCTGGTGCGCACGCCCTGTTGCTGTGCGATCGCGCCGGATGGCATGCCACCAGCAGGGGCCTGCAGGTTCCCGTTAACATGACCCTGCTCCCCTTGCCCGCCTACGCGCCGGAATTGAACCCGATGGAGAACGTCTGGGATTACCTCCGCGGCAACAAGCTGTGCGGCGTTCTCTGGAACAGCTACAAGGCGATCGTGCAAGCCTGCAAGAAGTCCTGGGACTTCCTCATCAGCGATCCGGATCGCATCCGCTCCATCGGCACGCGCGAGTGGGCGTGTGTCAATCTTTAGGCGGGCTGGTATGACTCGCGGAAAACTGCCGAGTTTGCGGCCTCCCCTGACGATTGGTGCCGCCCTGTGGCAGACCAGAACTCACCCCCTCCGACCGGCCGCCGGAAGGGAGTCGCCACTTCCGGCGAGGTGTACTAGCTGCTCAATCTCAGCGGCATCACGCGATGATCGGCGACGCCAAGACAACCACGGCCCTGCTCGATCGGCTGACGCAGCGTTGCCACATCATCGAGACCGGCAACGACAGCTGGCGCTTCCGGCACCATGCCTGAGCGACCCAGACGTGAGGCCCCGGTTTCGTGACGCAACGGTTCGAAGTTGACCGTGCCACGCAAGTCGATCGGCGACAGGCCGATGACCGATGCCGAGCGCCAGGCCCGCTGCCGGGCTGCCCGCGCCGCGGGCCTCCCGGTCGTCCGCATCCGGCGACCGGCCGATCCCCGCAGTCGCGCCGGGCGGTGGCGCGACGCCGTGGCCGAACTGATCGCGCTGCAAGCCGAATACGAAGCCTGACTCCAAGCGCTGCCGGCCAACCTGCGCGAGCGCGCGACCGCCGAGGCATTGCAGGCGATCTGCGACCTCGACCTCTCCGATCTCCGGGCCATCGACCCGCCTTGTGGCTTCGGCAGGGACTGACCAGCGGCCGCCAATGCGCCGCTCCCCGGTCAATTTTGGAGGCCGATTGACAGCCATGGCGTGGACTTGAGATGATCATCTGCCTGGCGCGTAGCACAGCCGCGATGTCATGCGCAGGCACCAGCAGCTTGTCTTGTCCACCCCGCACTATGACGAGCGCTGCTTCCTGCCCATCCATCTCCACACTCCAGTCGCGCCTGATCAAGATCGGCGCGCGTATCACCGAAGCTGCCAGGCGGGCGCCGACCGCTTTCGCCGCTGCCTGCCCAGAGGCCGTGCTGTTCAGCGGCTTGGTGCGCAGCCTCCCGCCCGCAGGGCCGCAACCTCGCGACGGACCCCCGCGCCCGGCGCGCAATAGTCATCAGCACTGCCGCGCCACGGAATACGACGGGCTGGGTTCGCGGCAAGGGTATTGCTGTCACTCACCGTGCCCGGCCCGCCATCAAATTGCTGTCACTCGCCTTGCCCGGCCCGCCATCAATATGCAAAAACGAGCGACCACCGACCCGGCTCCAACGCGGAGACGAGGCATAACGCAATCCGTTGGCCGAGCAATCTGGCCTTGGAGAATCAATGAAGCCCTCTCGCGTTTGGTAACGCGAACGAGAATAGGGGCGATGGATACGAATGTCGAGACTTATCCTCGTTGGTTGGCAAAAATCGCAACGGTGACTTGTTGATTGTGCCGAATGGCAGTGTATTCGAGTTCCATTCCTCACGAACGGAGCATAGATCATGCTTGACCTAACCCGGATCGTATATGTTGTCGATGACGACATTTCAATGCGCGAATGCCTCGCGGGGCTGATCTATGATGCCGGTTGGCGACCCGTGATGTTTGCATCGGCACAGGAGTTTCTCTCTTACCCACGCGCGTTCTGCCCGAGTTGCTTGGTTCTCGACGTAATGCTCCCGGGCCTGAGTGGCCTCGATCTCCAGCAGCGGATCGCTGGTGACCGGACGAACATTCCGATCATTTTTATCACCGGCTGCGTCGACGTTCCAATTACTGTGCGCGCGTTGAAGGCCGGCGCGTTCGAGTTCTTGACGAAGCCGTTCAGTGAGGAGGTGCTGTTGGAGGCAATCCGATCAGCTTTAGATCGCAGCCAGGAGGCACAGAGAGCAGCATCGGAAATGAAAGTGCTTCAGGAACGCTACGCGTCGCTTACCGGCCGCCAACGCGAGATCATGGGCCTGGTGATCTCCGGTCTAATGAATAAGCAAGTCGGCAGCGAGCTTGGAATCAGCGAGATCACCGTGAAGGCTCATCGGGGCCGTATGATGCGGAAAATGAAAGCGGGCTCATTGGCCGAACTCGTGAGCATCGCCGGCAAGCTGCATAACCCGCGACAGGGATGCCGACCGATGGCGATGCCAAATGCCGATCTCCTAGAGCACTTTCACCATGACTGGGCATAGCCGGCATGCCGGATGAAGTTCCCGCACCCCTCCGGTGACACATATCCGATGATGGAGCCGGGCGCGTTCCAGAGAGCCCCGACGGCGCGGGCGGCTTTAGCGCGCAACTGGGCTTTGATTTTGGCGAACACCTGCTCGATAGGGTTCAAATCGGAGCTGTAGGCGGGTGGGAATTGTACGCTGGCACCGACTGCATCGATGGCTCGGCGCGCAGCGGGCTTCTCCTGCGAGGACAGATTGCCCACACGGCGGTGTCGCCGGCTGTCAGTGTCGGCACCAGGATCTGCTCGACATAGGCCAGAAACCGGTCGCCGTTGATCGGCCCATCCAAAACCGCCGGCGCGGGCAGCACGTCTTGACGCAAACCGGCAAGGAAGGTGGCGGTCTTCCAGCGTCCGCGCGGGCTGGTGCCGATCAGCAGTTCGCCGCGCGGCGGGCGGCCGTGCAGTCAGACCATGTTGGTTTTGGTCCAGGTTTCATCGAGGAAGGCCAGCTAGCCCGGGTTCAGGTTGGGTTGGGTCTCGGGCCATTCAGCACGGGCCTTGGCAACGTCCGGGCGGTTCCGCTCAGCGGCGTGCAAGGTCTTTTTTCGTGTCAGGTTCACTGGACTTTGGCCATTCTTGGCAACGTAAGCAACCCGCTCACCTTGACGAGATGGCTGCGCGATGAACGGACCGCATCCCGGAAGATGCCGCGTGCCTTGATCGAGCGTCCCTGCCGGCGCTCGATGGAATCGTCAAGGCCAACTGAGGTGGACCCCGGAAACTGGACAGGTAGCTAAGAGAGAGTCCCGCCCGTAGAACGGCCTGCGGGCCGGGGGCGAGAGATGGCGAATACACGCAAGAAGCACAGTGCGGCGTTCAAGGCGAAGGTGGCATTGGCGGCGGTCCGGGAGGACGGCACGGTGGCCGAACTGTCGAGCCATTTTGGTGTGCATGCCAGCCAGATCCATGCCTGGAAGAAGACCCTGCTGGATGGAACCGCCTCGCTGTTCGCGCGGGCCAACGGCGAGGCGAACAGCGGCACCGCGGCGGCCGAGGCGCAACTGGCCTCTCTGTATGAGAAGATCGGCCAGTTGACGGTGGAGCGGGATTTTTTTCGCAAAAGATCTGGGACATGAGCCAGGCCGCGCGGCTGTTACTGGTCGATCGGACGGACCCACACCTCTCGATCGTGGAGCAGTGCCTGCTGCTGAAGGTGCCGCGCTCAACTCTGTATTATCATGCGGCGCCGGTGAGCGCGGATGATCTGGCAGTGATGCGCCGGATCGACGAGCTGTACTTGGCGACACCGTTCTACGGATCGCGGCGCATGGTGGCGATGCTGCGGCGTGACGGCTGGGCTGCGAACCGCAAACGGGTGCGCCGACTGATGCGCCTGATGGGTCTGGAGGCAATCTACCAGAAGCCGAACACCAGCCGGCGCCATCCGGAACACAAGGTGTATTCCTATCTGTTACGCGGCCTGGTGATCGACCGGCCGAACCAGGTGTGGTGCGCGGACATCACGTACATCCCGATGGCGCGCGGGTTCGTGTATCTGGTGGCGGTGATGGACTGGTTCAGCCGTCGGGTTCTGGCATGGCGGCTGTCCATCGGGATGGAGACGGGTTTCTGCGTCGAGGCGCTGCGAGAGGCGATGGACCGCTATGGCCAGCCCGAGGTGTTCAACACCGACCAAGGTGTGCAGTTCACCAGTACGGACTTCCTGGCCGAGCTGGAATCCTGCGGCGTCCGCATCAGCATGGATGGCAAAGGTCGTTTTCTGGACAACATCTTCATCGAGCGGCTGTGGCGTAGCCTGAAGTATGAGGAGGTGTTCATCAAAGCCTATGCTTCGGTTGCCGAGGCGCGGCTGGGCATCGGCGGGTGGTTCGTGCTCTACAACGACGAGCGGCAGCACCAGGCGCTGGGCTACCTGACGCCGCGAGCGGTTTTCGACGGCGTAGCGGCCTGTGGATATATGGACAACGCTGACGTTCCGCCGCGCTCCACTTCCGCGTTGACCACATACCCACAGGCCCATCAGCAACAAGAATGTATTGACTAACACAGATTAAGGGTTATACTCAAAATTGGATATTCCCTCCGGATCGGGAGGGGGGCGGCAGAAACAGGCGGGACTCTCTCTTAAGTCACCCCGATACCTGTCCAGCCAATGGGGTCCACCTCACAGGCCCACCGCCAGCGACGGCTACCTGGGTGTTTAGCGAGACCCTTCAGTGCCAGCACTTGCTGGAGCAAGCTACACTCATCCGGCTCTCTCCCGTCCCGTCAGACCTTCGCTCTCGGCAGGCATATGGAGTATGCATCCTGATGCTGTTTTGGCAACCGCTTTCATGGCGCCGTAGCGTAGGCGGACGCCTTCGCCGCCAAGGGGTCCGATGGCAACCGACATGCGCCGGCGCGGACTGTCGCTGCGCCAGGTCGCCGCCGAGATGACCAGGCGCGGCATCAGGACACCCCGGGGTGGCGCCTGGACGGCAACCGCGGTGCGCAACGTGCTGGCGCGTGTCCCGGCCTGACCTCTTCGCTGCGGATGGCGAGCGGCATGCCAGTCCACCGTGTTGGCGTAAAGACAATGCCGTCTACACGCGATGGCGATACCCCCCTCCGCGACAGTGCCACCGCCGAATAGCTTCTTCCGGCCCGGCACGGCCGGGCGCCGCGGACACACTGACCTTTTCGATGGCTGCCTGCAGCGGTGTGAGATCTGCCTGGGGGCGGTGAACCGGGCGCCGACGCCGGCATCTGTAGCGCCATCTCCGTGATCCTTTCCACAACCCCGACCGCCAGCCCGATGCCGGCGCGCACCCCCTCGGATGCGTGCGGTCTGGCAGAAGCCGGCGGCTGGACGAACCCCCGCGCGCAAGCGCGCGCCTCCGGCTCGGCACGCTCGGCTGCGCAAGGCTCAGTCGCGGCCTGCGCAGGGCGCAAAATCGGCACGCTGACGAGCGCGGCCAAGTCGCAGCCGTCGCAGAGCGCAAGGAAATGCGCCCCGCGTCTGCTGCAACCCGGCTGCGCCCGTCAGCACACCCACAGGAAAGAGCGCCCCGCGCAGGCCGCAACCGAACCTCGCTTCCTCGCATGCCTCGGGGGGTCATCCAGCCGCCGGCCTCTGCCCCAGGGACCGCACCCGAGGGGGATCACGCCGGCATCGAGCCAGGCTCTTCTCGGGATGTGAAATGGATCAGGAAGATGGCCGCGAAGCCCGAGACCAGCGCGCAGTCCACCACCCGCAAGCAGCCCCAGCGTGCCGCGATCACCTTCGAAGAGGTGCAGATGCACGCGCAGACTCCCCGCAAGCGCCGGCCGATGAGCGAGGAGCAGCGAGCCAAGCTGTCGGCGGCGCAACTCGCATACGTCGCCAACGACCCGCGTTGGTCCGAACACCGCCGCAAGCTGGCCGCCGCTCAGGAGGCGCGCCGCATGACGTTGTGGCCGAACGAAATCGCGGCAATCGTTAACCTGCGCCGCAAAGGCCGCACCTTCTCCTATATCGCCGAGGAGATTGGCGTTTGCCGTGACGTGATCGGCCGCGAACTGACGGAGCTCGGTATCTCGACTGACCGCGTCAAATCGGACCGGCGAGCACGCCGTGGCAACGGTTTCTGGCGCAGCTTCGATTGAGATAACGCCCGTCCACCAGCCTGGTGACAGCCAGGCTGGTGGATCAGTGCTTGTCTCCTGCATGACAACGAAACCGGCTGACGAGCCGGCAAGAAATGGAAGCGCTACGAGCGGCCGACCAGCCCGACCGCCCTCACCCGCCAGGTCGCCGAAGCCGAACCGCTGTCTTCAACGGATGAAACCGCCACGCGGGGGCCGAAAGGCCCCCGCTTCGTGTTTGCATCCGTGCCCACCGGCACCAACCATCGGACACCACTACCCCGGCACCTTCCCGCGCCGTCCGGGCTCCGGAGCGCAAGAGGCAAGGAAAGAAAACTTCTTCGCTGGTTCTTCCATTCTACCGCCGGCCAAGGTCGTGCCGCGTCAACACCACGCCGCAAGAAAGGGCGACGCGCCGCGCGAAGATGCGCGGCTCCGGCCCGCTCGCTGCGCAGAGCCGGGCCGCTTGGACGCAAGGCTGCCGCCTCGCGCCCTGCGCAACCCGGCTCCGCTTGCTCGCAGACCTCCGGTGTTGACCCACCCCGAAGGCCGGCGGTCCCGCTGATCACCAGCGATTGGCTGGGAGAACAGAGGAAAACAGCATCATGACGATCCTTCGCACCGGCGCCGGCCTGAGCCGCCGCGACATCCGTGGCCTGAAACGCGACCGCTACGAGATCCAGGCAATCGAAACCTGGAACCTCGATGAGGGCGACCTGACCACGATTATCTGGGAACGAGATGACGGCCCGGACGCAATCACGGAGGCGGAGATTCCATATTAACGGGAACCGAAACGACCATCGGCCGGGTCCGCAAGGATCTGGCTTTTGGGCTGTACACATCAGAAGGGCGAACAAGCAAGGTACCTTCACCACCCATTGAAGATCGATTGTCGCTGGCGGCGTGAACCCGCGCAAAGATGGCGCACAGCCGTTTCTGGACGCTTTCCTGGGGGGTGAACGGAGCGGCGTTCTGGGGTGACGGATCTGCGTTTCAGATGCTCCGGCGGCTGGTGCGGCCG
Organism: uncultured Alphaproteobacteria bacterium; assembly: GCA_963714255.1. Classification (GTDB taxonomy): domain Bacteria; phylum Pseudomonadota; class Alphaproteobacteria; order Acetobacterales; family Acetobacteraceae; genus Rhodovastum. Next base: position 122,874 of record CAVQNU010000017.1, read on the forward strand.
GAGACGATCCGCGGATCGGGGAGGACGGCGGCCGGAGAGCCTGCCAGAATTGAGGGCAAGCACGGCGCCGAGCTCAACCGGCAAGTTCTGCATCGACGCCGTGCCCCACACCGTGCCGGGCACGAATGCAGGACGAATATCCTGCCAGTGGCGGCGTTCGTCTACGCCGCGTTTGCGACGACGGACAGAGCGAGCCACTGTCTGGCCGTCTGTTCGTGTGCCCAAGGTGCCGGGGGCAGGCGATCGTCTGCCGCTGTTGCGACCGCGGCCAGATGTACTGCGGCACCGAGTGCGCACGCCAAGCGCGCGAGCAAGCGCAGCATGCCGCCGCGAAGCGCTATGCGGGGAGTCCTCGTGGCAAGCGGCGCGGGGCCGACCGTTCACGCCGCTATCGGCGTCGGCAAAAAGAAGTCACGCATCAGGGTTCACCCGCATCGCCGGCGGGTGATTTGCTGCCGGCCGACGCGATGGCGATGCCTCGCGACGACGCTTTCCCGGCCGAGCTGCCCCGGCGGTCGATGGCGCACTGTCATTGGTGCGGTCGTCCGTGCCTGCCGCTGCTTCGCCAGGCGTTCCTGCGCCGTCGTGGTCGCCATCGTGGCCGTGTTGGACCCGCCCGAACGGAGCGCAATGCCCCATGGTGACCCCGCCTGACATCGAGGCGCAGATCCTGCGCTACTACCACGCCGAGAAATGGAGGATCGGCACCATCGCCGCCCAGTTGCACGTGCACCATGCCGTGGTGACACGTGTGCTGGCGCAGGCGGGCCTGCCCCGGCATGGCCGGCCGCCGCGGCCATCGAAGGTGGATGCGTATCTGCCGTTCATCCGGCAGACGCTGGAAAAGTTCCCGACCCTGACAGCCAGCCGGCTGCACGCAATGGTGCGCGAGCGCGGCTACCGCGGCGGCCCGGATCATTTTCGCCATCTCGTTGCCTGCCACCGTCCGCGTCGTCCGGCCGAGGCGTATCTGCGGCTGCGCAGCCTGCCGGGTGAACAGAGCCAGGTGGACTGGGCGCACTTCGGCCATCTGGATATCGGCCGCGCGCGGCGTCCGCTGATGGCGTTCGTGATGGTGCTGAGCCATTCCCGGCAGATCTTCCTGCGCTTCTTCCTTGATGCCAGGATGGAGAACTTCCTGCGCGGGCACGTTGCCGCCTTCCAGGCGTTTCAGGGCGTACCTCGGGTTCTGCTCTACGATAATTTGAAAAGTGCCGTGCTGGAGCGGCGCGGGGATGCGATCCGCTTCCATCCGACTCTGCTGAGCTTCGCCGGACACTATCGTTATGAACCTCGCCCGGTCGCGGTCGCGCGCGGCAATGAGAAGGGCCGTGTCGAACGAGCAATAAGATACGTGCGCGACTCATTCTTCGCTGCCCGCAGCTTCACCGGTCTCGACGACCTCAATGCGCAGGCCGAGGCCTGGTGCACCGGCGTGGCCGCCGACCGGCGCTGTCCGGCCGAGCCGGCACGCACGGTGCGCGAGGTGTTTGCCGAAGAAATCACCCACCTGATGAAGCTGCCCGACAATCCCGCCCCGCTGCTCAAGCGTGTCGAAGTCAGGGTCGGCAAGACACCTTACGTCCGGTTCGATGGAAATGACTATTCGGTGCCTCATACCCACGTACAGTGTACCCTGACCGTGCTGGCAGACCCGCACGAGATTTGCATCGTCGATGGCGCAGACGTTCCTGGCCTGCCATCGCCGCAGCTACGACAAGGGC
>CAVQNU010000018.1:0-197139 GCA_963714255.1 uncultured Alphaproteobacteria bacterium
CGTCTGCATGTCGGCGGCAAGTGCGGCCGCGAGGATTTCGGCCACATGCGCCGCGTCGGGCAGCCCGCGCAGCATCGGTTCGGTCTGCACGAAATGCCACGGCCGCGTAAACGGCCACAGCAACGGATAGGCAATGCGGTCACCGGCGGACAGCGCCAGCGGAATATCGCCGCTGCCATCGCCAAAGCGGCGCAGCCCGGCCGCGCGGATGCGGCGGAACGGCAGGTTAAACGCTGTCGGAAAGGCGACGCCGAAGCGAATCACCACGCGGCGGCTGGTGATGGTGAACAGGGCCGACCGCGCGATCAGCCAGGCCAGCAGCGACAGCACGCCGATCACGAACGCAGCGCCGCCGATCAGCCAGAGCGAGGAGCGCAGCGTCGCTTCCGGCGCGATACCGTCGGCGATATCAGCATAGACCAGCCAGGCCAGCAGGATGGCGAAGTAGAAAGCGATCTTGCGGACGTGAAAGGTCCGCCTGGCCAGGGCGCCCCATCGGGGCGCCCCCTGCCAGAGGATCGTCTCGCCATCCGGGAGGCGTTCGGGCAGACCCCGGACCGGCTCGGTCTCGTATTCGCTCAAATGAGCGGTTCCTGACGGATTGACTCCGCATACAGCTTGCCACCGGCGAAGTAGCCGGAGATCTTGTCTTCCTCGAGAAGGGTGATCTCGTTCGGGCTCTTGATGCCCGGCGCGGCGGCGAGCTGCGCGGCGGTGACCGACTGCACGCGCACCTTGTTCACGTCCTCGTCGAGCACGGCCAGGCGCGCCGGCAGCAGCACGGTGCGGCCGCCCGCGGTCGCGACCTCCCAGTAGTAAACCTGCGGCTCGACCTGGTCGATCCAGGCTTCCTTGACGACGCCGGCAGTCTTGCCGTCGGTCGCCACCACGTCCCACCCGCGCGGGTCGATGTCGTCTTCGACCAGCGACCAACCCTTGGCGGCGCGCAGCGGCAGGATGCGGGGCTCGCCTTCCCAGGTCACGTCGGGATGATCCTGGCGGTTCGCATACGACGCCGGGCCCACTGCATCGGCCAGCGGATTGCCGGTGGGCACGAAGCCGGTGCCCTCGACCGGGCCGGGCAGCTGCTTCAGCCCGCCGGTGCGCTCATTGGGTTCGCGCGGCAGGGTCAGGGTGCTGCCGTCCTCGAGCAGGAAGGTCTTCTTCGGCGGGGAGGGTATGAAGTTATTGTGGATCGGCCGGCCGGTGCGCTCGCTGATCAGCGGATAGCCCTCGCGCTGATCTTCGCGGCGGAGATAGTAGATCAGGCCGATGAAGAAGAGCACCCACGTGTCGATGACAAGAAGCCCCACGTCAAAGTCTTGGGTAAGTCCCGGGAAAGTCATGCGGTACCTCCGCTGTGTGAATGGTGGGAACGAAGTTTCAGGCTGGTCTCAGGCTCGACGATGACGAACTCCCGCCGCTGCGTCGGGCCAGCGGCAGCAGAGCGAACAGCGTCGCAATCAGAAGCACGATTTCCAGCAGATAGACGCAGGCGTAGCCAGTCACCGGCTTGGCCAGCGCGGGGCCGAACAGGCCGAGCTCGGCCAGCGCCGAAACGCCGTCGCGCAGCAAGCCGCCGGCGGCGATGGCCCCGCCAGCGGCGAAGGCCTGCACCGCGCCCCAGCTGCCCAGCGCCAGGCCAGTCAGATCGCCCTGGGCGTTGCCCATGGCGGCCGACAGCGTGCCCACCAGGAACAGCGCGCTGCCAAAGCCGATCAGCGCGGTGCCGCCGGCGAACAGGACGATCGAGTAGATCGGGGCTGCGGTCAGCACGCAGCTGAACGCCGCCAACCCCGCCAGCACGCCCAGTCCGGCGAGGCGGTAAGGCCCCATGCCGCGGCTGAGCAACCGCGCCGACAGCAGGAAGCCGCAGATGCCGCCCAGCGCCAGCAGCGCCGTGAGCTTGGTGGTGGTGGCGACGGGAAGGTGCAGGATCTGCCCGCCATACGGCTCCAGCAGCACGTCCTGCATGGAGAACGCCACCGTGCCGATCCCCACGGTGAGCAGCCCGCGGGTGGACTGCGCCTGGTGTACGAACGTATCCCAGGCCTGGCGGAAGCTCGGCGGCTTGGCGGTCGAACGCGCCCGCTCCGGGTTGCGCGGCTCTTGCTTCCACAATGCGAAGCTGTTGAGGAACATGGTCACCACGGCAGCGCCCTGCACCACCCCGATCAGCCGGCCCGGGCTGAAGTCGGACAGCAGGAACCCGAACGCCACCGCGCTGATCACCATGCCCACGAGCAGCATGCCGCACAGCAGCGTCACCACCTGCGGATGCTTTTCCTTCGGCGCCAGATCGGTCGCCAGCGCCAGGCCAACCGTCTGCACCGTGTGCAGCCCCGCGCCGATCATGAGGAACGACAGCGCCGCCGCGATATCGCCGAAAATGATCGGCGCGTTGTTTTCGCCCGACATCACCAGCAGCGCGAAGGCGTTGAACGCCAGGCCGCCGAACTGCAGCATCGTGCCGTTCCAGATATACGGCGTGCGGCGCCACCCCAGCGCCGAATGGTGCGTGTCCGACTTGAAGCCGATCACCGCGCGGAACGGCGCGAACAGCAGCGGCAGCGAAATCATCACCGCCACCAGCCAGGCCGGCACGCCGAGCTCGACGATCATCACCCGGTTCAGCGTGCCGATCACCAGCACCACCGCCATGCCGACGGAAACCTGAAACAGCGACAGCCGCAGCAGCTTCAGCAGCGGCAGCTCCGGCGAGGCCGCGTCGGCGAACGGCAGGAACCGCGTATCCGTGCTGGTCAGGACCTGCCGTGCCAGATCGCCAAGCTTCATGACCGTACGAGCTCCAAAGCCTGAGACGTATAAAATCCGCTGACAATCCGCCGGGTTCGCGCGGGCACCCAGGACCGCAGCCCCGGCTCCGCCGCAATCAAAGCACGCAATGCGCGCTCACTGACCGGCTCGATTGCCGGCGCGCGGTCGCGCCGGGGGAACAGCCGGCCAACCGCATGCATCACCGCCAGCGGCAGCGTCTTCGGCGCGAAGGTGAAAACCACCGACACCCGCGTGCGCGAGGCCAACCCAGCCACCACCGCGACCGTATCCGGCGCGCGGTAGTGGATAAGCGAGTCCATGCCCACCACATGGTCGAACTGCCCGAGGGCCGGGTCGAGCATGTCGCCCACCAGGAACTCGACCGCGCCGTCGCCGCAGGCGCCTTCCGCCCGTTCGCGGGCCAGATCGACCAGCGTGGCCGCGACATCGATCGCCACCACCTGCCCGCCGCGCCGCGCCGCCTCGACGGCCAGCGCCCCGGTGCCGCAGCCGGCGTCCAGCACCCGCTTGCCATGCAAATCGGCGGGCAGCCAGTCGAGCAGGGTGCGGCGCATGTCGTCGCGTCCGGCCCGCACGGTGGCACGGATGCCGCTGACCGGCGCGTCGGAGGTCAACCGCTTCCAGGCCTCCGACGCCGTGCGGTCGAAGTAGGTCTGGATCTGCCCGCGGCGCTGCTGATAGGTGAGGCTGCTCATCAATCGAAGCCCAAAAGATCGAAAATATCGCGGTCCTTCAACGGGATCGCGGCCACCGGCTTGGTGCCGGCCCAGAGCGTCTCGGCCAGCTGCAGGTATTCCTGCTGCACCGCCGCCACTTCCGGCGAGTCTTCCATCTCGAACAGCGTCGCCTTTTTCAGCCGCGACCGGCGCACCACGTCGAGATAGCGGATCTGCGCCAGCGTCTTCAGCCCGACCGCGGTGTTGTATTTGTCGATCTGGTCGGTGGTGTCGCTGCGGTTGGCGATCACGCCCCCCAGCCGCACTTCGTAGTTCTTCGACTTGGCCAGGATCGCCGCGACGATGCGGTTCATGGCGAAGATCGAGTCGAAATCATTGGCGGTGACGATCAGCGCCCGCTGCGCGTGCTGCAAGGGCGAAGCGAAGCCGCCGCAGACCACGTCGCCGAGCACGTCGAAGATCACCACGTCGGTGTCTTCGAGCAAATGGTGTTCCTTCAGCAGCTTCACCGTCTGCCCGACCACATAGCCGCCGCAGCCCGTGCCCGCCGGCGGGCCGCCCGCCTCGACGCACATCACGCCGTTGTAGCCCTCGTAGACGAAGTCTTCGACGCGGAGTTCCTCGGTGTGGAAATTCACCGTCTCCAGCACGTCGATCACCGTCGGCACCAGCCGCTTGGTCAGCGTAAAGGTGCTGTCGTGCTTGGGGTCGCAGCCGATTTGCAGCACCCGCTTGCCGAGCTTGCTGAACGCCACCGACAGGTTGGACGAGGTCGTGCTTTTGCCGATGCCGCCCTTGCCGTACACGGCGAACACCTGGGCGGTGCCGAGCGACACCGTCGGGTCCAGTTGCACCTGCACACTGCCCTCGCCGTCGCCCCGCGAGGGCAAGGCACTGCGCATCCCGGGCGTCAGCGTCATTGTTGTCATGCGGCTATCCCCACGTTTATGCCTTCGAGCCGGTCTTCCAGCTCTTCGCCTGCGCGCCGCAGGCTTTCCAGGGTCGCCTCGTCCGGCGACCAGTAACGCCGCTCATGCGCCTCGATCAACCGGTTGGCGATCTTCGCCGAGGCGGTCGGGTTCAGCGCCGCCATGCGCTCGCGCATTTCTTCGTCAAGCATGTAGGTCTGGGCGATCTGCTGGTAGACCCAGGGCGCGACCTGCCCGGTGGTGGCCGACCAGCCCAGCGTGTTGGTCACATGCGCCTCGATTTCGCGCACGCCTTCGTGGCCGTGCTTGAGCAGCGCCTCGTACCATTTCGGGTTCAGCGCCCGGGTTCGGGTTTCCAGTGCGACCTGTTCGGAAATGGTGCGCACCGTGCCGTCGCCGCGGGTCTGGTCGCCGATATAGACCGACGCTCCCGCCCCGCCGCCGCGCGCCTTCTTCACCGCCCGGCTGATGCCGCCCAGCGTGTCGAAGTAATGGTCGACCGTGGTCACGCCCACTTCGACCGAGTCGAGGTTCTGATAGGCGATGTCCACCCGCGCCAGCACATCGGACAAAACGGCGTCATGCCGTTCCGGCCGGCCGGTCACACCGTACGCGTAGCCCTTGCGGCGGGTGAAGGCGTCGGCCAGCTCGTCCTCGTCGTTCCAGACGCCGTCGCCAACCATCTGGTTGACGTTGGAGCCATAAGCGCCGTCGGCATTGCCGAACACCCGCAGCGCCGCCTGAGCGACGTCGCCGCCGTTCTTCGCCATGTAGTCCAGCACGTGCTTGCGCACGAAGTTCTGCTCGACCGGCTCGTCGGCCTGCGCGGCCAGCAGCGCCGCCTCGGCCAGCAGCTTGGTCTGCAGCGGCAGCAGGTCGCGGAAAATACCGGACAGCGTGATCACCACATCCACCCGCGGCCGGCCGAGCGTCTCCAGCGACACCAGTTGCGCGCCGGCCAGACGTCCGTAGCTGTCGCGCCGCGGCTCCGCCCCCATCAGCCACAGCGCCTGGGCGATCGGGCCGCCCTCGGTCTTGAGATTATCGGTGCCCCACAGCACCATCGCGATCGTCTCGGGCAGCGCCTGCGAATCCTCGGCATAGCGGGCCAGCAGCCGGTCGGCCTGGCGGGCGCCGTCCTGGGCGGCGAAGGCGCTGGGAATGCGGAACGGGTCGAAGCCGTGCAGGTTGCGCCCGGTCGGCAGCACATCGGTGGTGCGCAGCAAATCGCCGCCCGGGGCCGGGCGCAGATAGCGCCCGTCCAGCGCGTGCAGCACCGCGGGAATTTCATAGTCGGTGGCCAGCAGCGCATCCACCGCGGCACGACGCTGCGGCTCGGTCACCCCGGCGGCGTCGAGCATTTCGGCCCGCTGAGACGGCGTCGGCGGCTCGCCAATCACGTGCAGGCCATGCGGAATGAGCGTGTATTCCAGCTCCAGCACCGCCCGGCCGACGCGGTCGGCCTCCGCCGCGGGGTCCTCCCACACCGGCTCCGCCTTGGCCAGTTCCACTGCCGCCGCCTGCGCCTGCACCAAGCCGGCCAGCGCCGCCCGCTGCCCCGGATCGGTGTCCGGCTCCAGCGCGCGCCAGCGGTCGAGCGAGGATTTGAGGTCGAGCAGGCCGCGGTACAGCCCGGCATGCGCGATCGGCGGCGTCAGGTAGCTGATCAGCGCCGCCCCCGCCCGCCGCTTGGCCAGCATGCCCTCGGACGGGTTGTTGGAGGCATAGAGGTAAAAATTCGGCAAATCGCCGATCAGCCGGTCCGGCCAGCAGGCGCCGGATAGCCCGGCCTGTTTGCCCGGCATGAACTCCAGCGCGCCATGGGTGCCGAAATGCAGCACCGCATGGGCGCCGAAATCCTCGCGCAGCCAGCGGTAGAAGGCGTTGAACGCATGCGTCGGCGCGAACCCGCGCTCGAACAGCAGGCGCATCGGATCGCCCTCGTAGCCGAAGCCCGGCTGCACGCCGATGAACACGTTGCCGAACTGCGCGCCGAGAACGAAAATCGAGCTGCCATCGGTATTCTGCCGCCCCGGCGCCGGGCCCCAGGTGCGCTCGATCTCGGCCAGATGCGGCTCGCGGCTCACATGGTCGTCGGCGGGGATGCGCACCGCCACATTGGCCGGGGTGCCGTAGTGCTGGGCGTTGCCGTGCAGGATGGCGTTGCGCAGATCGTCCACCGTCTCGGGCAGCTCGACCTGATAGCCGGCATCCTTCATCGCATGCAGGGTGTTGTGCAGCGAGGCGAACACCGACAGATAGGCCGCCGTGCCGGTGGTGCCGGCATTGGGCGGGAAGTTGAAGATCACCATGGCGATCTTGCGGTCGTCGCGCGAAGCCCGGCGCAGCGCCACCATCTTGGCCACCCGCCCGGCGAGGGTCGCGGCCCGCTCCGGATGCACCACCATTTCGTGCCGCTTGTCCGACGACACCGACGAACGGCCGCCGAACGTCATCGGCAGGATCGCGCCGTCGAGTTCCGGGATCGCCACCATCATGGTGGCCTCCACCGGCAGCAGGCCGCGCGGGTCGTCGGCCCATTGCTCCAGCGTCTGGAACTCGACCGGATGCGCCGCGATATAGGGCACATCCAGCATGGCGAGCAGCGCCTCGGCGGCGTGCGCGTCGTTATAGGCCGGGCCGCCGACCAGCGAGAACCCGGTCAGCGACACCATGGCGTCCACTGTCGGCACGCCGTTGCGCACGAAGAACCGCTCGACCGCCGGCCTTGCGTCGAGCCCGCTGGCAAAGGCCGGGATCACCCGCAGCCCCTTCGCCTCCAGTGCGGCGATGACCCCGTCGTAATGGTCGGCATTGCCCGCCAGCACGTAGGATCGCAGCACCAGCACGCCGACCGTGCCGCGCTTGCCGTCGCCGGGCACCAGGGCGGCGTCGTCGACGATGCGGCCTGGGGCGCGCGGGTGGTAGATGCCGACATCCGGATACTCGACCGGCGCGGCCGCCCGCAGCTTGCCGCGCAGCGCCTGGCGCGGGCCGGCGGCGTAGCGGTCCACCAGCAGGCGCACCATGTTGGCGATGTTCTCTTCCGAGCCCGCCAGCCAGTACTGCAGCGCCAGGAAATACGCCCGCACGTCCTGCGCCGTGCCGGGGATGAAGCGCAGCAGCTTGGGCAACTGCCGCAGCAGCCGCATCTGCCCCTGCCCGCTCGAGCCTTCGCCGGACTTGCCGCGCAGCCGCTTGAGGAACCCGAGCGCCCCGCCGGGCTCGCCGGACATGGTGAAGCGGCCGAGCCGGGTCAGCTTGACCACCTCGCCCGCCGACAGGCAGCCCAGCATGGCGTCGCAGTGATCGCGCCGCGCCGCCAGCGCCGGCAGCACGGCGCGGATATGGTCATCGAGGAACAGCATGCAGGCGATGACGATGTCGCCGCGGGCGATATCGGCCCGGCAGGCTTCCAGGGCGCGCTCGTCATTGGCCCATTCGTCGGCGGCGTGCACCACCAGCTCCAGCCCCGGCAGGTCACGGCGCAAGGCCAGGCGGGCACGGTCGGCCGCGCTGGACAAATGACTGTCCATCGTCACGATGACGACGCGGATTTGCGCCGTTTCAGCGGGCGAAGTGCGCTTTGGCTTCATACAACGTCTCAACGGTAATGACCGCCAGGCCGCGGTCGTGCGCGTATCGCTCGGTGTTGCGGCGAGCCTTGCCGCGGACGAAAAACGGGATTTTTCCCAGTTCCTTCTCGGCCTCGGGCGCCCAGACGGCAGGGCCGTCGGCGACCGCGGCAGGCGTCACCAGGGCAGGCGTGGCCGCCACTTCAGCGGCCGGCGCGGCCTGCTCCTCGCGCCGTTCCAGCCCGCCGCCGAGATGCGACGGCGCGGCGGCGTCGTGGAACTCGAAATCCTCGCGGAACATCGTCAGCAGATGTTCCTCCAGCCCCATCATCAGCGGGTGCACCCAGGTGTCGAACAGCACGTTCGCACCCTCGAAGCCCATTTGCGGGGCATAGCGCGCCGGGAAGTCCTGCACATGCACCGGCGCCGAAATCACCGCGCAGGGCACGCCGAGCTTCTTGGCGATGTGCCGCTCCATCTGCGTGCCCAGCACCAGTTCGGGATGCGCCGCGGCGATGGTCGCCTCGACCTCCAAATAATCGTCGGTAATCAGCGGCTCGACACCATACAGCTTCGCCGCCTCGCGCACGTCGCGGGCGAATTCGCGGCTGTACGTGCCCAGGCCGACCACCTGGAAGCCAAGCTCCTCGCTGGCCACCCGCGCCGCCGCGATGGCGTGCAGCGCGTCGGCGAAGATGAACACGCGCTTGCCGGTCAGGTAGGTGCTGTCCACCGAGCGCGAGTACCAGGGCAGCCGCGACGGAACTTCGGCCAGGATCGGCGCCGGGTCGACGCCGGCCAGCGCCGCCACTTCCGTCACGAAATCACAGGTACCGCCGATGCCGATCGGGACCGATTTCACGCTGGGCTGGCCGAAAATGCGCGCCAGCCAGGTGGCAGCGATGCCGGCGGTTTCGGGATACAGCACCACGTTGAAATCGGCCTCGCCCAGCCGCGCCAGATCGGCGGGCGTGGCCCCCAGCGGCGCGGCCACGTTCACATCCACCCCCAGCCGGCCGAGCAGATGGGTGATTTCCTGCACGTCGTCGCGATGGCGGAAGCCGAGCGCGGTGGCCCCAAGCAGGTTGCAGCGCGCCCGCACCCCGGCGGCCCGCGGCGGCCGTTTGCTGCCCGGCGGCGGCGCATGCGGGCCGGCGAAGGCGCGGACGAGCTGATAGAACGTCTCCGCCGCCGCCCAGTTCTCCTTGCGCTGATACGCCGGCAGGTCCAGCGGCACCACCGGCACCGGCAGGCCGAGCGTCTTGGCCAGCCCCCCCGGATCGTCCTGAATCAGCTCGGCGGTGCAGGAGGAGCCGACGATCATCGCCTGCGGCCGGAACCGCTCATAGGCATCGCGCGCGGCGGTCTTGAACAGCTCCGCGGTATCGCCGCCGAGGTCGCGCGCCTGAAACGTCGTGTAGGTCACCGGCGGGCGCTTGTTGCGCCGTTCGATCATGGTGAACAGCAGGTCGGCATAGGTGTCGCCCTGCGGCGCGTGCAGCACGTAGTGCAGCCCCTCCATCGCCGTCGCGACCCGCATCGCGCCGACATGGGTGGGTCCCTCATAGGTCCAGAGCGTGAGCTGCATGGCGCTACACCCGCAACCGGGCGCGCCGCACCAGCGGCCGGGCGAACAGCTCGGCCAGGTCGGCGGCCTGCTCGTAGCCCTGGATCGGGGTGAACAGCAGCTCGATCGACCACTTGGTGGTGATGCCCTCCGCCTCCAGCGGATTGGCGAGGCCCAGGCCGCACACCACCAGATCGGGCCGCGCGGCGCGGCAGCGGTCGAGCTGGTTGTCGACGTGCTGGCCCTCGCTGAGTGCCGTGCCGGCGGGCAGCAGCGCCAGTTCCTCGGCCAGCAGCGCGCGGTGCAGATAGGGGGTGCCGACCTCGACCAGCTGCATGTCCAGCTCGCGGCTCAGGAACCGGGCCAACGGGATTTCCAGCTGGGAGTCCGGGAAGAAGAAAATCCGCTTGCCGGCCAGTTTCTCACGCGACCGGGCCAGCGCCTGGCGGGCCCGCTGCTCGCCCACCGCGGTAACGCCGCGCAGCGTCGCGGCATCGATGCCCCAGGCATCGGCGACCGCCCGCAGCCACAGCGTGGTGCCCGCCGCGCCGAGCGGGAAGGGGGCGGCAATGCGCTGCGCGCCGCGGCTTTCGAGCAGGCGCGACGTTTCGGCCAGGAAAGGCTGGGCGAGGATGAATCGGGTCGCCTTGCCCACCGGCGGCAGGTCGGTCGCCCGCCGCGGCGGCAGGAAACGGACGGAGCCGACGCCCAGCGCGGCCAGCAGCCGGCCAAGCTGGTCTTCCACCACCTCGGCCAGTGCGCCCACCACCAGCAGCGCGGGTTCCCCGCCAGCCGGCGGCTCCGGCAGCGTGGGCACCAGGGCGGCGAGACAAGCATCCTCGCCCTCGGTGAACGTGGTCTCGATGCCGCTGCCGGAATAGCTCAGCACCCGCACCGACGGCGCGAATCGCTGCGACAGCCGCGCCGCCGCCCGCGTCAGATCGAGCTTGATCACCTCGGACGGGCACGAGCCCACCAGGAACAGCAACTTGATGTCCGGCCGGCGCTCGATCAGGCGGGTCACCACACGGTCGAGTTCGTCATTGGCATCGGCGAGCCCGGCGAGGTCGCGGTCGTCCATGATGGCGGTGGCGAAACGCGGCTCGGCAAAGATCATCACCCCGGCGGCGGACTGGATCAGATGCGCGCAGGTGCGCGAGCCGACCACCAGGAAAAACGCGTCCTGAATTTTGCGGTGCAGCCAGACGATGCCAGTGAGGCCGCAAAACACTTCGCGCTGGCCGCGTTCGCGCAGCACCGGGGCATCGCCGCAGCCGAGCGCGGCAGCAGAGGGTGGACTGGCGGCCAGTCCGTTCACCGCGACGATCCCAAGGACACGCCGGCCGCGGGCGGGACGGGCCGCTCGCGCCGTGCGGCACGTAGTTTCAGAACGAACTGGGTCGCGTTCACCACATAGGTGGCATACGCAGCGAGCGCGATGAGGATCTGCTCACGCACCGGCGCGCCCGAAAACATCGCCGCCAGATAGGCCGTGTGCAGCGCCAGCACGAGCATGCTGAACACGTCCTCCCAGAAGAACGCCGGGGCAAACAGGTAGCGGCCGAAGACGACCTTCTCCCAGATCGCGCCGGTGATCATGATGGTGTAGAGGACGAAGGTCTTGACAACAATCGAGATGGTCGCCGCTTCCAGTCCCTCGCCGGTGCCAATGAAGTGCAGCACCAGGGCAAGACTGACCAGGAACACCAGGAACTGCACCGGCGCGAGCACGCCCTGCACCAGCGTCCAGGCGGTCGCATCGCGCCGCTTGCGCTCTTCCTCGGAATAGAGCGGCTCGCCCTTGGCCTTCCACAGCGGAAGCTGGCCATGGCCGCAGCGCCCGGCCACCGAAGCGAACGGGCAAAAGTCGACCGTACCGATCAGCCGGTCGAATACACTAGAGGTAAACATCGCTTGACAACGTCCCGGCCTGAGGGTCCGCTACGGCCGCGTTCGCATCATGCATCGAACGCCCGCCCGCGGATCGACAACACGCTCATCTCCAGCAAGCCGAGTGCGACGGTGATCCATTCCGCCCTGTTCCTCGTGCGTGGTGGCCACAACGGCAAGGCTAGATCGCCACCCCCCGAGTGTCAAGGATACCGAACGTCAACCTAGCTTGACATTTTCACCCCGGCCGGATTGAACTGCGGAGACCAAGGGATGGTTGCCTTGACACACCGGGACACCGCCAGCGATGGCCGTGCAGCGAAGAGCTGGGCAGGCAGAGGCTGGGCGTCGCCGCAATGCGGCGGCACCGGCGTCAAATGCCGTAACGTCGCCCGCTGCGACTGGCCGCGCCAGCGTCTCAGCCTGCTCACCCAGACCATCGAGCAGGAAATCGTGCCCCGGCTCGTGCTGGCGCGCAGCGCCGCACCGGCGCATCCGGTGCAGCCGCCGCCCGGCACCGTACCGGTGGCGCCCGAGGAGATCGGCGAACTCGCCCGCCTGGCGATCGCCCACGACCCCGCCGCCGCCGTCGCCTTCATCGCCGCCGTGCTGGCCCGCGGCACCACGCTGGAAACCGTTTATCTCGACCTGCTCGCCCCGGCCGCTCGCCGGCTCGGGGACATGTGGAACGAGGATCTGTGCGACTTCACCCAGGTCACCATGGGGGTCTGGTGCCTGCACCAGTTGCTGCGCGAAACCGGCAACAACGTGCCCGACCCGCTGCTGCGCCGCGAGAACGACCGTCGCATTCTGCTGGTGCCGGTGCCCGGCGAGCAGCACACGTTCGGTCTGGCCATGGTCGCCACCATGTTCCGCCGGTCCGGCTGGACGGTCTGGAGCGAGCCGCTGGCGTCAAGCAATGACCTGGTCGGCATCGTCCGCAACGAATGGTTCTCGGTGGTCGGCTTTTCGCTGAGCAGCCCTTCCCGGTTGGAAGCGCTCGCCACCAACATCCGGAGGGTCCGTCGCGCCTCGCGCAACCCCGCGGTCGGCATCCTGGTCGGCGGCCAGGTATTTCTGGAGCGGCCCGAGCTCGTGGTCATGGTGGGGGCGGACGCGACTGCGGTCGACGCGCGTCAGGCCACCCTGCAGGCCGAGAGCCTGGTCGCCCTGCGCGCCACCAGCGATTGAACGAAAAGAGACCGCAACTGGGAGGGGTCGTCCGGGGGAAACACGCCACCAACAGTCAACTTCCGGGTCATTCGTAATGGTGTTCAAAGCCCCAAAACGGACGCTCGGAAACCTGGACGCCGACTCGGCCGCGGCCTTAATCACCGCGGCCACGGATGTGGCTTTGATTTTGGACGCCGAGGGCGTGATTCGTGACATCTCGTTCCAAAGCGACGAGCTTGCCCGCGAACTTGAAGGCAGCAGAAGCTGGTCCGGCAAGCGCTGGGCCGACACCGTGACACCGGAGAGCCGCCCCAAGGTGGACAGTCTGCTGCATGATGCCGCCGCCGGCGCCGCGCCGCGCTGGCGCCACATCAACCAGGCCTCGCCGGGCGGCGAGGGCGTGCCGGTGCTGTTCTCCGCCATGCGGGCGGGCACCGGCAGGCCGGTGGTGGCCTTCGGCCGCGACCTACGCGCCATCTCCGCCTTGCAGCAACGCCTGGTGGACGCCCAGCAATCGGTGGAGCGCGACTACGCGCGCCTGCGCCATGTCGAAATGCGCTACCGGCTGCTGTTCGAAATGTCGGCCGAGCCGGTGCTGGTGCTCGATGCGTTCACCCACAAGGTCACTGAAGCCAACCCGGCCGCCCGCCAGCTGTTCGGCGAGACCGGCCGGCGCCTGGTCGGCCGCGCTTTCCCCGATGTGTTCGACCCCGCGGATGGCCAGGCCGTCCGCGACCTGCTGGCCGGCGTGCGTGCCTCCGGCCGGGTCGACGACGTGCGCGCCCGCGTCGCCGACCCCGCCCGCGAGGTGCGGGTATTCGCTTCGCTGTTCCGCCAGGAGAGCACCGCATTGCTGCTGGTCCGCCTCGCCGGCACCCAGTCGGCGGCGGCCGCCGCCGAGCCGGCCGAGCTGCCACGCGTCAGGTCGAAGATTTTGAAGCTGATCGAGAACGGCCCCGACGGTTTCGTCGTCACCGGCCCGGACGGGCGCATCCTCGCCGCCAACGCCGCCTTCCTCGACATGGCCCAGCTCGCCACCGAGGAACAGGCCTGCGGCGAGGCGCTGGAGCGCTGGGTCGGCCGGCCCGGGGTCGAGATGGATGTGCTGATCGCCAATCTACGCCAGCGCGGCTCGGTCCGCCTGTTCGCCACCACGCTGCGCAGCGAGTACGGCGCCACCGCCGAGGTCGAAATCTCGGCGGTCGCGGTGATGAACGGCGAGGCGCCGTGTTTCGGCTTCGCCATCCGCAACGTCGGCCGGCGCCTGTCCGAAGTCCGCGCCGGCCGCGAGCTGCCCCGCTCGGTCGAGCAGCTCACCGAACTGGTCGGCCGCGTCGCCCTCAAGGACCTGGTGCGCGAGACCACCGATGTGATCGAGCGGCTGTGCATCGAAGCCGCGCTGGAACTGACCAACGACAACCGCGCCTCGGCGGCCGAAATGCTCGGCCTCAGCCGGCAAAGCCTGTATTCGAAACTGCGCCGCTATGGCCTGGGCGAGCTCGATCACGAGCCCGGACACGAAGGATGAACGTGCACTCCGCCGCCGAACGCCCGGCCATGCCGGCAGCCCTTGAAGTCCTGCACCCGATCACCTGGTTCGCGCCCATGTGGGCGTTCGGGTGCGGCATCGCCTCGTCCGGCCAGTCGGCCAGCGGCAAATGGGCGGTGATCGCCGCCGGCGTGGTGCTGGCAGGCCCATTGCTCACCGCCACCAGCCAGGTGGTGAACGACTGGTACGACCGCCATGTCGACGCCATCAACGAGCCCGACCGGCCGATCCCCTCCGGCCGCATCCCCGGCCGCATGGGGTTGTATCTGGCGATCGGCTGGTCGGCCGCCTCGCTGGCGCTGGCCGCCGCCATCGGCACGTTCGTGCTGTTCGCCGCCTCCGCAGGGCTGGTGCTGGCCTGGCTGTACAGCGCGCCGCCGGTGCGGCTGAAACAGAACGGCTGGTGGGGCAACGCCGCCGTCGGCGGCTGCTATGAAGGCCTGCCCTGGATCACCGGGGCGGCGGTCATGGAAGGCGGCGTGCCGGACTGGCGGGTGTTCCTGCTGGCCTTCCTCTATAGCGCCGGCGCGCACGGCATCATGACGCTGAACGACTTCAAATCGGTCGAGGGCGACCGCGAAATGGGCGTCGCCTCGCTGCCCGTGCAGCTCGGCGTCGAGCGTGCCGCGAAACTGGCCTGCGTGGTCATGGCGGTGCCGCAGATTGTGGTCATCGGCCTGCTGCTCGCCTGGGGCAGTCCGGTGCATGCCGGCATCATCGTCGCATTGCTGCTGGCGCAGTTCGTGCTGATGGCCCGCTGGCTGCAGCAGCCGCGCGCCCGTGCGCCCTGGTACAACGCCACCGGCACGACGCTCTATGTCATCGGCATGCTGGTCAGCGCCTTCGCCATCGGCCCGCTGGTGGCTGGCGCGTCATGAGCACGGTGGCGGGCGAGCGGCGCATCGGCTGGACCGGCATCGTCCGGCTCGGCCTGGTGCAGGCCTCGCTCGGCGCCATCGTCGTGCTGTGCACCTCGACCATGAACCGGGTGATGCAGATCGAGCTGATGCTGCCGGCGGTGCTGCCCGGCACGCTGGTGGCGTGGCATTACGTTCTGCAGGTGCTGCGGCCCAGGCTGGGCTATGGCTCGGACGTGGGCGGGCGGCGCACGCCGTGGATCGTCGGCGGCATGGCGCTGCTGGCGGGCGGCGGCGTGCTGGCGGCGCTGGCCACCGCCTGGATGGGCAGCTCGTTGCTCGGCGGCATCACGCTCGCGGTGCTTGCCTACACGCTGATCGGCATCGGCGTGGGGGCTGCCGGCACCTCGCTGCTGGTACTGCTGGCCAAGCGGGTGGACGAGCCGCGCCGCCCGGCGGCGGCCTCCCTCGTCTGGCTGATGATGATCCTGGGCATCGCGCTCACCGCCGGCATCGGCGGCAAGCTGCTGATGCCGTTCTCCGGCCTGCGCCTGATCGAGGTCACCGCAGCCGTCGGCGCGCTGGCGCTGGCGCTGACCACGCTCGCGGTATGGGGCATGGAAGGCGCGGCCGGTCCCGCCGCGCCGGCCGAGCCACAGCCGCCCTTCGCGGTCGCCTTCCGCCAGGTCTGGGGCGAGCAGCAGGTCCGCCATTTCGCCGTTCTGGTGTTCGTTTCCATGCTGGCCTACAGCGCCCAGGAACTGATCATCGAGCCCTTCGCCGGCGCGGTGTTCCATCTGCCGCCGGGCCAGTCCACCCAGTTGATCGGGGTGCAGCACGGCGGCGTGCTGACCGGCATGATCCTGCTCGCCCTGGCCGGCCTGGCGTCGGCGCGCTGGCGCTTCGGCTCGCTACGCGGCTGGATGGCGCTGGGCTGCTTCGCCTCGACCATTGGATTGCTGGCGATGGCAACCGCCGGCTCGGTCGGGCCGCGCTGGCCGCTGGCCGGCTCGTTTTTCCTGCTCGGCGTGGCGAACGGATTTTTCTGCGCCGCCGCCATCGCCGCGATGATGCAACTGGCCGGCAGCGGGCGGGCAGCGCGCGAAGGCGTGCGCATGGGGCTGTGGGGGGCGGCGCAGGCGCTGGCCTTCGGTCTGGGCAGCATGGCGGGCAGCAGCGCGGTCGATCTGGCAAAGGCTTTGCTTGGCGCACCGGTGGCGGCCTATGCCGCCGTGTTCACCGCGCAGGCGGTGCTGTTCCTGGTCGCCGGCATGCTGGCGCTGCGCGTCGGCGCGCCGGCGCACGGCGGTGCGGAAGCGGAATTGGTGGTCGCCGGCGATGCCGGCATAAGGGGGTGGTAAGGGCTATGTCTGAGCTTGAAACGTTCGATGTGGTGATTGTCGGCGGCGGTCCGGCCGGCGCGACGGCGGCGGCCGACCTGGCAAGGCGCGGCCGGTCCGTGCTGCTGCTCGACAAGGCTGGCCGGATCAAGCCATGCGGTGGCGCGATTCCGCCACGCTGCATCCAGGAATTCGCCATCCCCGACCACATGTTGGTCGCCAAGGTCACCTCCGCCCGCATGGTCTCGCCCACCTCCCGGCATGTCGACATGCCGATCGACGGCGGCTTTGTCGGCATGGTGGACCGCGAGTTCTTCGACGAATGGCTGCGCGAGCGCGCCGCCAGTGCGGGCGCCGTGCGCCGTGCCGGCACGTTCGAGCGGATCGAACGCGGCGATGACGGTGTGTCGCAGATTTTCTACCATCCGAAGACCGCGCCGCGGGATGCCGCGCCCGAACGGGTGCGCGCCCGCGCCATCATCGGCGCCGACGGGGCGCTCTCGCAGGTGGCGCGGCAGAGCAACATCCCGGGCGCCGACCGCGTGCCCTACGTATTTGCCTACCACGAAATCATCCGCTCGCCGCGCGCCGCCGATTTCGATCCGCGCGCGCTGCGATGTCTACTACAACGGCGGGATGTCGCCCGATTTCTACAGCTGGATTTTTCCGCACGGCGACATCACTAGCGTCGGCACCGGCAGCGCCCACAAAGGGTTCTCGCTGCGCGGCGCGGTCGGCCAGTTGCGCGAAGTGGCCGGGCTGGACGGGCAGGAAACCATCCGCCGCGAAGGTGCCCCCATTCCGCTGCGCCCGCTGAAGAAATGGGACAACAACCGCGACCTGGTGCTGGCCGGCGATGCCGCCGGCGTGGTCGCGCCCGCCTCCGGCGAGGGCATCTTCTACGCCATGACCGGCGGCCGGCTCGCGGCCGACGCGACCGACGAATTCCTCGCCACCGGCGACGCCCGCGCGCTCGCCTCCGCCCGCAAGCGCTTCATGCGCACGCATGGCGCGGTGTTCTGGATTCTCGGGATCATGCAGGACTACTGGTACACAACTGACAAACGGCGCGAACGCTTCGTCACCATCTGCCGCGACCCCGACGTGCAGCAATTGACCTGGGACGCGTATATGAACAAGGAACTGGTGCGGGCGCGGCCGTTGGCGCATGCGCGGATTTTCTGGAAGAATATTGCGCATCTGACCGGGCTGGTGCCGGCGTAAAGCAAGGCCAGGGGGCTTTGCCCCCTGGACCCCCACCAAGGGCCGAGAGGCCCCTGGACCCCGCTACTTCAGACGGTTGCTACACGAAGGGGGTGAGCAGGTGAACCGGTTCACCTCCTCACCCCCTTCGTGTAGCAACCGTCTAAAAAGTAATGGGGTCCAGGGGGCAAAGCCCCTGGCCTTCCTTTTACGGCAGCGGCTGCGGATCCGGCGAAAGACTGCGCAGCCAGGCAATCACGTTCGCCCGCAGTTGCGCATTCGGAATCCCCGGAAACGCCATCTTAGTACCTGGGGCGTATTCCGACGGCTTGTAAAGCCACCGGTTGAGTTCCTCATAGTTCCAAGGCCCGGACTTGCCCTTCATCGCCGCCGAATAGGCGTACCCCGTCATATGGGCGTGCGGCCCACCCACCACGTTATACAGGTTCGGCCCGATGATCGCCGGCCCGCCTTCATTCACGGTATGGCAGATCAGGCAAATGGTCTTTGCAAACGCCTCACCGGCCTTGGGATCGGCGCTGGCCAGCATCGGCCCTACCGGCGGCAACGCGGCCGGCCCGGCAGCGCCCGGAGCGGCCTCCGTCACCTCAGGCAGCGGCACGGGGTCATGCGAGAGGGTGCGCAGCCAGGCGATCACGTTGGCCCGGGTCTGCGGGTCGGGAATGCCGGGGAAGGTCATCTTCGTGCCGGGCACGTAAGCGGAGGGTTTGGTCAGCCAGGTGTCCAACTCCTCGAAGGTCCAGTTGCCCGCCTTGGCCTTCATCCCGTCCGAATACGGAAACCCTGCCATGTGGGCGTGCGGTCCGCCGACGACGTTGTACAGGTTCGGCCCGACCTTCGCCTTGCCGCCCTCGTCAAACGAGTGGCAGACGGCGCAAATGCCCTTGGCGGCGAAGGCTTCGCCGGCGGCCACATTCGCCTTGGCAAGCCTGACCGCGATCGACGCCACCGGCTCGGCTGCACCGGGAGGCGGCGGGGGCGGCGGCGGCTCCTCAATGCGAATGGCGAGCTGATTCGGCACCGACACGTGCACGACCAGGTCGCTGACCAGCCCGGCGACGAAAAAGACTATACCCGAAACCAGGACCGCTGCGGGGATCTTGGAGAGGTCGCGAATGTCCATGCTATGCTCTGTCGGCCGGAGGACGAACCAGGAATGCCGGCCCGCTATCGGGCCGGGAAACATGAGCGGCTTCGTTGCATGTCGCTTGCGCGGTGGCAACCCCCCGGATTGCCATGGCCGCCGCTTCGTGGTCGGGTGGCGGCACGCGGCGCCTGCCACAGCGCCGTCCCAATCGCGGGGGCCGTTCTTCCCAATGCCTGAATTGCGGGCCTCGCGCGCGGCCGGCCGGATGCTTGCGCTGATCATCGTCGTCCTGGCGCTGCTGGCCGCGCGTCCGTCGGCGGCGGCCGACGCCACCGAAGCCGCGATCGCCGCCCTGCTCGCCCAGGCCCGTGCCGATGCCGCGCAAACTTGCCACCCCCCCGCCGACCGGCTGGCCGCCATTCTGTGCGCCGGACGCATCGTGGTCGGTGTGCGCGGCGACTATCCGGTGTTCGGGACCGGACCCATCGACGCGCCGAGCGGCTTCGAGCCCGACATCGCCCGCGCGATCGCCGCCCGGCTCGGGGTCGCGGCGGCGTTCCGGCGGGTCACCTCGGCCAACCGGATCGCCGCCCTGGGCGAAGGCGGCGTGGACCTGGTCATCGCCACCATGGGCCACACCAGCCAGCGCGACGGCGAAATCCGCTTCATCCGGCCGCACTACTATGAATCCCGCACCGTGCTGGTGGGCCCGCAGGTGCGTCCCATCTCCGACTGGAGCGACCTGGCCGGCGCCACGGTCTGCGTCAGTGTCGGCAACAGCACCAACGCGGCGCTGACCAGGCACGGCGTGCGCTTGCTGTTGTTCGACCAGCCGCCCGACCTGGTGAATGCGCTGCGGCTCGGCACCTGCAGCCTGGCGGCCCAGGATGACAGTTTTTTCGCCGCCGCCTTGGCCGACCCGGTCTTTGCCGCCCGCTTCGCGGTCAAGTTCAGCTTCTCCCCGCTGCCCTGGGGCATGGCGGTGCCGCGTAGCGGCACCGAGCGGCTGGCCGCGCTGCTGGAACTGCTGAGCCTGGAATTTCACCGCGACAGCGTGTTTATCGACCTCGCCGTCCGCAACGGTGCACCGCTGGCCTTCCTGCTCGCGCAGCGGAAAGCCTGGCGCACCGCCGCCTGCGTTGGCGCCGATGGCGCCCCGGTGGCGTCCTGCCTGGCCGGGCCGGTCGACAGCGCGCTGTTGCCGACGCGCATCGCCCCTGCCGTCGAGGCCGCGGAACAGTGGCTGCAGGCCACACTTGGCCTGCGCATCGATCTGCCGATGCTCACCACCACGGCGGCGCTGCGGCTGTTCCTCGACGGGTTGGTGAATTCGCTGGTGCTGGTAACCGGTGCATTGGCCGCCACCTTCGGCCTGACGCTGGCGATCGCGGCGGCGCTGACCGCGCGCAGCCCGGTGCTGCGCCTGCCAGTACGCCTGCTGACCCTGGTGGGGCAGTCCTCGCCGATCGTGCTGATGATGTTCCTGGGCTATGTCGCGGCCAGTGCGCTGGTGCCTTACTCCGTCACGGTTGCCATGCTGGTCGCGGTGCTGGTGATCGGGCTGTACAATGCATCTTATGCCGGCCCGGCGGTGGCCGAAGCATCACGGGCGCGGCAGGCGCGCACCCGCGGCCCGGTGCCGTTGCGCCTCGCGATGCGCGACGCCGGCTCGCAGGTGCTTGCTTTCATGGTCAACGCCGCCAGGGGCAGTTCCATCGCCAGCCTGATCGGCGTGCCGGAGCTATTGGATTCGCTGACCGATATCGCCTCGTTCTCCAGTGACCGGGTAACTATTTTCACCGTGCTGCTGCTGTTTTATTCGGCCGTGGTGGGCGTGGTCGTCTGGGCTGGCGAAGCGGCGCGCCGCCGGTTCGAAGCGGCGGAAACCGCAGTATGAACCTCGGGGGAATGCTGGCCGGTTTCGTACCGGAATTCCTGGATGGTCTGCTGCTGAATATTTCCATCGCCGGCGCGGCGCTATTGCTCGGCCTGGCGTTCGGCGGCCCGCTGGCCCTGCTGCGGCTGGGCGGCGGCGCGCTGGGCCGGCTGGCCGGCGCGCTGACCGGGCTCCTGCGCCTGGCGCCCAGCTTCGTGGTCATGTTCTTCCTGCTGAACCTGCTTCCGGCGTCCGCCATACTGGGCCCATGGCATGTGCCGCTGCACGGTCCGGTCGTGGTGGTGCTTTCGCTCGTCGTGTATGCCGCCGCCTATGTCTCCGATACCGGGCTGGAGGCGATACGGCATTGGCGGGCCGGCGCGCATGAGCTGGCGTTGCTGTTCCTGCCGGCCCTCGCGCGGGCATTCTTTGTGCTGGTGATGTCCTCCTCGACCGGAGCCGCGATCGGCGTCAGCGAGGCGGTGGCGGTCACACTGCGGCATGCGCAGGCGCTGAGTGATCTGGGCGACCGGCTGCTGCTGTTCGGCGCGGTTATTCTTTTTTTCACCTGCCTGCTGCAGGGTGCATTTCTGCTCGTCGACCGTCTCCGCCACCGGCTGGTAACCCGCGGATCGCGTGCGGGCTAACAACGAATGGGTTCCAAGGGCCTCCCGACCCTTGGCGGGTCCAGGGCAGAGCCTTGGCCTTGCCTTCTTCACCCGACTGTCGCCATCCCGGTTGTCGCCAGGCCGCCGATCCCCTACCTCTATCGATGAGACAACAAAGCAACCGGAGGGGAATGAAATGCCTGCAATTAGGAGCAGCGTTGCGACCCGGCGGGGTATCTGCCGTCACCCCGCGCCAAACTGACCGACATCCCACGCCCCGCGGCGGTAGCGCCCCCTGCACCAGGCTGTCTCCGCCCCATACGCGGAAAGAGGATATTGATGGACGGTTGGGACCAGGCAAGCGAGATCGGCCAATCGGCCGATCCGTTCATGCCGAGCGAATACACCGGCATGCTGCTGCAGGCCATCAAGTGCCTGCCCGATCCGCTGCCAGGCAGCGAGGCGGCCGAAATCGGCATCGGCAGCGGCGTGCTGCTGGCCAGCCTCGCGCTGCGCGGCATTAGCGGGCTGCGCGGCGTGGACAGCCATCCCGCCGCCATCCGCGCCGCCGAGGCGCTGCTTGGCCGGCTGGCGCTTGCCGCGCGTACCCGCCTGAGCCTGGGCAGCATCTGGGAACCGCTGGCGGGCGAGCGCTTCGACCTGGTAGTTGCGAACCTGCCGCAATTCCCGACCGACCAGCCGGTCGACGCCAGGCGCATCGCATCCTGGGCAACCGGCGGGCCGGACGGGCGCCAGGTGATGGACCCATTCCTTGCCGGACTAGGGGACCATCTGCGACCGGGCGGCACTGCCCTGATCACCCATTCCACCATCATCGGCTTGGCGCGCACCCGGGCGATGCTGGCGGAGCAGGGGCTGGGCTGCACCTCGCTGATCGCCAGCCACGTCCTGATGCAGCCGGGCAAGGCGGCGCTGCTGCCGCCGGAAACCTGGGCGCGCGCCGAGGAATGCGGTCTGCTCGCCGTCGGCCCCTACCGGTTCATCGAGGCGCACGTCCTGCGCATCGCCCCCCTCTGACCCGGACGCGGCGCCCGCTCAGGCGCGGGGGCGCCGGTGGAATATCCAGGCGAGCGTACCAAGCAGCAGGTTCAATATCTCGGCGATGAAGGCGCCGCAGACCACGAGCGCGCCGAGCACAATCGTGCCGAGAATTTGCGGCTCATAATGGTCCACGAAGCTTGCCCATAGCGGCGGCAATTCGCGCCAGACCCAGGGCAATCCGGTTTTGTACCAAATCGCCGCAACCGGATCCACCTCCAGCTGGCTGCCGACGATGGTGGGGAAATCGCCGGCCTCGCTGATCAACGTGTCGCCGCGATGGGTCTTCGCGATCGCCTCGAGCAGCGAATAGACCAGCCACGGATGCAGGCCCCTGTGCGCTACCACCCCCACCGAGGCGGCCAGCATCGGCGTGTCGTTCGGCGGGATGGCGTCAGCGATGTTATAGATGCCGCGGGGCAGAACCACCGGGCGCAGATACGGCAGCTGATTGGAGATGGCGCGCACTTCGCTGAACGGCACCATGTGCAGCCCGGTATCGGCGGCCATCGCGCGGATCAGCTTGTTCTCCGGGGAGAGCATGAAAACGCCGGCGTCGAATTTCCCCGCCCGCAGTTCCCGCACGGCATCCTCGAGCGGCAGGAAGGTGAACGACGAGTTCTCCTCGTTAATGTCGAGCAGTTCGAAAACGCGCAGTGCCGCACTGGCCGTTGCGCTGTTGCGCGGCAGCGTCACGATCCGGCGGCCGCGCAAATCGTCCAGCACGCTGCGCCGGCCCAGATCGGCGCTGGCGAAAACGAACATCGGCTGCAACTGGACGAGGCTGATAATCGACACCTCCGAGTCGCGGACCGCGGAAACGTCCTCAGCAATGAACCCGACATCGATGGGCACGTCGGGGTTGGCCACGTCCTTGACGATATCGAGGGTGTTGTTGTTCGAAACGATATGCAAATCGATGCCGCGCGTGGCAAGCACCGCACGGTAGCGCACCGCATTGTCGTAATAGCTGCCGCCGACGGCCCCGGCCTCGATGGTCAGGTCATGCGGCGGCCTTGCGTGCCACACGCCTGCCGCCACGACGGCGGCCGCCAGAACGAACACTGCCACGCGCACACCCGGACGCAGCCAGCCCAAGGCCGTGCGCATCACGGGTGGCCTCCCGAGCGGGGTGACATAAACATCCTATGATGCCTGCTCATGCTGCCCATCCTCCTGCGCAAACCACTGGAGGTTTGCGCACGTCTTGAAACCCAAACCGGTTTGCGCTGGCACGATGTTTTCGTCCTGTTCGGTGCGGCACGCTGCGAAACTCTGCCTAGCGCACGCTCTCGGTAATGCGATCCTGTACGCGCTCGATGGCCTGCATGATCGCGGTCGTCTCCGGCCCCATGACGTCCGCCGTCGGGGTCACGATCAGGGTCACCGATGGCAACGGGAACAGGCTGATTTCCACCTTGCTGACCTGATATCCTTCGGTCGAACTCACATCGATGATGGTACGGACGATGCGTCGCTGAATCGCCGACAGCAGGCCGGGGCGCCTGCGCCAGTCCCGGTACAACGTGCGCTCAAGGTATTCCAGGTCGCCGGCCGACATCTCGCGGGCGATGCCGAATGTCATGTCCGCGCCGGGGATGATGCCGACCTTCGTATCGAACTCCTTGATCTTGTATCCGGCGATATCCATCAGCTTCGTCAGGTCGATCGACTGCGCCGAGCTGGGCGGATTGAGCTCGCCATAGCTCAGCCCGGCGAGGTTCCAGGCGCTGGTGGCGGCCGACGCCACCCAGCCGACGACCGGACCAAAGCCATAATAATACCCCGTCGTGCCGTCCAGCGCGGCCCGCTGCGCCTCCCGCTCCTCGGCCGGCAGCGGCAGCATGCCCAGGCTCACCAGCAGGCCGTCCGGCCCGATCGTCGCCTCGCTGTCTGCCATGTCGATGATGCGCTTCACCGCCGCATCCACCACCGGGGAGGCTACCGGCTGGCCACGCCGTGCATACAGCCAGAAGGAGCCGGACACGTCGTAGCTGTCGTCCACGATCGTCTCCGGCGTCGGTTGCACGCCGTCCAGCGCCAGGGCCACGAGTTTGCCGTCGGACTGCGCCACGTCGGCGTATCCCACCAGACCCACCGTGCCGACCGGCGCATCCAGCAGCTCCTCCACCGCATGGCCACGCGCGATCTCCCTCACCCGGTCGACGCGCGTGGTGACGCAGCGGGCGGTCCGGTGCTGGGCGTTGAAGATCAGCTTGACCATCTGCTCTTTTCGGCAGCCCGCCTCCAGCACCAGGGCGTTGAACATCGTCCGCCCGCCGGCGTCGCGTGCCGGCAACTGGAAGCGGATGTCCTGCGCCGGCAGCGACCGGTCGACATCGGACCAGCGGACCGAGGTGTTGCGGCGGAATTCGTTCTCGTACGGAACATCACGGGCCAGCGCGAGGTAGACCTGCCTGGACGTGAGTTCCGTCAGTTCGCTGCCCTTGCGCACGGCAAGAACGAGGGCGCCGCGGCCAAGCTGGACCTCGGCCAGACTCTGGGCATCGTTCTTGGCGCAGTCATAGGCGATGTCGGGGAAAATGCGCCTGGTGGTCAGCAGGATGTCGGGGCCCCGGCCGGGCACGAGCTGGCAGAACGCCTGGTACTCGGCAAGCGTGGTGGCATGGGTTATTTCGGTCATCACGTCCGGGCCGGCGACGGACACCAGGTCACCGGCAAAACGATCGAATATCCGTCTGCCGGCGCCATATTCGACAATCCGCAGCACCGGCTGCGCCGCCGGCTCCGGCGCCGCGGCAGGCGCCGCCGCCGGCTCCTGCGCTGCGGCGGATGGCGCATGAAAAAGCGCCGCCCCGGCCAGCGCCGCAAGCCCGGCCACGACCGGCACTCCCCGGCGCAATGCCTGCGCAGCAGCTTTCCAAGGTGTCATATCGCGCGCCGCCATCCGCCCCCCCACAACTCTCACCCCGTCCCCCGCTCCGTCGCTACCCGTCCGCGTCCGCCGGGTCTCATTGGGGTTTCATCGTACCCGAAAACACGACCAGGTCACGACCTCGCTGCGTCTCCCGCCGCGTGAATATTCCGCAGACCTGCGCGCGGCATCCGTCAACGCCGCGTCAACGCCTTGTCATACATGGCCGCAACCGGCTTGGGCCGACGCCTATTTCACCGCGATTGCCGCCGCGGGGTAGCTGATCGCCTGCACCTCGACAGCCTCAACGCCGCGCGGCGTATGCATTTTCACCACCTCGCCCACCCGCGCCCCCAGCAGGGCGCGGGCAATCGGCGAGAACAGACTGACCTCGCCGCGCGCGATATCGGCCTCGTCGGCACCGAGCACGGTCACGGTGCGTTCGGTATCGTCATCGGTTGCGAAGGTCACGGTGGCGCCGAAATACACACGGTCGCGGTTGGTCTGCTGCGACGGGTCGACCACCTCGGCGATGTCGAGGCGCCTGCCCAGCCAACGCGCGCGGCGGTCGATTTCGCGCAGCCGCTTCTTGCCATAGAGGTAATCGCCGTTTTCCGAGCGGTCGCCATTGCCCGCCGCCCACGAAACGATCTCGACGATCTTCGGCCGCTCCACCCGCAACAGTTGGTTCAATTCGTCCCGCAGGCGGGCATGGCCGGCGGGGGTCATGTAGTTCTTCGTCCCCGGGGGCAGGCGTGGCGCGTCTTCCTCGTCGTCGTCGGGCAAGGCGGTCATGGCGGGTCCAACAGAGGGCCGGAAACAGGGGAATGTCTGCGCATCGCGGGCGGCGCGCAAGGCGCTGGTCCGGTGAAGGAAGGCAAGGCCAGGGCTCTGCCCTGGCCTTGCCTTCCTTCACCGGATCAGCGCCAGCAGCGCCGCCTCCGCCCGCGAGCGCCCCCGATCGCCATGGCGCAGCACTGTGAAGCTACGCTCGGGCAAATCCAGCTTCAGTTCCACCAGCGAGCCCGACGCAATCCCCGCCGCCGCCACCAGCCGCGAAATCACCGTCGCCCCGGCCCCCGCCTCCACCGCCGACCGCACCGCCTCGTTCGACGGCAGTTCCATGCGCACATCGAGCCGCCCCGGATCGACTCCAAATCCGGCCAGGGCCGCCTCGAAAACCTGCCGCGTCCCCGAGCCGCGCTCGCGCAGCACCCAGCCGGTCGCGGCCAGATCGCCCGCCTCCAGCCCGGCCCGGCCAGCCCAGGGATGCCCGGCGCCGACCACCAGCACCAGCCGGTCGGCAGCCACCGGACTCCGCGCCAGCAGCGGGTCCTCGACATCGCCCTCGACAAAGCCGAGATCGGCATCGCCCTCCAGCACGGCGCGCGCCACCTGCGCTGTATTGCCGATCACCAGCGACAACGTCACGCGCGGCCAGAGTTCGCGGAACCGGTGCATCAGCGGCGGCAGCCAGTAGCCGGCGATGGTCTGGCTGGCGTGCAAGCTGAGATGGCCGCGCCGCAGCCCCTGCAGATCGTCCAGCGCCTGCTCCGCTTGCGCCAGCCGGGTCAGCACCGCCTTGGCCTCCGGCAGCAACAGCCGGCCGGCCTCGGTCATCGCGATGCCACGGCCGACCCGATCGAACAATTTGGTCCCAAGCCCGGTTTCCAGTGCCGCGATCGCAGCACTCGCCGCCGACTGCGTCATGTTCAGCGCCGCCGCCGCCTGGGTCACGTGCAACCGCTCGGCGACGGCGACGAACACGCGCAGCTGGTCCAGGGTCATCGCCGCATCAATACACCAGCTCGATCAGAACCAGGCTGAATCCCGATATGAACAGCCACGACGCCGCCCCCAGCGCCAGCGGCCGCAAGCCACGGGCCTTCAGCTTGCGGATATCGGTCTCCAGCCCCATCGCCGCCAGCGCGACCGTGAGCAGGAAGGTGGTCGCCGGCAGGAGAAAATGCTTGGCCTCCGCCGGCACCACGCCCGTGCTGTTCACCAGGATCAGCGCGATGAAACCGAACACGAACCACGGCATCGGCGCCCGCGCCCGCACCCGCCGATCGTCATCCGCCGCCGGCCGCCAGGTCGCGATCATGCCGAGCCCGAGCACCAGCGGCGCCAGCAGCATCACCCGGCTCAGCTTGGCGATAGTGCCGAACTCGCCGGCATCCCGCCCGTCCTGGAAGCTCGCCGCCACCACCTGGGCGATTTCGTGGATGGAGGCGCCGCTCCACAGCCCGAAATGATGCGCGTCCAGGTGCAGCAGGCCGGGCAAGGCAGGATAGAGAAACATCGACAGCGAGCCGAACACGGTGACGCAGGCCACCGCATAGGCCACGTCCTCGTCGGGTGCGCGGGTGACGGAATTGGTCGCGATCACCGCCGAGGCGCCACAGATCGATGTGCCCGCGGCGATCAGCTCGGTGAGCCCCCGGTCGACCCCGAACGCCCGCCCCAGCGCCTTGGTGACCAGGAAGGTCGCAAGCAGCGTGCCGACGATGATCGCCATGCCGGCCCCGCCCACCGCCACAACCTGTTGCGTGGTCAGTTGCAGCCCGAGCAGAATGATCGCCAGCCGCAGCAGCCGCTTGAGGCTGAACACCACGCCGGCCTTCGCCCGCGCCGGCGTGCCGATCGTGTTGTGCAGCGCCGTGCCGAGCAGGATGGCGATGATCATCGGGCTGAAACTGCCCACCCCGGGGATTTGCCGCAGCCCATACGCCGCGCCGGCGATGCCGCAAGTCAGCAGCAGCCCGGGGATGGGGCTGTGCGCCCATACCGGCACGGGGGGGCGTGCGGGAATGGCGACAGCCACGGCAATCGGCTCGGACATGCGGGCGCTCCTGGGAACAAGGTTTGGACGATCGGACGAGTTGTCCCAAGAATCCAACGCGTGATTTCGATGTATTCGATCAATTTTTCTTATGTATGCCGTGTGCGGGCCGGCCGACGATGGGCGCGCCGCCGCATTGGACACCCCGCCCATGCCGGCGCTAAACCGCGCCCATTCGCCCGACAGGAAAATGTGAAACCATGCTGCTCCCAAGCTGGCGGGTGCTGCCCGTCCTCGCCGCCCTGGGCTGCGTCCCGGCGCCTGTCCAGGCGCATGCCATCCTGCTGGAAAGCCAGCCCGACGCACGCAGCGTCGTCGCCGCCGGCCATGTCGACATCCGGCTGCGTTTCAACAGCCGCATCGACGCCGGCCGCTCCCGCCTCACCCTCACCCGCCCGGACAGCAGTCAGGCCGTGCTGCCGGCCCAAGGCGAAGGC
Source organism: uncultured Alphaproteobacteria bacterium (assembly GCA_963714255.1). GTDB lineage: Bacteria > Pseudomonadota > Alphaproteobacteria > Acetobacterales > Acetobacteraceae > Rhodovastum. The sequence continues at coordinate 28,365 of CAVQNU010000018.1, forward strand.
GCGGGCAACATCCTCACCACCGCTTCCGACCTCGCCCCCGGCGCCTATTCGCTGCGCTGGCAGGTGCTGGCCATCGACGGCCATATCACCCGCGGCGACGTGGCGTTCACCGTGACGGGAAACTGAGCCGTGACTCTGCTGGTCGATCTGTTCGGCTATCTCAGCGTCGTGCTGCACGGCTGCACCATCGTGGCGCAATCGATGGCGCTGGGCGGCGTGCTGTTCCTGCTGCTTCTCGTCCGCCCCCTCGCCGCCGGTCTGACCGCCGCCCCCGCCATCGCGCGCGACACAGCGCGCATCGCCGGCTGGGCGGCGCTGGCGCTGGCGACCTGCGAGGCGATCACCGTCGCCATGCAGGCGGTCATCCTCACCGACACCGTCGACCTGACCTTGCCGCAGGCGCTCGGCGCCGCGTCAGCGCTCGCGGGCCTCACCAAGATCGCGGCCTCGCTGGTGCTGGCGGTGAGCCTGCTGGGCGCCGGCCCGCGCGCACCGGCCCGCCTGCTGCTGATCGCCGGCGCGGTGGAACTGGCGGCGGCCACCATGACCACCCACGCAGCCGCCCGGCTCGACAACCGCGCCCTCCTGCTCGGCGTCTCCGCCCTGCACCAGTTCGGCGCCGCCATCTGGATCGGCGGCATCCCCTGCTTCATCGCCGCCCTCGCGCGGGTAAACGACGGCGCCTCCTGGCGGCTGATCGGCGCCCGCTTCTCGCGCATGTCGATGGCCGGCGTGGGCTGCCTCATCATCTCGGCCGCCGTCCTCGCCGTTTTCTATATCGGCGAATGGGACGCCGTGTACGGCACCGCCTACGGCGTCATGGCCAGCGCCAAAGCGGTCATGTTCGCCGCCCTGCTGCTGCTCGGCTTCGGCAATTTCCGCATCGTTGAGCGGCTGCGCCGCGATCCGGCCACGCCGGTGCTGCGCCTGCGCCGCTTCGCCGAAGTCGAGATCGGCCTGGGCATCGCCCTGTTCTTCGCCGCCGCGGGCCTGACCTCCGCCCCGCCCGCGGTCGACCTGCTGCAGGACCGGGTCACCTGGCAGCAAGTGGCCGAGCGCAACGCCCCCGCCTGGCCGCGCCTGACCTCGCCCGACCACGACACGCTGGCGCTGCCGGCGCTGCAAGCGAAACTCGACGCCGAGGCCGCAACCGAAACCGCCCCGGCGGCGCGCGCCTTCATCCCCGGCTCGGGCTTCTTCCCCGTCCGCAACGCCGCCGACATCGCCTGGTCGGAATTCAACCATCACTGGGCCGGCGTGTTCGTTCTGCTGATAGGCCTGCTGGCGCTGGCCGACCGCGCCGGCTGGCGCCCCGCCCGCCACTGGCCGCTGCTGTTCCTGCTGTTGGCCGCCCTGCTGTTCGTCCGCTCCGACCCCGAAGTCTGGCCCATCGGCGCCAACGGATTCTGGGAGAGCCTGCGCGACGTCGAAGTGCTGCAGCACAAGCTGCTGGTGCTGTTCGTGGTGGTATTCGGCCTGTTCGAATGGCGGGTGCGGCTCACCGGCATACGGCGGGGATGGATGCCATACGTGTTTCCGATGGTCTGCGTCCTCGGCGGCGCGGCGCTGCTGACACACAGCCACAATATCTCCAACGTCAAGGACCAGTTATTGATCGAAATCACCCACACGCCGCTGGCACTGTTCGGCATCGCCGCCGGCTGGGCACGCTGGCTGGAACTGCGACTGGTCGGGCGGGGGGCGCGGATTGCGGGGTGGGTTTGGCCGGTGTGCTTTGTTCTGGTGGGACTCACTTTGCTGGATTACCGGGAGGCGTAAATCCTAGCGGGGCTTTGCCCCGCGCCCCACCAGGGGGCTTTGCCCCCTGGACCCCTACCAGGGGCATGGCCCCTGGACCCTTTCAATCCGCTTCAGGTACGTAGAGCGACGAGCCTTTCTCGCGGAACACCGCGCTCATTTCCTCCATCCCCGCCATGCGTTCGGCATCGGCACGAATGTCCTGGGTAATCTTCATCGCACAGAACTTGGGGCCGCACATGCTGCAGAAATGCGCGACCTTGTGCGCCTCCTTCGGCATCGTCTCATCATGGAACCGCCTGGCCGTGTCGGGATCGAGGCCGAGATTGAACTGGTCCTCCCACCGGAACTCGAACCGCGCCCGGCTGATCGCATCATCGCGCAGCCGCGCCGCCGGATGCCCCTTCGCCAGATCAGCGGCATGGGCGGCAATGCGGTACGTGATCACCCCGGTCTTGACGTCGTCGCGGTCGGGCAGGCCAAGATGTTCCTTTGGCGTAACATAGCACAGCATCGCCGTGCCGAACCAGCCGATCATCGCCGCCCCGATGGCCGACGTGATGTGGTCGTACCCGGGCGCAATGTCGGTCACCAACGGCCCGAGCGTGTAGAACGGCGCCTCGCCGCACGCGCGCAGCTGCTTGTCCATGTTGATCTTGATCTTGTGCATGGGCACATGACCAGGACCCTCGATCATCACCTGACACCCCTTGTCCCAGGCCACCCTGGTCAGCTCGCCCAGCGTTTCCAGCTCAGCGAACTGGGCACGGTCATTGGCATCCGCATTGCTGCCGGGGCGCAGCCCGTCGCCGAGCGAGAACGAAACGTCGTATTTGCGCATGATGTCGCAAATATCGCCGAATCGCTCATACAGAAAACTCTCGCGATGATGCGCCAGACACCACCGCGCCATGATCGAGCCGCCGCGGCTGACAATGCCGGTGACCCGCTTGGCCGTCAGCGGCACATAGGCCAGCCGCACGCCGGCATGGATGGTGAAATAATCCACCCCCTGCTCGGCCTGCTCGATCAGCGTGTCCTTGAACACCTCCCAATCGAGCTTGTCCGGGTCGCCGCCGACTTTCTCCAGTGCCTGATAGATCGGCACGGTGCCGATCGGCACCGGCGCATTGCGCAGAATCCACGAGCGGATGTTGTGGATGTTCCGGCCGGTGGACAGATCCATAACCGTGTCGGCACCCCAGCGGATCGCCCAGACCAGTTTCTCCACTTCGTCGGCGGCGGACGACGTCACCGCGGAGTTGCCGATATTGGCGTTGATCTTCACCAGGAAATTGCGGCCGATGACGACCGGCTCGAGTTCCGGGTGGTTGATATTGGCCGGAATGATGGCCCGCCCGGCGGCGACCTCCGCACGGACGAACTCCGGCGTGATGAACGGCGGAATCGCGGCGCCGAAATCCTCGCCGTCGGCCCGCCGCTCCGCCGCCCCTTCGGCCATCTGCGCCCGGCCGAGATTCTCGCGATGGGCGATATAGATCATTTCTTCGGTGATGATGCCGGCGCGGGCGAATTCGAACTGGGTCACCGGGCGGCCGGAAACGCCGGCCAGCACGGTGCGCGGCGCCGGGCATTCCGGCACCAGCTTGTCGTCGCCGATATTGCCGTTGTCTTCCGGCTTCACCGCGCGCGGGGCGATGGCGGCAAAACCGCGCCGTTCGATCCAAGGGCTGCGCAGCGGCACCAGCCCCGCCTCCAGATCGATGCGCGCGGCCGGGTCGGTGTACGGACCCGACGTGTCGTAAATCCGGAACGGCGGCTCATTCGCCGTCGGATGCAAATCGATTTCCCGGAACGGCACGCGGATGTCGGGGCGCCCTTCGGGACTCGCATGGATTTTCCGGCTGCCGATGACGGGGCCGGTGGTAACGGCGGCGGGCTTCTGCTGAACAGTCACGGGCGTACTCCCCCTTCAATTCGTATGGGTGTCCGGACGAAGGAGGGGTGGCACGCGTTTTCCCGTCCCTACGCCGGTGCGACCCGGATCAGGTTCAAAGGGTCACCGCGCGGCGCGAGCAATCGCCAGGACGGTATCTCAGCCCCCTGCCGGGGCTCCCCTCGGAGGCAATCACACTGTGGCGCTGTCATGCTTGTGTCAACAGTCTGACCGCGCGGTCACGCCGCGCGATTGCGTGAAGCGGTGGCGTCGGCGGCGCGGCTCAAAACGCGTGGTTTTCAATTGCGGCTTGGTCATGATATGGGCCGGATAGTCGCGCAACGCTGGGGGTTGAAAACCGCATGACGACCATGGCCAAAGTTTCGACCGTCCTCGCGCTTTGTGTGGCGCTGACCATGCCGGTCGCGGCACGTGCAGAGACCGTGCCGGCGGCACCGCCGCCGCCGACGGTGGCCGAACCGCAGACCGGTTCGTCGGCGGGGTGGCTGATCGGGCTGGCGTCCTACGACGCGTTGCAGACCGGCCTGCAGGCCGGCTTCGGCTGGGTGGCGGGTGCTGTCGTCGTATCGGTCGGCCTTGTGCCCGGTCTGGGAGAGTGGCTCGACACGCCGAGTTCCTATGCGGTGCTGATCCCCGGCGCGATCGGCGGCCTGGCCGGCGCGGCAATCGGTGATGCCATCGCTGCCGGCCTCACCGGGTTCTCGCCCTGGGCGGTGGAGGCGGAGATCATTCCGACCGCGCCGCAAGTGCTGATCTGGGCCGTCTCGGTGGGCGCGTTCAGCAAGGCCCTGGCCGCCGGCGCGATCGAAGGCACGTCGAAGTTGATGGACAAATACTACAACCAGCCCGCCCCGCGCCCGCAGCAGTCGCCTCACACTGACGGTCAGGTCCGTGTCCTGGAGTCAGAAAACCAAGTAGTGGGTTCCAAGGGCCTTAGGCCCTTGGTGGGGTCCAGGGGCAAAGCCCCTGGTGGGGTTCGGGGCGACGCCCCGATCGGGAGGCAGACCCAGGCCTCCCGTGCCCTCACCCGCCCAAAACAGACCGCTCCAGCATCCGTCCCAGCGGGCCGCCGCCAAAGATGTGCACATGGAAATGCGGAACTTCCTGGCGGGAATGCTCACCCATATTGGTCAGCAGCCGGTAACCCGGCTCCTCGAGGCCGAGTTGCCGCGCCACCGCCCCCACTGCGCGCCAGAACCCGGCGATCTCGCCCTGGCTGCCGCGGGCGGCGAAATCGGCAATGGAGACCCAGCGCCCTTTCGGGATCACCAGCACATGCACCGGCGCCTGTGGCGCGATGTCGTGAAAGGCCAGGGCCCACTCGTCCTCGTAGACTTTCCGGCTCGGAATTTCCCCGCGCAGGATGCGCGCGAAGACGTTCTGGTCGTCGTATTCACCCAGGCCCCTGACCGGCATCGTCCGCCCTCCACCTTGCGCGTCGCTTATCTACTGCAGATACGCCCGCGCCGCGAATCGGTGAAACTACGCGCGCTACCAGTTCTGCGCAAACGCTGGCCGGGCAAACAAGCGGCAACGGCACATCAGGGGATCTTTTTCGTCTCCACACCGAGCGCGAGCGGCAGTTCGCGCACCCGTGACGCCTTTTCGTCGATGCCGGAAACCCCCTCGCGCCGCTGCAATTCGGCCCACACCTCGTCCGGCCGCACCCCCGCGTCCACCCAGATGACCAACAGGTGGTACAACACGTCGGCGCTCTCGGCCACCAATGCCGCGCGATTGCCGAGGGCGGCCTCGATCACGCATTCCACCGCCTCTTCGCCGAATTTCTGGGCGATCTTGGCGGTGCCGCGCGACAGCAGACGGGCGGAGTGGCTTTTCGCCGGGTCGGCGTCGCGCCGGCTCATGACCACCGACCACAGCCGGTCCAGCACCGAAGCGGAGGCGCCGATGGCCAATGGCGGCGGGTCGCCGCCGACCACGGCAGCGCCCACCGGCTTGGCGAAGATCAGTTTTTGCCGTGCCCCGCTTTTCTTCCCGCCGAGCTTCGGGAACGCTTTCTTCGTCGGTTTGGCCATGCAAGCTCCTCAGGCTGCCCGCGCCACGGCGCGCGGCAGCCGCACCGGCAGCCCGGCCTGCGCCAGCGCCGCCTTCACGTCGGCGATCGTGAAGGTACCGAAATGGAACACGCTCGCGGCCAGCAGCCCGGTGGCGCCGGCCTGCGCGCCTTCAACGAAATGCGCCAGCGTGCCGACCCCGCCCGAGGCGATCACCGGCACCGGCACCGCCCCGCACACCGCGCGCAGCAGATCGAGGTCAAACCCCGCCCCGGTGCCATCGCGGTCCATGCTGGTCAGCAGGATCTCGCCCGCCCCCAGTTCCGTCACCCGGCGGCACCATTGCACCGCATCGATGCCGGTATCGCGCCGCCCGCCATGGGTGAACACGTGCCACAATCCCGGGCCGACCTGTTTGGCGTCCACCGCCACCACCACGCACTGGCTGCCGAATTTCCGCGCCGCCTCGCCCACCAGGTCGGGCCGCGCCACGGCGGCGGAATTCACGCTGCACTTGTCCGCCCCTGCCAGCAGCAGGCGGCGCATATCCTCGATGGACCGAATACCCCCGCCCACGGTCAGCGGCAGGAACACCCGTGCCGCCGTGCGCGAGACCACATCGACGATGGTGTCGCGGTTTTCGTGGCTGGCGGTGATGTCGAGGAAGCACAGTTCATCCGCGCCGGCGGCGTCATAAACCGCCGCCTGCTCAACGGGATCGCCCGCGTCCCGCAGTGAAACAAAATTGACACCTTTGACGACCCGGCCGTCCTTCACGTCCAGGCAGGGAATGACTCGCAGTTTCAGCATGGTGCGACCCCTCTGAGCCCGGTTTTTGCGCTGTTTTTATGTGCCGGCGCAAGCGAATATCACACAGGGCTGGGTGTTGTTGCTGGGGCGCGCCCTGACAACTTGCCAATTGATCCGGTCAGCTTGCGAGCAGGGCAAGTGCCGCGCGCAAATCCACCCGCCCGTCATACAGCGCCCGGCCGACGATCACACCGTCGATCACCCCTTTCCCGCCCGACCGCGCCGCCCGCTGCAGCGCCGCCAGATCCGCCAGGCTGCCGACCCCGCCGGAGGCGATCACCGGAGTCGAAATCTGCGCCGCGAGGTCGATCGTTTGCTCCAGGTTGAGCCCGGACAGCATGCCGTCGCGGCTGATATCGGTGTAAATGATCGCCGCCGCCCCGGCATCCTCGAAGCGCAGCGCCAGATCGAGCGCCTTCATGCTGGACGTCTCCGCCCAGCCCTCGGTGGCCACGAACCCGTCGCGCGCGTCGATGCCCACCGCGATGCGGCCGGGATAGGCCGCGCAGGCCTGCTTCACCAGCGGCGGATTTTTCGCCGCCGCACTGCCCAGGATCACCCGCCGCACCCCCGCCTCCAGCCAGGCGCGGATACCGGCGAGGCCGCGGATGCCCCCGCCCAGTTGCACCGGAATGGATACGCTCGCCAGGATGGCGCGCACCGCGTCGGCGTTCACCGGCCTGCCCGCGAACGCGCCGTTGAGGTCCACCACATGCAGCCAGCGGCAGCCCGCATCCTGCCACGCCCGCGCCTGCCCGCCGGGGTCGTCGGAATAGACCGTGGCGTCGGCCATCTCGCCGCGCCGCAGCCGCACGCAGGCACCATCCTTGAGGTCGATGGCCGGATACAGCGTCAGTCCCATCCGGCCACCCGTCCGCCTTGCTGCAGCAGCTTGAAATAATACACGCCGCGAATGGTGCGCCCGCCCGCCCGCGCATAGGCCGGGTGGATGCCCCAGCGGAGGAAGCCGAGCGACTCATACAGCGCGATCGCCGCCTCCTGGGTCTCGCGCACATCCAGGTTCAGCACCTGATAGCCGAGCGCCCGCGCCGCCTCTTCCACCCGCTCGGTCAGCAGCTTGGCCAGGCCGTGGCCGCGCGCATACGGAACGATAAACGAGTGCATCAGCGTGGCGGCGAAAGCCTGCGCCTCGTTGTTGCGCGGCGGGCGCACCAGTTGCGCCGAGCCGACGATGATGCCGTCCGAACGCGCCAGGAACAACTCCCGTTCGGGCACCAGCAGCACCCCCTTGAAATACCGCTCCAGCGCCATCCGGCCGGGCGGGTGCACCCAGCCGAACCCGCCGCCGTCGATGATGGCGGCATCGGCGGCCTCGCACAGCGCCGCCAGATCGTCGTCGGTAATGCTGGAGACGCGCTCCACTTCCATTTTTGCCGGCGGGAAAGGCCCGGTTTCCGACATCACTAAGGTGTCCGCATCTTAGGGTATCCACCGCAGGAAATTGCCCAGGATGCGCAGGCCGACCTCCTGGCTTTTCTCGACGTGGAACTGCGTGCCGGCCCGGTTATCGCGTGCCACGATCGCCACAACGTCGCCGCCATACTCGGTGGTGGCGATGCACTCCGCCGGATCGCCGCCGGTCAGCGCGTAGCTGTGCACGAAATAGGCATGATCGCCCGGCAGCAGCCCTTCCAGCAGTTTGTGCGCGCCCGGCTCGAACACCAGTTCGTTCCAGCCCATTTGCGGCAGGCGCAGCCCGCCCGCCGGATGCATGGCGGCGATCTCGCCGCGGACCCAGCCGAACCCCGGCGTCACCGCGTGTTCCAGCCCGCGCTCCGCCATCAGCTGCATGCCCACGCAAATGCCGAGGAAGGGCTTTCCCGCCTCCACCCCCGCCAGCACCGCCTCGCGCAGTCCCGCAATGGCGGACAGGCCGGCGGCGCAATCGGCGAAGGCGCCCTGGCCGGGCAGCACGATCCGGTCGGCCCGTGCCACCGCGCCGGGATCAGCCGTCACCTGCACCTGGGCATCGATGCCGTCCCTGGCCGCCGCCAGCGCCAGCGCCCGCGAGGCCGAGGCCAGGTTGCCGCTGCCATAATCGATCACCGCAACCCTCACGCCACCGCCTCCCGCACCAGTTCCGGCCGCTGGTCAAGCAGGCGCTGCACCGCATCGTCCCCGGTCGCCGCCGCCACCACATGGGACAGGACAAACCCGCGCCGGGCCAGCGCGCCGCGACGGCAATCCTGGCCGAACAAACCAAGACCCCAGACCAGCGTCAGACGCCAGGATAACCCGCAGCGGCCCTTGCGTGAGGCGCCACAACCGCCGCCTCGGCACAAAGCGCCAGCCCGGCGGCGATCCAGGCGCTATGCACCGCCAGCCAGAACGGGCCTAGCAACGCGGCTGGCCAGGAGAAGGACTCGGGCACGAGCACCGGCGCGGTGCCTGCCCGGAGATGGACCGTGTAGGTGTTCATAGCAAAAACAAGAAAAGGCCAGGGCTCTGCCCTGGACCCGCCAAGGGCCGAGAGGCCCCTGGACCCCATTCGTTAATCATAGCGCACCCTTGGTCGACGGTACAACGCCGGCCGCCCTTGCATCCGGCTCTACCGCCATCCGCAAGGCACGGGCCACCGCCTTGAAAGAGGCTTCCGCCACATGGTGCGCGTTGTTGCCGGCCTTGCGGGTCACATGCAGCGTGAACAGGCCATTGAACGCCAGGGCGCGGAAAAACTCCTCGAACAATTCGGTGTCCATGCTGCCCACCTTGTCGCGCGCGAACGCCACGTCCCAGGCCAGGAAAGCCCGGCCGGACAAATCCACCGCCGCCTCCGCCAACGCCTCATCCATCGGCACATGGCATGGCCGAACCGCCTGATGCCCCGCTTGTCGCCGAGAGCACGCGCCAGCGCCTGGCCGATCACGATGCCCACATCCTCAGTCGTGTGATGGAAATCGATATACAGATCGCCCTTCGCTCGCACGGCAAGATCGAATATGCCGTGCCGCGCCAGCGCGGTCAGCATATGGTCCAGAAATCCAATGCCGGTGTCGATCTCGCCCCGGCCGCCGCCGTCGAGGTCGAGCGTAACGGTGATGTCGGTCTCGGACGTGGTCCGGGTCAGAGTTGCATTGCGTGACATAAACGCAGCACTAGCCCAAATCGGTCCGGCGCGGCAAACGTCGCGACATGCGCCGGCTTGTCGGATCAGCGCTGCGCCAGGCGCGCGGGTGCTTGCACCGGCACGTGGCGGCGCGCCATCTGGCGCGGGATGAACATTCCCTCCCCGCACGATCCCATCGGCTGGCACGGCACCACCATCCTGTGCGTCCGCCGCGGCGCGCAGGTGGCCATGGCTGGCGACGGCCAGGTCACCCTCGGCCAGACCGTCATCAAGGGCAACGCCCGCAAGGTGCGCCGCATCGGCCCGGGCAATACCATCCTGTCCGGCTTCGCCGGCGCCACCGCCGACGCTTTCACCCTGCTGGAACGGCTGGAAGCCAAGCTCGAACGCTTCCCCGGCCAACTCGAACGCGCCTGCGTGGAACTCGCCAAGGACTGGCGCACCGACCGCTATCTGCGCCGGCTGGAAGCCATGATGGCGGTGGCCGACCGCGACCACTCCTACACGCTCACCGGCAACGGCGACGTGCTGGAACCGGAAGACGGCATTATCGCCATCGGCTCGGGCGGCAATTACGCGCTCGCCGCGGCGCGCGCGCTGATCGAGGTGCCCGACCTATCGGCCGAACAAGTGGCCCGCCGCGCCATGAAAATCGCCGGCGATATCTGCGTCTATACCAATCATTCGGTCGTCGTCGAGACGATCGGCTAGGACCCACATGGACGTCCCGACCTACTCGCCCCGCGAGATCGTTTCTGAGTTAGATCGTTTCATTGTCGGTCAGACCGACGCCAAGCGGGCGGTCGCCATCGCCTTGCGCAACCGCTGGCGCCGCCAGCAACTGCCCGAGGCGCTGCGCGAGGAAGTGGTGCCGAAGAACATCCTCATGATCGGCCCGACCGGCTGCGGCAAAACCGAAATCGCCCGCCGCCTCGCCCGGCTCGCCCAGGCGCCGTTCCTGAAGGTGGAGGCCACCAAATTCACCGAAGTCGGCTATGTCGGCCGCGACGTGGAAAGCATCGCCCGCAACCTGGTCGAAGTCAGCATCACCATGCTGCGCGACGCGTCCCGCCGCGAGGTGCAGGCGAAGGCCGAGCTCGCCGCCGAGGAGCGGCTGATCACCGCGCTCTGCGGCGAGAAGGCCGCCGCCGACACGCGCTCCAAATTCCGCCGCATGCTGCGCAACGGCGAGCTTGAACAGAACGAAATCGAAGTGGCGGTCGCCGAGGCGCCGGTGAACCCGATCGGTCAGTTCGACATCCCCGGCATGCCGCCCGCCCAGATGCTCAATCTCGGCGACATGATGAAAGGCATGTTCGGCCGCCCGCCGCAGCCGCGCAAAATGACCGTGGAAGCGGCCCGCCGCGCGTTGGAGCGCGAGGAAGCCGACAAGCTGCTCGACAACGACCGCCTGGTGAAGGACGCGGTGGCGCATGCCGAGAACAACGGCATCGTGTTTCTCGACGAAATCAACAAGGTCTGCGCCCGCACCACCGAGGGCGGTTTCCGCGGCGGCGACGTGTCGCGCGAGGGCGTGCAGCGCGACCTGCTGCCGCTGATCGAGGGCACCACGGTCTCCACCAAGCACGGCCCGATCAAGACCGATCACATTCTGTTCATCGCGTCCGGCGCCTTCCACCTCGCCAAGCCGGCCGACCTGCTGCCGGAGTTGCAAGGCCGCCTGCCGATCCGGGTGGAACTCGCGCCGCTGTCACGCGAGGATTTGCGCCGGATTCTGACCGAGCCGGAAGCGTCATTGATCAAGCAGTATCAGGCGCTGATCGGCACCGAGGGGGTGTCGCTGATCTTCACCGAGGACTCGGTGGATGCGCTCGCCGATCTGGCGGCCGACATCAACGACCGGGTGGAGAACATCGGCGCAAGGCGGCTGCACACGGTGCTGGAGAAGCTGCTGGAGGAGATTTCCTTCACGGCGAGCGACCGCGGCGGCCAGAAGGTGGTGGTGGACGCTGCCTATGTCCGCGAGCGCGTCGCCCCGCTGGCGCAGAAGGGGGATTTGAGCCGGTTCATTTTGTAGGGGCCGGTTCGCAGGGATGAAGCAAGGAAGGCCAGGGCTCTGCCCTGGACCCGCCAAGGGGCAGTGGCCCCTTGGAACCCATTACTTAAGTATTGGGGTCAAGGGGGCCGCTGCCCCCTTGCGGGTCCAGGGCAGAGCCCTGGCCTTCCTTGCTTTCTATGCCGCCGTCTTATCCGGATACTTGCACCACGCCGCCCCCACGCACCGCCAGCACTCCGGCCGGCGCGCCTTGCACACGTAGCGCCCGTGCAGGATCAGCCAGTGATGTGCGTCCCGCAGCAGGTCGGGCGGAACCCGCTCGAGCAGCGCGTCCTCCACTTCCCGCGGCGTTTTCCCGGGTGCGATCCCGGTGCGGTTGCCCAGTCGGAATATGTGGGTATCCACTGCCATGGTCGACTCGCCGAACGCCACGTTCAGCACCACGTTGGCGGTTTTCCGCCCCACGCCCGGCAGCGCCTCCAGCGCCGCGCGGTCGCGCGGCACCTGGCCGCCGTGGCGCTCGACCAGCAGGCGGGAGAGTTCCGCCACGTTGCGCGCCTTGCCCTGCCACAGCCCGATGGTGCGGATATGCCGGGCCACGCCGTCGGCGCCCAGCGCCGCCATCGCCGCCGGTGTCGGCGCCGCGGCGAACAGCCCGGGCGTCGCCTTGTTCACCGAGGCGTCGGTGGCCTGTGCTGACAGCACCACCGCCACCAGCAAGGTGAACGGGTCGGCATACGCCAGTTCGCTGCGCGGGTCCGGGTTGGCGCGTTGCAGCGCTTCAAGAAATGACCGCACCTCGGTGCGCGTCATCGGCTCGCCCGGGGGCGGCGTCGCCATCTTCGAGGAGGGTCGGCGCCGGGCCGGCCTTATTGCCCGGCCTCGGGCACCAGCGACTTGACGAGGTCGAAAACCCGCTTGCGCACCCCGGCATCAGTGATACGATAGTAAGCGCGCACAAGTTCCAGCGTCTCGCGCCGGTTTAACGTATCGTCACCGAAGCTTTCCTGCTGATCGCCAAAACCGGTCACCGGGCGGCTAAGCGGGCGTGGTCCGCCGACGCTCTCCGGCATGTCGTCGTAAAAAAACGCGATCGGCACGTCGAGCACGCGCGATAAATCAAACAGCCGCGACGCCCCGACCCGGTTCATCCCGCGTTCGTATTTCTGCACCTGCTGGAAGGTCAGCCCGAGCGCTTCGCCCAGCCGCTCCTGCGACAGCCCCATCAACGTGCGGCGCAGGCGGATGCGCGACCCGACATGCACATCGATGGGATTCGGACGGGATTCCTTCTCGGCGCGATCGGGACGGGCCTCGGCTGCTGCACCGTGCCGCATCTCTGCCTCGCCGCTTTCGGCTGACATTGCTATCCGCTCCTGTTCCACCCCCGACGGCGCCGAGACACCAAATGAGGTTGATGGAACGTTAACGCCACAACCCAGGATCGTCAACAAGAGAATAAATTAAAGTCGTCTTGTCCAAAAATTGAAACGTCACTATGCCACCAAACCCACCTTTCACCACCGGGCACCCGGCGCGCTGCCAGGGAAAACCTGCATTCCCTCAGTGGGTCGGATCCGAGCCGAGAGAACGGACGAGCTCAAGCACATGGCGCCGGACACCAGTATCGGTGATGCGCGAAAATGCACGTATGAGGTCGAGCGTCTCGCGCCGGCTCAGCACGTCACCGTCCAAATTCTCCTGCAATTCGTGCATCCCCCTTGTGCCGCCGGACGGTTCGGCCCGGCCGCCGGGCGCGGCCTCGAAAAAATAGCCGATCGGCACGTCCAGCGCGCGCATCAGGTCATGCAACCGCGAGGCCCCGACCCGGTTCAGCCCGCGTTCGTATTTCTGCACCTGCTGGAAGCTGACCCCCAGCGCTGTCCCCAACTGTTCCTGCGAAATGCCCAGCGACGTGCGGCGCTGGCGGATCTGCTGGCCGACATGCACGTCGATCGGATTGGGCCGTAAAACCGCCTCCTCGTGATCGTCGCCATAACCGCCTGACATCATCCGTCCTTTTCCCAGCGGCCACCGTCAAACCAGTCCGGTTGCACAATATCGTAGCCACTCAACCGGGGATCATCAATATCACGTCAAATCGCCGCTAGGACCGATCGGGTTCAGCCGCCGCCGCACCGGCACCGCGCCGGCCAGCAGAACCACCGTGCCCAGCAGCAGCGGCACCGCCAGCCCGAGCCGGGCGATTGCCGTCGGCGGCAGATGGCCGGGCAGCGCGAGCACGAGCACGCCGGCCTGGCCCATGCCCAGCCGCCCGAGTTCCCGCCCGAACGCGTCGAAGCCCACGCTGATGCCGGTGTTGGCCGCGCGCATCAGCGGCAGCCCTTCCTCCACCGCGCGCAGCCTGGCCGCCGCCAGATGCTGCCGCGGCCCGGTCGAGTTGCCGAACCAGGCGTCGTTGGTCACGTTCACCAGCCAGTCCGGCCGGTCCGCCGAGTCCGCCACCTGAGAGGGAAAGATCGCCTCATAGCAAATCAGCGGCCCGACCGGCGGCAACCCCGGCACATGCAGCGTGGCAGGCCCCGGCCCGCCGGCAAACCCGCTGCCCGGCACCACCTGGATCGGCAGCGGGAACCAGCTGGGTTGGTACTCGCCGAAAGGCACCAGATGCCATTTGTCGTACACCGCCGCCGGCGGACCATCGTCCAGCAGCGCCATCAGGCTGTTGCGCGGCCGTTGCGCCGCATCGAAACGCACGCTGCCGATCAATCCGGGCGCCTGTGCCGCCGCAACGATGGCCGCACGGGCGGCGGGGTCCTGCGCCAGCAGAAACGGGCTCGCGGTTTCCGACCAAACCACCACCGCCGGCCGGCTGGCTTGCGCCATTCCTTCACGGGTCAGCGCGAGTTCGCGCTCGAAGCTCTCCACCACGAAGGCGCGGTCCCATTTATGCCCCTGCGGCACGTTGCCCTGCACCAGCACCACATCGAGGCGAGGCGGCGCGGAGACGGGCGCCAGATGCAGCCGCGCCACGCCCGCGCCGGCCCAAACCAGCAGCAGCGACGCCCCCGCCGCCATGGCACGCCGGCCCAGCGCGGGCGTCGCCGCCAGCAGTAGCGTGAACAGGGTCAGGCCGTGCACGCCCACCCAGGCAGCCGGCTGCAGCGCCACGTCGCCGATCGGTCCGGGAATCGCCCACACGCTGCCCCAGGGATTCCAGGGAAACCCGGTGGCGACGAACTGGCGGGCGAGATCGGCCAGCACCCAGGCGCCGGCCAGCACCGCCACCCGCCGCCAGCCCGGCCGCGCCCACCAGGCGACGGCACAGGGCACGGCGATGAACAGTGCCAGCACCGCCGCCAGCGCCGGCACCGCCAGCGGCACCAGCCACCAGAACCGCGCCGCCTCAAACAGAATCGCCTCGGTGATCCAGTACAGCCCGACCAAATGGTGGCCGAAGCCGAAACAAAAGCCGCGCCAGCCGGCCTCGCGCGCGCGCGGACTGCCGCCGATCAGGGCGAGCAGCCCGGGCACCGCGAGCAGCAGCACCGGAATGGCATGCACGGGCGGCAGCGCGGCGGCCGAGAGCACGCCGAGGCCAAAGGAACCCGCCGCGGCGCGCCAGCCGCGCAGTGCTGACAGACGGGTGAGGAATGCCTGGATCATGCGCGGGGCGCTACACGCGCGGCGAGTATAGCGCAAGCGTAAGGAAGGCCAGGGCTCTGCCCTGGACCCGCCAGGGGGCAGTGGCCCCCTGGACCCCGCTACTTAAGACAATTGTTATGAGAGGGCGTCAGGCCACTGGCCCCTGGCGGGACCAGGGCAGAGCCCTGGCCTCTCTTCCGCCGCGATGACCAGGAACCGTCACTGGACACCGTTCAACCCACGCTGGCAGTCACCGCCGCGAAGTTTTCGCCTTGGGAACCGCCGCAATGAGCGTGACCATCCAAGCACGGCCCTCCGGGGGCATCGGCGGCCAGCTCATCGGCCTGCTCAGGCTGGCCGCCCCGTTCGGCGGCCTTATCGTGTTCTGGACGCTGGTGCTGCTGGTCGACGTGAAGTCGGCGATCGCCGGCGCGATGGCTTTCATCCTGCTGGATGCGCTGCGCCTCTGGCGCGGCCGCCTCGGCTTCTCCCGGCTCTGGCTGCTGTCAAGTGCGCTGACGGCGGTGTTCGGCGCGATCGACCTCAGCTCCGCCGCACCCTTCATGCTCGCTTACGAATCGGTGGTCACCAACGCGGCGACCGGCGCGGCCTTCGTGGTCGGCGCGCGCGGCCCGAAATCGCTGGTCCAGGAGCTGGCCGAGCAGCGCGCCGGCCCGTACCCGGACCGCGCCGATATCCGACGGTTCTTCCAGTTGTTCACCCTGCTGTGGGCGGCGTATTTCTTTCTCAAGGCGGCGGCGTATTTCTGGGCGGCGTGGACGCTGCCACTCACCGAGGCGATGGGCGTGCGCACGATGGTCGGCCCGGCCACGCTGGTGCTGTTCAGCGCCCTCAGCTTCAGCCATGGCGACCGGCTGTTCGCGCTGTGCAAGCGCCTGCGGCTGCTGCCCAAGGTGCCCGGCTAGCCGTCCGGTTTCGCGGCTGGCGCGCGCGGCCGATCCCGCCTAATCAGGCAGGAACGGGTCCCACGCCAAACACCGGAAACAGTCCCCCATGCCCTCGTCCATCTACGACCAGGACCTCGACAAGAACCCGGCCAACTATGTGCCGCTGACACCGATCTCCTTCCTCGTGCGCGCCGCCCGCGTGTTCCCGAACGGGCTTGCCGTGGTGCACGGCGACCGTCGCATCACCTATGCGCAATTGCTCGAACGCTGCCGCCGCCTCGCCTCCGCCCTCGCCGCCCACGGCATCGGCTGCGGCGACACCGTTGCGATCTTCGCCCCCAACACGCCGGCCATGCTGGAGGCGCACTACGGCATCCCGATGACCGGCGGCGTGATCTGCGCCATCAACACCCGGCTCGACGCGCCGATCGTCGCCTTCATCCTGGAGCACTCGGAAACCCGTGTGTTTCTGGTCGACCGTGAACTCGCCCCGGTCGCGCGCGCGGCACTCGACCTGCTGGAGGGCGAAAAACCCCTGGTGATCGGCATCGACGACGCGCTGACCACCGCCGGCGAGGTCCTCGGCGACACCGAATACGAGGCGTTCCTTGCCACCGGCGACCCGGATTATCCGATCTGCTACCCCGACGACGAGTGGGACGCGATTTCACTGGGCTATACCTCGGGCACCACCGGCGACCCGAAGGGCGTGGTGTGCCACCACCGCGGCGCCTACCTGAACGCGCTCGGCAATGATCTCGCCTTCGGCATCACCCCGCGCAGCGTCTATCTGTGGACGCTGCCGATGTTCCACTGCAACGGGTGGACCTTCACCTGGGCCATCACCGCGCAGGGCGGCACGCATGTGTGCCTGCGCCGCGTCGACCCGGCGCTGATCTATCCGCTGATCGCCGAACACCACGTGACCCATATGTGCGCCGCCCCGGTGGTGCTGACCATGCTGATCCACGCGCCCAACAGCGTCCGCCGCGACTTCGGCGGCCGCGTGGTGAATATCGCCACCGGCGGTGCGGCGCCGCCCTCGTCGGTGATCGAACGGATGGAGCAACTCGGCTTCACGCTGCACCACGTCTACGGCCTGACCGAGGTTTATGGCCCGCTGACCTTCTGCATCTGGCAGCCCGGCCACGAGGCCCTGACGCTGCACGACCGCGCCGCCTTCCTGTCGCGCCAGGGCGTGCCGCACCCGACCGCCGAGGACGCCACCATCCTGGACGTGAACCTCAACCCGATGCGCGCCGACGGACAGACCATCGGCGAGCTGATGCTGCGCGGCAACACGGTGATGAAGGGCTACCTGAAGAACGCCCGCGCCACCCTGGCGGCCTTCACCGGCGGCTGGTTCCACTCCGGCGACCTCGGGGTGCGGCATCCGGATTCCTACCTCGAAATCAAGGACCGCTCGAAAGACATCATCATTTCCGGCGGCGAGAACATCTCCTCGCTGGAAGTCGAGGAAGTGCTTTACCGCCACCCCGACATCATGGAAGCGGCGGTGGTGGCGCACCCGGATGAGAAATGGGGCGAAGTGCCGCACGCCTTCGTCACGCCGAAGCCGGGCGCGGAGGACCTGCTGACCGAGGAGCAGGTGATCGAATACTGCCGGGCCAACATGGCGCGGTTCAAGGCGCCGCGGTTTGTCAGCTTCGTGCAGCTTCCGAAGACGAGCACCGGGAAGATCCAGAAATACGAACTGCGGCGGCGGTTGACGGAGGGGTTGAAGAAGTAAGGCCAGGGCTCTGCCCTGGCCTTCCCTCAATACGTCGCCCGCCCCCCGGAACAATCGAACACCGCGGCGGTCGAAAAGCTCGCCTCCTCGCTGCACAGCCAGCACACCAGCGCCGCCACCTCATCGACGGTGCCGAAGCGCCCCATCGGGATTTTCGCCAGCATGAACTCGATGAATTCCGGCGTCATCTGCCCGAACAACGGCGTCTGCACCGCGGCCGGCGTCACGCAATTCACCCGGATGGCGGTTTTCGCCAGTTCCTTCCCAAGCGACTTGGTCAGCCCGATCACCGCGGCCTTGCTGGCGGAATAGGCGGAGGCGTTCGGATTGCCCTCCTTGCCCGCCACCGACGCGATATTGACGATCCGTCCCCAGCCGCCCCGCAGCATATGCGGCACCACCGCACGGCTGCTGTAAAACACGGCGTTCAGATTGACATCGATCACCCGCCGCCATTCGGCCGGCGGATACTCCCAGGCCGGCAGGTTCGGCCCGGTGATGCCGGCGCCGGCGACCAGAATGGACAGGCCGCCGAGCGCGGCGGCGGTTGCATCCGCCGCACGCTGCACCGCCTCGGCATCGGTCAGATCCAGGCATTCGGTGTGCACTGTCGCGCCGAGCCGCGCCGATACTTCGGCGAGCCCGGTGGCGTCACGGTCCCAGATCGCCAGCTTGGCGCCCTCGGCGGCGAGGCGGGCGCTGATCGCATAGCCAATGCCCGACACCCCGCCCGTCACCACCGCTACGCGGTTCGCAAAACGCGCTTTCCCGGCCATTCTTGTCCTCCCGACCCAACGGCGAGAGGGGTAGCGCGCCGCAGAAGCGGGCGAAAGGGCGGCGAGATCAGGCCTCGATGACGAGCTTCTGGTAGAAATTGCCGAAATACCCACGGCGCGACACCACCCGGTTGCGGTGCGATTCGGGCAGCCAGGTATCGACCGGCAGGGTCCACAGATCGGGGGCGAACGGCTCCAGCCGGGTCAGCACCGGGTGCCACAAATATTTCAGCGGATGCCAGGAATGTGGCCGGGCGAAATCCACGATCACCAGCTTGCCGCCCGGCCGCACCACCCGCAGCGCCTCGCGCAGCGTCGCCTCGCGCACCGGGCGGGGCATTTCGTGCAGCAGAAAAAACAGCAGCGCGCGGTCATACGTGGCGTCGGCGAGGCGCAGGCGGCTGCTGTCCATGCGCAGCAGCCGCACCGGCGCGCCCTCGGGCAGCTTCGCCCGCAGGTTGCCGAGCTGAATGGGCAGCACATCCACCACGTCGAGCTGCGCCCCCGCGGGCACGCGCGCGACCAGGCGCGTCGTCAGGTCGCCGTAGACGCAGGCGATCTGCAACGTCCGCCCGGGCAGCGTCTCGCCCAGCTCGGCCACCGCGGCGTCGCGCATGGTGACGTACTTGCCCCACAGGATCAGGTTGACCAGCCAGGGCCGCTCGAACACCCGCACGGCGCGCGGGTGCACGTAACTCCACCAGTAATGCTCGTTCAAATACCCGGGTACGGCCGGCGCCCCGTCGGCGTTGTCAAGCAGCGACATCTTCGTGGCTTCGGGGGGCATTCGTTCAAGTACCTGGTCGGTGTCGGGGGAAATCGATCCCATTCAGGTCGCTCCAGCTATGATCCGGGTTTTGGACCAACCTCCCCTTTCTTTATAATTTTGCGATTAACCCGCCACGATGGGAACCCCTCTTCGCGGCGGGGCTGCTCAGCTTTCGTTGCGGGCGTGGTGCGATGACACCCGGCCGGTGATCGGCCCTTCCCTGCTGTAACCGATTGCCCTGCTCCGCACGCTCGTATCTCTTGCCTTGGCGTTCGCTTTCACCGATATGTCAACAGGACCCCACAGGTCCTGTTGGCCCGGCTGCGCCAGCACGCTCCCGTCCGGAACCACGAACTCAGGGCTTTTCCATGTTCATCGAGACCGAAGGCACACCGAACCCCGCGACCCTCAAGTTCCTGCCGGGCCGGAAGGTAATGGGCGCCGCGACCGCAGACTTCGCCTCCGCCGAGGCGGCCCGGCGCAGCCCGCTCGCCACCGTCCTGTTCGCCCTGCCCGGCGTCGAGCGCGTGTTCCTCGGCCACGATTTCGTGACCATCACCAAATCCGACGCGACGCCCTGGCAAGCGCTGAAGCCGCAGGTGCTGAGCACGCTGATGGACCACTTCGTGCACCACCGCCCCGTGATCGAGGGTCACGACCAGGCGGCGGACGAAGACACCGACCCGGCCGATGCCGAAATCGTGGCCCAGATCAAGCAGCTGATCGACACCCGCGTGCGCCCGGCGGTGGCCGGCGACGGCGGCAACATCGTCTTCCGTGGTTACCGCGACGGTGTGGTCCGGCTGCAGATGCAGGGCGCCTGCAGCGGCTGCCCTTCCTCGTCGGCAACGCTGAAGCATGGGGTCGAAAACATGCTGCGGCATTACGTGCCCGAGGTGAAGTCGGTGGAGCAGGTCACCTTTTGACCGGCTCTCCCACATCCTTGCCTGTCCGCCCTTGCATCGCAGCAAGCGGGGACCCATCTCGCGGCTGATTGTTCGATATCGAACGACCGTGAGGAGGACAATATGCCGCTCGACGATACCGCGCTGGACCTGCTGTTCCGCGAGGCGCGCACGCAGAACAAATGGACCGACCAGCCCGTCACCGACGATGAGTTGCGGGCCGTGTTCGACCTGCTGAAATGGGCGCCGACCTCGGCCAATTGCTCGCCGGCGCGGTTCCTGTTCGTGCGGACCAAGGAGGCCAAGGAAAAGCTGCGGCCGGCGCTGTCGGCGGGCAATGTCGACAAGACCATGGCCGCCCCGGTCACCGCCATCGTGGCGTACGATCCGCATTTCTACGATCATCTGCCGAAACTGTTTCCACATGCCGACGCCAAAAGCTGGTTCACCGGCAATTACGACTTCGCCCAGGAAACCGCATTCCGTAACGGCACCTTGCAGGGCGCCTATTTGATCCTGGCGGCGCGCGCGCTCGGCCTCGATACCGGGCCGATGTCGGGCTTCGACAAGGCCAAGGTGGACGCCGCCTTCCTGGCCGACCGCGGCTGGAAGAGCAATTTCCTGATCAATATCGGCCATGGTGACCCGGCCGGGCTGTTCCCGCGCTCGCCGCGGTTCAGCTTCGACGAGGTCTGCCTGCTGCTCTGATCGCGGGCGGCGGCGAGGAAAAAAGCAAGGCCAGGGCTCTGCCGTGGCCTTGCTTGCTTCCTTGCCGCCGCACGCCCTCTGGCCCCAGGGCGTGCCGCGGGCGTAGGGTCCAAGCATGCTGATCCTGGGACTAGATGCCGCGCTGGCACGCTGCTCCGCCGCCGTGCTGGAAGCTGGTGTGGTGCGCGCTGAAGCATGCGAGGACGGCGGCCGGGGCTATGCCACCATCCTGCCCGCCATGGCACGCGACGTGCTGCGCGCCGCCGAGGTGCCCGCCGCCGAACTCGCCGCCGTGGCGGTCACGGTCGGGCCGGGCAGTTTCACCGGTTTGCGCGCCGCCCTGGCGCTGGCGCACGGCATCGCCGGCGCCGTCGGGCGGCCCGTGCTCGGCGTGCTGGTCGCCGAGGCGCTGGCCGAAGCGCTGGCCGGCACAGGGCAGGCGCCGGAGCGCAGCGGGCGGATGTTGTGGGTCGCGATCGACAACCGCCGCGGCCGCGTGTTCCTGCACCGCGGCGATGCCGCGGTGGAATCCGCCGCCCTGGACGCGCTGCCCGGCCCCGCCGGGCCGGTTGCGCTGGCCGGCGACGCGGCGGCCGAGGTTGCCGCCCGGATGGCGGCGCGCGGCGACGACGTCGTGCTGACCGAAGCACGCCTGCCGCTGGCCCGCCACGTCGCCGCGGTGGGCGCGCGCCGTCTGGCGGGGCGGTTGGCGCCGCTGCCGGCGCAGCCGCTCTATGTCGATCCGCCCGAGGTGCGCTTGCCCGCCGGCGGGCTTCGGCCGCCGCCGGATGCGGGCTGAGCGGACGATGCCTCCTGTGCCCTCCTGCTTTGCGGCCAGCCCCGCCCACGTGGACGTGATGGCAGCGGTACACGCAGCCGCCATGCCGGACGGCGATGCCTGGACCGCCGAGGCGATTGCGGCGCTGCTCGCCCTGCCCGGCACGTTCGGCCTGGTTCACCGGGAAGGCGGGATGGTGCTGGCCCGGGTGGCCGCGGACGAGGCGGAAATCCTGACGCTGGCGGTGCCCCCCGAGACACGCCGGCACGGCAGCGGGTCGGCCCTGCTGGCGGCTGCCGAGGCGGGCGCGGCGGAGGCCGGGGCGCGGACCATGTATCTGGAAGTGGCCGAGCACAACCATCCGGCACGCACGCTGTATGCCGGTGCCGGCTATGCTCTGGCCGGACGGCGCCGCGGCTATTACCGCGACGGCAGCAATGCGCTGCTGCTGCGCAAGCCGATCAGACCCGGCGCAGCAGCAGGCGGGTGATCCCGTCGGCGCCGTCGTCCTGCGACAGCACCTGATGGCCCTGGGAAGCGGCGGTGCGCGGCACGTTCAGCCGCGGCTCCTCGCCGCGCAGCAGCACGAGCAGTGTCTGGCCGGGGGCGAGCCGGTCCAGCGCCAGGCGGGTGCGCACGAAAGTCATGGGACAGACCTCGCGGGTGATGTCGAGGGTCTGCGCCGGTGCCGGTGCGTCAGGGTTCGTCTTGGGCATGACTGGACTGTTGTTGAGCGCCAAAATATCCGTTGCGAAACGGGCATAGCCGATTTTATATACCCTGCTAAATGGACCAAGTCGAATGCGATGGAAGGAAATAGGATGGCCGACGATGGGCTGGGTTCGGACGTGCTGGGATTGACTGCCCAGATCGTATCCGCGCACGTTTCAAATAACCCGGTGGGGCCGGACGTGCTTCCTGCGCTGATCCAGGATGTCTATCAGACCTTGTCGGGCGTCGGGCGCGAACCGGTTCAGCCGGAAAAGCCGCTTCCTGCCGTGCCGGTGAAGAAATCGGTGTTTCCAGACTACATCATCTGTCTGGAGGACGGCAAGAAACTGAAGATGCTCAAGCGGCATCTGAAGACTGCCTACAACATCACGCCGGACCAGTACCGCGAACGTTGGGGCCTGCCGGCCGATTACCCAATGGTGGCGCCGAACTACGCCAAGCATCGTTCGTCGCTGGCCAAGAAGATCGGCCTGGGAACCAAGCCGCGCGGCGCGCTTTAGCGCCCCCGAGATTTTTTGTTTTGGCAAGCATCTTGACCGGCGGGCGCAGACCGGTCCGGCGGCTGGCGTTGCGGGGCCGGCGGGGCGCACAGGCGGATTTGCCCGGGCGCGCCTTCGCCTGATAGGGTGCTGGCCAGGCGTTCCCGGAAGGGGCGCCGTGCCGGGCACGCGTCGCGACCCCGGGCATTGGACAGCCCACTCCCGATCGGCTACGCCGCCGTCACCGCCCCGCCATTGCTGCGCGGCGTCCCGGCCAAGCAGCGGATCGCGAGGCGGATGCCGGTCGGGCGATCCTGCCCCCGGCCATTGGGGATCGGATGGAAAGCCGCATCGAACGCCTGTGCGTCGAACGTGGACTGAAGATGACCGGGCAGCGCCGGGTCATCGCCCGTGTCCTGTCCGACTCCGGTGACCACCCCGATGTCGAGGAACTCTATCGCCGCGCCGCGGCGATGGACCCGCGCATCTCCATCGCCACGGTCTACCGCACCGTCCGCCTGTTCGAGGAGCGCGGCATTCTGGAGCGCCGCGATTTCGGCGGCGGCCGCGCCCGCTACGAGCCTACCGAGCATGGCCACCACCACCATCTGATCGACATCGACACCGGCCGTGTGATCGAATTCTCCGATGCCGAGCACGAGCGTGTGCTGGCGGCCATTGCCGCAAGGCTCGGTTTCGACCTGGTGTCCCACCGTCTGGAGCTGTTCGGCCGGCGCCAGGCGGCGTCCGGTCGCCCGGTATCCCGCCAGGCTGCAGAACCGCCCGCCCCGCCGGCCGACACCGCCCATCCGGGGCTGCCGCGATGATCGCGGGGCAGGCCGACGCGCCGAGTGTGCAGAAATCCAACATGACCCATATGGCACAAGGCTTCGGCGAACTGCGCGGCGGCAAGCTTGGCGTCCGCATCGCCACCACCCCGGGCGAGATCGACGCCGCATTGGCGCTGCGCTACCGGGTTTTCTATGACGAGCGCGGCGCGCTGCCGGATGCCGCCACCGCGGCCTCGCGCCGCGACCGCGATGCGTTCGACGCGGTGGCCGATCATTTGCTGGTGGTCGACCATGCGATCGGTCCCGGCCCGGAGGGCGTGGTCGCCACCTATCGGCTGATCCGCGGCCCGGCGGCGGCCAGTCTCGGCAGGTTCTATTCGGCCGACGAGTACGATATCGGGCCGATTCTGCAATTCGGTGGCAGGGTGATGGAGCTGGGCCGGTCGTGCGTCCATCCGGACTATCGCAACCGCACGGCCATGCAGCTGCTATGGCGCGGCATTGCCGCTTATGTGGCGCAGCACCGCATTGACCTGATGTTCGGCTGTGCCAGTTTGCCCGGCACCGACCCTGACGCGCTGGCCACGCATCTGACCTATTTGTATGCCAATCACCTCGCTCCGCTGGAGGTGCGTCCGCGTGCGTTGCCGCACCGGTATGTGGAGATGCGCAGGGTCGATCCGGCAACGCTCGACCCCAGGCGGGCGCTCGCCAAGTTGCCGCCCCTGATCAAGGGTTATTTGCGTCTGGGCGGTTTCGTCGGTGATGGTGCGGTGATCGACGCGCAGTTCAATACGATCGACGTGGCTGTGGTCGTAAAGACTGAACTGGTCACCGAAAAATACCTGCGCCACTACGAGCGGCAGGGCCGGGAATCAACAGAGTAATGTCTTAAAGAACGGGGTCAAGGGGCCTATCGGCCCCTTGCGGGTCCAGGGCAGAGCCCTGGCCTTTTTTTATTGGAACACAAATTTAGCGGCCGAAGCCCCCGCAATCAGCCAAACCGCCCCGCCCACCTCGCCGGGGCGGCCCGCCAGGGTTTTGACCAATGCGTGGACAATGAACCCGATCCCGATGCCGGCAGCGATCGAGAAAGTAAAGGGCATGGCGATGGCCGTGACCACGGCGGGCAGGTAGTCGGTCATGTCGTCCCAGTTCACGTCGCGCAGGGCGCGGGCCATCAGGCAGGCGACGAACACCAGGGCGGGGGCGGTGGCGAAGCCGGGGATGGCGGCGGCCAGCGGGGCGAAGAACAGGGTGGCGAGAAACAGCACGCCGGCGACCAGGGCGGTCAGCCCGGTGCGTCCGCCCGCCTGGATGCCGGCCGCGCTTTCGATGTAGCTGGTGACTGTGGAGGTGCCGAGCACCGCGCCCAGGATGGCACCGCCGGAATCGGCGGTCAGTGCCCGCTGCAACCGCGGCACGGTGCCGTCCGGACGCATCAGGCCGGCGCGGTGGGTGGTGGCAATCAGCGTGCCGGCGTTGTCCAGCACGTCCACCAGGAAGAAGGTCAACACGATGCTGACCACGCCAAGGCTCAGCGCCCCGCCGATGTCCAGTTGCCAGAAGGTCGGCGCGAGCGAGGGCGGCAGGGCGACGACGCCGTGAAAGGTGGTAAGCCCGAACGGAATGCCGGCGGCGGCGGTGGCGAGGATACCGATCAGCACGGCGGCGGAAATGCCGCGCGCGGCCAGCGCCGCCATGAGCACGAAACCGCCGCAGGCCAGCAGCGTGCCGGGCGTGCCCAGACGGCCGAGGGTGACGAAAGTCGCCGGGCTGGCCGCCACGACGCCCATGCCTTCCAGGCCGATCAGGGCGAGAAAAAACCCGATCCCCGCGCCGATGCCGAGCTTGAGCGAGAACGGGATGGAATTGATCAGCCACTCCCGCAGGCGCAGCAGCGACACCGCCAGGAACAGCAGACCGGACAGGAACACCGCGCCGAGCGCCACCGGCCACGGGATATGCAGCCCGCCGACCACGGCGAAGGCGAAATAGGCGTTCAGGCCCATGCCGGGCGCCAGCGCCAGCGGGTAATTGGCATACAGGCCCATGGCAATGGTGGCGATGCCAGCGCCCAGGCAGGTGGCGACGAATACGGCACCGTGGTCCATGCCGGTGGTGGCCAGGATGCCGGGGTTGACCACGACGATGTAAACCATGGCCAGCCACGTGGTGATCCCGGCGAGAACCTCGGTCCGGACAGTGGTGCCGGCATCGCGCAGGCCGAAGGAGAATGCCATGGAGAGCTCCGGGGACGGACGTTGCGGATGTCAGTACACGAAGCAAAGGTAGAAAGGCCAGGGCTCTGCCCTGGACCCGCAAGGGGGCAGTGGCCCCCTTGACCCCATTACTTAAGATAATCCCAGGCGGGCGGTTTAGCTCTGGGTGGTCGGGGCGGCGGCAGGGGTCTTGCGGTGCTTGTGCGATGCCTGCGTGGCGCCGCCGTGGTGGGACTTGTGCTTCTTGTGACCGGTGGAAGCAGTGGTGGCATTCGCTGGAATGGCAACGGCAGCCACGGCCGGCAACGCCAGACCAAACGTCGCCAAAAGACGCCTGCGGGAGAAGATCACAGCGGACTCCGGGAAATGTGGAAGTTCACGGTTAAGGCGAGCAAAGCTTGATATTCGATTGATATATATATGAACGACCACCGGAGTTGGCGCAAGCGGAATCGTTAAAGCAGACCGAGCTCCTGCAACGCCCGGCGCAACGCCTCCGGCATGCCACCCACCGCCTCGCCGGCGACAATGTCCGGCGGAGCCGCCTCGGCAGCCAGATAACGCCAGCCCTGAAACGCCCTGACCGGACGCCCGGCCACCAGCACCAGATCAGGGTCGAGATGAATGGCGGCACAGGCGGACCCGTCGTCGTAGCTTGCCGTTTCGATGCCGGGAATGCGCTGGCGCACCACCATGGCTCCGGCAATGACCCAGTACATCGAACCGCCGTCGATGATCTCCGCCGCACGGCGGGGGAAGCTCCGGGTCAGATGGCGCAGCCTGCCATCGGCGGCGAGGCGGCCTTCCTGCACCTTGCGCAAATGCGCGATGTCGCGAATGCCAACCGCGAGCTTCATCAGGTGGAGCATGCCGCCCGTGTGACGGATGGCGCGGCGCGGAGCAAGATGCGGCATCGCCATGATATGAGCGCAACCCCCCATTGATCCCCTTGCGGGCCCGACGCATTGTCGACGGTAAGCGGGGATGCCCCCGCCCGTTTCGGGAGAGAGACCATATGATCCGATCAATTCGTGTCGTTGCCGCCCTCGTGGCGGTCGCCGCGCTGCTCGCCGCCAGCGGCGCCCGCGCGGACAGCACCGGCTCGGCCACCATCGATGCCATCAAGGCGCGCGGCCAGCTGGTCTGTGGCATCGCCGGCAATATTCCGGGCTTCTCACTGCCGGACAGCCAGGGTGTGATGCGCGGCCTCGACGCCAATTCCTGCCGCACCGTGGCCGCTTCCATCCTGGGCGATGCGAACAAAGTCAAGTTCGTGCCGCTGACCACCACCAACCGCTTCACCGCCCTGCAATCCGGCGAGGTGGACCTGTTGGTGCGCGACACGACCTGGACGCTCGGCCGCGAGGCGAACCTCGGCCTGCTGTTCGCCGGGGTGAACTATTACGACGGCACCGGCTTCCTGGTGAAGAAAGCGAGCGGGGTGAAGTCGGCCAAGGAACTCGACGGCGCCACCGTCTGCGTGCAACCCGGCACCTCGACCGAACTGGCGGTCGATGACTACTTCCGGGTGAACAACCTGAAGTTCACCCCGATCCTGATCCAGGACCTTCCCGGGATCGAGAGCGCGTTCCTCTCCGGCCGCTGCGACGTGTATTCGACCGACGGCTCGCAGCTCGCCACCTTCCGCGCCACCCAGCCGGCCAAGAACGACCTGGTGCTGCTGCCGGAGACGATCAGCAAGGAACCGCTGGGCTACGTGGTGCGCAAAGGCGACGACAAATTCTTCGACCTGGTGCGCTGGACCTTTTTCGCCGGGCTGATTGCCGAGGAAAACGGCATCACCAGCAAGAACATCGACAGCTTCGCAGCCACCAAGGTGCCGGAACTGCGCCGCCTGCTCGGCCTGGAAGGCGACATGGGCAAGGCGCTCGGGGTGGACAACAAGTTCGCCTACAACGCGGTCAAACAGGTCGGCAACTTCGGCGAGATCTGGGACCGGAACATCACCGTCCTCGGCGTGCCGCGTGGCATCAACGCGCTGTGGAACAAGGGCGGGCTGCAGTACGCGCCGCCGATGCGCTGAGATTTCAATCGGTATCACTGCAGTGCGATGGGCCGTTCTCCGCCGGGGAACGGCCCGTTTGTTTTCCGGCGATGGGATTGATTTGTGGCGGTTTGATGTGCAGGATGACATTTGCAGGGCTGCGGGATGCGCATCGCTCACGGCCTGGTTCTTGCTTTTGTTCTCCGAACTTGAGACCATTCTGAACATCTGAACCCGGGGGCCGCCGCCGCTCATGTCCGGAACCATCGCCGACCCGCGCCACGCCGGCCGCGCCGCCCCGAAACGCCGCATCCGCCTGTCCTGGTCGGACCCGCTGCTGCGCAACATCGTCTGGCAGGTGCTGATCGTCGGCATCATCGCCGCCGTGATCTGGTACCTGGTCAACAACACCGTGCGGAACCTGGACGCGCGGCACATCGCCACCGGCTTCGGATTCCTGTCCCATAACGCCGGCATTCCGATCGGCGAGCACCTGATTCCCTTCGACCCCTCGGTCAACACCTATGGCCGCGCCCTGATCGTGGGGGTGCTGAACACGCTGAAGGTGGCGGTGGTCGGCGTGGTGCTGGCCACCATTCTGGGCACGTTCATCGGCATCGGCCGGCTGTCGCGCAACTGGCTGGTGGCCCGCGTCACCGCCATCTATGTCGAGGTTCTGCGCGACCTGCCGGTGCTGCTGCAACTGCTGTTCTGGTACGGGCTGCTGCAGACCCTGCCGGCGCCACGGCAATCCTGGCAACTCGCCGATACCGTGTTCCTCTCCAACCGCGGCATCAAGGTGCCGCTGCTCGACTGGCAGACCGAAGACTGGTGGGTTCTGGCCGCGTTCCTGCTCGGCGTCGCCGGCACGCTGGTCTGGCGCCGCATCGCCGCGCGCCGGCAGGAAGCCACCGGCATCCGCCCGCCGGTCTGGCCGGTGGCGCTCGGCCTGCTGGTGGGCTTTCCGGTCGCCGTCTGGGCCGCCCTCGGCGCGCCGTTCGAGGTCGACTACCCCGTGCTGCACGGCTTCAACTTCCAGGGCGGCGGCACGATCAGCCCGGAATACGGCGCGCTGCTGATCGGGCTTGTCACCTACACCGCCGCCTATATCGCTGAAATCGTGCGCTCCGGCATCCAGGCGGTGCCGGCCGGCCAGATCGAAGCGGCCGGCGCGCTCGGCCTGCATCCCGCCGCCGCGCTGCGCCTGGTGGTGTTGCCGCAGGCCCTGCGGGTGATCATTCCGCCGATGACCAGCCAGTACCTGAACCTGACCAAGAATTCGTCGCTCGCGGTGGCGGTCGGCTATCAGGACGTGGTCTCGATCGCCAGCACCACGCTGAACCAGACCGGCCAGGCGATCGAGGGCATCGCCCTGATCATGGTGGTGTACCTCACCATCAGCCTGTCCATCAGCCTGTTCATGAACTGGTACAACGCGCATATCGCGCTGCTGGAGCGTTGAGATGGACCAGACCGCCGGCGCCCTCGTCGTTCCCCCGCCCGGCCGCGACCGTCCGCCTGCCGGTGTGGTCGGCCCGGTCGCCTGGCTGCGCGCCAACCTGTTCGGCTCCTGGTGGTCGACCGCGGTCACGCTGCTGCTGGGATACCTGATCATCCGCTGGGGATTGACCTTCTTCGACTGGGCGGTGCTCGACGCGATCTGGACGGTGCCGACCAACGAGCTCGGCCAGCCGGACGCCAGCATTTGCCGCACCGCCAGCCCCGCCGGCGCGTGCTGGGCGGTGATCGGCGACAAATACCGGTTCATCCTGTTCGGCACCTACCCGTACGAGGAACAATGGCGACCGGCGCTGTGCGTGGCGCTGTTCATCGGCCTGTATGTCGCCTCCGGCATGCGCCGGTTCTGGCGCCGCGAACTGCTGCTGATCTGGGCGGTGGCGCTGAGCGCCATCGGCGTGCTGATGTGGGGCGGCGTTCTGGGCATGGAGTACGTGCCGCAGGACCAATGGGGCGGGCTGCCGATCACGCTCATTCTCGCCACTTTCGGCCTGGCCTTCGCCTTTCCCCTGTCCGTTCTGGTGGCGCTCGGGCGACGCTCGGCCAACCTGCCGGCGGTAAAGTTTCTGTGCATTCTGTATGTGGAACTGATCCGCGGCGTGCCGCTGATCAGCCTGCTGTTCATGGCCAGCGTGATGTTCCCGCTGTTCATGCCGGTGGGGTTGAACCCGGACAAGCTGCTGCGCGCGCAAATCGCCTTCATCCTGTTCGCTGCCGCCTACCTGGCCGAGGTCGTGCGCGGCGGGCTGCAGGCGCTGCCGAAAGGCCAGTACGAGGCGGCCGATGCGCTCGGGCTTTCGTATTGGCAGAAGACCGGCCTGATCATCCTGCCGCAGGCGCTGCGGCTGGTGATCCCGCCGCTGGTGAACACCTTCATCGGCTTTTTCAAAGACACCTCGCTGGTGCTGATCATCGGTATCTTCGACCTGCTGACCACCGGCAAGGTCGCCTCCTCCGAGCCGGCCTGGCAGGGGTCTGCCAATGAGATCTACATCGTGCTCGGAGCGATCTATTTCGCCTTCTGCTTCGCCATGTCGAAATACAGCCGCGGGCTGGAGCGCGAATTCAGCCGCGCCCGCAACCGCTGAGCCAGTGCCAGGAGCAAACACCCCATGAGCCACGCCGCCCCGGCGCCCCAAGCCGCCACCGACGCCGCCATCGTGCTCGACCGCGTCAACAAGTGGTACGGCAGCATGCATGTCCTGCGCGACGTGTCGCTGACGGTGGGCGCGCGTGAGCGCGTGGTCGTATGCGGCCCCTCGGGTTCGGGCAAGTCCACCATGATCCGCTGCATCAACCGGCTGGAGAGCCACCAGGAAGGCCGGATCGTCGTCGATGGCACGGAACTGACCGACGATCTGCGCGCGCTGGACACCATCCGTCGCGAGGTCGGCATGGTGTTTCAGTCGTTCAACCTGTTCCCGCACCTGACCGTGCTGGAGAACTGCACGCTCGCGCCGATCTGGGTGCGCAAAACCCCCAAGGCCGAGGCCGAGGAACAGGCCATGGACTATCTGCGGCGGGTCAAGATCCCCGAGCAGGCGAAGAAATACCCGGGTCAGCTGTCCGGCGGTCAGCAGCAGCGGGTGGCGATCGCGCGCGCGCTGTGCATGAAGCCGAAGATCATGCTGTTCGACGAACCGACCTCCGCGCTTGATCCCGAAATGATCAAGGAAGTGCTCGACACCATGATCGAGCTGGCCGAATTGGGCATGACCATGGTGTGCGTGACGCACGAAATGGGGTTCGCCCAGCGGGTCGCGGACCGGGTGGTGTTCATGGACCGCGGCGAGATCGTGGAAAGCAACAGCCCGCGCGAGATGTTCGAGAATCCGCAGACGGAGCGGCTGAAGCTGTTTTTGTCGCAAATACTGCGCGGGCATTGAGGCAGGCGGGGCGTTGCCCTGAACCCCACCCCGCGCGCGCAGCGCGCCTTCGGCGCGACGGGCTTCGCCCTGGACCCACCAAGGGCCACAGCCCCTTGGAACCCACTCTTAAGTAATGGGGTCAAGGGGGCCACTGCCCCCTTGCGGGTCCAGGGCAGAGCCCTGGCCTTCCTTCCTTAAAGAACCGACCGGAAGATGTAATAAAGCGTCCCCGCCAGCACGATAGCCGCCGGCAGTGTCAGCACCCACGCCGCCGCCAGGCTGCGGATGGTGCCCCATTGCAGCCCCGACCCGTTCGCCGCCATCGTTCCGGCCACACCCGAAGACAGCACATGGGTGGTCGAAACCGGCAGGCCGTAGATGTCGGCCGCCATGATGGTCCCGGCGGCGATGATCTCGGCCGCGGCGCCCTGGCCATAGGTCAGGTGGGCCTTGCCGATCTTCTCGCCCACCGTCACCACGATGCGCTTCCAGCCGACCATGGTGCCGAGGCCGAGGGCGATCGCCACCGACACTTTCACCCAGAACGGAATGTAGCGGGTGCCGGAGTCAAGCTCGGACTTGAAGGTGGCGAACACCTTCTTCTCGTCGTCGCTGTACAGGTCCTTCGGCATCAGCCGCACCGCCTCGCTGGCGATGTACATCTCGTTGCGCACGTTCTGCACCGCGGCGGCTGGCACCTTGTTGATCGCGCCATAGTTGCCGACCTGGTCCGCGATGTCGCGTGCGATGTTGGCAATGCCCACGTCCACCGCCGGGTCGGAGAAGTCGCGGGTGCGGACGGCGTTTTCGACTGCCCGCCGCGCGGCCTCCGGCGTCTCGTTGCCGATGGCGCCGTGACGCTGCAGCAGCGCGCTGGTGTCCTGCATCGACTGCACGAAAGAGGCAACGTTGGGGGTCGGGGTGGCCCGGTTCAGCGCGTAGGCGGTCGGCATCGCGCCGATCAGGATGAGCATGATCAGGCCCATGCCCTTCTGCCCGTCGTTCGAGCCATGCGCGAACGAAACGCTGCCGCAGGTCAGGATCAGCAAGCCGCGGATCAGGACCGGCGGCGCCTTGCTGGTATCCGGCGCCGTATACAGCGACGGCTGGCGGACCACGAACTTCATCAGCAGCAGCAGCAGGGCCGAGCCGATGAAGCCCACGAGCGGGCTGAACAGCAGCGCCTTGAACACGCCCAGCGCCTGGTTCCAGTCCACGCCCGAGGTGACCGTGCCGGCGGGGCTCATGATCTGGTTGGCCAGGCCCACGCCGATGATGGAGCCGACCAGCGTGTGCGAGGAACTGTTCGGAATGCCGAGCGCCCAGGTGCCGAGGTTCCAGATGATGGCGGCGATCAGCAGGGCGAAGATCATGGCGAAGCCGGCATTGCTGCCGACCTGCAGGATCAGTTCGACCGGCAGCAGGCTGATGATGGCGAACGCCACCGCGCCCGACGAGGTGACCACGCCGAGCAGGTTGAGGCAGCCGGAATACACCACCGCCAGATTGGCCGGCATGGCGTGGGTGTAGATGACGGTGGCGACCGCATTGGCGGTGTCGTGGAAGCCGTTGACGAACTCGAAGCCGAGCGCGATCAGCAGCGACAGACCGAGCAGCGCGAAGGCGCCGATGGCCAGCGGCGGCGTGCCGGCCTCGCCGATATCGGCGGTGAGCCCATAGGCCATATAGGCGACGCCGGCGGCGAGCAGGCCAAAGAATAAAAGCGCGCCGACGAGTGGCGCCTTATGGTCGAGTTGAGGCCGCGCGGCTGGACCGGGTCCGGCAGCGACGGCGACTGTAACATCTGACATAAAGTCTCCCCTGATTTCCGCAGATCGTCTCGATTTTAGGCGTGCGACAGTCCACGGTCCGTTATTGATCTGTTAAGCTTGCCGCCGTTCCTAGCGCCTCGGCAATGCCGGGCGCCGCCGCCAGAATCGGGTTGCCCTCGGTTGGGCCGTCGCCGTCAAGGAAGGGCGAAACCCAGGCGCCGGCCTCGGCGAGGATAGCCAGCCCCGCCGCCACATCCCACAGGTTGATGTGCAACTCGATGTAAGCGTCGATCCGCCCGGCGGCCACGTCGGCCAGGCCCATGGCCCCGGACCCGCCGCCGCGGGTGGCCGCGCCCGCGGTCATGACATCGGCGACCAGCCGCCAGTAGCGCGCATTCGGCCGGCGCGGCGACCAGCCGATCTCGACGATGGCGCGGTGCAGGTCGGTGGTGGCGGCGGCGCGGATGGGCGCGCCGTTACGGGTCGCCCCGTTGCCCTGGCGGGCGGCGAAGGTCTCGCCCAAAGCGGGGGCCACCAGCACGCCCAGCAGGGCGGTGCGGTCCTCGATCAGCCCGAGCGAGACGCACCAGCGGTCGGCCCCGCGGGCGAAATTCGACGTGCCGTCGATCGGGTCGAGCACCCAGCGCAGCCGGCCCGGGCGCCCGAGGCCGGTTTCCTCGCCCTGGAACCCGTCTTCCGGGAACGCCTCGGCCAGCGCCCGGGCGACGAAGGCCTCGGTCGCGCCATCGGCCTCGGTCAGCCAGTTCTGCGCGCTTTTCAGCGTGGCGGTGGCAGCGCCCGGGGGCGGGCGCAGGCGGAGCGCCAGCGCGCCGGCCTGTTCGGCGATGCGGATGGCTGTTTCCAGCCGCCGTTCGAGTGCGGTCATCTGATTCCTGCGCGCATGAAGCTCTGCACGAACTGCCGCTGGAACAGCAGGAAGGCAAGCAGCAGCGGTGCGGAGGTCGTCAAGGTGGCGGCGGTGATGATCGACCAGTCGATGCCCTGGTCGGTGGCGGCGAAGACGGACAGGCCCACGGTGACGGGCCGCGTGGACACCGAGTTGGTAATCACCAGCGGCCAGAGGAAATTGTTCCAGTGGTAACTCACCGACACCAGCCCATAGGCGATGTAGGTCGGCCGGGCCAGCGGCACGTAAACCCGCCACAGCCGGGCGAGGGTCGAGCAGCCTTCCAGCCGGGCGGCGTCGTCGAGTTCCTGCGGCACGGTGCGAAATGTCTGGCGCAGCAGGAAAATGCCGAACGCCGAGCCGAGATAAGGCAGCGCGATGGCAAGAATGGAATCGACCAGCCCGAGCTCCGCCAGCGTGCGGTAATTGCCCACCAGCAGCACGTCCGGCATGATCATCAGTTGCAGCAGCATGAGCGCAAACAACGTGTCGCGCCCCGGGAAGGTCAGACGGGCGAAGGCGAAGGCCGCCGGGGTGCACAGCACGAACTGGGCGACGAGAATGAGCGTGACCAGGATGAACGTATTGAGGAAGTAGCGCGCGAACGGCGCCGCTTCCCAGGCCAACTCGAAATTATGCAGGGTCAGCGGCGCGAAAGGATCAAAGTGCGTGGCGGCGGCGCTCGGGTGGAACGCCGTCCACACCGCATACAGCAGCGGCGACACCCAGAGCAGGCCGAGCAGCCAGGCGCCGGCGATTTCCAATGTGCGGGTGAAGCTCACCGGTAGTGCACGAAGCGGCCGAGCACGCCAAACTGCAGGGCGGCGAGGGCGGCGAGGATCGCGAGCAAAACAACGGTGAGCGTCGCCGCCATGGCGGTATCCCAGAAGCGGAATCCGGTTTCGTAGATGTAGTACAGCAGCAGCGTGGTGGCGTTGTCCGGGCCGCCGCGCGTCATCACCACGATATGGTCGACCAGCCGGAAAGCGTTGATCACCGCATTGACCAGCACGAACAGCGTGGTGGGCATCAGCAACGGCAGGGTGACGCGGCGGAAGAAATTGAACCGCGAGGAGCCTTCCAGAAGCGCCGCCTCCTTCAGGTCGGGCGGCATCGACTGCAGCGCGGCGAGGTAGAAGATCATGAAGAACCCCGCCTCTTTCCACACCGCGACCGCGATCACGGCGGGCAGGGCGGTATCGCGGTCGCCCAGCCAGTTATGCCTTCCGCCGCCGAAGGCGCCCAGCACGCGGTCGAACAGTCCGTAATCGGGGGTGAGGAAGAACAGCCAGATATTCGCAACCGCAATCATCGGCAGCATGGTGGGGGTGAAATAGGCCATGCGCAGCAGCGGCCGTCCGGGCAGCGCCTCGTTCACCGCCAGCGCCATCAGCAAAGCGAGGATCACCGAGGCTGGAATGGTCGCCAGCGCATACACCGCGTTGTTGTGCAGCGCCTGCCAGAACACCGGGTCGCCCCAGAGCGCGGCGTAATTGTCGAGCCCGACGAACTGCGCCGGGTGGCTGCCTTTCGGGGTGGTGTACAGGCTGTCCGCCAGCGTGGTCAGCGCCGGCCAGTGGGTGAACGCCACCAGCAGGGCCAGCGCGGGCAGCACGAGCAGGTAGGCGTGCAGGGTTTCGCGCTTCATGCGCGGACACGGGTGGGCTTGGTGCGGCCCGACCCCTCCCCCCTTCCGCCTCCCTCAAGGGGAGGGGGAAAAGAACCTGCTCCCCCTCCCCTTGAGGGAGGGGGAAGGGGGGAGGGGTCGGGCCGCACGAAACCCGCCGGTAAGGCTTGATACTCCAAGCAGCGGATCACCACCTGTTTCCCCGGCTCGGTCCGGCTAGCGGCTGTACGGGCGCAGCAGCCGCGCGGCGTTCGCCTGCGCGTCGTCCAGCGCGGCGCCGGGCGATTTGCGGTCCAGCAAAGCGGCCTGCAACTCGTCGTTCAGCGCCTTCGTCACCCGCTGGTTGTCATGCGTGGACAGTTCCGGCACGGCGAATGTCAGCTGATCGCGCGCCACCGCGGCGGCCGGAAACGCGGCCACATAGGCGCGCATCGCCGGCGTCTCCCAGGCCGCCGGGCTGGTGGCGACATAGCCGGTGTCGATGCCCCATTGCGCCGCCCGCGCGGGCGAGGTCACCCAGCGCAAAAACCGCAGCGCGGCCCGTTGCTGCGCCGGCGTGGCGCCCTTGAACAGATGGAAATTGCCGCCCCCGGTCGGGCTGCCCCGCCGCGTGTGCGCCGGCAGCATGGCGACCCCGAAGGGGAATTTCGCATTCGCCCTGATGTTGGAGAGATTGCCGGTGGTGTGCCAGATGATCGCCGCCCGCCCCTCCAGGAAGTCGCGCGGCGTGGTGCCCCAGTCGACGATGCCGGGCGGGTGGGCGTGGTATTTCGACACCAGACTGGTCCAGTATTGCAGCGCTTCCACGCAGCCCGGCGCGTTGAACGCAACCTTCGTGCCGTCGGCATTGGCCAGTTCCACCCCGGCCTGGGCGGCGAAGGCCTGAAACAGCCAGTAGGGAAACCCGGTCGAGGGCACCTGGATGCCCCAGCGCGTCACCCGCTCGCCCTCGCGCTTCGTCGCCTTGGCAGCGGTTGCGGCCAGCTCCTCCCAGGTGGCGGGCGCGCGGTCCGGATCGAGCCCCGCCTCGCCGAACGCCTCCTTGTTCCAGAACATCACGATGGTCGAGCGCTGGAACGGCACCCCCCAGCAATGCCCGCCAATCTGCCCGTTGCGCAGGAAAGCCGGGTAGAAACTGTCCAGCCACGCCCGGTCCGCCGCCTCGCTGGCGACGCTGTTGAGCGGCACGATCAGCTCGTCATCGACCAGCGAATAGGCATCGACGGCCAGCGTCACCGCCAGCGCCGGCCCCTGGCCCGCCTTGGTCGCCGTGACCGCCTTGGTCAGCGTATCGACATAGCTGCCCGCATAGACCGGTTTCAGCCGGATATCCGGGTTTTCCTGCATGAAATCGGCCGCATAGCCGTCGATGATCTTGGTGATCGGACCGCCGACCGCGACCGGGAAATAGAACTCGACCTCGCTGCCGCCCTCGGCGCGGACGATCGCCGGGGCGGCGAGCGCGGCGGCGCCGGCCAGGACCGTGCGTCGGGTCACGGGTGCGCGCATGCGGAACCTCCTCGGGTCAGGCTTGTTGCGGAACCTGCGCCAGGCGCCGTCCGGTGGCATCGAACAGGTGGATATCGGCTTGGTCGGCGGCGAAGCGAACAGCCGCGCCATCGCCGATAACGGCGCGTCCCGGCAGACGTGCCAGCAGCCGCGCCCCCTCGCCCGTCGTGCAGGCCAGGATCGTGTCGGCGCCGAGATACTCGGCGTGCTGCACGCGGGCGGGAATGCCGGCCGCCGACAGGAGCAGCGCCTCGGGCCGGATGCCGGCCAGCACCGCGCCTGCGAGCGGCGGCGCCAGCACCGGCCCGTCGGTGCCGCGCACCACCAGCCCGCCGGCGGCCGGCGCGAGCGGCAACAGGTTCATCGGCGGCGTGCCGACAAACCCCGCCGCGAACGCCGTGGCGGGACGGGCGTACAGCTCGGCCGGCGGCGAGTCCTGCTCGATCCGTCCCTCGCGCAGCAGCACCACCTGATCGGCCATGCCCATGGCCTCGGTCTGGTCATGCGTCACATACAGCATGGTGATGCCGAGCCTGCGCTGCAGCGCCAGAATCTCCCGCCGCATATCGGCGCGCAGCTGCGCGTCGAGGTTTGACAGCGGCTCGTCCATCAAACACACCGGCGCTTCCGCCACGATCGCCCGCCCGAGCGCCACCCGCTGCTGCTGCCCGCCGGAAAGCTGGCCGGGCCGGCGCGCCAGCAAATGCCCAATGCCGAGCATCGCCGCCGCCCGCTCCAGCCGCCGCCCCCGTTCGGCCTTCGCCACCCCGCGCGCCTTCAGGCCAAACACGATGTTCTCGGCCACGTTCAGATGCGGGAACAGCGCATAGGACTGAAACACCATCGCCACCCCCCGCGCGGCCGGCGGCAGAAGCGTCACGTCCCGCCCGCCGATTTCCACAAGCCCGCCGCTGGCCTGCTCAAGCCCGGCGACGATGCGCAGGCAGGTGGTTTTGCCGCAGCCGGAGGGTCCGAGCAGCACGCAGAAACTGCCCGCCGCGACCTCCAGCGACACGCCGTCCAGCGCCGCCACCGCGCCGAACCGGCGAGCGACGCCGCGCAGACGCACGTTGGCGCCGGCCGGGCGGGCGGTCGCTGGAGGGAAATGGTTCGTCATGGTCCTCCCCGGCCCATAGCTTGGCATGGACCGGAGGGCGTGTGGCAGTTTGAAGAAACCGGGCGGTGCTTGCCGCGCCCGCCCATCCGTGCTTGCTGCCACCCCATGGCACGAGGACCAGCATGCACGTAATCGGCCTCACCGGCGGCATCGGCATGGGCAAATCCACCGCCGCCGCCGCCTTCCGCCGCGCCCATATCCCGGTGTTCGACGCCGACGCCGCCGTCCACCGCATCCAAGGCCCGGACGGCCGCGCCCTCCGCGCCATCGAAACCACCTTCCCCGGCACCGTCACCACCGACCCCCAGAACCGCCGCGTGCTCAACCGCGCCGCCCTCCGCAGCCGCGTGCTCACCGACCCGCAAGCCCTCAAACGCCTCGAATCCATCGTCCACCCGCTGGTCCGCCGCGAAGAACTCATCTTCCTCGCCCGCGTCCGCCGCGAAGGCGCACGCATCGCCGTGCTCGATATCCCCCTGCTGCTGGAAACCGGCGGCGACCAACTCGTCAGCCTCGTGCTCGTGGTCTCCGCCCCCCGCGCTATCCAAATCGCCCGCGTCCGCCAGCGCCGCAACATGGACCCCGCCCAGGTCCAGGCCGTGCTCGCCCGCCAAATGCCCGACGCCGAAAAACGCCGCCGCGCCGACCTGATCGTGCGCACCGGCCTGTCACGCAATCACGCGCTCAAAACCATCCAACGCCTCATCCAGGACCTGCGCCGCCCATGATCCGCTCCGTGCTGTTCGACACCGAAACCACCGGCCTCGACCCCATGGCCGGCGACCGCGTGATCGAAGTCGCCGCCCTGGAACTGATCAACGACCTGCCCACCGGCCGCCACTTCCACGCCCTCGTGCACCCGCAACGCGCCATCCCCAACGAGGTCGTGCGCGTGCACGGCATCACGCTGGACAAACTCGAAGGCAAACCCCTGTTCGCCGAAATCGCCGACGACCTGCTGGCATTCTTCGCCGACGACAAACTCGTCGCCCACAACGCCCCCTTCGACTTCGGCTTCCTCAACGCCGAATTCTCCCGCCTCGGCCACCCCTCGCTGAACGCCGAGCGCATGATCGACACGCTGGCGCTGGCGAAAAAGAAATTCCCCGGCATGCCAAACAACCTCGACGCCCTGTGCCGGCGCTTCGGCATCGACCTGTCCGAACGAACCACCCACAACGCCCTGCTGGACTGCCGGCTGCTGGCGGAAGTCTACGTCGAACTCACCGGCGGACGGCAACGCGGACTTTCCTTGGCCGAATCCACACAGGGCGCCATCCAGGTCGCGACTTACGCAGCGCTCGGGCCGCGCACGCCCCGCCAGATCGTGCCTACCGAACACGAGCTACATGCACACGCAGCTTTCATAACGAAACTCAAGGAACCGGTCTGGAATCAATAGTAAAGGAAAGGCCAGGGCTCTGCCCTGGACCCGCAAGGGGCCGGGAGGCCCCTTGACCCCATTACTTTAGAGGAACACCCATGGCCCAATACACCTTGCTGCGGCACAGCGGCTACGCCCAGGGCGGCAACCCCGACTTTGAGGGCGCCGTGGAGGCCACCGAAATCACCGACACGGAAGCCTACCAGGTCCGCGCCGCCGGCGGCGCGCTGTTCCCCAGCCGCGAAGCCGCAAAAGCCGCCGAGGCAGCCGCCAATTACCCCGATGGATCGAACACAAACGGCGCGCGCGTCCCGGGCTATTTCTCCTCTCTGCGCATCCGCGGCGCCGAAATCTACATGCCCCGCTAAACCGCCACCAACGGCAACACCACCCGGCTCGGCCTCGCCGCATCCGCGAACACCGTGTTCACCGCCACCCGCCGGCACCGCGAAACCCCCTCCGGCTCGCCGGTGTTCAGATTGACATCGAACTTCGGAAAATTGCTCGACGACACATCCAACCGGATGCGATGCCCAACCTCGAACAAATTGCCGATCGGCAGCACCAGCCTGATCCGCACCACCTCGCCCGCCCGCCGCAGCCGCGCCTCGCTCGGGTCCTCGGCATAACGCAGCCGCAAAATCGTGTCGGCCAGCAGCATCGCATAACCGCGCGGATAGTCGGGGCTCGATGGATACACATCGATCAGCTTGGCGGTGAAATCCGTGTCCGGCCCGTCGGTGGCGACGAACAGCACCACCTCCACCGGCCCCACCACCTGCACCGCCTCGGTCAGCGGCGCGGTCTGGAAGGCCAGCACATCCCGCCGCGCCGCCAGCGGCAGAAACGGCGGCCGGCAGCCGAAAAACCTCGCATCGCCCACCTGATCGAAACTGCCCGGCTCCGCGATCGGCTCGAACGAGGAAAAATTGCCGCCGATCGTCGGCACCGGGTCCGCCGGATCGAAATCATAGCTCAGCGGCTTCGCTCGTTCCTGCGGCACCTGCGGGTCGAGCCGGCCATCATTATGCAAATGCCACACTGCCGGCACCGCCCCCGGCACCGGCCAGTCGGCGGCCGTGATCCAGCGCCCGCCATGATCCAGCCGCCCCGCCTCCGTCCGCCGCCCGCTGCCCCCGCCCATCACGAACACCCGCACCGAAGGCTCGTCATTGGGCAACCCGCGCGTCACCGCATCGAAATGACGTAGCTGATAGTCCAGCCAGTCGCCCGCCCAACTCCCAACCGGCGCCTCCGCCCCGAAATCCACATCGCCCGCCACCCGCGCGCCGTGCGCGCCATGCGTCCACGGCCCCAGGATCAGCCGCTGCCGCCCCCGCCCCGCCGCACTCAGTCCGCGATAATTGCCGGTGGCCGTGGACACATACGGATCGAACCACGACGACACATGCACGCAATCGGCGCGGCTGTAGCGGTGATGGAACCCGTCGGCCCACAGCCCCACCTGTTTCCAGAACCCGTCCCGCGCGCCGTGGCAAATCTGGTCGAACAGTCGCGCCTCATAGGCCGGGTGGTGGCGCACCGGCGAGGCGCCTTGCTGCCAGGGCCAGGCGGCGAACCAGGCGCGGATGTCCTCGGCCTCCAGCGCCGCGCGCATCAGCGGATCCGCCGCCGCCTCCGGCGACAAAATGGCCTGGTGATAGGCCCAGTTCGCTTGCCGCAGCTCAAAGGCGCCGCCCTGCAACACCCCGCTCGCCCAGGCATCGTTGAACCCGCCGCATTCCAGCACCTGCGCCACCAGCCCGGGCGGGTCGAGGCAGCCCAGCGCCGCCTGCGCGTGCGCGCCGTAGGAAAGCCCGACGGTACAAATGCGCCCGTCGCACCATTGCTGCTCGGTAATCCAGGCGCAGGTATCGGCCCCGTCCGGCCCATCGCCGAGGTATTTCTCAAAGCGGCCTTCGGACCCGTAACGCCCGCGGCAATCCTGAAACACCGCCGCGTAGCCGTGTGCGTTGATTGCCGGAGCCTGATCGCCGCCGCGCCCGTACGGCGTGCGTTCCAGGATCACCGGCCAGGGGCCATCACCCGCCGGCAGATGGATATCGGTGGCAAGCCGCACGCCGTCGCGCATAACCAGCATTTCGGTGCGCATGAGGCTGGTTCCTTCCGTGGCCTTTCGGCAACCTGCGGAACCCTGCGGCGATGTCAACTGGAGCAGGCGGGTCGCAGCCCCGCACCCCGCCAGGGGCTGCGCCCGTGTTAAGTCGCAGGGTCAAGGGGGCCACCGCCCCCTTGCGGGTCCAGGGCAGAGCCCTGGCCTTTCTTACGTCCTTACCCCGCCCGCACCTCAGCCAAGAACCGCCCAACCTCCCCCCGAAGCCCCTCAGCCTGTCCGGACAGAGTTCCCGCTCCTTCCAGCACCTGCCCCGCCGCCCGTCCTGTCTCCTGTGCGCCCGAGCTCACGTCCACGATCGTTTCGCTGACCATGCGCGCCCCTTGCGCCGCCTCCTGCACGTTGCGCGCGATTTCCCGCGTGGCCACGCCCTGTTGTTCGACCGCTTCGGCGATCGCCGCGGCGATGCGGCTTACCTCGTCAATCGTCGCCGCGATGCCGCCGATGGCCGACACTGCCTCCTGTGTCGCGCCCTGGATGCGACCGATTTGTTTGGAGATGTCATCGGTGGCGCGCGCGGTCTGTGCCGCCAGTCCTTTCACCTCGCCCGCCACCACGGCGAAGCCGCGGCCGGCCTCGCCGGCGCGGGCCGCCTCGATGGTAGCGTTCAGCGCCAGCAGGTTGGTCTGCCCGGCGATACTGCTGATCAGGCTCACCACCTCGCCGATCTGCTGCGCCCCCTCGGCCAGTGCCCGCACCACCTGGTCGGTCCGCCGCGCATCCGTCACCGCCCGGCCGGCGATCGCCGCCGACTGCGCGACCTGACGGCCGATCTCGACGGTGGAGACCGACAATTCCTCGGCCGCCACCGCCACCGTCTGCACATTCGTGCTCGCCTGCTCGGCCGCCGAGGCGACGGTGGCCGATTGGCCGATCGCCTGGCGCGCGGTGCCCTCCATGGCGGAGGCGGTCGCGCGCAATCCGCCGGCCAACTCCGCCACCGACCCCACCAACTGGCCGACTTTCGCCTCGAACCCTTCGGCGAGCGCGCGCATCGCCGCCCGCCGTGCCGCCTCCGCCTCCTGCGCCTGCACCGCCTGACGGGCGCGCAGCGCCGCCGCCTCGCGCATGCCGTCGCGGAACACCTCCAGCGCGCGCGCCATCGCGCCCAGTTCGTCGCCCCGGTCGCGCGCCGGGATGGGCGTGTCCAGCCGCCCTTCGGCGAGCGCGCGCATGGCGGTTGTCACAAGCGTCACCGGCCGGGAGATGCCGCGCGCGATCAGCAACGACAGCAGCAGCCCGACCAGCACCGCCCCGCCTGCCATGGCGGTCCCGCGGGCAGACGTGCCGTCCAACGTCGCCTGCACCGCCTCGCGGGTCTGCCGCAGCGCCTCATTCTGCGAGTCGCTGGTGCGGGCGAGCAGGGCGGAGATCTGCTCGCCAAGCTGCGCGCAGGTATGGTCGACGATGCGGTCGGCCTCCAGCACGATCGGCACCAGCGAGGTGAAGACCGCGCGGTAGCGGGCAACAAGCCCGGCGAGTTGCTGCAGGCGCTCGGCCTGGCTGGCGCCCCAGCTGCCACTCCGTAACGTGTCCACCCGGCCGGCGAGGGTCTCAAGATCCTTGGCCGCCCGCGCGGCTTCTTCCTGCTCACCGCCCGCCAGGAAGCGGGCGATTGCAAGTTCGGCCAGCAGCAGCAATTCCTGCGCCGCGGCGGTTTCGGCCACCAGCGGGGCATTGTTGGCCACGCGCGCACCGGCCAGCAGCACGTCGAACAACGGATGCAGGTCGGCCGCCAGCGGCACGATCTCGCGGTGCTCCAATGCCTCGCGTGCCGTCAGGCGGGCGATCAACACGTCGAAATTGGTGACGTACTGACCGATCAGCGTTGCGGCCTCCGTCAGCGCGGCGCGTCGCTCCGCATTGATCGCGACGGCGGCGGCCGATGTCGCTTCCTCCCGCGCCGCGGCCAGCAGGGTTTTGGCCCGCTCCGCCACCGCCGGATCACCGGTGCGCCTGAACAGCAGCACGACCCGCCGGGCTGCGTTGACCGTGTTGCCGACATGCATCACGCGCTCGGCGTTACGGGCGACCGAATCGTAGATCCCGAACTCGTTGCGGACGGAGCCGATGCCAAGATGAGCGGACACGCCGAGAGCCACGAGCAGCAGCAGCACCGCGCCGAAGCCAAGCGCAATGCGCCCGCCGATCGAGGCGAGCAGGGTGAAGCGGTGGGCGCGGGCCATGGATACCTCGGAAGGGATGGAGGCCCCCTAATGCCAGCGCAACGTGAAGATTCTGTTTTCAAACGGAAGCAGGGCAGGGCAGCGGATCGGCTCAGGTCCTGGAACTGGTAGGTGATCCCCACGCTGGTGCCGGAATCCTGCCCCGATGTGCTTGCCCCGGTCGCCCCCTGGCTTTGCCCGACCGTCGCCTGCGCCTTCAGCCCGCGCGCCAGGTCGACCTGCACGATCGCCTGCGTGCCG
Organism: uncultured Alphaproteobacteria bacterium; assembly: GCA_963714255.1. GTDB lineage: Bacteria > Pseudomonadota > Alphaproteobacteria > Acetobacterales > Acetobacteraceae > Rhodovastum. Next base: position 72,662 of record CAVQNU010000018.1, read on the forward strand.
CTGCCGCTGGTGCCCTGCTTGGCGCCGACATACACGCCTTCGGACACGTAACGTCCGGCCTCCACCGCCGTGCCGGTGCCGCCAGCGCCGCTGCCCACCGCCAGCCGGTCCAGCCCCAGCCCGGTGCGGACCCGGTCCAACACGCCGGGTCCGCCGCCGCCCACCCCGGTGATCTGCGCCAGCGCGCCGACGATCTGCACCAGTTGCAGCGGGCTCAGCGTGGCCGAGCTCTGATGGAACAGCAGCCAGGCCAGCACCTCGTCCTGCGGCAGCGGCGGGGTGGACGACAGCGCGATCTTCGGCGCGCTTGCATAGCCCGTGATCGCCATATTGGCGACGACGGTGCCGTTGTCGCTGCTGGCCAGAAAGTTCAATGTCGGATCGATCCGGCCGCTGCCGTCGAAGCCCACCTCGCCGCGGGTGAAGTCCAGCGTGGTGCCGGCAAGCGTGTACTGGCCGCGGCGCAGCTTGAAGCTGCCGTCCGGAAGCGGCGCCGCGGCGGTGCCGCCGATATGCAGGTCGCCGGAGAGTTCGGCATCCACCCCGCGACCGCGCAGGAAAATACGCGAGGGTGCACGCAGCGTCACATCCAGGCCGATCGCCGGCCCGGGCGCCGGCGGGGGCGGCGGCTTCTGGCCCGGGATGCGCACGTCCAGCACCGCGACCGTGGCGGGGATGCGTTCGGGAATGCGGATGTCCGCCCGCTGGATAATGATCTTGCCCGCCGCGTCCAGCCGCCCCGCCACCGCGCCGCGCAGCGACAGGTCGGCGTCGAGCACCGCGGTCAGTTGGTCGCTCGCCAGCGGGCTGGCGTTGCGCATGGTCAGCGTCAGCGCCACCGGCATCGGCGCCGCCAGCCCGATCGTGCCGCCGGCGGAAATCGTGCCCTTGCCGGCGCGGGCGGCGAAGCGGGCGATGCGGACGCTGTCGCCTTCCGCCTGCACCAGCGCCTCGATATCGGACAGGCGGGCGCCGAGCGCGAAATCCTGCATTTCGCCCCCGGCCAGACGCAACGAGCCGCCGGCGCGCGGCGCGGCAACGGTGCCGGCAAGGGTCGCGTCGAGTATCACCCGCCCGCGCGCCTGCCGTCCGTTCACCGCCAGGATCGGGTCGAGCGTTGCCAGATCCAGGGTGCCGGCGGCGCGCAAATCCATCGCCCCGGCCGCCGCCAGCGGCGCGCTGCCGGCCAGGGTCAGGCGGTTGGCCCCGGCGGTCAGGGCGGCGTCCAGTTGCGCCGACTGTCCCTGCAACGTGGCATTGGCGGTCAGCGACGCCGCCGGCAGCCCGGCGGCCGGGCCGGTGCGCAGGCGCATTCCCGTGGCGGTCAGGCGCAGCGTGCCGGTGGGCCGCGCCGCCGTGCCGGCCAGTCTGGCATCGGCCTGCAGTTTCCCCTCGGCCTTAAGGCCGGGATCGGCGATCGCCAGCAACTCCCCGGTGACATTGCGCAGCGAGGCGGTCAGGTCGAGCGTCGGGCTGGCCCGCCCCGCCACTTCCAGCACCGCGTCGCGCAGGCCCAGCCGCAGCCGGTCCACCGCCGCCCCGCCGGCAAATGACAGCCGCGCCGGGGCCAGCAGCCGCAGGGTTTCGCCCTTCCAGCCGGCCTGCAGGCTGGCCACCCCCAGCGTCCGGCCGGGCGCGTCCAGCGTGGCGCTGCCCTGCAGCGCGAGGTCGGCGCCGGACACGCCGGTCAGGCTGGCGGACACACGCAGGGCCAGTGCGGCCTGCGGACCCGCCGCGTCCAGCCGCAATCCGCCGCCGATGCCGCCCGCGCGCAGCCCGGCCAATGTCAGCCGCGCCTCGGTCACCGGGGTCCCCGCCGGATCGCGCACCCGCGCGGCGAGCGTCGCCTCGCCCACCGCGGCGGTGCCAGGCAGCCCGGCATTGCGGGCCGTCACGTCGAGCACCGCGATCGGCGCGCCGCCTTGCTGTTCGGTGCGCAGCCTGGCGTCGATGGCGCCGGCAAGGCTCTGCCCGGCGAAGCGCGAGAACTCGGCGAGGTCGCCCAGCTTCAGCGTGAGGGTGCCAAGCGGCAGCGTGGCGCCGGCCGGCAGGTCGAGCACGCCATCGGCATGCGCGCTGCGCCAGTCGGCGCGGGCGATGTCCAGGCGCAGCGCCCCGTCCGCGGCGCGCGCGGCCTGCGCCGCGAGCGCCAGCGGCGCCCCATCCAGCGTGCCCTCGGCGGTGGCCGAGGCGAAGGGGTGGCCGGGCAGCCCCTGCGCCTGCACCACGGCGTGCACCGGACCGCGCGGAAACCCTTGGGTTGCCACATCGCCGGACAGGTCGAGCGACACCGAGATGTCATCGGTTCGGCCGCCGGCATGGCCCTGCGCCACCAGACTGCCCTGCAGCGTCCTTGCCAGCGCCGCCAGGTCGGCCAGCCCCACCCGCCAGTCGAGCCCCACCGCGCCGCCGCGCAGACCGCCCTGCGCCGCGACCGTCAGGGCGCGCCCGGTCACGTCCAGGCGCGACAGGGTCATGTCCGCGCCGTGCAGCAGGGCCGTCAGACCCAGCCGCCCATCCGGTCCGACAAGCGCCGGCAGGGGCGCCATCCCGCCGGTCACGCCCAGCGTGCCGTCCACGTCCAGATGCGCCCCGGCCTCATCCCGGGCGGCCTTGAGCGTCAGCGCCGCCCGCCCCTGCACATCCGCCCCGCCCGCCGCCGCCAGCGGGGCAAGATCGGGCAGGGTCAGCGTGGCCTCGGCCGACAGCGCCCCCTGCGTCCGCGCCGTGCCCGCCAGCGCGAGAAGGGGATGGGTCAGGGAGAACCGCAGCGGCCGGCCGGCATCGTCCAGGCCGGCATCGAGGCTCAGGTGCCACGGCGCGGCGGCGAACAGGTCGGGTTTCGGGCCGGGCAGGCGCAGCCCCTCGGCGGTCGCGGCCAGCGTCGCCGCGCCGGCATGGCCCGTGGCCCGCATCTCCAGGCGCCGCAACCCCGCCCCGGCTGCCTCCAGCCCGTCGAGTTGCAGCGAAGCGATGGCCTCCGGCGCGGCGAGGCTGCCGTGCAGATGCGCCTCCAGCGCCACACCCTGCCAGGACAGGTCCGGCCGCGGCCGCATCGATGGGGCATGGGCGGTCATGTCGACGTCGCCCGCCATGCCGGTCAAATCCAGCGTGCCGGACGCCTCGGCGCGCAACGAGCCCGCCGACACCGCGAGTTTCAGGCCGGCGGCATTCCACTTGCCGTCCAGCGAAGCAATGGCGTCGATGGCGCCGAGGTCGGGCAGCCCCGCCAATTGCCCGGCCAGCCCCCGCGCCGCTTCAGAAGCCCGCATTTGTGCCCGCAGCGCGGTGCCGTCGATCCGGCCATAGACGCGGTAGCTGCCCGGCCCGTCCAGCCGGAGCAGCGTCACCGCCGCCTCGCCCGACTGCAGCGAGGCCAGGCGGGCGCTGCCGTCGACCGATAGCACCGCGGCGACGCCGGCCACCGGCGCACCCAGCTCAAGCCGGTCGACGCATAGCCGCGCCAGATCGATCCGGACCGGCCACGCGCCAGAGGCCGGCGTGGTTGCGGCCGGACCGGCGGCAGGCTCGGGCGCTACGTCCGCCGCGGTGGGCAGGCGGGCAAGCGCCACGCTGCCGGCGGCCACAAGGTCGATATGCGCCTCACCGGCGAGCAGCCGCAGCGGTGACCAGCGGACCCTGGCATCCTGCACCGTCAGCCACACGCCCGCGGCGTCGCGCAGTTCGATCCGGTCGAGCCGCAATGCCACAGGAAAAGTGCCGGCCAGACCCGCCAGCATCACCTGCCCGCCGGTCGCCCGGACGGCAAGGCGTTCGGCCAGGCGGCGGCCCGGGTCGGTGTTCAGCCCGGCCACCACCGCCGCCACCGCCAACACAACGAGCAGAACCAAGCTGCCCGCGAGCGCCGCGACGATGCGCAGGGTCCTGATCAGCGCGCTCCTGGTCAGCAGGCTCCGCAGCATCGGGACCCCCTTCATCAGAACGCCTGGCCAATGCCGATATAGAGTTCGAACGAATCTTCCTTGCGCTCATACGTCACCGGCACCGCCACATCGGCGCGGATCGGACCGATTGCGGTGTAATAGCGCACCCCCATGCCCGCCCCGACGGCGGTCGCGCCGCTGAACGGCGCCCCCGTGCTGCCGACCTGCCCGGCATCGACGAAGGCCACCGCCCCCCAGCTCTCGCCGAAACGCTGGCGGACTTCGAGGCTGGCCACATCGATCCCGGTGCCGCCGACCGGCTTGCCGTCGGGGAATTGCGGCCCGACCGACTGGTAGCGGAAGCCGCGGATCGTGCCGCCGCCGCCGGCATAAAACCGCTGGTCGGGTGGAATGCCGAACACCTCCGCCCCGTTCACCGACCCCACCAGGCCGCGCAGCGCGAGAATGCTGCGCCCCTCCGTGCCGGCGAGCCACCTGCCCACATCCAGGTAGGTGCTGGCGCTCGCCTGGGCGATGACGAACATGGTGTCGCCCCCGTTGCCGCTGGCCAGGCTGTAGGTGGGCGTGACGGTCAGCGACGCCCGCACGCCGTGCTGCGGATTGAATAAATCATGCGTGCTGTCGTACTGCGCGCCCAGCGGCACCTGCATCAGCGAATAACTGCGGCCCACGTCTTCCTGCAGGATATAGGCCTGTTCGAACTGCAGCCCGGCGCTGACCTTGAAATTGTCCGTCAGCTTGCGCGCCAGCGTGACCCCGGCGATCGCCGCCGTACGGTCATAGGCCTGCAGATACTCGCGCACGGCCTGCAGGTTGAGGCTCAGCGTCTGGGCGCGCTGCCACCAGTCCGGCAAGGTCAGCACCGCGGTGGCGTTATAGCCGGGCTGCGTCGCCGCGGTGCCGCCAAGCTGCGTGGCCGCGACACCGAGAGCGAGCACCTCGGCATTGCCGAACAGATCGCGGTGGGTCCAGGAGGCGCTGACGCTGCCGCCCTGGTCGGTCGAATACGCCGCCCCCAGATCCACCACCCGCAAGGGCCGCTCGGCCACTTCCACCTGCACCGGCAATTGCCCCGCCGCGTCGAGCGCCTCGGCCGGGCGGATGCGCACCGAGGCGATCGCCGGCACCGCGGCAAGATCCTGCCGCGCCTTTTCGATCGCCACCGGGTCGAAAACCTGCCCCTGGGCCAGCAGCAGGCGGCGGCGGATATAGCTTTCGTGCAGCCGCGTCTCGCCGCTGATGGCGATCGGGCCGAGATCGACGCGCGGCCCGGCCTCGACCGGGAAGGACACGTCCAGCGCGTCCGCGTTCACCTCCAGCGTTGCCACCGGCGCGCCCACTTTCGCCAGCGCGTGGCCGTCGTTCAGCAGGGCGGTGCGCATCCGATCCCCGGCTTCCAGCACCTCGGCGGCACGGGCCGGGTCACCCGGTGCAAGCTGCAGGGCGGCGCGCGCCACCGCCGGCACATCCGGCGGCAGCGACACCCGGCCGAGATGGAACAACGGCCCGGGCGTCAGCGTCACTGCCACCTTCACCGTGGCGCCTTCCGGCTCGGCATCCAGCGCGTCGGCCAGCCCGGGGTCGTCGAGCGAACGTCCGGCCAGGGTGATCTGCACGCTTCCTTTGTAATAGCCGAAACTGTGCAGCGCGGTCTGCAGCCGGTCGACATCGGCGCGCGCACGGCCGATCAGGGCGAAGGGCCCGACCGGCGCGCCCGCGCGCAACGTGACCAGCGATGACGAATCGTGCGCCGCCTGGTCAAGCGCCGCATCCCCGGTCGGTGCGATGGCGACGTCATAGCCGATCGGGTCGGCGGCCCGGCCGGGCGTGCCCCGCAGCACCACAGCCAGGACCAGGGCGGCGGCCATGCTCGCCCGCCCGCCCCGCCGGCCCCACGCGCAACCGATGTGCGGGTCACTGACCATCCACCGCAACGGTGCCACAACCGGCCGGCTTGGGAAACGGTGCAATGCCAACCCGTTCCGGCCCCGCTTCCTGCCACGGAATTCCGCGTCCCGTCACACAGCTGTCATTGTGCCCCACCACGCCGCGCGCTATGGCGGCGCCATGCACGGAACCCCTCGCCGGCTGAAACTTCAGCGCCCGCCGCTTTCCCAGCGCCCGGACCCGCGCGCCGACCACGCGGACTGGATCGGCCTGCTGCCGCCCGGACGCAACATCCTCCGCAGCCTGCGCGTGCTCCGCCGGCTGGTGACGGTGCTGCTGTGCACAATCGTCGCGCTGCCGGTGCAGGCGTTGCTGCTGCTGCTGCCTGGCCGGGGCAAAGTGCGGTTCCCGCGCCTCTACTGGTCCCTGATGTGCGCCGCGATCGGCCTGACGGTGCGGGTCATCGGCACCCCGGCACACCGCACCGCCGACGGACGGCCCATCGTATTCGTCTCCAACCACTCCTCCTGGCTCGACATCCTGGTGCTCGGCAGCACGCTCGAAGCTTGCTTCATCTCCAAGGACAACGTCACAAGCTGGCCGCTGGTCGCCACCGTCGCCCGCCTCGGCCGCAGCGTCTTCATCCAGCGCCGTCGCACCTCCACCGGGCGCGAGCGCGACGACATGCGCAGCCGGCTGGCCAGCGGCGACAACCTGATCCTGTTTCCCGAAGGCACCACCTCGGACGGTTCGCGGGTGCTGCCGTTCCGCTCGGCCTTCCTGTCGATCGCCGAACTGCCGGTCACCGACGACGGCCGGCCGCCGCTCGTGCAGCCGGTGTCGGTCGTCTACGACCGGCTCGCCGGCCTGCCCACCGGACGGGCCAACCGGCCGCTGTTCGCCTGGTACGGCGATATGGATCTATTTTCTCATTTCTGGCGACTGACCCAGCAATGCGGGCTGCGGGTGACCGTGGTGCTGCATACCCCCCTCGACCCGCGCGACTTCCCCAGCCGCAAAGCCCTCGCCGCCGCCACCTGGGAAGCGACCGCCGGCGGGGCCGCGACCTTGCGACAGAACCGGCCGGCCCGGCCGCTTACGCCAGCTGGGGCGGAGAAGGCTGCGGCTGACGCCCTTGCGGCTTATGCTTAGCAAGATAAGGCCGGGGCTCTGCCCTGGACCCGCGTCGCGCCCAGCGCGCCTTCGGAACCCATTCGTTTAGACAACTTCAACACTGGTCAACGTACTTGACACGACCACGCTGGTATCTGCGACACTCGCGGTCCTGACAGAAGGGACGGACACAGGTGGCACACTGGCGCCCGTACGCTTGACTCGCCGGATCTCGCGTTGACCGACGCCCCCACCAGGCGCCTGCACGTTATCACGTGGGGCTGCCAGATGAACGTCTACGACAGCAATCGTATGGCTGACGTGCTGGCGCCGCTGGGGTATGCGCCCACGCCAGATGCTTGCGACGCCGATATGGTTATTCTCAATACCTGTCATATCCGGGACAGAGCCACCGAAAAGGTTTTTTCCGAACTCGGCCGGCTCCGCCTGCTCAAGTTGGCACGCGCCGAAGCCGGCGGGCGGATGATCCTGGCCGTGGCCGGCTGCGTGGCGCAGGCCGAAGGCGCGGAAATCCTTGCCCGCGCCCCGTTCGTGGACATCGTCCTGGGGCCGCAGACCTACCACCGCCTGCCGGAAATGGTCGCCCGGGCCAGCCGGGCCGCCGGCGCGGTGATCGACACCGACTTTCCCGCCGAGGAAAAATTCGACCACCTGCCCGAAGCCGCCGCACCTCAGGGCCTCACCGCTTTCCTGACCATCCAGGAGGGCTGCGACAAATTCTGCAGCTTCTGCGTCGTGCCCTACACCCGCGGCGCCGAACAAAGCCGCCCGGAAGCCGCGGTGCTGGCCGAGGCGCGCCGGATGGTGGCGCAGGGGGCGCGCGAAATCACCCTGCTCGGCCAGAACGTCAATGCCTGGCACGGCGCCGGCGCCGATGGCGCGCCCGCCTCGCTCGGGCGTCTGGTGCGCCGTCTGGCGGACATTCCGGACCTGTGGCGCATCCGCTACACCACCTCGCACCCACGCGACATGGACGACGACCTGATCGCCGCCCATGCCGAGGTGGCGCAACTCATGCCGTTCCTGCATTTGCCGGTGCAGTCGGGATCGGACCGCATGCTGGCGGCGATGAACCGGCGCCACACCGCGGCCGACTTCCTCCATCTTGTCGGGCGCCTGCGGGCGGCGCGGCCCGATCTGGCGCTGTCGTCGGATTTCATCGTCGGCCATCCCGGCGAAACCCGGGCGGATTTCGCCGCCACCCTGGCGCTGGTGCGGGAGGTCGGGTTCGCGCAGGCGTTCAGCTTCAAATACTCGGCCCGGCCCGGCACCCCGGCGGCGTCGTTGCCCGGCCAGGTGGAGGCGGCCGAGGCCGATCACCGGCTGCAGGAACTGCAGGCGCTGCTGCGCGAGCAGCAGGCGGCGTTCAACCATTCGTGCGTGGGGCTGACCGTGCCGGTGCTGTTCACCGGCCCCGGCCGCCATTCCGGCCAGGTGGCGGGAAGGTCGCCCTGGCTGCAGCCGGTGCACGCGCCCGGCCCGGCTACGCTGATCGGGTCCGAAACCAGGGTGAAGATCGAGGCCGCCCACACCAACTCTCTCTCCGCAAGCCTGCCAGAACAGGAGCGAGCCTGCGCTTGAGCCAGACCGTCGCGTCCCCGACGTCCGCCCGCCTCCCAGCCGGCCAGCCCGGCCCCACCCCATCCGGCGCCCCCCCGTCCAGTGCGGGTAAAGCCGTGACGCTGACTTTCGCCGACAATGCGCTGCTGCCGCTGCTGCTGGGCGACCATGACCGCTATCTGGTCCGCCTCGAGCAGGGGCTCGGCGTGCGGCTCTCCTGCCGGGGCAACCGGGTCGCCATCGCCGGCGATTCAGGCCGCGTCGATGCCGCCCAGACGGCGCTGACCGCGCTGTACCGGCGGCTGGAACGCGGCGAGCCGATCGGCGCCAGCGACGTGGACACGGCCATCCGCATGAGCGAAATCGACGATCCCCGCCTGCCGCTGGCCGATCTGCCGGCCATCCGCACCAGGCGTGGCGCTGTCGGTCCGCGCAGCCCTGGCCAGGCCGGCTACATGGACGCGCTGGCGCGGTCGGAAATGGTGTTCGGCATCGGCCCGGCCGGCACCGGCAAGACCTATCTGGCGGTGGCCCAGGCGGTCGCCATGCTGCAGGCCGGCCGGGTGGACCGCATCGTGCTGTCCCGCCCGGCGGTGGAGGCCGGCGAGCGGCTCGGCTTCCTGCCGGGCGACCTGAAAGAGAAGGTGGACCCGTATCTGCGTCCGCTGTACGACGCGCTGCACGACATGATGCCGGGCGAGCAGGTGATCCGACGGATGGGTACAGGCGAAATCGAAGTGGCGCCGCTGGCGTTCATGCGCGGGCGCACGCTGGCGCACGCTTTCGTGATCCTGGACGAAGCGCAGAACACCACGCCGGTGCAAATGAAGATGTTCCTCACCCGCATGGGCGAGGGCACCCGCATGGTCATCACCGGCGATCTCAGCCAGATCGATCTGCCCAGCGGCACCCGTTCGGGGCTGCGGGACGCGCTGGACACGCTGGAGGGCGTGGCCGGCATTACCGTATGCCGGTTCGACAAGCGCAACGTGGTCCGCCATCCGCTGGTGGCCCGCATCGTCGATGCCTATGACCAGCGCGAGGCGGCGCAAAAAGACGCCAGACAGGACGCCCGCCGGAGCCGCGCCGCCGCGGCGGAGGTGACGGGCACGTAGCGCATGGACCCTTCCAGTCGTCGGATCCCCGCCGCGGCGGGGATCCAGATCATTGTGGACGAGCCGGCCTGGCGCCGCGCCGTCCGCAACCCGGAGGCGATGGCGGCCCGGGCCGCCCGCGCCGGCGGGATCGGGTGCACCGTGCTGCTGGCCTCGGACGCCGCGGTGAAGCGGCTGAACGCTCGCCACCGGGGCCGCAACAAGCCGACCAATGTGCTGACCTTCGACCCGGCCGCCCCGGGGCTGCCGGGCGAGATCGTGCTGGCGCTCGGCACGGTGCGGCGGGAGGCGGCGCAGGCGGGGCGGCGCCCGTCGCACCATCTGGCGCATCTGGTGGTGCATGGCGGTCTGCATCTGCGGGGCCACGACCATCACGGCGCGGGCGAGGCGCGCCGGATGGAAATGGCGGAGGCGCGCATCCTGCGGCGGATCGGCGTGGGCAATCCGTGGAAACGGACATGAGCCCGCTCTCCCGCGCCGGGCTGCTGAGCCACATCCGGGCATTGGTGACGCGCCGCCCCGGCGAGCAATCGGTGCGCGCCTCGATCGCCGAACTGGTGCAGGAGGCGGCGCAGGCGCCGCAGGTGCCGGGCCAGGTGCCCGAGCTGGACCGCCAGGAACGGGCGCTGATCGCCAACGTGCTGCGACTGCGCGGCACCACCGCCGATGACGTCATGATCCCGCGCGCCAACATCGTCGCCATGCGGGCGGAGGTGACGCTCGACGAAGCGATCGACCAGCTCCGCCGCGAAGGTCATTCACGCCTGCCGGTGTATCGCGACGAACTCGATAACGTGGTGGGCATGGTCCATATCAAGGACGTGTTCGCCTATGTCGGGCGGCCGGAGGGGTTCCGGCTGGAAAGCATCCTGCGCCGCCCGCTGCTGGTGGCACCGCAGATTCCGGTGCTCGACCTGCTGCTGCAGATGCGCCAGGCGCGCATGCATCTGGCGCTGGTGGTGGACGAGTACGGCGGCATCGACGGGCTGGTGACCATCGAGGACCTGGTCGAGCAGATCGTCGGCGATATTTCCGACGAGCATGATGAAGTGCAGGGGCCGATGGTGACCGAGCGCGGCGACGGCTCGCTGGATCTCGACGCACGGCTGCCGGTGGAGGATTTCGAGGCGCGGCTGGGACCGGTGCTGAGCGAGGACGAGCGCGAGGCCGATATCGACACGGTGGGCGGGCTGGTGTTCACGCTGGCGGGGCGGGTGCCGGCGCGCGGCGAGGTGGTCGGGCATCCGTCGGGGTTCGAGTTCCGGATTCTGGATGCGGATGCGCGGCGGATACGGCGGGTGCGGGTGCGCCGGACGGTGGCCCCGCAGGCCGAAGCGGCGGAGTAGCGGCCGGGACGCCCGCTCCGGCCCGCCCGGTAGGCGCCGGCCGGTTGCAATTCCGACCTGCACGGTTACGGTCTGCTACACTGTCACGGCGGTTGCGGGTCCCTTCCGCACCCGAGGCCCGCCCGGAAGACTCCAATGTCCGCCTCCAACCAGAAGGCCCTCCATGATGCGTTCGCATAGTCTCGTCGCTCTCCTGGCGATGGCCGTCGCGCCGGCTGTCGCGTCGGCGCAGACGCCGCCGGACAACGAAGCCGGCGCGGCACCCGTCAGGCCGCATATATCCGCCCGCGCGGTGCTTCCGCGCGACCTGATGAGCCGGGAAGAACGCGCCATATTCCGCGCCGAGATGGAGCGGGCGACCCCGGAGCAGCGCATTGCGCTCTGGAACCTGGAGCGGGCGGTGCTGCAGCAGCGCGCTACCGCCCTCGGGGTGGGTCTGGCGGTGCCGACCATGCGTGCCGACGGCACGTTCGCGCACATCGAAAGTCCCGAGAACTGGCCCGGCCGGCCGGTTCGGTGGGTTCCGCTGGCACCCTGACAATGGCCCCTTTGCGGCCGTGCCCGCGCGTGCGGCCGGTTGGGGGCGCATCGATCACGTCGGCGAGAGTTCCCGGCCGGCGGCGTCGCGAACGATGTTCAGAGAGTCCGGATCAACGCTAGTATCGCCCTGGTAATTCCGCCCCGGCCTCGCCCGGGGTCGGAAGAATGAACGCAGGGGAGGATCACGTGTTTTATCCGAAACTGGTTGTCACCGCCGCGGCCGCGACTTTGTTCTTCGCCACCGCGCATGCCGACACACTGCGCTTCCACACCACCATGAACGGCCCGTCCGAGGTGCCGCCGAAGACCACCAGCGGGACCGGCACGGTGGACGCCACCTACGACACGGCGACGAAAAAGCTGGACTACAACGCGACGTGGCATGGCTTGTCCGGGCCGGCGACGATGGCCCATTTCCACGGGCCGGCGGAACCGGGCGGGAATGCCAAGATTGTCGTGCCCTGGGGCAACGACCCGACCAGCCCCTTCAGCGGCACGGCCACATTGACCGACCAGCAGGCTGCCGACCTCATGGCCGGCAGGTGGTATGCCAACGTCCACACCGCCCAGAATCCCGGCGGCGAAATCCGCGGCCAGATGATGCGGGAGTAGCGCGGCCGGGCCGGACCCGCCGCAAGGAGGCGCATTCCCTTCGGGCGCGCGCGGCCCGTATGACGATCGCCCTCGGGATCGGCCACGACCGCGCTGGCCGGGGCGACAAGTATCGCGTACTGCGTGCGCAGCAACCGAAGGCAGCCCCGGCCGCATGGCGCACGCAGACACCGACGCCGCACGGCTCGCCGTGCTGGCAGCCCGCATCGCCCGCCACCGCGCCCCGCGCGCCCCTGTCCACAAGGGTCTGCTCGCCCGGCTCGGTCCGGGACTGATCACCGGCGCCTCCGACGACGATCCCAGCGGCATCGCCACCTATTCGCAAGCCGGCGCGCAGTTCGGTTACGCGATGTGCTGGGTGATGCTGTTCTGCTTCCCGCTCATGGTGGCGATCCAGGACATCAGCGCGCGCATGGGGCGGGTGACCGGTCAGGGCATCGCCGGCAATATCCGCGCGCATTATCCGCCCTGGCTGCTGCGCGCCATCATCGCGCTGCTGCTGGTGGCGAACATCATCAATCTCGGCGCCGATCTCGGCGCCATGGCGGCGGCGCTGGCGCTGCTGACCGGCGGCCCGACCGGGCTCTATGTCGCCGGCTTCGCGACCTTCTGCGTGGCGCTGGAAGTGTTCTCCCGCTATGAGCGCTACGTCGCCATCCTGAAATGGACCAGCTTCGTGCTGCTCGCCTATGTGGCGGTCGCGCTGGCGGTGAACGTGCCCTGGGGAACGGTTCTCTACAGCACGTTCGTGCCGAATTTCTCCCTGCGCACGGATTACGTCGTCACCGTGGTCGCGGTGCTGGGCACGACCATCACGCCGTATTGCTTCTTCTGGCAATCCTCGCAGGAAGCCGAGGACGAGCGGGTCGATCCGGCGGCGCACACGCTGCTCGCCGCCCCCGAGGAAGCGCCGGCGCAGATCGGGCGGATGCGCTTCGATACCCTGGTGGGCATGGGCTACTCGAACGTGATCAGCCTGTTCATCATCGTCAGCACCGCGGCGACCCTGAACGCGCACGGCATCACCGACATCCAGACCTCCGCCCAGGCGGCCGAGGCGCTGCGGCCGATCGCGGGGGTGCTTACGTTCGCGCTGTTCGCGGCCGGCATCATCGGCATCGGCCTGCTCGCGGTGCCGGTGCTGGCCGGCTCGGGCGCCTATGCGCTCGGCGAGGCGCTCGGCTGGACCACCGGCCTGGATCGCAAGCCGCTCGACGCCCGGGCGTTCTACGGCACCATCGCGGTGTCGACGCTGATCGGCATTTGCATCAATTTCGTCGGCCTCGATCCGATCAAGGCGCTGTTCTGGTCGGCGGTGATCAACGGCGTGGTGGCGGTGCCGCTGATGGTGATCATTATGCTCATGGCGATGCGCCGCGACGTGATGGGACGCTTCGTGCTGCCACGGCCGCTCTGGGTGATGGGGTGGTTGTGCACCGGGGCGATGGCGGTCGCGGTGGCGATCATGGTCGCCACCTGGTGAGGGAGCCGAGCGACACCGCATGAACCGGTCCAACCCGCTGCTGATCGTGCTGGCGCTCGGCGCCATGCTGCTGATCGTGCTCAACCTCGCCGACCAGTTGCATCTCCGGCTGCCCGGCAGCACGCTCGACATCGCCGGCCGCGCCCGCGTGGTCGACGGCGACACGCTGGACCTCGGCGGGCGCCGCATCCGCCTGTTCGGCATCGACGCCCCCGAGAGTGCGCAGACCTGCGAGCGCGACGGCGCCGCCTATGCCTGCGGCCAGGCGGCCAAGCGCTACCTGGAGGCGCTTATCGGCGGCCAGCCGGTCGCCTGCCGCGCCCACGACAAGGACCGTTACGGCCGCACCGTCGCCACCTGCACCGTCGGTGCGGCCGACATCAACGCCGCCATGGTGCGCGCCGGCTGGGCGGTGGCCTACCGGCAATACTCGAAAACCTATGTGCCGCTGGAGGAGGAGGCGCGCAGCCAGCGGGCCGGCATCTGGGCCGGGACCTTCGAGCCGCCGTCGACCTGGCGGCGGGAGCAGCACGGCGGATAGGCGGACTGGCATCGCCCCGGGGGCCGGTGCAAGACTGGGCCGCAAGGAGCCGCCGCCATGGACCACGCGAAGTCCCCGCCGGGCATCGGCCACAACGCCCCCTCGCCGGTGGCCCTGCCGGAGCCGGAGGTGCTGTATGCCGCGTGGTCGCGCGAGCACGCGGCCCTGCTGGCCCGGCGCGACCAGTTGCTGGCTGCCATGGCGCGGCTGGAAGCCGCCCATGGGGCGGGCATCGCCGATGAAACGACCGCCGGCAAGGCGGCCGATTTCGTCCTGCTGCTGGAGCGCGAGGCGCGCCACGTCGAGGAGGTGCGCAAATCCGTCAAGGCGCCGGTGCTCGCCGCCGGGCGCACGCTGGACCGGTTGCTCAAGACCGAAACCTCCGACCGGCTGGCCGCCGCCGCGGCGCGGGTGGCGCGGCTGCTGACCGCGTTTCAGATGCGGAAAATCGCCGCCGAGCGGGAAGCTCGCGAACAGGCCGCTCGGGAGGCGCGCCAGGCGGCCGACGCGCTGGCCGCCGCCGCCCTGGCGCAGGACAACACCGCGCTGCGCGAGCAGGCGCTGGCGCTCGATCGGGCGGCCCAGCAGGCCGAAATCGCCGCCACCGCCGGACTGGCGGCGCTCGCGCGGACGCGCGGGGAGTCCGGGGCGGTCGCCGAGCTGAAGGAGGACTGGACCTATGAGGTTGTCGATTTCGCCCAGGTGCCGCGCGAATGGCTGATGGTGGACGATCGCCGGGTGCGGGCGGCTATTCGCGGGGCGGAAGGGCTGCGCAGTATTCCCGGCCTGCACATCCATCCGGAGGCTCGGACGAGCGTGCGGTAAGGCAAGGCCAGGGCTCTGCCCTGGACCCGCCAAGGGGCAGTGGCCCCTTGGAACCCATTACTATTAGGCATTTGTCTTGAGAGGGGAGGGAGGCGGTGAGCCGGTTCATCGCCTCACCCCCCTCTCAAGACAAATGCTTAAGTAGCGGGTTCCAAGGGGCCACTGCCCCTTGGCGGGTCCAGGGCAGAGCCCTGGCCTTGCCTTCCTTCCCCCAGTCACCGCTGCTAGAACCAACCCCGCATGACCGAACACCCCCCCCCAAGCCCCGCCCTGCTGCCAGCCGGCCTGTGCGACCTGCTGCCCCCCGAAGCCGAAACCGAAGCGGCCTCGGTCGAGGCCATCATGGACGTCTTCGCCGCCCACGGGTACCAGCGCGTCAAGCCGCCGCTGCTGGAATTCGAGGACGGGCTGCTGGCCGGCACCGGTGCCGCCATGGCCGACCAGACGTTCCGGCTCATGGACCCCGACAGCCACCGCATGATGGGGCTGCGCGCCGACATGACGCCGCAAGTGGCGCGCATCGCCACCACCCGGCTCGCCCACCGGCCGCGCCCGCTGCGCCTGTCCTACGCCGGCCAGTCGTTGCGCGTGCGCACCGCCGGCCTCGCCGCCGAGCGGCAGGTGGCGCAGGCGGGTATCGAGCTGATCGGCCATGACAGCCCCGAGGCGGACGCCGAAATCGTTCAAGTCGGCGCCGAAGCGCTCGCGGCCGTGGGCCTCACTCGCATTTCCTTCGACCTCACCTTGCCGCCGCTGGTGCCCACCCTGCTGGCGGAATCCGGATTGCCGGCGCAGGCACGCGCGCCGCTCGGTCGAGCGCTCGACCGCAAGGACGCCGCCGCCGTCGCCGAGCATGGCGGCAGTCTGGCCGGCACGCTCACCGACCTGCTGCTGGCCGCCGGCCCCGCCGACCGCGCGCTCGCGGCGCTGCTGGAAGCGGCGTTGACCCAGGGGGCGCGCGCCCACGCCGAACGGCTGGCCGCCACCGTCGCCGCCATCCGCGCCCGCGCGCCGGACCTGCGGCTGACCGTCGATCCGGTGGAGTTCCGCGGCCTGCGCTACCACACCGGGGTGACGCTGGCGGTCTACGCCGCCGGGCGCCACGAGGAACTGGCCCGCGGCGGGCGCTATATTTGCGGCGGCGAGGCGGGCGAGCCGGCCACCGGCCTGACGCTGTATCCCGACGCGGTGCTGCGCGCCGCCCCGCCGCGCGCGCCCAAGCCGCGCGTGTTCATCCCCGCCGGCACCGACGCCGCCCGCGCCGCCGCGCTCCGCGCCGAAGGGCTATCGCGACGGTCGCGGCGCTCGACCCCGATGCCGATCCGCACGCCGAGGCGCGCCGCCTCGCCTGCACGTTTTTCCTGGCCGAGTCCGGCCCGGTCGCCCTCGCCGCGGAGTAGAATTCAATGGCCAATGTCGCGGTGATCGGCGCCCAATGGGGCGACGAGGGCAAGGGCAAGGTGGTGGACTGGCTGGCCAGCCGCGCCGACATCGTTGTGCGCTTCCAGGGCGGCCACAACGCCGGCCACACGCTGGTGGTGGGCAACCAGACCTATAAGCTCTCGCTGCTGCCCTCGGGCCTGGTGCGCGGCAAGCTCGGCGTGATCGGCAACGGCGTGGTGGTCGATCCCGAGGCGTTGCTGGCCGAAATCGACCGGGTGCGCGCGCAGGGCCTGCAAGTAACGCCCGAAACCCTGCGCATCGCCGAGAACGCGATTCTGATACTGCCGCTGCACGGCGCGCTCGACCGCGCCCGCGAGGCCGCACGGGGCGAGCAGAAGATCGGCACCACCGGGCGCGGGATCGGCCCGGCCTATGAGGACAAGGTGGCCCGCCGCGCCATCCGCGTCTGCGATCTGGCCGAGCCGGAGACGCTGGCGGAGAAGCTCGATGAACTTCTGTTGCATCACAATACGCTGTTGAAAGGTCTGGGGGCGGAGACGTTCGAGCGGCAAGGGTTGCTTGAGCGGCTGCTGGAACTCGCCCCGCGTGTGCTGCCCTTCGCCGAGCCGGTCTGGGAACGGCTGGACGAGGCACGGCGGGCCGGCAGGCGCATCCTGTTCGAGGGCGCGCAGGCGGTGATGCTCGATGTCGATCATGGCACATACCCGTTCGTCACCAGCAGCAACACGGTGGCGGCCACGGCTGCGTCCGGGTCGGGCGTGGGGCCGGCTGCGGTGGGGTTCGTGCTGGGCATCGCCAAGGCGTATTGCACCCGGGTCGGCTCCGGCCCCTTCCCCACCGAATTGCACGACGCGACCGGCACGCTGCTGGGCGACCGCGGGCATGAATTCGGCACCGTGACCGGCCGGCGGCGGCGCTGCGGCTGGTTCGACGCGGCGCTGGTGCGCCAGGCGGTCAAGGTGGGCGGCATCCAGGGGCTGGCGCTGACCAAGCTCGATGTGCTGGACGGGCTGACGGAGCTGAACGTGTGCGTCGGCTATCGCATCGGCGGCGAAATGTTCCGCCGCTTGCCGGCGGGCATGCGCGCGCAGGCGGCGGCGGAGCCGGTGTACGAAACGATGGAAGGCTGGTCCGGCTCGACCCGCGGGGCGCGCAGTTGGGCGGAGTTGCCGGCACAGGCAATCAAATACGTGCGGCGGATCGAGGAACTGGTGGAGGCGCCGGTGACGCTGCTTTCGACCAGTCCGGAACGGGATGATACGATTCTGGTGCGCGATCCGTTTGAGGACTGATCGCAAGTTAAGGAAGGCCAGGGCTCTCCCCTGGAGCCCATGACCTAAGCAAGCGGCAGGACAGGGACGTCCGGGCGATCAGAGTTCCTGCTTCGTCGGCCGGAACAGGATCTCGTTCACGTCCACATCCTCCGGTTGGCTCATGGCAAACGCCACCATGCGGGCGAAGGACTCCGCCGGGATTGCGTTGGCCTCGTAGAACTGGCGGACGCCCACGGCGACGTTGGCTTCGGTGATGCTGTCCGGTAGCTCGCTGGCGACGGCGCCCGGCGAGATGACGGTGGTGCGAATGTTGTATGGCTTCACTTCCTGCCGCAGCCCCTCGGAAATGACCCGCACCGCCGTCTTCGTCGCCGCATAGACGGCGCTGCCCGGGCGAACCTTGTGCCCGGCGACCGAAGAGACATTGATGATGTGCCCGCTCTTCTGCGCCTGCATGTGCGGCAGCGCGGCGGCGATGCCATGGAGCACGCCCCTGAGGTTCACGTCGATCATGCGGTCCCAGTCTTCCACCTTGAGCCGCTGGAGCGGCGAGTGGGGCATCAGGCCGGCATTGTTGAGGATGACGTTGATGCGGCCGTGGATGCGAACCGCCTCGTCCACCAAATGCCGCACCTGCGCGTACTGGGTGACGTCGGTCGGCACGGCGGCTTTATCGCCGAGCGAGAGTTCCCGGGCGAGCGCCTGCAGCCTGTCGAGGCGGCGGGCGCCGAGCACCAGCCTGGCGCCGCGCCCGGCCAGATGGCGCGCCGTCGCCTCGCCGAGGCCGCTGCTCGCGCCGGTGATGACCACCACCTTGCCTTGAATGCCTTCGTTCATGTGCCTGATGTCCTGTCTGCTATGCCGCTGTGACCTCATCGATGGCCCGCAGCCCGTTGAGGGTGCGCGGATACCCGATGAACGGCAGAATCTGGGTCAGCACGTCGATCAACCGGGCACGGTCGTTGCCAACCTTGAGGTTCGCAGCGACATGGCCCTTGACCTGCGCGTCGCATCCGCCGAGTGCCACCAGCATGCTCAGTGTGAGCACCTCGCGCGTCGGCAGGTCGATGCCGGTGCGGGTGAGGTGGTCGCCGAAGCAGTTCGCCGTCAGGAGGCGCTCGATGTGCAGTTGGTCCGCCGACGCGGTGGCATAACGCTTCTCCACCACGTCGTTGCCGATGATCCGCCCCTGGACCACACGCCCCGTCTCGGCGCGCGTCTGCGGAGTTGTCGTGGACTGGCCCGGCAGGGGCAATGCGACGCCGCGCCCGGTGAGAACCTCGTTGGCGGCATGAAGGAAATCGAACACCTTCGCCATGCCGACATAAGGGACCGCCTGATAGACGATTTCCTTGATCTCCACCGGCGAAACCCCGACCGTGAGCGCCGCGCCAAGCATGACGCGGAACTCGCGCAGCGCCTGACAGGCAATGATCGCCGCGAGCTGCACCATCAGCCGGGTTCGTTCGTCCAGGGTGCTTTCGCGAAGCACCTCGTCGAAGGCGAAATTGTCGAAACACTCGATCAGCTCGGGATCGGTCACCGCCAGCGTGGAAACGTGGCCGGGAAAGAGCCGGTCGTGAATTTTTCGCGCGCGTTCGTTGGGGGCCATCGCGGTTCTCCTTGGGGTCGGCTCGCGGCCGGGCGTTCCCGGTTCAGCGGTCGATCATGCGCTGCTGCGCTTCGGCGTACCGATCGCCGACCGCCGGGATCTTCGCCGCCGCATCGGCGATTTCCTGCACCTCCGCGGCCGACAGCACCAAAGCGGCGGCTCCGACATTCTCTTCGAGGCGGTGCAGCTTGGTGGTGCCCGGGATCGGCACGATCCACGGGGCGCGCGCCAGCAGCCAGGCGAGCGCGATCTGCGCCGCCGTCACCTGCTTCGTCGCCGCGATGGCGCCGACGAGGTCCACCAGGCCGAGATTCGCCTTGCGGAACGCGGGGGTGAAGCGGGGCACGGTGTTGCGGAAGTCGGTCGGGTCAAACTGCGTCGTTTCGTCGATCTTGCCGGTCAGGTAGCCCTTGCCGAGCGGGCTGAACGGCACGAAGCCGATGCCGAGTTCCTCCAGCGTGGGCATGATCTCGGCCTCGGGCTCGCGCCACCACAGCGAGTATTCGCTCTGCAACGCCGCCACCTTCTGCACCGCATGGGCGCGGCGGATGGTGCGCGCGCCCGCCTCCGACAGGCCGAAATGCTTCACCTTGCCGGCCGCGATCAGCGCCTTCACCGCGCCGGCGACGTCCTCGATCGGCACCTCCGGGTCGACGCGGTGCTGGTAGAGCAGGTCGATGCGGTCGGTGCGCAGGCGCTGCAGCGACGCGTCCACCACCGCGCGGATATGCTCGGGGCGGCTGTTGAGCGCGGTCGCATAGCCGGTGCCGATGTTGAAGCCGAACTTGGTGGCGATCACCACCTGGTCGCGGACGGGGGCGAGCGCCTCGCCCACCACCTCCTCGTTGGTGAAGGGGCCGTAGACTTCGGCGGTGTCGAAGAAGGTCACGCCAAGCTCGACCGCGCGGCGGATGAGCGCGATCGCCGCCGTCTTTTCCGTCGCCGGGCCGTAGCTGAAGCTCAGCCCCATGCAGCCGAGGCCGAGGGCCGAAACCCTGAGGCCGCTGCTGCCGAGTTCACGTTGTTCCATGGCGCGTCTCCGTTCGCGACGGTGGGCATCCCCCGCCTGGCGTGGCCGAGAGATAGCGCGTGCGGTTTGCCGCGATTAGGCGGTAAAGATCGCAAGGACCCATATTCAGAGTTCATGAATGCGCCGCGAAGACCTGGGCGACCTCAACGCGTTCCTGCTGGTGGCCGAGGAGCAGAGCTTCACCCGGGCGGCGGCCAAGCTCGGCACCTCGCAGTCCGCGCTGAGCTACACCGTCCGGCGGCTGGAAACGCGGCTGGGCGTTCGCCTGCTTGCCCGCACGACGCGGCGGGTGGCGCCGACCGAGGCCGGCGAGCGGCTGCTGCGCACCCTGCGCCCGGCCCTCGACAGCATCGCGGGTGAAATGGCCTCGCTCACCGACATGCGGGAGAGGCCGGCCGGCTCCATCCGCATCTCTACCTCGGCGCACGCGGCATCGCATGTGCTGTGGCCGGTGCTCGACCGCCTGCTGCCGCGCTACCCGGACATCCAGGTCGAGCTGAACATCGAATCCCGCCTCACCGATATCGTCGCCGAGCGGTACGACGCCGGCGTCCGGCTCGGCGAGCAGTTGGCCAGGGACATGGTGGCGGTGCGCATCGGGCCCGATCTGCGCATGGCGGTCGTCGGCGCACCCTCCTACCTGGCGACGCACCCGCCGCCGCGCACGCCGCAGGACCTCGCCGAGCACCGCTGCATCAACCTGCGCCTGCAGACGCTGGGCGGTCTCTATGCCTGGGAGCTGGAGCAAAACGGCCGGGAGGTGAAAGTCCGGGTGGAGGGGCAGGTGATCTTCAATGACGTTCAGATGGTACTGACCGCCGCGGCCTCCGGCTTCGGACTGGCCTGCGTGCTGGAGGACCACGTCGCGGACGAGGTGGCGACGGGCCGCCTGGTGCGGGTGCTGGAGGCGTGGTGCCCGCCGTTCAGCGGCTATCATCTCTATTACCCGAGCCGCCGCCAGCCTTCAGCGGCATTCGCGCTGCTGGTCGAGGCGTTGCGCTACCGCGGATAGCCGACGGCCGATCCCGGACCTTGGGTCGCACGTGTCCGGAAAGGGTCGGGATACGTCGTTGGCCAGGGTGGAGGTGAAGGTCCGGTAACGCGGCCCGATCGCCCGGCGCCATCAGTTCGGTCCCGGCCAGGAACCGGATCGACCGGCACATCGGCCGAGCCAAAGCTGGCGGCGGGCGTCATGCTGCCGGCAAAGACGGTGCTGCGGCGCGATCCGGTCATAGGCACGGCCGCGGCAACGACCCGCCGGTCGATTATCCACCCGCGCCCCCCGATCCCGGGTTCGCAACGAAATCGACTCTGTAAAACGGCCTGGGCGCCGGGCGCCGACCCGCCAGGGTCTCTCGACCCCTGGCGGGTCCGGGCAGAGCCTCTGGCCTTAATTTCAGCCATCTGGACGCAGCCGCCGTCCCGACGCAGAATCGAACGATGGACAAAGGCATCGGTATCGCCGGGATCGCCGGCCGCATGGGGCGTCTTCTGGTCGAGGAGGTCCTGACCTCCGGAGCAACTCTCGTCGGCGGCATCGATCGGCCGGAGGCGACGGTGGAAGGAACCACCGTCTTTAACGACATCGCGGCGCTGGCCGCTTCCGCCGACGTGGTGCTGGATTTTTCCCATGCCTCGGCCACCGCCGCGCACGCGCAGGCGCTCGCGGCGGCCGGATGCGCCTGGGTGCTCGGCACCACCGGGCTGTCGGCCGCGGACGAAGCTGCGGTAGCCGCGGCGGCCCAGCGCGTGCCGGTGGTCTACGCCCCCAATTTTTCCACCGGCGTGAACCTGGTGTTGGCCCTGGCCGAACGCATGGCCGCCGCCCTGCCGGCCGAACAATACGACGCCGAAATCGTCGAAATGCACCACCGCCAGAAAGTCGATTCGCCATCCGGCACCGCCCTCGGCCTTGGCCGGGCGGTGGCGAAAGGCCGCGGCGTTACGCTGGAAGAAGTCAAAGAAAGCGGCCGCGACGGCCACACCGGGGCGCGGCGGACCGGCGCAATCGGCTTTGCAGCCCTGCGCGGCGGGCAGGTGGTGGGGGAACACACATTGCTGTTCGCCGCCGGGACGGAACATATCGCCATCACCCATCGCGCCTTCGACCGGCGCGCCTTCGCGACCGGCGCGGTGCGGGCCGCGCTTTGGACGCAGGGGCGAGGAGCCGGGCTTTACTCCATGATGGATGTGCTGGGAATTAAGTAAGGTAGGCCAGGGCTCTGCCCTGGATCCGCCGTCGCGCGCAGCGCGCCTTCGGCACTACGTCGTGCCCTGCGCGCCTTCGGCACGACGTGGCGCCCAGCGCGCCTTCGGCACGACGTTGCCGCGCGCAGCGCGCCTTCGGCACGACGGGCGGTGGCCCCCTGCACCCATTCCTTAAAAGCTTCGCTCAGCCGCTTTATTCACAGTCCGGCGCCGCTGTTCCGTAACGCCACAAAATAAATCTGTGGTATCCGCATCACGCGGACTTGACCCTCTGTCGCCTTTCGTTCACACACCCCGCCCAGCCAAGCGGCCGGTTATGGCCGTCCTGCCACCCCTCCGCTTACGGGAAAATCCATGCGCGACAAGGGCGAGTTCCTGTTCACTTCCGAGTCAGTCTCGGAAGGCCATCCCGACAAGGTCGCCGACCGGCTCAGCGACACCGTGCTGGATGCATTCCTGACCGCCGACCCCTATGCGCGCGTCGCCTGCGAGACGCTGGTCACCACCAACCGGGTGGTGCTGGCCGGCGAAACCCGCGGCCCCGGCACGGTGACGCACGACTACCTGGCGCATCTCGCCCGCCTGGCGATCCGCGATATCGGCTACGAGCAGGAAGGCTTTCATTGGCGCACCGCCGATGTCACCGTCCACCTGCACGCCCAGTCGGCGGATATCGCCCAGGGCGTGGATTCGGCCGGCAACAAGGACGAGGGTGCCGGCGATCAGGGCATCATGTTCGGCTATGCCACGTCGGAAACGCCGACGCTGATGCCGGCACCGCTCTATTATGCCCACGAATTGCTGCGCACCATCCGCGACCGCCGCCACGCCAATGACCCCAGCGTCGCCGGGCTGCTGCCCGACGCCAAAAGCCAGGTGACCCTGCGCTACATCGATGGCAAGCCGGTGGGCGCGACCAGCGTCGTGATCTCCACCCAGCACGAAGAACATCTGGAGCAGGGGCAGATCAAGGCGCTGTTGCTGCCGCTGATCGAAAGCACGCTGCCGCCCGGCTGGCTGCCGGCGGAGCGGGACATTTACATCAATCCGACCGGCAAATTCGTCATCGGCGGGCCGGACGGGGATTGCGGCCTGACCGGGCGCAAGATCATCGTCGACACCTACGGCGGCGCGGCCCCGCATGGCGGCGGCGCGTTCAGTGGCAAGGACCCGACCAAGGTGGACCGCAGCGCCGCCTACGTGGCCCGGTACCTCGCCAAGAACGTGGTCGCGGCCGGCCTGGCAGAGCGGGTTACTTTGCAGCTCAGCTATGCGATCGGCGTGTCCCACCCGCTCTCGGTGTATGTCGAGCTGCACGGCAACCCGTACGATGTAAGCGAGGCCAAGCTGGAGCGGGTTCTGCGCGAGCTGGTCAACCTGACCCCGCGCGGCATCCGCGAGCACCTGCACCTGAACCGGCCGATCTATGTGCCGACCTCGGCCTACGGCCATTTTGGCCGCGAGCCTAACGCCGAACTGGGCACCTTCACCTGGGAAAAGACCGACCTGGTGCCGGCGCTCAAATCCGCCTTCGGGCGCTGAACGGCGAAGACGGGCGGCGGCTGAAGCCGCCGCCGGACCGCCTGTACGGCCGCGCCCGCGGCCACGCCCTGCGGCCGCGCCAGCAACTTTTGCTGGACGCAACGCTGCCGCGGCTGCGCTTCCATGCCGGGCGCACGGCCGATCCCTTGTCCGCCTTCGCGCAGAATCCGGCCGCGCTGTGGCTGGAAGTCGGGTTCGGCGGCGGCGAGCACGCCCTGGCCCAGGCGGCGGCGCATCCCGAGGCGGGGCTGATCGCCTGCGAGGTGTTCGTCAACGGATTGTGCTCGCTGCTGTCGCGGCTGGTGCCGGAGGGCGGCGAAGCCACGGCACCGCTGCCTGGCAACCTGCGCATCTGGGACGATGACGCGCGCACGCTGATCCGGGCCTTGCCGGATGCATGCCTGGACCGGTTGTTCCTGCTGTTTCCCGATCCCTGGCCGAAGGTACGCCACGCCAAGCGCCGCTTCGTGCACCCGGCATCGCTGCCCGACCTCGCCCGGGTGCTGAAGCCAGGCGCGGAATGGCGCATCGCCAGCGACGATCCGACCTATCAACACTGGGTGAGCGAGGTGCTGGCGGCGCAGCTTCTGTTCGACGTGCCCTCGCCGGCGACCACGCGGCCCGAAGGGTGGCCGCCGACCCGCTACGAGGCGAAGGCGCTGGCCGCCGGGCGGGCGCCGCTCTACTGGTCGCTGCGGCGCTTGCCTAACGTCGCCGCCAGGTGATCACCGAACTCACCGCATAGTTCCACACCAGGCTCATCACCGCGCCCGCCAGCCCGGCCAGCCACCAGGCCGAGCGCACGGAGGGGCCGAACAGGAACGCCGCCACCCCCACATTGCCCACCGCGCCGACGCTGCAGATCGCCGCGAACGTCGCCAGCCCGCGCACGAACCCCCAGCCCCGCAGCCGGTTCTCGCGGAAGGTGAAGACATTGTTGAGGGCAAAATTGCCGGCAATGGCGCAGCCGGTGGCGATCGCCTGGGCGGTGGGGAAATCGAGCGCGAACAGCGTCAGGCACAGCCGCAGCACGACCAGATGGCCGGCGATGCCGAGCGCGCCGACCGCGGCGAACAGCAGGAAACGCACCGGCACGATATGGCCGACCAGCTTGTCGGCGATCAGCATGGCGAAATCGCGCAGCACGCCCGCGTCGAGCTTGCTTTCACCCGCCGTGCGGCTGCGGAATTCGTACGGCAGCTCGATCAGGCGCGGCGGCGCCGGCAACGAGGCCAGGATGTCCAGCAGGATCTTGAACCCCATGGCCGAAAGGCCGCGCACCGCGCGCTCGAACGTCTCACGGCGGACCATGAAAAACCCGCTCATCGGGTCAGTCACCGGGGCGCGCAGCACGATGCGGCTCAGCCTGGTCGCGAAGCTCGACATGCCGGCCCGCCGCCGGTCCCAGTCGCCGAGCCCGCCGCCGCCCACATAGCGGCTGCCGATCGCGAGTTCATAGCCCTGGTCGCGCAAGGCCGACAGCATGCGCGGCAGCAGCGCCTCGTCGTGCTGCAGGTCGCCGTCCATGGCGGCGATATACGGCGCGAGGCTGGCCTGCGCGCCTTCGATGAAGGCCGAGGCCAGGCCGCGCCGGCCGATCCGGTGCAGCAACCGCACCCGCGGATCGGCGGCGCCGATGGCGGCGACGGCGGCGCGGGTGCCGTCGGTGGAGTTGTCGTCAACGAAGATCGCTTCCCAGGCGATGCCACCGAGCACGGCATCCAGCCGGGCGACGAGGCGGGCGATATTGCCTTCCTCGTTCAGCACCGGGATGACGATACACAAGGCGGGCGGACACGGCCCGGCCCCTGTCCGGGCGGGCACGGCGGCGGTCCGGTGCGGTGCGGTATCGTTCATCCTTTGCGGATACAGCACACCAACCCGGCAGGCCACAAGCGGCGGGGTGGTCGGGTGAAGGAAGGAAGGCCAGGGCTCTGCCCTGGACCCGCAAGGGGTCAGTGGACCCCTTGACCCCGCTACTTTAAGGAATGGGTTCCAAGGGGCCACTGCCCCTTGGCGGGTCCAGGGCAGAGCCCTGGCCTTCCTTCCTTCACCCGACCGCCCCGCCGCTCTTGCAACTCCCACCAGTGACGCTTAGATTACCGCCTCACTCATCTTCCGACCGTTACGGAGGGTGGCCTTAACCGGCCGCCTTTTTTTGTTTTGGAGCCACAGCCCGACCTGTCCGACCTGCCCCATCATACCGGCCTCGAAGGCCGCGTGGCCGGCATCGTCGCGCCCGCCCTGGCCGGCATGGGCTACGAGCTGGTCCGCGTCGCCATCCTGGGCCGCGAGCAGCCGACCGTGCAGATCATGGCCGACCGCGCCGATGGCGGCCTGATCACCGTCGATGACTGCGAGGCCATCAGCCGCGCCCTCGGCGCCGTGCTGGACGTGGAAGATCCGATTCCCGGCGCCTGGACGCTGGAAGTCAGCTCCGCCGGCATCGACCGGCCGCTGACCCGCGGCAAGGACTGGAACCGTTTCGCCGGCCATCTGGCGCGCGCCGAAATGGCGGTGCCGCTGCCGGACGGCCGCCGCCGCTTCTCCGGCACCGTGCTGGGCGCCGACGCCACCCATGCCAGGCTGCGCGTGGACGAGGCCGAGGTCGCCCTCCCGCTCGCCGACATCCGCCGCGCGAAACTGGTGCTCACCGACGACCTGATCGCGGCAACCGCGACCCCGCGCCCGACCACCTAGGCCCAAGAGGATCACCTCCATGGACACCGCCATCGCCCGCCCCGAACTGCTCCTGGTGGCAGATGCCGTGGCGCGGGAAAAATCGATCGATCGCGAAGAAGTGCTCGAAGCGATGGAGCAGGCCATCCAGAAGGCCGGCCGCGCCAAATACGGGCACGAAAAAGACATCCGCGCCACCATCGACCGCAAAACCGGCGATGTGCGCCTGTCGCGCTGGACCGAGGCGGTCGAGGCGGTGGAGAACGAGGAAACCCAGATCCCGGTCCACATCGCCCGCAAGTTCAAGCCCGAGATCAATGTCGGCGAATACATCGTCGATCCGCTGCCGCCGATCGATTTCGGCCGCATCGCCGCGCAGACCGCCAAGCAGGTGATCGTGCAGCGCGTGCGCGAATATGAACGCCGGCGGCAATACGACGAGTTCAAGGACCGGGTTGGCGAAATCGTCAACGGCACGGTCAAGCGCACCGAGTACGGCAACCTGATGGTGGAAATCGGCCGCGCCGAGGCGCTGCTGCGCCGTGACGAACTGATCCCGCGCGAAAGCTTCCGCAACGGCGACCGGGTGCGCGCCTATATCTACGACGTGCGCGAGGAACCCCGCGGTCCGCAGATTTTTCTCTCCCGCACCCATCCGGGGTTCCTGGCCAAGCTGTTCGCCCAGGAAGTGCCGGAGATTTACGACGGCATCATCGAAATCAAGGCGGTGGCGCGCGATCCGGGCAGCCGGGCGAAAATGGCGGTGATCAGCCGCGACGCCTCGATCGATCCGGTCGGCGCCTGCGTCGGTATGCGCGGCTCGCGCGTGCAGGCGGTGGTGCAGGAACTGCAGGGCGAGAAGATCGACATCATTCCCTGGTCGCCCAACACCGCCACCTTCGTGGTCAACGCGCTGGCCCCCGCCGAAGTGAGCAAGGTGGTGATGGACGAGGAAGCCGGGCGCTGCGAAGTTGTGGTGCCGGACGATCAGCTCAGCCTCGCTATTGGCCGGCGTGGCCAGAACGTGCGCCTGGCCAGCCAGCTCACCCGCTGGGATATCGACATCCTGACCGAGGCCGAGGAAAGCGAACGCCGCCAGGAGGAATTCCGCCGCCGCACCGGCCTGTTCGTCGAGGCGCTCGATGTCGATGACGTGATCGCCGGCCTGCTGGTGACCGAAGGCTTCAACACGGTCGAGGAACTGGCGTTCGTGCCGCCGGATGAGCTGTCCGAAATCGAAGGGTTCGACGAAAATGTCGCCGGAGAACTTATCCGCCGCGCCGAGCAGTTCCTGATCAAGCGCGACAACGAGTTGACCGAGCAGCGCATCGCGCTCGGCGTCAGCGAAGAGGTGGCGGCGATCGAGTCCCTGACTCCGGCGATGCTGGTGGCGCTGGGCGAGAAAGGGGTGAAGACGCTGGATGACCTGGCCGACCTCGCCTCTGATGAACTGGTGGAAATCGTCGGCGAGGCCAACATGGATGAGGCGGTGGCCAACGAGGTGATCATGGCCGCCCGGGCGCATTGGTTCGGCGACGAACCCGACGCCCCGCCGGCTGACGGCGCAACGGGGGAGGCCGGCCACGGCTGAGGTATCGGAAATCGAGGGCGGCCCGGTCGAGACTGCCGACCCCGGCGCGCCGGACGGCGACGAACCGGAACGCGGCCCGCTGCGCCGATGTGCGGTCACGCGCGAGCGCTTGCCCAAGGAGCGGATGATCCGCTTCGTTATCGGCCCCGACCGGGCGGTCGTTCCCGACTTGGCCGCAAGGCTGCCCGGGCGGGGAATTCTGGTTGAGCGCGCGGGGGGATGTGATAGAAACCGCCTGCACCCGGGGCGCCTTCGCAAGGGCGGCTCGCGGGCCGGTGTCGGTCCCCCCTGACTTGAGGTCTGGTTTGCAGGCGGCGCTGTCCCGGCGGTTTGTCGATCATCTCGGTTTGGCGCGTCGGGCAGGACAGGCAGTGGCCGGCTTTGCCAAGGCGCGCGAGTGGCTATCTTCCGGGCGGGCGGCGCTGGTGGTACAGGCCTTGGATGGCAGCGCAGAGGAGCGGCAGCGTTTCCTGGGCGGCTGGGACGGGCCGGTCGTAACACCGTTGGACGGCGAGGGGCTGGGCAGTGTGTTCGGCCGGGAACGCGCGGTGCACGTGGCGGTGACGGCGGGTCGTCTGGCGGAAACGCTGCGGCACGAGGCGGGACGGCTGGCCGGACTGGCCGAGGACCGGCCGGCCGGGGAAACGCCGAAACAAGGGCCGCGGATCGCACCGAAAGCGGGCGCGCCAGCAAAGGCCGGCGCGCCGGCAACGGGGCGCGACGGCGCGAGGCGCCAGAGAACGAATTCACCGCCCGGCGCCGCCGGGCGGAACGATGTGCAGGGTACAGGCGGGTAGATGAGCGAAGGCAACGATCAGGACCAGGGCAAGGGCCGACTCTCGCTGCGCCCCTCGGGGCGCCTGGAGGTGGGCCGTACCGTGGATGCCGGATCAGTCCGACAGAGCTTCAGCCACGGCCGGTCGAAGGTGGTGCAGGTCGAGGTGCGCAAGACGCGCGCCCCCGCCGGCCCCGGCGCGCGTCCCGGTGGTGCGGCCCCCGGCCAGCCGGCGCCGGCGGGCGGTCAGCCGCAGCGCAGTGGCGGCGGCGGCGCTGGCCGCCAGCCAGCCGGCGCCGGAAGGGCGCTGACCGCGACCGAACTGGCGGCCCGCCAGCGCGCCCTGCTGGAACAGCAGCGCGAAGCCGCCCGCCGTGAGGCGGAGCGCCGCGAGCAGGAGAAGATTTCGATCCTCTCCGCCGCTGAGGAAGCGCGCCGCCGCGAAGAGGAAGCCCGCAAGGCCGCCGAGGAAGAAGCCCGCAAGGCCGCCGAGGAAGAAGCCCGCAAGGCCGCCGAGGAGGAAGCCCGCAAGGCCGCCGAGGCGGCCGCGACGGCGCAGGTCGCCGTGGCGCGCACCGCCGCCCCCGAGCCGCGCCGCCCTGCCCGTCCGGCTGCCCCCGCCCCGGCCCCCGCGGCGCCGGTTGAAACACTGCGCTTGAAAACGGCGCGGGCCGGCGAGGACGAGGAGGAGGCCCGCCCGGTCCGCCGCCCCGGCACCGCCCCCGGCGTGCCGCCGCGCAAGCCGCAGGTGGCGACGCCGAAAAAGGGCGCCGACGACCGCCGGCGGGCCGGCAAGATCGACGTGCAGGCCGCCATCGAGGGCGAGGACGACCGCGTCCGCTCGCTCGCCTCGATGCGGCGCCAGCGCGAGCGCGAGCGGCGCCAGGCCGAGCTCGAGCGGCTGCGCTCTGACCAGGTGAAGGTAGTGCGAGAAGTCGTCCTCCCCGACAACATCACGGTACAGGAGCTGGCCAACCGTATGGCCACCCGCGCCGGCGACGTGATCAAGGCGCTGATGAAGATGGGCGTGATGGCCACCATCACGCAGACGCTCGACGCCGATACCGCCGAGCTGGTGGTGGCCGAGTTCGGCCACCGGGTGAAGCGCGTCTCCGAGGACGACGTCGAGCTGGGCCTGGTGGGCGCGGTCGACGCCGATACCGAGCTGCAGCCGCGCCCGCCGGTGGTGACCGTCATGGGCCATGTCGACCACGGCAAGACCTCGCTGCTGGACGCGCTGCGCGCCGCCGACGTGGCGGCGGGCGAAGCCGGCGGCATCACCCAGCATATCGGCGCCTACCAGGTGAAACTGCCCGGCGGCGAGCGCATCACCTTCATCGACACGCCCGGCCACGAGGCGTTCACCGCCATGCGCTCGCGCGGCGCCAGCGTGACCGACATCGTGGTGCTGGTGGTGGCCGCCGATGACGGGGTGATGCCGCAGACCATCGAGGCGATCCGGCACGCCAAGGCGGCGCACGCGCCGATCATCGTCGCCATCAACAAGATGGACAAGCCGGACGCCAACCCCAACCGGGTGCGCCAGGAACTGCTCAGCCACGACATCGTGGTCGAGGAAATGGGCGGCGACACCCAGGACGTGGAAGTCTCGGCGCTGAAAAAAACCGGGCTCGACAAGCTGCAGGAAGCCATTCTGCTGCAGGCCGAGATTCTCGACCTGAAGGTGAACCCGGACCGTCCGGCCGAAGGCTCGGTGATCGAAAGCCGGCTGGACCGCGGCCGCGGCCCGGTGGCGACCATCCTGGTGCAGAAGGGCACACTGCGGCAGGGCGACATCATCGTCGCCGGCGCCGAATGGGGCCGCGTGCGCGCCCTGCTGGACGACAAGGGCCAGCCAGTGAAGGAAGCCGGGCCGGCGACCCCGGTCGAGGTGCTCGGCCTGGCCGGCGTGCCGAGCGCGGGCGAGCCGTTCGTGGCGGTGGACGGCGAAAGCCGGGCGCGCGAAATCAGCGAGTTCCGCCAGCGCAAGCTCCGCGACAAGGCGGCCGGCGTGGCGACCGCGGCGCGCGGCACGCTCGACCAGATGCTGGCCCGCATCGCCGCCGGCGACCAGAAAGAAGTCGCCATTCTCATCAAGGCGGATGTGCAGGGCAGCGCCGAGGCGATCCAGGCGACCGTGCTGAAGCAGGCGCACGAAGAAGTGAAAGTGCGCGTGCTGCTGGCCGGCGTCGGCCAGATCACCGAGAGCGACGTGCAGCTCGCCCGCGCCTCGGACGCCGCCATCGTGGCCTTCAACGTCCGCGCCACCGCGCAGGCGCGCGAGCTTGCCCAGCGCGAGGGCGTGGATATCCGCTACTATTCCATCATTTACGATGTCGCCGACGACATCGAGAAGATGGTCCGCGGCAAGGTGGCGCCGAAGGCGCGCGAGCGCTTCCTCGGCTATGCCGAAATTCGCAAGGTCTTCGACATCACCAAGGTCGGCAAGGTGGCTGGCTGCATGGTCACCGACGGCCTGGTCAAGCGCGGCGCCGGCGTGCGCCTGCTGCGCGAGGGCGTGGTGATCCATACCGGCGAGCTGACCCAGCTCAAACGCTTCAAGGACGATGTGAAGGAAGTCGCGCGCGGCTACGAGTGCGGTCTGTCGTTTGCGAACTTCAACGATCTGCGGGAAGGTGACGTGGTCGAGTGCTACGACACTGAGATGGTGCCGGGTTGAGGCATGCGGCCGCCGGGCACGGGCCGAAACCACCCAGCCAGCGTCAGCTGCGCGTGGCGGAGGAAATCCGCCACGTGCTGGCGGGCGTGTTCGCACGCGGGGAGATCCGCGATCCCGACCTTGCCGATGTGCTGATCACCGTGACCGAGGTGCGGATCAGCCCGGACCTCAAGCACGCCACCGCCTTCGTCACCCGGCTTGGCCGGTCCGATATCGGGGAGAAGCTGCCGGCGCTGCGCCGGGCGGCGCCATTTCTGCGTACGCAGCTGGCGCGTTCGCTGCGGCTGCGCTGCGCGCCGGAGGTGCATTTCCAGGCCGACACCAGTATCGACAATGCCATGCATATCGATGCGCTGCTGCATGCGCCCGAGGTGGCGCGGGATATCGGGCGGGGGTAGGACCGCGCTGGCGGGGCGATCGGGTTAAGCAAGCAAGGCCAGGGCTCTGCCCTGGACCCCGATTTTTAAGTAATGGGTTCCAAGGGCCTCTCGGCCCTTGGCGGTTCCAGGGCAGAGCCCTGGCCTTGTCTGCTTCCCTCAATTGCCCTGAACCCTGCCCTTTTTCGGCTTCCCCTCACGTCCTCACCGTGATCTATGCGCCCCCCATTTCCCGTACAAGGGCCGTATGCGCCAACGCAAACAACGCGGCCGTCCGCTGGACGGCTGGCTCGTCATCGACAAACCTGAGGGCCTGACCAGCACCGATGTCGTCAACCGCCTGAAACGCTGGTTCGACGCGCAGAAATGCGGCCATGGCGGCACCCTCGATCCGCTCGCCACCGGCGTGTTGCCGATCGCTTTCGGGGCCGCGACGAAAACCGTCCCCTATGTGATGGACGGCACCAAGCTGTACCATTTTACCCTCCGCTTCGGCGAAGCGCGCGACACCGACGATGCCGACGGCCAGGTGACCGGGACATCCGGTGTCCGGCCGTCAGACGCGCAGATCCGCGCTGCCCTGCCCGGCTTCACCGGCGACATCATGCAGGTGCCGCCCATCTTTTCGGCCATCAAGGTGGCCGGCGAGCGTGCCTATGATCTCGCCCGCGCCGGCGCCCCGCCGGTGCTGGAGGCGCGGCCCGCCCGGGTGGACCGGTTCGAACTGATCGGCCGGCCCGACCCGGACCACGCCGTGTTCGAAGTGCAGTCCGGCAAGGGCGTCTATATGCGCAGCCTCGCCCGCGACCTCGCCCGCGCCTGTGGCGCGCTCGGCCACATCGCCGCCCTGCGCCGCCTGCGCGTGGGCCCTTTCTCGGCGGCGCAGGCGATTCCGCTGGACAAACTGCAGCCCACGGTGGATACCCCCCGCGCTTCCCCGGACCTTTTGCTGCCCGTCGCGACCGCGCTGGCCGACATCCCGGCGCTGGCCTTGACGGAGGCGGAGGCCTCCGGCCTGTTACACGGCCAGGCGATCAGCCTGGTGGTGCTGATGGGTCGCATTCCACGGGCGGCCGATCCCGAAGGGGGATTGGCCCGCGCCATGGCGGGGAGCCGTGTGATCGGACTGTGCCGGCTGGAAGATGGCTGGCTGAAGCCCGAACGGTTGTTGTAGCGGCCGATCGCGGCGCGGCCTTCGCGCCGCGGCGTCCGTCTTGATTCCGGACCGTCGCACGCGCCCCGCAACCCGATCCAGGAGTATCCACGATGTCGATCACCGCAGAGCGCCGTACGGCGCTCGTTTCCGAATACGCCACCGGCAAGGACGATACCGGCAGCCCCGAGGTTCAGGTGGCGCTGCTGTCCGAGCGGATCGGCAGCCTGACCGAGCATCTCAAGATCCACGCCAAGGATTTTCACAGCCGGCGGGGCTTGCTTATGCTGGTCGGCCGCCGCCGGCGGCTGCTCGACTACCTCAAACGGAAAGACCAGGCCCGCTACGCGGCCCTGATCGGCCGCCTGAACCTGCGCCGCTGATCCGCGCGGAACGGCATGGTTTTGCCGGCGCACCCGCCTATATAAAGGCCTCGGCCAAGCCCCGCGCCATGGTGGCGCGGGGAAACGCTTGCCGGGGGAATGGCCCCCGGCCGCCGCACCCGCGGCGGAACGACAGACGGCCGATCCGGCACCTCCGCCCGCTTGGGAGCTGCGACGGCGTTTCCGGCCACATGGACGTGGACGCACTGGCGTTCACATCGCGGCTGCACCGTACTACGCAGACCGCCTCCATGCCGCCCGAAACGCCGTCTCCCCGCACCGGAATGACCACAGATCGCGCCCGCTGACGCCCGTCCGGCCGGCCTTCCGCAAGGGAACGACGACACGATGTTCAACTACTACCGCAAGGAACTGGACTGGGGCGGTCGCAAGCTGGTCCTGGAGACCGGCAAGATCGCCCGCCAGGCCGACGGCGCGGTGATGTGCAGCTATGGCGACACGATCGTGCTGTGCACGGCGGTTGGCCTGCGCAGCGCCAAGCAGGGGCAGGATTTCTTCCCGCTGACCGTGCATTACCAGGAAAAAGCCTTCGCCGCCGGCAAGATCCCGGGCGGCTTCTTCAAGCGCGAGGGCCGGCCGTCGGAGGCCGAAACCCTGAAGTCGCGCCTGATCGACCGGCCGATCCGGCCGCTGTTTCCGGACGGGTTCAAGAACGAGGTGCAGGTCATCGCGACCGTGCTGAGCCACGACCTGGAGAACGACCCCAACATCGTCTCCCTGATCGGCGCCTCGGCCGCCCTCACCTTGTCCGGCATTCCGTTCTTCGGCCCGGTCGGTGGCGCCCGCGTCGGCTATATCGACGGGCAGTACGTGCTGAACCCGACCGCCGAGCAGATGAAGGCCTCGCGGCTCGAACTGGTCGTCGCCGGCACGCTCGACGGTGTGCTGATGGTGGAATCCGAGGCGCAGGAACTTACCGAAGAGGTGATGCTGGGCGCCGTCAGCTTCGGCCATGCCGCGTTCCAGCCGGTGATCCAGGCGATCATCGAACTGGCCGAGGTCGCCGCCCGCGACCCCTGGCCGCTGCCCGAGGAAAGCGAGGAAGAGAAGATCCTGCGCGCCCGCGTCGATGCGGCGGCCCGCCAGGCGCTGACCGAGGCATATCGGGAGCCGGTGAAGCAGGCGCGCCAGGACAAAGTGGCCGCGGCCAAAAAGGCAGCCGCGGCAGCGCTGGCCGACAGCCCGGCCGAGGAACTCGGCTACGTCAAGGGCTTGCTCAAGGATCTGGAGGCGGACATCGTCCGCAACGCCATCCTCGACACCGGCCTGCGCATCGATGGGCGCGACACCCGCACGGTGCGGCCGATCGCCGCCGAAGTGGGCGTGCTGCCGCGCGCGCACGGCAGCGCCCTGTTCACCCGCGGCGAGACCCAGGCCTTCGTGGTGGCCACCCTGGGCACCGCGCAGGACGAGCAGATCATCGACGCGCTCGAAGGCGAATACCGCGAGCACTTCATGCTGCACTATAATTTCCCCCCCTATTCGGTGGGCGAGACCGGCCGCATGGGCAGCCCGGGCCGGCGCGAAGTCGGCCATGGCAAGCTGGCCTGGCGGGCGGTGCATCCGCTGCTGCCGGAAAAGGAGAAATTCCCCTACACCCTGCGCGTGGTCAGCGAAATCACCGAGAGCAACGGCTCGTCCTCAATGGCGACCGTGTGCGGCGCCTCGCTCGCGCTGATGGATGCCGGGGTGCCGCTGAAGAACCCGGTGGCCGGCATCGCCATGGGCCTGATCAAGGAAGACCGCGGCTACGCCGTGCTGTCCGACATCCTCGGCGACGAGGACCATCTCGGCGACATGGACTTCAAGGTGGCCGGCACCGAGCGCGGCGTCACCAGCCTGCAGATGGACATCAAGATCACCTCCATCACGCCGGAGATCATGCAGGTCGCGCTCGGGCAGGCGCGCGAGGGGCGGCTGCACATCCTCGGCGAAATGGCCAAGGCGCTGACCGGGGCGCGCACCGATGTGGCGGCAACGGCGCCGCGCATTACGGTGATCAACATCCCCAAGGAAAAGATCCGCGACGTGATCGGCACCGGCGGCAAGGTGATCCGCGAGATCGTCGAGCAGACCGGGGCGAAGATCGACATCGAGGACGACGGCACCATCAAGATCGCCGCCAGCGAGATCACCAAGGCGCAGGCGGCGATCGACTGGATCCGCGGCATCGTCGCCGAGCCCGAGATCGGCGTGATCTATGTCGGCAAGGTGGTGAAGACCGCCGAGTTCGGCGCCTTCGTCAACTTCCTCGGCTCGCGCGACGGGCTCGTGCATATCAGCGAGCTGACGCAGGGCCGGGTCAACAAGACCGCCGACGTGGTTAATGTGGGCGACGCCGTGCGGGTGAAGGTGCTGGGCTTCGATGACCGCGGCAAGGTGAAGCTGTCCATGCGGGTGGTCGACCAGACGACCGGCGAGGACATCAGCGACAAGGTCGGGCCCAAGGGCGGTAGCGGCGGCGGCCGGGAGCGCGGCGGCCGGAGCGGCGGCTTCGAGGGTCAGGGCGATCAGCCGGCAGCCCAGGATGTCGTGGCCGGGTGAAGACGGTTTCTTCGCCCGCGGGGCTTGATCCCACGGGCGAAGACGGCTTCGATGAACGAATTGTGACGGCGCAAGGGGGATTGCGCCGGACCGGGCAGGAGCAGGCTATGAAGGCGATCAACGCGATCCGGATGGGCGGTGTGGATGTTTTGCCGCTCGTCGAGGGCGGCAAGGGCGTGGCGATTTCGAACGGCGTCACGGCCGGGCACTGGGCCGCCGGTGGCGGCGCCGGCACGCTCAGCGCGGTGAACGCTGACAGCTACGACGATGACGGGCGGATCATCCCGCAGGTCTATCAGGGCCGCACCCGGCGGGAGCGGCACGAGGAGATGATCGCCTACGCCATCCAGGGCGGCATCGCCCAGGCGCGCCGGGCGTTCGACATCGCCGGCGGCCAGGGCCGCATCCATGCCAACGTGCTGTGGGAAGGCGGCGGCGCCGAACGGATCATGACCGGCATGCTCGAAGGTGCGCGCGGCCTGATCCATGGCATTACCTGTGGCGCCGGCATGCCCTATCGCCTGGCCGAAATCGCCGCCCGCTTCAACGTGTATTACTATCCCATCGTTTCCTCGGCGCGCGCCTTCGGGGCGTTGTGGAAGCGCGCCTACCACAAGGCGGCCTCCAAACTGGGCGGCGTGGTCTACGAGGACCCCTGGCTGGCCGGCGGCCATAACGGGCTGTCCAACAGCGAGGACCCGCAGAAGCCGGAAGGCCCGTATCCGCGCGTGCTGGCGCTGCGCAAGCTGATGCGCGAGTTCGGCCTGGGCGACACGCCGATCATCATGGCCGGCGGCATCTGGTGGCTGGAGGAATGGGAGGACTGGATCGACAACCCCGAGCTGGGTCCGATCGCCTTCCAGTTCGGCACCCGCCCGCTGTTGACCCGCGAAAGCCCGATCGGCGATGCCTGGAAGCAGCGGCTGCTGACCCTGAAGACGGGCGATGTGTTTCTCAACCGCTTCAGCCCGACGGGTTTTTATTCCTCGGCGGTGAACAACAGCTTCATCCAGGAGCTGCGCGAGCGCAACGAGCGGCAGGTGGCCTACTCGCCCGAGCCGGTCGGCGAGCACGTGGCCGAGTATGGCGTCGGCCCGCGCAAGCGTCCGACCTACCTGACCACGGTCGACCTGGAGCAGGTGCGCGGCTGGGAGGCGGACGGCTTCACCGAGGCGATGCGCACGCCGGATTCCACCCTGGTGTTCGTCACCCCGCAGCGTGCCCGCGAGATCATCGCTGACCAGGTGGCCTGCATGGGCTGCCTGAGCCAGTGCCGCTTCTCCAACTGGGCGCAGCACGAGCCGGACTTCACCAACGGCAAGAAGGCCGATCCGCGCAGCTTCTGCATCCAGAAGACGCTGCAGGCCATCGCCCACGAAAGCGACCAGGACGCGGCGGTCGAGAACAACCTGATGTTCAGCGGCCACAACGCCTTCCGCTTCCAGTCGGACCCGTTCTACAGCAACGGGTTCATTCCGACTGTCCGCCAGCTGGTTGAGCGCATCCTGTCCGGCCGGTAGCGACGCAACCCTGACGGCGGGAAGGAAGGCCAGGGCTCTACCCTGGACCCGCCGAGGGCCGAGAGGCCCCTGGACCCCGCGACTTTAGGCAGTCTTAAAGTAATGGGTTCCAAGGGCCTCTCGGCCCTTGGCGGGTCCAGGGCAGAGCCCTGGCCTTCCTTCCTTCAGGCCGTCAGGTATGCCCCGCGACGTATTCCCCCGCGACATACGCCCGCAGGCTCTGCACTTCGGTTTCCTGGATGACGACCTTCGCCCGCACCACGTCGCGGATGCTGATAAGGCCGATCAGAACGCCCTTGTCCACCACCGGCAAGTGGCGGAAATTGCCGGCGGTCATGATCGCCATCGCCTCGTCCACAGTGGCGCGCGGGCTGGTTGTGACGACGTTGCGGGTCATCGCCTGCTCCACGGTCATGCTCAGCGCCCATGGCCCATCCGCGGCGAGCCGGCGGATCACGTCGCGTTCGCTGATGACCCCCTCCAGCGCGCCTCCGGGGCCAAGCACCACCACCAGGCCGATGCTTTTCCCGGCCAGAACGGAGGCAACCTCACCCAGCGTGGCGCTGCGATCGACGCTGACGACCGACGAGCCCTTGTTCTTGAGGATCGCGGCAATGGTCATCTTGCTCTTATGCCCCCTGAAGGATGGGTGGGACGGACGAATCCGGGCGCCGGCAGGCTGGTGCGCATGCGCGTCGCCGGGCATCTCCCGGCCGCGGGGCCAGTCTGCGAGAAACCGGCCGGCGAGGGAAGACGGGGGCGGCAGAAATTGCGTCACATTTTGCAATGTGCCCGGCCGGCCGGGTGGGATTCGTGGCGCCGCCCTGCTAGGATGGCGCGTATCTGATTGAAAAAGGGAAGATCCCCGCGCAAACTGCGGATGCAAACGCCGCCCGGACGGATTCGGAGCGCCGATGATGCAGTCGCTGCGCCCTCCTGATGCTTGCGGCCGCATTGCGCCGAACGAGGGGTTGCGTCGTGAGATCGCGATCGCACTGGTGGCGAAGTTCCTCGCCCTGATCGCGCTTTATTTGCTGTTCTTCTCGCCCGCGCATCGCCATCCAGCCGACCTGGCCGCGCGGATCGCCGGCGATCCGCCGTCCCCCGTCCTTCCTTTGTCACGGTGATCCGCATGGATGTCGTCGAACTCTCGCGGCTGCAATTCGGCATGACCGCGTTGTACCATTTCATTTTCGTGCCCCTCACGCTCGGACTGTCGGTGCTCCTGGCGGTCATGGAGAGCATTTACGTCACCACCGGGCGCACCGTCTGGCGCGACATGACGAAATTCTGGGGCACGCTGTTCGGCATCAACTTCGCCATGGGCGTGGCCACCGGCATTACCATGGAATTTCAGTTCGGCACGAACTGGGCGTACTACTCCCATTATGTGGGCGATGTTTTCGGCGCACCGCTGGCCATCGAGGGCCTGATGGCGTTTTTCCTCGAGGCCACGTTCGTTGGCCTGTTCTTCTTTGGCTGGGAGCGGCTGTCACGGGTGCAGCATCTGGCGGTCACCTGCCTGGTCGCGCTCGGGTCGAACCTGTCGGCCTTGTGGATTCTGGTCGCCAATGGCTGGATGCAGAATCCCGTCGGCAGCGCCTTCAATATCGAGACCATGCGCATGGAGGTCACGGATTTCGTCGCCGTCCTGTTCAACCCGGTGGCGCAGGCGAAGTTCGTGCATACCGTCTCGGCCGGCTACGTGACCGGGTCGATGTTCGTGCTGTCGGTCAGCGCGTTCTATCTGCTCGCCGGCCGCCATCGCGGGCTCGCCATCCGCTCGATGACGGTGGCGGCCAGCTTCGGCCTTGCCTCGGCGCTGTCGGTGGTCGTGCTCGGCGATGAAAGCGGCTACACGGCGGGACAGAACCAGCGCATGAAGATCGCCGCCATCGAGGCGGAATGGGATACCGAGCCCGCGCCGGCGGCCTTCACCCTGTTCGCCCTGCCCGACGAGCACGGCGCGTTCAACCGCTACCGGGTTCGCATTCCGTACGTGCTCGGCCTGATTGCCACCCGCTCCATCGACGGCGAGGTTGCCGGCATCAAGGACCTGGTGGCGCAGAACCGTACCCGCATCGAAAACGGCCTCATCGCTTACAAATCCATGCAGGTCCTGCGCGCCGACCCCACCGCGGCGACCGCCCGCACGGCCTTCGACGCTTATGAAGGCGACCTCGGCTACGCGCTGCTGCTGAAGCGCTATACGCCCGACATCGCCACCGCGACGCCGGCCCAGATCGAAGCGGCTGCGTGGGATACCGTGCCTGCGGTGGCGCCGCTGTTCTGGAGCTTCCGCGTCATGGTGGGGCTGGGCTTCTATTTCATCGTCCTGTTCGCCGCCATGTTCGCGCTCGCGAGCGCGCGCCAGCTCGAACGGCGCCGCTGGCTGCTGCGGATTTGCCTGGTCAGCCTGCCGCTGCCCTGGATCGCGGCCGAACTCGGCTGGTATGTGGCCGAAGGCGGACGCCAGCCCTGGACGATCGACGGCGTGCTGCCGACGTTCCTGTCGGTGTCCGACATTCCCGCCGCCGACGTGCAGATTTCGCTGGTCGGCTTCGTGATCTTCTACTCCGCGCTGCTGATCGTCGAGCTGTTCCTGATGCTGCGGACTATCCGCCGCGGTCCGCAAGCGCCCGTACCGGCAGGGCCCGACGCCGCCGCCGGCCTGCGCCCCGCCGCATAGGGAGATGGCGATGTTCGACTACGAAACCTTGCGGCTGCTGTGGTGGGCGGTGCTCGGGGTGCTGCTGATCGGCATCGGCGTGATGGATGGATTCGATCTCGGCAGCGCCATCCTGCTGCCCGTCGTCGGCCGCAGCGACATCGAGCGGCGGGTGGTGATCAACACGATCGGACCGGTCTGGGAAGGCAATCAGGTCTGGCTGATCCTGGGCGCGGGTGCGATCTTCGCCGCCTGGCCGCCGCTGTATGCGGTGGCGTTCTCCGGCTTCTATCTGGCGATGCTGCTGCTGCTATGGGCGCTGATCCTGCGGCCGGTGGGGTTCAAGTTCCGCAGCAAACTGGACGGGCGGGCATGGCGCGCCCTGTGGGACGCGGCGTTGTTCGTGGGCGGGCTGGTGCCGGCGCTGGTGTTCGGGGTGGCGTTCGGCAATGTGCTGCAGGGCGTGCCGTTCCGCTTCGATGACACGCTGCGACTGAACTACACCGGCACGCTTGCCGATCTGTTCAATCCGTTCGCCCTGCTGTGCGGCCTGGTCAGCGTAACGATGATCACCCAGCACGGCGCCACCTGGCTGGTCTGCAAGACCGAGGGCGCGGTGCGCGACCGGGCGCGGCGGGCCGGTATGGCGGCGGGCCTGGCTCTGCTCGGCCTGTTCCTGCTCGGCGGCGTGTGGGTGTGGTTCCTCGACGGGTATGCGCTCGGCCGGTTCGGCGGCACGGCCGGCCCCTCCAATCCGCTCGCCAAGGAGGTGCTGCGCGTCCCCGGCGGCCTACTGACCAACTATGGCGCGCATCCCTGGATGCTCGCCGCCCCGGTGTTCGCCGTGCTGGGCGGCGCGCTCGCCGTTCTGCTGACGCACGCTGCGCGCCGTCCGGTGCTGGCCTTGCTCGCCAGCGGCCTTGCCATCGCCGGCGTGATCACCACCGCAGGATTCAGCTTGTTCCCATTCCTGCTGCCCTCCTCGCTCGACCCGGCCGCCAGCCTGACGGTATGGGATGCCTCTTCCAGCCGCCGGACGCTGGGCACCATGACGGCGGCGACAGCGCTGCTGTTGCCGGTCGTGCTGGCCTACACCGCCTGGGTCTACCGGGTCTTGCGCGGCCCGGTAACCACGGCCGACATCACCCGCGACACAACTGCGGTCTATTGAACGGAGACTGACGGGTCATGTGGTATTTCGCCTGGATTCTTGGCCTTGGCTTTGCGTGCGCCTTTGCCGCCCTGAATGCCATGTGGCTGGAGCTGTCGCCCGGCAAAGGGCTGCCGGACTGACCAGGGGGGTGCTGCGAAGGCAGAATCGCCAGCCCGCGGTCGGTCGCGAACACCCCGGGCTTCGGCGAACCGAAGCCCGGCTGGCTGGTCCGGCCTCTCACTCGTTGGCCTGGGCCGTGCTCATTTCGTGCGTTTTGCCCGAGAAATCAGCATAGACCTGGACAAGCTGGCCGTCCTTGACGGCGACGCCATTCCAGCCGGAATGGACCGGCGTTTGCTCGGGGTGGCCGGTGAGCGTCGGATTGGCTTCAGGATGGGGATTGGCGGGCGAGGGATAGGTCGAACTCAAGACGACATCCGTATAGCCCTGGGCACGAAGCCGGCTGGCCAGTTGCGCCTGGGTCTCCAGTTTGGGAACGGAGACAGAGACGGTGGGAACCCGGGAGAATAGTCCGTCCGCCTGCGCCGGCCGGGCAAGCAGGCTCGGTAGCACGAGGACGGCAAAGCCAGCCACCGGGATCGTAAACTGTTGGAAACGAGCCATAACATTTTCTCCGCTGTGACAAGCAGGTGATGGGGACGGGCTGACGTCTCTGTCCAGCCAACAGAGCTACCTACAAGACACGCGATGCCCGCCTAGCGTTGCAGATTCATTCCGCATGCCGCAAACGATAGGCCCGCACAAGGGCTGCCGTATCATGTAATACCAAACTACAAGATACTTGCGATTACAACAATCGCGCAGACGCTACCGGAGAATGAACTGCGTATACTCGCTCCGGATTCAAGCCAGGCCTTCCATACCGT
The DNA here is from genome assembly GCA_963714255.1 of uncultured Alphaproteobacteria bacterium. Taxonomy (GTDB): domain Bacteria; phylum Pseudomonadota; class Alphaproteobacteria; order Acetobacterales; family Acetobacteraceae; genus Rhodovastum. The sequence goes on from CAVQNU010000018.1 coordinate 115,111, forward strand.
CTCGACGATTTGACCGGCGACGGTCCAACTGCCGTCATGGGAACCCGGCAGTCACCGCATGGCACTTGCATGACGCAAACAAGGCCAGGGGCTCTGCCCCTGGACCCCGCCGTCGCGCGCAGCGCGCCTTTGACACGACGGCCGAGAGGCCCTTGGAACCCGTTACGTCGAGTAGCCTGTCGGCGTTGAATCGCAGGCTGGCCGGTCGGGGCCGTACCGATCGGGTGGACGCAGGGGTGCTTTGGACGGTCGACTCCGTGGCACGATCGCTCTGACCGCCCCGACGATGGCTCGGCGGCGGTTATCGTGCCGGCACCGCATCAATATCGGCCGTTTTCGCCCGATGAGGGTCTCAGGTGGCCACTGCAAGAGCGAACAGCCGCTTCATGTTGCAAGCCATGGTCACGAGGTTCCACTCGCCGCGGTCACGGCCGCGGACCCGGAACTGGCAGAACCCCAGCACCGACTTGATGATTCCGAACACCGCTTCCGGCGGGTGCTTGCGCTTGGCGTACAGCTTCCGGCCCTCGGGGGTGTTCAGGCGATCCGCCATCGCCTCGACCGGCACCGGATTGTTGGGCGCCGGCGGCGCCGGGGCGAAGCGCTCGGTCACGGGTGGATGGTGCGGCTGCCGCCCCCTCGCGATCAGCGGATCGATCCCCGCGGCCACCCAGGCGCGCACATTGGCCTCGCTGAAATACCCAGTGTCGGCCGCCAGCGTTTCGACCTCGCCCAGTTCCTCTGGCAACGCGCAAAGTGCTGCCGACTGCCCGCCGCCACCGCCGCCTGGGCGTTGGTGCACCGCTCGAAACCACCGCCCGGCATCGGCATGATGCGGCTTGCTGCGTCGGTCAGGGTGACCTGGTCGGTGGGACCAGGCCCTTCCAATGGCGGCGCAGGCGGCTTTCCTTCTCTTGACGCCGCCCCTCCACCCCGCGACCGTCCCGCCATGACCGACCCGATCGCCCTGCATCGCAGCCTGCTCACGCTCGACACCCATATCGACATCCCCTGGCCCGACGGTCCTGCCTTCCGCGACGATGGGCGCCGGCGGGTCGATCTGCCGAAAATGCGGCGCGGCCACCTGGCGGCCGGCTGTTTCGTCGCCTTCGTGCCGCAAGGCCCGCGCACGGAGGAAGCGCACCAGGCCGCCTTCGCCCGCGCCACCGCCATGCTCGCCACCATTGGCGCGATGGGCGGCGCCGGAGCGCGGGTCTGCAGCAGCGCCGACGCGATCGGGCAGGCGCACCGCGACGGCATCACCGCCATCATCCCCGCGGTCGAGAACGGGCATGCCTGCGGCGGCGACCCGGCACGGCTGCGGGCCTTCCGCGACCTCGGCGCCCGCTACCTCACGCTCACCCATACCGGCCACAATGCCCTGGCCGACAGTTCCAATCCGCGTGCCGACCTCGGCGACGCCGCCGAGGAGCATGGCGGCCTGTCGCCGCTCGGCCGCTGCGCGATTGCCGAGCTCAACCGGCTTGGCATGCTGGTGGATATCGCCCATGTGTCCAAGGCCAGCATGCTGCAGGCGGCCGCGGTGTCGCGCACGCCGGTGGTTTCCACCCATTCCTGCATTCGCGCGCTGTGCAACAATCCGCGCAATCTGGATGACGAGCAACTCGACGCGCTACATGAGGTGGAGGGTGTGGTACAAGTCACCGCGGTGCCGCATTTCCTGCGCGCCGGCGGCAAAGAATCGGAGGTCACAGTGGCTGACTACGCCGATCACATCGACTATGCCGTGCGCCGCATCGGCATCGCCCATGTGGGCATTTCGTCGGATTTCGACGGCGGCGGCGGCTTCGCCGGCTGGCGCGACGCCGGGGAGTGCCCCAACATCACCGCCGAACTGCTCCGCCGCGGCTATGGCGCGGCCGAGATCGCCCTGCTGTGGGGCGGCAATTTCCTGCGGGTGCTACGCCTCGCGGAACAGCGGGCCGCCTGATGCCCCCGGTCGCGCTGCTCGGCAGCACGAATGTCGCCAGGCTCGGCCAGGGCACCTGGAAGATCGGCGAGGGCCAGCGCCCGGCAAGCGCGGAAGCTTCGGTGATCCGCCTGGGCATCGAGCTCGGCCTGACCGTGATCGACACCGCCGAGCTGTATGGCGATGGGGCGGCGGAGCGCGTGGTGGGCGCGGCCATCGCCGGGCTGCGCGAGCGGGTGTTCCTGGTCACCAAGGTCAGCCCCCACAACGCCACCCGCACCGGCGTGCCGGAAGCCTGCGCGCGCAGCCTGAAGCGGCTCGGCACCGATGTGATCGACCTTTACCTGCTGCACTGGCGCGGCGACACGCCGCTCGCCACGACGGTGGCGGCCTTCGAGAAGCTGAAGGCGGAGGGCCGCATCCGCCACTGGGGCGTGTCCAATTTCGATGTGGCCGACCTGGAGGAACTGCTGGCGGTGCCGGGCGGCGAGTTCTGCGCCGCCAACCAGGTGCTGTATAATCCGGAGCACCGCAGCGTCGAGTTTGAACTGCTGCCCTGGCACGCGGCGCAGCATATCCCGGTCATCGCCTATTCGCCGCTTGGGCAGGGAGGGCGCCTGCTGCGCAGCCTGACGATGACTTCGGTGGCGGCGCGCCGCGGGGTCACGCCCGCCCAGGTCGCAATCGCCTGGGCGCTGCGCCGGTCCGGCATCATCGCCATCCCGAAATCAGGCGATGCGGCGCATATGGCCGAGAATGCGGCCGCCGCCGGTCTGGCGCTCACGGTGGAGGACCTGGACGAGATCGACCACGCCTACAAGCCGCCGACGCGCAAGCGCCCGCTGGCGATGCTGTAACGGCGGCGGCTTACCCGCGCGGCGCCCGTCCTTCCAGCGGATAGGCAGGATCGTTGTAGCCCGGCGTGGACGGATGGCCGGCCGCAACCAGCCCTTCCACCAGCGCCTCGTCCTCGGCATCCAGCCGGACCGCCAGCGCGCCGGCATACTCCTCCCACTGGTCCAAGGTGCGCGGCCCGGTGATGGCGCCGGTGACGAAGCGGTTGTTCAGCACCCAGGCGAGCGCGAACTGCCCCGGCGTGACCCCGCGGGCCTGCGCGCGTTCGGCCAAGACCCCGGCGATGTGCAGGCTTTCCGGGCGCCACTCGGTTTCCATGATGCGCTTGTCCTGCCGGCCGGCCCGCGTGCCGGCGCCCGGGGGCTGGCCGGGCGCGTATTTGCCGGTCAGCACGCCGCGCGCCAGCGGCGAGTAGGCGAATACGCCAACCCCGAGATGCGCGCAGGCGGGCAGGTGTTCGGTCTCCGCCATGCGGTTCAGCGCGTTGTACAGGGGCTGGCTGACCACCGGCCGGTCGATGCCGGCCGCATCGGCGAGCCGGCAGACCTCGGCCACCCGCCAAGCGCGATAGTTCGACACCCCGAAATGGCGCAGCTTGCCGGCCCGCACCAGGTCGGCGATGGCGCGCACCGTCTCGTCCAGCGGGGTGTCGTGGTCTTCCTTGTGCAGGTACAGCACGTCGATCACGTCGGTCCCCAGCCGGCGCAGGCACGCCTCCACGGCGCGGATCGTATGCACCCGCGAGGTGCCACGTGCGTTCGGCCCGGTGCCCACCGGATTGGCGATCTTGGTGGCCAGCACCCACCAGTTGCGCTCGGCGGCGATGGCTTGGCCGACCACCAGTTCGGACCGGCCGTCATTGTAGGCATCGGCGGTGTCGATGAAGTTCACGCCCTGCTCGCGGGCCCGCGCGATGATGCGCGAGGACTCGTCTTCGTCGGTCTGGCCGCCGAACATCATGGCGCCGAGGCAGAGCGGCGACACTTTCAGGCCGCTGCGGCCCAGGGTCCGGTATTCCATGGCTGCGCACTCCCGGCTTGGTTGGGGGGCAGCATAACGCCGGATGGTGCAGCCAGGGCAAGCAAGGAAGGCCAGGGCTCTGCCCTGGACCCCGCGACTTAAGTAATGGGGTCCAGGGGGCCACTGCCCCCTGGCGGGTCCAGGGCAGAGCCCTGGCCTTCCTTGCTTGCCCCAACACCGAAAGCGCTCTGGCAGCACCCCGCGCCGCCAGATAAAATACCCCTGCCGCATACCGAACCCACGGAACGGCGGGACCGGTCCACGCCAGGTACAGGAAGGAAAATCCGCTGTGCGCTACGCCATTGTTCCAGCCATCGCCGTCGCGCTCCTGGCCATACCCGTCGGCGGCCGCGCCGACGACCAGGGCGTGCAGTCCCTGATCGGCCAGTTGCGGCCGCGCGCCCCCGGGCAGGCGATCGTCACCCGCGGGCTGCCAAAGCCGGGCGCCCCCTCACCCGCCCCGTCTGCCGCACCCGCCGCGTCGCATGCGGCGGTTGCGTCGTCCGCCGCGCCCCGCCGGGTGACCACTTCGCCACCCCCGGAGGCGCCCTCGGCCGATCTCAACGTGCGCTTCGCGACCGGTTCGGCCGAACTGACGCCGTCGGCGATCCGGATGCTCGATGACCTCGGCCGCGCGCTGTCCGACGCCTCGATGGGCGACTCCCACTTCCTGATCGAGGGCCACACCGACACGGTGGGCGACCGCGCCGACAACCAGGCGCTGTCCGAACGGCGCGCCGCCGCGGTGGTGAACTATCTGGTCACGAAGTTCGCCATTCCGCCCGCTCGCCTGTCGGCCAAGGGGGTTGGTGAGGACGCGCCGCTGGTGCCGACCGCGGATCAGATCGACGAGCCGCGCAACCGGCGTGTGCATGTTGTGAACCTGGGAAGCTGAGACCGGGCATGACCGTCGGTGATGCGGCGTCTGATCCCGGCGCTCGCGCCGGGCGGCCTCGCGCGCTGCACCGGATCTGAGCCGGCCGCCGCGCGGTGCCACAGGGCGAGCCCAACTCTGGCGACGAAACGACCGTGATCCTTCCCCCGCGCCGCCGCGCGGGGCGGCGTTGGGTGGTGTTGCTGCTTGCCGGCCTGGGCGGCCCGCTGCTGGCGCTGGCCGGCTGGTGGCTGTCCACCCCTGGGGCGTCGCCGGGGCCTCCGGCGGTGCCGGTGCGCCTGGCATCCGAGGCGGTGATCGCGGCGAATAGCTGTGCCTGCACTACCGTCTTCCGCCTCGCCGCCAATCCGCACATTCTGGTGATCGACTACGCTTCGCTGCGCGCGCAGGGGCTGTCGCTCAACCGCGTCGCCGCCCTGGTCGAAAAGGCGGGACAGCCGCACGACCGCGTGCTGAGCACCCCGGCGCTGAACACGGCGATCGCGCAGGCCGGGGAAACCATCGAGAGCTACTATTACGGGCACGACTACGGCGCCCGCGATCTGGCGCAGTTCTTCGCGCTCGCCGACCGCGACGGCGTCCGGCTCGGCGACGACGAGGAGCAACTGCGGGCCCTGCTGCACCAGCAGGGGGTGTTCGACGGGGCGCGGCCCGGCGCGGTGATCTCGCTGGTGCAGACCAGCCCGGACGGCGCCGACGCCTTCACAAGGCGCGTCATCCTGCGCCACGAATTGTCGCACGGGGAGTTCTTCACCAACCCGGCCTATGCCGATTTCGTGCGCCGGTTCTGGGCGGACGTGCTGTCGCCGGCGCAGCGCGCCGCGTTCCGGGGCTTCCTCGGCGGGCTCGGCTACGACACCGCCATCGAGGAACTCATGCTGAACGAAATGCAGGCGTTCCTGATGTTCACGCCGGACGAGCGCTATTTCACCCCGGGCTGGATCGGCGCCGGCCCGGCCGAACTGGCTGACCTGCGCCGCCGCTTCCTGGCCACCATGCCGGCCGGCTGGCTGCGCGACACCGCCGCCGCCCCGCTGCCGCGCCGCCGCCGTCAGGGCTGGGTCACCACCCGGATGGCATGGACCGCCAGAGCGCCCGGCAGGCGGGTGGCGAGGACATCCGTCAGCGCATCGAGATATGCCGCCGCCGGCTCGGTATCCGGGCGGGGCTGCGGGAACAGCGGCAGACGTGCGGCGATAGCGACCACCAGGTCGGTGCCCGGATCGGTCGCGATGCCGTCATAGACCACCGCCCGCTCGCCGGCGCCGAGCCGCAGTCGCGGGAACGAAGCGGATTTCGCCCGCTGACCGGCCGGGCGCAGGCCGAGATGGGCCACGTCGTTGCCGCTGAAATAATCGATCTGCACCCAGCCTGGGAAATCCGGCATCGTTACGGCGAGCGAAAACGGCGCGTGCTCCCGCAGAGGGTTGCCGCCATTATCGAGCTGCAGGGTGAGCCCACGCCCGGCGCCGCCGACCGGCGTGGTAAAGGGACGAATCAGGTTCAGCGCCCGGCAATAGGACGGCGCACGGTCGAATGGCTGAATGGCGAACTGGTACGACCCGCCCGGCGCCGCCGCGTCGTGCAACGCACGCGCGGCGACCGAAACCGGTGCGAGCGTATCGGCTGCGGCGACGCCGTAGAGCATGATCGTGTTCGCCTCGAGCGTGCCGCTGATTTCCGCGCAGTCCGACGTGGCGATCATGTCGCGCAGACCCGCCAGGCTGGGCGCGGCGGGTGGTGGGGCACGCGGTGGAACGGGGGGAAGCACGAGCGCGACAGGCGCGGGCGGCGGCTGGACAGGCGCGGGCGGCGGGGGCGGAACCGGGGCGGGCGGGGAAACCGGCAAGGCGACCTCCGTGCGGTGGGTCGCGTGGTCCGACAGCCACCACCACGCGCCGCCGCCCGCTGCCAGCGCCAGAACCAGCGCCGCCGCGCCAACCGCCCAGGGAAACGCAGGGCGGGGCCGCGGCAGCGCCGGCGGGGCCGCAGCCCCCGTGTCCCCGGGCGGCGCGCGCGCCGGGCGCACCACCTGGGTTGCGTCGTCGCCGCCGGCACCGCCGCCGGTCTCGGCGAACACGCCGTCCAGCGCCTGCGAGAACGCCGCCGCGCTGGCAAAGCGGCCATCCGGCGTCAGCCGCTTGTCGAGCGCCTTCAGCACCGCCCGCTCCAGCGCCGCCGGCACCTGGCCGGGCGGGCACAGCGTGGAGGGCGGCGGCGGATCGGTGGTCAGCACCTTGTGCATGACGGCAGCGAACCCGGCGCCCTCGAAGGGCCGCCGCCCGGTCAGCAGCTGATACAGCAGCACTCCGGTGGACCAGATATCGGTGCGCAGATCCACCGTCTCACCGCGGAACTGCTCGGGCGACATATAGGCCGGCGTGCCGAGCACCGTGCCGTCCTGGGTGAGCTGGCTGCTGGTAATGCGGGCAATGCCGAAATCGGCGATCTTGGCCTGATCCCCGCGCAGCATGATGTTGTCGGGCTTGATGTCGCGGTGCACCACCCCGAGCGCGTGGCTGGCGGCAAGCCCCGCCAGCACCTGGCGGACCAGCCGGACCGCCTCGGCTGGCGCCAGCGCCTGGCCGGTGAGCTGCTTCAGCGAGCCGCCCTCGATGAACTCCATAGCGATGAACGACAGCTCGCCGATCCGGCCGTAATCGTACACCTGCACGATATTCGGATGCGACAGCCGCGCCGCCGCCTGCGCTTCCTGGCGGAAGCGCAACAGGGTCTGCGTGGTTTCCTCGTCCTCGACCGGCGGCAGGCGGACGGTCTTGAGGGCGACGGTGCGGGCAAGGTCGGGGTCCCACCCCTCATAGACCACGCCGGCGCCGCCCCGCCCGAGTTCGCGGCGGATTTCGTATTTCCCGAGTGTCTGTTGCCCCATGGCCCGCGTGCGGTGCCCGCCCTGCCTGCGCTGCGGCGAACTATAGACCTGCGAAACGAGACGGCAAGACGCCGGCCACGCCGGCCGACCCGCCGCCTTCGCCGATCACCACCACCGGCGCCCAGAAGAACGGCTGCTCGTAGCCCGCGGTCGCCAGCATCTCCAGCTGCACCTTGCGCAGCGCCGGGGCGAGCCCGACCCCGCCGCCTTCCTTCAGACCGGCCAGCGTCTTGGTCACCAGATAGGCGCCGGCCTGGTCCTCCATATCCCAGTGCGACACCATCACCGCGCGGGCGCCGGCGAAGAAGAAGCTGCGCGCCAGACCGGACAGGCTCTCGCCGCCCTCGCGCCCGCCGGCGCCGCCGGTGTTGCAGGCCGACAGCACGATCACGTCGGCATTGAGCTTGAGGTCCAGCAGCACGTCGGTCGAGGTCAGCAGCGCCGCGCCCGGCTCGCCCGGCGGGACCGAGGTGACGATCGCCGGTTCCTGCTGGCAGGCGATTTCGGAGGGCAGCACCGCATGGGTGGCGAAATGCAGGATGCGGTAGTCCTGCAGCTTCTGCTTCAGCACCGCGCTGCGGGTAAAGCTGGTGCCGAGCAACTCATCGCCCGGCCCGGCCCCCATAACCCGGCGCACCGCCTCTAGCTCAAGCCGCGCGCCCGGCAGCGCCGGCAGGCTGGCGAGTTGGCTGGCACTTTCCGCGCAGGCGCTGCCCGGATAGAGCCGCGCCGCCTCGGCCCGGCCGATCGGGCGGAAATCGCCAAAGCCAAACCAGGGCCGCGCCGCGCGCACGCCGGCATGGCGCAGGCTGACCAGATTGGCCGCCGACGGCACATGCACGATCGGGAACCGCTTCACCAGGAACGGCGCATCGGCAAGCGTAGCACCGGAGGCCGGGCCGGTGAGCAGCACTTCGAAGGGCAGCGACAGCAGGGCGCCGGTCGGCGCCACACTGAACGTGGCGGCGCCGTCCAGCCCTGCGGCCACTTCGCCCAGGGCGGCGGCGTACAGCTCCTGCGCCGCAGCGGTATCGAAGGCGGGAACCGTATTGCCGGCGGGCTCGATGCTGGCCCGCACCCGCGCCACCAGCGTCGTGATGCGCGGCGCGCCGCCCGCGATATGGCCGATGCGAATCACGTGGTCGCGCAGCAGGAAGGTCCAGCCCTCGGCCTCGCCCAGGCTGGTGGCGGCGAAGGCTTCGCCCGGGCGCAGCACGCCGAACAGGGTGGCGGCGGGCACCGCCTGCTGCACCAGCGCGTTGTAATTGGGCAGGGCCGCCTGCAGGTCTTCGTCGGCCTGCGCCAGGGCGCCGCGGGCCTGGGCGATCTGGGCGTCGAGTTCGGCGGTGCGCGCCGCGGCGGGGGGGGCGTCCGGGCTGGCCAGCTCGTCTTTTTGCCGCAACAGCTCGTCGAGCTTGGCGTCGGCGTCGTCGCGGGCGCGCAGCACCCGGCCGACCTCGGGCGCGGCCGCCAGCCGCACCGCCGCCCGCTGGATTTGCTCGGCGGTGATGGCGCCGCGGCTGAGCTGGGCGGTTTCGAACATCTCCGCCAGCAGCGGCTGCGGATCGGCGGCGCTGCGCGCCTGTGCAGCATAGGCCGCCAGGCAGGGCTGCAGCAGGGTGCCGTCGATCCCCTGCTTGAGGTCGCGCAACAACTGGCTGCCGGTCTGGCAGACGGCGACGGCCTCGGCCGGCTTGCCGTCCTTGAGCAGCGCCTCGGCGCGGCGGAACTGGGTCGCGGCCAGCGACAGGGTGCGCGGCAGGCCGCGGGTGAAGGCCGTCACCGAGGCGTCGAGCTTGCCCACCGCCTCGCCGGGCCGCGCGCCGCCGAGCACGGTTACGCCGGCGGTGCGGTAGACGAAGGCGGACACCCGCGCATTGGTCAGGCCCTGGGCGCGGGCGAACGCCTCGGCGCTGTCCACGGCGGCGACCGCGCCGGCGTTGTCGCCGAGTTCGCGTAGCGCGATCGACTGGTTGCGCCGGGTCTCGATGACGCCGAGCAGCGCTTCCAGCGCGGACGCATCGAGCGACGGCCGCACATTGGCGCGCCCGGTGAGCAGCGCACTCGTCTGCGTTGGCGCGAAGCGGCTGGCCAGCGAGGCTTGCGATGCATTCTCGACCACGCCTTCGGGCAGGGTGGCCGCATACAGGCGCTCGGCGGCGCGCAGCTGCTCGAGCGCCTCCTGCGGATGGCCCTGGTTGAGCTGGTCGAGGCCGCGGTAATGGGCGAGCCGCGCCTGCAGCAGCGGCGCATTGGCGGCATTGGGGCTGGCGGCCAGCGCCTCGGCGCGGGCGAAGGTGGCGCGCGCCTCGGCGAATCGTCCCTGGTTGGACAGTTGCACGGCCAGCCCGGTGAGGGCGTCGACCTGGGCCGCGCTGTTGCGCCCCGCCACCTTCTCCTGCAATTCCACGGCGCGGCGGAACAGGGCGGCGGCCTCTTCCCAGTTGCCGGTCCGGTTGGCTTCCGCCCCGTCGCGGATCAGCGCCTGGTAAAGCCCGATGTCGTTGACGCCCAGGCTGCGGCTGGCAGCCGGCGGCGGCTCGGCGGAGGACGCCGTGTCGGGGCTGACCCGGCCGGTCAGCACGCCGATCGAGCGCTCCATGGCCGGCAGCACCGATGCGACCCCGTCGGCATACCAGACGCGGCCGCCGGACTGCGCCACCAGGGCGGCATGCGGCCAGCCGCCGGACGCGCGGGTGCAGGCCATCTGCACCGCCGCATCGGCGCCGGCAAAGCTCAGCGGCTGCGGCGCGCCGCAATTGACCACACGCGGCGCCAATGAGGCGGTGAACACGCTCGCCTGTTCGGCCAACGCGCCGGCCTCGGCGACCGGGCGCACCCGTGCGGCGGGCTGTTTCCAGGTGCCGCAGTAGATGTCGGCGCCGCCGCCCGGTTGCACATATTGGCGGCAGACCTCGCCGGCCGCATCGCGGCCAATCGCGACGCCGTCGCCTTCGGCACGGGCGCCACCGACATAGGCCTCCGGCGGCGGGGTCTGGCAGCCGGCGAGCCAGGCGAGCGGCAGCAGCAACAGGGACAGGCGACGGGGCAGCTTCGGCGTGCGGTGCATGTCAGTTGTCCCGGTCCGAGATGTACGGCAGCAGCAGGTCGGGGTCGTCCAACTCGCTGTCCGCCACGGCGAGCGCCAGGCGCAAGGGCGGCAGCCGCAGGGTGGAGGAGGCGGACATCAGGGCCAGCGGCGACACCGACAGCACCAGCAGCTGCGTGCTCAGCGCCGCCGGGGCAGAGAAGGTGCAGTTCGGGGCGGTGATGGTGCAGTTGTTCAGCTGGAAGGTCGGGCCCGGCAGCGGTGTAACGTTCGTGCTGGCGCTGAAAGCCGGCGGGGCGGTGGGTTCCTGACCGATGCGGCTGGCGCTGGCGGCGGCGCTGCCGCCCTGCCCGCCCACGCTGCCGGTCAGATTGATCGGGCCCAGGAAGCCTGTCTGGTAGAAGGCCGAGAGGTTGGCCACGGTGAGGCTGCCCGAAGCCGAACCGGACCCGACATGCAGCAGCACGTCGGCGTTGGGGGCGTTGAAGGCATTGAACTGGACCAGCCCGCCGCCGGTGAGCGCGAGGCGCACGGTTTCACCGGTTCCCGATGTCGGTTGCCCCGCTGTCGGTTGCATGGTCACGTTGGGGCCGAGGACGATGGTGCCGGCGCCGTTCAGGATGGCGAGGTTCAGCCCGGTGCTGCCGTTGCTGTCGGGCGGCGCCTGCGATGCCGGCACCTGTGCCAGCGGATCGAAGCCGGTGGTGATGGTGATGCCGTTCGCCACCGTCAGCAGTTGGGCCGCGCCGATCTGGATGTCGGTGGCGGTGATGTTCCCGTCCAGCGTCAGCGGTACGCCGTCGATGAAGGTGAGCGCATCGGCCGAGACGGCGCCCAGCGCCGCCACCGCATTCGCCGGATTGGTCAGGGACACCTGCCCGGTTGCGCTGGAGCTTGTGGCGGTCAGCAGGCCCGCGGTGATCTGGCCGGCGCCGGTGATGTCGCCGGTGCTGGATAAAGCGAGCGTGTTCGCCCCGACATTCACCGCCCCCGCCACATCGATGCTGCCCGCGGTAATGGCGGTGGTGAACGCCTCGCTGGTCGGCGACGGCGTGGCGGCGACCCCGACCGACAGCGTGCCAACCCCGCCCAGCGCGGCCAGCGCGGACTGGCCGATCACCAGCCCCGTTTCGCCGCCGCCCAAGCTGACCGTGGCGCCTTGGGTGGCCGGGGCGATGGTGAGGGTATTGCCTGTGACCGTCGGGCTGCCTGTGACAGTGAGCGAGTTTGCCACGATCGAAACCGTGCCGTTGGGCGCCTGCACGCCCCCCGGACCGGCGATGTCCACCGAACCGCCGGTACCGGCGAGCAGGAAAACATTGCCGCCGGTGCTGGTGACGGTGGCGCCGTTCAGCGCAATCGTCGACGGCCCGGTTTGCAGGTTCGGAGGGTTCGCGATGGCATATTTTGCCGCATCGCCGGCGGCCAGCCGGACAATGCCACTCGCCGTGATGGACGCGCCGCTGTTCAGCGTGATGTTGTTGTCCAAGCCCGTCTTGTAGTTGAGGGCTGCCAGCGTGACGCTGCTTCCGGTTACTGTGCTGTTCAGGGCGATACTGTAGCCTGAGAGATAACTGGACAGCGCGGACTGCAACGGGGCGTTCACCGTCATCGCCCCGCCGGACACGAGATGCAGGGTACCGGTGCTGCTCACCGGGCCGCTGATGGTGAGCGCTCCTCGGGTGTTGAAGTGGATCCCGTCCGACGAGAAGCCGTCCAGGTTTGGTATTCTGTTGTTAAATGAGACGACTGTTCCCGTAGAGTTGGTGGTCCCGACGTTAAGCAGTGCCACCCCGGCGGCGCTGCCGGTCAGCGTGCCGGCGGTAATTCCTCCGACACCATTCAATTCATTCCCACCGTTCTGGGTAATGGCGCCGGTTGAAGTCAGGGTCAATGTTCCGGTGCCGGCGTTCACAAAGCCATTCAGGAAAATTCCGTTGCCTTCGAGCGTTACCGCCGTCGTGCCCGTCACCGTCCCAATGATGTCGAGCGCGCCGTTGTTCGCCGTCAGCGTCACTTGCGGCGCGGTCACCGGCTGGTTCACCGTGATCGCGGGTGCGGTGATGTTCGCCGTGGTGCTGGCGGTGACACCCGACAGCCCCACAGAAAGCGGGACGCTGTCGATGAGATTGAAGCTGCTGATGTTAGCGCCCGGGCCTATGCTCACGTTTGTCACCGCGTTCGAAGAACTGCTCAGGTCGACCTTGCCGTTAGGTGACACGATCAGAACAGTCGCGGGGGACGGAGACATCATGATCGGGAAAGCGCCGGTGATATCGCCAGCGCTGGTCAGTTGGAGGCTTGCGGTCCCGGCAACAGTCACCGCGCCGGCCACGTCGATGCTCCCTGCCGTGGTTTGCGACGCCGTCGTAGTGGTCGGGAAACTGGGAACGCCGATGGAAAGCGTATTGTTGGCATTCAGCGCGGCAAAGGCGGTCCCGTCGATGACCAGCCCCGTGCCGGTTGCGCCGGTGCCCAGACTGACGGTGGTATTTGGCGTGGCCGGGGCGATCCGGATGATACTGCCGGTGATCGTCGGGCCACCCGTCACGTTGAGAGAGTCTGCCACGATCGAAACGGTGCGGTTCGCCGCCTGCACCAGGCTCGCACCCCCGATGTCGACCGCACCGCCGGTGCCGGCCAGCAGGTAAATACTGCCATTCGGGAACGTCAGCGTCCCACCATTGAGTTGGATAGCCGGTTGCGTGCCTGGGGCCGCACCAGTCGCGGCAGAGGAAGGCGGCGCGGGGAGTCCGCTGACGATTTCCAGAACGATACTTCCAGAAATGCCGGCGCCCGTAATCGTGGCGTTGCTGTTCAGGGTGATACTGTTGCCGGCTTCCAGCGTGAAATCGATGGGGGCATTTGCAGTGCCCAGCGAGATCTGCACGCCAGGGTCAACGGTGATGGCGTTGCTCGCCTGCAGCACCACCGCGGAGCTGCTTTTGCTAATGGCGGAAATCTCGGAATCAGTGACCGTATCGCTGACGCCCCCGTCCGTGGAGTTGATGGTGCCTGTCTGCGAGAGGGTGGAATCGAGGCTGCCCGTTCCGCTTGTGCCGGAAACGATTTCAAGATTGGTGGGATCGAGCAGGACAGTTCCGGGTGTTCCCGCCGGCGCCGCCACGTCGACGCTCCCGGTGAGACTAAAATTCTTCCCCGACGACACCTCCACAAACCCGCCATTGCCGCCCTGCGCCCCGCCGCGCGCGCTCAGCGCACCCGCCATGGTCGTGCCATTGCTGCTCAGCACGGCGATCCTGCCGCCATTGCCCTTGCGTGTGGCGTCCGCCTTCACCACCGCGCCCGGCGCCACGGTCACGGTCTGGGCCACCGTCGCCCCGGTCAGCGACGGGCCGGCAACCGCGCGCGCCAGCGTGGTGCCCAACGCCACCGTGCCGCCGCCGTTGCGGCCCGACACGTCGATTTTCGCCGTGGACGCCACCGTCACCCCGCCATCGGCCAGCGCCTGCACGCTGCCGCCGGTGGATCCGCGCGCGGTCAGTTCGCCCTGCACCACCAGCGAGCCGCCCACCCCGTTCAGCACAATGCTGCCGCCCGCACCGTGGCCGCCATCGGCCGAGATCTTCCCGCCCGCCGTCACCAGATTGTTCACAATCCCGTCAGCCGCCGCCGCGGTCAGCGTAATCGTGCCGCCTTGCGCCAGGATCGTGCCGGTATTGGTCACCAGCGCCGTCACCTTTTGGCCGTTGGTCCCCACCGGCACCTGCTTCACCTGGCCGGTTACGTCGATGGACAGCAGCCCGTCGCCATACAGATCGACCGTGTGGGCGGTGGCGCCGGCCAGCACAACGCTGCCCATGCGCGCGTTGATCACCCCCTGGTTCACCACTGTCGGCGCCACCAGGGCCGCCAGCCCGCTCTGCTTGACGGTAATGGTGCCGCTGTTCACCACCGCCGCGTTGGGATTGCCGGGAATGGCGAAATCGGCCTTCCCGCTGGTCGCCGAGGCCATGAATTTCTGGTTGGTGATATCGGCGGTCGAGACCACCAGCGAATTGACGTTGACTTGGCTGCCCTGGTCGAACACCACGCCGGATCGGTTGACCAGCACCACATTGCCGTTGGCGGTGATGTGCCCGGCGATTTCCGAGGGGTCCGGGCCGACCACCCGGTTCAGCGTGGTGGCGCTGGCGCTCGGCTGCTGGAAGGTCACCGTCTGCGCCGAACCTACATTGAAACTGTTCCAGTTCACCGCGGCAAGTGGGCTGCTCTGCTGCACCGTGGTTGTCGCGGCGGTCTGGCTGATGCTGGCCTTGCCCGCGACCACGGCGCCGCCCTGCGGCTGGGTGGTGGGCAGCAACTGGCCAGCCTGCGCCGGCACGACAATCACCAGTACCCGAAACCGCCTGCAGCGCGGTGCTGCACAGCAGCGCCGCGCGACTGCTGCGCGGGCTCGCCGGTTTGCGTGCTGTCGCCATGCTACCCCCCTCCGGCCCGTTCGGTTGGGCCCGCCTTTGCCGATCGCCCCGTCGCTCCGTTCCTTGGCCGCTCGCCCGGCCGTCAGAACCGCGCCAGCACCCCCATGTAGAACGCGTCCGCCTGCAGGCCGCCGACATTGAGGCCGTCCGGATGCGTGGTGAAGCGCCGCACCCCTTCAACGTCGATTTCGAAATACCGCGTCAGCGTCACCCGCGCGCCCAGGCCCATCGAGCGCAGCACATTGTTCGGCTGCGTCTTCTCGTTCTGCCAGACCTCGCCCCAATCGTAGAACAAATAGTACTGGGTGCCGATGTCGATCTGCCGGCCAAACGCGGTCACGTCCGTGCTCGTGCTCAGCCGCAGCTCGCCGGTCAGGGCAAGGCCGCTGTCGCCACTGACCTCGCCCACATAAAACCCGCGGGTGTAGCGGTTGCCGCCAAGGAAAAACTCCTCGGCCGGCGGCATCACCGAGCCGCTGCCCTGCCCGGTCGCCAGCCCGAACAGCGACACCGAGGCGCCGGACCACGGCGTGAACAAGGTCTGGTCGCGGGTGATCTGGGCAGTGACCTTGGTGAAGTTGAGCTGTTCGCCCACCCGCGCCGGGGCCACCGAACTGGCGCCGGCGCCCAGGCCGTCCAATCCCTGCGAGAGGCGGATCGTCACCCCGTTCACCGCCGGACGGGAATTGCCCGCCCACAAATCCTGCAGCGCATAATCGATACCGGCGCGCAACACCCGCAGCGAGTATTTGCTCGCCGGGGTCGTGTTCGTTGCCGTTGTTACCGCAACGCCGCCCGGCAGGCTGGTAATGTCGGACTCCAGCAGGTCGAAATTGCCGACCAGATTCAGCGTCTGCTGGCGGGCGCGGATCAGCGGGTATGTCAGTTGCGCGCCGGCCACCGTGGTGTCGCCATTATAGTCGAGCGCCCGCAGGAAGCCGGACGGTGTGGTGTTGCCGGCGCCGGCATAGACGCGCAGGCGCAGGCCGGAAGCGCCGATGAACATTTCGGTCGAGGCCTGGCCGAAAATCTGCGTGTTGTTGAAGCCGTAGAACAGATTGACTTCGGTCCGCTCGCCCAGGCTGGTGAAACTGTTGAAATCCACCGTCGCCAGCGCTTCCACCGGACCGGTGAGCTTATAGGCGCGGTTGTCGCCGGTGATGATGCCGGAGATCGACGCGCGCTTCACCGTGGCGACCAGGGTGAGCGCACCGGGTTCGCTGTCGGATGGCTGCAGCACGGCCTGCAGCGCCACCCCCGGCACGTCCTGCGCCAGCAGCAGCCAGCGCTCCAGCGAGACGGCATCGATCGGGCGGCTTTCGGTCAGGCGATTGAGGAAGCGCAGCACCTGCGTGCCGGCCGGACCGATATCGCCGTCGAGTTTGACGTCGGCGATGCGGCCCTCGAACACGACAAAGTGAAGCGTGCCGTCGGGGCTGCGGGTCGCCTGCACGCTGACCAGCGGATAGCCGCCGTCACGATATTTGCGCACCAGCGCCAGTCTGCTGTCCTCGATCCGCCGCAGCGGCACGGCCGGCCCGACCAGCCCGGCCACCAGCACATCGGTCTCGGCCTGCGGATAAACGGTGACGCCCTCGACACTGACGGCGCCGACCGCGACCGGCTGTTCCGGTGCCGTGTTGGTGAGCGGACCCGCCGGCAATTCCGGCAAACCCGGCCCGACGCGCGGCATCTCGGGCGGCGCCAGGCGCGGAATCGGCGAAACCTGCAGCGATCCCGCAGACGGCAGCGATTGCGCCAAAGCGCCAACAGGGAACAGCAGGGCGAGAACGCCCGCAAGGCGCCATGGTTGAACCCGGCGCAGCGGCACCTTGTGATCATCCAGCACGGTTCGCCCCATTGTTGCGAATGATATTTATACCCTTTCGTCATTGGATAACGATTTTTTGGGATATTGCAACTTTGCGATGAAGGAACTTTCCGGTGCAGGCAAGTAAAGGAAGGCCAGGGCTCCGCCCTGGACCCCGTCACTTTAAGGTCCTTCCGGAACGCCCGCGTCATCCTCCTCCCCATACCCCAGCATCCTGAGCGCCCGCCCTGTCACCCCCCGCTTGCCCAACGCGTGTATCAACGCCTCCTCGCGCCCATGCGTCACCCACACCTCGGGCGCGCCAACCTCGTCCACGGTCGCGTTCAGCTCGTCCCAATCGGCGTGATCGGAAATCACCAGCGGCAGCTCCACCCCGCCTTGCTTCGCCCGCTGACGCACCCGCATCCAGCCCGAGGCCATGCACACCACCGGCTCGGCCAGCCGCCGCGCCCAGCGATCGGCGATCGCCGAGGGCGGCGCCAGCACGATGCCGCCCACCAGCTCGGCCTTGGCCGCCACGCTCGCCGGCCGCAAATCGCCCAGCCGCACGCCCAGCATCTCATACACCCGGCACATCGGCGCCAACGCCCCGTGCAGGAACACCGGCCGCGCCCATCCGGCGGCCCGCAACAACGCAATCAGCCGCTGGCACTTGCCCAGCGAATAACAGCCGATCACATGCGTGCGATCAGGGAACAGCGCCACGCTCGCCAGCAACCTGGCGATTTCGGCCGTAGCCGGCGGGTGACGGAACACCGGCAGGGCAAACGTCGCTTCGGTGATGAACACGTCGCAGGCCACCGGCACGAAAGCCGCGCAGGTCGGATCGGCGGCGCGCTTGTAATCCCCGCTCACCACCGCCCGGCTGCCGCGCCATTCCATCACCACCTGCGCGCTGCCGAGCACATGCCCGGCCGGCTGCAGGCACAGTGAAACCTCGCCCAGCCGCAGCGTCTCGCCCCAGGGCAGCGCCTGCCACGCGCCGCACGCGCCCTCGCCCAGCCTGGCCTGCATGAGCGCGAGTGTGGCGAAGCTGGCCAGCACGGCGCGATGGCCGGGGCGGGCATGGTCGGAATGCGCGTGGGTAACCACGGCACGATCCACCGGCCGCAACGGATCGACAAAAAAACCGCCAGGCTCGCAGTACAAGCCCTGCGGCAGCGGTTTCAGCCAGGTCGCGGGATGCGGCATCGCCGCAGACATGGAACCTCACCATGCCGGCGGCAACCGCCGTCATGGTGAGGGGAGGGCGGTGGTCAGGCCACGCCGGTCGCTTTCAGCACGATGCCGACCACAAGCACCAGGGCCGCAACGCCCGAGTAATAGGCGCCTTCGTCCAGCGCCGCGATGCGCCGCGGCCATTCCAGCAGCAGGATAGCGCCGAACAGCACCCCGCCCATGCCGCCAAGGACGGTCAGCGCTTCATAAGCCGAGCCGCTGTATCCGGGGACCAGCGCCGGCCCGATCAGGCCGATCAGCTTGAACGCCGCCACCCAGAGCAGGCTGAATCCGGCCCCGTACAACGCCGCCACGGCAAGGCTGCTGGTCTCGGCTTTCCGGCCGGAGAAGCGCGACAGCACCAACGCCACGCCGTTGCCCACCAGCAAGGCCACGACCACCACGCCGACCACCACCGCCTGCGCCCGTGACAGCGTCGAATCCGGCCAAACCCATGCCGCGAGCGTGGCCAGCAACGTCGCCGCCAGGAAAATGACTCCGGCATCGATCAGATAGGCGCGCGCATGATGCCCGGGACGATCGAGCAAATGCTGTCCGAAGGTGAACGGAGACCGCAGCAGCTCTTTTGTAACTGCAAAAAAATGCTCGGACGGCCGCCAGTTCGCGGCGCTAAGAACCGCGTGCTTTAACGTTTCGGTGGCTGCAGCGGAGATCCCGCTGGACGGAAACCGCTCATTCGCGTTCGTGGCGGACATAATTTTGTTACCTCCCTTATGTTACGTCCGTCAGCAACTATCGTACGCATGACGATTTCGCAAGTTGAATATGCTTCCCGGACTGCCTCGGATGCATTATGTAACCTACAATGGCGGAATGGTTGCCGGAATGCTTTGCCGCTTGGTTCGCTCGCCAGGGGTGGGAGCCGCGACCGCATCAATTATGCGTGCTGCAAGCCGCAAATGCCGGCCGTTCCGTTCTGCTGATCGCGCCCACCGGCGGCGGAAAAACGCTCGCGGGGTTCCTGCCCAGCCTGGTCGCGCTGCACGCAACACCATGCGCCGGCCTGCATACGCTGTACGTCAGCCCGCTGAAGGCGCTCGCCGGCGACATCGCCCGCAACTTAATGCGTCCGGTTCTGGAAATGTCATTGGACATCACTATCGATGTCCGCACCGGCGACACCTCGGCCGAGAAACGCCGCCGCCAGCGCGAGGCGCCGCCCAACATCCTGCTCACCACGCCGGAAAGCCTGGCCGTGCTGCTGTCCATGCCCGACGCGGCGGCGCAGTTCGCGCCCCTGTCGGTGATCGTGCTGGATGAGGTGCACGCGCTCGCCGGCAGTAAGCGCGGCGACCAGCTGGCCCTCGGCCTTGCCCGCCTGTCCGTGCTGGCGCCGGCGGCACTTCGCATCGGCCTGTCGGCGACCGTTGCCCACCGCGCGCCGTTGCTGGCCTATGTCTCGCGCGATGCTTCCAGCAACGATGTCGAGCTGATCGAAGTCACCGGCGGCGCGCCGCCGGACATAACAATTATTCTGCCCGATGGCCGGCTGCCCTGGTCCGGGCACATGGGCCTGTCCGCCGCGCCGGAGATCCTGGCGCGCATCGCCGCCGCCGGCATGACCATCGTGTTCGTCAACACCCGCGCCCAGGCCGAGCTGCTGTTCCAGGAACTCTGGAAGCTGAACAACTCCACCCTGCCCATCGCCATCCACCACGGCAGCTTGGAACCCGAGCAGCGCCGCCGGGTGGAGCAGGCGATGTCGGAGGGCCGGCTGCGCGCCGTGGTGGCGACATCCTCGCTCGATCTCGGCATCGACTGGGGCGGGGTGGACCAGGTGCTGCAAGTGGGCGCGCCCAAAGGGGTGAGCCGGCTGCTGCAACGCGTCGGCCGCGCCAACCACCGCATGGACGAGCCCAGCCGCGCCGTGCTGGTGCCGGCCAACCGGTTCGAGGTGCTGGAATGCGAGGCCGCCATCCAGGGCGTAGCGGCGGGCGAGCTGGATGGCGATGCGCCGCGGCCGGGCGGGCTCGATGTGCTGGCGCAGCATATTTTGGGCGTCGCCTGCGCGGGCCCGTTCCATCCCGACGCGCTGTATGCGGAAATACGCCGCGCCGCGCCCTATGCCGCGATCTCCCGCCGGGATTTCGACGACGTGCTGGGCTTCGTGGAAACCGGCGGCTATGCGCTGGCGGCCTATGAGCGCCACCGGAAACTGTTCCGCGATGCCGAGGGCCGGCTGCACATCCGCTCCGAGCGCATCGCCCGCCAGCACCGCATGAACATCGGCACCATCGTCGAAGAACCATTGCTGAAAGTGCGCTACGCTGGGCGTGGCGGCGGAACGCTAGGTGAAGTCGAAGAGTATTTCGTCAATATGCTTACCCCCGGCGATACCTTTATATTTGCCGGCCGCCTGCTGCGCTTCCTGCGCCTGCGCGAGACCGTGTGCGAAGTGTCCGAAGGCGGCAGCGGCGAGCCGAAAGTGCCCGCCTATGCCGGCGGACGCATGCCGCTCACCACCAACCTCGCCGACCGGGTGCGCGGCATGCTGCAGGATGCGGCGAGCTGGGGCGCCTTCCCGCCACCGGTGCAGGAATGGCTCGCCTTGCAGAAGGCGCGCTCGCGTCTGCCCGGCCGCGATGATCTGCTGGTGGAAACCTTCCCGCGCGGCGAGCGGTATTTTCTGGTGGCCTACTGCTTCGAGGGCCGCAACGCGCACCAGACGCTCGGCATGCTGATCACACGCCGGATGGAGCGGTTCGGCATGGCGCCGCTGGGCTTCGTCGCCACCGATTACGTGCTGGCCTGCTGGTCGGCCCGCGAACCCACCGGCGTCGCGCGGCTGTTCGAGCAGGACATGCTGGGCGACGATCTGGAAGCCTGGATGGCGGAAAGCTCCATGCTGCGCCGCACCTTCCGCAACGTGGCGGTGATCGCCGGGCTGATCGAGCGGCATCATCCGGGGGCGGACAAGTCGCGGCGGCAGGTCACGGTGAATTCCGACCTGATCTACAACGTGCTGCGCCGGTATCAGCCCGACCATATCCTGCTGCGCGCGACGCGGGCGGATGCCGCCGGGGGACTGACCGATGTGGGGCGGATTGCCGGGCTGCTCGCGCGGGTGCGCGGGCGCATCCGGCATATGGTGCTTTCGCGGGTCTCGCCGCTGGCAGTGCCGGTGCTGCTGGAGATCGGGCGGGAAAGCGTGCGCGGCGAGGCGGGGGATGACCTGCTGCTGGAGGAGGCGGAATTGGTGGCGGAGGCTATGATGTAGAAAGAAAGGCCAGGGCTCTGCCCTGGACCCGCAAAAGGGGCGGTGGCCCCCTTGACCCCATGACTTTAGGGGTCCATGGGCGAAGCCCTTGGTGGGGTTCGCGGCAACGCCGCGACTTGCCGCACAAAGCAGCGGCGCCGATAGTGCACCCGAACACGGAGCACCAGAATGCCCATTTATGTCCGGCGTTTCCTCGCCATCGCCATTGTTGCCGCCCTTGCCGGGCCGGCGTTCGCGCTCGAATGTCCGGTTCCGCAACCGCTGACGCGGCCTGGTATCCTGCAGGAAACGCCCGCGCAGATTACTACATTGTCGAACCTGCTGGCGGGCGGCGATGTCGGCAACACGATACCGGTGATCGTCGCGGATTTGCGTGCGCGTTATCCGGGCATCGAGAATGCGGAAATCATCAACTATCTGATGGCCGCCTATTGCCCGATCGTGGCGCAACTCTCGGGCCTGACGGACCAACAGAAGCAGGCGCAGATGGATCAGTTCACGCGTCAATTGGTGCAGTTGATTTACTAACCCAACTATGGCGGAAGCGGCGGCGAAACGTCGGTCAGGTTGGACAGAAAAGAAAAATATCGAAGCGCGATGATTCTTTAGAGGTAGAATAGAACATTACGCCGGATCGATCCGCTGTTGCACTCGGCTTCTGTCTACGTCGAAAGGGTGAATTGCGCAATTGCCGCCGGATCGGTTTTTTGGCGGTGACCTTGCGGAGGAAGCCCATGAACAGGACCCTTCTCGCGGCGCTTTTTGTGCTCGCCGTGGCGAGCGCCGCCGATGCCAGGCCGGTACCTCTGACCGATACGGAGCTTGGTAACACGGTGGCGGGCGGTGTTGGCGGGCCTGTCGGTCCGGCGCCGGTCGTGCCGCCCGTTGGGTCTCATCGCCCGCCGCCGGTGATCAATCCCGGCGGGCCGCCGACATGGATAAATCCGGGCGGTCCGTGCATCAGGTGCCGGCCGGGTTGAGGATCGCCGCATAGCTGCGCGATGACGGGGTAAATTGAACAAGACGGAGGAATGTCATGATCAAGGGCCTGCTTGCGCTGTTGTTGCTGCTCGGCACGGCGAGCGCGGTTGCTGCCAAGCCGAAAGCGCTGACGGATGCGGAGCTCGCCGCAATGACGGCCGGCTTCGAGGCGCGCCCGGTCGGGCCGACGCGTGCCCCGCCGCCGGTATGGACGCCCGTGCCCCCGGGTGGGCCAATTCTCATTTCGTGCATTGTTGGCGTTGGGTGCATCACGCGGTCGTATCACTGAGGGTGGGAGGCCGCTTCGGCGCGTGTAGGTCTGTGTGCTCGGACAGTTCGGGGTGCTCGAACAGTTCGGGGTGCTCGGACAGTTCGGGTTCCGGTGTGGGCGCGACGGTTGCGGGCGCCCCGAGTTCCGGCACGCCCCATGCCCGGAGGAATACCGCCACCGCGTCAAACTTCTGTGGACGCCGCGTCAGGTCTGTGCCGTCGCCTTGCGGCACCCAAATTACCGTCCGATCGCGCGCCCGCGTCAACAGCACCCGATAGGTGTTGACCCGGTTTGAGCGCCGATCGGCATCGTTCAAGTTGCGCCAGTTCGCGCCGACGAAGACCCTTGGCCTCCACCCACGCTCCGATCGCACCAAATCGCCGCCCCAGCATAATCCAACGAAGTCAAGTTCAAGCCCTGAACGGAAAACTCCGTACCGAGAACTTCCAGCGCGTCGGAAGCTCGCACATCTTCCGACCAGCGATCGAGGAACCAATGCGCCACCAGAGCCGCATCCATATGCGGCAATTCCGTCCCGTGACTGTCCAGGTTGTTTTCGACGGTCGGAGGGGGGCTGAACGCTTGGACGTCTGGTTGTGACCTGAACTGTCCGTGGTGCGGATCAAAAATCGTTTGACGTGAGTCGGGCGTTCTGATTCTAGGATTTGATGAGTCCAGAGGGCCTGGGCCAGCTTTCGAAAGAAGACCTGATTGCGCTACTGCTGGCGCAAGAGGCCCGGCACGCAGCCGAGATGGCGGCGCTACGGGCTCAGATTGCCGAGTTGGAGCGCCGGCTTGCACTGAACAGCGGGAACAGCTGCAAGCCGCCATCCAACGATGGCCTGAAGAAGGCGCCGCGGGTGAGGAGCCTGCGTCGATCATCCGGTCGCAAGAGCGGCGGACAACATGGGCATTCCGGCGAGACGCTGCGGCAGTGTGAAACGCCGGATCTCACCATCGACCACTTTCCCAAAGAGTGCGAGACCTGTGGAACCACGTTGAGCAAGAGGTCAGCGACGGACTACGTGGCTCGGCAGGTATTCGATCTTCCCGAACCACCGCCATTGGTCGTGACCGAGCATCGTGCGTATGCCTGCGGCTGTGTCAGGTGCGGTGCGCAGACGCGGGCCCGCTTTCCCGATGATGTCGCGGCCCCGGTGCAGTATGGCTCGCGGCTAGCGTCCTTCGTGGTCTACCTGCTGCATGCTCAGTTTCTGCCGGAGCGTCGTGTGGTTGACGTGATGGCAGACCTGTTCGGCCTGATTCTCTCAGCGGCGACGGTGGCACAGATGAGCCGAACCTGTGCCGGGCGATTCTCCGGTTTTGTCGAGGTGATTCGCAAGCTGATCTGCAACGCTCCGGTCAAGCATCTCGACGAAACCGGCATGCGCATCGGCGGAAAACTGCACTGGCTCCACATCGCCTCGACGATCAAGCTGACCTTCTATCGGATCGCCGGACGTGGCAAGATGCTCGCCGGTCTCGTCGGCACCGTGGTGCATGATCATTGAAATCCGTACTACTCGCTGGAAGGCGTGCTGCATGCGCTCTGCAATGCCCATCACCTGCGAGAACTTCAGGCGCTGATCGACATCGAGAAGGAACCCTGGGCCGAGGCGATGCAACGTCTGCTGCGTCGCGCCTGCCACGCAATCACCATCGCCCGCGAACATGACAAACCGCGCGAACCAAAACTGCTTGCCCTGACCGAGCGAAGATACGGCGCCATCCTTGTCGACGCCACCGCCCTCCATGAAGCGCAACCGCCATTGCCAGTGAAGCGGCGCGGCTCGACACCGCGTCGCACCGGCCACCTCCTCGCCCTGCGCCTTTCAACCTTCAAGCAGGATGTGCTGCGCTTCCTCACAGACCCCACCGTGCCTTTCACCGACAACATCGCCGAGCATGATGCCCGCATGGCCAAGCTGCGGCAGAAGATCTCCGGCGGCTTCCGCTCCCTTGCAGGCGCTACCGACTTCGTCGTGCTCCGCTCGCTGATCTCCACCGCACGAAAGCAGCGATGGAATATCCTCAACACCCTCGCCGCAGATCCAAGCACCCCGGCAAGTCGCATCAAGCTCGCCTGAAAACAAAAAAACAACCTGGGCGGTTACCAATAACTGACACCACCGCTCGTGCCCCGGTCCGGAAAAATCATTGCCGATGCCATCCCTGATCCGCCCCTGCGCGGCATGCGGATACTGCCGCCGGGTCCGGACTGGGTGGGCCTGCCGCTGCGGCCGGGCAAGGACGGGCGCTGGCCGAGAATGTGGTCCGCCCGCATGCGAGGTTGGGTGGTGCTGGCGTCCTGGTTGCTGCACATGGCCTTGCCCGCGTGGTGGCTGGACATGCGGCCACCCGCGCCGCTGGTCGAACTGGCGGCGCCCGCGCCGCCGGTTGAGGCGGCCTCAGGTCCCGCCGCGCCGGCGGTGCCGCCGTCCGAGATACCGCCATCGCCGGTGCCGGAGCCACCACTCTCCACGCCGCCGCCACCGGCGACCATCGCCACCAGCCGCCCCATCGCCCCGGTCGCCGTCACAAAGACGCCGCGCCCAACCAGGCCACGCAGACACGAAACTCCGCCGGCAGCCGAGCCTGTCGCTGGTCCAGCCGCGCCGAACCCGCCCGCCACGCCGCCGTTCCCCGTCGCGGCCGCACCGGCTGATCTGCCGCAGATTCTGCCCGACTATCTCAGCCTGATCCAGATCCGGCTGACGGGCGTAAAGCGATATACCCCGCGGAGGCCCGCATCAACGCCCTGCAAGGCACCGTGCTGTTGCACGTCGTGCTCGCAGCAGACGGCACGGTGCTGTTCGCGCGCGTCGTCCACGGCTCCGGAGTCGCATCGCTGGACGCCGAAGGAATGGCCATGAGCGCCCGCGCACCCCCCTGCCCGCCGCTGCCCGACGCAGTGCACGCAACGACGCTCGCTCTCGCCGTCCCGGTGGCCTTTTTGCTGCACCTGCGCTGACCGCTGAATGCCGCGGCGCCCTCGTGTATGCTTGGCCGCACGCCTTCCCGTTTTCACCAAGGTTACCTGTCATGGCATCCCCGTTCCTGCTCTGGCCCGCCGCACCGCGGGCGACGCGCATCCTCTATCTCGCCCGCTACGCCCCGGACGACCCGATCTACACGGTCAAACCGGAAGGCATGATCTCGGGCTATGCCGAGTCACCATTTCCGCATTTTCGAATCGCTGCGCAGCATCGGCTACGATGTCGCGTCGAGCTCGAAGCCCTATGCGGCGCTGGTGGCTGGCGGCAACGTGGATTTCGTATTTTCGCTGCTCAACAGGATGCCGTTGCGCAACCCCGAGTTGCTGGTCCCGGCGATCTGCACCTATCTGCGCCTGCCCTGCCTGGGCGCGCCGCCCAACATCCGCGCGCTGGCGGAAGACAAATACCTGAGCAAGCTGGCCTTCGCCGCCCTCGGCCTGCCGGTGGCGCCCGGCCGGGTTTATCTGCCGGGGGCCGCAGCTGAGCCGCCGGACTTCCCTGGCCCCTACTTCGTCAAGGACCGCTTCGGCGCCGCCTCGGAAGGCGTGACCGAGGCCTCGCTGCAGGACAGCTGGGACGAGGTGGCGCGTATCGCCGGCGATTTCCATGCCAGCGGCAAGGAAGTCCTGGTGGAGCGCTTCTGCCCGGGCATCGATATCACCGTGCCGGTGCTCGGCCACTCGCCCTACTTCGTGCTTGGACATGTCGCGCCGCGCTCCGACAAGATCGGCGGCATTCTCACCGCCGACCTGAAAACGGATGACCGGCTCGGCAATGAATTGATCGATCTCGATCGCGCCACGGCAGCGGCGATCGAGGACGATGTGCGCACGGTGTGGCGGTCGCTCGGGCCGATCGACTATTTCCGCCTCGACTATCGCTGGAACCCAGCGACCGGCCAGCGCTATCTGATCGAAATGAACATCTGCTGTTATCTCGGCGTGCGCGGTGCGTTCGGCCTGGCTGGTGCCTGCCACGGGTATGACCGTACGCAAATGGTGGCGCATGTGGTCGAATACAGCCTGGCACGCCAGCGCGGCGCCCATACGCATGCGCATTGGGTGATCTGAGAGGAAAGCGCGCGGCCGAACGTTTTCCGCCAGATTGTTCTGGTTCGTACACTTCGGCTTCCGCCTGGCGACACCTGGCATTTGTCTTGCCCGTGGCACAGTTCTTGACGGCCGCGCTTGACGACGAGTTTCGTCGCTTCCGTCACCCAACGGCCCGCAACCTCGAGGATCAGGCAATGCTGCACCGCCGGCTGACAGGTCTCGACCCTCTTGACCACGACGCTGCGTTGATCCGAACCCACGGCGCGCATTTGCCGACGCTCGATTTCCTCGGGCGGATGCCGGTGCCGTTGCGCGACGATTTTGCGGTCGGCCTGGAGCGTGCCGCCGCCGCGGCTGGCGGGCGCAGGATCTGCTTGCTGATAAGCAACGAATGGCACGCGCCGTTCGGCGAACTGGCGCGCACCGGCTCGACCGCCGGCTTTCGGCACATGATCCTGTCGCCCTTCACCCGCGATGTGCTGTCAATTCCCTTCCAGCAGCGGCTGCGCGCGGCCGGCCACGGTGCCGCCCCTGCCATGCCGGTGCATCCGGCGGCGGCCGCCGCCGGTCTTGTTGATCCGGCCGGTCTGTTCACCGTGTTCGCCGTGATTCCCTGGGTGTTCCCGATCGACCACCGCAAACTCGGCGCGCGCCCGATGCCGCGACGCTGGGAGGATCTGCTCGATCCGGTGTATCATGACCAGAGCGTCTTTGGTGGCTGGCGACGCCCCAGCGACGGCACCTCTCCCGACTGCAACGATTTCCTGCTGCTGACGCTGTATCGCCGCTTCGGCGCCGCCGGCCTGCGTGCCTTCGCTGCCAACACACGCGATCCTGCACAACACCCTGGCCGCCCGCCTGGCCGGCACCAACAGCGACCAGGGTGGCGCAATCTCCATCCTGCCCCGGCTGCAGGCTGATATCTGCCCGCGCCGCGATCGCACCAGCGTGATCTGGCCGGAGGATGGCGCGATGACCATGCCGGTCGGCTTCTCGATTGCCGCGGCGCAACACGCAAGGGTGCGGCCGTTGCTCGATTTCATCTGCGGTGATGCCTATGGCGCCGTGCTTGCACACAATCGCTACCCGTCGGTCTGGGCCAACTTCCCGCAGGGGCTGCCGCCGGGCGCGCGGCTCGACTGGCTCGGCTGGGATTATGCCCGCACGCACGACATGAGCGAGGAAACCGCGATCGCCACACGCCTGTTCTTCGCCGCCTGGGAGCACACCTGATGCGCCTGGTGACGGTTGCAGGACCACCCTCGGTCGGGAAAACCGCACTGTTCCTTAAGGTCGCGGCACGGCTGCGCGATGATGGCGCGCAGGTCGGCGTGGTGAAGTTCGACGCCCTTTCCACCACCGACGACGTGGCCTACGCAGCACTCGGTCTGCCGGTACGGGTGGGGCTCTCTGCCGGGCTCCGCCCGGACCATTTCTTCGTCAGCAATATCGACGATTGCGTTGCCTGGGGAAAGCGCACCGCGCGCGACGTGCTGATCGTCGAGACCGCCGGGCTCTGCAACCGCTGCTCGCCGCACATCCGCGGCGTGCTGGCGATCTGCGTGGTGGACGACCTCGCCGGCATCCACACGCCGCGCAAGATCGGACCGATGCTTAGGCTGGCCGATGTCGTCGCCATCACCAAGGGCGACATCGTCTCGCAGGCGGAACGCGAGATGTTCGCCTTCAACGTGCGCCTCGCCGATCGTGCTGATCGACGAGATCGAGAATGCCGAAATCAATCGCCGGCAGGCGCTCAATATGCTTGTCGCCGAAGACAAGATCGTGCTTCGTCAGCTGGAGGACGTCGATGGGGCAATGGCCGCACTTCGTGACCGGCTTCGCCGCGGCGCCCGTATCGAGGATCCAATCGTCTGGGCACCGCCACAAGACCAGCTTCGGCCAGACCGGTGGCCACCGGCCTATGCAGTTGCCCGCCATACCAGAGTGCTCTAGCCGCACCCTCTCCGGTGTGACATTCCCGCCCTGTCAATTGAAGACCGCATATCCATGCCTGAAGCGAACGACCTTCCGGACCGACTGTTGTTTCTCCTGCAGCGCCAGTCCTGCCGAGCGCTCGGCGCACCCGCGCCAGGCGGCGACTTCCTACAACTGATCTTCAAGGCCGCGCTGCGGGTTCCCGACCATCAGCACCTGCACCCTTACAGCTTCATCGTCGCGACCGGCGACGGGCTCGACCGGCTCGGGGCGATAATGCAGCGCGCGGCAATTGCCGCCGGCAAGCCGGATGATGTCGTGCAGCGCGCGGTGCGCATGCCAAAGCGCGCACCAATGGTTATCATTGTCGCGGCAACGCCACCGCCACATGACCTGGTGCCAGTGTTCGACCAGCAACTGACCGCCGGGTGCGCGGTGATGGCCATGCAGATGGCCGCCCAGGCGCTCGGTTTCGGCGGCATCTGGAAGTCCGGCTGGTTCATGTATGATCGTGGTCTGCACCGCGAACTCGGCCTTGCCGAACAGGACCAAATCGTGGGGTTTCTCTATCTGGGAACACCGCAGTGCGCGCTTCCCGCGCCACCCCAAACTGAAAACGTGGACAGCTATGTTCGCGCGCTTTGAGCGGTTGCCGTGTTGCAAGAAGCGGGCGGCGCGTCCTGCGCTGCCCGCACAGATGCAGGGTATGCCTACGTTCTGATGAGTTGCGCCGGATAATCCCGTTTCACCCTTGCCGCTGCGCACGGCCCGCTGGTCCCACGATATTTGGCCGTCGGGATCTTATCACGGCGCCCCGTATTGACCTTGCGGGACATAATTCGCGCGATCTCGCAAATGCGGCCGTTCCGCAGGCCAATCACAACCGTTGGTCTATCCGCGTGCCAACGCTGTCTGCGACGATGCATTGATCTCGCGGTCATTTCGGGGAGCGGCGGAGTCACGCCGTGCCGGACTCTCCCCAGGAGCATCGCCGGGAGAATGTGGAGCCGACATGACCCAGTCCGTCACCATTTTCGCCCAGAGTTGGTTATTGTAAGTCGACATGTGACATCTCCGCAGTCGCCTGGATGGCCTTGGGTTGACGATGAAAGTTTGTTCCGCTATTAAGGCGGGTCTGAGGCATATCTTGGGAATGTTCGCCACAAGTATACGAAGCTTGTCTGCGCGGTGTTGAGGCACGCGTCCCTGTGCCGCATGGTTGGCAACGACCATGGTCTTGCGGCCTGGCGCTGTTGCCACCCCGGCGGACGGGGGCGTCGGCTACCCGCCTGCCGAGCGGTGGATCCGCTGGGCGTAGCCTGCGCCTACGCCACATCGAGGCCGTCGCCGGCCCGACCGCCTCTCCCCAATGCTCCCGCTCCCTGTGAACAGCGCCATTCCCCCGAGAAATTGCGCCACCCAACAGACCGTGTGCGTTTCTGCACGACGCCCCGATCAGGCCATTCGCAATCATCAATGCGCCCCCGCAGCCACGCCGCCAGCGGACCGGCGCATCAGCAACGCCGCCAGCACGGCCAGCAGCAACACCGCACCCATGACGAAGAACGTGTCGGCATAAGCGAGAAAGTATGACTGGGCGCGCACGACCCGCCCCACCGCAACCACCGCGTCGTGCCAGGCGGCCGCCGGGTCGCTGAGACCGGTTGCGAGGAAGCGCTCCTGCAACGCCGCCAGCCTGGCCTGCGTCGCCGGATCAAACAGCGAGACATGCGCGGTCAGCACGCTCGAATGGTATTGCTCGCGCCGGGTCAGTAGCGTCTGCAGCGCCGCGATCCCGATCGCGCCGCCAAGGTTGCGGGCCATGTTAAAGATCGCCGAGGCGGACGGCGCGGCGGACGCCTCGATGCCGGCGGTGGCAAGTGCGGTGAGCGGGGTCAGTACCAGCGCCTGGCCCAGCGCACGGACGATGTTGGGCAGCAACAGCTGCGGGCCGGCATAATCGGACGAGAGACCGGTGTTGAGAAAGCAACTCGTCGCGAACAATGCCATCCCGAGCGCCACCAGCAACCGCGCGTCGATGCGTCGCATCAGGAGCGGAATCAGCGGAATGAGCACGAGCTGCGGTATGCCGGTCCAGGCCAGCACGGCGCCGACCTGCTCGGCATTGTAGCCCTGCATCTGCGACAAATAGAGCGGCAGCAGGAACACCGACCCGTACAACCCGATGCCCAGAATGAATGCGCCGAGCGTGCCGAGCCCGAAATTGCGCCGCCGCAGCAGCCGCAGGTCCAGCAGCGGCCGCGCGGCGGCAAGTTCGATCCACACGAACAGCACAAGCGCCACCGCCGACACCACGCTGAGGCGGACAATGAACGGCGAGCCGAACCAGTCGTCCTTGTTGCCTTCCTCCAGCACCGTTTGCAGCGTGGCCAGGCCGAGCGAGAGCAGGGCGATGCCGGCCCAATCGCCGTGCCGGAGCAGGCCAAGCCGCATCGGCGCCCGCGGCAGCGTCGGCCACAGGCCGGCAAGCATGAACAGCCCCGGCACGATGTTGACGTAGAAAATGTACTGCCAGCCATAGGTTTCGGTCAGGTAGCCGCCGATGGTCGGGCCGATCGCGGGCGCGAAGGTGGCCGACAGCGCGAACAGCGCGAGCCCGATCGGCCGCTGCGCGACCGGCAGGGCGGTCAGGGTCAGCGTGAAGGCCAGCGGGATCAGCGTGCCGCCGAAGAACCCCTGCATGGCCCGCAGCACGATCATCTGCGACAGGTCCTGGGCAAAGGCGCAGACCACGGACAGCACCAGGAACAGCACGGCGTTGCCCAGCAGATAGCGGCGCAGCGAGAATACGCTGGTCATGAAGCCGGTTAGCGGGATGACAATGATTTCCGCCACCAGGTAGGCGGTGGAGATCCAGCCGCCATCGTCGAGGCCGGCGCCGATCGCGCCCTGGATATCGGGCAGCGAGGCGTTGGTAATCTGAATGTTCAGGACTGCCATGAAGGCGCCGATGATGCTGGCGCCAACCATGATCCAGGCCCGGGCGTCGGCCCGCCCGGTCGCTGCGGTCATGACGCCGCCCCCGCCTTGGTATCGACGGTGGGCTCGACCGACATGCCCGGACGCAGGATGTCATGGTCGCGGATCTGCGGATCAAGCACGATCTTCACCGGAATCCGCTGCACGATCTTGGTGAAGTTGCCGGTGGCGTTGTCGGGCGGCAACAGCGCGAACTGCAGGCCGGTCGCCGGTGCCACGCTGTCTACCCGGCCGGTGACGGTCATGTTCGGGAACGTATCGACACTGATCCGCACCCTTTGGCCGGGACGCACCCTCGTCAGCTGAGTCTCCTTGAAGTTGGCGACGACATAAACGCCGTCGAGCGGCACCAGCGCCATCAGCTGGGAGCCGGCCTGCACATACTGGCCAACACGCAGCGACCGCGCGCCGACCACGCCGTCAATCGGCGCGGTGATGGTGGTGTAGCCGAGATTGAGCCGTGCCTGCTGCTGCACGGCCATCGCGCGGTCGAGCTGTGCCGCGGCCTTGGCGCGGGTTGCATTCAGCACCTCCACCTGCTGCCGCGCGGCGGTCAGCCCCGCCTGCGCCTGGCTCAGGGCGGCGCCGCGTTGCAGCAGCAGCGATGCGGTTTGCTGCGCCTGCTGCACACTGCCGTCGCCGTTGCGCGCCAGTGCCGCGTAACGCGCCTGGTCCTGGCGGGCGAAGGTCAGCGCCGCCTCGGCCGCCGCGACCTGGCTGCCGGCCTGGGTGATCGCGGATTGTTGAAGCCTCAGCTGAGCGTCGATGCTGGCGATCTCGGTCTCGGCGGTCTGACGGTCGGCCTCGGCCTGGCGCAGCGCGGTCTGGAAGTCGCGGTCGTCGATCTGGGCCAGCACCTGGCCGGCCCTGACCTTCTGGTTGTCGCTCACCAGCACCTCGGCGATGTAGCCGGAGACGCGCGGCGCGATGATGGTGCTGTCAGCCTGGACGTAGGCGTCGTCGGTGGAGACGAGGAAGCGGCCGGTGCGCCAGTAATCGATGCCGAACTGCGCCGTCGCGGCGGTGCCGAGCACGGCAATCGCGCCAAGCAGCGCCTGGCGCAGCCGCCGGCGGCGAGGCCGTGCCGCGATCCGCGGCCCGCTGACGGCGGGAGAAAATTCGCTGACCGTCTCCATCATCCTGTCTCCTATCCCCTGTTTTTCGCTACACGCCGTAGCGCTTGCCCCGGCGTATAACGGAGCGAAAGAAGGCGTGTGAAGCTGCCGCTGCGAGATAGGAGACATGCTGTAGCGGAATGCGCGGCCGGCTTGGCCTTGCGTTAATATTCGGCCGTCACTTCGGGATGGAATGCACCGATGAGCGGCATGACGTCAGCCCAGGCCCGGCCGGCCGGCCGGCCCCGTTGCGATGCCACGCATCGGGCGGTGCTGCGCGCCGCCTACGAGCTGCTGGCCGAGGGCGGGTTGCGTCAGTTCACCATCGAGGGTGTCGCCGCCCGTTCGGGCGTTGCCCGCACCACGATCTACCGTTGGTGGCCGAGCAAAGGCGCGCTGGCGATGGAAGGGTTCCTCGCCGCGACCGCCGCCGAGATCAGCTTTCCTTTCACCCGTTCCGCCATTGCCGACCTCAAGGCCCATCTGCAACGCTGCGCCAAACTCCTGCGTGGCGCGCCGGGGCGGATCATGGCCGGCATCGTCGCCGAAGGGCAGAGCGACCCGGAAACGCTGGCCGCCTTCACCGAGCACTATCTCGAGCCGCGCCGGCGCGAGGCCCGGGCACTCCTGCAGCGCGGTGTGGACAGCGGCGAGTTGCGGCCGGACCTCGACATCGCCGTCGTCCAGTCCGCGCTTTACGCCCCGCTCCACCTGCGCCACCTGCTGCACGAGCCGGTGGACGAAGACTGGATCGACCGGCTTGCCGATTCGGTTTTGCAGGGCTGCGCCGTGCCGGGACCGCCCCTCTGAACCGCACCCGTGCACGGCCATACGGCTGTTCGCAACGCTTATCGAGCGTGCAGGTTCCATCGTGGGCGGCGGGCACCTTCGGCGACGCTGCGCGGCGCCACGGCGTGGTGTTGTCGCACCAGGGACCGTGGCTGACGCTGCAGCGGCAACCATCCTTCCGCCTGGACCTGCGCCTGCCAACCCCGAGCGCGCCGCGACGGTTCGGGATGGCGGCAGGCTATTGCGCGAGGTCCTGGACAGCCGGGAGGCGGCGTTTTCCTCGACGCCGATTTCTGACCAGTGCGCGGTTGGCGCGACCTGACCGATGCGCGCCCGCTTCCGCCACATATAAATCCATGGTACCCGCGACGTATGAGCACGACATCGGACGGCAACACCTACTTCTATGTCTGTTTTGGCGACGCGGACCTGAAGTTCGGCGTCCCGACCGCAATGGCGCAGAAAATCGCCGAGTCGACCCGGAGCAGCGTCAAGAAGGCCAAGATTAGCCTTGCGTCCGCTCTTGAGAATAGCGAGAAGGCCATTGTCGACGCGTTCCGTAAGCAACTCCACCGGAACCCGAAGGCGAGCAAGAAGATTGCGCCGGTCATCATTTCGTGCTGCCTGCTATCTAAAGCGGCTCTGGAGAATCCGGATGCCCAAGGGTTTATTCTGGAGATCTCTCACGGCACGCTCCCGTCATGGTCAACGAATGCGCATGAATCCGATTCGGACGGCGCACCCGGGAGCGTGCTGAAAACGTACGGCCACTATAGGGCCATGGCGGGAAGAGACGACATCGATGCCTTCGTCGCCTCGCGCCGTACTGAAGCCATGGAATAAGAGGGGCGAGCACAGTGCCGCCCCGCCTTCGCTCACGCGTGCGCCACGGGCACCTCCTGCAGAACACGGCGCCGACCTGCCGGCCCCTCGCGGTGATGCGCTCCGCGCGTGGCGCGCGGGCGTGTCTGCCCTCGCCCACCCATTCCTCGGCGGGCCTGGTTTGTCCGTCGGTACCGGTGACATAGACAGTACCACGAAAGCGGATGGCGTAGGCGAAACCCGACCCGGCCCGGAAGGCGAACACCCGCTGAGCCGCCGGTGCTGAGCCGCCGGTGCTGCGCCGCCGGTCCACCCGCGCCGTCGCCTGCCTGGTGGCGGAGCCTCTGGGCTGCCCGCGAGCGTGGCCGATCATTGCAACCGCCAGCGACGCAGCCGCCATCTCGGGAGCGCGGGGACGGGGCGGCGCCCGGCGTTTTGCCGCGGTTCGGCGCCCCAGCTAGAACTTCTTGATCGGAATGCCGTTCTTCCGCAACGCATAGCCAATTTGCCGCGGCGTCAAATTCAGCATCCGCGCCGCCTTGGCCTGCACCCAACCCGACTTCTCCATCGCCTCCAGCAACTCGTCGTGCTCCGATCGCGCATCGGCGCGCGGAACCTTGCAGGTCGCCGCCGACGGACACAACTCCTGCGGCCCACACCCCGGCGACGCAGGCGCGGCCGCCGGCACAGGCACAGCCGCCGGCGCAGCAACCGGCACCGGCGTGCTGCGCCACAGCACCGCCGACAGGCAGCCGTCGTTGCGGCAGGCGAAGTCGTGATCCGCGATCGTCTGCCCCCGCGCCAGCGTCGCCGTGCGCCGCACGCAGTTCTCCAGCTCGCGCACATTGCCCGGGAAATAACATTGCTGCAGCACCGCGAGCGATCCCGACGCGAACAACAGCGTCGTCTTGTTGTCGGCGTTGAACCGCCGCAGGAATTCCTGTGCCAGCAACGGAATGTCGCCGCGACGGTCGCGCAGTGGCGGCAGGAAAATCGGCACTACCGACAGGCGATAATACAAGTCGGCGCGGAAATTGCCCTTCGTCACCGCCTCTTCCAGGTTGCGGTTGGTGGCGCTGACCATGCGCACATTCACCTTCAGCGTGCGCGTGCCGCCCACCCGCTCGAACTCGCCCTCCTGCAACACCCGCAACAGCTTGGCCTGGAAGGCCGGCGAAATCTCGCCGATTTCGTCGAGGAACAGTGTGCCCCCATCGGCCAGCTCGAACCGCCCCTTGCGCTGCGCCAACGCACCGGTGAACGAGCCCTTCTCATGGCCGAACAACTCGGATTCCAGTACGCTCTCGGGCAGCGCTGCACAGTTCAGCTTGATGAACGGCCCGGCGCGGCGCGGCGAGCCCTCATGCAGCGCCTGGGCGAACAACTCCTTGCCGGTGCCCAACTCGCCGCGCAGCAGCACGGGCGAGGAACTGCGGGCCACCAGTTGCACCTTCTCCATCACCACCCGCAACGCCTCGCTCTCGCCGACGATCGGCGAGGAACCGGGGCGGCGCAACTGCGCGGCCAGGCTCTCGCGCTCCTTCTCCAGGCGGCGCTGGTCTTCCAGCATGCGTTCGCGGTCGCGCATCACCATGCGGTGCAGGCGCACGGTCTGGCCGATCAGGTTGGCCGCCATCTTGAGGAAACGCACATCCTCGTCGGTGCGCATGTCGGCAGGGTTCAGCCAGGGGCGGTCGATGGCCATGGCCCCGATCACCCGGTTGCGGTCGCGGATCGGCACGCCGATGAAGGCGACGTTCTGGCCCTCGCCCCACAGCCCGTGGTTGCAGTCGGCGAAGGTTGGATCGCGGGTGACGTTTTCCACCACCACCGGCATTTCGGTCACCACGATCTGGCCGACCACTTTTTCCGGCAGCGCGTCGAAATAGCGCCGCGCCCCGTCCGGGTCGAGCGAAGCGGACACCACCGTCTCCGGCTCGCCGGCGGCATCCAGCACGGCGATGATGCCGTGCGACATGTCCAGGAAGCTGTGCAGAACTTGTAGGGTACTCGACAGCACCTCGTGGAGGCTGCCCGGGCCGCAGAGGATCTTGGAGATCTCGTAAATGCCGTACAGGGCAAGGTCAGCCCGCGGCAGCGGTCGGTCGCCGCGGTCAAATGTTGTCGATCGCAGGGAGCCCATGCGTCGGTATCCAGAGTCACGAGGCGGCGGAATATCCGCCCCGCGCGTCCATGACGCGACAATGGAACGATAGCGATATGGCAGCGTAACGGGCAACGGCAATTTTGGTACGAAACATGACAATGCAGCCATAACGGCTGGCCACGTGTGGGGAAGGAAGCAAGGCCAGGGCTCTGCCCTGGACCCGCCAGGGGGCGGTGGCCCCCTGGACCCCGCACCTTAAGACAGTTGTTATGCGAGGGGGGTGAGGCGGTGAACCGGTTCACCGCCTCACCCCCCTCGCATAACAACTGTCTAAAAGTAATGGGTTCCAAGGGCCTCTCGGCCCTTGGCGGGGTCCAGGGGCAGAGCCCCTGGCCTTGCTTCCTTCCCCACGCGTGGCCCGCCGCTTGCTACGGCGCGCCGGCGACTGTCGATCCGGGGAGGTTCACGTGCGTGTGCATCGCCGCTCCACCCTGCCCGCCCTGGATTCGCCCATTGTCGTACTGGGCACGGACGATGTCGCCTCGGCGGTAGCGCACGCGCTGTTCGTTGCCGGATGGCCCGTCGTGATGGCGCGCGACGGCAAGGTCCCGGTACTGCGCCGGGCCATGGCCTTCGACGACGCGCTGGAATTCGGCTGCACGGAACTCGCCGGCGTGCAGGCGCGCGGCACCGCCAGCATGCTCGGCGTGGTGCAACTGCTCCAGGCCGGCGACACCGTGCCGGTCACCGACATTCCGCCCGATGACCTGCTTTGCCTCGGCCTGGCGCGCGGGGTGATCGACGCCAGGCTGCGCCGGCACGAGCAGCACGCCGACCTGCGCGCGGTGGCGGGGTTTTCGGTGGGCCTCGGCCCCGGCTTCGCCGCCGGCGAGAACGTGCACCTCGCCATCGAAACCGCGCCCGATCTGCCCACAGGCATCATTCGCGAGGGCGCGACGCTGCCGGCGCACGGGCGTTCGGATCCGATCGCCGGGATCGGCCGCGAGCGGTTCGGCCGGGCGCGCTGGGATGGCACCTGGCTGACCCCGCATGAAATCGGCGACGCGGTGGCGGCGGGGGCGGTGGTGGGCGCTTGCGCCGGCACAAGGCTGCGCGCCCCGATGGCCGGGCGCCTGCGCGGCCTGGTGCGCGATGGCACCATCGTACCGGCCGGCGCCAAGTTGCTGGAAGTGGACCCGCGCGGCGACACCGGCCAGTGGACCGGCATCCCCGCGCGCGCCGCCCGCATCG
Organism: uncultured Alphaproteobacteria bacterium; assembly: GCA_963714255.1. Lineage (GTDB taxonomy): Bacteria > Pseudomonadota > Alphaproteobacteria > Acetobacterales > Acetobacteraceae > Rhodovastum. Next base: position 152,801 of record CAVQNU010000018.1, read on the forward strand.
CCGAGGTCACGCTGCAGGCCGTGCGCGAACTGGAGATGCAGGACGACGGCGAGGCGCGGGAAGCGGTGGCGGGCATGTCGCGGCGCACGCGCTGACCGGCGGCGCGGGCAGGAATTGAGGCCGGCGACCGGCGCCGCAGTTTTTCTTGGGCTACGCCAAGACCCGTTGCGGCAACGGCGCCGCGTGCGCGCGCGCCCAGACGGCGATGGTGTCGGCGCAAGCCGGCAGCACCTGCGACGGCGCGCCGATGAAGTCTTCCCAGTCCTCGCGCAGCGCCGCGCGCACCGCCACCAGCACCGGAATGCCGGACAGCAGCGCCTCGGCAATCTCGGCCCGCATGCCGCCGCCCAGCGCCTCCTGCTTGCCGAAGCGGCTGACCACCAGCAGGTCCGGGCGCGCGCGCACCGCCTCGCGCAGCGCCAATGCGGCGCGGGTCAGCGCATCGGCGTCCAACGTGCAGCCCTGCGCTTCGGGGCCGCGCGGCTCGTCCAGCCTGATCCAGTCGCCGCTGGCCAGCACCAGCAAATTCATCTCCCGTTTGCACGGGCCGAGCGCCGGGCCGAACATTTGCAGCAGCCCGCCCACGCGCAGGCCGGCATGGCGCAGCTGGGCGACCGCCACAGCCATGGCGGCATCGGCATCGTCGCCGTGCTCGAACACCACCGCGGCGGTGCAGGGAACGGGAGCGCTCGGATCGGTGTTGTTATGCATCATACCCTCCTGGCGGATAGCCGCGACGCAAAGGGGGCCGTGCTCCATGCGGTCGGGGGGCCGGGGCGCGACAGGGCAGGCTAGCACGTCGCCGCCTGGGCGTGCAGCGCCAGCAGTTCGGGCGGCGTGACCGGCCGCTTCACGCGTCCGGCATGCACGCGCAACCGCTGCACCAGATCGGCCACAACCTTGTCGCACGGCGTCAGGCCGGCGCGCTGCAGCGCCTCGCGCACCGCGGCAGCGCCGGAGTGCTTGCCCAGCACGATGCGCCGCTCGCGGCCGAACAAGGCGGGGTCCATGGCCTCGTAGGTTGCCGGGTCGCGCAGCAGGCCGCTGACATGGATGCCGGATTCATGGGTGAAGGCGACCTCGCCGACGATCGGCTGCGCCGGCGGGATGAAGCGGCGGGCCGAGCGGGCCACCAGTTCGGCCAGCCTCGCCAGCCGGGCCAGATCGATGCGTGTACGGCCCTGCTGCAACCGGTCGAGCGCCGCCGCGACCTGCTCCAGCGCCGCGTTGCCGGCACGCTCGCCCAGCCCAAGCACGCAGACGCTGGCGTCGGTGGCGCCGCCGCGTAGGGCCGCGAGCGTGTTGGCGGTGGCCAGGCCGAGATCGTCGTGGCCGTGGAACTCCAGCGCCAGATCGCTGCCGGCGCGCAGGCGGCGGAAGGCGGCTTCGGTCGCAAACGGGTCGAGCACGCCCAGCGTATCGGCGTAGCGGAAGCGCCAGGCGCCGGCGGCGGCGGCGGCGTCGAGAACGCGCGCCAGAAAATCGGGGTCGGCGCGGCTGGAATCCTCGCCGCCGACCAACACGGTCAGGCCGCGGTCGCGCGCGTAAGGCACCACACCGGCGATGCGCGCCAGGACTTCCGCCGGGCCGCCGCGCAGCTTGGCGGCGATCTGGCGCGGCGAGGTGGGCACCGAGAGATTGGCGTGGCGCACGCCCGCGCGCAGGGCCGCGTCCACATCGGCCTCGGTCATCCGGCACCAGGCGGCAACGCGGGCGTGCGGGGCGGCGTGCACGGCGGCCTGGATGGCCTCGATTTCCTCCCCGCCCATGGCCGGCGTGCCCGCCTCGATTTCGTCGATGCCGGCGGCGTTCAGGGCGGCGGCGATGGCGGATTTCTCGGCGACGCTGAAGGCCACGCCCGGTGCCTGTTCGCCGTCGCGCAGGGTGGTGTCGTTGATGCGGAATCCGGTCGGGGTCATGGCGGCGCTCCGGTGGGATGCGGCGGCAGCCGGAGATGCAACGCAAGCACCATGCCATGTCAGGCCGGCAGCGGGGTTCGCAAAGCCCCCGGCCGCCTTTGTCGTGTTCCCGACAGCGCGTGTCCCGCTACGCCCGCACGGGCGCGCGCATGAGCTTCAGCATGGTGGACAGGGTGATCGAGCGAAATGTCGCCGCGGCATGCTCGTCGATTTCATCCAGCACGCGCTGCAGGGCCTGCGCGGCTTCGGTGCCGGGGCGGGTGGCTGCCTGGGCCGGGCGGGTCGGCTCGAACAGCTCGATGATGTCCATCAGGGTCAGCCGCTTCGGGTTGCCGATGAACCGGTAGCCGCCGCCGACGCCGCGCACCGCATCAACGATGCCGGCGCGGCCCAGGTCGCGCAGAACCTTGGCCAGGTGATGGGCGGAAATGCCGTGCTTTTCGGCGATCTCCAGCGCCGAGGGCTGGGCCTGTGGGTCGGCGGCGAGGTCCAGGACGGCGATCAGGGCGAAGGTGGTGGCTTTTTGGAGTTTCATGGAGAGAAACAAGGAAGGAAGGCCAGGGCTCTGCCCTGGACCCGCAAGGGGGCGGTGGCCCCCTTGACCCCGCTACTTAAGTGGGTCCAGGGGCCATGCCCCTGGTGGGGGTCCAGGGGGCAAAGCCCCCTGGCGGGGTCCGGGGCGGAGCCCCGGCTAAGCATCAAGTGCCATCTCCAGCTCCACAAACGGCCCCGCCATCATCCCCTGGCTGCGGAAGAACGACAGGATCACCGTGTTATCGCGCGCCGCCATGGTGCGCAGCCGCTCCACCCCGGCAGCCCGGAACCGCGCGCCCACCGCCTCGAACAGCCTGGTGCCGACGCCGCCGAGGCGGCAGCCCGGCCGCACCTGGATGGCGAAAATCCAGCCGGACGGCGGCGAGCCGAATTCCCAGGCACGCACCTCGCCGATCACGAACCCCTCGACCTGCCCGCCCTCGGCCGCCACCAGAAAGCAACGCCGGTCGTCGTTGCGCCCGCCATAACGGGCATACACGTCGCGCCAGTACTCCGGTTTCTCCAGCCCGGTCACCTCGCGATCAAGCGCGATGATGCCGGGCAAGTCGTCCGGCGCGGCCGGACGGATATGCGGCCCAGGCAGGGATTGCGTCATGCGGCTGCGTTCCGGCGCGTGATCGCGGGGCGGCGGCAGTGCAATGGTCTTGACAAACCGGCCTCGCGCGGGTGAATGGAAAGGCGTATTTCGGTACGGTTATAAGCTATTCAACCGCCGGCTGCGATACGCCGCCGGGCACGGCGCGACGGGAGGAAAGAAACATGCGTGACCACACCGTGGCGGTGGACCGCTCGGTCCGACCCACGAGGCTCGAGTTCGCCCCCCGGTTCAACGTCGCCGTTCCGTTCATCGACCGCCATGTCAGCGAGGGGCGAGGGTCACGGGTGGCGATCCGTGCCGCCGAGGGCGACGTGACCTATGCCGAACTGGCCGGGCGCGTCGCGCGCTGCGGCAACGCCCTGCTCGGCCTGGGGCTGCAGCGGGGCGAGCGACTGCTGATGGTGGTGAAGGACTGCCCCGAGTTCTTCTATCTGTTCTGGGGCGCCATCAAGGCGGGCGTGCTGCCGGTGCCGCTCAACACGCTGCTGCGCGCCGACGATTACCGCTACATGATCGAGGATTCCGGCTGTGCGGCCCTGGCCTGGTCGGCCGAGTACGACGCCGAGGTGCAGGGCGCTCTGGCGGCGGCGTCACGCCGCCCCGGCCATTGCCTGCGTGTGGAAGGCGACGGCGCGAGCGTGCGCGCGCTGATCGGCTGCGCGCCTGGCACGCTCGACCCGGCGGAGACCACGGCGGAGGAGGATGCGTTCTGGCTGTATTCCTCGGGCTCCACCGGGCGGCCGAAAGGGGCGGTGCACCGGCACCGCAGCATGGTGGTGACCAGCCAGCACATGGGCTGCGACCTGCTGGGCGCGCGCGAGGACGACGTGTTCTTCTCCGCCGCCAAGCTGTTCTTCGCCTACGGGCTCGGCAACGGCATGACGTTTCCGCTCTGGGCCGGCGGCACCGCCGTGCTGCTGGGCGAACGCCCGACCGCGCAGAGCACGCTCGCCATGATCGAGCGCCACCGGCCGACGCTTTATTTCGGCGTGCCCACGCTCTATGCTGCGCAGTTGCATGCGCTGGAAAGTGTCTCGGCCGATTTCTCCTCGGTCCGGTTGTGCGTGTCGGCCGGCGAGGCGCTGCCGGCGCATATTTTCCATCATTGGAAGGAGCGCACCGGCACGGTGATCCTGGATGGCATCGGCTCCACCGAGGCGCTGCACATGTTCATCTCCAACACGCAAGACGATATCCGCCCCGGCACCACCGGGCGGGTGGTGGAAGGCTACGAGGCGGTGATTCTGCGCGAGGACGGCACCCCGGCCGGTGCGGGCGAGAGCGGGCGGCTGCTGGTGCGCGGTGATTCCACCGCGCGCTGCTACTGGAACAACCCGGAGCGCACCGCGCGCACCATGCTGGCGGACGGCTGGCTGGATACCGGCGACACCTATACGCGGGACGCGGACGGCTATTACACCTATGGCGGTCGCAACGACGACATGATGAAAGTGGGTGGCATCTGGTGCTCGCCCTTCGAAATCGAGGCGCGCCTGGCCGGGCATCCGCTGGTGCTGGAGGCCGCCGTGGTTGGTCGGGCCGACGCGGACGGGCTGATCAAGCCGGAGGCCTGGGTGGTGCTGAAAGAAGAAACCGGCGATGCGGTGGCGGTGGAGCGTCTGCTGGTCGAGCACTGCAAACGCGGGCTTGCTCCCTACAAATACCCGCGCTGGTTTCACATGGTGACGGAACTGCCCAAGACCGCGACGGGAAAGATCCAGCGGTTCCGCCTGCGCGCCGCGGCGCCGCCAGCAGGGTGATACGCTGGGGCGGATAGTTTCGTCATGACCGCCCTGCACGCCGGCCGGTAGCGCCGCCTGCGCGCGGGTTATCGCCTGGCCGATCGTCCCGGTCAGGCGAGGAATGCCGCCACTGTCAGCCAGGCGCTGAACGCAAGCGCCGCGGCCATATAGAAGCGGAACCATGCCGGATAGTGCAGTGCCTGATAGAAGGCGATCAGCGCAGGCGGCGGCGTCGCCATCAGGGCGATGCCCTTGATCAGCGTCAACCAGCCCAAGAGCGTCACCACAACCGGCAATGCGCCACCTGACCAAACATTATGGCCAACCACCATGGCCGCGCCTCCGCCCATGGTGAAGATCCCCGTCACCAGAATAAGCCCGGGGCTTTGCATCATCGAGGTGATCGCCGCCAGGGAAGCCCTGGGCCTGGCCACGAGGACGGCGCACATCACGAGACAGGAAAGACCGAGGAACCTGCCCAGAAAGACGGTGAGCGGCGACATTGTCCGGCCTCCTCCGCGTGTCACGTCCAGGGCGCGCCGTTTCAGCGTCCACGCAGTCCCGGATGCCCCGGCGCCGAAAGGGTACTCCTGAACGGCAGGGCAGCGCCACTCACGGCTTCGGGCGGGCGGCACGACCAAGAAGGCCATCAGTCCTGATCGCCACGTTGTTCGTCTGCGCCGCCGCATTGTCGGGGAGGTCATTGCACCGGGCGCTCGCCGCCAGCAAAGCAACGCGGCGCCGGTCACGGCGCCCGGCAAGCGGGCGCCAGTCCATGAAAATCGATCTCTCCCGCTGAGGCACGACAGAGCGCAACCGGGATTGATCCGCAGCAAAAGCGGGGCGGATGCCGGTGGCGTTCGGCTCGTGCCCCACCCCCTGCAAACAGGCTGACCAACGTCGGACAAATCGATTCGTGGCACCCGGACCGCGGTGGCTCCGGGAGGCGGGGTCCAGGGACGAAGGTCCCTGGACTTGCTTCCTTCAGCCGAACTTAAACGACACCCCGTAGCCTCCGCGGGGATAGTTCCACTCGATGTCGCCGCTCTCGGCCGTCAGAATGCGGCAGGTGCCGCATTCCATGCAACCGTCCGGCACCACTTCGACCTTGCCCTGCTCGCTGATGGAATAGCAGCCTGCCGGGCACACATTCACCAGCGTCTTCAGCGCCGGCGTGGGTTCGAGGTGTTCCTTCACCTTCACATGCGGGCGCCCGGAGTCCACCAGATAGCGGTTCTGGTAGAGCTTCTCTTCGATCTTCTGCGCCGGTTCCGTTCCGTTCGTGCTTTTCGCGTTCATCGCCAGGCCCTCGCCAGTTTCATTGCGTCACCGATCAGCCCGCCGATCCCGCGCTGCTTACGCATGCTGCGCATGATCTGCGATTCCTTGGTTTTCTTGTCCTGCCCATCGACCCGGAACCAGATCTGCGCCGCCTGGCTCATCATCCGTGGATAGAGGTCGAGCAATTGCCGGTTGTTGTGCAGCACATCGGGGATCTTGCGGTATTTCTTCATGTCCTTGAGGACGAAGCTGTCCTCCAGGCGGCGACGGTATTCGGCCAGGTTGGCGGCCGTGGTGGGGTCACGCCGGCGCTTCAGCCAGACGATTGTTTCGCCGGCAATGCGCCCCGAGGTCATGGCGAGGTTCGAGCCCTCGCGGTGCACCGCGTTGACCAGATGGGCGGCGTCGCCCGCCACCACCCAGCCCTCGCCGAAAATCTCCGGCATGGCGTTGTAGCCACCTTCGGGGATCAGGTGGGCGGCGTATTCCTTCACCTCGGAGCCGGCGATCAGCGGTGCCACGCTCGGATGGCGCTTGAAGGCGTCGAGCAACGTATAGGGCTTGACGCCGGCATCGGCCAGATCGCTCACCATGCAGCCGATGCCGACCGAAATGGATTCGCGGTTGGTGTAGATGAAGGCCGTGCCGGTCATGCCCTTGGTGATGGTGCCCATCGCCTCGATCACCACACCGGCATCGCCGGTGAGGTTGAAGCGGTTCTCCACCACTTCCTGCGGCAGGAAATGGGTTTCCTTCACCGCCAGCGCCACGGTTTTCGGCTTGAGCTCCTCGCGCAGGCCGGAGCGCTGGCCGACCAGGCCGTTCACGCCTTCGGACAGCACCACCACGTCGGCCAGGATCGGCCCGCCGTGACGATCGGTGAGCACGCCGATCACGCGGCCTTTGGTATCCTTCAGCAACTCGGTAACGGTGGTCTCGCACAGCAGCGTGGCGCCGGCCTCGCGCACCTTGCTGCTGAACCAGCGGTCGAACTGGCTGCGCAGAATAGTGTAACGGTTCGGCCGCTCCTCGTTGAAATCATCGGAGCGGTAGTGCATGCCGGTGTGGGACGTGTCGTCCATCATCCAGATGCGCTGCTCGACCACGTGGCGTTCCAGCGGCGCGTCGTCGCGGAAGTCGGGGATCAGCTTTTCCAGCGCGTCGGCGTACAGGATGGCGCCCTGCACGTTCTTGGCGCCGGGATATTCGCCGCGCTCGATCTGCAGGATTTTCAGCCCGCCTTTCGCCAGCGTGTAGGCGGCAGCGTTGCCGGCAGGGCCGGCCCCCACCACGATTGCATCGAAACGTTCCTGGGGCATAGGTGCCTCCTCAACCGGCCAGACGGTTCACGGACAGGCGCTTGTTGAACGCCTCCGTCAGCGCAGGCAGCAATTCCACCGCATCGGCGATGATGCCCAGATGGGCAAAATCGAAGATTGGCGCGTAGGGATCGGTGTTGATGGCGATGATCAGGTCGGCCCCTTCCACCCCCACGCGGTGCTGAATGGCGCCGGAAATGCCGGCGGCGATGTAGAGTTTCGGGCGGATCGTTTTGCCGGTCTGGCCGATCTGCCGGTCGGCCGGCATCCAGCCCTTCTGCACCAGCGGGCGCGAGCCGCCCCAGTCGCCGCCCAGCGCGTGCGCGAGCGCGCGCACATGCTGCAGGTTTTCCGGTGAGCGCAGGCCGAGGCCGCCGGCGACGACGATATCGGCATAGGCGAGCTGCGCCTTGCTGGAATCGCGGTCAGCGACGAAACGCAGCACCTTGGTCACCACGTCTTCTTCGCGCAGATCGACCTTGTGCTCGACGATCCGCCCTTTACGGCCGGGCTCGCGCGGCGGCATGGCCATAACGCGCGGCCGGATGGTGGCCATTTGCGGGCGGGTGTTCAGGGTGAAGATCGTGCACAGCAGCGAGCCGCCGAAAGTCGGGCGGGTGGCGGCGAGGCAGCGGTCGTCGTCGATTTCCAGTTCGGTGCAGTCGGCGGTAAGGCCGGTGAGCAGCGTGGTGGCGACCGAGCCGGCGAGGTCGCGGCCCAGCACGGTAGCACCCAGTAGCAGCACTTCGGGCTTGTAGGTGTTCACCAACTCGGTGAGCACCTGGCTGAATGGCTCGTTTCGGTAGTGTTCGAGGATCGGGTCGGCGACGATATAGACGAGGTCGGCGCCGTGTTCCCAGGCCTCGACCGCCACGTCCTGCAGGGCGTCACGCTTCGCACCGGCCACGACGCCGGCGAGCTCCACGCCGAGCTTGTCGGCGAGCTTGCGGCCCTCGCCCAGAAGTTCCAGCGAGACCGGGTGGATCTCGCCGTGCTCGTATTCGATGAACACCCAGACGTGATGGTAGGATTTGAACCGCTCGGGCAGTTCCTTTTTCATACCGGCGCGGCTGCCGGGAGCAGGGGCGGGCTTCGGGGGCGTTGTCATGTTGCGTGCTCCTGCCTCAATAACCCGCGGCCGTGCGCATCAGCTCGGCTTCCATGGCGGGCTGGGCGGCGAAAATGCGCTCCATCACGTCTTCGGCGATGGTTTCGAACGAACGGTCCTTCACCTCCACCTGATCGGCCTTGGCGGCGCGCGGCGTCGGCGCGAACACGCGCTTCACCACGGTGGGCGAGCCGCGCAGGCCGCACAGCGCCACTTCGGTGATGCCGGCGGCGGCGGCGTTCCACACCACGATTTCGGCGCGGGCGGCGCGCAGCACGTCGTGCACGGTGCCGCGGCGGATTTCGTTGGTGCCTTCCAGCATGGTGATCAGCGCGGGAAGTTTCGTGCTGAGTTCCTGCACCCCGCCTTCGGCGCGGCGCGACACCGCGATGCTGCCGCCTTCAAGATCGAGCGCGTTGATGGCGGCGACATAGGTGAGCTGGTTCAGGCCGAGCCGGCGGGCGATGCCAGGGCCGACCTGGGCGGTGTCGCCGTCAATGGTCTGCTTGCCGGTGAAAACGATTTCCGGCGTGCCCCAGGTTTCGCCGATCTTGCGCACCGCCTGGGCGAGCGCATAGGAAGTGGCCAGCGTGTCCGATCCGGCAAAGAAACGGTCGGTCAGCAGCACGCCGCGATTGGCACCGATGCCCAAAGCCTTGCGCAGGGAATCTTCGGCCATCGGCGGGCCCATGGTCAGCACCGTCACCTCGCCGCCGAACTTGTCGCGCAGCCGCAGGGCTTCCTCCAGCGCGAACAGGTCGTATGGGTTGATGATGGTGGGCACGCCCTGGCGCATGATGGTGTTGGTGACGGGATGCACGCGGATCTGCGCGCTGTCCGGAACCTGCTTGATGCAGACGACGATGTGCATGCCTGCCTCCTTTCTGATGGTCCGCTCAGCGCAAGCTTCGTGCCAGAGCGCAAGCGGCGGAATTCCGCCGCTTGCGCTCCGAAGTCCCGACTAGAGGTGTCGCGAAGCGGACATCGCGGTCAGCTTTCGCCCGACGGCATTGCGATGGCGGAGAACGGGATGAAGCCGCGGCGCGTGCCGGCGACCGCATCCTGGTGGACCTTAAAGGTGCGCTGCTCGATCGGCGTGGAGGCGACGAAATCGGCGTAGGCACGCGAGAGCGCGAGGCGGCAGGCTTCCTCGGCCGCGTCGTCGGTGAGGGCTTCCAGCCCGGTGTCGGCGAGGTACTGGCTCATGCGGCGCAGCACGTGCAGACGGGCGACCTGCAGCACCTTCGGGTCATACGGCACCGCCAGGAGGGTGAAGAACTCCTCGGCGGAGGACAGGCGGCGCATGCGTTCGATCAGGGAACTCATTGTCGATCCTCATGCATGTTGGAGAGCGAGGGGCACCGGGGCCGCGCGGGCGCCCGGCCGTTCGCGCAGCCGCGCGATGATGCTGGGCAGCACCGCCAGCACACGGTCGATGTCGGCCTCGGTTGTTTCGCGCGACAGCGAGAAGCGAACGGCGCCATGCGCGGCCTCGAACGGCACCCGCATGGCGCGCAGCACGTGCGACGGGCCCTGCATGCCTGATTTGCAGGCCGAGCCCGAGGAACAGGCAATGCCGGCGCGATCCAGCAGGGTCAGGATACCATCGCTGTCGGCATGCGCAAAGGCGAGGTTGCTGGTGTTGGGCAGGCGGTTCTGTGTGTCGCCGGTGATCAGCACATCGGCGATGGTAGCACACACATGTTGCTCCAGCCGGTCGCGCAGCGCGGCCAGCCTGGTCCGGCAGTCCGGCAACGCAGCCTTCGCCAGTTCCGCCGCGCGGCCGAGGCCGACAATGGCGGGCACGTTCTCCGTGCCGGCGCGCCGGCCGCGTTCCTGCCCGCCGCCGCGCAGCAGCGGCGTGAGCTTGACGCCGCGGCGCACATACAACGCGCCGATCCCCTTCGGCGCGTGCAGCTTGTGTCCGGACAGCGACAACATATCGATGCCGGCCGCTTGTGCGTCGATGGGAAGTTTTCCAACCGCCTGCACGGCATCGGTGTGAAACAGCGCCCCAGCCGCATGGGCCAGCTCGGCCAGCTCGGCCACCGGAAAAATGGTGCCGGTTTCATTGTTGGCCCACATGACGGAAGCGACCGCCGTGCGCGGACCCAACGCGCCTTGATAGGCGGCTATGTCGAGCCTGCCTTGCGCATCCACCGGCACCACATGCACCACCGTGCCGCGCGTTTTGGTCAAATGTTGGCACAGCGCCAGCACGGCCGGGTGTTCGACTGCGGATGTCACCACCTCGTCGCGGCCAGGCTGGGTTTGCAGCGCCGAAAGGATGGCGGTGGTGTCGGATTCCGTGCCGGACGCGGTGAAAACGATTTCCTGTTCGCTCGCCGCGCCGAGCAGGGCCTGCACCTGCCGCCGCGCCTGCGCGACCGCTTTTGCTACCGTGGCGCCGAAGCCGTGCAACGACGAGGCGTTGCCATAGTGCTCGGTGAAGAACGGCAGCATCGCCGCCACCACCGCGGGGTCGACCCGCGTGGTGGCGTTGTTGTCGAGATAGACGTGGTTGTCGACATGGGCCGGAGGCATCTGTCGGCTCCCGAAGCTGTTTTTGTGGGCCTCAACAGAACGACTTGCCGCAGCCGCAGCGCTGGGCGTTCGGATTGTCGAAGGTGAAGCCCGCGCCGCCTGCATCGGTGACGAAATCCACCGTCATTCCTTTCAGATGCACCTCATGCGCCGGCTCCACGAACAGCATCACGCCATGCTGCTCGACAATGATGTCGTCGGGCTGGGCGGTCTTGACCAGGCCCATGCGGATCTTCATGCCGGCGCAGCCGCCGGGCTGCACGCCCAGGCGCAACCCCTGCACACCCGCGGAGGAAATGGCGTCGCGCATGGCGTTCGCCGCGGTTTCGGTGAGGTGGATCATGCTGTTGGGGCTCCTTCGCGAACGGGTCACGGAGGGAGGGGCAGCAAGTCTTGTGCCAAGGTGCTGGCGGGAAGGAAGGAAGCAAGGCCAGGGCTCTGCCCTGGACCCCGCTACTTAGGACAGTTGTTAAACGAGGGGGTGAGGCGGTGAACCGGTTCACCGCCTCACCCCCTCGTTTAACAACTGTCTAAAAGTAATGGGTTCCAAGGGGCCACTGCCCCTTGGCGGGGTCCAGGGGCAGAGCCCCTGGCCTTGCTTCCTTCCCTGGTCGCAGTTGCAACGTTGTCGGGTCCACGACAGGTCGGAATCCGGCAGCCGTCAGGCCGCCAGGTCAGCCGCGCGCCGGGTGCGAGCAAGCAGGCTCTCGCCGCTTTCATCGCCGAAGCACACCTCGAAATCGTCACATTCGGCACAGCTCGGCGCGGCGCAGAGCATATACCCTTCGTCGCGGCAGATCGTGCGGTAGAAGAACTTCTTCCATTTCATGTCGGCGCGGTTCTGCGCCGCCAGCGGAGCAAAATGCCGTGTCATCAGCCCGGACAATTCAACACGGTTGCTCAGGCCGAGGTCCTGCCAGAGATGGTTCGGCTGCAGGCAGCGGCGCGCCACCAGATCGGCCAAACGAAGCTCCAGCGCCGTAGCCTCGGTGGTGCCGTGCCGCAGCAAGGCGCGCAGACAGGCCTCGTCCACCCCCGCTTCGGGGGCGGGGCGGCTGCGCAGGGTGGTAAACATCGAGGCCGCATGAGGGAAGAGTTCTTCCGCCAGGGCGCACAGATCGGCACCCGAGAGGCCGGTGCTGTCGGTGGCGAGGCAGCCGGCCGCGCCGGCCTCGGCCAGAGCGAGGCCCAACATGCCGGCGAGGGCATGCGTATCGGCGGGATCGGCCTTCGGGGCGGCATGCCGCATCAGGGCTGCGTGAATGTCGGCAGGATGCATCTGCTTGCCCTTTCGGTCAAAACTGGAATGCCGCCCGGCGCGATCGGCCGGGCGGACACACATCGCGAGCGCTCAGGCCGCCTTGCTGTGCGTCTGGCAGCCGGTCGGGCAGACGCGAAAGCAGGCGCCGCAGCCGATGCAGCCGCCGGCATCCACCATCACCATCACCTTGCGCTCGATCTCCCCGTCGTCATCTTCGTCGTTCAGGTCGATGTAGCCGCCATCCTCGTCGATGCCGCGCAGCGTCATGACGTCGCGGCTGCACACCTTGAAGCAGCGGCCGCAGCCGATACAGGTTTTCGGATCGATCGCCAGCAGGAAGTCCTGCTCCCAGGCGCGGCCGTCGCGGGTGATTGCGGTCATCGTGTGGTCTCCGTCTCAAGCTGCTTCAGCGCGGCACGGCGCGCGGCGAGTTCTGCAAACACGGCGTGCGCCCGCGCCGCCACTTCGGGAATGCGTTCCCAATCTTTCGGAAGTTCCTCGGACAAATCGTGCAGATCCATCTTCGCCGTGGTGGCCTTCGCCGACAGGCGCTTGAGCTCCGTCTTCAGCGTGTCGATATCGCTCATTGCGTGGTCCTTTCAGGCGCGCGCCAGGTCGGGATGCGCCTCGATCATGGCGACGGCCTCCTCCACCGCCTTCATGCCTTCCTTGGCCAGCGCGGCGGGATCGACGAAGCCGAACCGGTGCACGTCGCGCAGGCTGCGCACATGCACCACCAGACGCCCGGCGGTCAGCACGACGCGACCGAAGCCCTCGTGGCTCATCTTCATCATTGGTGAGGCCATGACGCCGGTGACCCGTTCGATCGCCAGGCCGATCGCCTGGTAGAATTTCTCCACCCGCGCCAGTGTGTCGGGATCGGGGTCGCCGATGATGGGGATGGCGCGGCGCTGTTCCTTGGTGACGATGTAATCGTCCAGCAGGTCGCGGTCGCTCTTGCGGTCCCAGGCGCCGAAGGTGTCTTCGGCGCGGATCAGCGCCACCAGGCTTTGCAAGAAAGGGCTTGCCATCGGGTCGATTTCGGCCGTGTCGCTCATCGCTCAGCTTTCCTCGTCATCCAGGAAGTCCATTGACCGGGGCTGGGATTGCGCGCCCATCACCTTACGCAGCCAGGGCGGCGGATTGCCGGTCATCATCGTTTGCACGCGCACAAGGATGGCGTCGATCGACTCGGGTGCGGGCAGTTTCACCGGATGGATGTGCGCGCCCACCACTTTCGCCGCCGCCGGGCCGCCGATGGCCAGCACGAACAGCAAATGGCAGCCGGCAAGGGCCGCGACCTTGGCGCCGATCCGGTCGGTGCCGTCATCGACATGCGCGCCGGTTTCGTTCGACACGTCGTCGAAACTCACCGCCTCGACGAAACGCGCTTCGGCGGGCGTTACGTCGTAGACGGCGAAACGCTTGGCCGAACCGAAATGCGCGTTCAGCGTGCGCATATCCTGGGTGGCGATGGCCACGCGCAGCCGCGGCACCGGCGTGTCCTGCGGCTCCGCGGTTTCAATGAGCGACAGGCGTCGCGCCAGCATTTGTGTTCTCCTCACGGGGGACGGATGGGGGAATGGCGGAGGCGAAATCATCGGGTCCGTGCGCGTGCATGCCGGCGAGCACCGTGTTGGCGACCTCGAAGATCAGGTTGCGGGTGCCGCGATAGCCGACCGTGCAGCGGTGCAGCGCGCCGAGCCGGTCGAACACCGGAAAGCCTGTGCGCAGCAAGGGAATATGCAAACGCTCGGCGGCCTGCCGGCCATGGCTGTGGGTGACCAACAGTTCGGCCCCGGCGTCGCGCGCGAGGTCTTCCAGGTCCATCAAATCGCCGACCAGCACGCGCGCGGCCGGGATGTCGGCCAGATGCGGCGCGTTCGGGGTGGAGGCGACGGCGGCGACGATGTCGGCCCCCATCGCGGCGAAGAACTGCGCCTGGGCGAACAGCAGGTCGGGATCGGCGGCGATCGCCACGCGGCGGCCGCCGAACTGGAAATGCCCGTCCATCATGGCATCGAGCAACTGGCTGCGCTGGCGCCGCAGACCTGACGGCGCCGCCTTGCCGGAGATGTCGGTAAGCAGGGCCACAAATTCATCGGCCGGACCGAGGCCGGTGAGGCTGCGCAGCACGGTGGAGGGCACGCCGGTGCGCCGGGACAGGCGCTCGGCCGGGGCGCGCATGTGCTCGCCGATGGCGATGCTGTGGCGGGCGCGGCCCATGCGGGCGATATCCTCGGGCGCGGTGCCGCCGAGCGTGGTGGGCGTGTACTGCGCCGGCACGGTGCCGTCGAGCGACTGCGAAATGTCCGGCAGAACAATTGCGGCCAGGCCGAACGCCTCGGCGGTTTCGACCATCCATTCGATGTCGGCGGCGGTCTGGTGCACGCCGGGCAGCAGGTTGACCCGCGGCGGCACGGGGACGGCGCCGTCGGCGGGCTCCACAAGCAAATCGATAATCGCGGACACAGCCTGCGCCCAGCCATCCTCCAGCGCGCCGTGATAGTCGGGCGTGTGCGCCAGCACGATGCGCACGCCGGAAAGTTCGGGGCGGCGCGCCAGGATGAGGCGCAGATCGCCTTCGATGTCCTCGCCGCGCGTGGCGACCAGGGCGGTGGTGGCGATGCCGATGAAGCGCGGCTTCATCCGTTTGGTCAGGTTGACCAGCGCCTGTTCCAGATTGTCGGCACCGCCCATGACGGTGGCGATTTCATCGAGCGCCGTGGTTTGCAGCGGAATCGCCTCGCGCGCATGGCGCACGGTGAGCACCAGGGCGAATGAGGTGCAGCCCTGCGCGCCGTGCAGCAGCGGCACCGCCCCGGCGATGCCGAGATAGGCGAGCGTCGCGCCGAGCGGGGCGGAGGATTTCAGCGGATTGGCGGCCAGCGGCTTGCGGGGGTGGAGAACCTCAGCCATGCCCGGCTCAGCCCTGCACGGCGGACAGCGCGTGCGGGTCGGAAGCGCCTGTATTGGCGCTGCGATCCCACGGCGCGGGGCGGCGCACTTCCTGCCAGACCGGGTTGGTGAGCGCGCGGTGCAGCTCGGCCACCAGCGCCACCACGCCGTCATAGCCGGCGAAAGCCAGATGGCGCTCCTGGTTGATGTCGCGCCAGGGGGTGCGCGCCTTCAGGGCGACGAATTGCGAACGCCCGCCCGACAGCATGATGTCGGCCTCGCCGCGGGCAAGCTGCGCATACATTTCGCGCGGCGGAATGCTGTCCACCATATGCGCGTCGGTGCCCATGATGGTGCGGATGCGGGACTTGTCCTCGTCGGTGGATTTGCGTACCGAGGTGCTGGTGATCACCATGCCGATTTCCTGCAGCGCCGACACGATCGACCAGGATTTTACCCCGCCGGTGTACAGCAGCACCCGCTTGCCGCGCAGCGCCTCCCGATACGGGGCGATGCGGGCCCAGGCGCGCGCTTCCTCGGCGGCGATCAGGGCTTCGGTGCGTTCCGTCAGCGTCGGGTCGGCGCCGCGCGCCACCAGCATGCGCGCCAGCGTGCGCAGCGAGTCCGAAGTGTCGGCAATGCCGTAGAACGAGCCTTCAAAATACGGAATGCCCCAGCGCTCCTGCATCACCCGGGCGATGTTGATGAGCGCGCTGGAGCACACCATCATGTTGAGCTGCACCCGGTGGCACGAAGCCACATCGTTGTAACGCGCATCGCCGGTGACGGCGGTCTGCACGCGGATACCGAGCGCGTCCAGCAGCGGGCGCACCTGCCACAGCTCGCCGACGATGTTGTATTCGCCGAGGATGTTGACATCGGTTGGAGTGAGGCGCTCGGGCTCGCGTGTGCCGATGACATGGGCGAGCAGCGTTTCGCCGGCCAGCCGGTTGCCGAGGTTCTTCGGGCCGACGAAGCCCGGCGCGTTGACCGGAATGCAGGGGGTGCCAAGCTTTTCGCTGGCGTGGCGGCACACCGCCTCGATGTCGTCGCCGATCATCGCCGGCACGCAGGTGGCATAGACGAACACCGCCGGCGGCGCATAGCGGGCGATCGCGTCCTTGATGGCGCGATACAGGCGTTTCTCGCCGTTGCCGAGCACGATGTCCATTTCGGACAGGTCGGTGGTGAAACCGAGGCGATAAGTCTGCGGACCCGAACTGCCGGCGTGGCGGTTGTCCCAGCCGTTCCCCTCGCAGGCCAAGGGCCCGTGCACGAGGTGGACCGCGTCGGTGATGGGCTGCAGAGCAATCTTGGCGCCGTCGAAGGCGCAGCCGCCGGCGGCGGCACCGGGGGTGAGCGGCTTGGAGCAGCCCTTGCGGCGCTCCTTTTCCGTCTTGGCGTTATTGGTCGGGCAGGCCGGCTCGTTGAACACCGCTTCGATGCGGGATTTCAGCGCTTCGTTCATCGGCCTCTCCTGATCGGTCGGCGAATAAAAGCGGGCCGGGCGCCGCGGGGCCGCCCGGCCCGTCGTGGTCAGCGGGTGAGGTCGAAGGAGATATCCTCGCCGATCCCGCCGGCGTCGGTGTCGAGCTTGTCGAAGATCTTGTCGAGCACCGTCACCAGCACCCGCAACGCGCCCTGATAGCCCCAGACCGGGAAGCGGTGGTGGTGGTGGCGATCGAAGATCGGGAAGGTCAGCCGCACCAGCGGCACGCCGCAGTCACGCTCCAGGTATTTGCCATAGGAGTTGCCGACCAGCAGGTCCACCGGCTCGGTGGCCAGCAGCGAACGCAGATGCCACAGGTCCTTGCCGCCCCAGGCCTTGCAGCCGGCACCGAAGGGCGAGGAAGCGAACAGCTCGACCATCTGCTGTTCCCACGCCGCGTTGCCGTTGGTGGCCAGGCAGTGCTTCGGCTCGCCGCCGGTTTCCAGCACGAAGCGCGCCATGCCGTAGACGAAGTCGGGATCGCCGAAGATCGCGTAGGTCTTGCCGTGCAGATAGGCCTGGCTGTCGGCGAGCGCATCGACCAGGCGCCCGCGCTCCTTTTCCAGTTCCGCCGGGATTTCCTTGCCGGTCAGTTCGGCGATCGCCTGCACCAGATCATCGGTGCCGCCGACGCCGAGCGGATAATGCAGGGAGGCGGTTTTCTGGCCCTGCGCCTTGGCGTAGTCGAGCGTCTTGTGGGTGCACCATTCCTGCAGCGACAGGGTGGCGGCGGCGTCCTGGGCCGCCTTGGTCGCCTCTATCGTGGTGCCGCCGTCATACATCCGGTATTCGCCGTCCGACGGCGTGTCGAACTGGTCGGACACGTCGGAGAGGATGGTGTATTCCGCGCCGAACAGGTCGAGGATGCGCTTCAGTTCGCGGTTGTTGCCGACCGCGAAGCCGTCGAAGCCGGGGATGACGTTCAGCTTGGTCCCGGCCGTGCGCTCCCGCTTCTTCCAGAAATGCTCGAGGATGCCCTTGAGCATGTTGTCGTAGCCGGTGGTGTGGCTGCCGACGAAGGCGGGGGTGTGGGCGTACGGCACGTCGAAATCCGCCGGCACCGAGCCCTTGTCGCGGGCGGTGGAGATGAAGGCCTGCAAATCGTCGCCGATCACTTCCGCCATGCAGGTGGTGGAGACGGCGATCATCTTCGGGCTGTACAGCGCATGCGCGTTGGACAATCCGTCGATCATGTTCTGCAGGCCGCCGAACACCGCCGCGTCCTCGGTCATGGACGATGAGACGATGGCGGACGGTTCCTTGAAGTGGCGCGCCAGGTGGCTGCGGTAATAGGCGACGCAGCCCTGGCTGCCATGCACGAAGCTCAGCGTTTTCTCAAAGCCGGCGGCGACGAACACGGCGCCCAGCGGCTGGCACGCCTTCGCCGGATTGATGGTCAGCGCTTCGCGGGCGAAGTTCTTTTCGCGGTATTCCCAGCCCTTCGTCCAGTCATCGGTCTGCTGCACCTCGGCAGCCGGGGGCATGCATTCCAGCTGGCGCTTGCGCGCCAGCATTTCCTGGTACTCGGGGGTGCGGAACAGCGGGGCGTGGTCGAGAATCTTCTCGGCACTTTGCGGCATCGGTTTTCTCCTTCCTGTGGCCGGCTCAGGCCGACTTCTTCCAGGGCGCCTTGAACATGCCCCAGACCGGGTTGTTGATCGCCAGGTCCATGTCGCGGGCGAAGATCGCGAACCCGTCATAGCCGTGGTAGGGCCCTGAGTAGTCCCAGGAATGCATCTGCCGGAACGGAATGCCCATCTTCTGGGTCGAGTACTTCTCCTTGATGCCGGAGCCGACCAGATCGGGGCGGATGCCCTCGATGAACTTCTCCAGCTCGTAGCCGGTCACGTCGTCATAGATCAGCGTGCCGCCCTTCACGTAATGGCCGGTGCGCTGGTAGTCGTCGTTATGGGCGAACTCGTAGCCTGTGCCGGCGATTTCCATGCCGAGATCGACATAGGCATTGACCACGTGGCGCGGCCGCAGCCCGCCGACATAGAGCATCACCGTCTTGCCCTTCAGCCGCGGCTGGAAGCGGGCCAGCACGGCATCGACGAAAGGCTTGTATTTCTCGATCACCCGCTCGGCGTTGTCCTGGATGGTCTGGTCAAACTTGGCGGCGATGGCGCGCAAGCTGAGGGCGATCTGGCTGGGGCCGAAGAAATTGTACTCCATCCAGGGGATGTTGTACTTTTCCTCCATGTGCCGGCAGATGTAGTTCATCGACCGGTAGCAATGGATCAGGTTCAGCTTGGCCTTCGGCGCGTGCTCCAGCTCGGCCAGCGTGGCGTCGCCCGACCAGTTGCCCACCACCCGCAGGCCGATTTCTTCCAGCAGGATGCGGCTGGCCCAGGCGTCGCCGCCGATGTTGTAGTCGCCGATGACGTTCACGTCATACGGGGTGGTTTCGAAGCTCTCGTCTTCTTTCTTGTCGAACACCCAGTCGCGGACGGTGTCGTTGGCGATGTGGTGGCCGAGCGACTGGGACACGCCGCGGAAGCCCTCGCAGCGCACCGGCACGATAGTCTTGCCGGTTTCCTTGTGCTTCTTGCGGGCGACCGCCTCGATGTCATCGCCGATCAGGCCGATCGGGCATTCCGACTGGATGGTGATGCCCTTGGCCAGCGGGAACAGGGTGCCGATCTCGTCGATCAGCTTTTCCAGCTTCTTGTCGCCGCCGAAGACGATGTCACGCTCCTGGAAGTCGGAGGTGACCTGCATCGTCACGAAACTATCCACGCCGGTGGTGCCGACATAGTAGTTGCGGCGCTGCGACCAGGAGTAATGACCGCAGCCGACCGGGCCATGGCTGATATGCACCATGTCCTTGATCGGCCCCCACACCACGCCCTTCGAGCCGGCGTAGGCGCAGCCGCGGACGGTCATCACCCCGGGGATGGACTTGATGTTGGACTTCACCGAGCATTCGCTCAGCGCGCTGGTGTCGTCGGTGCTCTGTCCCTCGTCGGGCGTGGCAACCGTGCGGGCAACGTCCAGATGTTTCTGGCGCCGCTTGCGCGACTTGTCGGGGTAGGCCTCCAGCACTTCGGCGATGAGGCGCTTATTGAATTCACCGTCGCCGGCTTGGTTATCGAGTGGCATTGTCGTGGTCCTTATCGCCGAGGTGGGATTGCCGGATGGGGGCGACGGCTCAGGCCGCCGCCGCCTCCTTCGCCTGAAGCTCGGCGAGTTCCTGCTCGGCGGTCTTCATGATGCCGAACTCCAGCAGCATGTCTTCCAGTTCTTCCATGCTGATCGGGGTCGGGATGGTGCCCTGACCGGAATTGTTGTGGATCTTGCTGGCGAGGGTGCGGTACTCCTGGGACTGCTTGGAGTCGGGCGCATACTGGATGCAGGTCATTTTGCGCAGCTCGGCATGCTGCACGCTGTTCGAGCGCGGCACGAAATGGATCAGCTTGGTGTTGATGCGCGAGGCCAAAGCCGAGGCCAGTTCCTCCTCGCGGTCGGTCTGGCGCTCGTTGCAGATCAGCCCGCCCAGGCGGACGCCGCCGGAATGCGCATACTTCAGAATGCCCTTGGCGATGTTGTTGGCGGCATACAGCGCCATCATCTCGCCGGACATGACGATGTAGATTTCCTGCGCCTTGTTCTCGCGGATCGGCATGGCGAAGCCGCCGCACACCACGTCGCCGAGCACGTCGTAGGAAACATAGTCGACGTCGTCATAGGCGCCATTTTCTTCGAGGAAGTTGATCGCGGTGATGACGCCGCGGCCGGCGCAACCCACGCCCGGCTCCGGGCCGCCGGATTCGGCGCATTTGATGCCCTTGTAGCCGATTTTCAGCACGTCCTCGATTTCCAGATCCTCGACCGAGCCGGCTTCGGCGGCGAGGCTCAGCACCGTGTCCTGCAGCTTGGTGTTGAGGATCAGGCGAGTGGAGTCGGCCTTCGGGTCGCAGCCGACAATGAGGATCCTCTGGTCCAGATCGACCAGGGCGGCGAGGGTGTTCTGGGAGGTGGTCGACTTGCCGATGCCTCCCTTGCCGTAGAATGCGATCTGCCGAAGTGCGGCCATTGTTTGTGTGTCCTCTCGGGTGACATGCGGGGGGCGTGCTGGCCCGCCGCCGGGGATCAAGCGGGACACTGCACCGCAAGACCCGTGCCACTGCCTCAAGTGGCGGAATTGCAAGGATTCCGGAGGGATTTCGCCGGATGGCCCGGGTGACGCGGCGGACAATCCGCGTGTCCTGAGTCCGACAAGTGTGTCCGTCCGCCAAGGCGCACGAGCGGTTGTCGCGTTTGGGACGCCGCCGCGGAAAACGAACGGGGCCCGCGACGCATGTCGCAGGCCCCGTTTCTTAAGTCATGGGGTGCAGGGGGCCACCGCCCCCTGCCGGGTCCAGGGCAGAGCCCTGGCCTTGCCTTTTGTCACACCAAAGCCAGCACCCGCGTCAGCGCGGACAAGTCCATATCCAGCACCTCCACCTCCTGCTCCTCGAGGAAGCGGCGCTCCATCCGGGTCAGCACAAAGCCGCCGACAAGTGCGACGTGCCCCCCACCGGAGCGTTTCATGATCTGGCGCGCGTAGGCCCGCAGCATCTGGTCGTTGAACCGGCAGCCCAGGAACAGGAATCCCCCGCCGGCCCGCCGGCGTTTTACCTCGTCGGGAAGTGGCGTCTGGATGTCGATTTCCGTCATCACCTCGACATAGTCGGAATCGGCGATGAGGAAGCTGCGCCCCGGCGCGGCGGCGCCGTGCGGCTTATACAGCAGTGTGCGCCAGGCGTGTGCGTCGGCGGCGGCGCATTCCACGCCGGCGGCGTCCCAGGCGCGGTACCAGCGCTGCTCGCCGATTTGCACCCGCGAGGAGCCCTGAATTTCGCCCCAATCGGTCTGTCCGGTCAGGGCTGCGCGCATGGCGCCGTCGTACCAGGTGTCGACCACCAGCGGCGGGGCGGCGGCGGCCAGGGCGTGATGCAGGGCGGTCGGGTTCACCGGCGGCGCGTAGGCGGCCACCATGAGCTTGTCGAGGGTGGTGCGGTGGCGGTTGGTTTCGATGTATTGCGCCGCCGCCCAGCAATTGCCGCGGGCGCGCTTCGGCAGGGCCACGCGCGCACCCAAATAGTCGGCCAGTTCCTCATGCGTGGTCGGCACCGGGGCGGCGGCGAGTTCGGCCAGGCCGGGCCCGAGATAGGGCATCAGCGAGCCGGCGCGCAGCCGCGCGGGGATTTCCTTCGCGGCCGTCGCGGCGTCCAGCATAGCGCTACTCATCGCCGCCGCGTTTGCGTGCGTTCACGGTGATCGGCAGGCGGGTGTCGGCTTCCATGTCCGGCAGATCGAAGATCCAACCGTTCTTCAGCTTCACCCAGCCGCCCCAGAGAGTTTCGCGTTCGGTCTCGACGATCGGCTCCTCCAGGTCCTTTTTCGGCACGTAGGCGGAAAACCCCTTGTCGGAGCGGCGGATCATGACCTTCATTGTGCGGCCTCCTGGGGTGCGTCGGCGGCCGTAAGCTCGCGCGCGCGCATGCCCACGACCGCGCCGCGCGCGATGAATTCGACGGCGTAGATGTAGTAGCGCTGTAGATACGTGCCGATGTCGCGCACGTAGCCTTCGTCGCCTTTGCGCACCAGGATATCACCGACCTCGCGGCCGGCGAAGGTGCCGTCGTTGCGGATGTGCATTTTTGCCCGCACCTTGGCGCCCGGCGGGAAGCAGGGCGGGCGGTGCAGTTCGCCGTCGTCGTCGCCGGGCGATGCCATGCCGTGCTTCCCTGCGCTGCGTCAGGCCTTCACGCAGGTGTCCGGCACCGGGCAGACGGCGGCGCACTGGGCGGCGGGGAAATGCCCTTCGCACTCGGTGCAGAGCGAGGCGTTGATGACGTAGTTGCCGCGCTTGGTGGAAATGGCGGCATTCGGACACTCGAACTCACAGGCACCGCAGGCGGTGCACTGGGACACGATGATCTTGTAGGCCATTGCAGTCTCTCCGTTTGGGTTTGGTCAGGCAGTCTGGCGGATGGTGTGGCGGTAGCGCTGCGCGTACCAGGCGGCGATTCCCGATTCAATCCAGTCGTAGGCGTGCTCCTGCGTGGCCGCGATGCCGGCGGCTTGCAGGCTTTCGCGCGGGCAGTCACCGATCTTGGCGACCAGTACGCAGGCAATACCAGACAGCGTGGCCAGCACGCCATCGAGCGTCGCGTCCTCGCCCCAGCCGCCCTGGCAGTATTGCTCGACGCGGCGATGGCCGGTGAAGCGGATCCCTGCGGGCGAAACTTCGTAGACCTGGAATTCTTTCGCGTGGCCGAAATGTTCGTTGATGCGGCCGCCGCCGCGGGTGGCGATCGCCACCAACACGGCGGGGGCGTCGATATCGGCCACGTCTTCGCTTGCGGCGTCGCGGTGCGCGGCGTGCTCGCCGCGGGTTTCCGCCACCAGTTCGCGATAGGCGGTGCGCTGCGCAGGGTCGTATGCGGTGGTGTCGGGCAACTGATCGAGGTTGAATTCCTGGCCGCGATCCTCGCCGAGCAGGCCTACCGCGTCGGCACGGCACTGGCGGCAATGGCGCATCAGATTGGCGCCGCCTTCGAGTTTGTCCTGCAGCGCTTTTAGCTCGGCCGGCGTCGGGCCGCGCTGGCCGGACAGGCCGAACGCGGTGCCGTGCGCGGGGTCGGAGATAAGAGGCATGATATTGTGCAGGAAAGCGCCTTTTTGGGTGACGACGCGGTTCACCTCGACCAGGTGCTCATCGTTGATGCCGGGGATCATCACCGAGTTGACCTTGGCGAGGATGCCGCGGGCGACCAGCATGTCCAGGCCGAGCATCTGGCGTTCGTGCAGGATGCGGGCCGCTTCCACGCCGGTGTGGCGCTGGTGGTTGAAGAAAATCCACGGGTGGATGCGCGCGCCGATTTCGGGGTCGATGAAGTTGATAGTGATAGTGACGTGGTCGACGCCCATGGCGGCGATGGCCTCGACATGGTCGGGCAGCGCGAGGCCGTTGGTGGACAGGCAGAGGCGCAGATCGGGGATGGCGGATTGGATGCGGGTGAAGGTTTCGCTGGTGTGGCGCCAGTCATAGACGGCATCACCCGGACCGGCGACGCCAAGGACGGACAGTTGCGGTACGGCGTTGGCGACCGCCACCACTTTACGCACGGCCTGATCGGGGGTGAGTTTCTCTGAGACCACGCCGGGGCGACTTTCGTTGGCGCAGTCGTATTTGCGGTTGCAGTAGTTGCACTGGATATTGCAGGCGGGCGCAACGGCCACGTGCATGCGGGCGAAATAGTGGTGTGCTTCCTCTGCGTAGCAAGGATGATCCTTCACACGCTCCCACACGCCCGGGTCCATACCGGCGGGCGCTTGCGACGATCCGCAACTTGAGGCGGTGCAGCCGGAGGCGGGGGCCACGGTGGGGGCGGCGGCCGGCGCCAGAAGGCTCTCCAGGGTGATGATCTGCGCCACGGTCTGTTCCTTCCGATCCGGAATAGCTGACCGCAAATTTTGTGCCAACGGACAGCTGACACGGCGGGCGCCGCATTCCGCAGGTTAGAGGTGGGTGCGGCTGAGCGATCGGGGACGGGCGGGTGTCGGGTTTGCGACAGGGGGCGTGGGAGACCGGACCGGGACGCCGATCAACGTGCACTGCAGTTTGAGGCACAGCATGGGCCCTATGGACGCCAAGGAATGTCGGCGGCAATGGTAAGGTCATGCCAATGGAAGATCACTGGGAATGCGGAGCATAGCTGGGGTCCGCCATCCTGCAGCCCGACCTTGCCTCAGCCGAGTCGGCCCGGGGAATCTCACCCCGAGCCGCTCACAGATCCTGTACGTGAACCTCTCGATTCATACGGCTCGTGCCACTCACCGAAGACTGCCGTCTTCCGCCGAGACCTACGGGCTCCTCCGGTTTCCCGTTGGCCCATGGATCCCAGCGCGAGTGACCCGCCCCCTTCGCTCCATCCCCATTACAGGGACTTCATCACTACTACGGGGCAGTCCGCCCCTGTCCGTCGCATTGGTACTTTCAGGCTCGTGGTTCTTCCACTTGCACCTTTTCCCTTAGCATCGACGACTAGGTTCTCAAGTTCCGTGCATTAGCCTAGATAAGATTCACGCCCCCTTTACACCGGACACCGCGCGGACAGTAAGCAGGTAGCCTTCCACGCTTTTATCCCAGAGCAGAGTCGAGACCCTGGTTTGGATGTCGTCAGAATGAGTTTCGATGCTTCATCGAGGGTTCACTTGCGTTCGTCTCTCTCATCCATACCTGACGCGATCTGGCCGCGCCTTTTAGCCATGACGTTCACGACCATCGCCGTTGAGCAACAGCCGCTCATGGTGGTTTGAAGCCTCCTCCTGCAAGGCGGCACCGAGGGGCCTACCCTCATCAAATGCACAGCATGGAGCAACTTCGCTCCTTCTTGACACACCGACTCCCCTCATTTTCCCAGTCCCACATCTTGTGCCGGCTCGCGCCGGTTCTCTACCAGGGGCGAGAGTTTTCTGGGATGAGAGAACGGCATGGACATGGAAGCGGCGGACCTGCGCGATGGTGGACGGCTGAAGGACATACACGCGTTCATTGACGGCCTCTACGATCGCGACCTCCACACCAAGCGTGTGGATTCGCTGGCCGCGGCCACACTCGGCGTCATGACCGGGGCGTCGCTGGCGGTGGCGATGATCGGGCAGGCATTGGCGCAGGCACGCGGCCTCCTGACCAAGCACGCGATCAAGCAAGTCGACCGGTTGCTCAGCAACAAAGCCATCGACGTCTGGGACAGCTTCGCCCGCTGGGTGCCGCATCTGATTGGCACGCGCAAAGAGATCGTCGTTGCCATGGACTGGACCGACTTTGACGGCGACGACCAGGCCACCCTCGCGCTCAATCTCGTGACCGACCATGGCCGGGCGATGCCACTGTTGTGGCTGTCGGTGTGGAAGGACGAGTTGAAGGATCAGCGCAACGGCTTCGAGGATGCGTGTCTGCTGCGATTGTCACAGGTCGTCCCGCCCGGCTGCCGTGTCACCATCCTGGCCGACCGCGGCTTCGGCGATCACAAGCTGTTCGCCTATCTCGCTGATCTTGGCTTCGGCTATGTCATCCGCTTCCGTGGCAACATCCACGTCACTGATGCCTCCGGCGAGACGCGGACCGCCGCCGAATGGGTCGGCAAATCGGCTCGGGCGCGCAAGCTGCGCGCTGCTCGCGTCACGGCGTCGCACGCCTATCAGGTGGGTGCCGTCGTGTGTGTGCACGCACGTGATATGAAGGAGCCGTGGTGCCTCGCGGCCAGTGACGCCGAGGCGCCCGCCGGAACGCTGATTGCGCAATATTCCCGGCGCTGGACCATCGAGCCCAGCTTCCGAGATACCAAGGATCTGCGTTTCGGCATGGGAATGGCCGAGC
The DNA here is from genome assembly GCA_963714255.1 of uncultured Alphaproteobacteria bacterium. Taxonomy (GTDB): domain Bacteria; phylum Pseudomonadota; class Alphaproteobacteria; order Acetobacterales; family Acetobacteraceae; genus Rhodovastum. Next base: position 178,888 of record CAVQNU010000018.1, read on the forward strand.
TCCGCATCGCCGAGCCGGAGCGGCGGGATCGGCTGCTGCTGATCAACGCCTTCGCCATGGCGTTGCTCACCATGCTCGGGGCGGCCGGAGAAAGTCTGGGAATGGACCGACACCTCAAGTCCAACACGTCGAAGACGCGCACGCATTCGCTGTTCCGCCAGGGATGCATGCTCTACGAGCTGATCCCGAACATGCCGGAGCACCGCCTTCTGCCGCTGATGCAGAGGTTCGCCGAAATGCTGGCGCAAAGCGGGCTGTTTTGCGGGTTACTGCCGGAAACGAAATGAGGGGATGCGTGAGTCCCCCACGAGAATGGGCAACGCCGCTCAATCGTTATTGGATTTGGTAAAACTTGCTACCCGCCGCGGGCCTAACTATGTTACTTTCGGTTTGACTGCAACGAAGATAGGCGAGCGATCAGGCGGGCGGCATAGCGTCGGGCCAACGTCTCGATGGCTTCGGATTCGGCGAGCAGGCCGACGTGTCCGGCGAGCGGCGCATCGATGCGAGCGCACAGGCCCGGCCGGTCGATTGGCGGCAGGTCGAAATGGCGGCCAAGGTTGAGAAGGGTGATCTGGCGGACCTGCTTGCCGACGCGCTCGGAGGCGACCAGGCGGTAGGCGTGGCACGATTCGTTGGTCGATTTGTTCCGGGTGGCTGTTTTGCGGACAAACATGGCGCAGAAAGTGGGCACGGCCGCGGGCAGCCGTGAATCGTATCTACACAATATCATGGAACTACAAAAAATTCCAGGAAACAGAATGGCAGATTTCAGCCAATTGCCCGGAGTTCGTTGCAATATGCTGGATATTAACTATCGAACTTAGGTTAAGTTAATGGGGTCAAGGGGGCCGCTGCCCCCTTGCGGGTCCAGGGCAGAGCCCTGGCCTTCCTTATCTTCACTTCAGGCAGTCACCTCCAGCACCAGAAACGCCTCATGCCCCCGCCCATACTCGTCGCTCGCCCGCACCGACACACGATGCGTGCCGGCCGGCAGTTCGGCTGGCAGCGGCCCCTGCCACAGATGGGTCGAGCGCGAAGGCTCCACCCAAGGCTTCTTGCTGTCGGCGTTGCGGGCATAGACCTCGACCACGAACGGGTCGGTCCGCTCCACCCGGCGCAGCTTCTGCCAGGCGCCGCCACTCCCGAACGATGCCTCCACGGTCGAGCGCGGGCCGCCGTCGAAGAAATTTACCACCAGCCGCGCGGCCGGCAGGGCGGCCCGGTCCACCGGCCCGGCCAGCAGCGCGCCGGTGTGGTAGTCGCGCATCACTTCCCGGCCATTACCATGCAACTGGGTTTCCAGCACCAGGCGCAACTGGCTGCGGTTGGGGTCACGCGCCGGCACCAGCGTGGTGGTGTAGCCCGCCCCGTCCACGGCGAGCACATGGAACCCGTTCGGGCTGCCGTCGCTTTCCAGGGCGATCGGAATACCGCGCTCGTCGAACGGCCCGCTCCACCAACTGCCGGACACCGCGGCCAGCACGTGGTGATGATGCGTCCCGCCGGAAAAACCCTCGGCCGCGCCGAAATACCAGTGCTCGTTGGTATGGGTATGGCCGCTGAAGCTGACACTGTGCGGGTGCGTGGAAATCGCCTCCAGGAACGCGCGGGCATCCTGGGTGGCGGTGGCGGGATCGCTGCCCTGCAGCGTGCGCAGCGGAATATGGAACGATACCACCACCAGGCTGTCGGCCGGCACGTTGGCCAGCACGTTGCGCACGAATGCCAACTGCCGCTCGCCGAAGAAGCCACGGTATTTCCCGGCGCCGTTGTCCTTCGCGGGGTCGGTGCCAAGATAATCGACATTGTCGAGCACCAGGAACGTGGCACCGCCGTGCTGGAAAGCATGGTAACGGGCGCCGAAGATGCGCTTGAACGTCTCGCGGGAATGGGTGTTGTCCGGCGCCTCGAAGTTCATGTCGTGGTTGCCTGGGCTGTTGTGCCACGGCAGCCCGATCGTGCCGACGATGCGGTTGTAGCGCTCGTAATAGGACAGGTCGTCGAACATCACGTCGCCATGGGTGATGCCGAAGGCCGCGGTGTTGCCCGCGGTCTGCGCCACCACGGCATCACGGATATAGCCGATCTCGGCCAGGCTCTCGGGCTGCGGGTCGGTGAACAGCAACGCTTCGAAACGGTCCGGCTCCTCCTGGCGGCGCAGCGCGAAATCGATGCTCTCGGGCAGCGGACCGGTGGGGACGAGGCCGGGGAAGCGCAAATCGAGCGAGGCCGGCGTGCCGTTCGGGGCATAGACATAGGCAAAGCGCGGCAGTTGCGTCGCCGGCTCAATCGGCAGCACCCAGCCGGTTGGCTTGATCACGAACACCGAGTCGCCATCGGCCACCTTCAGGCTCCAGCGCCCCTCGGCATCGGTGCGCACAACGTCGCGCCCGTTCGAGACCATCACCCCCGGGATGCCGAGGGTGTCCGGGCCGCGCCGTCCGGTGCCATCGGCGTCTTCGAACACGCTGCCCCGCGCGGTCGCGGTCGCATCCGTCTCGGCGAAAGCCGGACCGGCGACGCTGGCCAGGCCGGCGACCGCGCCGGCGGCGATCGCCTGGCGGCGGGTGAGGGTGAGGGCGTGGTCGGTCATGACGAATCGGTCCCCATTTTCTGCCTGTTTTTTTAGCCAGACATCCGGACGCATCGATGACGCCTGCGTTGCCGTTTCATCATGACCGCGGTTTTGGCGCAGCGGCCCGGAATGCCATGGTGTATCTGGCGCCATGCATTTTCTCACTGATTTCGGCGACGAGGCAGTCGTTCTGCCTCTCACGCTAGCGGTCGGCCTGGCGCTGGCCCTGGGCGGCTGGCGGCGCGGCGCGGCGGCCTGGCTGTTCGCCATCGCCGCCACGCTGCTGGCGGCACTGCTGGGCAAGCTGGTCCTGCACGCCTGCGAACCGCTGCCAATGATCAGCCTGCGCAGCCCGAGCGGCCACACAGCCGCCGCGGCGGTGGCGTGCGGCGGGCTGCTGGCTTTGCTGGCCCCGCGCGGCTGGCGCATGAAGCGGCTCGCGGCCAGCGGCGCGCTGGCCACCGCGGCGCTGATCGGCATGTCGCGGGTCGTGCTCGGACTGCACAGCGGCGCCGAGGTGTTGGTCGGCGCCGTGCTCGGTGTTGCCGGGGCGGTCCTGCTGGCGCGCCTCGCCGGTGACCGCCCGGCGGGGATGCGGCGCGGACCGCCGGTGGCGGCGGCGTTGGCCACGGCGGTCCTGTTCCACGGCATCCATCTGCACGCCGAAGACGAAATCGCCCGGATATCGCATATGTTCTGGCCGCTGACTTTGTGCACAGGGGCCGGGATACGGGCCTGATCAGCGCCTCAGCCGGCCCGCACCCGCGTGCCCCAGTCCGCCAGCACGTCACGCAACGTGTCTTCCCAGGCGATCCGCGGCGCCCAGTCCAGCAGCCGGCGCGCCAGCGCCGCGTCGCCGCTGGCGGTCGGAATCTCGGCGGGGCGCAGCAGCCCGGCCCCGGTCTCCGGCTGGGCCTGCACGCCGGCCAGGCGCAGCAGATCGTCCAGCACCCCGCCGATCCGCCGCGGCATGCCGGAGGCGATATTGAGAATGGCCCCCGGCTCCAGCCCGTCGCGCCGCGCCAGGCAGGCGACATAGGCATCGCATACGTCGCGCACGTCGAGGAAATCACGGAACGGATCGAGCGCGCCCACCTGCAGCAGCGGCGGCTGCAGCCCGGCCGCCACGCGCGCCACCTGCCGGGCGAAGGCCGGCACCACGAAGGCCTCCGACTGGCCGGGACCGGTGTGGTTGAACGGCCGCAGCCGCACCGCACGCAGCCCCTCCGCCGCCATCGCGCCGACCGCCAGATCGGCCGCCGCCTTGGTCGCGCCGTAGGTGTTCATCGGCGCCGGCACCGCGCGCTCGTCCAACGCGGCACCGGCGCGGAACGACCGCCCGTAGATATCGGCCGAGGACACATACAGAAAACAGCAGGCCGGGGCATGCCGCAGCACCGCGCGGGCCAGCGCCAGCGTGCCGTGCAGGTTCACCCGCCAGGCCAGGTCCGGCTCGCGCCGCGCCGCCGGAATGGCCGAAACCGCGGCCAGGTGCACGCAGCCCTCCGGCTGCACCGCGGCCACCAGCGCATCCACCGCCGCCGCATCGGTCACGTCGAGCGCCACCATGCCGGGGCCGCCGCCGCACAGGGTCAGCACCGCGCCGGGGAATGCACTGATCAGTCGGGGCACGAGATGGACCGCGACGAAGCCGCTCGCCCCCGTCACCAGGATGCGGCGAGGCGGCATCGCGGCCGCCGGTCAGGCCTGCGCCGCGCGCAGACTGGCCTCGGTCGGCAACACGTAGCTGGTGCGGGCGCGGTGGCGGGCGAGGTCCGCCTCCACCATTTCGGCCACCATGTCTTCCAGGGTCACGGAGAGCGTCCACCCCAGCCGGTCGCGCGCCTTCGAGGCATCGCCATGCAGCACATCCACCTCGGCCGGGCGCAGCAGGGCGGCATCGGTGCGAACGAATTCCTGCCAGTCCAGCCCGGCATGGCCGAACGCCATGGCGCAGAAATCGGCGATGCTGGTGGTCCGGCCGGTGGCGATGACGTAGTCGTCCGCCACGTCCTGCTGCAGCATCAGCCACATCGCCTGCACGTAGTCGCGCGCATGGCCCCAGTCGCGCTTCGCCTGCAGGTTGCCCAGCTTCACCTCGCGCGCCAGCCCCAGCTTGATGCGCGCCACCGCGTCGGTGATCTTGCGGGTGACGAATTCGATGCCGCGCAGCGGGCTCTCGTGGTTGAACAGAATGCCCGAGGAGGCATGCAGGCCGAAGCTCTCGCGGTAGTTCACGGTCATCCAGTGCGCATACAGCTTGGCCGCGGCATAGGGGCTGCGCGGGTAGAAGGGCGTGCGCTCGGTCTGGTGCGCCTGCTGGATCTTGCCGAACATCTCCGACGACGATGCCTGATAGAACCGCGCCTGCGGCCAGGCGAGACGCACCGCCTCCAGCATCGTCACGGTGCCAAGCCCGGTCACCGTTCCGGTCAGCAGCGGCTGCTGCCACGAGGCGTGCACAAAACTCTGCGCCGCGAGATTGTACACCTCATCGGGCTGCACAGCCTGGACGATGCGCAGCACGCTCGACAGGTCGATCAGGTCGCCGTCGTGCAGGGTCACGCGGTCGAGCACGCCGAGCCAGCGCAGCCGCTCGCCGATCACTTCGGCCGAGGCCGAGCGCCGCAGCAGCCCATGCACACCGTAGCCGCGCTCCAGCAGGAAATGCGAGAGGTAGGCGCCGTCCTGGCCGGTGATACCGGTGATCAGTGCCGTGGGCATCGTGCCGGGACCGCCTCCGCGAACGAGAGAACGCCGGGCGGCACCATGCCTTCGCCGCGGAGCGGATCCGGTGTTCTCAGGAGGGTGCGTGTACACCAGTCGTTCCGCAGGGTCCATCCGTGGCAGGGCGGTTCGCAGGGCGATGGGGTGAAGGAAGCAAGGCCAGGGCTCTGCCCTGGCCTTGCTTCCTTCACCCCATCGCCCTGGCCAGCACCGCGCCCCTGCCCCGCGCCTCTCGCACGCCGGCGGGGCTTTCGCCCCGCATGGACCGGGTACAGAATAAAACCATTCAGACAGACGGAGTGGCTCGACATGGATGCATGGATGCGGATCGGCATCTTCCTGGCGGTGCTCGGCGTCGCCTACGTCCTCTGGCGCCTGCTGAACCCATTCATCTTCTCCACCCTGGCGCGCGCGATCGGCGCCGATAAAATGGAGCCGCTGCCATCGGCCGACATGCGGCCCGACCCACGCGCCGCGCTCCGGGTCGCATCCGCCGCAGCGCCCGCGGGCCGCGGCTTCGACCGCCAGGCCGTGACCTCGGTGGGCGGCGACTGGGAGACGGCGGCGCGGCTGAACACCGTGCTGGCCAGGGTGCAGGCGCGGCGCCAGCCGGTCGTGGCGCGCGAAGGGGCGCTGCGCACCCGGATTGCCTGGAAGCTCGCCGTGTTCCGCCAGGCCGCGCTGTTTCGCATCGTCGCCCTCGCCGCTGCCGCCACCAATGACTGGAATGCCCGCAACGTGCTCGGCGCCGCACTGGCCGCGCGCGGCTTGCTGGAAGCCACCGCGTTGCTGCAGGATTTCGAGCGCCGCCTGCAGCTTCTCGCCGGCAAGGGCGATCTGACCGGCATCGATGCGCTGGTGACGGAGCGCGGTTTCGCCAGCCCGCTCGACGGCGGGGCGACCGCCGGAGCCGATCCGGCGCAGCTGCCAGCGCTGATCGACGCCATCGCCGGGGCGGACGGTTCGGCGCGGGCGGATTACGACGCGCTGACGGGCCTGTGCGACGCCGGAGCGCTTGGCCAGTACCGGGTGTTCGGCGAACTCGACAAGGCCGGAACCACGGTGACGTTTTCTGCCGAAGCGGGGTATGAGCGGGGTTTGTTCGGCCATGTGCTCGGCAGCTTCGGTGTGCTCGAGGCGGCCGAGGCAGCGCTGCAGGCGATCGAAGAAAAACAGGCGGTGGTGGCCGGGCTCGAATCAGCGACGCCCTAAGATTCCGAATTCGGGCGGGCGGCCGGGCGGGCGAGACGGGGCGATCAAAATCCGTGCACCTTGCGACGCAATTTGCCGTGGGAGATATTGCGATAAGACGAGTGGATTGAGCGGAGAACGAGTGACATGACGTTAAGCGGCTTTGCCGCCCAGTTGGCCGAGGACCTGGACCCCGAGGACCTGCGGATGGTTCTGGGTGTGTTCTGCCAGGACGTCGGCCGGTTGACCGGCCTGCTGGACAGCATTGTCGTCACCTCCAACGTCGCCGCCTTCCGGCGCACCTGCCACGCGCTGGCCGGCGCCGCCGGCGCGGTAGGAGCCGCGCCGCTGGAGCAGGCATGCCGTGACGCCATGACGAGCCCCGACCTCTCGCCGGTGGAACTGCCGGCCGCACGAACGCACATCCAGGCGCTGGGCGCGGCGGTCCTAGAGGAGGCGGCCAGCTATCTCGCCGCCCTGCCGGAAGGCTGAGCACGTGCGCGGCACTCGCCCGCATGCGGGCGTTGCCGCCGAACTGGCAGACATAACGACTCCACGGGCACACCCATGCCGGCGCCGTCGTGCCGTTACGAGCAAGGCGACCAGCCGCCGCCCGCGGGTTCAGCAAGCCTGCAGTGGCCCCAGTTGCAAAGAACCGACAGCCAAATTCGGCCTGCGTCCGGCCTGTCGATGAGTGCACATCCGGCCGCAGATGCGCGACAGGATGGCATTGATTCGATTATAATGGGCGAATAACACTTAATTGACGCTCTGTTACTGCCAAATGCCGATTTTGTGTTTTTGCGTTGCAACGAGCATTTGTGCCGCTGGTTTTGCGGCAGTACAATAACGAGCAAGGTTTTCGTCAGGAGGTTCTCATGAAATACCCAAAACCCACGCTGCTCGCGGCGACCGCAGCCCTGTGTGTCGTCTGCTCCGCACCCGTCTTCGCCCAGTTCGGCGGCAGCGCCGGTGACAGCCGGGGCCGGACCGCGCCGCGCGCAGCACCGGGGCCGGTCGCCGGGGTGGGGCTGCCATTCCTGATCTCCGCCGGCGCTTACTGGATGGTCCGGCGCCGCACCAAGAGCGCGCGGCCACGCAGCAGCGTGGAGCAGGTCTAGAGCGCTTTGTTTTGGGAGCAACTTTATCGGCCGGCAGTCGCCAGTCTGGCCGATGTTGCTCTTGGGCCAAATGCCCGCCCAAACGGCGGGACGCGGGAGGCGGGGCGCGTAAGGTGGTCTGTCTTGTCGTGCTCCGCCGAGGGTGAGCCACCCGATCCCGGCCGTGCGGCGGTGCCGGCTGGCCTGTCTCGCGGCGAACTCTTCGCGGCGCTCTGCGTGCTGGGTTTCGCGAACGGCATCGTCGCCCGCCTGCATGACGCAGTGGCGCATGACGGGGCCGCGGCACTCGCCAACTCGTTTGGCATCAGTGCGGCCGTCTGGATCGCCTTTGTCGCCTGCCCGGCGTTGCTGCTCCGCGCGCCGAAGCAGCCGCTCGCGCGCGCCGACCCGGCGGTGGCGGCCTGCGCGCTCGCGGCGTTTATGCTGCCCATCGACCCGCTGAGTTGGGTCGCCCTTACCGGGCTCGCGCTTTACCTTCTCCGCTTCTCCTTCACCCTGCGCAAGCATCCGCCCTGCGCCGCGCAGCGCGGGGCCTGGGTCTTGCTGGCCACCACCGGCGCGATGTTCTGGGGCCATTTGCTGATGCGCTGTCTGAGCGGGCCGATCCTCGGGGCCGACGCCCGTCTTGTCGGCTGGTTCGCCGGCACCGAGGCCGTGGGCAATACCGTGCGGTTCGCCGACGGTGGCGGCTATCTCTGGATCAATCCGGCCTGCTCCTCGCTCGCCAACGTCTCGCTCGCGATCCTTTGCTGGGTGCTGTTCGCCCAGTCGCGCGGCCGCTTGTGGTGCCTGGCGGACGCCTGCTGGTGCCTTCTCGCCTGCCTGGCCGTCGTTGCCATCAACGTCACCCGCATCGGCCTGATGGTTCTCCACCGCGAGCAGTTCGACCTGATCCACGGTCCGGCGGGGGCAGCCATTGCGAACTGGCTGAGCGTTGCGGCTGTGCTCGGCGTTTGCGTGGTCGGCACGCGCCGTGGCCGCCTCATCCACGCTTAGGGGGGCGTTCGTCCTCCTGCTCGTCCTGAGCGTCAGCGGCAAGATGATTGCCGCCAACCGCTCGCTGGACGGCACCTGGCAGACGCCGGACAACAGCCGGATCGTCGTCTTCCTCGATCGTCATGGGTTCCAGGTGGACAGGAACGACCGCAGTGACGGCTCGCCGTTCGTCCAGGCAGCCGCCGGTGGCTGCCGCCTGCTGGCGGTGTTCGCCGCGCCGCAAGGGTGGTACCGCGACATTATCCGCCGGCTGGCCGGCCCGCAGGATGAGGTTTTCTTCGTCTTCGGCGGGGCGGTGTACCCGGACCAGCCAATATGGCAAACCTGGACGCGCCATTACTGGCGCCTGCTGAACCTGTATGCCGGCCGCAGGATTCCCGCCCACCCGGTCCTGGGGATCGTCGCCTCCCGCGCCTGCGATCTTCGGAACCTGCCGTGGCAAGACCTCGCCGAGCTGCCATAGACCCTGCCGCGCCGCCTGGCGCGCGGAGCCCGCGGGCGGGGGCGAAACGTGGTCGATCCGGCGGCGTCAAATCAAAGAAAAGACCGCCCGCACCGGCTGGGCAAATCTCACCGGCAGAGCGGAACATGGTGCCGTAAAAGCGCTGCGACGCGCTGGCGGCGACCGGTCCGTGCTTTTATGGAAGCGCACGCGGCGCTATCCTGGTTGCATCCGGCCGGCTGCGCACGCCGACCTTTTTGGCAGATTCGTCCGAAGTGCCGACCGGCGGTTGTGGCATAGCCGTCGGTGTCGGCATGCTCGGGCATCGTCGGCGCATGCCGCCATTTCGTCAGAGCCGTTTCGTTAGGGGAGAAACTCATGTTGCGCCTTCTGGCTCACACCCTCAGGCGAAGTGGCGTCGCCGGCATCGTGATGATGGTCACGTTCGGCGCGTCGCTGGCCTGGGCGGCCGACCTCAAGGAAATCCAGGCCCGCGGGGAGATCCGCCATCTTGGCATCCGGTATGCCAATTTCGTCACCGGCGAGGGCGACGGGTTCGACGTTGACCTGATCCGCGGCTTCGCCCGCGAAATCGGCGTCCGCTACACCCTCGTCTATACCGATTTCTACAACGTGCTGCGCGACCTGCTCGGCCATGACGTGGTCAACCGTGGCGGCACCGTGACACTGGAGGGCGAGTATCCGGTCCGCGGCGACATGATCGCCAGCGGGTTCACCATGCTGCCCTGGCGCGAGCAGGTGGTCCTGTACCTCCGAGCCGACCTTTCCCTCGCAAGTGCTGCTGGTGGCGCCGGCGGCCTCCAGCTACACGCCGATCAAGGGCAGCCCCGACCTGGCGCAGGACATCACCGAAACCAAGGGCATGATCGGCAACCACAGCGTGCTGGTGATGGAACGCACCTGCCTCGACCCGGGAAACTATGACCTCAAGGGCAAGGGTCTGGACTTGCGCCTCTATACCCGCAGCACCAATCTCAACGAAATGGTTCCGGCCTTGCTCAACGGCGAGGCCGAGTTCACCCTGCTCGACGTGCCCGACGCCATTCTCGACCTGCAGAAATGGGCCGGCAAGATCAAGGTGCTGGGTCCGATCTCACCCGAGCAGCAACTCGCCGCCGCGTTCCCGAAATCGTCGCCCGAACTGCGCGACGCGTTCAACCGCTACCTCCGGCGCATACGGGCGGACGGCAGCTACGACGTGCTGGTGGCGAAATACTACACCGGCGTCCGGCGCTACTTTCCCGCGTTCTTCGCTGCTCGGAAATAGCACCGCCACAGGTCGGCACGATGCTTGATCGCCTGCTGGCGCGATGGTCGTTCTTGGTGGCCATTGTTTTCTGCGTCTACGCCGCGGTGCTGCTGTGGAACGGCTTTCACGCCCAGACGCAGCTTACCGCGGCGGCGGATTCGCGCCTGATCGCCGATGCCGCACGCCAGGCGGCGCGGCTGGGCGACGTGCTGGCCGAGCGGCGCGCCGATGTGTCCGAACTGACCGAAGCGCATGAAATCGAGACTTATCTGACCAACAAAGCGCTGGGCATGTCGCCGCGCTATGGCCTGACCGCCAATCTCGACGCGATCGAGGTGCGCCTGCAGCGTTGGGGCGCCAAGAACATCTTACGCGGCAAGGAAATCTACAGCCGCATCGCCTTCGCCGACCCCGACGGCACGCCGCTGGCCGAGGCCGGGTCGGGCGGCGACAGGATCGCGCTGCCGTCCGGCTGGAGCGATGGGGCGGCCGTGACTTTCGACCTTGAGCGCCGGACGATCCTCGTGACCGCGCCGATCATCCGCAAGGATTCTGTGGTCGGCGTGATCGCGGCGTTCAGCGACATCGGCGTCCTGTCCGGCTATCTCCGGTCCGACCAGGACGCGTCGGGCATGCGGGAAGTGCTGCTGAGCGAAGCCGGGGACGAACTCGGCAGCGTGCGGGCCGGCCCCGGGTTCGATCCGGAAGTTGGCCGCGCATTCGCCGCATTGCCGGCAAACCTGGTGATGCCGTGCCCCGTCGTTGCCTCCGCCGCGTACGCGGCCGATCCGCGCGCCGCTGTGGCCGTGCGCACGCCGATTCCAGGCTTCGGGCTGTCGCTGGTCACCATTGTCGGCAACCAGGTGGTCTATGGCCACATCACCTCGCGGAAACTCCTGTACTCGCTCAGCCTGCTGCCGCCGCTGGTTCTGGGTGCTGCCCTGGTGATCGAGGTCCAGCGCCGGCGCAATCGTGCCCTGCAGGTCCGTTTCGCCGAGACCAGCCGCCGCAGCGACGAACTGCGCGACCGCAATGTTGCGCTGTCCGAGGAGATCGGCCGGCGCGAGGCGGTCGAGCGGGAGCTGCGCGAACAAGGGCAGCGCCTGGAGCAGATGGCGGACGAGTTGCGCATCAACACCCAGCGCGCCGAAGAGGCGAGCCACGCCAAATCCGACTTCCTCGCCACCATGAGCCACGAGATCCGCACGCCGCTGAACGGTATCATCGGCTCCACCAGCCTGCTGCTGGACGCCGAACTGAGTGCCGAGCAGCGCCGCTTTGCTGAAACCGCCCGGCTGTCGGCCGAAACCTTGCTGAACATTATCAACGCCATCCTCGACTTCTCCAAGATCGAGGCGGGCGCGCTCGAGTTTGATGAGACCGAGGTTGAACTCCGCCCCCTGGTCGAGGGCGTCATCGATATCCTGGCCTCCCGGGTCAGGGGCAAGGACGTCGAGCTGACCTATTTCGTCGCCCGCGATGCGTCCGGCAATTTCCTGACCGACGGCGCGCGGCTGCGCCAGGTGCTGCTGAACCTGGTGGGAAATGCGATCAAATTTACGCCCCGCGGCAGCGTGTCCATCGTGGTCGAAAGCGACGGGACCACGGACACGGCGAGCCAAGTCACATTCACCGTCGTGGACACCGGCACGGGCATTCCCGAGGCCGCCAAGCCGCGCATCTTCACCATGTTCACGCAGGCCGACGCGTCGATTTCGCGCCGTTTCGGCGGCACCGGCCTGGGGCTGGCGATCTCGCGGCGGATTGTCGAAATGATGGGCGGCACGATCGGCTTTGAAAGCGTGGAGGGCGTCGGCAGCTGCTTCTGGTTCACCGTGCCGCTGAAACGCTCCGCCGGACAGCCGGCGCACCCGTCCGACCACGACCAGCTGGCCGGCCGCCGCGTGCTGGTGGTGGACGACGTGGCACTCAACCGCGACATCTTCCTGCGCCTGATCGAGACCTGGGGCGCCACCGCCGTCACCGCCGAAAATGCCGCGCAAGCGCAGGCGAAGCTGCACGAGGCGCGCCAACGCGGCAGCCCGTTCGACATCGTATTGCTCGATCATCACATGCCGGAGGTCAGCGGCATGGATCTGGCGGCCGCGCTGCGGGCCGACAGCGCGTTCAAGGGGGTGCAATTGGTGCTGCTGACCTCGGGCGATAGCGCCGCGCTGGATGCCGCGCGCGCGTCCGGCCATTTCGATGCGGTGCTGGCCAAGCCGCTGCGTCACGATGCACTGCTCGCCAGCCTGCTGGGCCGGCAGCGGCCCGGTATGCTCGTGGTGCCGGCCGCCGGCTCGGCGGCGCCCCCCCGGTGCCGGGCACGCGGCCGCTGCGGGTGCTGCTGGCCGAAGACAACGGTGTCAACCAGCAGGTGGCGGTGGCCCTGCTGTCCAAACTGGGTCACCGCACCGACGTGGCCAATGACGGCGGCGAGGCGGTCATCATGATCGAGCGCGGCAACTACGACCTTGTGCTGATGGACATGCAAATGCCCAACGTGGACGGGTTGCAGGCCACGCATATGATCCGCGCCTTGCGCGGCCCGAAGCGGCGGGTGCCGATCATTGCGATGACGGCGAACGCGCTGGCGGGTGACCGGGAGATCTGTCTCGCCGCCGGCATGAACGACTATCTCGCCAAGCCGGTTGATCGGCGGCGGCTGGCGGCCCTGCTTGCCAAGTGGTCGGCGATCATCGCGCCGGCGGAGGTGGCGCCGGAGAGGACCGAGGCCGGGACGTCCGCACCCGCGGCGGTCGACGCATCCGTGCAGGCGGGGCTTATCGACGCTTTGGGCAGCGCCGGGACTACCGCCCTGATGGCGCAATTCTTCGCCGACACCGAGCGGCTGCTGGCGGACGCCGACGCGGCCAGTGCGGCAGGCGATCTTCGCCGCGTGGCGGCCTGTGCGCACAGCATCAAGGGCAGCGCCGCGAATGTCGGGTTTCCGCGCGTGGCGCTGATGGCGTCCCGGGTCGAGCAGACGGCGCGGACAGGCACCGGCGATGTCGCGACGGCGATCGCTCTGCTCAGCCGCGCCCTTCGCGAGATACGCCTGCAGGCGCCGGCGGAAACGCCCGGTCAGTAGAATCGGCCGGACGGCACTGCAGGGCAGTCGGGTGAAGAAAGAAAGCAAGACCAGGGCTCTGCCCTGGACCCGCCAAGGGCCGAGAGGCCCCTGGCCTTGCTTTCTTCACCTGGACACCTTGGAGACGGCGGCGGTTTGACCCTTGCGAGCCCTGGCCAGACGAGCTACATGCCCCGCCTCGGCTGCGCCCGTAGCTCAATTGGATAGAGCACTAGACTACGGATCTGGGGGTTGGGAGTTCGAATCTCTCCGGGCGCGCCAATATTTCAATAAGTTAGACAATACCTGTTGCGCTGGCGGCGGTTGGGTTATCGCTCTGGAAACGCGGAGCGCATGGGCCCGTCGCATAGGTGAATGTTCGCCGGGCGGGCCGGTTGGCGGCGATGTAGACGGTGGCGCCGAACTGGCCGGCGAGCTTGGCCGCGCTCCGGCGATGCAACCCGGCACCCGAGGTGACATCAAATACACGTGAGCCTATTGTGTTCGCCAGCCCGTCGTCGGAGCAAAATCCCGGCCAGGCAGGTGTGGCATCAGAAAGGCAGCGGAACGGTGGCCGTTGGGCTCTGCCGGCTTCGATGTGGGGATATGGATCGGCTCGTTTCCTTTCCGTACTTGTCCGGGACATTGTCCCTTCCAGGCCGCGCAGCACGCGCTTACACATTGGTTTCCGGGGGCCTTTATCCGTGCCGACCGGTTGGCCTGCCCGGCAACAATGGCGCGCGATATCACGTCCGCGTGACGCCGGACGTCCTACGGTCCGCCATAGCCTGCCGGCAAATCCCGGTGATCGTTTGATCAGACGATTTTTTCTGCCGCTCGCGATCCTGGGCGTGTTCGCCCTCAGCCTGTTGGGCGCTTGCGGGTGGTGGACAGACAAACTGCAGCATAAGCCGCTGTGGTTTCCTGTTGTCGGCGCCGTTCTGCTCGCATCCCAGGGCCTGATGTTGCTGGCTATGCGCCGGTTGCCCAACGAGGATTTCGGTCCTGCTGTCCCCTCCCAGGGCCCCGCTCCGCCGGGCTTTGATGCCGGGGACGGGATCGGTGGCGCGGCATCGCGGCGCATCATCGAACACATCCCGGCGACGGTTGCCGTCTTCGACACGGACATGCGTTACCTCGCCGCCAGTGGCGGATTTCTGTCGGACTACCGGCTGCCGGCCGAGACGCCGGCCTCGCTGATTGGCCGCAGCCACTATGAAGTTTTCCCGGAAATCCCGGAACGGTGGCGGCAGGTGCACCGCCGCGTCCTGGCCGGCGAGACGCTGTCATCGGACGGGGAGTCGTTCCCGCGCGCCGACGGGCGCACCGACTGGCTGCAATGGACGATGACGCCCTGGCACCGGCCGGACGGATCGATCGGCGGCGCGATTCTGGTCTCGGCGTTCATCACCGCCCGCCGCGAAGCGGCGGAGGCGTTGCGGGTCAGCGAGCAGCGCTACCGCACCGCCCTGAAAGGGCCATCGATCACCGTGTTCGAGCAGGACCTCGGCCTGCGCTACACCTGGATCGACAATCCCGCGCTCGGCGCCCGGGCGCAGCCGGTCATCGGCCGCACCGATTTCGACCTGTTCGACGACGCGGCGGATGCCGCGAACCTGACGGCGCTGAAGCGGCAGGTCCTCGACAGCGGTACCGGCCTGCGCCAGGAAGTGCAGATCCGGCACCAGGGATCGGAGCACATATTTGATCTGTCCGTCGAGCCGCTGCGGGACGCGGAGGGCGCGACAATCGGGGTGAGCTGTGCGGCGGTCGATATCACGGAGCGCAAACGCATCGAAGCCGCGCTGGCCGAGAGCGAAGCCCGCTACCGCGCCCTGGCGACGGCCACGCTGGAAGGCATCTCGATCCACGACGGCGAACGCACCGTGGAGGTCAACGACGCCTGCTGGCGGATGTTTGGCTACACCTCGCGTGAGGAGGCGATCGGCCAGCCGCCGATCGAGGTCATCGTCCCGACATCCAGGGCCGACGTGCTCGGCAAAGTGGCCTCGCAGCACGACGCGCCCTACGAGACCGTCGGTCTGCGCCGTGACGGGACAACGTTCCCGATGCAGGTCCACGGCCGCACCGTCCTCTACCAGGGCCGGCCGATGCGGGTTGCCGTCGTCCGCGACCTCAGCCAGCAGCAGGCCGCCGAAGCAGCGTTGCGCAAGAGCGAGGCGCGCTATCGCGTGCTGACCGAGGCCGGCGCGCATATGACCTGGGCGCTCCGGCCGGATAGCGTCCTGGTGTTCGCCAACAGAAGCTGGCGCGACTTCACCGGCCTGGAGGCCGACGAGATCCCCCTCGATGCGATGATGGCCCTGGCCCATCCGGAGGACCGCGCCCGCGTCCAGGCCGAGACCGCGGATGCTCTGGCGCGCGGCGCGGCGATGGAGGCACGCTTTCGCATGCGCCGCCGCGACGGCGCCTATCGCTGGATTCTGCGGCGGGCGGAGCCGGTGCGCGACGCGGCGGGGAGCCTGGTGGAGTGGATCGGCTTCTCGCTCGACATCCACGACGCCTACGAGGCGGAGGAGGATCAGCGGCGGCTGAAGCAACTGGTCGAGTGCAGCCCCGATTTCATCGGCACGGCCGATACGACGGGCCGGGTGACCTATCTCAACCCGGGCGGCCGGCGGATGATCGGCCTCGACCCCGACGCCGATATCGGTGCGCTGCACTTCAGCGACTACGTCGCTCCCGGCTCGCAGGCGCGGTTCCGCGACGAGGTCATTCCCACCGCGCGCGACGCCGGCATGTGGGAGGGCGACCTGCAACTGGTGAACCTGCGCACCGGCGCGCTGGTGGACGTGCACCGGATCGCCCTCGCGCTGCGCGACCCTGCCGGTCGCCTGACCGGCTACGCCACCGTCACCCGCGACGTGACGATGGAGAACCGCGCCGCAACGGCCAAGGCAGAAAGCGAGGCGCGGCTCCGGCTGGCGACCGAGAGTGCGGGCATCGGCACCTGGGAGTTCGATCTTGCCACCGGCCGGGCCGTGCGCTCGTCGCAACACGCCGCGATCTTCGGCGATGACGCGGCCACGGCGCCCTGGAACATCAAGACCTTCATCGACCATGTACTGCCCGAAGACCGGCCTCTGGTGGAACAGGTGCGCGGGGACGCACTGGCAACCTGTTCGGACTGGCGGTTCGAATGCCGGATCAGGCGCGCGAGCGATGGCGAGGTGCGTTGGATCGAGGTGCGCGGCGCCCCGGTCCGCGAACTGTCCGGTGTCGTCTCGCGCTATCTCGGGGTCGTCATCGACGTGACCGAGCGCAAGGAAATCGAGGCGGTCCGCGAACGCCTGGCAGACGAGATGGAACGCCGCGTCGCCGAGCGCACGCGGGCACTGACCGAGGCCGGGCGGGCCTTGCAGGCGGAGATGCGCAGGCGGGAGGAGGCGCAGGCCTCCGTCTTACAGGCCCAGAAGCTGGAGGCGCTGGGGCAGCTCACCGGCGGGGTGGCGCACGACTTCAACAACGTGCTGGCGGCGATCCTGGGCAGCTTCGAACTGCTGGCCGCGCGGGTCACCGATGAGAAAGTGCGCCGCTTCATCACCAGCGGCGAGCAGGCCGCGCGCCGTGCCGAGGCGCTGGTGAAGCAATTGCTGGCCTTCGCGCGCCGCGAGCAGCTCAGGCCGGTGCTGATCGAGCCGGCCGATCTGTTGCAGGAAATCGCCTCGCTGATCCGCCATGCGGCCGGACCGCGCGTCGCTTATGCGCCTGAGGTGGCACAAGGGACCTGGCCGATCCTGGCGGATGTCCGCCAGCTGGAAGTCGCGCTGCTCAACCTGACGGTCAATGCCCGCGACGCCATGCCCGACGGCGGGCGGATTACCATCAGCACCCGCAACGCGCCCGCGGACGCGCCGCGCCCGGCCGGCCTGGAGGCTGGCGACTACGTGGTTCTGAGGGTCCGTGACACCGGCACCGGCATGCCGGCCGCGGTGCTGGCGCGCGCCACGGAGCCCTTTTTCACCACCAAGGAAGCCGGCCGCGGCACCGGCTTGGGCCTGGCGATGGTGCACGGCTTCGCGGTTCAGTCCAGCGGGGCGCTGTGCATCGAGAGCGTGCCCGGCCAGGGCACCCAGGTAGAGATCTGGTTGCCCCGCGCCGCCGCGCAGAAATCCGAGGCCATCGCTGCGGAGTCGGCACCGATTCCGGCCTGCACGGCGACGCCACTCTGCTGGTGGTGGACGACGATGACCAGGTCGCCCGGTAACCGCCGGCTTCCTGCGCGAGCTCGGCTATGAGGTCATCGAGGCGGCGAATGCCGAGGCCGCCGAGGTGCTGGCGCATGCGGCGGGCAATGTCGACATGATGGTCACCGATGTTGTGATGCCCGGCGCCGACGGAACGGCCCTGGCTGCCGCCTGCGCGCTGAGCGGCCGGACCTGGCGAGCCGGGTTCGTCACCGGCGACGCCGCCGCCGCCGGCTCGAAAGGCGAGGCGGCGCTGGCCAAGCCGTTCACCAGCGCCAAACTGGCCGCGGGTGCTGGGTGCTGGGACGCAGCGCCGGCAGCCCGGCCGAATCCCTGCTGGCCGCCCGCCTGCATACGCTGGAACTGCGCGAGGCCGACCAGGCCTGGCGCCGGATCCGGAGAGGCGACCGGTTGCCCAAGTCCGCGCACTTCCGCTCTCGGCATTGTCAGTTGCCGCCGACGTGTCTCGGGTGGAATCGGGTCCGGCGGAGGACCTGTGTTCCGTTACGAGTGGTCGGCACGGCGCGACGACCGGTCGGCGGCCGCTCGATGAGACCTCGCCCGTCGCCGATGACGCGCTGGGCTCGCTGGAGGATGGCGACCGGCGCCGCGCGCGACCGGCGCACTGACTTACGAGTATGCGCGCTAC
>CAVQNU010000019.1:0-112201 GCA_963714255.1 uncultured Alphaproteobacteria bacterium
GGCACGGCAGTGATTTCCCAGAATGCTGCCTTGGTGACCGGCCCGATGGCGAAAAACCGGCGCGAAATGGCACCGCCTCGGTTGCACAGGACACAGCAGACGGTCACGTCCAGGGCGAGCCGTAGCTCGCCGGGGCGCGCCAAGCCGGCTGTCAGCAAACTCTGCACCAACAGATTGGCCATCCGGTCGTAGTCGCACCCCGGTCCAGAGCAGTTCACCACCGTCGCGCCCGCCAGCGTGCAGAGCGGCCGGTGTGCAGGCGAAGCTGACCGGCGGTCCGCACCGCCTCGATGCGGTCGGCCACGACACCGGCCATGCGGTGGCGGAGCACGTCCCACCAGGGGCGCAGGTGCCGAAGGAAGCGCGCCTTGTCCACCGGCGAGAGCGTCCGTCAGATATCCTGGAAGAAGGGGCGGAACCGGTCGACCACAGGACGCAAGTCCTCGCCGTTGGCGGTTGTCTGGCGTGCCTCCATCCGGAGAGATCGAGCGCGTTCAGGCAGGCTTCCCGGCAGCGCCGTCGCGACGCTCGGTAGGTTGGGCATACTCCCGGCGCGCGGGCTGGGGGGCGCGCGCTGTCGCGGCAACAGCCCGCGGCGGGAGAGCGCGTGGATCGGGCCGCAATGTCCCTGGTCCAGAAGCGATATTACCGCATCGACCATAGTCAGGCCGGTGCCAATCAGCCGGGCCGCCGCGTCTGCGCCGATGCCGGCAAGCGCGCCGGGCGACCACGGATCGAGGCGGTGCAGGCAGCTGTCGAGAAATCCCGCTTCGGCTCCTGGCGGCGGCTCCGGCGGGAAATTGCCGATGGCGAGCACCGCCGGATCGGCGGCGAGCCGGCAATCGCCATCCAGCGTGAGCGTCAACCCAGCCACGGCCCTCGACAGGCCGCGCACATCGCCGCGCAGCAGTTCCAGGCGGTTGTCGTTCTCGGGGGCCTCACTTCCTCGCGCGGCAAACAGTAGATATCGGCGCCGAATTGCCGACGCGGCACGAAGTCCTGCGCTGCCAGCGTCTCGCCGTTGGGCAGCCGGCGCATCCGTTCGACGAAGTGGCGGGGCCGGTCACGAAAGGCGCTCATGCGCGGCCGGCACATTCAGCAGATAGCTGGCATTGTCCATGGCGTAGGCCTGGCCATGGCCGAACCAGGTATTGCGCTCGATTAGAGCCATCCGGGTCAGGTCCGGACAACGGCGCAGCGGGGGCAGCGCCAGCAACGTACTGCTGACGCCGGCGCCGATGATCGCGATGGAAGGGCGGCGCATGCGAGGCTCCTGCCGAGGATGCCGACAGACCAATCCTTCCTGATCGCGGTTGCGGCCGTCAAACGAACCCTCCCGGCGAGCGCGCCCATGCTGATTGCCGCCGTCGCGCACTGGACCGACGATCGTCTCGCGTTGAACGGCTCTTCGCCAGGTGTCCACCCAGGACCGTCATTCGGTTCGCGGCGCTGCATCGCGGGCGGATCTGGGAGATCACGATGCAAGCGATACACGCGCTTGCTGCACCAGAGTAGCGTCACTTTCGCGCGACAGGACGCGCATTGCCTGCTTTGGCATGGCATCATCGGCGCGCACAATGGATCAGGGGAGAACTTGGCACCATGGCCCACGCACCCATACCACATGCCGTGCCGCCGCCACTTGCCACGCCCAGTGACCTCGGCGCCGTTGCGACCCGCGACATCGCGGCCGCCCTGAACGGGGTGCTTGCCAACGTCTTCGCGCTTTACCTGAAGTCCAAGAATTTTCATTGGCATATGAGTGGACCGCATTTTCGCGACTACCATTTGTTGCTCGACGAGCAGTCCGAGCAGATTTTTGCGATGACCGACGTGCTGGCGGAACGCGTGCGCAAGCTAGGTCACCTGACGCTGCATTCCATCGGCGAGATTGCGCGCAATCAGCGGATCACGGACAACGACGCTCCCTACGTCACGCCCCAGGACATGCTCGCCGAACTGCGCGAGGACAACGGCGTGCTGGCGCAGCGGCTACGTGAGGCGCATGTGATGATCGATGACTTGAACGATGTGGCGACCGCAAGCCTGCTCGAGGTGTTCATCGACGAGACCGAGCGCCGCGCGTGGTTCCTGTATGAGGCAAGCCACATCTCGCCGCACGCGCGTTAGCCGTAAGCCCATCCAGAATACGACGGGCACGCTGGACTGATCCGTTGTCAGGATGCAGCGGATGCGTCGGGTGTAGCAACGCCTGGTTGCCACTGATGGTGACAGGCATCGGCTGGACCGGGTGGCCGCGGCATCAAGCGATGGTTAATCTGGCTGCCGTCGGCGTGGGGGATTTTGCCCGCCACGAACGGCGCGGCGGGTTGCCTGCTTGAAAGAAGGCGGCGGTGGTAACGTCGAGGATGGCGCCGTGGTCGGCCTCGTTGTATTGGGTGACGAGCATGCCGGTGAAGATGCCTGCGTTGTTGTCGAGCGTGTCGATGCATCCGAACCGGATGATACCCTTCAAGGTTGCACGCTCGGCAGCCTTCCGATCGGCAATGTGGCCTGCATCGGCGGCGATATCGTGATCGCCCGATGGCCTGATCGACTGCGCCGTCGCGACGGCCGGGTGGTTCCGGTTCCGAGACACCCGTACGACGGCTCGCCGATGGCCGGTGACGTGCCGGTCAAGAGGGTGCCCTTCTGTTCATTGCCATTGGTGCCCTCTCGTATGATTCCAACCGCAGATGAACGGTAACAGACGCGACATTCGTCTCTCACCGCATCCAAGTTGTGGGAGGGGGTTACCGGCGAACATAGACGCCTTTCGGCAGACGGTTTTCGCCGCGCCATTTGGCGTGGCTGACCTGCCCGGTTGTGATTCGGCGAGGAAAAAGGTCCCGCATGGAGGGGTGATCGGCGTCCAAACGGGACCTCTCTGCTGATGGGGTTCATGATGGCTCTCTGGGATGAGGGGCAGGATTGGGATGCTGGTGATGGGGACGGTCGCGCGGATGCGACGGGCGCATTTTGGTCAGGGCAAGAAGATCAAGGAGATCTGCCGGGAACTGCGGGTTTCACGCAAGGTCGTCCGCAAGGTCGTTCGGTCGGATGAGACGGAGTTCCGCTACAAACGGGAGGAGCCGCCGCTGCCACGGATTGGTCCGTGTCAGGAGCACCTCGACAAGCTGCTTGCGGACGCCTTGGCGATGCAGTGGCCATGGCCGCGATGCGTGCTGGCGATGCTGTCGCACTCGCCGAGATGCATGCAGACCCTGACCGCCGACGCTTCTTCCCCAGCGTAGAGATGCACGAAACCAGGGATCTCGCCGGTCGCGAACTCAACGTGCAGCCGCTCCTCGAAATCGCGGATCAGCCGCATCGTCCGATAGGCACGCAGCAGGTTCTCACGGTTGAGCTGCATGGCGTCGCCTCCCATTTCAGTTTTCTTGGTTTGCAAACACGACACACGGCGCTGGCCGGTCTGCAAACTCTGCAAACACTGTGGCGACGGTCCGGACTCTTTGGGTGCCGAGCGGCAGCCCGAACGACCTTGCACCCGGAAGTCGCGCCGTCGCTCCCCGCTGATCCAGTGGCGATGGCGCGGTTCTGCGCCGGCGAGGCCGAGGCCGGACGCGCGCCGGCGACGATCGCACGGCGGCTGGCCGCGCGCATTACGCCGCCCTCTCAGACCACGCAGCGAAAGATGTGCAGGTCGTCGAGGTTCATCATTCTCATATCGCGAAGCGTATGTCCCGAGAATTCAATTTTCAACGCCGCTGGGAACGTGCTTCATCCGGGCCGGTCATGAGCGCCGAACCTGTTCCGAGCCCCACCCTTCGCTCTCCAACATGGCTCGTCGTCGCCAGCGGCGTCGTCGCCCTTGCTGCCGCCATGGGTGTCGGGCGGTTCGCCTTCACGCCGCTGCTGCCGCTGATGCTGCGCGACGGCACGCTGAGCGCCGCCAGCGGTGCCGGATGGGCAGCGGCTAACTATGGAGGGTATCTCGCCGGTGCCCTGACCGCCGCCTGGTTTGCCAGCGCCCCGCGGCACGGTTTGCAGCTGGCCCTGCGCGGCGTGGCGCTGACCACGCTGGCCGGCGCGTGCGTCAGTGGCGAGGCGACGGCCTTCCTCGGCCTCGGGCTGCGCGCCGCCGCCGGCGTCTTCAGCGCCTGGGCGCTGGTCTGCGCGAGCAGCTGGTGCCTGGCCGAACTGGCCCGGCGGCATGCTCCGCAACTCGGCGCCTGGATCTACACCGGCGTCGGCCTGGGCATCGCGCTGGCCGGCATTCTCTCCTGGCTTGGCGGGCGGCAGCCGGCCAGCTGGCTATGGCTGGAGCTGGGGCTGGCTGCCGCTGCGGGCGCCGCGTTCGTCGGGATTGGCTTGCGCGGCCGGAACACGGCGCCTGCCCCGGCCGCGCCAGGCGCTGCGGCGGCGCCTGTGCACGGCAGGCGCCAGGGACACCTGGCCCTGGTGCTTTGCTACGGCACGTTCGGCTTCGGCTACATCGTGCCGGCCACCTTCCTGCCCGCCATGGCCCGGCAGCTGGCCGCCGATCCCCTGGTGTTTGGTTTAACCTGGCCGCTTTTCGGATTGGCGGCTGCCCTGTCCGTCGCAGCCGTCGCGCGATGGCTGGCGCACTGGCCGCGCGCGAAGGTCTGGGCGCTGGCGCAGGCTGCGATGGCGCTCGGCACCGCCCTGCCCCTCGCGACGCCGACCCTGTGGAGCCTGGCCGCATCGGCCGTGTTGGTGGGCGGGACATTCATGGTGGTCACCACGGCCGGCCTGCAACTGGCACGCGAGCAGACCCCGGCGAACCCGACTCCGCTGCTGGCACGCATGACGGTGGCATTCGCGACCGGGCAGATCGCGGGCCCGCTCCTCGTTCGCTGCCTCGGACCGGGCAGCTGGGCCGGCTGGGATGCCCTCGCCTGGGCCAACGCCGCAGCCACGGTGCTGCTGGCGCTCACCTCGGCCTGGCTGTGGCGCGCGGCCGAACCTTCCCACGCACCACTGCTGCACGTCCGATCCCAAAAATAAGCGTGCCACTTCGGCCGCTTTCCCGCTGTGCCACGGTTCTCTGGACGGAGGGTAATCCCCGCTGTCAGGCTTGGGCAGAATCTGTGGCCAAAGCGCGCCGCGGCGCGCTTAAACCCCGCAACGGATTCCAAGCCGGCCCCCTCCCGCCGGTTTCCATACGGCGGCGTTATGCAACACGGAACATGGCGGTCGTCGCCGGCGATTGCGTATTAGCAATAACTCCCGAAGGATCGTCCCGTCCCCCCGCAGCCGTGAGTGGCGCTTCCGTGACCTGCGGTAGTACCGCTGCGGCTCCCGGCCATTCGAGGATTTACGTAAACTGAAGCGGCGTTCCCTGGACATCCCGCGCGGAGGCGCAAGGACAACGTCGCCACTAACCCTCTTTCTGGGAAAGTTCCTTGGTCTTTCCTGCCGCCTGATGTGCGGCGTGCTGGTGGCCAGGCCCAATGTGTCCCTGGAGGCGATCAACGCGATGATGGAAAGCCCCGGGCTGATTCGCGTCACAGGCATCTTTACCATGGCTGGCGGCGCGGCTCTGGTGGTCGGCCACAATGTTTGCTCAGGCGGAGCTTTACCCGTTGCCGTAACGGTGTTGCGCTGGTTGACGCTGATCAAGGGCGTCGCCTTGATGGCGACACCGCCACGTGCGCTGATCGCCTTTTGCCAGGCGCTGAACTATCCGGCGTGGTTCCGCCATTCCATAGCGGTGGCGCTGGTGTTTCGCGCGTGGCTGACGGTAACGGCATTCCTGGCCGGACCGAGATGATACGCCAGCCCCGGCGGAACGTTTTGCCGGTCTGTTCGGCGGCGTCGGGCGGCGCCGCGGCGGGCGCCGTCACCCACTGACGGGGCATCGGCGACCGTATGCGTCCGGTGGCCGCCCTCGAACGTCTGACTGGCCGCCGCCCGGGTGGCCGAAGGTTTGGTGTTCCGCCGTATGCCGGCCGGCGGCCCTGGCAACGGCCACGACCTGGCGTTGTTCGGCGGGCATTCGCTGCGGAAACCCTCCAGAACCGGCGCTCTACCCTGGCCGGTCATTCCGACAAGCCGGGCAGGCAACACCAAGGGAACCGCGGATGACTCGGCGCGCGGTGGAGTGCTGGATTTGTTCTCCTCCGGATTCTGGACGGTCTCGCTCCAAAAATTTCGGAACAGGGGCTTGCATACGAGTAGGTTTCGATATATCTAAGACGTGTTGAAAATCACACGGAGACATCATGCCTCATAGACATCATCACCACTGCGAGCGGCTGCATGGCGGCCACGCCCGGCGCTTCGCCCGCGGCGCGCACGGGCTGGACGGTCCCCATGTCAGCCACGGGCGGCATGGCCGCGGAGGCGGTGGCCGCCAAGGGCTCGGCCGCTTCTTCGCGCATGGCGACCTGCGGTTAGTGATCCTGCACCTGATCGCCGAGAAGCCCCGGTACGGCTACGAACTCATCAAGGCCATCGAGGAGCGCGTGGGAGGCGCCTACAGCCCCAGTCCGGGGGTCGTCTATCCAACCCTGACCATGCTTGAGGAACTCGGATACGTGACGGTCAGCACCGGCGAAGGCGGCTCGAAGAAGCTGCACGCAATTACCCCGGAGGGGCAGGTGTATCTCGACGCCAACCGGCCGGCGGTGGACGCGCTGCTCGCGCGAATGGACGAGGCCGGCCGCATGCATGCGGGCGGACCCGCGCCCCAGGTCTTGCGCGCGGCGGAGAACCTCAAGCTCGCGTTGCGGCTGCGCCTCGCGCGCGGTCCGTTGACCGAGGAGCAGGCCAATGCCGTGGCGGCCGCGCTCGACGCCGCCGCCACCAGCGTGGAGCGGAGTTGACAGACACGCAGCCCGTCGTCCGGTGCGGCGGGAAATGCTTCGGCAGCATCCGCCATGGACTGCCGCCACGCAGCAGGGAAGAGATAGCGTTCATCACCGCGCGCATCGGCCGGAACCGGCGGCGGCCGGTCTTCGCGGGTGGCGGGAGCAGCGGCGCAAGCAACTGCCATGCGGCACCGGTCAGATCGCTGGGGTCGCGGAGGTCATCTCGGGCATGCTCTGCCCAGGTTTGCGGTGTCCACATCGGCAGCGCAAGCCAGCTACGGCAGGCGCCCCCGACACCGGTCATCGGCAACGGCTGCCCGCATAAGGCGACCGTCGCCGCGTCTCCCCTCTCACCGCGGCAGCAACCGCTGCACCTCGTGCGCCATGGTCTTCAGCGCCCCCTCCGGCGTGGCCTTCTGCTCGACCAGCAGGGCCAGGTTGTCGACGATGGTCTGCGTCACCTTCACGCCGTTGTTACCGGGGAAGGAATACCAGGGGATCATCAGGCCCATCTGGTCACGGCCGGCGCGGAACAGCGGGTTCTTGTCGTAGAACTCCGCCAGATAACGCGGGTCCTTCGGCGCCAGTTCGTTGTTCGGCACATAGCCGGTGCCCGGCACCACCACCGAGGCGCCGAACGGGCCAGCGGCGAACTTGATGAAACGATAGACGGCTGCTTGCTTTTTCGCGTCCGTCGTAAACATCACCGCGGCGTTGCCGCCGGTGGGCAGGCGGCCGCGAACCGGGTCGATCACCGGCATGGCGGTAGTGCGCAGAGCGAACTTGTCGCCCACGCCGTTGATCAGCGAGCGCAGCGCGCCGGTGGTCCAGAAGAACAGCCCGACCTTGCCGGCGGTGAAACCCTGTACCGCGGCATCGGTGGTCATCGCCGGCATATGGCCCTGCTTGACCATGCGGTCGATGAGCCGCAGCGAGGCCAGCCCCTCCGGCCCATCGAAGGCCACTTTCTTCTCGTCAGGCGTCAGCATAGTCCCGCCATAGCCGAACAGCAGGGCGGAGAACATCCAGTCATCGCCCTGCCAGCGATACGACATGCCGATGATGCCGTCTTGCGGGGCGTCGATTTTCGCCGCCAGCGCCAGCACGTCGTCCCAGTTTTTCGGCGGATGGTCCGGATCGCCGCCGGCTTTCTTCACCAGATCGGCGTTGTAGTAGAAAATCGGGTTCGAGGTGGCGAAGGCCAGACCCATCTGCTTGCCGCCGAACCGGGCCAGCGCCAGCAGCCGGTCGGAGAAGCCCTCGGCGGCCAGGTTGCCGTCGCGGGCGATGAACGGAGCGAGATCCACACCCACGCCGCGCTCGGCCAGCACGCGCAACCGGTTCAGGCCGATGAAGCTGACATCGGGCATCTCCGCCGTGCCGGCCTCGCGCAGCATGAGCTGCAGCCCGTCCTCATAGGTCGGCGAGGGGCTGGCGAAGGTGATCTTCACCTCCGGGTTCTGGCGCATGTATTCGGCCGAGATGCGGTCCATGACGTTCTTGAAGAACCCCGGCATGGGGTAATGGACCACAATCTCGGTGGTCTCGGCCCGTGCCGACAGGGAAAAAAGCGCCATCGCCACGGCGGCAACGGCCAGGAGAAAACGGCGCGGCATGCAGGAACCCTCGTGTTGCGGTTGCACTAACCCTTGAGACCGGTCATCGCGATCCCGTCGATGAACAGCCGCTGGGCGAACAGAAACAGTGCCACCAGCGGCACGGTGATCAGCACGGTCGCCGCCATCAGCGCGCCGTAGTCGTCGCCCACCTCGGCGGCGCGGAAAAACAGCAGGCCGAGCGGCGGCGTCGCCAATTGGGTTTTGGAGATGGTGATCAGCGGCCAATACAGATCGTTCCAGTGCGCCACCACCGAGAACACGGCGAAGGCGCTGGCCGCCGGCCAGGCGTTCGGCAGCACGATGCGCCAGACGATCGCCGCCTCGCCCAGCCCGTCGATGCGCGCGGCGGCCAGCAGATCGTCCGGCAGCGCCTTGATGAACTGGCGGAACAGAAAAATGGCGAACACCGACAGCGTAAACGGCAGCACCAGCACGGCGAGCGTGTTGAGCAAGCCCAGCTGGCGGGCAGCCGCATACAGCGGAATGGAGATGGCGTGGATGGGCACCAGCAGCCCCATCAGCACCAGGCCGAACACCACCTCCCGCCCGCGGAAGCGCAGCTTTGCCAGTGCGTAGGCGCAGGGCAGCGCGAAGATCAGTTGAAAGCCCAGGATCAGCACGCACACCAGCGCCCCGTTGCCAAGGATGCGCAACATCGGAATGCGGGTGAGCGCGCGGCCGTAGTTCTGCGCCACCGCCCAGTGCGCCGGCCACAGCGCCAGGCCCGACGAAAATACCTCCGACTGCGGCTTGAACGAGGTCGAAACCATCCACGCATAGGGGAACAGCAGCACCACCGCACCGGCCAGCAACAGCGCCAGCCACAGGATGCGCCCGGCGGTGAACCGGTCCGGCGCGGTTCATGTGTAGTGCACCCGCCGCTCCAGGGCGCGGGTCTGGATCAGCAGCAGCACCAGCAGCACGGCGATGAACACCACCGCCATGGCCGAGGCGGTGCCGACATGCAGATAAACAAACCCCTCCTGATAGATCGCCCAGAGCAGCACGTCGGAGCCATGCGCCGGACCGCCTTCGGTCAGCGTCGCCACCGTCTCGAACACTTTCACCGCGTTGATGATCGTGATGGTAATGACGAACAGCGTGGTCGGCCCCAGCAGCGGCCAGGTGACGGTGCAGAACCGGTCCCACCCCGTTCGCACGCCGTCCATTTCGGCGGCGGCATACAGGTCGCGCGGAATGGCGGTCAGCCCGGCCAGGAACAGCACCATGTTGAAACCAACCGCCTGCCAGATGCCGATCAGCGCCAGCGCCGGCAGCACATTGTCGCTCGATCCCAGCCAGTTTACCGAAGGCAGGCCGGCGGCGCGCAGCAGCAGGTTGAGCGGGCCGATGGTGGGATGCATCAGATATTGCCAGACCGTCGCCATCGCCACGATCAGCGACACCACCGGCAGGAAATAGGCGGTGCGGAACAGCGGGCGCAGCCGCGTCTCCGCTTCGATCAGCAGCGCCGCCGCCAAGCCCAGCCCCACCGCGGCGGGCGTTACCATGGCGACGTACAGGGCGGTGTTGCCGAAGGCGCGCAGGAAGTCGCGGTCGGTCAGCAACTCGGCATAGGCGGACCAGCCGAGAAAATGCACCTCCGGCACGCCGAGCTCGGCATCGGTGAACGACAAAGCCAGCACCGCGGCCGTCGGCGCCACCAGCAGCACCGCCATGAGCACAAGGGTGGGCGCCGCCAGGCCCCAGGCGGCGCGCGCCTCGCCGTGGTCCGGCGGCACGGCAGGGGCGTCAGGCGGCATCGCACGCCGCACCGGCCGGGGCGTGCGCCACCCGCGCGCCCAACTCGTCGAACAGCAGCACGGACCCCGCCGCGGCCGAGAGATGCAGGGCGTCGCCGGGCTCGTAAGCGCCGGCCCGGGCCGGCGGCAGGCGGGCGATGACCGGGTCGGACAAATCCGGCGCCTGCAGGTGCAACAAGGCCTCGGCGCCAAGGAACTCCCGCCGCAGCACCCGCAGTTGCACGCCGTCGGGCCGCTTCCCGGCGTGCAGGCGCACATCCTCAGGACGGATGCCGAGGCGCAGCGCCGCCCCGTCCGGCGCCGCCACGCCCACGGCGAGCACCTGATCGCCCCAGGAGGCACGCCCGCCGGCGACCCGCACGGGCAGCAAATTGATGCGCGGGCTGCCGATGAAGCAGGCCACGTCGATATGGGCGGGATCGCGGTAGATATCGGCCGGGGCGGCCACTTGCAGCAGCCGCCCGCCGAGCATGACCGCCACCCGGTCCGCCATGCTCAGCGCCTCCTCCTGGTCGTGCGTCACATACAGCGTGGTGACGCCGGTGCGCCGGTGCAGCTCGACGATCTCGGCGCGCATGTGCACGCGCAGGCTGGCGTCGAGGTTGGACAGCGGCTCGTCCATCAGGAAGGCCTGCGGGTGGCGCACCAGGGCGCGGCCGAGCGCCACACGCTGGCGCTGCCCGCCCGACATCTGGCCGGGCTTGCGATCCAGCAGCGCGGTGATGCGCAGGGTTTCGGCGGCCTGCGCCACCTCGGCCTGAATGCCGGCGCGGATGGCGCGGCTGCCCGGCAGCAGGCGGCCGATCAGCGGCAGACGCGCGGCGAACCCCAGCCTTCGCATCGCCAGCGGCAGCGCCATGTTCTGCCGCGCGGTGAAATGCGGATAGAGCGCGTAGGACTGAAACACCATGGCGATGTCGCGCTCGGCCGCGCGGGTGACGGTCACGTCGCGGCCGGCGACCAGCACCTGCCCCCGGTCCGGCCGCTCCAGCCCGGCGGCGATGCGCAGCAGCGTCGACTTGCCGCAGCCGGACGGGCCGACCAGGGCGATGAATTCGCCACGCGCCGCATGCAACGAGATGTCCGACAGCACCCGCGCGGGGCCGAAACTCTTTGCGATGCCGATCAGGCCAAGCTGCGCCGGCTCCATCGCACTCATGCCTGGCCGGCGACCGGGGGCGGATAAATCGTGTGGGCCACCGGGTCGATCGGCAGGTCCGCGAGCCCGTCCGGACGGACGTACCGGCTCTCGACGCCGGCGGGCGAGAACACATGCTCGATGGCACCGAGCCGGCGAGCGCCGCCAAGGTCCTCCTGCATGTCCCCTACCACGAAGGCCGCGGATGGCGCCCACAGGTGCTGCGCCGTGCCGATCTGGCGCTGCCGATGGCAGTGCAAATGGCCGCTGGCGATCAGCGTCACCGCGCGCCCCGCCAGGATATCCAGCATGCGGCGGCGCGGCGCGGGCGGCACCGTCCAGTAGCCGCGGGGGAACTCATCCGCGTTGTCGATGAACAGCGGCTTGTGCAGGAACAGCGCGATCGGACCGGCGTGCGCGGCGGCCCCGGTCAGCCACGCGAACTGCGCTTCTTCCTCGGCGTGGCCGGTGCCGAGCAGCATGGCGTTGAGCCCGATCAGCCGCCACCCGGCGGCCTCCACCACCCAGCGGTCCGGCCCGATGCGATCGCGCCAGGCGGCCAGCCGGCGATCGTCCACCGTCTGGTCAGGCCGCAGGGCGGCGCTGTCGCCCACGTCGTGGTTGCCCGGCACGCTGTGCACCGGCGCGCCGAGGCTGCGGTGCCAGGCGGCAGCGGCGTCGAGATCGGCGGCGTCAGCCGCGCCGTCCATCGACAAATCGCCGGTGTTGATGATGAGGTCGGCATTCTGCGCCGCCACCCAGGCGCGCATCGCCGCGATGTTGGCGGCGAAGTGCTGATGGCGGGTCGAGATATGCGTGTCGGAAATCTGGACCACGCGCAGCGAGGCGGATCGGGTGGGGCACATGGGCTTGCACATAAAGGTGGCGTGTTACTCGGGCGTGGCGGCGACGTTGCGGTTGCGTGTCAGGCTGGGAGATTACGTGAAGGAAGGAAGGCCAGGGCTCTGCCCTGGACCCGCCAAGGGGCAGTGGCCCCTTGGAACCCATTACTTTTAAGCATTTGTTTTGAGAGGGGGGTGAGGAGATGAACCGGTTCACCGCCTCACCCCCCTCTCAAGACAAATGCTTAAGTGGCGGGGTCCAGGGCAGAGCCCTGGCCTTCCTTCCTTCACCCAATCCACCCAGCCAGCCAAGCCGCCCCGCCAACGCCCCCCAACGCCAGCACCCCGAGCGCCGCCACCGGAGCCAACGCCGCGCGACCGCCGGCAAAGGCCACCGTATACCCCGCCTTGAGCAGGTTGTTGGACGACGTTGCAATGAGAATGGCGACGATCCCGACGCCCGCCGGCATTTCCCCGGTGGCGTGCTCGGCCAGGCTCAGCACGAACGGATCGATATCCGACACGCCGACGATCCCCGCCAGCAAGTAAATGCCGGTCGCCCCGTAATGCGTCCGCGCCCAGGCCGAAACCAGCGCAATCAGCACGAACAGGAAGGCGAAAACCAGCGCCGCGCCAAGCTCCAGCGGATTGGACGATGACCCGGCCGGGCCGGCATGCCCTTCCTGCGCGCGGTTGACCCATTGCCAGACGCCTGCCATCGCCAGCCCGGACGCGGTCAGCGCCAGCAGCATCGGCGCCAGACCGAGGGCGAGCGGCCAGTTAAAAATCGCGATGATGACCAGCAGCCGCAAATACATCACCGAGGTCGCCAGGATGATGCCGGCCTGCCCCTGCCGAAGGGTCGGCGGCTCGGCGCGCATGCGGCGTGCCAGCACGACGGTGGTGGCGGTGGAGGAATAGAACCCGCCGAGCAACGCCACCCACAGCCCCGCCCCCGCCGGCGCGACATAACGCTGCAACAGATAGCTGGCGTAGGAAACGGTGCAGACGGCGAGCACCGCGAGCCAGACCTGGTGCGGCGTGATATCGGTGAGCGTGGTCACCGGCTGGTCCGGCAACAGCGGCAGTATCAGCCCGGTCAGCACCAGGAACTTGCCGGCGGTAAGGATCTCGCCGGATTGGATGTGCCGCGCGAACCCGTGCAGCCGGTCCCGCGCGGTCAGCAGCAGCACGCCCGCCACCGTGGCGCCGACGGCAACCCAGGGCGGCTCGACCAGCGCCACCGGCCCGATGAGGTAGGCCAGGACATTGCAGATCGGAACCATCAGACCGACATTGGGCCGACCCTCGTCGTCGATCTCGCCGACATGGCGCCAGTAGTAGCAGGCGAGCCAGAAGCCCAGCACCAGAAGCCCGGCGCTGAGCGGCAGCAACTGGCCGGGGTCCAGCCGGTAGAGCAACGCCCCGACCAGCGCCAGCAGCGGGAAGGTGCGGACGCCACCGGGCCGCATTTGCTTCGCGCCTGTATAGAAATCCTCGAACGCCAGACCGAAGAAGAATCCCAGCCCCAGCAGCAGCAGAAACCGGGCAGCCGGCGTGTCGATGGTCATCGCAGCGGCACTCCGCGGATGAACATGGCGATCAGGGCGCTCGCCAGGCCGGAATCTGGCCGCCGTACAGCACCCGCACTTGCATCTGGTACTGCGCGATCCGTTCCAGCGGGAACGCACTGCCGCTGCGCAGCGACAACGGCGCGGTGATGCTGCGTTGCTTGTCGCTCGCCGTCGCCGCCAGGGTCTCCGGCGCGGCGGCCGCGCGCAGCACGCGCAGGCATTCGCGGTGCGGCGCGGTGAACGATGGCATTTCGCCGATCAGCGGCGTCGACCACAGACACAGCCCGTCGGTGTCGCTTGCTTCCCAGGCGATGACCATCGCCATGGCGCCGGGCTGCGGGTCGGTGCCGGGCACCAGCCGGGCGTCGCGCCAGCCGCGGCCTCCCGGGGCGAGATACAGCAAGGTCTGGAACGGCCAGTCCTTGGTGCGGTCGAGCAGCAGGCTGTTGCCGACGACCATCCGCTCCAGCTCCGCCGCCGGCACCGGCTGATAGGCGGCATACGGATCTTTCGCACAGCCGGCGACACCCAGCAACAGGACGAGGGCCGTCCAGATGCCGCGCCGCATGCTCATGCCTTTCGCAGCAGGAACAGCGCCTGCTCGCCGAACAGGTTGGCCAGTCCCACGAAGCGGCGCCAGGGCGAGCGTTGGCCGGCATCGTCCACCGCCAGCCATTGCTCGACCCGGTAGCCTTCTTCGCCGCACAGCACGAAGAAATCGCGGATGGTGCAGGGATGGATGTTCGGCGTCTCGTGCCAGGGCCGGCTCCATACCGAGGTCATCGGCATGCGCCCGCCCCAGAACAATTGCCAGCGCAACGGCCAGTGGCCGAAATTCGGGAAACTGACGATCGCCCGCTCGCCGATGCGCAGCATCTGCCGCAACACCTCGCGCGGGCGCTCGACCGCCTGCAACGTGCGCGACAGCACGACATAGTCGAACGCGCTGTCCGGGTACTGCGCCAGGTCGGTGTCGGCATCGCCGTGCATCACCGGCTGGCCATGCGCGACCGCGCGCGTCACCTCGGCCATGTCGATCTCGATGCCGCGGGCGTCGCAGCCGCGGGTGCGGTACAGATGATCGATCAGAGTGCCGTCGCCACAGCCGATGTCGAGCACCCGCGAGCCGGGGGCGACCATTTCGGCAATCAAGCGAAAATCCAGCCGCATGTTCTTGGCGACATACCGCACGCCGGCGGCGGACATGGGGGCGTTCATGGGGCGGCGTAAGCAAGGAAGGCCAGGGCTCTGCCCTGGACCCCAGGTACTTAAGCAGTTGTTTTGAGATGGGGGTGAGGCGCTGAACCGGTTCAACTCCTACCCCCCCTCTCAAGACAAATGCCTAAAAGTAATGGGTTCCAAGGGGCCACTGCCCCTTGGCGGGTCCAGGGCAGAGCCCTGGCCTTGCTTGCTTTACGTCCCCTCACGAAGGCAGCCCCGCATGTTCGGCGCAGCCGGCGAGGAAGCCGGCCAGGGTGCGATGGAAGTCCGGCTCGTCGAGCAGGAATGCGTCGTGGCCTTTGTCGGACGGAATTTCAACGAAGCTGACATTGGCGGCGGCCCGGTTGAGGGCGCGGGCGATTGCCCGGCTTTCGGCGGTGGGAAACAGCCAGTCGCTGCTGAAGCTGACCAGGCAGAACCGTGTGCGGGTGCCGGCAAAGGCTTTTGAGAGGTCGCCATCGTATTCGGCGGCGAGGTCGAAAAGGTCCATGGCACGGGTGATGGTGAGGTAGGAATTGGCGTCGAAGCGGCGCACGAAGGTGCTGCCCTGGTGTTGCAGGTAGCTTTCCACCTCGAAGATATCGCCGAACAGCGACAGGCCGGTGGTATCGTCCGGCCGGCCGCGCAGGCGGCGGCCGAATTTGCGGGTGAGCGCCTGTTCGGACAGGTAGGTGATGTGGGCAGCCATGCGTGCCACCGCCAGGCCGCGGGCGGGGATCTTGCCGGTCTCCCAGTAGCGGCCGCCCTGCCAGTCCGGGTCGGCGAAGATCGCCTGTCGGCCGACTTCATGAAACGCGATGTTCTGGGCGGAGTGGTAGGCGGCGGTGGCGATCGGCACGGCGGCGAACACCAACTCCGGATAGGCGGCGGCCCAGTCCAGCGCCTGCATGCCGCCCATCGAGCCGCCGATGACGGCGAACAGGCGGGTGATGCCAAGGTGGCAGACCAGGCGCTTTTGGGCGTGGACCATGTCGCGGATAGTCACCGGCGGGAAGTCGGTGCCCCAGGGGCCGCCGTCTGCGTCGTCGCGCAGGCTGCGCGGCCCGGTGGAGCCCATGCAACCGCCGAGCACGTTGGCGCAGATCACGAACAGCCGGTCGGTGTCGACCGGCCGGCCGGGGCCCACCACGGTATCCCACCAGCCCGGCTTGCCGGTGACCGGATGGGCCTCGGCGACATATTGGTCGCCGGTCAGGGCGTGGCAGACCAGCACGGCGTTGGATCGTTCCGCATTGAGCCGCCCGTAGGTGCGGTACGCCACCACCAGCCGTTTCAGCATGACCCCGCACTCGAGCGCGAGCCCGTCATCGAAGATGACGTGCTGGTGATCGGGGGGGGGCTGCGCCGAGTCCATGACGGCAACGCATAGGGCGGCGGCCGGCGGGCTGCAACATCTACGCGGCCCGTCTGCCTATGCAGGCAGCCACGCATCCGCTATTCCAACCGCCTCCAAACCCACCGCAAGAATGTCCAGCACCGCATTGAGCACCCCTGACCCAACGGATGACCGCGCGGCCACGCTGCTCGGCCTGCGCGCCGAGATCGATCGCCTGGACGATGCCATCCATGACCTGTTGATGGCGCGGGCGGAGGTGGTGGCGCAGGTGAGCAGCCAGGCCGGCAAGGGCCGGGTGGCGCTGCGTCCGGGCCGGGAGGCCGGCATCCTGCGCCGCCTGCTGCGTCGCCACCATGGCCCCCTGCCCCGCCGCGCCGTTGTGCGGGTATGGCGGGAGCTGCTGGCGGCGACCACCTCGATGCAGGGGCCCTATGCCATCACCGCCTGCGAGGCCGAGGCGGGCAACGGATATGCGCAATGCGCCCGCGAGCATTTCGGCGCGTTAACCCCCTTGCGCGTCTATCGCAGCCCGGCGCAGGCGATCGCCGAGGTCGGCGCCGGCACGGCCACCGCGGCGGTGCTGCCGCTGCCGGCCGAGGAGGAAGCGCAACCCTGGTGGACCTCGCTGCTGCACCGGGGGGCCGATCCGCGCATCCATGTGGTGGCGCGGCTGCCGCTATGGGGTCCACGCACCGAGGGGGCGCCGCGGGTGCAGGCGCTGGTGGTGGCGGCAGTGCCGCCCGACCCGAGCGGCGAGGACCGCTCGCTCATCGCCCTCGAACTCGCGCCCGAGCAGAGCCGGGCGCGCCTGGCCGCGGCGCTTGGCGCGGCCGGATTCACCCAGGGCCAGACGCTGCTGCGGCGGGACCCGCGGGTGCCGGTGGCGCTCGCGTTGGTCGAGGTGGAAGGTTTCGTGGCCGGCGACGACCCCAGGCTCGCGGCGCTGACCGATGCGCTGCGTCCGCCGGTGGTTCTGGGCGCCTACGCCGTGCCCGTAGAGGGAGACAACGCATGACCGGACCCGCGCCCCGCCCCGAGATCCTGACCATCGCCGCCTATGTCGGCGGCGAGTTGGATCTGCAGGGCATCAACCGCATCATCAAGCTGTCGTCCAACGAGGGCGCGTTCGGCCCGCCGGTCGGCGCGCAGGAGGCGTTCCGCCAGGTTGCCGCGCAAATCCACCGCTACCCGGACGGCGGGTCGCTCGGCGCTGCGGCGGGCGATCGGCGCGCGGTTCGGGCTGGAGCCCGAGCGCATCGTCTGCGGCACCGGCTCGGACGAGCTGATCCAGCATCTGTGCCACATCTATGGTGGGCCGGGCACCGACATCATCATGACGATGCACGGCTTCACCATGTACCAGATCGCCGGCACCTATGCCGGAAGCCGGGTGCTGAAGGTGCCGGAGCGGAACCTGACCGCTTGTGTCGACACCATCCTGGCTGCCGTCACCCCGGCCACGCGGATTGTTTTCCTCGCCAACCCGAACAACCCGACCGGCAGCCTGCTGGCGCAGGCGGAGATGGAACGGCTGCGCCAGGACCTGCCGCCCAAGGTGCTGCTGGTGATCGACGCCGCCTATGCCGAATACGTCACCGAGGCGGGCTACGACCCCGGCACGGCGCTGGTGGATGCCGGCAACAACACCGTCATGCTGCGCACTTTCAGCAAGGTGTTCGGCCTGGGCGGCATGCGGGTGGGCTGGGCGTACGGGCCGCCGCCGGTGATCGACGCCATCAACCGGGTGCGCGGGGTGTTCAACGTCAACATCGCCGCCCAGGCCGCCGCGGTGGCGGCGCTGGCGGAGCCGGGCTGGGTGGAGCGCTCGGTCGCGCACAACAATGAATGGCGGGCCCGCCTGACCGCTTCGCTGGAGGAACTGGGCATCAAGGTCTGGCCGAGCCACGGCAATTTCCTGCTGGCCGATTTCGCCACCGCTTCGCGCGCCCGTGCGGCCGACAGTTTCCTGCGCGGGCGGGGGATCATCGTGCGTGGCATGGCGGCCTATGACCTGCCGCACTGTTTGCGAATCACCGTCGGCACCGCCGAGGAATGTACGCTGGTGGCCGATGCGCTGGCCACGTTCAGGTCGATCCGGGCGGAAGACGGCGATACGGATGGCTGAGCCGCTGTTCCGCCGGCTGACGCTGCTCGGCGTCGGGCTGATCGGCAGCTCGGTGGCGCGGGCGGCGCGCGAGCGCGGCGGGCTGGCGGCCGAGGTGGTGGCCAATGCGCGCAGCGCGGCGACGCTGGCGCGCGTGCGTGAGTTGGGTATCGCCGACCGCACTGAACTCGACCCGGGGCTGGCGGTCGAGGGGGCGGATTGCGTGATGTTGTGCGCACCGGTGGGCGCCTATGCGGAGCTTGCCCAGGCGATCGCGCCGCATCTGGCGCCGGGTTGCGTCCTGACGGATGTGGGGTCCACCAAGCTGTCGGTGATCCGCGATGTCGGGCCGCTGGTGCCGGACGGGGTGCATTTCGTGCCGGCGCACCCGGTGGCGGGCACCGAGTATTCCGGCCCGGATGCTGGTTTTGCCTCGCTGTTCGAGGGCCGCTGGTGCCTGCTGACGCCGCCGCCCGGCACCGATCCGGAGGCGGTGGAGCGGATGGCCGAGTTCTGGCGGCGCTGCGGGTCGATGGTGTCGAGCATGGAGCCGGCCCATCACGACCGGGTGCTGGCCATCGTCAGCCACCTGCCGCATCTGATCGCCTTCACCATCTGCGGCACGGCGGACGACCTGGAAGGCGAGACCCGGCAGGAGGTGCTGCAATTCGCCGCTTCGGGGTTCCGGGATTTTACCCGCATTGCGGCGTCGGACCCGGTGATGTGGCGCGATGTGTTTCTCAACAACCGCGAGGCGCTGCTGGAAATGCTGGCGCGCTTCACCGAGGACGCGCAGGCGATGGCGCGGGCGGTGCGGTGGGGGGATGCGGCTTATATCGAGGACCGGATTCTGCGGGGGCGGAAGATCCGGCAGAGCCTGATTGAGTTGAAGCAGGCTTAGGCAAGGAAGGCCAGGGCTCTGCCCTGGACCCGCCAAGGGGCAGTGGCCCCTTGGAACCCATTCCTTGCCCGCAGCGACCAACACGCCGGATCAGCCGGAGTGCAGACGGGGCGGCGGCAGCCACCAGGGACGGCGGCTTCCGGTGGGAAGCGGGTCGATTGTGGGGTGGTGCGGGATCGGGGCCGGCCGGGGCGGCGGGCGGCGGTGCGTTACTGCGGATGCGGGCGTGACGGGACGGGGTGGGTTCGCGGGCGGCAGGCCGAGCATGCGGCGGATCGGGGCGAGGGTGCGGCGGGCGGCGGTGCAGGCGAGCAGGTCGGCGGTGGCGGGATCGGCCAGCAGCGCCTCGAGTTGGGCGGCGCAGGCGGCGGCCTCGGCGCCGAGGGCACGGATCAGCCAGGCGCTGGTGGTGGGAAAGGGTGATTTGTGCCGCGGGCCGCTGTGGTTGGTGGCGCGAGGCCGCGGCGGGGGGATGGGGCCGGCGGCGAGGCGGGCGAGGAGGCGGTCGAGGCGGAGGGCTGCGCGGGTGAGGTGCTGCCAGAGCGGGATGATGAGGGCGGCGAGAAGCGGGTCGTGGAGGAAGCGGCGGGCGATGAGGGCGGCGAGGGTGCGGAGGATGACGCCGAAGCCGGCCGCGCCAACGGATGGGGCGGGGTTGGGGGTGGCGGGGTGGGGTTGGGCGTGCATGGATTATTTTCCTAGCATACGCGGGGATGGATCGCAAGGGAGATTACGATAGCGGGCGTGCCTCGATGCGAGGGGACGGACGGGATGGGGCGTCGGACGCTGGCGGTACCGATTTCGGGTCTGCGGATGTCATTGCGTGGTATGCTCATCACGTGACGGCAAGGAACGGCCGGGAATGGACCTTTCGTCCCTGGGCACGGTCGCGGGCTTGGGCGGTGTTGCGATCGGCGCGGCAGACATTCTTGCATGGGCTTTCGGTCGCGAGGGCGGCACGCATGTCGATGTTGGGCCATGTGGCGCAGGCGCCGGGGGCGATGCGTCGGGTCATGCCGTCAATTGCGCAAATGTTCCGACCAGCGCCACAGGCCGGCCTCGATGAGGCCGGGGTTGCGATGGGCGTTGCCGCTGATCGTTGCTCTCGCGATTGCCGCCGCGCGCAGTGCGGTCGCCCTGGACGAGGCCAGCGTTGCAGCGGCGCCATGCGCCATCCCGCCGGGCCGCGACGTGACCGGCTACATCGTCAGTTGCAATTTCGGGCTTACATCCGAGCAGCTCAACCAGCTGACCAAGGCGGTGGTGCAAGGCGCCAGCGCGCCGCTGCGTGATCGCATCATCGGCATTGGCAAGACGCTCGGGGTGAGCACGGAGGCAGCGACGACGCTGCTGCGGATTGCCGGCGAACAGCACGACATGCCCGATGACCGGCAGGTTGAAGTGCTGACAAAGCTCGCCAACGACTACCGGCGGCTGCAAGCGCAGGCCGCCGCGCTGGCCCCGGACAACCCGGCGGCGCGGGCGTTGGTTGCGCAGGCAAAGGCCGCGATCCAATATGGCCGGCTCGCGCGGGCACATGCGTTGTTGCGGCAAGCAACCCAGGCGCAGATCGTCGCGGCGCTGGAGGCCCGCACGCTGCACGCGCAGGCAGCCGAGGACGCGCAGATGCTTGGCGCGGCGGGTTCAACGGCGACCGAGGGCGCTATCGCGCTGACCGAACGTCACTTCAAGCCGGCCGCGGAATTGTTCGGCGAGGCGGCGGCGTATGTTCCGGCCGGGCATCCGGATGAGCGCGGCCGCTACCTGGAGCGGCAGGCGGACGCAATTTACCGGCAGGGCGACGCGAGCGGTGACAAAGATGCATTGCGTCGCTCCATCGCATTGTACCGTCGGTTGCTGGCGGAGCGGACACGTGAGCGTCTGCCGCTGCAATGGGCGAAGACGCAGAGCGATCTCGGCGCCGCGCTTGAGACGCTTGGGAAGCTCGAGGCCGGGCGGGCGCTTCTGGAGGACGCGGTGGCGGCGTATCGCGCGGCGCTGGAGGAGCGGACGCGCGCGCGCGTGCCGCTCGACTGGGCGGAGACGCAGAACGATCTCGGCGTCGCGCTTGCGTCGCTTGGCGAGGTTGAAAGCGGGACGGCCGGGGCGCGTGAGGGCGGGACGGCGCGTCTGGAGGCGGCGGTGGCGGCCTATCGCGCGGCGCTGGAGGAACGGACGCGCGCGCGCGTGCCGCTGCAATCGGCAGTGACGCAGATGAACCTCGGCACCGTGCTCTGGACGCTTGCGGGTGAGAGCGGGACCGCGCGTCTGGAGGCGGCGGCGGCGGCTTACCGGGAGGCGTTGGAGATCCTTGTGGCTGCGAAAGCCGATTATAACGCGGATATGTGTCGCGAAGACCTTGAAGGGGTGCAGTCGCTTCTGGCTTCCCGGATGAGGTAGCGCGCAGGCAGGGCGGGAGAGCGCGGCGAATTTCGCCGTCGCGACGGGCGGTTGGCGGGGCGTCGGTGGAGGAACGACGGCGGCGCGCACGAGGCGGGATACGCTTGGCTTTCCCGCCCCGCGGCTTGCTGCCGGCTGGATAGGCAGCGGCGACGGGGAGCCACCGGAGGCACGAAAGCGGCGGTGACACGCAAGAGGCGGAATACGCTTCGCTTTTCCGCCCTACGCTTGCTGTATGGCTTGCTTTTTTTGGGCAGGCTCGGCGGCATCGTGCGTGATCCCGAAATGCCTGTGCAAACAGCGGCTTGCGTTGGTGGGTGGCGCTTCGCTGACCCACCCTACGGCTTGCTACACTCCCACCTATTCCTCGTGCGTCCTTATGTTCCAGTATCCCGCGCCTTTTAGCTTCCTTCGCGGAGCAAAGTATTGCAAGCCTCGAAGGCACTAATTGGGCTTTCGAATAGCGTCGCTTCTGATGCTAATGGAAAAACATACCAGTGGAACGCCGAAAGATGGAAATGTATCTGTGAATCTCTGGGCATTTACATTCAGCAGGATGATCGGTGGCCTAAAGTGTAGGCAACGGGATAGCGTTAGTCACATAATGATTGTGAGGCTTGTGAATCCATGAAAGTCGGAATGTTCCTATTGGTTCCCGTCGTCGCAGTGCTTTCGCTGTTGGTATATTCGCATGATACCACTATCCGACAGCAGCAACACACAATAGATCAACTCTCCATTCAGATTCAAACGGCGGCTAGGTCCGCAGCCTTCGACTTTCAAGAGAGATGCGCAAGGCAAGCCAAAGATGTCTTCATTTCAAAGGGTTGGGATAAGCAACAATTTGCTAATTTCGCAAATCACTATGATCCAGAAAAAACAAGTGCTTCATGATCGTCGATAACACGTCGACTGGCACGGGAAGTTCGGATCAGCCAGTTCAGACGGAGATATTGTTTGACGCTTACGAGGGGACCAATTACGGAGAATTCCTGTTTCGTGCTGATCCTGTCAAGAAATATTGGGATGTTAAGCCTGTAGTTTGCTTTGTGATTTTTCCAAATAACGAACGAAATGAATGTAAGTCAAAAGACGCGTTTCAGCATCTTATTACAACATATATGGGAGATAACTTTCGTTGATTATGCCTAAAGAAAGTGGGGTGGGCTTCAGCCCACCGTCGCAAGTTACAACCGCGCGCCAGCGTTAGCCGGTTCTGCTTCCTCGATCGCCCAATCGATCTCGCTTCTCCGAACGGAGGCACCGGCCTCGCGAGCGGAGTTGCCGAAATTTGTGCGGAAGAGACATCGTTTTCTGGGGGCACGTTTGCGTCTGATGGGCTTGCGTTGGTGGGCTGAAGCCCACCCTACGGCTTGCTTGGTGTTCGAAATGACAATTTCGGGCTGTCCGCGACGGGCTCGATCGCAGGCTCGGCGCACCACGTCAGCAAGGGGCAGGATGCCGAAGAGGCGATCGGAAGTGCGCCCAAACTGCTTGACTGCGTTCAGGACACGCTGAAGCCGTAGACCTCAGGGACGCGCAAGCCCGACGCCGTTACGCCGTCGATCTTCACACGCCACTCCACGCCGTTGTCGCGCTCCCGAAACGAGGCGCGGGCGCTCTGCGGGAGGTCGACGTGGCATTGACGCTGCCAGTTTTGACCCCGCGCGACATGCGTGTTCGAGACGTCGAAGAGGATCAGCTCGGAGACGAGCTTCTCATCGGTCGACACGAAGCTATTATCGCCAAGCCGATCGTCGTCCGCGTGCGCGTGCTCACCCCATTTGAAGGTCTGCTCGAAACATTGAACCGTGACGCGCAGCGACCGCCAGTCAGCCGGCCCGGGCTGGGTGATCGTGATCGTCGCCGGTGTTCCGCGCGCAATGGGATTGGCGGAGAGGTCGATCTGGAGGTTGGGGGTACGTCCGCGCCGCACATTGTAATAGGCCCCCTGCAGCGCGATCAGGCCGACCAGTGCGCACAGGCCGCCGATCAGCAGGGCAGGCCAGGCCCAGACAAAACCCTCGAAAAGGCCGCGATAGGCGAAAGCCGCGCACGCGAACGCCAGAAAGACCAGACCGACGGTCACGCCCAACCACGGCGGCGCAGTCTTCCGCTCGGGGGTGAGGCGCAACGGCTCGCGATCCGGAAAGGTGAGGGTCATGTTTCAGGCTCCCGTCCGCGGACGATCGGTTTGAGTTCCGTCAGCACTCTAGCATACGGGATGTGTTTCGGCGTCGGGTATGCGTGCGAATTGCGACGAAAGCGGCCGGGTGGCATCTTCTCGGAAACGTTATAATAATCATGGGTTCCAAGGGCCTCCCGGCCCTTGGCGGGTCCAGGGCAGAGCCCTGGCCTTGCTTCCTCAGCGCGGGTCCGTCTCCTCGCCGCGCAGGATCTGCAGCGCCCGGCGCAGGCGCAGGATGCCCGGGCGCAGATGGCCCTCGCCGCACATCTTGGTGCCCTCCTGGCGCAGGGTCCACACTTCCTCGGGCACCGGTGCGGGCTGGTGGGTGCGGGCTTCCTGGCGGATCTGGCCGGCCAGCTGGGTACAGAAGGCCGGGCTGTCGGAGGTGACGCGGGCCGGCGGCACGTCGGTTTCGGGGGGCGGCAAAAGTGTCTGGGGGAACGGCACATCCGTCTGGGTCGGCTGCGCGCGCGCGGCCACCACCAGGGCGAACCAGACGGGCAGGCCGGCAATCATCCGGCGTCGCGACACAGAACATACCCCCGTGGTCAATGCGCTCATGATGCGCCCATCCGTCATACCATGAACTTGGCCGAACGTGACGCTTTCGTCAGGAAAGCGCGTGCGGGGCATTGGCGGCGGTCAGGGCGGCCAGCGACATCACCGCGCGCAGGCCGGGGCGGTTGTCTTCCAGGCGCAGGGTGCCGCCGTGCAGCACCGCCACCGCCTGCACCAGCGACAGGCCCAGCCCCGAGCCGGGGGTGCTGCGCGCGCTCTCG
Source organism: uncultured Alphaproteobacteria bacterium (assembly GCA_963714255.1). Lineage (GTDB taxonomy): Bacteria > Pseudomonadota > Alphaproteobacteria > Acetobacterales > Acetobacteraceae > Rhodovastum. The sequence continues at coordinate 24,660 of CAVQNU010000019.1, forward strand.
CCGCGAAAGAACCGCTCGACCGCGCGCGGACGGTCGTCGGCCGGGATGCCGGGCCCCTGGTCCGACACGCTGATTTCCAGCAGCCGCCCGGTCACCGCGGCCTCGAGCCGGATGGTGCTGCCGGGCGGGGAGAATTTCAACGCGTTGTCGAGCAGGTTGGCCACCGCCTGCTGCAGCATGTCGCGGTCGCCGAAGATGGGCAGGATCGGCGGAATGGCGTGCTCCAGCAGCTGTCCGTTGTCTTCGGCGGCGGCGGTATACAGCTCGACCAGGTCGAACAGCAGCGGGCCGAGATCGACCCGCGCGAAGGCCGAGCGGCGGGCGCCGGCCTCGATTTCGGCGATGCGCAGCAGCGCCTGGAACACCGCCACGATGCCGTCGAGGTCGTGCTGCGCGCGCTCGATGGCGGCGTGCAGATCGGCCTCGGTGCGGGCCGAGCGGGCGGCATCCTCCAGGCGGGCGCGGGCGCGGGTGATCGGCGTGCGCAGATCGTGGGCGATGGCGTTGGAGACCTGGCGCACCCCGTCCATCAGGGTGGCGACGCGCTCCAGCATGTTGTTGATTTCCTCGGCCAGCCGGTCGAACTCGTCGCCCATGCCGGTCACCCGCACCCGGCGCGTCAGGTCGCCGCGGCTGAAGGCGGCGGCGGTGGCGGCCACGTCGTTGATGGTGATGCGGAACAGGCTGCGCACCGCCAGCGCGCCGGCAACCCCGAGCGCCACCACGATCGAGGGCGCCCAGATCAGCGCATCGCCCAGGATGCGGCGCAATTGCGCGCGCGCCTGCACGTCGCGCCCGACCAGCAAATGGTAGCCGCCGGGCAGCAGGAACTGGCGGATGCGGGCAAGCCCCAGCACCCCGGCGCGGTCGATCGGAATTTCGGTCCATTCGGTGTCGCCGGTGACCATGCGCGGCCAGACCTCGAGATTGCCGGCGACAGGGCGCAGCGAGGCATCGGCCAGGAGGTAGATGGCGTCGTCGTCGACATTGGCGCTCAGCCGGTCCTGGATCGTCTCCACCAGGTTGTTCGGCCCGTCCATGAAGCGTTCCACCAGCCCTTGCGCGTCGGCGTTGATCGCCGTTTCGGTCTGCCGGTCGAGCAGGCCGGCGGTGGACCACCACAGAAACGCGGTGAGGGCGACAGCGCTGAGGGTGAACAGCCCGGCATAGATAATGCCGAACCGCACCCCGGCCGAGCGCAGCAGCGTCTGCGGGTGCAGCACCAGCCAGGTGTCCATGCGGGCCCGGTGGGCCAGCCAGCGCAGTTGCGCCGCCGCCCAGTCCGACAGGTCGGCGGCGATCTGCCGCACCGGCTCAATCCCCGCGCAGCATGTAGCCGGCGTTGCGGACGGTGTGGATCAGCGGCGTCGGGAACGGCTTGTCCACTTTCTGGCGCAGGCGCGAGACATGCACGTCGATGACGTTGGTCTGCGGGTCGAAATGGTAGTCCCACACGCCTTCCAGCAGCATGGTGCGGGTGACCACCTGGCCGGCATGGCGCAGCAGGTATTCCAGCAGGCGGAACTCGCGCGGCTGCAGGTCGATCTTCTGGCCGGAGCGGCGGACGGTGCGCGACAGCAGGTCCATCTCCAGGTCGCTGGCGGTCAGCTTGGTGGCCGGGGTGTCGTTCTTGCCGCGCCGCGTCAGCGCCTCCACCCGGGCGAGCAGTTCGGAGAAGGCGAAGGGCTTGGTCATGTAGTCGTCGCCGCCGGCTTTCAGGCCGCGCACCCGGTCGTCCACCTGCGCCATGGCCGACAGGAACAGCACCGGCGTCTGGTTGCCCTGGGCGCGCAGCGTCTCCAGCAGGCGCAGCCCGTCGACGCCGCCGGGCAGCATGCGGTCGAGCACGATGGCGTCGAAATTCTCGCTGGCGGCCAGGAACAGGCCGTCGCGCCCGTTATCGGCGTGTTCCACCACGTGGCCGGTTTCCTTCAGGCCCTTCACCACGAAGCCGGCCACGTCCTTGTCGTCTTCCACCACCAGGATGCGCATCGCGGTCAACCCTCGTTGTTCGGCCGGCGTCCGACCGTGACGGACAATTCGATCTCGCGTCCCTGCCGCTGCACGGTCAGGCGGGCGGTCTGCCCCGGCGGGATGGCGGCGACGGCGCGCAGCAGCGCGTTGGAATCCTCGACCGTCTGGCCGTTGACGGCAGTGACGATATCGCCGGCCCGCAAGCCCGCCTTGCCGGCCGGCCCGTTGCGGCCGACCTCGGCGATCGCCACCCCGTGCTCGCGGATATCCTGCATGGCCACGCCGAGCCAGCCGCGCTCGATGCGGCCCTTTTCGCGCAACTCGGCGACGATCCGGCCGGCGAGTTCGCTCGGGATGGCGAAGCCGATGCCGACCGAGCTGCCGGTGGGCGACAGGATCGCGGTGTTGATGCCCACCACGTCACCGTCGGTGTTGAACAGCGGGCCGCCGGAATTGCCGGGATTGATCGGCGCGTCGATCTGGATGAAATCGTCATACGGGCCCGAGCCGATGTCGCGCCCGTGCGCCGAGACGATGCCGGCGGTGACCGAACCGCCGAGCCCGAACGGGTTGCCGGCCGCCACCACCCAGTCGCCGACTTCCAGCGTCCGACTGTCGCCCCAGGTCACGCTGGACAGCGGGGCTGCCGGCTTGACCCGGATCACCGCGATATCGGTCAGCTGGTCCGACCCGACCACCTCGGCCGACAGTTCGGTGCCGTCCAGCAGCGCCACCACGATTTTCTCGGCGTTGCCGACCACATGGGCGGCGGTGACGATCAGCCCGGCCGGGTCGATGACGAACCCCGAGCCGCTGCCCTGCACCTCGCGGCGGCGCTGCGGCATGTGCTGGCGGAACTGGCGGCGGATTTCGGGCGGGAACACCGATAGCGGGTCGTTGTTGTCCTGCGCCACCGCCTCGACGACGGCGATGTTCACCACCGCCGGCAGCACCCGCTTGACCAGCGGGGCAAAACTGTCCGGCCCGACGCGGGCGGTGGCAGGGCTGCTGCAGCCTGCGACCGCGGCGGCGGCCAGGGCGATCGCGATGCGGCGGGACAGCAGGGCGGTCATCTGGTTCGGCTCCGGACGTTTTCGCGCAGGGTGGATGGCGGTCGGATGATGCAGGTGGCGATGCGATGGGCGGGCAACAAGATTACGTCAGGAACGATGCGCCGTAGCAGTCGCCGGGTCGTCCGGCCAGTGGTGCCTCGGGTAGCGGCCGCGCATGTCCTTGCGCACATCGGCCCAGGCGCCGCGCCAGAACCCCGCGAGGTCGCCGGTGATGGCGACCGGCCGGCCGGCCGGCGAGAGCAGCGCCAGCCGGATCTCCGCCCGGCCGCCGGCCAGGCGCGGCGTTTCGGTCAGGCCGTAGAAAGCCTGGGCGCGCGCCTCGGCCACCGGCACCGGCTGGGTGTAGTCCACGGCCGCGCGGCCGCCGGGCAGGGCCAGATGGGTGGGCAGGTCACGGTCGAGCCGGGCGGCAAGCGGCCAGGACAACGCCGCCCGCAGCACCGCGGCGAGGTCGATCCGCGCCACGTCGGCCAGGCGCGACAGCCCGTGCAGCGGCGCTTCCAGCCAGCTCCGGTCGGCGTCCAGGGCGGCATCGGTCAGATCGGGCCAGTCCGCCGGCTCCAGCCCGCGCATCAGCGCCACCCGCGCCTGCAGCTGGCGGGCGGCGTCGGTCCAGGGGAGCGCGGCCAGCGGCACGGCGCGGGCCAGGCAGGCGGCGACGGCGGCGGGATCGGCCGGCTCGGTGCGGTCTTCCAACACCAGCGCGCCGAGCCGGCGGCGGCGGCGCGACAGCACCGCGCCGCTGGTGGGATCGAAGCCGCTCTCCACCGTTTCGGTGATGCGGGCGGCGACCGAGGCGGGCAGCGAAGCCGGGTCGAGCGGGGCGGCGAGGCGGATGCGCGCGGACCCCTTGGCGTCGAGGGCGCCGACCGCCAGCAGCTTCGCCTTCGACAACGGGTCGGCCAGCGGCAGCTTCGCCCCGCCGCCGCCGGACAGGCGGAAACTGCCCGGTTCGCCGCGCCGCTGGGCGATCCGGTCGGGGAAGGCAGCGGCCAGCAGCGGGGCCGGGTCGCCCTCCGGTCCGGCCGGCACGCGCAGGCGGCGGCGATACTGGCCGGCGGCGCGGCGGATGCGGGCGACGGCGCCGCGATCGGCCTCCGCCCCGCCGCCCTCGAGGGCCGCCAGCCGCAGCCCGATATCGCAGGACGCCTCGGCATTGCGCAGCGGGTCGCGCTCCTCCAGCAAGGCGGCGAGGTCGGCCGCCAGCGCCGCCTGCCCTTGGGTGGTGGCTTCCAGCATCATGGCGGCCAGGCGCGGATGCGACCCCAGCCGCGCCATCGCCCGGCCGCGTTCGGTGATGCGGCCCTGGGCCAGCGCGCCGAGATCATCCAGCAGCGCGGCCGCGGCGGCCAGCGCCGCGGCGGGCGGCGGGTCCGGAAAGGGCAAATCGGCAGGGGCTTCCCCCCAGGCGGCGCAATCCAGCAGCAGGCCCGACAATTCGGCTTGCAGAATTTCCGGCCGGTCGAACTCCGGCAGGCCGCGGTGCAGCGCCGCCGTCCACAGGCGGATCGCCACCCCCGGCCCCTCGCGCCCGGCCCGGCCGGCGCGCTGATGCGCGGCGGCGCGGCTGATGCGGCGGGTGACCAGGCGGGTCAGCCCGGTGGCGGGGTCGAGCTGCGGCGCCCGCCGCCAGCCGCCATCGACGACGATGCGCACGCCGGGCACGGTCAGCGAGGTCTCGGCGATCGAGGTCGCCAGCACCACCCGCCGGCCCTCGGCCGGGCGCAGGGCGCGATCCTGCTCGGCGGGCGGCAGGTCGCCGTGCAGCGGCAGCACCAGCGCGCCGCAGCCTTCCAGCGCCGCCTGGGCGCGGCGGATTTCGCCCATGCCGGGCAGGAAGGCCAGCACGTCGCCCGCATGCGCCGCCAGCGCCGCCCGCACCGCGCGGGCCAGCGCCTCGGGCAAATCCCGCAGCTCGGCGATGTCGCGCGCCGCATGCGCGACCGCCACCGTGTGCGGGCGGACGGCGCTTTCGAGCACCACCGCGCCCAGCAGCGGGCCGAGCCGGGCGCCGTCGGCGGTGGCCGACATGGCGAGCAGGCGCAGTTCGGGGCGCAATTGGCGCTGCAGGTCCAGACAAAACGCCAGCGCGAGGTCGGCTTCCAGGGCGCGCTCGTGCACCTCGTCGAGAATGACGCAGGCCACACCCTCCAGCCCCGGATCGGATTGCAGGCGGCGGACCAGCAGCCCTTCGGTGACCACCTCGATGCGAGTGGCGGCGGAGACCGCGGAGTCCAGCCTTGTGCGGTAGCCGACGGTGCCGCCGACCGCCTCGCCGCGCAGATCTGCCATGCGGCTGGCGGCGGCGCGGGTGGCCAGGCGGCGGGGCTCCAGCATGACGATGCTGCCCGCGCCGAGCCACGCCGCCTCTAGCAAAGCGAGGGGGACCAGGGTGGTTTTGCCGGCGCCGGGCGGGGCGATGAGCACGGCGTTGCGGCCGGCTGCTAGCGCGGCCAAGACCTCCGGGAGGCACAGATCGGACATGAGGGCCTTGCAAAAAGTTAAGGAAGGCCAGGGCTCTGCCCTGGACCCGCCGTCGCGCGGAGCGCGCCTTCGGCACGACGGGCGGTGGCCCCCTGGACCCCATTACCTTAAGTAAAGGGGTCCAGGGCAGAGCCCTGGCCTTCCTTACTTATCCTGCATCGAGGACATCATGACCGCATTCCTGCGCCTGTTCGCCGCGCTGGTCCTGCTCGTTCTCGCCCCACCGGCCCGCGCCGACGTCAGCAGCCCCCGCGCCACTGCCGCCCTGATTTCCGACACCACCCCCATCGACCCCGGCGTTCCGTTCCATGTCGGCCTGCGCCTGCGTCTGGCGCCCGGCTGGCACACCTACTGGCGCAACCCCGGCGATGCCGGCATCGCCCCGGAGCTGCAATTCACCCTGCCCGACGGCGCCAGCGCCGGACCCATCGCCTGGCCGGCGCCGCAACGCCAGCCGGAAGGGCCGTTGATGACCTACGGCTACAGCGGCGACGTGCTGCTCGCCGCCGCTGTTCGCGGCCCGGCCAACACGGTGCGACTGCACGCGAGCTGGTTGGTCTGCAAAGATATCTGCGTGCCGGAGGAGGGCGATTTCCGCCTCGATCTGCCCACCGGCATACCCGCCCCCTCGCCGGAAGCGCCGCTGTTCGCCGCCGCCGAGGCCGCCCTGCCGCGCCCCTCGCCCTGGTCCGCGCAGGTGGCGGCGGACGGCACGCTGACAATCAGCGGCGGCGGCATCTCCCCCGCGTCGGTGCGCGAGGCCTGGTTCATTCCCGCCGCCCCCGGCACCGTGGACGGCCCGGCCGCGCAAACCCTGCGGATGGAGCATGGGCTTTTCACCCTCGCACTGAAACCCGGCGAGGCGTTCCGGGCGGATGCCCCGCTTGCCGGCGTGCTGAGCGTGCGCGATGCCGGCGGGCAGCAGACCGCGCTGGACATCACGGCGGCGCCGGACGGCCCGCCGGCCACGCCGGACCTGCCGTTGTGGCGCGTCATCGGCTTCGCTTTGCTGGGCGGGTTGATCCTCAACCTGATGCCCTGCGTGTTTCCGGTGCTGGCGGTCAAGGCGGTCGGGCTGGCGGGGCTTTCCGGGGCCGCGCACCGGCACGCGGTGGCGCACGCGCTGTCCTACACCGCCGGCGTGGTCGCCACGTTCCTGCTGGTGGGGGCGGCGCTGTTGGCCCTGCGCGGGGCGGGTGACGCGGTTGGCTGGGGGTTTCAGTTCCAGTCGCCGGCATTCGTTGCCGGCATGGCCTGGGTGCTGTTCGCCGTCGGGCTGAACCTGTCCGGCGTTTACGAGCTGCGGCTGGGCGGCACCGGCGCGGGACAGTCGCTGGCGGGGCGCGGCGGCCACGCCGGCAGCTTCTTCACCGGCCTGCTCGCCGTGCTGGTGGCCACGCCCTGCACCGCGCCGTTCATGGGGGTGGCGATTGGCGCCGCCCTCGGGGCCGGATCGGCCGGGCTGACTTTGGCGGTGTTCCTGGCCATGGGGCTCGGGCTCGCCGCCCCCTACCTGGTGCTTGCCGCCCTGCCGGGCTTCGCCCGGGTGTTGCCCCGGCCGGGACGGTGGATGGACCTGGTGCGCCAGGTGCTCGCCTTTCCGATGTACGGCGCCTGCGCCTGGCTGTTCTGGGTGGCGGGCCAGGAGGCCGGACCGGCCGGGGTGGCGGCCACCGCCGCCGGGCTGGTGCTGGTGGGGTTTGTCGCCTGGGCGGCCGGGCTGGGTCAGCGCAGCCTCGAGGATGGCGGGCTCGGTCTGCGCGGACGGCGGATTTTACACGCCGCTGCCCTGGCGGCGGCGCTGGCGGCGCTGGCGGTGCTATCGGGCATCGCCGCCAGCCCCGCCATAACGGCCACGCTTGCATCGCAAACGAGCGCACCGGAGGCGGGGAAGGAACGCTTCTCCGCCGCGCGGCTGGAGGCGCTCCGCCAGGAGGGGCGGCCGGTCTTCGTCAACATGACCGCCGCCTGGTGCGTGACCTGTCTGGTCAACGAACGGGTGGCGCTCGACCAGCCCGCAGTGCGGCAGGCGTTCGCGTCCCGCGGCGTGGTGACCCTGACCGGGGACTGGACGCTGCGGGATGCCGGGATCACCCGGTTCCTGCGCAGCCATGGGCGCGACGGGGTGCCGCTTTATGTGCTTTACCCGCCGGGGCGCCGGGCACCTGTGCTGCTGCCGCAGGTGCTGACCGAAACCACCGTGCTGTCGGCGCTGAAGACGATGTAGGGTGTCGCGGCCGGATCAGGCCGCGGCTTCTTCGCGCCGGTCGCGGACCTTCACGTAGGCGACCGCCGCATGCTCGGCGCAGTACGGCTTGCCGTGCGTCGCCCCCGCGTCGCAGAAGCGGAAACTGCGTGTGCCCGGGTCGCCGAGCGGCCAGCAGCAGGTGTGCGTGCGCGGCGCGCGCGCAGGCACCGGCACCACCACATGCGGCTTGGGCATCTCCGCGCGGGGCGCCGCCGGGGCAGGGCGCGGCAGCGGGGGCGGCGCCACCACCGCGATCGGCGCGGCAGCCGCGAGTGGCGGCAGGGTGGGGCCGGTCATGCGGCGCGGCGCGGCCAAATGGAGCGCCTCGGCGTCGCCCTCCCGGCGGATCGGCGAGGGGCGGCCATCGAGGTCCAGCCGGTGCGCCTTGCCCACGACGGCGTTTTTTGAAATGCCCATGCGCCGGCCGATTTCGGCGGTCGAATGCCCTTCGGCCCAAAGTTCCCGGAGGCGGGCAATGTTTTCTTCCGTCCACTCCATATCGTGGGTATCCCTTCCTGCGGCCACAAAATATTGTGGAGACATGCAGCCGCAGTCAACCGCACAAATAGCTGGCGGGCGAGAAAGTTGTGGATAACAACCATTCGAACCCCAAGATATGGATTTTGTGATTGTCGCGTGACAAAAATCATCACATTGCTGTGAAGCGCCAGTGATGAGCAGATCATCACCTCGCCATCGCCGCAGCTGCCCTACGCAGATTGTTGCACGGAACGGGGCGGAAACAGAAACCCGTGCATTGCTGCCGGCTTTGCCGCAACATCCCGTCTTTGATTTGGTGCGGCACCCACGCAGGAAGTGCTGACGCATCAATTAGAACACGGCTTGATAAAAAAACGCTTAACGCGGCCGCCGCGGACTGCGGTCTCCGCAGCCTCCTCCGGCCAGCCCCAAGGGGGCGGCCACGGCGGAAAAATCCGCCGCCACCCTGTGCCGGTCGCTCGGGCGCGTCACATGATCCGGCCGGACCAGTTGGCAGCTACGCATTCCGGCCGCCGCCGCCGCATCGAGTTCCGCCTCGGCGTCGGACAGATACAGGATTTCCGCCGGCGGCAGGCGAATGGCGATGGCGAGCCGGGAAAAACTTTCGGGCTCGCGCTTGCTGCCCACACGTGTGTCGAAAAAACCGCTGAACAGGCCGGACAGGTCGCCAGCCCCGGAATGGCGGAAAATCAGCCGCTGCGCTTCGGTGGAGCCGTGCGAGAAGCAGAACAGCCGCAGCCCGGCAGCTTCCCAGCTTCGCAGCGCCGGCGGCACGTCGGCATAGACGGCCCCGGCCAGGCCGCCTTCGCCATAACCTTCGCGCCAGACCATGCCCTGCAACGCCTTCAGCGGGGTGGTTTTCGCGTCCTGGTCCATCCAATGCATCAAGGTTTGCAACTCGGGCCGCCCGGGCACCAGACGGCGCACCTCCGCCAGGTGCCCGGCCACCTCGGGGTCGGCGGCATGCGCTTGCAGAAACCCGCCAAGCCGCGCGCGGGCGAACGGGAACAGCACGTCGTGGATGAAACTGTGCGGTGTGGTCGTGCCCTCGAGGCTGGTCACGACCGCAACGAGGGGGAGCACGTCAATGCCCCCGCGCCATCGGCAGCCGCCGGATCAGGCCTTCTGGGTGCTGTGGGTCTGGGTGGTGCCGGTGCTGCTGGCGGGGGGCGGGATCGAGCCGGGCGGCTTGTCGGCCGACGCCTCCATCGAGGCATCGCTGTCTTCCGACATGTTCTTCTTGAACGCCTTGATGCCCTTGGCGAAGTCGCCCATCAGCGTGCTGACCTTGCCGCTGCCGAACAGCAGCAGAACGACCATCAGAACAACCAGCCAATGCCAGATGCTGAAGCTACCCATGAGCGTCCTCCAGAAGGGGCGTCGCCCCGTGGCCACGACATGGCTTGCCCTGTGCCCGGATGCAAGCGATGCTTTTTTCGCCGCGCCAGCCCGGCGGGCGGGCAGCGACATGGCGCCGAGTTTAGGGTTATCCGCCGTTCAGCGCCAGCCTCGCGGCCGGGCGGGCGGCCCGGCGCAGCGCTTCGTGGCTGGCCGGTGCGGGCGGCAGGATGAAGCCGTAGGCCGGATAGACATGGCTGCCCATGCTGTTGGTGGGCGGCCACCACATGCGCACCGCGGTCCAGTCGTTGCGCTCCGACACATCGATGGCGAGATGATCCTCGGTGAGTTCGCCCGGCATCCAGTTGGCCTGGATCAGCAGGAGCCGGCGCGACGCCAGCACGCGCGACACCACGGCGACATGGCCGGACGGCAGCCTTCCTTCCCGGCGCAGCACGAGCACCGCCCCGACTTCCGGCTGCGCCGACCGGTCATAGCGGCCGGCGGCCGCCGCCCACCACGTATAGGCCTCGCCATACAGGGCAACACCGGACAACGCGCGGGCGAACGGGGCACAGGAAACGCCGGGGTGGTAACTGGAGGCGGCGAGGTTCGGCCCGGTGGCGGGGCCACCGGAGGCGCAAGCCGCCAGCGACCCGGCCAGCGCCAGAGCCGCGAAGCGGACAGGGTTTGACACCAGTGCCATACGGGACATCCTGGAGGCGAATTATGAGGGAAATCGGGCAATCATTGCAATCGGAGCCGGAAAGGAAGCCAGGCCAGGACTCTGCCCTGGGCCCGCCCCGCGCGGAGCGCGCCTTCGGCACGACGGAGCGGGCGGAGCGCGCCTTCGGCACGACGGGGCAGTGGCCCCCTTGACCCCATGCCTTTCGGACAATCGCGCTGGATTAACCCTGCGGTAACAACACCCGGGCAAGATGGCCCGCGAAGCCAGTTGGCTTCGGACTTCCTCCCCTCCGTCGCGGCCTGCACGTGAAGGCAGGCCCGCAACCACTCGGGGCGGCACGCCATTCGTGCCGCCCCTTTTCTTTTGGTGCGGCCGCGGCGCACCATGCCTGCGCAGCAGCGGGAGACGGGGATGGACGCGGATCTGGTCGCGGCACTGGCGCGTCTGGCCGGTCTGGAACGGGCGCTGGCGGCATTTCCCGCCGACGTGCACGCCGCCGCCGCACAGGCCCTCGACCATCGCGCGGACATGGCCGCAAGCAACGACCACACCGCCGAGCCCTGGCCCCCTATGCGGGCCGGAACCGGGCTGTGAGCCAGCCGCCGCCGGCCGGGCCGCACTGGCTCGGCGCCGCCGCCGCCGCGCGCGCCTTCGCCGCCCGCACCCTCTCGCCGGTGGAACTGCTGCACGCCTTGCTGGCGCGCAGCGAGGCGCTGAACCCGCGGATCAACGCCTTTATCCGCCTGGATGCGCAAGCGGCGCTGGAATGCGCCCGGATCGCCGAGACCGAGATCATGGCCGGACGCGTGCGCGGCCCGCTGCACGGGGTGCCGGTCGGCATCAAGGACATCATCGACGTGGCCGGCCTGCCCACCACCTGCCATTCCCGCCTGCGGCTGGACCATGTCGCGGCCGAAGACGCCGCGGTGGTGGCAAGGCTGCGGCAGGCGGGTGCCATCATCATGGGCAAACTCGCCACCCATGAGTTCGCCATCGGCGGCCCCAGCTTCGACCTGCCCTTCCCGCCGGCGCGCAACCCGTGGAACAAGGCGCACCATCCGGGCGGGTCGTCCTCCGGCGCGGGGGCGGGGCTGGCGGCGGGGCTGTTCCCGCTGGCGCTGGGCACCGACACCGGCGGGTCGATCCGCCACCCGGCCAGCGCCTGCGGCATCGTCGGGCTGAAACCGACCTACGGGCTGGTGTCGCGCCGCGGCGTGTTTCCGCTCGCCTTCACCTGCGACCATGTGGGGCCGATGGCGCGCAGCGTGGCCGACGCCGCGCTGCTGCTGGACTGCATCGCCGGCCACGACGCGCGCGATCCTGGCAGCGCCGCGGTGCCGCGCACGCATTATGCCGCCTTGCTGGAGCGCGGCACGCGTGGCCTGCGCATCGGCTATGTGCGCCACTTCCACGAGCGCGACATGCCGGCCGCCCCCGAGGTGGCGGCCGGGCTGGAGCGGGTTGTCCGCACGCTCGCAGCCGATGGGGCGGAGATCCGCGACGTGACCCTGCCTCCGCTGGCCGGGTTCGCCGCGGTCAACCGGGTTATTCTCTCCAGCGAGGCCTGGGCGGTGCATGCGCCCTGGCTGCGCCATCGCCCCGGCGACTACGGAAGGCTGGCGCGGCGACGGCTGATGGCGGGCGCGTTCTACCAGGCCGGCGACTACATCGCCGCCCAGCAGCGGCGCCGGCAGCTGATCGCCGCGGTCGAGGAGGCGCTGCGCACGGTGGATGTGCTGCTGTGCGCCAGCTCGATGGAACCGGCCTGCCGCATCGATGACGCCGACGCTTTGGCGCACACTTATTCACGCCAGGCGCGCACGCCGTTCAATGTCACCGGCCATCCGGCGCTGGCGATGATGGCGGGCTTGTCGGCGGGCGGGCTGCCGCTGTCGGTGCAGTTCGCCGGACGGTATTTCGACGAAGCCACGCTGCTGCGCGTGGCGCGGGCGTGGGAACGGGCGGCTTGCACCGATACCGCCCACCCCGCGCTGGCCGACCCCGCACCGGCCCATCCCGCACCGGCCCACCCCGCACTGGGCTGAACCAAATGCGCCGCCGCCCGCGGCCTTAACCCGACGGCGAGTATTCGGCGGCACTCTGCTGCCGTTTTTTGGGGAAAATGCCATGTCGCTCGGGGTGCGGATCATGCTGGCGATGGGCGTGCTCGCCGCCATCGCTGCAATCTTGCTGGGCAGCGAGGCGGTCGATGCCCTCGGCGTGGCCGCCCAGGCGCGCGAACGCCAGCGGCTGAACACCGTCAGCGCCGCGCTGGCCGACGCGGCCGGCGCGCTGGCGGTCGAGCGGGGGCTGACCAATGGGTTGCTGGCCGATCCGTCACGCGCCTCGCCGGCCGGTCGGGCCGAGGCGATGGCCGCGCGCGGGCGGGCGGAAGCGGCGCTCGACACGGCCCTGCAGGACGTGTCCGGCACCGACGCCGAGGCGGTTGCGCGGACAAGGACCGCGCTGGCTGGCTTGCGCCTGCAGGCCGACCGGACACTGGCTGGCGAGGCCGCGGCGCCGCCCGCGCCCGCCGCCTGGTTCGCCGCCGCCACCGCGCAGATCGACGCGGTGGTGAGCCTGCGGCGCGCCATGGACACCGCCGCAAACGCCGAGGGCCCGATCGCCCGTCTGGTCGCGCTGCGCGACCGGCTGGGCGAAATGAGCGAGTTCGCCGGCCGCGAACGCGGCCTGGTCAACGGCCTGATCAGCGCCGCCGCCGGCGCCACTGCAGAGCAGGCGCTGGCGCTGGCGGCGGCCGAGGGCCATATCGACGGCGCCTGGGCACGGGTCGGCGGGCGGATGACGGATGCCTCGCCGGCGCTGCGCGCGCGCATGCAGGCGGTTGAGGCCGCTTGGTATGCCGAGTTCCAGCCGTTGCGCCGGCAGGTGCTGGCGACGGCGATGCGCGGCGACACGTGGCCGGTTGCGACCGCCGTATGGTTCGCCGGCGCGACGCGCGGCATCGACGCGCTGCTGGCCGCACAGGCGCAGGCCGGCGCCGACGTGGCCGCGCTGCTGCAGATCGAATCCGCCGACGCCCGGCAACGGTTGGCGTTGCATCTGGGCGCGCTGCTGGGCGCGCTGGGTCTCGTCGTCGGCTTCAGCTGGTATGTGCTGCGCGGCGTGGTGCGTCCGCTGCGGCGGATCATCGCGGTGATCGAACGGCTGGCGGCCGGCGATCTCGATGCCAATGTGCCCGTCACCGACGGGCGCGACGAAATCGGGCGGCTGTTGCGCGCCACCGCGCATTTTCAGGCCACTGCGCGCGAGGCGCGGCGGCTGGCGGCGGAGCAGGAAAGGCTGCGCGAGCAGGCCGAGGAGAGCCGGCTGTCGGCCATGCGCGAGGTGGGCGTGCTGGTGGAAGAAATCGGGGCGCAGGCAATCGCCGGCGTGCGGACCCAGGCAGACGCTCTGGCCGCCCTGGCCGGGCGCATGCAGGGCGACAGCGCCACGGTCGCCGGTGCGGCCAGCGATGCCCTGGCCGAAGCCGATGCCGTGCGGACGCAAACGGATGCCGGCGCCCAGGCCGCCGCCGGGCTGAACGGGGCCATCGGCGAGATCGCCACGCAGATGGAACGCGCCGCTGCGGCGACCCGCGTGGCGGTCGCGCGAACCGGCGAGGCACATGGCGTGTTCACAGCCCTCGGCACCAGCGTGGGCGAAATCGGTGAAGTGGCGACCCTGATTGCGGAAATCGCCGGACGGACCAACCTGCTGGCGCTCAACGCCACGATCGAGGCGGCCCGCGCCGGCGAGGCCGGACGGGGCTTCGCCGTGGTCGCCGGCGAGGTAAAGGCGCTCGCGCAGGAGACCGCGCGCAGCACCGAGCGTATCGTCCAGCGCATCGGCGCGATCGAGCAGCAGACCCGCGCAGCAACTGTTGCCATGGCGTGCATCACCGCCGCGGTGGGCGAGATCGACACGGTGGCCGGTGCGGTGGCGGCAGCGGTCGAGGAGCAATCGGCGGCGACCGCGGAAATCGCCGAGTCGGTGCGGGCGTGCAACGACGCCGCTGGCCGCGCGGCCGGGTGCATGGACGCGGCCGCGGCCGGCACCGCGCGCTCGGTGGCATCCTGCGGGGAGATGGCCGGCATTGCCCGGACGGTTGCGGACAGCGTGGGCGATATGAAAACCACGCTGGTGCGCGTGTTGCGCACGCGGGTGGAGGAACTCGACCGACGGGCGAGTGCGCGCCACGCCGTGCGCCTGCCGGCGCAACTGGCGTGCGGCGGCGTGCGCAGCACGGGCACGTTGCTGGATGTCTCGGCCGGCGGGGCGCAGTTGCTGCTTGCGGCGGCCGGCGGGGTTGGGGTCGGCACGAAGGCCGTGCTGCACGCGGCCCCGTTGCCGTCGGTTGCGGCCGAGGTCGTACAACGGTCCGACATGGCATTGCATCTGCGGTTCGTCTTCGCCGACGCCGCCGAGACCGCGGCAATGGCGGCAGCGGTCGCGGATCTGACGCGGCGCGCCGCCGCATAGACCTCGATCGGGGGCAATGGGCTAAAGTAACGGGTTACAAGGGCCTCCCGGCCGTCGCGCCGGAGGCGCGCTGCGCGGGACGGCGGGTCCAGGGCAGAGCCCTGGCCTTGTCTTCCTTCACTCGGTTGCCCTGATTATCCCGAAAGAAACTTCTTCACCGGTTCCAACGCCTCAGCCGGCGATTCTTCCTGCGGAACGTGTCCCAGGCCGGGCAGTGCCACAAGCCTGGCGTTGGGCAGCGCCGCGAGGTAGGCGGCGGCGTTGCCGATCGGGATCACGGCGTCCTTTTCGCCCCACAGCAGCAGCACCGGCGCGCGCACCTGCCGCAGGATCGGCACCGGGTCCTGCAGCACCATCTGCGCCATCCGCGCGAGCACCGCCTCGCGGACGCCGGGCGCCAGAATCATGTCGCGGTAGCGGGCAACGGTCTCCTCGGACAGAAGCCGGGGATCGCCATAGGCCATGGCGAGATCCGTCCGCAGCAGCGGCATGGGCAGCATGTAGGGCAGCAGCCCGGCGGTCAGCGGCACCTCGGCGGGGTGGCCATAGACCATGCCTGTGCTGGCAAATCCGTCCGGCGAGATCAGCACAAGCCTGGACACGCGGGCCGGGTGGCGGGCGGCGAAGCTCCAGGCGATCCGCCCGCCCATCGAGTTGCCGATCAGGATGGCGCGCCGGACCCGCAGCCGGTCCATCAGCGCCGCGATCACCTGCATGGCGCGGGCGTCGGTGTAGTCGCCGGTGGGATCGGCGCCGGTCAGTCCGAAGCCCGGCAGATCGAAGCGGATCACCCGGTACTCGGCCGACAGCGCCTGCGCCCAGGCCTCCCAGGTGTGCAGGCTGGCGCCGAAGCCGTGCAGCATGATGATCGCCGGCGCGTCGCGCTTGCCGGTGTCGCGCACATGCACGCGCACACCTTCGGCCACGATGAAGCTGGACGGCGGCGCGGCATACCGGGCCTCCAGCTCGGCGCGGGATAAGTCGGGCGCGTACAGCCACATCCCTGCGGTAACGATGCTGGAGAAGAGGATTTGCAGGATAACCGCTGTCACGAGAGCGCACCTGGCCTTTCGTCCTGCAGCCGGGCGCCACCGGCCGGCGGGAAAACATCTGGGCGCAGAATAGGGACGGATACGAGGCCGTAAAGCCCGCCGGAACGCCCCGACCCGCCCGGATCAGCCCCGGCGCAGGGCCGCGACCAGCGCCTCGGCGGTACCGGCGTCGGTATCCAGGGCACGCATGGCGATGTCTTGGGTGAAGCCGGCGCGTGCCAGCACGGCAAGCTCGCGCCGAGGGTCGGCGGCGGCGTCCGGGTCGCGGAACGGGCCGAGGCGGCGGCGGCGGGCCAGTGCCAGGGCGGCGGCCAGCTCGGCCTCAGGGTTGTCGGGCAGGGCGGCGCGCGCGTCGTCGCCGGCCACGCCGCGGGCGGCCAGATGGGCGGCGATGGCGCGGCGGGAACGGCCGAAGCGGCCGAGGCTGCGGGCGCGGCTGGCGGCAAACGCGGCGTCGTCCACCACGCCGGCTTCGGCCAGCCGCGCGACCACCGTGCGCACGGTCTGGCGAAGGGCGGGCAGGGCAGCGGCGGCGTCCTCGGTGCCGGCTGCGCGCGCCCAGCGCTCACAGCGCCGGTCGAGCGCGCGGGTGAGCGCGGCCCGGCTGGCTGCGTAGCGGGACAGATGCGCGAGTGCCGCTTCGTGCAGCGCGGCTTCGGTCGGCGCGGGCGTTGCCATGCCACGAACCATGGCACGGGTGGGAACCGGCCGGAACGCCGCCCGCGAACCGGCGGCGCAATTCCGCCATGCATCGTTGCGCGGCGGTTGCGACGCCGGCCGCATCTTCCGCATTGTTCCGGAGCAGGCGGAAGCGGAGGGCGGAGGATGGCGGAGTACCTACATTCATGGCCAGCTGGCCCTCAACCGGCTGCCCGATGATGGCCGCCTGCACGTGCAGGCCTACGGCTTCTTCTATGCCAGCACGCTGGCGCGCCTGCGGGAAGACCTGCGCGGCAACCGCAGCGGCCTGGTAGTGGTGGAGGTCGGGTCGCCGATCCATGCGCCGACGCTGCAGCTCGTGCTTGATCGCCGGTCGCTTTATCTGCGCGCCTTTCGCGCCGCCGGGCAGGCGACATGGTGGGGCTTCCTCGCCGAAGGCTGCCCGGCCAGCCTGCCGGGCGGGCCGGTGCGGGCGATCCGCGGGTCGAGCAACTATACGGACCTCGGCCTGCCGGACGGCATCAACCTGACCGCCGTGCGCCTGCTGACCCGGCTTGCCAGCTTCGCCGGCACCATCGGGCCTGATATGGCGCAAGCGCTGGTGCTGCTGCTGTTCCTGGTCCCCGAGGCGCTGCGCTTCGACAACGTGCTGCTGCCACACCTGGCCTGAGGAGGGCAATGGGGTGAAGAAAGGAAGGCCAGGGGCTCTGCCCCTGGACCCCGCCAAGGGCCGAAAGGCCCTTGGAACCCATTACTTTTAGGCAGTTGTTTTGAGAGGGGGGGGAAGGCGGTAAACCGGTTCACCGCCTCACCCCTCTCTCAAAACAACTGCTTAAGTAGCGGGGTCCAGGGGCCTCCCGGCCCCTGGCGGGTCCAGGGCAGAGCCCTGGCCTTCCTTTCTTCACCCCATTGCCCCGCAGGTTTGACACCATCCCGCCGGCTGGCTCATTCTTTCCCGTTCCTGGAACCGCCTGCGCAGGGGCGCGACGGCGGCTCAATCCCGGGAAGCCGCCCCGTTCCCCGGGGCAAACGAGGACCCGCAAGGACATGATCCCCGCCCTGATGCCGACCTACAACCGCGCCGACCTCGCTTTCGAGCGGGGCGAAGGCGCCTGGCTGTACACGGCGGACGGGCGACGATTCCTCGATTTCGGCAGCGGCATCGCCACCGCCAGCGTCGGCCACGGCAATGCGCATCTGGCCGACGCCATCGCCGCGCAGGTGCACAAGGTGATGCACGTCTCCAACCTGTACCGCATTCCGCAGGCCGAGCGTCTGGCCCAGCGTCTGGTGGACGCGACCTTCGCGGACAGCGTGTTCTTCTGCAACTCGGGCGCGGAAGCGAACGAGGGCATGGTGAAGATGATCCGCCGCGCCGCCTACGAAACCGGCCATCCCGAGCGCTACCGGGTCATTACCTTCGAGGGCGCCTTTCACGGCCGCACCCTGGCGATGCTGGCCGCCACCGGCAATGAGAAATACCTCAAAGGGTTCGGCCCCGTGGTGGACGGGTTCGACCAGGTGCCGTTCAACAACCTCAACGCCGTGCGCGACGCGATCGGGCCGCACACCGCCGGGATTATCGTCGAGCCGGTGCAGGGCGAGGGCGGTATCCGCCGCGGCAGCCTGGACTTTCTGCGCGGCCTGCGCGCCGCCTGCGACGAGTTCGGCCTGGTGCTCGGGCTGGACGAGGTGCAGTGCGGCATGGGGCGCACCGGCAAGCTGTTCGCCTTCGAATGGGCGGGCATCACGCCGGACGTGGTGAGCACGGCCAAGGGGCTGGGCGGCGGCTTTCCGATCGGCGCCATCCTGGCGCGCGAGCATGTGGCGAAATACCTGGTGCCGGGCAGCCACGGCACCACGTTCGGCGGCAACCCGCTGGCCTGTACCGCCGCCAACGCGGTGCTCGACATCCTGCTCGCGCCCGGTTTTCTTGATGAGGTGGTGCGCAAGGGCGAGGTGCTCGGGGCGGCGCTGGCCGGGCTGGTCGCGGATTTCCCCGCCGTGTTCGCAGGCGCCCGCGGCATCGGCCTGATCCGCGGGCTGCACTGCGTGGTGCCGGCCGGCGAGGTGCAGGCCGCCTTCGCCGCCGAAGGGCTGCTGAGCGTGACCGCGGGCGAGAACGTGGTGCGTCTGGTGCCGCCGCTGGTGATCACCGATGCCGATATCGCCGACGGGATGGCGAGAATGCGCCGCGGTGCGGCACGCTGCCTTTCCGCCGCCGTCAAGGAAACGGCACAATGAGCTCGGCGGCCCGGCGGCGCATGGCGGCGTCCGACGGCAAAGGCGAAGCGCATGACGCTTCGCCCCGCCATTTCCTTGATCTGCGCGACCACGATCGGACGACGCTGCGGCAAATGCTGGAAGTGGCGTCCGGCTTCAAGGCGGTGCGGGGGGTGACCTCCCGCCCGCTGGCCGGCCGTACGCTGGCGATGATTTTCGAAAAGCCGAGCACCCGCACCCGCGTCAGCTTCGAGGTGGCGATGCGCCAGCTCGGCGGCGACGTGATCATGCTGACCGGCAAGGAAATGCAGCTCGGCCGCGGCGAGACCATCGCCGACACCGCGCGGGTGCTGTCGCGCTACGTCGATGCGATCATGATGCGCACCGACGCGCATGAGAAACTGCAGGAAATGGCGACGTATGCCACCGTGCCGGTGATCAACGGGCTGACCGCGGATTCGCACCCGTGCCAGCTGATGGCCGACGTGCTGACCTTCGAGGAGCATCGCGGCCCGATCGCCGGCCAGGTGGTGGCCTGGTGCGGCGACGGCAACAACGTGGCGCGCAGCTGGATCGAGGCGGCGGCGCGGTTCGGCTTCACCCTGCGGCTGGCGACCCCGGACAGTCTGAGCCCGCCGGCGGAACTGCTCGCCTGGGCGCGGGCGCAGGGGGCGAAGGTGGAACTCACCGACGATCCGGCCGTGGCGGTGGCGGGCGCGCGCTGCGTGGTCACCGATACCTGGGTGAGCATGTCGGACGACCCGAACACCAGCCGGCACAACCTGCTTGCCCCGTACCGGGTCACCGCGGCGCTGATGCGCCAGGCCGCGCCGGATGCGATCTTCATGCACTGCCTGCCGGCGCATCGCGGCGAGGAAGTGACCGCCGAGGTCATCGACGGGCCGCAAAGCGTGGTGTTCGACGAGGCGGAGAACCGGCTGCACGCGCAGAAAGGCGTGCTGGCCTGGGCGCTCGGGGCGGCGCGGTAGCGCTGCTGCCGCCCAGGGCTGGGCAAGGTGGCGATGCAGATCATCACGACGCTGGACGCGCTGGACGCCAAGCTCGCCGAGTGCGACGCGGCCGCACAGATATCCGACGACGCCTTGCGGCAGGTGTTCACCACCTTCCGGATGGATTTCGCCGCCCAGGTGCCGGACGACCCGTTCAGCCCCGCCTATCACGATTTCCAGATGGCGGTTTACCGGCGCGTCTCGGGACGGACCTACGCGCCGGAGAACGAGGTTTCCGCCTTCGATGTCGCCGCCGCCGAGGTTCGCCCCTTCCCGTTCTACACCGGCAGTTGCCGCACCGCCGGGTTCTTCACCATGGGCATGGGGTTCCTGTTGCACACGCTCGGGCTTGCGGCGGGTGCCCGGGTGGTCGAGTTCGGGCCGGGATGGGGGAACTCGACCATCGCGATGGCGATGGCCGGACTGGATGTGACGGCGGTGGATATCGAGGCGAATTTTTGCGATCTGCTGCGCCGGCGCGCCCGCCGCCATGCGGTCGACATCACCGTCGTTCAGGCCGATTTCAGTTGGGCGGAAACGGTGGCCGAGCCGTTCGACGCCGCGGTTTTTTTCGAGTGCTTCCATCACTGCGCCGACCATATGCGCCTGCTGCGGGCCCTGCGCACGGCGGTGAAGCCGGACGGGCGGGTCTATTTTGCCGCCGAGCCGATCCTGCCGGACTTCCCGCTGCCCTGGGGGGTGCGGATGGACGGCGAGGCACTGTGGGCGATCCGCAACAACGGATGGATGGAACTCGGCTACCGGGAGTCCTATTTCCTCGAGGCACTGGCCCGCACCGGATGGACGGCGACGCGGCACGCCTTGCCGGGGCTGGAATGGGCAGCGGTCTGGGAGGCCAAACGGAGTGCGCCGGCGGCACCGGTGATCCCGGCGGTGGAAAACGGGCCCCCGGCGGTCGCGCTGGCGCAAACGCCCGAAGCGCCGCCTGTGCCGGCCCCACCCGCGCCCTCGCCTATGCGAGCCGAAGATCAGCTGCGCGCGGAACTTGCCGCGGTCTACCGCTCGACCTCATGGCGTGTGACCGCCCCGCTTCGCGCCCTCGGACGGCTGCGGCGGCGCGATTGACCGCTTGCGGGGCCCTCCGGCCCGATCTCAAGCCAACGGTTTCTCCATTTCCACCCAGGTCGGGTGGTCGTAGCCGGCATGCGTGTGCAGCACGGTCTCGACATAGCCGCTTGCGCTGAACAGGCGGCGGTTGCCGGCCAGCAGCAGCCTTGTACCGAGAAGCATCCGCGGCAGGCCGCGCGCCCGCGCTTCGGCCTCGGCCGCCGCCAGCAAGGCCTGGGCAATGCCGCACCGGCGCCAGGACGGTGCAACGGCGAGACGGCCGACATAAAGGCCGCCGCCACGCTCATCCCACAGCACCACCCCGGCGAGCGTGCCGTCCGCCGCCACGGCGACTGCCCCGCCGCCCATGGCGGCCACACCGGCGGCGGACTCGCGCAGCGCCGACGGGGGCGGGTCAAGGTCCACGCTCAGGGCGGCGAAGGCAGCGCGGATCAAGGCTGCGGCGCGTTCATAGTCGCCGGGGTGGAGCGGGCGGAGGTCAAAACCGGTCGCGGTCATGGCGGGATGTTAGCGCAACCGCGGCCGGACTGGCCAGGCAAGGCCGATAATCCTGGGGCTAAAACAATGAGCTAGACCGCTCTGTCTGTTGCTGCTCCGGGTGGGAGCGTTCGCGGGCAACTGGCAGCCGGCCACCGGATTTCCTATCTTCCACCCTATGTCCGACACCCCCGCCTTCCTCGACTCCGGACGCCCCGACGTGCCCGATCTCGTCGTGCCCCGCGGCGTCACGCCCTTCTATTTGCCGCGCCGGCCCGTGCGCGGGCGGCTGGTGCGGCTGGGGCCGCTCGCCGAGGCGCTGCTGAGCCGCCATGACAACCACCCAGCCGTGACCCTGCTGCACGGCCAGGCAATCGCCCTCGCCGCGGCGCTGGCCTCGGCGCTGAAATTCCGCGGCAGTTTCAGCCTGCAAGCCAAAGGCGACGGGCCGGTCGGCATGCTGCTGGCCGACTGCACCCATGACGGCGCGCTGCGCGGCTACGCCCGCGCCGAGCCGGAACGTCTGGCCGCCGCCCTGGCGGAAGACCCCGCCCCCTCGGCCGGACGCCTGCTCGGCCAGGGCTACATCGCCTTCACGGTCGACCAGGGACCCGACATGGACCGCCAGCAGGGCATCGTCAGCATCACCGGCGACAACCTGGCCGACATGGCGCTGCATTATTTCGCCACCAGCGAACAGTTGCACGTATGGCTGCGCCTGGCCTGCGCCCGCACGCCCGCCGGCTGGCGCGCCGCCGCCCTGGTGCTGGAGAAAATCGCCGGCAGCGGCGGCATCGATCCGGACCTGGACGCGGCGGCACAGGAGGAAAGCTGGCGCACCGCCACCCTGCTCGCCGCCACCGTCAGCGATGACGAACTGCTGGACGACGGGCTGGCAACCGAACATCTGCTGTTCAATTTGTTCCACAGCGAAGGCGTGGCCGCCGACCGGCCGCGCGCACTGGCCTATGGCTGCCGGTGCTCGCGCCAGCGACTGTCCGGCATCCTCGAAGGGTTCGATACCGACGACCTCGACCATATGGCCGTCGACGGGGACATCGTGATGACCTGCGAGTTCTGCAATTTCGACTTTCGGTTTGCGCGGACGGCAGTGCGGGGGCGCTGACTGCCCGCTTGCCGCGGTCGGGGCGTTGCCCCGAACCCCACCAGGGGCTTTGCCCCTGGACCCCACCAAGGGCCCCAGGCCCTTGGAACCTGCCAATGAGAACGCGAAATTAACGCTTTTGCCGAATCGTTCCGCGTTGACCGTAAGCAGGCTTTTCGTTAGCCATAGGCAAACCTTGCGCTGATTTGGTGCGATCAGGCTTGGAATCAAACGTAAGGGTCAGACAATGTCGGTCACCGTGAACACCGATGCGTTCGTTTATGCTGCGGCGACGTCGATCGGTCTGTCACAAATGTTCGGCGTGACGCTGGGAAGCACCGATCCGACCTATCTCGTGCTGACCGTGCTCGACAGAAACGAGTACACCGCCGGCGCCACCGGAACAACCGGCAGCCTCTCCGGCACCGTCTCCAACACCGTCGCAACCCTGAACCTCACCGGCATCAGTGGCGATGAAAGGGCCGCCGGGATCGTCTTCACTTACACAAGCGCCGGTTATTACAACAGTACTTACGGCTATCTCAACCAGCTGACCTACAATTCGTCCTCAAGCCTGGGTGACGTAACGAACCTGTCGCTGTTCGGCACCAACAGTCTCAGCCAGGCCACGACCTACGCCGCCAATCCCTATTCCATGGTCGAGCAGGACGCCGCCGGCTACCTCGGCAGCGCGACCGTCGTCACCGAGCCGGGCTTCACCGGGACCGTGCCCGCCCAGGCAACGCCGGACTCCATCGCCGCAATCGCCCAGAGTTTCGTCGGCGATGCCTGGAACATGAACGGGTGCTGGGTGCTGGCCAGCACCATCGCGGCCGAAGCCGGGGCATCGCTGCCGGTGCAGAGCACGTTGATCGGCGTGCCCGGGAAAGCGAACGGCGAATGGATCGTGGCCTTCAACGGCCCGGCCGGCCAAACCGGCAACTGGCAATCCATGGTGACGGCCGGCGAAATGATCGTGATCGGCACGCCGGGCGGCGGCGGGCACATTACCACCTGCGTGTCCGGCTCCGGCAGCACCGCCATGGTGGTGGACAATATCGTCTACGTGAATGCCTACGGCCAGGTCCAGAACCCGGCAGGGGACGGCTCGGCCAACGACATCAAGGTCTCGGCGGCACACGCGGCATCGCAGGAATGGTCGGGGGTCGCCGCCGCGTCGGTGGTCATCTACGAACTGGATACGCCGGTCGTCACCGACACGGTATCCTCGGTCAGCCTCACGTTCAGCGCATCGGAATCCCTGGCGTCCCTGTTCGCCGCCACCGATCCCGCCAGCAAGGCCATCACCGAATGGCAGGTCTATGACACCGCGGGCAGCGACACGCTGGTGGCCAACAGCACCAGTTACAACGACCATTCGGCCGCATCCGCGCTGACCATCGCCTCGCTCGGCGCCGTCTCCCTCGATGCCGGCACGACCGCGACGACCGACACGCTGGAGGTGCGGGCGTTCAACGGCAGTTACTGGGGCGACTGGCAGTCGCTGAACGTGGCCGTCTCGGCTGCCGGCACCGCGTCCCCGCCGGTGCTGCAAACGCAGACACCGAACCAGACATGGACGGAAGGCCAGGCGATTTCGCTGTCGCTCGCGTCCACCTTCAAAGACCCGCAGAACGAAACCTTGACCTACACGGCGGTGCAGTCGAACACCACGTCGCTGCCGAGCTGGCTCAGTTTCAACGCGTCGACCGACACGTTGAGCGGAACCGCCCCGATCACCGCGCAGACTCTCGGCATGACGGTTACCGCCACCGACACCAGCGGCCTGTCGGCATCGGAGACCTTCAACGCGACCGTGCAGGCAGCACAGGCGTCGCCGCCCGTGCTGGCCAAGCAGACGCCGAACCAAACCTGGACCGACGGCAAATCGATCAGCTTCATGCTGCCCGCCGGCACGTTCACCGATCCGCAGGGCGAGGCGCTGAGCTACGCCGCTTCTGAAATCAGCGGTCCGAGCGTCAGCTCATGGCTTAGCTTCTCCAGCACCACGGCCACGTTCAGCGGCCTCGTGCCGAAGTCTGCTTCAGGGACGATCGGCCTCACGGTTGTCGCCACCGATACCAGCGGCCTGTCGGCATCGGATAGCTTCTCGGTCACGTTGGCTGCCGCGGCCAGCCGCGGCGCCACGCACGGCATATCCGTGGTGCCGATGTCGGATCTGACAGCGTCCCACGTCTGATCAGGGCCGCGCCCATTCGTGAGTAATGGGGTCAAGGGGGCCACTGCCCCCTTGCGGGTCCAGGGCAGAGCCCTGGCCTTGCTTGTTTTACGCAAACGTAGCAAGGCTGTCCCATTCATAAGCCGTCTCGGTGGCGGTCCAGCCTTCGCGCGCGTCCTGGCGGGTGGCGCAGGCGCGTCCGCCCAGCGCTTCGTAAAACCGGCGTGCCGGTGCGTTGCCGTCCAGCACCCACAGCCCGGCGGATGCGAAACCGGCCTGGCGCATGTCCGCCGCCGCGGCCTGCATCAGCGCGCGGCCAAAGCCACGCCATTGGGCACGACGCAGGACATAGAGGGCAAAAACCTCGGCCGCGAACGACAGGGTGGCATCGCTTTGCGGCCCCCAGGAGACGAAGCCGACAGGATCACCCTCATCGGTGGCGACGAACACCCCGCCGCGCGGGATCGCCGCCCGCCACATGTCGGTACGGCGGGCCGGGTCGAGCGCTGCCAGCACGGCATCGGGCACAAGACCGGGATAGCTCTCACGCCAGGCCTGAACATGCACGGCGGCGATGGCGGCGGCGTCGTCCGGGGTGGCAGGCCGGATGGTCATGGGCATGCCTCGCGATCGGCGTCCTTGGCGCGGGCCACGAAAGCCCGGATCAATTCGGGGTCCTTTTTGCCCGGCTCCCGTTCCACGCCGGAGGACACATCCACCCCCGGCGCACCGGTGACCCGGATTGCCTCGGCGACATTGTCCGGGCTCAGTCCGCCGGCCAGCAGCCACGGCAGCGGCGCCCGCCAGAAGCGCAGCAGCGACCAGTCAAGCACCGCCGCATTGCCGCCGGGCCGTGTGGCGCCCGCCGGTGGCCGTGCCTCGATCACGAACCCGTCCACGCCGTCGGCCGCATCCGGCAGGTCGGCCGCCCCGGCCACGCCGACCGCGCGCCAGACCGGGCGGCCGAAGCGGGCGCGCAAGGCGGCGCAGCGCCCGGGGCTGTCATACACCTGCAGCACATCCAGCCGCACCCGTGCCAGCGTGGCGGCGACGGACTGGTCGTCCGGTCGCACGAACAGCCCGACGCTTGCCGGAACGCCGTCCGCCAGCGCGGCCGCGCGGTCGGGCGTCACGGCACGGGGGGACGCCGGAAAAAACACGAAGCCAAGCCAGTCAGCCCCCGCACCGAGGGCGGCATCGCGGGCGGCCGGGTCGTTGATGCCGCAGATCTTGACCCGCGTCACCCGGCCAGCCCGGCAATCGCGCCGGCATGATCCTGCCGGGCGCGGTGGCAACCCATGGAAAGGGCGCCGGCAGCCCGAATGCCGCCGGCGCCATACGCCAAAAAACAGTCCATCCCCTGCCCGAACAGACCGCGATACCGCGCGGCCCGGACGGCCTGGGAGTCGGCCAGCGCTGCGTCGGTCGTATCGAACGCCGCGATCAGGCCCGGCATGTCACCTCGACGCCGCCGGGGTGCCGGAGCCGGACTTCTTCTTCAGCGTGTTGACCTGGTCTTCCAGCCGGCGTGCGGCCCGCTCGAACCGACGGGCGCGCCGACGGGCGCCGAGCGCCGGAAACCAGACGAACAGGCTGCCGAGCAGGAACGCGGCGGCCGCAGTCACCAGCACGGCGGCTGAAACCGGCGTCGACAGCTTGAAGTCGGTCGGCCAGAACGAAAGCGAGACCGGCTGCGGGTTGGACAGTGCGAACAGAACCAGGACGATCAGGACAGGCAAGGCAATCAACGTGCGCAACATGGTTTTCACCTCGGGAAAGGGACGCATAAGAAACTAACCCAGTTTCCCTCAGGCCGCCACCCCTGCCCTGGTACGGCCCTTGGCCTCGGGAGGCTTACGGCTGTCCCGCTTGCCGCGGTTCACCCGTTCGCGCAACTCCTTGCCGGCCTTGAAAAATGGCACCGCCTTTTCGTCAACCGGCACGGCCTCGCCGGTGCGCGGATTGCGGCCGGTGCGCGCTTCCCGTCGCTTGACCGTGAACGCGCCGAAGCCGCGCAGTTCCACCCGCTCGCCGCGCGCCAGTGCTGCGGTGATTTCATTGAACACCGTGGCGACAATCAGCTCCACATCCTGCCCACGCAAATGTGGATTGGCCGCCGACAGATCCGCTATCAGCTCTGACTTCGTCATTCTCCCGCCCCCAGCGTTTCAACTCTCACTCATGGCCGGTGGCAGGCTGCCAGACGGCCCAGGCGCCGTCAAGTCTAAGTCCTTGAGACAGAACAGTTTTCATCACGTCACCGAGGAGCGGCGAAAATGACGCCGCGAGCGCCCGGCGGGCGAAGCCGCCAAGCTCCACATCCTCGACCGGAAGGCTCTCGGGAATGCCTTTCTCGGCGGCGAGCCAGGCGCGCGCGTCCGCCTCCCCGCCGATCGCATCGACCAGCCCGAGGCCGAGCGCCTGCCGCCCGGTATAGGCGCGCCCATCGGCCAGGGCGCGGACCTGCTCGGCCGGCATGTGGCGGCCGGCGGCGACGATGCCGACGAACTGGTCATACATGTCCATCACCAGCGCCTGCAGCACCTCGCGGCCCTGCGGCGAGGTCGGGTGGGTGAAGCTCGGCTGGTCCTTCAGCGGACCCGAGGTGATCGCCGTGGCGCTGATGCCAATCCGCTCCAGCAGGCCCGACGCCTCGCCGGTTTCCAGCAGCACGCCGATCGAGCCGGTCAGGGTCGAGGCCCGGGCGAATATATGCGCCGCCGGCACCGCGATCATGTAGCCCGCCGAGGCGGCGGTGCCGCCCATGACGGTGACCACCGGCTTGCGGGCGGCGACCTCGGAAATCGCCTGGTGCAGGCTTTCGCCGCCGGCGACGCTGCCGCCGGGGCTGTCGACATAGACGATCAGGCCGCGGACGGCGTCGTCTTTGGCCAGTGCTGCGACCGCCTCGGTCAGCTTGCGGTTCTCGCTGATCAGGCCGGTGACGCTGAGGCGGGCGAGATGGGCGCGCCCGCCCAGCGGCAGATAAGGGGCAATGGCCAGCAGGATGCAGGACGCCACCGCCAGCACGGCGGCGGCGCGCCAAAGAAACAGGCGGCGCTTGAGGCGCCGCCTGTCGATCAGCAGGTCAGTTTCGAGCGACATGATGATCCCTTGCGGGACGGCGGCGCGTTTCCATCACTCCTGCTGGGCCTGCTGGTTGCGGCGACGGATCGCGGCCCCCAGAATGTCGCCCAGCGAGGCGCCGGAATCCGAGCTGCCGAATTCCTGGATCGCCTGCTTGTCCTCGTCCTGCTCCTTGCCCTTGATGGTGAGCTGCAGCTTGCGGGCGGCGCGGTCCACCGACATGACCTTGGCGTCCACCTTCTCGCCGATGGCGAACCGGTCCGGCCGCTGCTCGCCCTTGTCGCGGGCCAGTTCGGCGCGGCGGATGAAGCCGGTGAGCACCTCGTCGACCTTGACCTCGATGCCGTTGGACTGCACCGCGGTGACCACGCAGGTGACGATGCTGCCCTTGTGCACGCGGTCGAGCACGGCGGCCGCCGGATCGTCGGCGAGCTGCTTGATGCCGAGCGAGATGCGCTCCTTCTCCACATCGACGTCGAGCACCTTGGCCTTGACCACCGCGCCCTTTTCGAACTTGGTCATCGCCGCCTCGCCCTGCTCGTCCCAGGACAGGTCGGACATGTGCACCATGCCGTCGATATCGGCGGTCAGGCCGATGAACAGGCCGAACTCGGTGATGTTGCGGATTTCGCCCTCGACCACCGAGCCGATCGGATGTTCGTCGACGAACTGCTCCCACGGGTTGCGCTGCACCTGCTTGAGGCCGAGCGAAATCCGCCGCTTGCCGCTGTCCACGTCGAGCACCAGCACATCGACCTCCTGCGAGGTGGCGACGATCTTGCCCGGGTGGACGTTCTTCTTGGTCCAGCTCATCTCGGAGACGTGAACGAGGCCCTCGACCCCCGGCTCCAGCTCCACGAAGGCGCCGTAGTCGGTGATGTTGGTGACGCGGCCGGTGAACTTGGCACCCGGCGGGTATTTGGCGGCGACACCCTCCCACGGATCGGCCTCCAGCTGCTTCATGCCGAGGCTGATGCGCTGGGTGTCCGGGTTGAAGCGGATGACCTGGACCTTCACGGCCTGGCCGATCTGCAGCGCCTCGGAGGGGTGGTTGATGCGGCGCCAGGCGATGTCGGTCACGTGCAGCAGGCCGTCGACGCCGCCGAGATCGACGAAGGCGCCGTAATCGGTGATGTTCTTCACCACGCCGTCGAGGATCTGGCCTTCCTTCAGGCCCTGGATCAGCTCGCTGCGCTGCTCGGCGCGGGTTTCTTCCAGCACGGCGCGGCGCGACACCACGATATTGCCGCGGGCGCGGTCCATCTTGAGGATCTGGAAGGGCTGCGGGGTGCCCATCAGCGGGCCCACGTCGCGCACCGGGCGGATATCGACCTGGCTGCCCGGCAGGAAGGCCACGGCGCCGCCGAGATCGACGGTGAAGCCGCCCTTGACGCGGCCATAGATGGTGCCGTTGACGCGCTGCTGGCTTTCGAAGGCGCGTTCCAGATTGGTCCAGGCCTCCTCGCGGCGGGCTTTTTCGCGCGAGAGCACGATGGTACCGTCGCGGTCCTCGTAGCGCTCCACATAGAGCTCGATCACGTCGCCGGGCTTCACCTCGGGCTTGGCGCCGGGCGGGCCGAATTCCTTGAGGGCGACGCGGCCTTCGCTTTTCAGGCCGACATCGACGATGGCGAATTCCTCGGTGAGCCGCACCACGCGGCCGGTGACGACCGACCCGTCGAAGCCGGAATCGCGGCCGAGGGTTTCGTCGAGGAGGGAGGCGAAGTCTTCGACTTCCGGAGGATTGCCGGCGGGATGCCGGGCAGCGGGGCGCTGGGCGAGGGCGACGGCGGCGCTGGATGCCATGAGGGTGGGTCTGTCCTTGAGAGGGCGGTGGACGTGGTCCGTGCCGCCTGCTGTGCTTGCGCCCTTCCGGGGGGTCAAACCCGAGGAAAGCACGACTTGCCCGCGCCGGGCTTCAGTCGGACGCAGGCCATGGGTGAAACGGTTATGTCCGCTCGGGCGCGCGGCCTCCCGACCGCGTGCGGAGGGGAGAGATAGCCGGAGCAGGAGCGGAGTCAAGGGCGGCGACGGGTTCGCAGGTCGCAAATGCGTGAACTCTGCCACTCATTACCCTGCTGGGCAATCGGGGGAAGGTTTAAGGAAGGCCAGGGCTCTGCCCTGGACCCCGATGCTTAAGTAATGGGTTCCAAGGGCCACTGCCCCTTGGCGGGTCCAGGGCAGAGCCCTGGCCTTCCTTAGCTTCACCGAATGTCGAGGCCCAGCCGCATCAGCGCCGCCGCGAACGCCTGGTCGGGGTCAAGCTCCGTGGTATCCAGCAGTTTCGCGTCGTCGGCCGGCTTCATCGGCGCCGCCGCGCGGGCGGCGTCGGCGGCGTCGCGGGCGCGCACCTCGGCGGTGACGGTGGCGAGGTCGGCCTCGGCGCCACGCGCCAGGAGTTCCTTCCAGCGCCGCCGCCCGCGCGCCTCGGGGCTGGCGGTGACGTAAAGTTTGGCGCTGGCGTCGGGAAACACCACGGTGCCGATGTCGCGCCCGTCCAGCACGGCGCCGCGGGCGCGGCCGAAGGCGCGCTGGAACTCCAGCAGGGCCGCGCGCACGCCCGGAATGGCGGCGACCGCGCTGGCGGCGGCGTCGGCCGGCGGGCCGCGCAGGTCGGGGCGGTCGAGATCTTCGGGGCGCAGGGCGCGGGCTTCGGCCTCGGCGGCCGCCGGGTCGGCGGGGTCGGCGCCGGCATCGAGCACGCGGCGGCCGACCGCGCGATACAGCAGCCCGGTATCGAGATAGGGCAGGCCGAAATGGGCGGCGAGGCGACGGGCCAGGGTTCCCTTGCCGGCGGCGGCGGGGCCGTCGATGGCGATGATCAGCGGGATCACGACGCGGCGATCGGGCCAGGGCCTTCCACCAGCCCGTTCAGCAGCGACACAAAACCCGGAAAACTCGTGTCGATGAAGGCGGCATCGTCCACCGCCACCGGCGCCTGCGTGGCAAGCCCCAGCACCAGGGCGCTCATGGCCAGCCGGTGGTCCATATGCGTCTGCACAACCGCCCCGCCGGCGGGCGGGCGGGCGCCATGCACGATCAGATCGTCGCCCTCGATGTCCACACGGGCGCCGTTATCGCGAAGCAGGGCGGCTGTTGCGGTCAGGCGGTCGCTTTCCTTCACCCGCAGTTCCTTCAGCCCGCGCATGCGCGTGGTTCCCTGGGCGAAGGCGGCGGCAACGGCGAGCACCGGATATTCGTCGATCATGCTCGGCGCCCGTTCCCACGGCACGTCCACCGCGCGCAACGGCGCATGGGCGGCGATCAGGTCGCCGACCGGCTCGCCGCCCTCGGTGCGGGCGTTTTCCACCGTCAGATCGGCGCCCATCTCCCGCAGCGTGGCGAACAGGCCGCAGCGCAGCGGATTGAGCCCGACCCCCTCGATGCGCAGGCGCGAGCCCGGCACCAGCAGCGCGGCGACGATCAGAAAAGCCGCCGAGGAAGGGTCGCCCGGCACCACCACGTCGGCGGCGCGCAGATGCGGCTGGCCGGCGAGCGTGATGACGCGCGCGGCCCCCTCGGCCTCCACCGTTACTTCGGCGCCGAAATGGCGCAGCATGTTCTCGCTGTGGTCGCGGGTGGCCTCGGGTTCCTCGATGCGGGTCAGGCCCGGCGCGTTCAGGCCGCACAGCAGCAGCGCCGACTTCACCTGTGCGGACGGCACCGGCACCCGATATTCCAGCGGCAACGGATCGTGCGCGCCCTCCACCGCCAGCGGCAGCCGGCCGCCGGCGCGGGCGGAAAACCGGGCGCCGCAGGCGGCCAGCGGGTCGGTGACCCGCCGCATCGGCCGGCTGCGCAGGCTGGCGTCGCCGGTCAGCACCGAAAAGAACGGGTGGCTGGCCAGGATGCCGGTGAGCAGCCGGGCGGCGGTGCCGGAATTGCCCATGTCCAGCACGTCCGCCGGCTCCACCAGCCCGCCGACGCCGCGGCCGGCGACGCGCCAGGCGCCGGGTGCGTCCTGCACCATTTCGGCGCCGAGGGCGCGCATGGCGGCGGCGGTGCACAGCACGTCCTCGCCTTCCAGCAGGCCGGAAATGCGGGTCTCGCCGACCGCCAGGGCGCCGAACATCAGGGCGCGATGGCTGATCGACTTGTCGCCCGGTACAACAAGCGTACCGGCGAGCGGGGCGGCGGGGCGGCTTGCGGCGAGCGGGCGGGGCGAAGGTGTATCCATGCGCGCGCGCTTAGCACGGGAACAGTATGTTTGACAGGCAGGCGCGAGGATGGCATGGGGCGCGCCCTCCGGCGCAATCCCTGGCGAGGCGACACGATGGCGAAGCCCGAACTCGGCAACAAGCGCGTCTGCGTGGCCTGCAGCGCCCGTTTCTACGACCTGACCCGGCAGCCGGCCATCTGCCCGAAATGCAATACCGAGCAGCCGGCCGAGCAGCCGCGGCTGCGGCGCACCGGCGGCAACGTGGCGCTGGAGGAAAAGCGCCGCCCCAAGGTGATCCCCGTCCCCGGCCTGGAGGATGGCAACGTCGAGGTCGAGACCGCCGAGGAGGAAGTGGAGGAGGACGTGCTGGAAGACACCTCCGACCTCGAGGGCGGCGACGAAGCGGTGGTGGATGTGGAGATCGAGCCGGAGCCGGGCGAGGAAGAGCGCTGAGGTCCTTGCAGCTGAGCGAGCAAGGTAGGGCTGAGCGAGCAAGGTAGGAAAGGGCACAGCGGTGCCCGGTATCCGATCGGGAACTTCGTTTGCCTTAAAACGACAAACAAAGTTCCCGGACGGTGGGTCAGAACCGATGATATCCTATGCCGCCGAGCGCTCCAAGGTATTTGCTCACCCTGGGGCGGCTGATTCCTGAGGCACCGGCGTGGCGAGGAGTACGAGCCGGAGCGCGTTGAGCACCGAGGCACGATAGAGTTGCGCCGTGCTGACCACGGAGCGGAAGGCAGCGTAGGTTTCGGCGCCCCATTCGGAACGGAAGCCATTGGTGACCTTGCGGAAGATCACGCTCGGTCGGATCTTCCGCTCGCAGATGTTGTTGGTGTATGGGACATCCCGGCGGGTCATGAACACGAACAGATGTGCCCGGTTGGCGGCAATACGTTTGCGCAGCTTGCGTCCCGGCTCGCCGATCGGGACGGCTGTCATGATCCGGTCGAGCCGTCGCTCCAGATCGGCGAGATATTGCACCAGCGTGGAGTCCTTCAGTGTCTGTCGTCGTCGCCCGATCGCCATGGCGCGCAGCAGCAGCCACTTGAACGGGACGCTGAAGGCGACATCGCCGCATTCGATGGCGTACTGCAAATCGCGCAGCAGATGCGCCAGGCACACTTGCCAGTGCACCGCATGGCCGCGCTGGCTGCCCAGCATGTCGGAGACCCAAACGATCGGCTGGATGGCACCGAACATCTCCTGCACCACCGCCTTGCCGCGGCTGGGGCGAATGACATGCAGCACCGCACGTGTTCCGACGAACACCCATTCCCACCAGGTCTTGCCGGTCACCCGCACCGAGGTCTCGTCGGAACACACCACCGGGCTCGCCGTCACCGTCGCGCGGATCACTGCCTGGGCGGCGAGCAGCGGCTCACGCGCACGAGCCAGAATATTGCTGATGGCACCTTCGCTGATGGACAGAGAGAAGATCTCGTGCATCAGCATCGCCAACCGCTCCAGGCCGATGGCGTGGGCGTAGGGGAGATAGACGACCAGGGCTGCGATCGACTGGCCGAACGGCGAGCCCGGCTCCAACCCGGCCGGCGCCTCGGCCACCACCCGTTCGCCGCAGCACGCGCAGCGTCCGCCGAACAGGTGCACGCGGGTCACGTCCGGTTTGATCGGCGGCAGCTCGATACGGTCATAGACAAGCTGGGCGGACTGCGAACCATCGGGGAAGGCAGCCTGGCAGCGCGGACACGCGGTCAGCCTGGCCTCGACGACCCGGTCCGGGTCCGGGTGCAGCGTCCGACCAACACCGGGTCGGCTCTTGCGGGGCGGACGCTTGCCGTCGGGCGTCGGGCGATCCTCCTTCTGGCCCTTTGAGGGAGGCGTCGACGAGTTTCCAGGGGTCTTCGGCGGCTGGGTCAGCGCCGCCACCCGCGCTTCCAACGCGGCGATCCGCTGCTCCGCGGCCGCAAGTTGGGCCATCAGCGCCAGGATCAGCGCGTCCTTGTCGGCATGGCTCAGTTTGCTGAGGTCGGGCGGTGCGATCACCCCGCCTTTAGAATCCAGTCGCCCATGACCGCGTCAAGAACTATCCGCACGGCCGAGCCAATGCCAGCGCCTTACCTCCGAACCCGCCGTCAGAGCCGTGACCGACGGATCCCACCCAGGTGAGCAATTACCAGCGCACCCGGACGGCGAGGAGGCGCGCCTTCTGCCGGGCGAAGCTGCACCTGGCGAAAGGTCGACTGTTGCGGTATCCTGTCGCTCTGAAGGCTGGTTTCGTTTTCGGGAATGCAGGATGGCCGGGGCGCGGACAAGCCAGACACACCCACTTCAGATCGCGGACGTGCGTGCGGGCCCCTCGCATGGGCGGATCGGGATCACATTCTGCCCCGGCAAGCATGACGATGCCGCAAGCACGGGGGCCTGGGCGCGCGATCTCTCGGCGGATCTCGACGTCATCGCCGCATGGGGCGCGCGTCTGGTACTGACGCTGGTGGAGCCGGCCGAACTCGCGGCGCTCAACGTTCCCCATCTCGGCGCGGAAGTTCGCGGCCGCGGGCTCGATTGGCGACATCTGCCCATCGCGGACTACTCGGTTCCGACCGAGGCCTTCGAGAAGCAATGGGCGACGCATGGCGGAGAAATCCGCGCGCTGCTGCGCAGCGGCGCCGATGTGCTCGTGCATTGTAAAGGCGGGCTTGGCCGGGCTGGCATGATTGCCGCCCGGCTTCTCGTCGAATTGGGCATGCCACCGGAACAGGCAATTCGGGAAGTCCGCCGCGCGCGCAAGGGCGCGATCGAGACGCCGGCGCAGCTGGCGCTGGTCAGACGGACGAAGGCCATGACCGCCATGGACGCCGACGTCATCGACATAGCGGCCATAC
Organism: uncultured Alphaproteobacteria bacterium; assembly: GCA_963714255.1. GTDB lineage: Bacteria > Pseudomonadota > Alphaproteobacteria > Acetobacterales > Acetobacteraceae > Rhodovastum. The sequence continues at coordinate 59,335 of CAVQNU010000019.1, forward strand.
AGAAGGTCGGCCAGCAGATGGGAAGCAATCCGGCTGGCGTCTATCAGGACAAGAACGGTCGGCGGTTCTACGTGAAGTCCCTGGAATCACCCGCGCACGCGCGCAACGAGATTATTGCGGCGAAGCTCTACCAGCTGGCCGGGTCGCCGACGCTGACCTATGTGAGCACCAAAGAGCCGGACCAGATCGCGACCGAGTTTGTCAACCTTGACAAGAAGCATGTTTCGCATCTCAGCGACAATGAGCGCAGACAGGCGCAGCGCTGGCTTGGTGTGCACGCATGGACAGCCAACTGGGATGCAGCCGGATTTGAGGGCGACAACCAGGGCGTCGTCAACGGCGTGGTCACGACGCTCGACGTAGGAGGCGCGCTGGAGTTTCGGGCGCAGGGGGACCCGAAGGGCAAAGCGTTCGGCGCATGCGTTCGCGAGATCGACACGCTGCGCAAGGACCCGGACAACCCTCACGCGGCCAGGCTTTTCGGAGACATGAGCCCCGCTGAAATCAATGACGCCATCGCAGTGGTGATACGAATCCCGGACACCTCGATTCGGAGGGTCGTCGTCGAGAACGGCGGCAGCAACGCGCTTGCTGAAAAGATGATCGCGCGCAAAGCCGATATGGCAAAGCGCATGACCTGAGCAAACCACCGATCCACCTGCCGGAATGGCGAGTCAGGCGATCCGCATAAAGAAGATGCGTCAAAGCACAGCGGCGAGAAGGTCAAAACCCTTCGGCGTTGGCGCCCTGCGAAATCGTCAGCAGCAGCGATGCCTGCGCACGGATTGCGTCCGCTATGTCACGGTCGAGCCTTGCAAGCCAGCGCGCGGGGATTGCATCCAGCCCATAGGTGGCGCCAGCAAGCATGCCGGCAATCGCCCCTGCGGTGTCGGCGTCTCCGCCTTGATTGACGGTATTGACGACGCACGCGGCGAAGGAGTCCGCGCCGAGGTAATGGTGCAGCACCGTCTGCATGGTGTCGACAATGAAGGCCGAGCATTGCTCAGGATAAGACTCGAAGCGAAACGCCTTGTGTTTGTCCGCAAGATGCCCGGCCTCCTTGCGCACGACTTTCTTCCCCAATCCTTGCAGGAGGCCATGTGCCATGCGAACAAGCGCGAGACAGGAATCGTCTGAAAGAGGATGATGATGCGTGGCGCGCGCCTGCATGAGCGCCCAGGCTTCCGCCTTGCCAGGCGCGCCAAACGTTGCCAGCGCCACGGGCAGAACGCGCATGGCGGCGCCGTTGCCGGCATCGCCTTCCGAGAACGATCCTGCGACGGTTCCATGCACGACATAGCGCAGGATGCCGCGCCGGCAGGTGTTGCCAACATCGACCGGCTTGGTCTTCAGCCACGCCGCGAATTCCTCGCAGACGTCTCGGGCATCCAGCCTGCCCTTGCGGATGATAGAGCGGCCCAGCGCGAGCGCCATCTGGGTGTCGTCGGTTACTTGCCCCGGCTTGAGCTTCAGCCAGCCGCCGCCAACGATCTCGCGATGCACGCGATACTGCGCCGCGATTTCGTTCTTGGTCATGAACTCAACGGTTGCGCCGAGCGCGTCTCCGATGGCGAAGCCAAGATAGGCCGCGAGCGCACGGTTCTCCACACTTGGCGCAGTCATGCGACGGCCTCCTTAGATATAGTCCATGCCGACTCGGAATTCGCCGCCGATCGCCAGGTACTCACCTTCGCCTTTCAGTGGATGCGAGGACAAGAGACTGTTGAAAAACAGGAGTTTGCAGACAGGAACGCGCGCCGTGAGGATCGTATCGCCGAAGCAGCCAGCGACGCCGCGGTCGGACGAAAACGAGACAAGGTTGTTGAGTCGGATCACCGCCTCGCGCTTGGCCGTCCGCTCGACGATCCAATGCTCCTCAAAGGCGTTAACACCGCGATACAGCGTCAGATGCGTCTCGCCCGGAAAAGCGAAACGTCGGATGGCCCATTGGCAGAACTCGAACAGAAGGTCGAGCTGCACCCAGATCGTGTTGTTGTGGAAGCGGCTCGACATCTTTTCTTCCACGTAGGTGGCCCAGGCACGGCTCGAAACCTGCTCGATGATCTCCTTGTGGAAGGATGGGCAGACTCCAAACCGGCTCTCGACCCAGCCCTTCAGCACGGCACCTTCCGGGCCGTTGCTGTCGAAGCCCCATCCCGCGATCAGCCGAAGGTAGGAAGAGCGGTAGCGCCTCTTTCCGCCGGAGGGCCCGTCGCGCTGTTCGGGATCAAGGCCGAACATCGCCATCATGTAGCAAGAGAACGCTTCGCCCGCCTCGGCGAGGTCGCCCGCCCGTTCCAGCATGCTGAACAGGCTGGGGTTCATCTCACGCACGCCCCAGATGTGCAGCGGAACCGGCGCGTCGTTGAAGGCGCAACTCGCCAACCACTCAGACGACCGTCCCACAAGGTTGGTCGAATGGCCGATGCCACGCCGCTGGCGATGTCCCGCGCTTTCCATCGCTCGCATGATGAGGCTTCGCGAGCCCACAGGAAAGACCCGACGCCATGTGCTTGACGCCGCAACCTGGCCCTAAGGGCTTGCAGGGGACACCTGCCCAACTTAGCCCGGAACATGCGTAAAGGCTAGGGAGCACAGGCAGAAGCGGCTGATTTGATGGAGGAATTGGGTTATGAGACTCGTCCGCATCGATCTGGAGGCACCCTGGCCGCCATCGACGAGGCTACGGCCATTTGCCCGGCCTGTCACTGATCTGCCGAGGGCCAATTCAGGCGCACTTCGACGGTGCGCAGATGGCCTCCGGCGACGGTTTGCTGGTGCTGCGGGAAGTCAAGCGGCGGTTGGGAATCGCGCGCCGTCTTGCCGCCTGCATCGGCGATCCGTGCGCGCTGGAGCGCATCGTGCATGGCCTCGACTGCAGGGTCCAACGCAAGGCAGCCAGGTATTCCAATTTGATCGCGGCCACCTTGCTGATCTGATGCCGGCCATCGGGCGGAAGGAAACAGGCGACTCCTCCGCATCCGTTCAGGGCTCCGTGGGGGCAGCAGCCGTTTTGCTCAGGATGCTTTAGCTGCGGGGGATCTGTTCATGCCGGGCACGAAAGCATCATTGATCGCAGGGACTCCGCGACTTTGGCGATCGGGGCAGCACACGCATGAGGTCAGCCAGGAACCCCAGGCAGTTGCCGTCAGCACGGCAGCGCGCAGGCCTACGCACCAATCCGATCGGCGCCGGCTCGCAGGCGCTGGCCACGGCCGCGCGCCGAGCGAATCGTGGCTCCCCGCCAGCCCTCGTCGGCGGTAAATGCCGGAAGGCGTCCCTCCGATGCCTGCTCTTGGCGTAGATGCGTCCGTCCCTTACCCGTTTGGCATGGTGGTCGGGTTCCTGGGCCTGACCGTCGGCGCGCTCTTTGATCAAGCGGGCGCACAGCCGCCGCTGACGGGATCGAGGTCGGACGGCTGACGTCGGCAGATAGATTGCTCCCTACAGTGTCCTCGTCGACAAATCATCCGGCCACCAAGGCCTCCGGCGTTGCCACAGAAATCGCCCGCTCCGATCAGAACAAGGTCGTTCCGTCAACCGGTGCGACAGCGGGTTCGCGGCCCCGCCGGCGCATCGCCCGCGTTCCGCCACCGGCTATGTCCGCTGGCCTGCCGCTCGGCTGGCTTCTCCTGTTCTACGGGATCGATCCGGCGCTTTCCTCGAAGCCCGGGCGCCATGAGCATCGAGCTCTTCGTTGTCCTGCTAAGGGCCGCCATCTGCGCCGGGTAGCAAGCAGCCCTTCGTTTGATGCCGCACCGGCCTCCCCTGCACCAGCAGAACCGAAAGATCTGCATCGGTGCATCTCCGATTGACCGCACCGGCTGCCGTACCGACGGACGAAATCGTGGCACGAACAGCGCGCCGTCACGGTGTTTGATCCTGCCAGCCAGGTCATCGATCCCGACTGGCAGCCTCACGTCATTTCCATCATCCACGTCGAGCGCAACGTGCTGGTCGGCAACGGCAAGATCCGGCTGTGGAAGCGTTCGGTCGAGGTCGCCTTCTGCATCGCCAACACAGGCCCACCGCCGCTCTCGCTGCCGCCGCCATCCGTGCCCACTGGCGGATCGGGAAGCCCTCGCACGCCAGCCGTGGCGTCAGCCTGGGCGGGGGGATGCCTCGCGCATTCGCACCGACCCCGGCGTGTTCGCCAGGCTGCGCAGCTTTGCCTTTGACATCCTCAAGCCCGACCGGACCGGAATTCTGACCCAGGATCGTTCCCGCGTCGCCGGCGGCCGGATCAACAAGCTCCTGAAAATACGCCGTATCCGATAGCTTTGACAGAACTGGCGAACTGATTCACCCCTCTCAAAAAATCTTGTCTTAAGTCGCGGGCTCCAGCGGCCTCTCGGCCCTTGGCGGGTCCAGGGCAGGGCCCTGGCCTTGCTTGCTTCGCCTGATTGCCCCGCGGCCCGGAATGCGGTCTGATCCAGAGCGGCCCAACCCGCGCCAGGACCCACGCATGACCCGTCTGCCGCCGCCCGTCCGCGCCGACTACCGCTGGTTCCACGCGATCACCACGCGCTGGATGGACAACGACGCCTTCGGGCACGTCAACAACGTGGTGTATTATTCCTGGATCGACACCGCGGTGAACAGGTTCCTGCTCGACCATGGCCTGCTCGACCTGGCCGCAAGCCCGGTGGTGGGTATCGTGGCCGAAACCGGCTGCCGCTATATGTCGCAGATCACCTACCCTGACGAGGTCACGGTCGGCATCCGGGTGGCGAAGCTGGGGCGGTCCTCAGTGCGCTACGCAGTAGCTGTCTTTCGGGCGGACGAGGATGCCGCTTCGGCGGACGCGCATTTCGTGCATGTCTATGTGGAGCGCGCCAGCATGCGGCCGGTGGCGATTCCGGATTTCATCCGCCTCGCCCTGGAACGGATCAGCATGCCGGACCGAGCCGCGGCGGAACGGGACAGATAAGGGGAACCGCGATGGACACCGGGCTCAGGGGAAAGCGGGCGATCGTCTGTGCGGCGAGCAAGGGGCTGGGACGTGCTTGCGCGATGGCTCTGGCGCGCGAAGGGGTGGAGGTGGTGATTACCGCCCGCACCGAAGCGACGCTGCAGCATACCGCGGCGGAGATTCGCGCCGCCACCGGGGCGGTGGTGACCGCGGTTGCCGGCGACATCACCACCGAAGCCGGCCGCGCCGCCGCCCTGGCCGCCTGCCCCGCGCCCGATATCCTGGTGAACAATGCCGGTGGCCCGCCGCAAGGCGATTTCCGCAACTGGGAGCGGGAGGATTGGATACGCGCTCTGGACGCCAACATGCTCGCGCCGATTTTTCTGATCCGGTCCGTTGTGGACGGCATGTGCGCGCGGCGGTTCGGCCGGATTGTCAATATCACGTCGGCCAGCGTGAAGTCGCCGATTGCCACGCTGGGCATGAGCAACGGCGCGCGCGCCGGGCTGACGGGGTTCGTGGCCGGGCTGGCGCGGCAGGTGGCGCGCCATAATGTCACGATCAACGGCCTGCTGCCCGGACCGTTCCTGACCGACCGTCTGCGCGCGACGATGCAGGCCATTGCCGACACCGAGGGGCGCTCGGTGGACGAGATCATCGCCCAACGCGGCCGTGCCTCCCCGGCCGGGCGGGTCGGCGATCCGGAAGAGTTCGGTGCGGCGTGCGTGTTCCTGTGCGCGGCCTCCTCGGGGTTTATCGTCGGGCAGAATCTGCTGCTGGATGGTGGGGCATTCAACAGTATGATGGGATGAAGTGCCGGCCGGCGGCGGATTGTGGTGTTGTCGCCTGCCTCATGAAGGAACCATCCCAGCGGCTTGCTTTCTTGCCAGCCGGTCATACCGGAAGGCGCCCCACAGTGCCGCACCGATCGCCCCGGCATAGATCGAGTCGGGGTGGTTGCGGATCGGCTGCTGCACCTTCTCCTTCTTCAACAATTCCTGCATGGCCATCACCAGCCCTTCGTCCAGCGCCAGCCCACCGGTCATCAGCACCGTGCCGTCGATGCTGCCCACCGTCTTCAGCAGCTTGGCCAGCCGGTCGGCCATCGACTGATGAATGCCCTTCAGAATGTTCGGCGCCGTGATGCCGCGCGAGACCATGTTGATCACGTCAGTCTCCGCCAGCACCGCGCATATGCCGCTGACCTTTTCGGGATCGTCCGCCTGGCGGGAAAGCGTGCCAATCTCGTCCTGGGCGATGCCGAGATAGCGCGCGATATTCTCCAGGAACTGCCCGGACCCCGAGGCACACTGGCTGGTCATGCGATAGCTCAGCACCTTCCCCCGCGCATCGATGCGGGTGGCGCGCCCGTGCAGCGCCCCCACGTCCAGCGCCGCGCGCGCCTGCGGATCGAGATAGATCGCACCCCGCGCATGCGTGGTCATGGAATAGAAATGCCCGGTGTGGAAATCCAGCATCTCCCCTTCGCCGGTGGTGGCGACATAGCCGACATCGCCCGTCTGCAAGCCCACTTCCTTCAGCAAATCGGCATAGGCTTCGGTGGCAAGCTGGAACGGGTCGCGCTGGCGCACCCGGTCGGCGCGGCGTGCCAGCCAGCGCGTGTTGTCACCGTCCACCTCGAACAGCACGGTCTTGACCGCGCCGGTGCCGATATCGATGCCTGCCGTGACGACCATGCGCCCCTCCCTCAGCTGACCGCGCGGCGGGCGAACGACGCCGCACCGAGCGCACCGGTGTAAATCGAATCCGGATTGATATTGATCTGCAACTCACCATAGTTTTCGCCGATCAGCGCGCGCAGTTCCTTCACCGCCGCTTCGTTCTTGGCGACACCGCCGGTGAAGGTGAACTGGTCGCGCACCCCGCCGGAGCGCGACAGGATCGACATCGCGCGCAGGATGATGGCCCGGTGCAGCCCGGCCATGATATCCTCCCGCTTCTCCCCCAGCGCCAGACGGTCGCGCAACTCGGCACCGGCGAACACGGTGCAGGTCGAGTTGATGCGCACCGTGCGCGTGGCCTTCATCGCCAGCGGGCCAAGCTCGTGCAGCCCCATATTCATCTCGTCGGCGATATAGCCCAGATAGCGCCCGCAGCCGGCCGCACAGCGGTCGTTCATCTGGAAGTTCTCGACGATGCCGGCGGCGTCCACCTGAATCGCCTTGGTATCCTGCCCGCCGATGTCCAGCACGGTGCGCGTGTCTGGATACATCATATGCGCGCCAAGTCCGTGGCAGAGAATCTCCGACCGGATATGCTCTTTCGAGAACGGCAGCGTGACCCGCCCGTACCCGGTGCCGACCAGATAAGTATCTTCCAGCGGGATCTCCAGCGCATCGTGCACGACATGCGACAAGGCGTCGCTGCCGTCGTGCAGCCGCGTCAGCGCGCGCAGGAACCCGTCGCGCATCTCTTCGTGCGGCGGCCGGTTTTCCACCTCGATGATCGCCTTGTCATATACGTTCAGCAGTGCGTCGTACGAAAGACCGGCGGACTTCGCCACTTCCTGCGCCACCGCCATGAAGCGCGAGCCGGCGATGTCACGAAAGAAGTCCGATTTGCGCCGTGCCCCCGGTGCGAACAGATCCGGCGCCTCCTCGCGCAGCCGGACGAACACCGCATCGATCGCCTCGCGCATCGCCCCGCCGGTGTCGCGGAACCGCTCGGCGCGGGTATGTTCGCGGCACGTCTCGGCCAGATCGGCGAGCTGGTCGAGAAACTGCTCCAGACGAAACCCCCGGTCGAGGTCAGCAAGAAACTTGTCGATATCACCGGACACGCCGGGCAGGGCGGCGAGCCCGCGCCGCACCAGCGTGAACCGCGTGGCGATCAGCGCCTCATAGCGCGCCACCCGGCAGGCGGTATCGTAGTTGGAGCGGGAATTGGTAATCCCCCGCCCCAGCACATCGAGATTCTCGTCCAGCACGACCGCCTTGGTGGTGGTCGAGCCGAGATCGACGCCGATGAAGCACCGCATGAAATGTCCTCCCTCGCCCGTCAGGCCGCCGCGACGGCGAGGCCGCCGCGCTTCTGCTCGATCATTTGCAGATAGCTCTCCAGCCGGTTGCGCACATTGGCCGGCGAGAAATAGCGCGGGTCCACCAGGTCGGTTTCGATGAAGGCGGCCGGCTTGCCGGTGCGCCGTTCGATTTCGCGCAGCATGAGCAACTGGCCGGCGGAGAAGCTGTTGCAACTTTTGATCGAATTGATCAGCAGCCCGTCGGCCTGGTACTCGTTCATATACTGCTCGATCATGTCGATCCGCCCGGGCAGGTTGCGGTTGGTGTAGCAGCCCAGGCAGTACTCGGCGAGGCTCTCCAGCGGATGGTCGGGATCGTGGCGGAAGCCGAGGTCGTACAACCCGCCCACCTTGGTGTAGGTGCTCGCCACCACCACCGCGCCTTCTTCGTAGAACATTTTCCAGAACTCGCGGAAGCTCGGCCAGCTCGGCGGGCCTTCGACCACCAGCCGGTAGCGTTCCTCATGCGCCACGCCGTCCGGTGTCACCGGCCCCTCGCCGTCGGCGATGCGCTGGGCGATCTCGCCGCGCAGCAGCCGGTAATAGTCGGTGGCGTCCTTGGTGCCGCGAAACGCGGTGAAGATCGGCCCGACATAATACACGCCGCCGAAATATGCATCGATCGGCGAGGGTTTGTGCTTGGCCGATTCCAGCACCCAGACGAAATCTTCCTCGGCGCGCGCCGACTCCCGCAGGTTCTCGCGCAGCCGGTCGATGTCAAACTTCACCCCCGACGCGCGCTCCAGTTTCGGAATCACCTCGTCCTGCAACTGCTTGACGATATAAGTCACCATCGCCTTGGAAGCATGCCCCTCGCCTTCGTAGGGCACATGCAGCATGGCGGTTTCGCATTTGTAGTGCTGACGCAGCAGCTCGAACCACTTCATGAAGGTGAAGCAGCCGGTATAGGACAGCAGCAGCAAATCGGGCGGCGGCAGCGGGCGTCCGTCGGGGCCGATATTGCCCCGCGCGATCATGCCCATATCGGCCTTCACATAGGCGCAGACATCCTCGGAATGGCCGCGCTTTTCGGCCTCCTGGATATAGGCGCCGCTTTTCTTCCGCATGCCGTTCTGCAGCGCATTGATTTCGGGCAGGTTGTTGACCATGTCGAAGCACATGATCAGCTCATTTAGATTGCCCGGCACGAAGGTCGAAACCACCTTGCGCCCGCTCGCCTGCGCCTCGGCCAGCAGATCGTAATTGGCCGCGATCATGTTCTTCTGCTTCACCATCGAAGCTTCTTTGACGATGTCGGCCGTCCTGGTCCCGCTCATGCTTCGCTCCACAGCTTGATGGAATCGGCAAACGTGCCGGCCTGTTCGCGGATGGGCTGCATCTGGCCGGAGTTCTCGGCGTATTTGAAGGCGATGTAAGGAACGTTGTGGCGCGCCAGCACGGTCTGCAGCATCGGCCGGTCGAGCAGCGCCGGGTCGCAGAAGCTGGGGCAGGCGAAGATCACCCCCTCGGCGTCGGTGCGCCGCACTGCCTCCACCAGATACAACCCTTTCTGATCTTCATCGGGCTCGTATTTCGCCGGCATGCTCACCGAGTTGTGCAAGTAAGCCAGCGCCAGCGCGGCGATCGGGTCACCCTCCTCCGGCACGTCGGATTTCTCCCAGCGGTTCACCAGCAGGAAATCGTCATCGACGATGTAGCAGCCGGCCAGTTCGATGGACTTGATCAGATTCAGCGGCGGCTGCTCGCAGAACGCGCCGGTCACCACCACCCGCGAGTTGTCGCGCATCGGCCGTTCCTCGGCGGCGGCGGCTTCAAGATAGTCAGCCAGCATCCGGTTGTGCTCTTCCACCGCCAGCACCATGCCGGCGCGCATGAGCAGATACACCTCCGCCGCCGGCGCCTTCCACGGCGTGCGGGCGCGGAACGCATACACCGCCCGCACCAGCCGGCGATTCTCGTTGTACAGCGCGATGGACGCGCGAATCGCCTCGTCGGTAACCGGCCGACCCGCCACATCCGCCAGCAGGGCGCGCAGTTCGGTCAGTTCGTGGATATAAAACGTGCCGCCGACCTGGTCGGAAAAGTTCTGCGGCACGTCGAAATACCGCGCCCGCACCTTCGGAAACAGGATCTTCCACATGCCCGACAGGTTGCGGATCACGTCGCAGATGCTGGGGAACAACATGGCATCGACGAAATCCAGCCGTCCCGTCACCGCCAGTTCCAGCGTGGAGCGGGGAATGCGGCAAATATAGCTTTGGTAGTAAGCGTCGCCATGGATCACTTCCAGCTGGTCGCCGCCGCCCAGCACGCCCAGCGGCAGGCCGCCGGCCGCGTGGATCAGTTCGCGCGGCACGTAGAACGGCATGAAGCCGACCACGAAGCGGCCGGGTGCGGCGGCTTTCCATTCGCGCGCGGCGCCAAAGTGAAGGTCGTCGAAAATATTCTGGCAGCGGTCAATGATATCGGCGGTGGCGGTCATGCTCAGTGGTGCTCCCATCGGGCCGGGCGCCGGGCGAGGAACGCATCGAGCCCCTCGCGCGCGTCGTGGGTGGACATCAGATCATCGAGATACAGGCGTTCGAGCCGCGCCAATCGCTCCCGCACGCGCGCAACGAAATCCACCCGCGCGGCCTGCACGGCGAACCGCACGGCCGCCGCGCTTTTGTCGGCAAGGTGGGCTGCGAACCAGGCGCGCGCGGCGGCCTCCGGGTCTTCGGCCAACGCACTCACCAGCCCGACGGCGCGCGCCTCCTCGGCGGTCAGGCTGCGGCCCGACAGCAGCATCTCCTCGGCCGCGGCGCGCCCAATCCGCTCGGGCAGCACCGCCGACGCGAACGGCGCGAACACGCCCAGGCGAATTTCGGGCTGGCCGAACCGCGCGTCGGGGGCTGCGAAAATCAGCGTCCCGGCCAGCGCCACTTCCAGCCCGCCGCCCAGGCACTGGCCGCGCACCGCCAACAGCAGCGGCACCGGGCTTGCCAGCATGTGCAGCAGCAGCGCGTGCAACGAGGCCAGCATCGCCGCGCAATTCGCCGGAAGATGCTCTTCCACGCTCGCCCCGAAGCTGAAATGCGGCCCCTCGGCATCCACCAGCACGCAGCGAAGGTCAGGCCGCGGCAGATGCTCCGCCAGCGCCGCGTCCAGTGCTGCGATCATCGCGGCATCGACGATGTTCGCCTTGGGCCGGTCCAGGCGCAGGCGCAGCAGCGCGCCTTCTTCCTCCAGCCAAACGCGCAGCGGCGCGGTCATTCCGCGGCGTCCGTTGCGCGCGGGATCAGGCTTTCCACCAGCTCGGCCGTCCACGGCGCGCCGCGCGCCAGCGCCTGGCGCAGCGCCACAAAGTCGATTTCGCGATTGTCGCGCGGACCTTCATTAAACGCGCGGAAGCCGGTGCGCGCCTCGGCCAGCATGTTCAGCGCCAGCCAGGCGCGGCTGTCCTCCTTGTTGCGGTTCCATGTTTCGATCTTCGGCTTGCGCAGCTCCTCGAAGGTCTTGGTCAGACACTCGGGGAAAGTCAGCAGCAGCTTGCCGCACAGCGCCTCGACCGCGGCATCGAGCAAGGCAAGATCGACCGTGCCGCGCGCCAGCGTCTTCTTCGCCTCGGCCAGTTCCTCGCCGGTGCGCGGCTCGCCATGCACGATCCGCCCAAACCCATCCAGATACCGGTCGGTGATCACCAGCGGATTGGCCACGAACACGCCGTCCACTTTCAGCGCCGGCACCACATCCAGAATCATGCCGAGCCGGTACGCCTTGTGCGCCGACCACGGCTCGCACAGCGTGCCGGTTTCCATCGCCCGCTCCGCGCCCACCATAAGCGGCAGGAAGTCGGTCGCCCCGCCGATTGGCGCCGATCCATGCTTCGGCCCGGCCTGGCCGAACCTTGCAAGATCCTGTGCGACCGAAAAGTCGCAGGCCATGCCGATCTCCTGCCCGCCGCCGATGCGCATGCCGTTGACGCGGCAGATCACCGGCTTGTCGCAGCCCAGGATGGACGACACCATGTCGTTGAACACCCGCATGTACTGCCGGTATTCCTGCGGATTGCCCGAATAGTACTCGGCATATTCTTTGGTATTGCCGCCGGTGCAGAAGGCGCGGTCGCCGGCCCCGGTGAACACCACCGCAACCACGTCGCGCGCCACCGACGCGGCACGGAACGCCAGCGTCACGCCCTTCGCCATCGCGGTCGTGTAGGAATTGTACTGCGACGGGTTGTCCAGCGTGATCCAGCAATTGAACAACCCGTCGGCCACGCGGCCTTCCGGTGTGCGCGCCGGGCGTTTCTCAACCCGCACGCCCGGGGTGGAAAACTCCGGCACCAGATTATGGTCGGCCAAATGCGCAGGGCTTGTGCGGTCGGCGACCGCGAGCGGTGAGTCGGTCATGTTGGCAACTCCTGTGGGCGTCAAACGCCGGGCGTCAGCACGACGCGTCGCGTCACCTTGTGCTGATGCACCGCGTCGAACACGGCGTTGATGTCATCGAGCGGCCGCTGCTCGACAAACGGCTTCACCCGCACCCGCCCGTCCAGCACGAGATCGAGTGCCGCCGGATACAGCTCCGGTGGGCAGCCCCAGTTGCCGAGCGCGCGCGCATCGAAGGCCATCAGGTTGGACAGGCGCAGCTCGACGCGGTCCATGGTGAACCCCACCACCGACAGCGTGGCGCCATGCACCAGCAGCCCATAGGCGGTGAGCTGCCCGGCCGCGGTGCCGGAACATTCGAAAATGTTCCACTCCGTAACCGGCAGTTTTTGGCTGCGGGCGAATTCCTGAATGGCGGCGCGCAAGCCGCGCGCATCGAGGCTGCGCGCATTCAGCGTCAGCGCCGCGCCATGCTGCGCGACCGCGGCCAGCTTCGCGTCGTCCACGTCGATCGCCACCACCGTGGCGCCGAACGCGCGCGCCACCTGCACGGCATAGCCGCCGACGCCGCCCACGCCCACCACAACGGCCAGCGACCCGGGCGCGACGCCTGCGCGCACCACCGCCTGATACGGCGTGGTCAGCGCGTCGGCCACCACGGACACATCGGCCAGGTCGAGGCCCGCGTTGGCCAGCCGCCCCAAATCCACCGGGCACAGGCCGCGCGCGGGCACCACGATGTGGCTGGCAAACCCACCCTGGATGTCATTGCCGGGCATTTTCTGCTGCCGGCAGATCGTGCCCCGGCCGCGCCGGCATAAATCGCACGCGCCGCAAGGCAGCACCGCCGGCACGATCACGCTGCGCCCGACCCAGCTCTCCGCCCCCGCGCCGGCAGCCACCACGGTGCCGCTGACCTCATGGCCGAGCGCCAGCGGCAGGTCATGGTTCACCCGCACGCCGTCGAAGAAATAGCCGAGATCGGTATGGCAGACGCCGCACCCGGCCACTTGCACCACCACCTCGTCCGGTGGCGGCGGGAAGGGCTCGAAGGGCGCGCGTTGCATGGGCGCGTTGGCGGACGTCATCACCCATCGGTATGCCGGCCGGTGCATGTTCATTTCCTCCCGCCTCGTGTGCCGGTGGGCGGCACGACGTAAACTGGTATTGTCTTACGGGTTTACCATTGGTGCGTCAACCGGAAAGACGGAAGGAAGGCCAGGGCTCTGCCCCGGCCTTCCTTCCTTCCTGCCGCCATGCCAAGCTGACCCACCGAAAACCGCAAGGGGAAACACCCATGGCAACCATCAAGCGCCACGCCAGCGCCGCCTGGCACGGCTCCGGCAAGGACGGCAGCGGCACCCTGACCACCCAGAGCGCCACGCTGAAAGACACGCCCTATTCCTTCCATGCCCGTTTCGGCGACGGCGCCGGCACCAACCCGGAGGAGCTGATCGCCGCCGCGCATGCCGGCTGTTTCAGCATGGCGCTGGCCTTCCAGCTGGGCGGCGCCGGCTATACCCCCGACAGCATCCACACCGACGCCCGGCTGACCCTGGAGCAGGATGGCGAGGGCTGGAAAATCTCTGCAGTGCATCTGGTGCTGCGGGCGAAGGTGCCGGGGATCGACAAGGACACGTTCGCGGACATCGCCGGCAAGGCGAAGGCGGGTTGCCCGGTCTCCAAGGTGCTGAACGCCGACATTACGTTGGACGCGACGTTGGCGTAGCAGCAAGGCCAGGGGCAGAGCCCCTGGCCTTCCTCCGTCACCCCGCGCGGCACCCCATGAACCGTATATCGTAAACCGGGTGCTCGAAGACCGACACTGCCGGCTCGGACAGCAGCATCCACGCCCGGAACGGCTTGCTGCCGGGTCGCGTATCGGTGATTTCCATGAAGGCGGCGGAATCCGGCGCCACAATCGGCGGCCGCACCACGCAGGCCCGCGCCACCACCGTTAGCGTGCCGAAATGCAGCTCCTGCCCGGTCCGCCCGCTCAGCGGCGTCGTGCGGCCCGACACCTTATCCAGCCCGACCAGATCCACAACCGACGCCGACTTCCAGATATCGGGCGCACTCGGCGGCGGCGGCTGCACCGGCGCCGCCGGGGCTGCCTGCTCGGGGGCGGGCTGTGCAGGCGCCGGCTGTCTGGGGGAAGGAGCTTCGGGCGGAAATGCATCGAGCGGCGGCACGTATGGCTCCCGCGGCGTGGCGGGTGGGAACGCGGAAAATCCCGGCGGCTGCGCCAGGGCCCCCGGCGCGCCGGGGGCCAATGCCGCGACAAGAAGCGCGGCCGCCCACTTCATGCGGCGGCCCGTCATGCGGCGGCCCGTCATGCGGCGGTGCGTCATGCGGCGGTGCGCTTCGGGCTGCGCAGCGCGTGCACCATGTCGGTCAGGATGGCGCGCATGGCCTGCTCATCCACCCCCATCAGCACCGCATCCTCGAACGCGTCCTGCATGATTTCCGCCAGCTCGGCATGGTTCTCGGCCAGCGTCTTCAGCTTCTCCCGGCACGACACCGGCGCGCCGTCGGCCTGCGGCCAGAGCGGCGGCGGCGCGATCATTTCGGCGCCTCCGGCCCCTTCTGCTGGCTGGCGAGGTTGCTCACGCTGAAGATGAATTTGCCGAGCAACTGCTCCAGGCTGATCGCGGACTGGGTGATGGTCACCGTGCCGCCGGGGGCCAGCACCTTCTCGTCCCCGCCCGGCACCAGCGAGAGATATTTCCCGCCCAGCAGCCCGTCGCTGGTGATTTCCGCGCTGGTATCGCGCGGCAGCTTCATGGTGGTCTGCACGGAAAAGACCAGATCGGCCTGAAAGGTCTGCGGGTCCACCCGGGCGGAGGTCACGCTGCCCACTTTCACCCCCGCCACCCGCACATCGGCCCCCACCGCCAGCCCGTCGATTCGGTCGAAGGCGGCATGCAGCGAATAGCCGCTCACTGGCGTGCGCCCGGTATTGGCCACCGCGTAGCCGAGGAATCCCATGGCCACCACCAGCACCACGGCGCCGGTCAGGGTTTCGGCCAGGCTGCGTTGCGCCATCGAACGCGGCTCCGCTCAGCTACCCGGCGTCCAGGATTCGTAATCGCCGGTGGCGCGTGCGCGCTTGCCGCCGGCGTAGTCATGCCCGGCCGGGCGATAGCTCAGCGGCGTTCCGGTGCGGTTCGGCTGGTGCGGCTTCTCCCAGGGGCGGCGGGCCTTCTCCTGCAATGGCGCCTCGGTGGTGTAGTGCAGCCAGGCGTGCCACTCCGGCGGCACGCGCGAGGCCTCGACCGGGCCGCGCCGGTACAGCACCCAGCGCCGCCGCCGACGGTCGGCTTGCTCGTGCCGCTCCTGGTAATAGACATTGCCACCGGCGTCGGTGCCGACGCGGGTGCCGTGCAGCCAGGTAAACAGCAGGGTGCCGATGCTCATGCGCACTGGTATAGGGCGATCACCGCGGTCGGTCCATGCCGTGTGGCGTGGCACGCGAAATTCACAGCATTCTGTGGCTCCAGGGCGCGCGACCCCCAAAATGCAGCTTCCGGACTCACCCTGCCAGGCACTACCATCGCACCCATGAACATGCCCAAGCCCTGGCAGGGCGTGCGGATGCGCAAGGCCGCCGCCGCGCCCGATCCCGACCTGCCGGCGCGCCCGGTCACCCTGCCGGTCGGCTGGGACGACCGCGCCGCCGCCGCCCTGGTGGCACTGGCGCCGGGCGAGGGCCGCCTCTCGCTCGACACCGCCGCCGAGACCTGGATTCGCCGCCTCGCCGCCCGCGCCGCCGGTGCCGGCATCGAGGCGCCGCTGGGGCCGAGCCTGCACGCGCTGCTGCTGGCCCGGCGCGGCGCGCCGACCGCCCCGGTCTGGCGCAACGAGGCCGATCCGGGCGGGTTCGTGCTCAATCTGGCGGCGTTTCACGAACCCGGCCACGGCTTCGATCTGCCCGGCTTCATCGCCGCGGTGGACACCGCCGCGCTGGCGCTGACGCTGCACGCGCCCACGGCCGAGCGGATCGCCATCGGCATGGCCGATCTGGCCGGATTGCTGGCAGCCCTTGGCCTGCCCTACGACAGCGCCCTCGCCCGCGCGGTGGGCGGGGCGCTGGCCGCCCTGCTGCGCGGCCGTGCCGATGCCACCTCCGCCGCGCTCGCCGAGCGCCTGGGCAGCATCGCCCGGGCCGCGCGCGTCCCCGCCCCGGTGCCCGAGGCAACCCCGGTGCCGGGCCTGACCAGCGCTGCCCGCGCCGCCCTCGCGGCCGCGTCGGGCGCGGCCGGACTGCGCCATGTCGCCACCACCGCCATCACCGCCCCCGGTCCCGCCGAGGCGCTGCTGGGGGTGGAAACCGGCGGCCTCGCCCCGGCGTTCGCGCCCATCGACGATGCGGGCGGGCTGACCCGCACCGCGCAGGCCGCCCTGGTGGCGCGTGGCCTGACCGCCGAGGCAGCCCTGGCCGCGGCCCTTGCCGGCGAGACGCTGTTTCCCGCCGTCTCCCCGGCCGCGCACGCCGCCATGCACGCCGCCGCCGCGCCGTTCCTGCATGTGCTGCCCGCAAGGCAAGTGGCGGTGCCGGTGCCCGGACCGCGCCAGGCGCGGCGCGACCTGCCGGCGCGGCGCACCGGCTATACCCAGAAAGCAGCGATCGGCGGGCACAAACTGTACCTGCGCACCGGCGAATACGCCGACGGCCAGCTCGGCGAGATTTTCGTCGGCCTGCACAAGGAAGGCACGGCCTTCCGCGGCCTGATGGACAGTTTCGCCATCGCCGTCAGCCTCGGCCTGCAGCACGGCGTGCCGCTGGCCGAATTCGTCGAGGCCTTCACCTTCACCCGCTTCGGTCCGGCCGGCGCGGTGGAAGGCGATCCGGCAGTGGCGCGCGCCACCAGCCTGCTGGACTATATGTTCCGCAACCTCGCGGCCAATTATCTGGGCGGCACCCATCTCCCGGAGGCCGAGGAGGAGGAGATGGAGACGCTCGGCGCCGGCGGGTGCGAACGAGCGCCCTTGCTGCCGCTCGACCTGCCGCAGGACGACGGCCCCCGCATCCGCCGCCGCGCCCTGCGCGTGGTCGGCACGTAGAAGGAACAGAAACATGGCCGGCGAGACCGAAAAAAAACTGCGCGAACTCGGCATCACCCTGCCCACCCCGATGGCGCCGATCGCCAACTACGTGCCTTTCGTGCGCAGCGGCGATCTGGTGTTCGTCAGTGGCCAGGTGCCGGCGGTGGATGGCAAGATCGCCGTCACCGGTAAGATCGGCGACGGGCTGAGCATCGAGCAGGGTCAGCACGCCGCACGCTTATGCTTCATCAATATCCTGGTGCATCTCAAAATCGCCGCCGGCGGTGACCTCGACCTGGTCCAGCAGGTGGTGCGGCTCGGTGGCTTCATCGCCGCCCCCGCCGGCTTCACCCAGCATGCCCAGGTGATGAACGGCGCCTCCGATCTCGCCGTCGCGGTGTTCGGGGCGGCCGGGCGGCATGCCCGCACCACCATCGGCGTGCCCTCCCTGCCGGCCGACGCGGCGGTGGAAGTGGACGGCATCTTCCGCATTGCCTGACGATCTCCCGCCCCCACCTTGGGGTTCATGCCGGACGGATCGCCCTCGCTGACGCTTGCTCTGCACCATGACATCGGCGCGATGTCCGCCGCCGAGTGGGATGAATGCGCCGGTGCGGGCAATCCGTTCGTGTCGTATGGGTTTCTGTCGGCGGTGGAAGACAGCGGCTCGGCCACCGGCGCCACCGGCTGGCTGCCGCAGCACGCGGCGTTGCGCGATGGCGCGGGCAGGCTGGTTGCGGTCGCGCCGATGTATGCGAAGTCGCATAGTTATGGCGAATACGTATTCGACCATGGCTGGGCGCACGCCCTCGAACGCATCGGCGGCCGGTATTATCCGAAGCTGCAGGTGGCCAGCCCCTTCAGCCCGGTGCCGGGACCGCGCCTGCTGGCCCGCGGCGCGGCCAAGCAGGCGCTGGCCGGCGGGCTGGTGCAGGCCTGCAAGGCGCTCGGCTTCTCCTCGGTGCACACCACGTTCTGCACCGAGGAGGATTGGCACGCCTGCGCCGCCGCCGGCTGGCTGCAGCGCCTGGGCACGCAATACCACTGGGAAAACGCCGGTTACGCCGATTTCGACGCTTTCCTGGCCGCCCTGAACGCGCGCAAACGCAAGAGCATCCGGCGCGAGCGGCGCGAGGCACAGAATTGCGGCCTGGAATTCGTGACCTTGCGCGGCGGCGATATCGGCCGGCGCGAGTGGGATGCGTTTTATCAGTTCTACACCTCGACCGTGGACCGCAAATGGGGCTCGGCTTATCTTACGCGCCGTTTTTTTTCCCTGCTGGGCGAGCGGCTGGGCGATGCGGTGGTGCTGATGCTGGCGCGCTCGCCGCGCCAGTTTGTGGCCGGGGCGCTGAACCTGCTGGGCAACGAAGCGCTGTACGGCCGCAACTGGGGCTGCCTGGGCGAGTATCCGTTCCTGCATTTCGAGCTGTGCTATTACCGCGCCATCGACTTCGCCATCGCCCATGGCCTGCCGCGGGTCGAGGCCGGGGCGCAGGGCGAGCACAAAATCCAGCGCGGCTATTTGCCCCGGCCAACCTGGTCGGCGCACTGGATCGCCCATCCGGGGCTGCGCCGCGGGGTGGCCGAATTTCTCGACCACGAACGGGCGGAAAAACAGGCGGAGATGACCGAACTGGCCACGCTCTCGCCGTTCCGCCGCGAGGGCGAGAGCTAGGCGCGCCGGCATGACCTGGGCGCTGGCGCAGCTGGCGCTGTCGATGATGCTGACCGGGGTCAATGTGGTGGCCGGAAAAGTGCTGGCGCAGGCGCTGCCGGTGCCGGTGGTGCTGTTCCTGCGGTGCGGGCTGGCCATTGTGGTGCTGGCGCCGTTCGCTTTGCATCGGCTGCCCGGGCGCATGCTGGCGCTGAACCTGCTGATCCAGGCGGCGATCGGCACGGTGGGCTATAATTGCTTTCTTCTCGCCGGGCTGCGGCGCACCGGGGCGCTCGAAGCGGGTTTTGTCCTTGCGACTATTCCCGCCGTCATGGCGATCGGTGCCGCGCTGGTGTTTCGCGAGCGCCTGTCGCCGCGGCGTTGGGCGTCGGTGGCGCTTGCCTCGTTCGGCATGATGGCGCTGGCGGCACGGGGGAACGCCAGCAGCGGCACATTGGCGGGCGATGCCCTGGTGTTCGCGGCGGTGTGCAGCGAGGCCGGCTTCATGCTGCTGGCCAAGCACAGCGCCGGACGCCTGGGGCTGTTCGCCGGGGCGTTCTGGATGCAGGTGTTTTCTTTTGCTCTCCTTGCCCCCTGGGCGGTGGCGGAGTGGCCCGGCGCTTTGCCCTCCGTGCCGATCATCGGCCTGCTGGTATTCCACAGCCTGACCGCCAGCGTGCTTTGCCTGATTCTCTGGTACGGCGGCATGCGCCGGGCGCCGGCGCATGTCGCGGGGGTGTTCACCATTCTGCTGCCGGCGACCGCGGCGGCCACCGCCGTGCTGGCGCTCGGCGAGCGCTTGAATTTTGCCCTGGCGATTGGTTTCGCCCTGATGGGCGTTTCCATTCTGTTGGCGACATGGCCGCAGCGCAAGACAGGCGTGGCCCCGCCAAGGCCGGCAACGTCCCGGTGCTGAGGCCGCGGCGAAAGAGGTCGCAAGGCCGGAACATACCCAGCCCCGGAAACCCCGGCCCTCAGGCCATCAGCGCCCCCATGGCCTGCTGCATGAACAGCCGTTTCAGCGGCGGAATTCGGTGCACCGCGGCGATCCCGACATCGCGCGCCAGGCGGACCGGCGGGCAATCGTTGCTGAACAAGCGGTCAAGCGCGTCGGTTGCCGCCAGCATGAGCATGTTGTCCGGCCGCCTTGCGGCCTGGTAGCGGCGCAGCAGACGCTCGGACCCGGGGTCCTCGCCGCGTTCGAGCGCATCGAGCACGGAATCGCCGAGGACAGAAATGTCGCGGAAGCCCAGGTTCAGCCCCTGCCCGGCGATCGGGTGCACCCCGTGCGCCGCATCCCCGGCCAAGGCCAGCCGCGTGGCGATGTAGCGGTGCGTGATCATGGCCGACAGGGGAAAACTCCAGCGCCGGCCGAGCAGGCAAATCGCGCCCAGATGATCGCCCAGGCGGCGCGCCGCCTCGCGGATGAAGGCGGCCTCGTCCAACGCCATCACACGCGCGGCCATCGCCGCGCGCTCGGTCCAGACGATGGCGGAAACGTTCTCGGCCGCCTCGTTCGCCGCCATGGGCAATTGCGCGAAGGGGCCGGCGGGCAGGAAATGTTCAAGCGCGCTGCCATGGTGCGGGCGCGCATGGGCGATGGCGAAAACGATGCCGTTCTGCCCATACGGCAGGCGGGTGACCGGAATGCCGGCCTGCGCGCGCAGCGGCGAGGCGCGGCCCTCGGCGGCCACCACCAGGCGGCAAGCGAGCGTCGGCCCGCCGGCGATGTGCACCAGCGCGCCCTCGTCGTGCCGTTCGACCCGCGCCGCCGCGGGGGCGAACACTGATATGGCGGGCAATGCATGCAGGCGGGCGTTGATTGCCACCCGCAGGCTGCGCGCCTCCACCATCCAGCCGAAGGCGCCGCCCGGGGCGTCCGCGTCGGCGGCGGTCGCCACGTCGCGGCTGTCGAAATGCAGGAACAGCTTGGAGGCCGGGCGGCCCAGTCTGCCGTCGGTGACGCGGATGTCGAGGATCGGGCCGGGCTTGAAGGGCAGCCGGTGCCACAGCCCGGCCTGTTCGAGCACGCGGCGCGGGCCGGAGGCGATGGCATAGGCGCGGCCGTCGAAATCCGGATGCTCCATCGGCGGCAGGGCGGCGCGGTCGATGATGGCGGTGCGTACGCCCGCCTCGCCCAGCCGGCAGGCGAGCGCGCCGCCGACGGGGCCTGCCCCCACGATGCAGATATCGACCTGGCGGGTTTCGGTCATCTGGCCTCCTGCAGGCGCGTCTGTGGCGTTGCTCGCCCGGCGTCCGGCACCGGCAAAAGGAGGCGTTCCTGCGCGCGAATGCAAGACTCTGCCTGCGGATTGGGCAGACCCGCGGCGCGGGCGGACGAATCGCGGGCGGAATTGGACGGCACGATTCTTGATTGGGGCGGCCGTCACAGGTAACCGGAGCAGGCTGCGACATGAAGCTGATCATAGCCATCATCAAGCCATTCAAGCTCGACGACGTGCGCGAGGCGCTGACGCCGTTGGGCGTGCAGGGACTGACCGTGTCCGAGGTGAAGGGCTTCGGCCGTCAGAAGGGCCAGACCGAAATATACCGCGGCGCCGAATACCACGTGAACTTCCTGCCCAAGGTGAAGATCGAAGTGGTGGTGGCCGACGACCTGGCCGATCAGGTCATCGAGACGATCGTCGGCTCGGCCCATACCGGCAAGATCGGCGACGGCAAGATATTCGTCCTCGATGTCGACCGTGCGGTGCGCATCCGCACCGGCGAGACCGACTCCGACGCGCTCTGAACGCACTGCACGAAAAGGGATTCGACCCGCATGAATACGCTGTCGCGCCGCGCCTGCTGGGCGCTTCCGTTGCTGTTGTGTAGTTTTCCCGCCTTCGCCGATGATGCGCCGAAGGTGGATTCCGGCGACACCGCCTGGATGCTGGCCAGCACCGGCCTGGTGCTGCTGATGACCATTCCCGGCCTGGCGCTGTTCTACGCCGGCATGGTGCGCAAGAAAAACGTGCTGGCCACCATGATGCAGTCGTTCATCATCACCTGCCTGGTTACGGTGGTGTGGATGGTGGCGGGCTACAGCATCGCCTTTACCGGCGGCAACGCCTATTTCGGCGACTTCTCCCGCATCATGCTGAGCGGCATCGCCGACAAATGGGACCAGGCCTTCGTGCTGGCGCCCGGCACCGATGTCGCGGTCACGAACACGATTCCCGAAACCGTGTTCATGATGTTCCAGATGACCTTCGCGATCATCACCCCGGCGCTGATCGCCGGCGCCTTCGCGGACCGCATGAAGTTCTCGGCGTTGTGCGTGTTCATCGTGCTGTGGTCGCTGTTCGTCTATTCGCCGATTGCGCACTGGGTGTGGGCGCCGACCGGCTGGCTGAACGCGCTGGGCGCGGCCGACTTCGCCGGCGGCACGGTGGTGCATATCAATGCGGGTGTGGCCGGGCTGGTCTGCGCGCTGGTGCTGGGCAAGCGGCTCGGCTACGGCACCGACAACATGGCGCCGTACAACGTGGGTTACGCGGTGATCGGCGCCTCGCTGCTGTGGGTGGGCTGGTTCGGCTTCAACGCGGGCTCGGCGACGGCGGCCGGCGGGCGCGCCGGCATGGCGATGGCGGTCACACAGATCGCCACCGCCGCCGCGGCACTGGCCTGGGCGGCCGCCGAATGGCTGGATAAGGGCAAGCCCTCCGTGCTCGGCGCGGTGTCCGGGGCGGTTGCGGGGCTGGTGGCCATCACCCCGGCCTCGGGCTTCGTGCTGCCCGGCGGCTCGTTGGTAATCGGCGTCGCGGCCGGCCTGCTGTGCTACTGGGCATCGACCTGGATCAAGCATCTGCTCGGCTATGATGACAGCCTGGACGCATTCGGCGTGCACGGCATCGGTGGCATCGTCGGCGCCCTGTTGACCGGCGTGTATGCGTACGGGCCGCTGACCGCCGACAAGGACCATCCCAACGGCATTTATATTGGCGGGCTGGAGCAGCTTGGGCACCAGGCGGTCGCGGTGGCGGCCACCATTACGTACACAGCGGTGGCGACCCTGGTGATCCTGCTGGTGGTGGGCCTTGCGCTCGGCCTGCGGGTGAATACCGAGGAGGAGCGCGAGGGGCTCGACATCGCGCTGCACGGCGAAAGCCTCGGCTAGAATCCCCTTTTGCGACCAGACAAAGCCCTCTCCCGCGGCACGGGGGAGGGCTTTCTTTTTTCCGCCTTGCGCTTCTGCGCCCGGCCGGTTGTGCGGTATGGTTGCCATGCCGCGGCGGGGTCGCCGCGAAGCGGGGGTTGATGCATGGCCGTTGCCGTTCAGGCTCGCCGGCAGGCGGGCGAGTTTGCGTCCGAGGCTCTGCAGTCGGTAATCCGGCGCCGGTTGGCGGAACTCGGGGCGGTTTTCCTGGCACTCGCAGGACTGACCTTGCTGGTGGCGCTGGCCTGCTACGACGCGCGCGACCCCTCGCTGGACACGGCCACGGCGCAGACGGCGCATAACCTGGCCGGCGCACCCGGAGCGCTGGTCGCCGACCTGCTGCTGCAGGGATTCGGCATCGCCGGCGTGCTGCCGGGCGTGACGTTGCTGGCCTGGGCCTGGCGGCTTGCCTCACACCGGGGGCTGGTCAACCTGCCGCTGCGCCTGGCCGCCCTGCTGACAGCGCTCCCGGTCACAGCGGCGGTGCTGGCCGCCGTGCCCGGACCGCACGACAATGCCATTCCCTGGCCCACCGTGGCCGGGCTGGGCGGTGCCGCCGGCGTCGTGCTGAAAGGCGATGTGCTTGCCGCCGGCGCCGATCTGATCGGCCCGGTGGGGCCGGCGCTGGTGTGGGTCCTGGCGGCGGTTCTGGCGGTCATGCTGGTGGTGCTGGCCCTCGGCCTGACCGCCGGGGAATGGCGCGCCGCCGCACAGGCGGCGCGGCAGGCGGCAATCAGCGGACGGGATGTGGCCGGCCTGTTCGGCCGCCTCGCCGGCCGCGCCGGCCGCGCCGGGTTCGCGCTGCTGCAACGCATCAACGGCACAAGGCCGCCGCCCGCCGCCGCGGACGAGACGCCGGAGGAAGCGGAGCCGCCTGCGCCGCGCCGCGAACCGCGGGTTACCGTCCCGGCTGCGCCGGCACCCGCGGCGGCCCCGGTTGGCCGCGTCGAGCCGGTTGCGGCGAAGCCGCCAAAATTCGTCCTGCCCTTGAAGAAGCCCGCCACACCGCCGCGCCAGGAGGCGCTGCCGCTCGAAGGCGGCTGGCGCTTCCCGCCGCTCGACCTGCTGAAACCCGCACCCGCCCGCGCCGCGATCGGCGCACCGAGCGAGGAGGCGCTGCAGGCCAATGCGCGATTGTTGGAATCGGTGCTGTCCGACTATGGCGTGCAAGGCCAGATCGTCGAAATCCGCCCCGGACCGGTGGTGACGCTGTACGAACTGGAGCCCGCCCCCGGCATCCGCAGCGCCCGCGTGATCGGCCTGGCCGACGACGTGGCCCGCAGCCTGTCGGTCACCGCCGTGCGCATCGCCACCGTGCCGGGCCGCAACGTCATTGGCATCGAAGTGCCGAACAGCAAGCGCGAGACGGTGTATCTGAGCGAACTGCTCCGAAGCGAGGCATGGGAGCGCCAGCAATCCCGGCTGGCGCTGGCGCTCGGCAAGGACATCAGCGGCAGCCCGGTCATCGCCGACCTCGCCCGCATGCCGCATCTGCTGGTGGCCGGCACCACCGGGTCGGGCAAGTCGGTCGGCATCAATGCGATGATCCTGTCGCTGCTGTACCGGATGTCGCCCGACCAGTGCCGGCTGATCCTGATCGATCCGAAGATGCTCGAGCTGTCGGTGTATGACGGCATCCCGCATCTGATGGCGCCGGTGGTGACCGAGCCGGCCAAGGCGGTGGTGGCGCTGAAATGGACGGTGCGCGAAATGGAGCGGCGCTACCGCTCGATGAGCCAGCTCGGCGTGCGCAATATCGGCGGCTACAACGACCGGGTGGGCGAGGCGCAGGCGCGTGGCGAGGTGGTGACGCGGCGGGTGCAAACCGGCTTCGACCCGGAAACCGCCAAGCCGATCTTCGAGGAAGTGCCGCTGGCGCTGGAAAAGCTGCCGTTCATCGTGGTGGTGATCGATGAAATGGCCGACCTGATGATGGTGGCCGGCAAGGAGATCGAGGCGGCGGTGCAGCGGCTGGCGCAGATGGCACGCGCCGCCGGTATCCATGTGGTGATGGCCACCCAGCGACCGTCGGTGGACGTAATCACCGGCACCATCAAGGCCAACTTCCCCACCCGCATCAGCTTTCAGGTGATCAGCAAGTTCGACAGCCGCACCATCCTGGGCGAGCAGGGATCGGAACAGCTGCTCGGCCAGGGCGACATGCTGTACATGGCCGGCGGCGGGCGGATCACCCGCGTGCACGGCCCGTTCGTGACCGACGGGGAGGTCGAGGACATCGTGGCCTTCCTGCGCGAGCAGGGCGAGCCGCATTACGTGGAGGAAGTCACCGAGCCGCCGGATGGGGAGGGCGGTGACGGGCTGTCGATGTCCGGCATCGCCGGGGCGAGCGACGGCGAGAAAGGGCTGTTCGACCAGGCAGTGGCGATCGTGTCGCGCGAGGGCAAGGCGAGCACGAGCTTCATCCAGCGGCATTTGCAGATCGGCTACAACAGGGCGGCGCGGCTGATCGAGCAGATGGAGAAGGAAGGCATCGTCGGGCCGGCCAATCATGTGGGCAAGCGCGAGGTGCTGACGCGGCGGACGAGTGATGAGGATTAGCGGGGCGTAGCCCCGCGCCCCACCAGGGGCTTTGCCCCTGGACCCCACCAAGGGCTGCGCCCTTGGAACCCGCTCTTAAGTTATGGGGTCCAGGGCAGAGCCCTGGCCTTACTTCTCCATGAAATCAACCGCCACCGCGCCCAGCGCCGAAAACGCAACCCGTACCTGCGCCGCCGGCCCCACCCGGTTGGCCCCAGTCCAGGAACCGCAGGTCACAAATTGGCCGGATTTAAGTCCGCCCGCCCACAGGCTGCCCACATTGGCCAGCCACACCACCTGGCCCAGCAGGTCGCCGCCGGGATGGCCGGTGTGGATTGCGTTCACCGCGCCGTCGACCCGCTGCACAACGCTCTCGGCCATGAGATCGATGGTCCGGCAGAAGGCGACGGGCGCGCCGTATACGAACGCCCCGTGTGCCTGCGTGTCCGCCAGCCCGGTGAGCGGCGCAACAGCAGTGGGCTCGGAGAAGCGCGAGTCCAGCACCTCGATGGCCGGGTGGAAGGCGCCGATGGCGTCGGCAACCTCATCGCGGCTGTACGGGCTGGCGCGCGGCGGCAGGTCGCGGGCGAGCCGCACCGACACCTCGGCCTCCACCCCGCGCAACCGGAACAGCGCGGAGGAAAGCCTGGCCGGGCTCGCGATGGTGCCGGCGGCCGGCAGGGCGCCGCAGAAGGGGGGACCGTCGGGCAGGAAGGGGCTTACTTTCCACCCGCCGATCGCGGCGAAGGTTGCGGCCACTTTGCGCTGAATGGCGTAGGCGGCCGCACGGTCGGCCGGGCGCAGCGCCGCCGGCAGGTCGGCCAGCCGCTGCGTGGGGTCGCCTCGTGCGGCAATCAGCAGCGCGGCGGCGCGGCAAGTGGCGTCTGGCATCCGGCTTTCCTCAATATCGGACAAATCCGCGCAGCGACACTCGCACACTGCTCCGGCCGGCCCAACCGGCCGCGTGATGTCACCGGTCGCCGGCCATCTCACGACGACGCGGCTTGTCCGCTATGACAGGCGTCGAACAGCGTCAGCAGCCGCGCCATGCTGTCGGGCGGCTTGCCCAGCACCGCGCAATAGGCCGAAAAACTTGTCCGTGCCGCCGCGCCCGGTGTCGCCGCGTTGTGCGTGGTCACCTCCGCTGTCTCGAGAAACGCAAGCTGCGCCCGTTCGGCTTCGATTTCGATCGCCACCACGGAGCTTCGCAGGGCCGCCGCGCCGGGATATCCGGGCGGCTGCTGGCGAAGCCTGCGCCGGACCATACGGAGCGGGACAATGACCGACTCCCGCCACGGCCGCGCCGCCGCGTCCATCGCGGCCACGGCCGCGACCGCGACCGACCGGCGCCTCATCGCGAGGTGCAGCAGGCGCAGCACCAGGCAGACATCGGCGCCGGCATCGTCCTGCAACCCGAGACAGGCTTCCGCCACCCCTGGTTCGGCATAAAACCGCTGCGCGAACGACCACAGGTCGTTATCGGCGGCCATCAGGCCACGCGTCGTCGGTCGCCGGCCGCGCTGCCGGTCCAGCGCTTGAATAAATGGTGTTCGATGCCGACCTGGTCGAGCGCCTTGCCGATACTCTGGTGAATGATGTCCATGATCGTTTCTGGTTGATGATAAAAGGCCGGCATCGGCGGCAGGATGGTGGCGCCGCAGTCGGCAGCGCGGCTCATCAGGTCGAGATGGCCCTTATGCAGTGGCGTCTCACGCACCATCAGAACCAGCGGGCGCCGTTCCTTCAGCGTCACGTCGGCGGCGCGCGCGACCAGGTTGTAGGTGAAGGATGTGGCGATCGCCGACAACGTCTTGATGGTGCAGGGTGCCACGATCATGCCGCGTGTGCGGAACGACCCGCTGGCGACGGCGGCGCCAACGTCCTTGTTGCTGTAAGCAACGTCGGCGAGAGAGGCCACGTCGTTGAGGGAATATTTGGTCTCGATCGACAGATTGAGCCCGGCCGCTTCGCTCAGGATGAGGTGCGTTTCCTGGCCCAACTCCCTCAGCACACGCAACATCTCGACGCCGTAGATCACGCCGGTGGCGCCGGTGATGGCAACAACCAGAGGCAGGTTCTTGGGATCAACAGACATGTTTTTTCTCTCTCAGCTTGCCAGCGCCATGGCGTCGGTCTGACTGGACTCGGCGACGGCGAATCCGGCCGCCTCAAGCGCCGCCACGACGCCAGCAGAGTCGGCGGCATGAAAGCGCAGGATCACCGATTTCTCCCCGCCGCCGCCCGCGCTGTCCGGCCGGCCGACCGGATAGATCGCTTGCAGCTCGGCGCCGGCCGCCTCGGCAACATCAACGATCCTGCCAAGCACGCCGGGTGCGAGATTCAATGGTGCGAGGGTGACGCCGTTGCGCTTTTCGCAGGCGCCGGCCCAATGCGCCGCGAGCTGGAAAATCTCGTTGGCAGAAATGATACCGACGACCTTGCCGTTCTCCATCACCGGGAATTGCGCCACGCCGAGGGCGCGGCCCTTGCGCAGGCATTCTTCCATGGTCTCATGGCTTTGCATGGTCGCCGGATCGCGCAGCATGATGTCGCGCACACGCAAATGGTTGACGTAGAAGTTGAACTCGTCGGGACTCTGCGTGCGCATGACGAAGTGCCCCATGCGCAGGAGGTTGGCGCGCGTTACCAGTCCGCGCAGGCGGCCGCTCGCGTCCACCACCGGCAAAGCATGCAGGTTGTTCTCGCTGATCAGCCGCTTCGCTTCGGACACAAGCAGGTCGCCGGTGACGGTCATCGGCTGTCTGCGCATCCAGTTGCCCACAATCATGTCCGCTCCTCCTGCAAATGGCCGCCCAGCAGGGCCAGGCTCAGCGCCGCGACGGTCAAGGCGTTGTCGATGCCGCCATCGGCGATGCAGGCGGCGAGCCTGGCCAGCGGCAGCAATTCCACGACGATATCCTCGCCGGCATCGGGTTCCGGCGGCGCCTGCACGGTCAGTCCGGTGGCGAGGAAAACCCACGCAACATTGGCCTGCAGGGCCGGCTGCGGCCGCAACTGGCCGAGCGGGCGCCAGCTTCCGCCGCCGTACCCAGTTTCTTCGCGCAATTCGCGCGCGGCACCCTGCAGTGGCGTCTCGCCCTCGCCGTCGTGCAGCCCGCCGGGAACTTCCAGGCTGGCGGCGCGCGAGCCATGGCGGAACTGCCGGACCAGCACGAGTTCATGCGCACGTGTGACCGCCACGACCAGCACGAAGTCGGGGATGTCGATCACCAGGAAATCACGCGGCATGCCGGTGCGCGGCGAGCGGGCGCTGTGCCGGGCGACCCGGAACAGCCCGGCGTCGAAAATTTCGGTGGTGCCGAGCAAAGGCCAGGGTGCAGCCATCAGCTTGCCCGCGCGTGCCGGTGTTCCTGGGCATGCCGGAATAAGCTCAGGAACGCATCCACCGCGGCGCGGGCGAAGGCCGGCGAATAGAGATGCAGATCCACGTCCTTGACCCGCTCGGGATGCACGAGCCGTTCCTTCAGGCGGGCGACGAATGCCGCATCTGCCGCGGGGTCGTAAATCGGCCGGCCGGGCTTGTCCAAAGATGACCAGCCCTGCAACGGAATAAGAAAGGTCCATGGCCCGGTGGCGCGGTTGAGCCGCTCGGCGAAGACATCGGCGGCCTGGCGCAATTCTTCGGCCGTCGTGCGCACCTGCACGCGCAGCGCGTCTTGCACGTATTGCACCCGGTCGCGGGTTTTCGCCAGCATGTCGGCGCGCCCGCCATAGGAGAGAATGTCCAGGCCGCAGGGCGCCAGCACCATGGGAATGCCTGTGTCGACCGCCGCGAGCAGCCGTTGCGGGCCGGGATCGCGGTTGCCGTGAAACAGGTTCTCGATGATACCGCCGGTGCAGATGTCGAGCACGCCGTGAAAGGCGCCGGCGCGGATCATGTCTTCCATCGCCTTGTCGCCCTTGCCCTGCGCGTGGCAGACGATGGGCGTGAAGCCTTCCGCCTCCAGCATGCCCAGCGCCGCCTGCACGGCCATTTCGCCGAAGCCGAAGGACGAGACCGCGATGCAGGGCCGGTCGAATGCGATCTGCGTGCCCTGGGTCATTTCTACCATGCCGCAAATCGCCCCGACGGCGTTGGTGATCTGCGCCTTCAGCAATGGATTCATCTTCACGATGTCGAGCACCGTGTGATGCATGGTGATGTCGTGCGTGCCGACATATCGATCGATATAGGCCGGGTGTGCGGCCATCGGCGAGGCCATCAGCTTCGGCATGCCGAACGGCAGGCGCTGCATGATCAACGTCGCCACCAGGGTCGAGGTGCCGCCGCCGATGCCGATGATGCCGTGCACCCGCCCCGCACCCAGCAGATCCTGGACGATCGCCGCCGCGCCTTTGATCTGGTTGTTGGTGGCAGTGTCGCGATCGGAGCGGTATTTCTCACGCACGATCTCGATCGGCAGGCCGCCGCGGCGCGCCACGTCCTCGGTGCGGATGTCGCCGGGGAACGGCGGCGGTTCCTCCATGCTGAAATCGAGCAGGATGGGCTCATGTCCCCGTCCCGCAATCAGATCCTTGACGAAGACAATTTCCTCGCCGCGGGTGTCGAGGTTGCAGACGATGACAATGGCTTTTTTGCTCACGTGACTTGGCCTTATAAGGGGCCGCCGCCGGCGGCGGGCGCCGGCGGGGACCGGAGATCAGATTACCTGGCCTTCTTCGCTTCCGGCCGCGTCAGCCGGTCGATCATGCCGGCGACCGGGCTGATGCTCTCGAAACCATACTCGCTCCAGCGGTCCGAAACCTTCTGCAGCACCCCGCGGTCCATGAAGATCTCGTTCGGCTTGTTGGCCCATTCGTACGGCGTGCAGGCGTCGAGGATGATGCGGCTCACGATGTCGCGCGCCTCGATGGGCAGGCCGGGATCGAGCGGGGTCGAGCGGCCGCGGTCGATGATCTGCGCCGAGCGTTTCGGATCGAAGCGGGTGGCCAGCGCCCACCAGAACGCGGTCCCAGTCGTCGGCCTCGATGTCGTGATCGACGGTGATGACGCCCTTGACCCCGTAATGGCCGGTCGTCGAGGCGATCACCGCGTTGCCGACATGATTGGAGTGTCCGGGATACATCTGCTTCACCGACACCACCACCCAGAACCGGCCGGTGGCCTCGGGCGGGAAATAGACGCTCTGGATGCCCGGCACTTTCATCGTCTCCAGGTCATGCCAGAGTGTTGCGGTGCGGTTGAGCGACTGGATCATGTGGATGTCGTTGATCGGTTTGCCCACAGTGGTCGCCCACATCACCGGCTTGTTGCGGTGCAGGATGCGTTTGATGCGCAGCACCGGCTTGGGATAGTCCTTGCCCTTGTTGCCCGAATAATAGCCGGTGTATTCGCCGAACGGGCCTTCATCCATCAGTTCGTTGGGATCGATCCAGCCTTCGGCGATGATCTCCGCCCGCGCCGGCAGCGTGAGCCCGGTGAGGTCGGATTTGAACACCGGCACCGGCCGGCCGCGCAGCGAGCCCGCCACTTCGTATTCATCGGTCTGGGCGCTGACCAGGGTGGAGCCGGCGAGAAACAGCAGCGGGTCGGTGCCGACCACGTAGGCGGCCGGCATCAGCTCGCCGCGGGCTGCATATTTCTTCATATGCATGTCGCCATGCTTGCCCTTGATGATCTGCGATCCCAGGATGTCCTTGCCGAGCACCTGGGCGCGATAGGTGCCGAGGTTGGTCCAGCCGGTGTCGGGGTCCTGCGTCACCAGGAAGCCGGCGGTGCAGAAAAACCGCCCGCCGTCGTCGGGATAGAACCAGGGCGAGGGGAACATTTCGATATCGATCGCATCGCCGGTGATGATGTTTTCCATCACCGGCGGATCGTCGACGAATTCCGGCTTGATCAGCTGCTTGGTGGTTTGCTCCATCCACTTTCTCGACAGCTGCGACATCCGCAGACCGGGATTCTGCCCGAGCGCGATGGCCATCCGCCGCGCCGTGGTGAACGCGCTGGTGAACACCGGAATGTCGTAGTCTTTGACATTCTCGTAGAGCAACGCAGGGCCCTTCTGCTCTTCGTTGACCTTCGAGACGTGGCACAGCTCGAACTTCCAGTCCACATTCGCCCTGACGCGGTGCAACTCGCCGTGGGCCTCGAGGGCGGCGATATAGCTGCGCAGATCGTCGATCGCAGCCACTTCCGTAAGTGCGTCCATGATCACTCCATTGAGTTCCGTAGAGAAGCTATTTGATTTTGCTGCCTGCGAGCATGCCGGCGAGGATGTAATCCATGGCCGAGGCGCCCGGGGCGGCAAGCGGCGGCTGGCTTTTCCGGCTCCAGACGGTTTCCGGCCGCGCCTGGAGGATGAAAATATTCCCGCCCGACGGCAGGTCCTTGTCCACCGCCCATTCGATGTCCATCGGCCGGCCGAAATGCTTCTCGATCTGCTTGCCCATCCAGGCGAGCTCGGTGATCTCGTCATCGATCAGCGACTGCACGTTCTGACGCTCCGCCGGCACCTCGACGGCGTGGGAGACCTGGCGCTGCAGATCGACCGTGTAGCAGACCAGCTTCTGCGAAATGGTGCGGTCGATGATATCGAGCGTCACCTTGTTCACCACGAAATGGTCGGGCGTGACCTCGCCGGACACCACCGATTCACCGAAGCCGAAATTGGAGTCGATGACCATCATCGACCGGTCGCCATTGCCCGGATGCAGGGTGAACATCACCCCGGCGGTGAAGGAGTTGGCCATCTTCTGCACGCCGACGCTGATCGCCATCTGCTCGTCGCGATAGCCGCGGTTGGCGCGGTAGGCGATCGCGCGGCCGGAATACAGGCTGGAGATGCAGCGGCGCATATGATCGAGTACTTCGTCGGCGCCGCGGATCCACAAAAACGTATCCTGCTGGCCGGCGAAGCTGGCGCCAGGCAAATCCTCCGCCGTGGCGCTGGACCGCACCGCCACCGGTGCGGCCGGCAGGCAGCAGCGCACCGACAGGCGCCGGTAGCTTTCCGCCACCAGATCCTCCAGTTCCGGCGAAAATGCCTGCGCCTCGATAGCCGCACGGATGGTGGCGCTGGCACGCTCCACCGCCTCCAGGTCCTTGCAATCGAGCTTGTGCAGCAGCAGGGCCACTTCCCGCTCGATGCCCAATTCGGCCATGAAGGCGCGGTAGCCCCCGGTGGTGAGCGCAAATCCGGGCGGCACCCGCACGCCGGCCTGAATCAGTTCGCCCAGCGAGGCACATTTGCCGCCGACCAGGGGCACCGAATCCTTGTCGCAATCCTCGAACCAGCAGACCAGCGGCGCCCGCGCCGCGCGCCGGTCCTGCCTTGCGAACGCCGCCGTTGACATGACGACCTGCCCTCAGCGCACGATGGAAATGACGCCGGAGGAGCCGTCGACGCGCAGCAACATGCCGGACTTGATCACTTTGGTGGCATAGCCGGTGCCGACCACCGCCGGCATGCCGTATTCGCGGCAGACGATGGCGGCATGGCTCATGACCCCGCCCACATCGGTGACGCAGGCGGTGATCTTGGCGAAAGCCGGCGCCCAGGACGGCGATGTCGTGGGTGCGACCAGGATTTCCCCCTCCTGCAGCTCGCTGACCTCGGCCACGGTCTTGCACACCCGCGCGCGGCCCTCGACGATGCCCGGGCTGGCGGCGAAGCCTTTCAGTTCCGTGATGCTGGCGGGGTCTTTCGCCTCCTGCACCGCCGACCAGTCGGCCAGCGACTTGTTCATCACGCCCCACAGAACGATGGTGAAGGGCTCCTGGATCACTTCGGGGGCGGTGCCGATGGCCGGCGGCGGGCTCCATTCCTTGAACTTCTGCATCACGCCCTTACGCCACTCGATTTCCTGCGGCCAGACCTTGGTGCCGCGCGGGGTCACGCCGGTCGCCCAGGCGGTGACCACATCCCACAGCGCCTGTTTGATTTCGTCGCGGCGCAGCAGCCAGATGTCTTCGATATCCGCGATCATGCCGTGGTCCTTCATGACCGCGGCGACTTCGCGCATCTTGTTCCAGAACACCGAGTGGAACCAGTGCTCGACATAGAACAAATGGTTCTCGATATATGGGAACACGGTTTTGGAGCAGCCGAGCAGCTGATCGAACTGGGCGCGATCCTCCTCGCTCTCGATCAGTTCGCGGTATTCGGCGGTGATGCGGTCGCGCTCGGCACGCACCTTCGCGGTGGGCCGCTCGATTGAAACGCCCTGTTTGAGCTTTTCGATGTAGGTGGCGATGCCGCTCAGCGGGATGTTCATCTGGTCGTTCCAGCTCCGGTCATGGTGGAACCATCCGGTGCCGGTCGACACGTTGAACCAGGGGTCGCGCGCCTTTTCCAGCGCCGCCAGCCATTCGTCGCCCCGCGCGGCCTGTCGCAGTGCCGCCTCCACCTGCTTCCATTCCGGGCTCGACGTAAGCACCAGATCCAGCCCCAGTTCGATCGCCTTCCTGGCCAGGCCCTTCAGCTCCTCGTCGGGCTGGTACATGATCACGTCGATGCCGGAGATCATTTGGGTGATGCGCTGGGTCGGCATGCTCGGAAAGCGCTTCTGCATGAAGTCCATGAAAAACACGTAGGCAGCGTAACCGAGGTTGAGAAACTCGAAGTGATACTGCCAGCACTTGATGCCGAGGTTGATCAGATCATCGTAGTTCTTCAGCAGATGGTAGCCCTGCGATTCACCTAAAGCGTCGGTGACCACGCTCAGCGCCTCCATCTCCGGCAAGCTGGGGATTTTCACCGCCTCCAGCGCGCTTATGGTCGCCGCCATCTTGGCTTTCCATTTTTCCTCGAGCGCGTCCCAGTTTTTGTAGTAGTGCCCGGCGCGCTCCATGAAGTGCGGCGCGCGGCTGCCGATTTCGGCGGGGTCCTTGACCGGCACGGGTGAGATGTAGACGTAGCCGTTGATGATGCGGTGGTCGACACCGCGCACCGGCGGCACCATGAAAATGCGGTTGTTGTATTGCGACAGTGCCAAATACCAGGCCTCGTCCCAGATCGTATCGAAGGGATACAGCGGCTCGGGGTAATGCAGCCCGTCGTTGAACCAGAAAGTTTCTTTTTCGTATGCGTTCCGCACGGGATCATCGGTGACGAACTGGTAGTGATAAGGGTACATCCTCTCCCAGCCCTCGGTGCCGGGAATCGGTTGCGCCTTGACGTCGTGCGGATTTGGAAAGTTCATTCTCGTTTCCTCCTGGGCGTTTCGCTTTTTATTGGCAATTTCTTGGAAGCTTTATCCTATGGCACAGCATAGTTTCTGTCAACACAAAACGACAAGCGCGTTTCTACAATAAAAAAGGCGAGTTTTTACCGCCGCTGACCATCTGCCAGCGGAATTTTCGTTCTCGTTGCTGCATCGCTGCGGACTGCTGGTCATGGTCGCGCCGGCCGCGGCGATGGATAGCAGGCGGCTCACAGCACAAGTCGTGCCAGAAGGGGTGCGGTGGTGCGCCGGGATGACCGTCACGAGCGGGCTCGTGCTTCAGACCAGGCGCCCTGCGGCGATTGCTGCACTGCGCAACGCCGAACGCGACGCCTCGGGGCGGCGGATCACTCCGTTCGCGGGAACAGACGCCTGATGATTTGGTAAATTTCGCCGCGACCGGACCGGCCGGTTGACGATTTGGTCAAGCTCCAGGTGGTGCCCCCTCATCGCGGGCCGGCGAGCGCGGGGCGATAGGGGAAAGGCGATGAACCTGTCTAAAATAGTGGGGTCCAGGGGCCTCTCGGCCCTTGGCGGGTCCAGGGCAGAGCCCTGGCCTTGCTTCCTTCCTTCCTTCATCGCCCCGCACGCAAGCGATCACGCTTTGCGAACCCCGCCGATTGGGCTATGTCTGTCCAATCCACCCGGAAACACGCGCGGATGGACGTCCATGGGAAACGTCGGGAGACAATGAACTCCAGGTTGCGCCGTATCGGACGAGGCCGCAATGACCCCGGCAGCGTCAGCGACGATCTGCGCGCGCATCTCCATTTTTCGGCCGATACCGGCCAGATCTGGCTGCACGAGTACCGCATGCTGTTGGTCCATGTCGAGGCCATAGCATCGCTGCGCAAGGAATTGATCGACACGCTCGGCATGGTTCGTGCCCAGGCGCTGTTCATGCGCATGGGTTACACCGCCGGTGCACGCGATGCCGAGCTCGCGCGCACCCGCGCCGAAGGCGCCAGCGACACGGACATTTTCATGACCGGGCCGCAGCTGCATTCCCTCGAAGGCGTTGTTAACGTCACCCCCATCAGGCTGGAACTCGATCGCCTCGCCGGAACGTTCTATGGCGAGTTCCTGTGGGAAAACGCGTGGGAAGGCCAGTCGCACAAACGCTATTACGGTCCCCACACCGAGCCGGTGTGCTGGTCGCAGATCGGCTACGCCTGCGGCTACACCACGACCTTCATGGGCCGACCGGTGCTGTACAAGGAGGTCGCCTGCGTCGGCATGGGCGACAACGCCTGCCGCATCATCGGCAAACCGGTCGAAGAATGGGACGACGCGTCCGAATACGCGCGCATTTTCGACCGTGAGTCGATCGCCGACCAGTTGATCGACCTGCAAACCCAGGTCGTGCAGCTGCGCTCGTCGATCAACGAGAAAGACAGGCTGCCCGCAGACATGGTGGGCAACTCGCGCGGCTTTCGTGCCGCTTTCGAACTGTTGCGCCAGGCGGCCAGCAGTCAGATCGCCGTGCTGCTGCTGGGCGAGACCGGGGTCGGCAAGGAGTTGTTCGCGCGCGCCCTGCACGACCACAGCGCGCGCAGCAAGGAAGCCTTCGTCGCCATCAATTGCGCCGCCATTCCGCACGATCTGGTGGAGTTGGAACTGTTCGGCGTGGTGAAAGGCGCCTACACGGGCGCGCTGGTGTCGCGCCCCGGCCGCTTCGAACGCGCCAACGGCGGCACGCTGTTTCTCGATGAAATCGGCGACCTGCCGCCATCCACCCAGGCCAAGCTGCTGCGCGTGCTGCAGGAAGGCGAGATCGAGCGGCTCGGCGACGACAAGATCCGCAAGGTCAATGTGCGTCTGGTGGCCGCCACCAATCTCGACCTGAAGCAACTGGTGCGCGAAGGCAGATTCCGGGCTGATCTGTACTACCGGCTCGCTGCCTATCCGATCGTCATCCCGCCCTTGCGCGAACGCAAGGAAGACATCGCCCTTCTGGCCAAGGCTTTCCTGGCCAAATATGCAGCAACGCACGGCAAAAAGCTGCGCGGTTTTAGCGACAAGGCCAAGGACAGCCTGCTCGCCTATCCCTGGCCGGGCAACATCCGTGAACTGCAGAATACGGTGGAACGCGGCGTCATCCTGGCCGCCAGCGGTTGCTGGGTCCAGGTCAGCCATTTGTTCTCGTCCTGCGGGGATGAGGCGCCGCGCGAATTCGGCCTCGGCAGCAATGGCGAAGTGGGCATCAGCCGCGGCGCGACCGCCGACGCGCTTTGCGATGTGGTGCTGAACGGCAGCATGACGCTCGACCAGCTCGAAGCCATGCTGCTGCAGGCCGCGGTTGACAAGGCGCGCGGCAATCTATCCGCCGCTGCCCGCATGCTGGGCCTCACCCGGCCGCAACTGGCCTACCGGCTGAAACGGCGGAACGACGAGACGGCGGCGGACGAGGAGGCGGCGGCGGTGGCGGCAGACCCGGACATGCCGCCGCCGCCATGAGCACGGCGTTGAACCAACGGGTGCGCGCCTATTTGCAAACCCATCACGTCGCCACGCTGGCGACCATGGCGGCGGATGGTCCCTGGGCGGCCGCGGTGTTCTATGTCAATGATGGTACGACGTTGTATTTCCTATCCTCGCCAAACAGCCGCCATTGCCGCAACCTGCACCAGGATGCGCGCGCCGCCGCCACCATCCAGGCCGACACCGCTAACTGGGCGGAGATCAAGGGCGTGCAGTTGGAGGGCACCGTCAGCCTGCTGGAGGGTGCCGAGGAAGACCGGGCGCGCCGACTTTACGGGGAGAAATTCCCGCTCGTCGGCAACCTGGCACAGGCCCCGGCTGCCATCGTCGCGGCGCTTGCGCGGGTCCGTTGGTACCGCCTGGCGCCGGCGCGGCTTTTCTTCATCGACAACGCGGCCGGTTTCGGCCGGCGCGATGCGATCATATAGACACAGGGTGGGCCGGCGAAGGAAGGCCAGGGCTCTGCCCTGGACCCGCCAAGGGGCAGTGGCCCCTTGGATCCCATTCCTTAAGGTGCGGGGTCGGGGGCAGAGCCCTGGCCTTCCTTCGCCGACTTACCGGCCATCCGCAGCAGCAATCGACCCGCCACGGACCTGACAGCATGAAGCCGGCCGCCCTGATCTTCGATGTCGACGGCACCCTTGCGGAAACCGAGGAGTTGCACCGGCAGGCGTTCAACGAAACCTTCGCCGCCTTTGGGCTGCCCTGGCGGTGGGACCGCGCGCTGTACCGCAAACTCCTGGATGTTGCTGGAGGCAAGGAGCGGCTCCGCCATTACCTCGACGCCTATGATCCGCCATCCGCCGCCGCCGCGGCTGGGCGCATCGCTGCGCTGCACGCGGCCAAAACAGCGCGCTACACGGCGCTGGTCGATGCGGGTGCGGCCAGGCTCCGGCCCGGAGTTCGGCCGCCTGATCGGCGAGGCGCGGCGGCAGGGCGTGGCATTGGCCATCGCGACCACAACGAACCTGTCGAATGTTCAATCCCTGTTGCGGGCGACGCTCGGCCAGGACGGGCTTGACGCGTTCGCGATGATCGGCGCCGGCGACATGGTCGAGGCCAAGAAGCCGGCGCCGGATATCTACAACGTGGTGCTGGAACGTCTGGCGCTGCCGGTCGGAGGCTGCGTTGCTTTTGAAGATTCGGCCATCGGTCTGGCGGCCGCCCTTGCCGCGAAGGTGCCGGTCGTGGTGACGCCCAGCGTTTACACCGATGACCAGGCTTTCCCCGGCGCGCTCTCCGTGGTGAGCCATCTTGGCGATCAGGACGCGCCATACTATCATCTTGCCGGGGCCGGAGCGGACACCAACGTGGTGACCCTTGCGGCGCTGGCCCGCTGGCTGGGCGAGCCTGGTTGACCTCACGAAGAGCAGACGGGCTTGAATAGTGCTCGTTGATCGAAACCAGATCATATGCGTACGGTGGCGGAGTGACTGGCGCGTGCTCTCGGCTGCCGGCGAACTATGCTGTTGATCATGACCTGCAGGTCGGCGATGAGCCATCATTGCGCACAAAACTTGCGTAACGGCTGTGGGATTTGCCGGTTCCGACCTGGCGTCGCAACTGGTTGATCCACAACGTTTGTGTGACAGAAATTATTTTGCCGATCCATGAGATTGAAATACTGCGCATTGGACGGAGGTTTGGTGTTCCGATTGACTGCAAGCGCCATTACGACGGAATCCCGGCCGCCGTTACTCAATTCATTGTCATGGTCGATTGCGGCGATGCGGCCTCTCAAGGTGAGGCGCTTGGCCAACTGGTCGGCTCGGCGGGCGGGCGACGGCTGCGCGGCAAGGACGGGCGCGCGCTGAACATCGAGCATAAGGTATAAGTCGACCCGACGACACAATAGGCATCTCCGGCGTCATCGACCCGGCCAGCCGCCCGTTGCGTGAGTACCCTGCCTCGGGCGAACCGGGGCACGTGGTCGGCGGCGCCGGTGATCAGATCGTGGCGAATTCCGGCTGCAAACGCGACCGCGGGCCGGCGTTGATCAGCGGCGCCCGTTTGCACGGCGCGTTCTGACGCGCCCGCCTCGGCAGGCGCGGCCAACCCGGCCGGGCGGCCGGGGACACACGATTGCAAATATAGCTGCGCAGATATGTTCCTGCCCGGCGGCCGGTCCGCCGGAGCCGATCGAGACCGGTCGCCCGACCTGGCAATTCGTTTCCATCCGGCACATCGCAGTGGCTGACGGGGGCCGATTTTCGGGCGCCCGGCGGTGACGGAACATCTCAAACCGCTGGCGTATGTAACGCTCTAGGCTGTGCCGACATCGGCCGGGCTGGCGGAGTTATGCGTTTTCATTGGATTGATCCCGGCGCAAAATCGACGCATACATTCGGAATGTAACCATGTCGGTGCAGATCTAACGCTGCTCTGCAACTACGTTGGTGCAGGAGAGACCAGGATGCCGCGCTGTAAGACGTTGATCATCGGAATCGCAGTCGGGTTCGGCCTCTCACTTTCGGTGGTCCAGGCGCTCGCGGCCAGCAGTCAGCCACGCGGAAATTCTCCCACCAACACCATCTGGGTTAAGGGTGGGGCGTCGACCAAGCATAAGGTGATCGTCAGGGAAGCCCTGATGAACCAGAGCATTCATTCACAGGGCACCAATAATTCCCCGGCAGACCCTGGTCAGTTTGCCGCTGGAGCGGATGAGGCCCGGGGCCTCGATCAGCACCATTAATCCGCTTTTTCCGCCGAAATCTGGGTTCCCGGAACGAGGGCTGCGAGGCGCTGATTTCAACCGCGGCTGCGGTGTGGCGAAGGCCCGATCGTTGCCGTTCACGCCGCGTTCGCACGTTTTGGCTCTGCAGTCGGGCGCCGATTTGGTATTGCGGCCGGTGATTGTAATCGGACGAGGGCCGCTTTCGGCGGCGACCAGGTCACCTCTCCGGGTGGCGTAATCGCGCCTGGCGCGGTCGCGTGTGGGACGAAAAGCCGCCCTGGCTGCGGCCCAAAGCCTCGCGCGCCGGCGCATCACCCCCGATGGCGCCGTTTCGGTGCGCGCCGGCGGCGTGTTGGTGGGCTCGGACGACGTTCGCAGCCGATCCGCCCACGCCGGCCGGATTGCCGCCAGCTTTTTGCGTTCGCGGATTGAAGGGCAGTGGCAACGTGGCAGGTCAGGGCCGGGCGACCGTCAACCATAGCGCCTATGGTTGCCGGTAAGGGTGGGGTCTGCGGCGGAGCGTGGCCAGCGTAATAAACCTTCCTTTGACCGCGCGGGTGATCGGATGCCTCCAAGGCCGGACGATTGTGCCGATCCGGTTCTTGTTTCCAAGGCATTGCAACCCCTCGGCGATTTTCGCCACCGGCTCGCAGTGTTGCTGACCGGGCTGCGTGGGCCGGCGTTTGCGACACAATTTTAGGGCGCGGCGATAATGCGGACACATAAAATTACGAACGACCCGATTTTGCGCGGGGAGCCGTCCCGCCGGGGACAATTCCGCGCATAAGCGCGAAGAGGCCCAATAATAAAGCCTCATCGCTTCGGTGCTGGCGGCGATTTTTGTTAAGAATTACACTGCGTAACAAATCTACATAAAATCAGGGCGGCTCTCACCTTTTTGTGTGGAAACGAGCACGGCGCTCGCGTACGATTAAAAGGAAATGGCCAGCCGGGCCATGCGGGAGGGTGTCATGCTGCGAGCGGCCAAGCCGATCGGCGAGGCGGAGCGAGCGGGAACGACAAAGATTATGGGCAAGCCCGCAGTAAGCGTCCGCCTCGGCGGGATGCGCAGTGACACGGTCCGGCAGATCAAGGCATATCGCGCTCCTAACATCGTGGCGGTCGCGGTTCTGCTGGCCGGGCTGGCGGTGGTGCCGGTCCGCGCCGAACAAGACGCGGCCAAGCCATCGCCGCGGGGCTCGGTGGTGATCGGCGGAGCGAGCGTGGTGCTGGTGGCCGCTAACGCCAGAACTCTATGCCCTTGTCGACCGGCTCGAGGACAACGCCCCGGTGGCCGACGCCGCGCTGTCCATCGACCTCGCGGACGGGTCCAGTCTGAACCTGTCGCGCGTATCGGATGGTTTCTTTGTGGCTCCCTTCAACCGGGCCGGCCACATGGAGGACGCCTTCATGATTTCGCTGGCTTCGCCGGACGCCACCGGGGACGGAGCGGCCGAGATACAGTATGAGGACACACCCCTGGAGGTGCCCCCGGCGGTCCATTCCGATCTTCGCGCCAATTCCGTCGTCGCAGTATCGGTGGGCGCCATCGGAGCGGCGCTGGCGGGCTCGGCGATGCTGCTGACACGCACACGGCGCCGCCGGGCGGCAGTGCCGCCGGCCGGCTCCGCGGTGGCGAGGCTATAGGGGGACCTTGGCCGGGGGACGGCCGGAGCGCTTGGCACGCCAGGTCTGGCGCCGTGTCGTCCCAAAATAAGACGCAAAGCCTCTTGCAGGTCCTGCCGGGGCCGAGGAATGCGTCGCGACAGTCGCGCCCACTATCCGTCTCGGTACCGCTGCTGACGTGGCGAGCGCTCACTTGGCTGCGGATTTCGCGATCCGAGCAGTTTTGTGTGCAACGTTATATCTCGAGAGTATCTGCCTGCTGAGACCTTCGGCGTGACAGGGCGGGGTTCTGCCGATCCGGCCCGGGTCTTGGACCGCAGACCGGTTGACCAAAGAACCAGGCCGGGGAGCGGTTCTCCGCCGCCCCGAGAGTGTCATGGCGGACACGAACATGGAGGAGTTCGTGGAGCACGGGACCAAATCCATCAGGGAGCGGGAATGCACGCACGGGAAGTCATTGCGAACACGCCACCGAAGGACACCGGATAGCCGACTGTTCCGGGACGGCACGCCGTCGCACGATCACCTCGGCGACATCTTCAACGTCCGGGCTCTCTCCAGCGTAGAGCCAGCGGACCTGAGCAATCATCCGCTGGGCAAATTCCGGGTAGATCCGCCGGTCGCGGGTTTCGTTGGCGTCGGCCAACGTGGAGCGGCGAATTCGCTCCCGGAAGCCCACTGAAAAGAGCTCGGCTGCTTGCGCCGACTGACACGCTTCGATATCGTGACAACTCTGTCGGAAAGTAAACTGAGCAGACGCATCGGACGTGCTCCAGGGCAGGAAATCCATGAACTGCGCGCATATCTTCGAACTGCGCGCATATCGTCTCGCCGGTATTCATGGCCAGGCCCTCCGCCCCTCCAGATCGTCAGGGAGAGCTACCGCCACTGCGAATAGGCCGCGGCAACGAACGGCCGAAAACGTTGTGAGTCAGTGGGTTCCATCAGACTTCGGCTCAGCGAACCCGACACCAGTGAAAAACTGCCTTAAATAGCGGGATCCAGGGGCCTATCGGCCGTCAAACCGAAGGCGCGCTGCGC
The DNA here is from genome assembly GCA_963714255.1 of uncultured Alphaproteobacteria bacterium. Classification (GTDB taxonomy): domain Bacteria; phylum Pseudomonadota; class Alphaproteobacteria; order Acetobacterales; family Acetobacteraceae; genus Rhodovastum. Next base: position 102,026 of record CAVQNU010000019.1, read on the forward strand.
GTGACGGCGGGTCCAGGGCAGAGCCCTGGCCTTGCTTGCTTCGCCTGATCGCGGAACTTGACGCCGTACCGGACTTCGTTACGCTCAGCCACCGCCGGCAAGGGCAGCAACCAGGAGTATCGTCGGATGACGCGTTTCCAGCCCGGGCGTCTGGCCCTGTTGATCGCTCCAATCCTCGCCATTGCGGGATGCGCGTCATTTTCCGGGCTTGCGACCAAGCATCTCGGCGACCGGCTGCAGACGCAACTGAAGCAGGACATTGCCGCCGGCCGGGTAACTCTGGACCGACTGCCTGACGGCGCTCGCGTCACGCTCAACGAACAATCGCTTTATCCGTCCGGCGGGACCGAACTCGACGACAAAGGGCGCAGCGTTCTCACCAATGTGATCGAAGCGCTGCTGGAGCCGCGCATCCTGCGCATCGAAGTGGCGGACGTCCCCCCGGCGCCCGAAAGCGTGCAAGCCGCGCGGGTCAAGGCGGTGACGCAATACTTCAAGGACGCCAATCTCAATTCGACGCTGCAGCCCGCAGCGCCACCGGAGACAGCCGGTGCCGCTTCGCAGGGACTGACGATCACGGTCAGAATTAACGCAAGCTGACGGCGTCACCCGGTCAATTTGCGCGCATGGCTGTAGATCGCCGCCACCGCGCAACTGGCCAGCCTGGTGCGCAAATTATCGGCCCGGCTGGTCAGGATGATCGGCACCCGCGCCCCCAGCACCACCCCCGCCGCATCGGCATTGGCCAGGAACATCAGCTCCTTGTACAGCATGTTGCCGGCCTCCAGGTCCGGCACCAGCAGGATGTCGGCATCCCCCGCCACCGGTGAGACGATGCCCTTGGCGGCGGCCGCCTCGCGGCTGATGGCGTTGTCGAACCCCAGCGGCCCGTCGAGGATGCCGCCGGTGATCTGGCCGCGCTCGGCCATTTTGCACAGCGCCGCGGCGTCAAGCGTGGAGGGGATGCGCGACGTGACGGTCTCCACCGCCGACAGGATCGCAACCTTCGGGCTGGCGATGCCGAGCGCATGGGCGAGCTCGATCGCGTTGGCGACGATGTCAACCTTGTCTTCCAGCGTGGGCAGGATGTTCACCGCGGCGTCGGTGATGAACAGCGGCTTGTGGTAGGTGGGCACGTCCATCACCAGCACATGGCTGATCCGGCGCTCGGTGCGGATGCCGCCATCCGCGTGCACCACCGCCGCCATGAGTTCGTCGGTGTGCAGGCTGCCCTTCATCAGGGCCGCCACCTCGCCCGCGCGCACCATGCCGACGGCGCGCTCGGCGGCGGCGTGGCTGTGCGGCACGTCCACCAGCGGCAGGCCGGCGATCGAAATGCCGTGCTCGGCGGCGACGCGGGCGATCTTCGCGGCCGGACCGACCAGGATGGGCGCGATGATGCCCGCCTCGGCCGCCTCGACGGCGGCGGTGAGCGAGGTATTGTCGCACGGATGCACCACCGCGGTCGGCACCGGCGGCAGGCCGCGGCAATGGGCGATCAGTGCCTCGTATTTGTGGTGCTGGCGGGGTTGCGCTTCATCCATCGCAAGCGATCCTGTCCCACTGGTCGCCGGCTTGTAGCCGCGGCTGGGGGGAAAGGAAACAAGGCCAGGGTTCTGCCCTGGCCCCGGTAGTTTACGTCATCACGCCGCCAGGGCTTTCTCCAGCCGGCCCAGCCCCTCCTGCAGCACCGCGTCCTGAACGGTCAGCGGCACCAGGATGCGGATGGCATTGCCCAGATTGCCGCAGGACAGGAGGATCAGCCCTTCCTCCAGCGCCCGCGCGGTGACGCGCTTCGCCGCCGCCGCGTCGGGTGCGGTGCCGCCGCGCTCGGTGAACAGATCGAAGCCGACCATGGCGCCGGGGCCGCGCACATCGCCGATCGGCAGCAGGTCCGGCCGCGCCGTCCATTGCTGCAGCCGCTGCTTGATCGCCGTGCCGATGGCGGTGGCGCGCTCGAGCAGCTTTTCCTCGGCGATGACATCGAGCACCGCGAGCGCCGCGGCGCACGCCACGGGATTGCCGCCATAGGTGCCGCCGAGCGCACCCGGCTCGGCCACATCCATCAGTGCCGCGCGGCCGATCACGCCGGAAATCGGGAATCCGCCGCCCAGGGACTTGGCGATGGTCACCAGGTCGGGCTCGACGCCCGAATGCTCGATGGCGAACATGCGGCCGGAGCGGGCAAACCCAGTCTGCACCTCATCGACGGTCAGCACGATGCCGTGGCGGTCGCACAGCGCGCGCAACGCCTGCAGCAGTTCGGGCGGGGCGGGGTAGAAGCCGCCTTCGCCCTGCACCGGCTCGATGATGATGGTGGCGACACGGGCCGGCTCGATATCGGCGCGGAACAGGAACTCCAGCGCGCGCAGGCTGTCCTGCACGCTTACGCCCTGTTGCGCGATGGGGAAGGGCAGATGATAGACCTCGGCCGCCAGCGGGCCGAAGCCGTGCTTGTAGGGCGCCACCTTGCCGGTCAGCGCCGAGGTCAGCAGGGTGCGGCCGTGAAACGCACCGGCAAATGCAATCACCCCCGGCCGGCCGGTGGCGGCACGGGCGATCTTCACCGCGTTCTCGACCGCTTCGGCGCCGGTGGTGAAAAGCACGGTTTTTGCGGCGCCGCGGAAGGGCGCCAGCGCGTTCAGCCGCTCGGCGAGCGCGACATAGGGCTCGTAGGCGGCGACCTGAAACGCGGTGTGGGTGAAGTTCTCCAGCTGTGCGGCCACCGCCGCCATTACCCTGGGATGGCGATGGCCGGTGTTGAGCACCGCGATGCCGCCGGCGAAGTCGATGAAACGGCGACCCTCGACATCCCACAACTCGGCGTTCTCGGCGCGGGCGGCGTAGAGAGGCGTGGCATGCGCCACGCCCCGGGGCACCGCGGCGTTGCGGCGGCTGAGCAGCTCGGCATTGGTGGACATGATCGCTCCTGGCATGGGGCAGCCCGGCGATCGGGCGGCGGGGCGATTGAGCACCAGACGGTGGCTTGGCCGAAGTGCATATTCCGATATCTGTGGGGCGTTGCATGCACCGGGGCGGCGGGAAGAAAGTAAGGAAGGCCAGGGCTCTGCCCCGGACCCGCCAAGGGGCAGTGGCCCCTTGGAACCCATTACTTTTAGACAGTTGTCTAGAGAGGGGGGTGAGGGGATGATCCCGGTTCACCTCCTCACCCCCCTCTGAGACAACTGTCTTAAGTGGCGGGGTCCAGGGCAGAGCCCTGGCCTTCCTTGACCTTCTTCCCACCGCCTGGTGCACGCCATGCACCAAAACTGGTGCAGAATGCGTCTTGCCGGGACGGCCCGTTTTCTGGTCACCTCGGCGCCGGTTTCAAACCTGCCACGCGGTCTCAGTCAATTGACACGTCCTGGACAGCTCGTTTTGGTGCTATGCGTGGGCGGGACTGGCTAGAAATGCCATTTATTTGGGCATTTTTCGGGTTTGCCAAGAAATTGTCTTGGGACGATCCTGCCACAATTCCGCAAGGCATTGGCCACCCGCGCGGCCGGCGCCGAACCGCGGCGCCCTGGTCTTTCCCCGTAGCGATCCGGCCCGAAAGGAACGCCCGCATGAATGTGTTGCCTTGCTTCGTGGCCGGTTCGAACCGGCTGCCGTGCGGTCCGTGCCGATGACCACCGCGTCCAACGCGCCTCTCGTGCGCTTCGAGGATGTCGACAAGACCTATGACGGCGAGCAGTTGGTGGTGAAAAGCCTCAACCTCGACATCAGCCACGGCGAGTTCCTCACCCTGCTCGGGCCGTCCGGATCGGGCAAGACCACGTCGCTGATGATGCTGGCCGGGTTCGAGACGCCGACCGCGGGCGAAATCTATGTCGATGGCAAGCCGATCAAGAACGTGCCGCCGCACCAGCGCAACATCGGCATGGTGTTCCAGAACTACGCCCTGTTCCCGCACATGACGGTGGCCGAGAACGTCGCCTTTCCTTTGCGCGTGCGCAATGTCGGCCGGGCCGAGACCGCCGAGCGGGTCGCCGGCGCGATGGCGATGATCAAGCTGGAGGCGCTGGCGCAGCGCCGGCCCAGCCAGCTTTCCGGCGGGCAGCAGCAGCGCGTGGCGCTCGCCCGCGCGCTGGTGTTCAATCCGAAGCTGGTGCTGATGGACGAGCCGCTCGGCGCGTTGGACAAGCGGCTGCGCGAGCATATGCAGGTCGAGATCAAACGCCTGCACCAGAGCACCGGCGTGACCGTGGTGTATGTCACGCACGACCAGAGCGAGGCGCTGACCATGTCGGACCGGATCGCCGTGTTCAATGACGGCGCGATCCAGCAGGTCGCCGCCCCGAATGTCTTGTATGAGCAGCCGCAGAACAGCTTCGTCGCCAACTTCATCGGCGACAGCAACACGCTTCCCGGCCAGGTCGAGCAGCGCAACGGACAGCATTGCAGCGTGCGGCTTGCCGGCGGCGAGTTGGTGCAGGCGCTTTCGGTCAACCCGCGGGCGAATGGCGCCACGTCACTGTCCATCCGGCCTGAGCGGGTGCGGCTGCTGGCGCTGCACGAAGACAAGGACTGCGAGAACCGCCTGTCCGGCCGGCTGACCGAATTGATCTATTTGGGCGATCACGCGCTCGCGTTGCTCGACGTTGCCGGCACCGTCGACTTCATGGTCCGCCTGCCCGCCGGGCGGCAGGCCGGGCTTGCCTGCGGGCAGGACCTGGCGGTTGCTTTCGCCGCCGATGACTGCCGCGCCCTCGATCCGGTCTGACTGCCGCCTTCCGCCGCCTCGCCATCTCGGTAACAATGAGAGGAAGCCATGTTTAGTCCCTGTCGTCCGTTCGGACTTGCCGCCGTGCTTGCCGCCGGCCTGCTGTATGGGGGCAGCGCCGCGGCGCGCGACCTCACGGTCGTTTCCTGGGGCGGCGCCTATCAGGACGCCCAGAAGAAGGTCTATTTCGAGCCGTTCACGGCGGCGACGAAAATCCCGCTGACCGATGAATCCTGGGACGGCGGCATCGGCGTGCTGCGCGCCAAGGTCGAGGCCGGCAACGCGCCCTGGGATGTGGTGCAGGTCGAAAGCGAGGAACTCGCCCTCGGCTGCGAGGAAGGGCTGTTCCAGAAGCTCGACTACAACCGCATCGGCGGCAAGGCGTCGTATCTGCCGGCGGCGGTCAGCCCCTGCGGCGTCGGCGCCATCGTGTATGATTTCGTCCTCGGCTACGACCGCGACAAGCTGCATGTGGCGCCGAAGGGCTGGGCCGATTTCTTCGACACCAAGAAATATCCGGGCAAGCGCGCGCTGCGCCAGGGGCCGAAGACCACGCTGGAAATCGCCCTGATCGGCGACGGGGTGGCACCGGCCGATGTGTATAAGGTGCTCGGCACCGAGGCCGGCGTTGCCCGCGCCTTCCGCAAGCTCGACACCATCAAGCCGGACCTGATCTGGTGGAAAGCCGGCGCGCAGCCGCCGCAGTTGCTGGCCTCGGGCGAGGTGGCGATGACCTCGGTCTATAACGGCCGCATCGATGCCGCAAACCGCAACGAGCACAAGAATTTCGGCATGGTCTGGAATGGTGCGCTGTACACCATCGACAGCTGGGTGATCCTGAAGGGCTCGCCGAATACCGACGCCGCCTACAAGTTCCTGGCTTTCGCAGGAGCTGCCGAGAACCAGGCCAAGCTGCCCCAGTACATCGCCTATGGCGTGCCCAACAAGAAGGCCAACGCGCTGATCGCGCCGGAATTCCTCGCGGCCCTGCCGACCAACCCGGTGAACCTGCGCGCGGCCACCGAAATCAGCGACACGTTCTGGCTGGAGAACCTCGACCGCCTGACCGAGCGGTTCAACACCTGGGCGGCGAAGTAACCCGCCGCCCGCCGCGGCCGGGGAAGTCTCCCCGGCCGCCTGAACTTTTCAGGTCAGGATCGCGCCGTGTCCGACACCGCTCTTCCCTCGCTCAAGTTGCGCCTGCGGCGGGTCGAACGCGCCCGGCAGCTTCGCCATGCCGTGCTGATCCTGCCGCTGCTGCTGTTCCTCGGCTTCACCTTCCTGGTGCCGATCGGCACCATGCTGTGGCACAGCGTCGATGATCCCGATGTGGCGCGCGTGCTGCCGCGCACCGTCGCCGCGCTGCAAGGCTGGAACGGAAACGCGCTGCCGGGCGAGGCCGCGTTCGCCGCACTCGCCGCCGACCTCGCCCAGGCCACCGACGACCAGACCACCCCGGTTGCCGCCAAGCGGCTGAACTACGATGTGAACGGATTCCGCTCCTTGCTGATGGGCACCGCCCGCCGGCTGGAGGCCGCGCCCCCCGCCGAGGGCGAGGCGCAGGCGGCGCTGCTGGCCATCGACCCGCGCTGGGGCGAGCTGGAAAGCTGGGGCGCGATCCATCGCGCGTCCGGGCCGCTCACCGATTTCTATTTGCTGGCAGCCCTCGACCTGCACCGCACCGCCAACGGCCACATCGCTGCCACCCCGGCCGAGCAGGCGGTGTATGTGAATGTGCTGCTGCGGACGCTGAAGATCGGCTTCGTCGTCACCGCGTTCTGCCTGCTGCTCGGATTTCCCACCGCCTATCTGCTGGCGAGCCTGCCGCCACGGCTGGCGAACCTGTTCATGATTTTCGTTCTTTTGCCGTTCTGGACCGCCCTGCTCGTGCGCATCTGCGCCTGGATCGTGCTGCTGCAAGGCACCGGGCTGGTAAACGGGCTGCTGCTGTGGTCCGGCCTGATCGACGCGCCCGTGCGGCTGATCTTCAACCGCACCGGGGTTTATATCGCGATGACGCACGTGCTGCTGCCGTTCATGATCCTGCCGCTGTACAGCAGCATGAAGGCGATCTCGCCGGCCTATATGCGGGCCGCCGCCTCGCTCGGGGCGCCGCCCTGGCGGGCCTTCCTGCAGGTCTATCTGCCGCAGACCCTGCCCGGCATCGGCGCCGGCTCGCTGCTCGTGTTCATCCTGTGCATCGGCTATTACATCACGCCGACGCTGGTGGGCGGCGGCGGCGATCAGATGATCAGCTCCTTCATCGCCTTCTTCACCAACGAGACGGTGAACTGGGGCATGGCCGCCGCCCTCGGCACCGTGCTGCTGACCGTTACTTCGCTGCTGGCGATGCTGTATGCGCGGCTGGTGGCCGACCGGCAGACCACCGGGGGGCTGAAATGAGGACCGCGAACCAGACCCCGCGCACTTCGGGGCAGCGCATCGGCTGGGCCTGCGTGGTAATCGTCTCGGGCCTGGTGTTTTTTTTCCTGATGGCGCCGGTGCTGGCGATCATCCCGCTCTCGTTCAGTTCCGGCAGCTACCTGATGTATCCGCTGCCGGGCTTCAGCCTGCGCTGGTATCAGGAGTTCCTGGGCTCGGCGCGCTGGATGATGGCGCTGCGCAACAGCATGATCATCGGCGTCAGCACCACGCTGCTGGCCATGCTGCTCGGCACGCCGGCCGCCCTTGGGCTGGCGCAATGGCGCAGCCGCTGGAAACCGCTGATCCTGGCGGTGGTGCTGTCGCCCATGGTGGTGCCGGTGGTGATCACCGCCGTCGGGCTGTATTTCTTCTTCGCCCCGCTCGGCCTGACCAACAGCTTCGCCGGGCTAATCCTGGCACATACCGCGCTCGCGGTGCCGTTCGTGGTGGTCACCGTCAGCGCCACGCTGCAGGGCTTCGACCAAACACTCGTGCGCGCCGCGGCCTCGCTCGGGGCGACGCCGCTCGACGCATTCCGCCGCGTGACCCTGCCGCTGATCCTGCCCGGCATCGCCTCGGGCGCGCTGTTCGCCTTCGCCACCTCGTTCGATGAGGTCGTGGTGGTGCTGTTCATGGCCGGGCCCGACCAGCGCACCCTGCCGCGCGAAATGTTCGCCGGCATCCGCGAGAACATCAGCCCCGCCATCACCGCCGCGGCGGCGCTGCTGACGCTGTTCTCGGTGGCGCTGCTGGCCTCGCTGGAGGCGCTGCGCCGGCGCGGGGAGCGGCTGCGCGCGGGCGGCGCCTGACGCGGCATGGCGCGCATCCCGCCGTTCCCGGCGCTGCGCGCCTTCGAGGCGGTCGCCCGCCACCGCAGCGTGCGCAAGGCCGCCGAGGAACTCGGGATCGACCATACCGTGGTCAGCCGCCATCTGCGCAGCCTGCAGACGCTGTTGGACGTGCAACTGGTGCGCACCTCCCGCCAGGGCGTGGCGCTGACCGCAGCCGGCGCCGAATACGCAGCCGGGCTCACCCGCATCCTGGCCGACCTGACGATGGCGACCGCGCGGGTGGATTGCAGCCGCCGCTCGGCCAATCTCAGCATCTGGTCGATCCCCGGCTTCGCCCTGCGCTGGCTGACGCCGCGGCTGCCGGATTTCGCCGCCCAGTATCCCGCCATCGAAATCAGCGTGCGCCCGCACGACAGCATGGCCGACCTCGCCGGGTTCGAGGCTGATGCGCAGATCATCTATGGCGAGGTGACGGCCCCGGCGCTGCGCAGTGCGGTAATTATCCGCCCGCGCGTGTTCCCCGTGGCCAGCCCCTATTGGGCGACTGCGCACGCCGCGGTGCGCGGCCCGGCCGATCTGGTGGCGATGCCGCTGATCCACGAGGAAAGCCATGCCCAGTGGCGCGCCTGGTTCGCCGCCATCGGCATCGACGCGCCCGACCCGCTGCGCGGCCCGCGCCTGTGGCACGCCAACCTGGCGCTGGAGGCGGCCAAGCTCGGCCAGGGAGTGGCGTTGGGGAACGAACTGCTATGCGCGGGTGAGTTGGCCGCCGGGGAGCTGACCGAGATCGGCAGCAGCAATGTCGCCTTGCATCCCTACCGGTTCGTGACCCGCCGCGACCGGTGGAACGAGCCGGCGCTGGCGCGGCTGCGGAACTGGATTCTGGCGCAAATGCAGCATGTCCGGGGATGAGCCCGGCGGCGCGCGCAGTCGTGATGGCGAGGATGTTGAATTCATTCGACAATAGCGTACACGAACGAGTAGAACCCGCAAACCGAAAACACCCCGCACGCTCCGGCCTGGCCGACTTCCGTGGAGTGATGCGGGGGGCAACTGGGGGAAGGGACCATGCGCGGAACGTATTCCGGTCCGGTTGTTGTGGCCGCCGTTTTGTCGGCGGGCTTGGTTGCACCGGCGCAGGCTGAGAAAATCGCGCCGCAAACCGATGCGGAGTTGATCGCCAGCGCGATGGCAGCGGCGCCGAAACAGGTCGCCGAGGGCGCGACCATCGTCGTGATGGACGAGAAGGGCGGGATGCAAGTCCTCCGGCAGGGGACCAACGGGTTCACCTGCATGCCGGACAACCCGACGACCCCGGTGCGGACCCGATGTGCCTGGACGCGAACGCGATGGAATGGGCGCATGCGTGGATGACGCACCAAACCCCGCCCGACAAGGTAGGCTTCATGTTCATGCTGGCCGGCGGCTCGGATGCCAGCAACACCGACCCCTACGCCCAAGGTCCCACGGCCGGGAACCACTGGATTTCAACCGGCTCGCACGTCATGGTGGTGGGGCCGGCGGTAAAAATGATGCCGGGCTATCCGAAAGAGGCCAATCCCGACACGTCGAAGCCGTATGTGATGTGGGCCGGGACGCCGTATGAGCACTTGATGATCCCGATCCGGTGGTCCGGCGGCCCAAATCCATCGCCTGGTCCTATCGGGGCGTTGCCCCGAACCCCACAGGGCGGCGGGCCACAGGCCCTTGGAACCCAGACTTAAGTAATGGGGTCAAGGGGGCCACTGCCCCCTTGCGGGTCCGGGCAGAGCCCTGGCCTTCCTTGCTTATCAGAACGACAAAGCCGTCGCCTGCACCACCAGCGGCAGCCGCCGCACCAGCGCCAGCACGTCTTCGCGCACCGGCTCATCCACGCTCACCAGGCAGATCGCATCGCCCCCCGCCTCGGCGCGGCCAAGATGGAACGTCGCGATGTTGATGCCCGCCTCGGCCAGCGTGGCGCCGAAGCGGCCGATGAAGCCCGGCTTGTCCTTGTTGGTCACATACAGCATGTAGCGGGCGAAATCGGCCCTAAGAACCGGGATGCCCTTCAGGTCCACCAGCCGCGGCTTGCTGCCCGCGAACAGCGTGCCCGCAAGCGTGCGCACCTGCTTGTTCGTGGTGACGGAAATGCGCACCAGCGTCTGATACTCGCTCGGCCGGTCGTGCACGGTTTCGGCCACTTCGATGCCGCGCTCGCGCGCCAGCAGCGGCGCGTTGACCATGTTCGCACCCGCC
>CAVQNU010000020.1:0-42140 GCA_963714255.1 uncultured Alphaproteobacteria bacterium
AGTAGCGGGGTCCAGGGCAGAGCCCTGGCCTTCCTTAACCTTCTTCCCACCGCCTGGTGCACGCCATGCACCAAAACTGGTGCAGAATGCGTCTTGCCGGGACGGCCCGTTTTCTGGTCACCTCGGCGCCGGTTTCAAACCTGCCACGCGGTCTCAGTCAATTGACACGTCCTGGACAGCTCGTTTTGGTGCTATGCGTGGGCGGGACTGGCTAGAAATGCCATTTATTTGGGCATTTTTCGGGTTTGCCAAGAAATTGTCTTGGGACGATCCTGCCACAATTCCGCAAGGCATTGGCCACCCGCGCGGCCGGCGCCGAACCGCGGCGCCCTGGTCTTTCCCCGTAGCGATCCGGCCCGAAAGGAACGCCCGCATGAATGTGTTGCCTTGCTTCGTGGCCGGTTCGAACCGGCTGGCGTGCGGTCCGTGCCGATGACCACCGCGTCCAACGCGCCTCTCGTGCGCTTCGAGGATGTCGACAAGACCTATGACGGCGAGCAGTTGGTGGTGAAAAGCCTCAACCTCGACATCAGCCACGGCGAGTTCCTCACCCTGCTCGGGCCGTCCGGATCGGGCAAGACCACGTCGCTGATGATGCTGGCCGGGTTCGAGACGCCGACCGCAGGCGAAATCTATGTCGATGCCAAGCCGATCAAGAACGTGCCGCCGCACCAGCGCAACATCGGCATGGTGTTCCAGAACTACGCCCTGTTCCCGCACATGACGGTGGCCGAGAACGTCGCCTTTCCTTTGCGCGTGCGCAATGTCGGCCGGGCCGAGACCGCCGAGCGGGTCGCCGGCGCGATGGCGATGATCAAGCTGGAGGCGCTGGCGCAGCGCCGGCCCAGCCAGCTTTCCGGCGGGCAGCAGCAGCGCGTGGCGCTCGCCCGCGCGCTGGTGTTCAATCCGAAGCTGGTGCTGATGGACGAGCCGCTCGGCGCGTTGGACAAGCGGCTGCGCGAGCATATGCAGGTCGAGATCAAACGCCTGCACCAGAGCACCGGCGTGACCGTGGTGTATGTCACGCACGACCAGAGCGAGGCGCTGACCATGTCGGACCGGATCGCCGTGTTCAATGACGGCGCGATCCAGCAGGTCGCCGCCCCGGATGTCTTGTATGAGCAGCCGCAGAACAGCTTCGTCGCCAACTTCATCGGCGACAGCAACACGCTTCCCGGCCAGGTCGAGCAGCGCAACGGACAGCATTGCAGCGTGCGGCTTGCCGGCGGCGAGTTGGTGCAGGCGCTTTCGGTCAACCCGCGGGCGAATGGCGCCACGTCACTGTCCATCCGGCCTGAGCGGGTGCGGCTGCTGGCGCTGCACGAAGACAAGGACTGCGAGAACCGCCTGTCCGGCCGGCTGACCGAATTGATCTATTTGGGCGATCACGCGCTCGCGTTGCTCGACGTTGCCGGCACCGTCGACTTCATGGTCCGCCTGCCCGCCGGGCGGCAGGCCGGGCTTGCCTGCGGGCAGGACCTGGCGGTTGCTTTCGCCGCCGATGACTGCCGCGCCCTCGATCCGGTCTGACTGCCGCCTTCCGCCGCCTCGCCATCTCGGTAACAATGAGAGGAAGCCATGTTTAGTCCCTGTCGTCCGTTCGGACTTGCCGCCGTGCTTGCCGCCGGCCTGCTGTATGGGGGCAGCGCCGCGGCGCGCGACCTCACGGTCGTTTCCTGGGGCGGCGCCTATCAGGACGCCCAGAAGAAGGTCTATTTCGAGCCGTTCACGGCGGCGACGAAAATCCCGCTGACCGATGAATCCTGGGACGGCGGCATCGGCGTGCTGCGCGCCAAGGTCGAGGCCGGCAACGCGCCCTGGGATGTGGTGCAGGTCGAAAGCGAGGAACTCGCCCTCGGCTGCGAGGAAGGGCTGTTCCAGAAGCTCGACTACAACCGCATCGGCGGCAAGGCGTCGTATCTGCCGGCGGCGGTCAGCCCCTGCGGCGTCGGCGCCATCGTGTATGATTTCGTCCTCGGCTACGACCGCGACAAGCTGCATGTGGCGCCGAAGGGCTGGGCCGATTTCTTCGACACCAAGAAATATCCGGGCAAGCGCGCGCTGCGCCAGGGGCCGAAGACCACGCTGGAAATCGCCCTGATCGGCGACGGGGTTGCACCGGCCGATGTGTATAAGGTGCTCGGCACCGAGGCCGGCGTTGCCCGCGCCTTCCGCAAGCTCGACACCATCAAGCCGGACCTGATCTGGTGGAAAGCCGGCGCGCAGCCGCCGCAGTTGCTGGCCTCGGGCGAGGTGGCGATGACCTCGGTCTATAACGGCCGCATCGATGCCGCAAACCGCAACGAGCACAAGAATTTCGGCATGGTCTGGAACGGTGCGCTGTACACCATCGACAGCTGGGTGATCCTGAAGGGCTCGCCGAATACCGACGCCGCCTACAAGTTCCTGGCTTTCGCAGGAGCTGCCGAGAACCAGGCCAAGCTGCCCCAGTACATCGCCTATGGCGTGCCCAACAAGAAGGCCAACGCGCTGATCGCGCCGGAATTCCTCGCGGCCCTGCCGACCAACCCGGTGAACCTGCGCGCGGCCACCGAAATCAGCGACACGTTTTGGCTGGAGAACCTCGACCGCCTGACCGAGCGGTTCAACACCTGGGCGGCGAAGTAACCCGCCGCCCGCCGCGGCCGGGGAAGTCTCCCCGGCCGCCTGAACTTTTCAGGTCAGGATCGCGCCGTGTCCGACACCGCTCTTCCCTCGCTCAAGTTGCGCCTGCGGCGGGTCGAACGCGCCCGGCAGCTTCGCCATGCCGTGCTGATCCTGCCGCTGCTGCTGTTTCTCGGTTTCACCTTTCTGGTGCCGATCGGCACCATGCTGTGGCACAGCGTCGATGATCCCGATGTGGCGCGCGTGCTGCCGCGCACCGTCGCCGCGCTGCAAGGCTGGAACGGAAAGGCGCTACCCGGCGAGGCCGCGTTCGCCGCACTCGCCGCCGACCTCACCCAGGCCACGGAAGACCAGACCACCCCGGTCGCCGCCAAGCGGCTGAACTACGACATGAACGGATTCCGCTCCTTGCTGATGGGCACCGCCCGCCGGCTGGAGGCCGATCCCCCCGCCGAGGGCGAGGCGCAGGCGGCGCTGCTGGCCATCGACCCGCGCTGGGGCGAGCTTGAAAGCTGGGGCGCGATCCATCGCGCGTCCGGGCCGCTCACCGATTTCTATTTGCTGGCGGCGCTTGACCTGCACCGCACCGCCAACGGCCACATCGCTGCCACCCCGGCCGAGCAGGCGGTGTATGTGAATGTGCTGCTGCGGACGCTGAAGATCGGCTTCGTCGTCACCGCGTTCTGCCTGCTGCTCGGATTTCCCACCGCCTATCTGCTGGCGAGCCTGCCGCCGCGGCTGGCGAACCTGTTCATGATTTTTGTTCTTTTGCCGTTCTGGACCGCCCTGCTCGTGCGCATCTGCGCCTGGATCGTGCTGCTGCAAGGCACCGGGCTGGTAAACGGGCTGCTGCTGTGGTCCGGCCTCATCGATGCGCCCGTGCGGCTGATCTTCAACCGCACCGGGGTTTATATCGCGATGACCCACGTGCTGCTGCCGTTCATGATCCTGCCGCTTTACAGCAGCATGAAGGCGATCTCGCCAGCCTATATGCGGGCCGCCGCCTCGCTCGGGGCGCCGCCCTGGCGGGCATTCCTGCAGGTCTATCTGCCGCAGACCCTGCCCGGCATCGGCGCCGGCTCGCTGCTCGTGTTCATTCTGTGCATCGGCTATTACATCACGCCGACGTTGGTGGGCGGCGGCGGCGACCAGATGATCAGCTCCTTCATCGCCTTCTTCACCAACGAAACGGTGAACTGGGGCATGGCCGCCGCCCTCGGCACCGTGCTGCTGACCGTTACTTCGCTGCTGGCGATGCTGTATGCGCGGCTGGTGGCCGACCGGCAGACCACCGGGGGGCTGAAATGAGGACCGCGAACCAGACCCCGCGCACTTCGGGGCAGCGCATCGGCTGGGCCTGCGTGGTAATCGTCTCGGGCCTGGTGTTTTTTTTCCTGATGGCGCCGGTGCTGGCGATCATCCCGCTCTCGTTCAGTTCCGGCAGCTACCTGATGTATCCGCTGCCGGGCTTCAGCCTGCGCTGGTATCAGGAGTTCCTGGGCTCGGCGCGCTGGATGATGGCGCTGCGCAACAGCATGATCATCGGCGTCAGCACCACGCTGCTGGCCATGCTGCTCGGCACGCCGGCCGCCCTTGGGCTGGCGCAATGGCGCAGCCGCTGGAAACCGCTGATCCTGGCGGTGGTGCTGTCGCCCATGGTGGTGCCGGTGGTGATCACCGCCGTCGGGCTGTATTTCTTCTTCGCCCCGCTCGGCCTGACCAACAGCTTCGCCGGGCTAATCCTGGCACATACCGCGCTCGCGGTGCCGTTCGTGGTGGTCACCGTCAGCGCCACGCTGCAGGGCTTCGACCAAACACTCGTGCGCGCCGCGGCCTCGCTCGGGGCGACGCCGCTCGACGCATTCCGCCGCGTGACCCTGCCGCTGATCCTGCCCGGCATCGCCTCGGGCGCGCTGTTCGCCTTCGCCACCTCGTTCGATGAGGTCGTGGTGGTGCTGTTCATGGCCGGGCCCGACCAGCGCACCCTGCCGCGCGAAATGTTCGCCGGCATCCGCGAGAACATCAGCCCCGCCATCACCGCCGCGGCGGCGCTGTTGACGCTGTTCTCGGTGGCGCTGCTGGCCTCGCTGGAGGCGCTGCGCCGGCGCGGGGAGCGGCTGCGCGCGGGCGGCGCCTGACGCGGCATGGCGCGCATCCCGCCGTTCCCGGCGCTGCGCGCCTTCGAGGCGGTGGCCCGCCACCGCAGCGTGCGCAAGGCCGCCGAGGAACTCGGGATCGACCATACCGTGGTCAGCCGCCATCTGCGCAGCCTGCAGACGCTGTTGGACGTGCAACTGGTGCGCACCTCCCGCCAGGGCGTGGCGCTGACCGCAGCCGGCGCCGAATACGCAGCCGGGCTCACCCGCATCCTGGCCGACCTGACGATGGCGACCGCGCGGGTGGATTGCAGCCGCCGCTCGGCCAATCTCAGCATCTGGTCGATCCCCGGCTTCGCCCTGCGCTGGCTGACGCCGCGGCTGCCGGATTTCGCCGCCCAGTATCCCGCCATCGAAATCAGCGTGCGCCCGCACGACAGCATGGCCGACCTCGCCGGGTTCGAGGCTGATGCGCAGATCATCTATGGCGAGGTGACGGCCCCGGCGCTGCGCAGTGCGGTAATTATCCGCCCGCGCGTGTTCCCCGTGGCCAGCCCCTATTGGGCGACTGCGCACGCCGCGGTGCGCGGCCCGGCCGATCTGGTGGCGATGCCGCTGATCCACGAGGAAAGCCATGCCCAGTGGCGCGCCTGGTTCGCCGCCATCGGCATCGACGCGCCCGACCCGCTGCGCGGCCCGCGCCTGTGGCACGCCAACCTGGCGCTGGAGGCGGCCAAGCTCGGCCAGGGAGTGGCGTTGGGGAACGAACTGCTATGCGCGGGTGAGTTGGCCGCCGGGGAGCTGACCGAGATCGGCAGCAGCAATGTCGCCTTGCATCCCTACCGGTTCGTGACCCGCCGCGACCGGTGGAACGAGCCGGCGCTGGCGCGGCTGCGGAACTGGATTCTGGCGCAAATGCAGCATGTCCGGGGATGAGCCCGGCGGCGCGCGCAGTCGTGATGGCGAGGATGTTGAATTCATTCGACAATAGCGTACACGAACGAGTAGAACCCGCAAACCGAAAACACCCCGCACGCTCCGGCCTGGCCGACTTCCGTGGAGTGATGCGGGGGGCAACTGGGGGAAGGGACCATGCGCGGAACGTATTCCGGTCCGGTTGTTGTGGCCGCCGTTTTGTCGGCGGGCTTGGTTGCACCGGCGCAGGCTGAGAAAATCGCGCCGCAAACCGATGCGGAGTTGATCGCCAGCGCGATGGCAGCGGCGCCGAAACAGGTCGCCGAGGGCGCGACCATCGTCGTGATGGACGAGAAGGGCGGGATGCGAGTCCTCCGGCAGGGGACCAACGGGTTCACCTGCATGCCGGACAACCCGACGACCCCCGGTGCGGACCCGATGTGCCTGGACGCGAACGCGATGGAATGGGCGCATGCGTGGATGACGCACCAAACCCCGCCCGACAAGGTAGGCTTCATGTTCATGCTGGCCGGCGGCTCGGATGCCAGCAACACCGACCCCTACGCCCAAGGTCCCACGGCCGGGAACCACTGGATTTCAACCGGCTCGCACGTCATGGTGGTGGGGCCGGCGGTAAAAATGATGCCGGGCTATCCGAAAGAGGCCGATCCCGACACGTCGAAGCCGTATGTGATGTGGGCCGGGACGCCGTATGAGCACTTCATGATCCCGATCCGGTGATCCGGCGCCCGAAATCCATCGCCTGGTCCTATCGGGGCGTTGCCCCGAACCCCACCAGGGGCTTCGCCCCTGGACCCCACCAAGGGCCACAGGCCCTTGGAACCCAGACTTAAGTAATGGGGTCAAGGGGGCCACCGCCCCGTCTGTGCCGAAGGCGCGCTCCGCGCGGGGCGGGTCCAGGGCAGAGCCCTGGCCTTCCTTGCATATCAGAACGACAAAGCCGTCGCCTGCACCACCAGCGGCAACCGCCGCACCAGCGCCAGCACGTCTTCGCGCACCGGTTCGTCCACGCTCACCAGGCAGATCGCATCGCCCCCCGCCTCGGCGCGGCCAAGATGGAACGTCGCGATGTTGATGCCCGCCTCGGCCAGCGTGGCGCCGAAGCGGCCGATGAAGCCCGGCTTGTCCTTGTTGGTCACATACAGCATGTAGCGGGCGAAATCGGCCTCGACCGGGATGCCCTTCAGGTCCACCAGCCGCGGCTTGCTGCCCGCGAACAGCGTGCCCGCAAGCGTGCGCACCTGCTTGTTCGTGGTGACGGAAATGCGCACCAGCGTCTGATACTCGCTCGGCCGGTCGTGCACGGTTTCGGCCACTTCGATGCCGCGCTCGCGCGCCAGCAGCGGCGCGTTGACCATGTTCGCACCCGCCATCAGCGGCTCCAGCAAGCCGGCCAATGCCGCCGCGGTCAGCGGACGGTGGTTGAGTTTCGCCGCTGCCCCTTCGTACTCGATTGCCACCGCCTTCAGCTCGCCGTCCTGCGCGGCGGTAAGCTGGCCGGCGAAGGAGCCGAGCAGCCGGCACAGCTCCATATAGGGCTTCAGCCGCGGCGCGTCCTCGGAACTCACCGAGGGCATGTTCAGCGCGTTCGTCACCGCGCCGGTGAGCAGGAAATCGCTGATCTGCTCGGCAACCTGCAGCGCCACGTTCTCCTGCGCTTCGGCGGTGGAGGCGCCGAGATGCGGCGTGCACACCACGTTCTCCAGGCCGAACAGCGGGCTTTCTTTCGCCGGCTCGGTCTCGAACACGTCCAGCGCCGCGCCGGCGACGTGGCCGGATTGCAGCGCCTCGGCCAGCGCCGCTTCGTCCACCAGCCCGCCGCGGGCGCAGTTGATGATGCGCACGCCCTTCCTGGTGCGCGCGATCGCCTCGCGCGAGAGAATGTTGCGGGTCTGGTCGGTCAACGGCGCGTGCAACGTGATGATGTCGGCACGCGCCAGCAGCTCGTCCAACTCCACCTTGTCCACGCCAAGATCGAGCGCACGCTTTTCGGTCAGGTACGGGTCGTAAGCGATCACCCGCATCTTCAGGCCGATGGCACGGTCGGCGACGATGGAGCCGATATTGCCGCAGCCGATCAGGCCGAGAGTCTTGGCGAACAGCTCCACGCCCATGAAGCGGTTCTTTTCCCATTTGCCGGCCTTGGTAGAGGCAGAGGCTTCGGGAAGCTGGCGGGCGAGCGCGAACATCATGGCGATGGCGTGCTCGGCGGTGGTGATGGCGTTGCCGTTCGGCGTGTTCATCACGATCACGCCGCGCGCCGTAGCCGATTTCACGTCGACATTATCGACGCCAATGCCGGCACGGCCGACCACTTTCAGCCGCGTGGCGGCGTCCAGAACTTCTTTCGTCACCTTGGTGGCGGAGCGGATGGCCAGCCCGTCATACTCGCCGATGATGGCGCGCAACTCGGCGGGGGACAGGCCGATCTTGACATCCGTCTCGATGCCGCGGGCGCGGAAGATGTCCACTGCCGCCGGCGACAGCTTATCGGAAATAAGAACTTTCGGCATGGACGTTACTCCGCCGCCTGGGTTGCATACGTGGCGGCGACCTGCCCGTAGGCCCAGTCGAGCCAGGGCAGCAGGGCGCGGACATCGTCCGGCTCCACCGTGGCGCCGGCCCAGATGCGCAGGCCCGGCGGGGCGTCGCGATAACTGCCGATGTCGTAAGCCACGTTCTCTTTCTCCAGCAGCGAGGCGAGCTTCTTCGCCGCCTCCGCCTGCCCGGCGGCATCAAGGGCGGTGAACCAGGGGGCGGTGATCTTCAGGCAGATGGAGGTATTGGACCGGGTTGCCGGCACTTCGGCCAGGAAATCGGCCCAGGCGGACTGCGCCGCCCAGGCGGCGATGGCGGCGAGGCTGGCATCGGCGCGGGCGATCAGAGCCGGCAGGCCGCCGATCGATTCGGCCCAGCGCAGACCGTCCACCGCATCCTCGACCGCCAGCATGCTGGGCGTGTTGATGGTCTCGCCCTTGAAGATGCCTTCGGTCAGCTTACCGCCGCTGGTCAGGCGGAAAATCTTCGGCAGCGGCCAGCCGGGCTTGTAGCTCAGCAGCCGCTCGACCGTGCGCGGCGAGATCGCCAGCATGCCATGCGCCGCCTCGCCGCCCAGCACTTTCTGCCACGACCAGGTGACGACATCGAGCTTGTCCCAGGGCAGGTCCTGGGCAAATGCCGCCGACGTGGCGTCGGCAATGACCAAGCCGTCGCGATCGGCGGGAATCCAGTCGCCGTCGGGAAAGCGAACCCCGGACGTGGTGCCGTTCCAGGCCAGCACCACGTCATGGGCGAAATCGACCTGCGCGAGGTCGGGCAGTTGCCCGTACGGCGCCTTCAGTACCCGCGCGTCGGCCAGCTTCAACTGCTTGACCGCGTTGGTGGCCCAGGTTTCGGAGAAGCTCTCGAAGGCCAGCACATCGACGGGCCGGGCGCCAAGCAACGACCACAGAGCCAGTTCGACCGCGCCGGTGTCGGACGCCGGCACGATGCCCAGGCGCCAGTCGGCGGGGATGCCGAGGATGCGGCGCGAGCGCTCGATCACCTCGGCGAGGCGCGCCTTGGGGTCCTTGGCGCGGTGGCTGCGGCCGAGCAGCGCGCCTTCGAGCGCCGCGACCGACCAGCCAGGTCGTTTCGCGCAAGGACCGGATGAGAAATGGGGGTTGGCCGGACGGACGTTCTGGCTTGGTAGCGGCGATCACCATGATCGCTCTCCCTTACAGAAGAGAAGCGCCCCGGTGGGGGGGCGTGACCCGGGGCTTTGCTAGCCCGGATCGGTGGTGCGGCGCAAGCTGTTGCCGTTAAGGAAGGAAGGCCAGGGCTCTGCCCTGGACCCGCCAGGGGGCGGTGGCCCCCTGGACCCCGCTACTTAAGCATTCGTTATGAGAGGGAGGTGAGGCGGTGCTCCGGTTCACCGCCTCACCCCCCTCTCATAACGAATGCCTAAAAGTAATGGGTTCCAAGGGCCTCTCGGCCCTTGGCGGGTCCAGGGCAGAGCCTTGGCCTTCCTTCCTTAACGGCAACAGCTTGCGCGGCATCGCCGCGCCGGGCAACGCCAGCAGAATGGGCGAGTGGGTCGCGATAACGAACTGGCAGCCATGCGCCACGCGGTCGGCAAGCAGTGCCAGCAGCGCGAGCATGCGCGTGGGCGAGAACGGCGTTTCCGGCTCGTCGAGGAAATACAGCCCGTTCGGCACCAGGCGGCGGTGCAACAGGTGAAGGAACGTCTCGCCGTGCGAGCGCCCGTCCGGGTCCTCGCCATAATCGCGGGTAAAGGCGCGGCCTTGGCCCTGCACGACGCCGAGTGCGAGGTGCCGCCCATAGCCCTCGGGCAGGGTTGCGGTCAGGTCGCGGGCCTCGTCGTCGAGACCTCCGATGTCCTCGCCGATGCGGGTGGTGAAGCCGAAAACGTCCTCGGCGCGCAGGAACAGGCGGGTGCGGGCGTGGCGGCGGCGCACGAACAGGAAGCCAGCGGCAAAGGCGCGGGCCGGCGCGAGCGAAGGGTCGCGCTGCAAGTCGCGCCGCCCGGCGGCCACCGCGTCCATGCCGGCGGCAATGCCCTCCAGCAGCGTTGATTTGCCCAATCCGTTCTCACCAACCAGGAACGTGACCGGCGCGGTAAGTTGCATTTCCGTAAGGTTACGCACCAGCGGCCAGGGAAAACTGTCCGGGGCGGCGGCGGAGGGCGATGAGGAACACGGCACATGGCTAGCGCCACGGCCGGCCGGCGTCACGGGCACATCGCCGAGCGGTCCGGCTTGCAGTCGGATCGGCGGCATGCCTGAATGATGCGGGATCGCACCGCAAGGTGCGGCAATGTCAACACGGAGCGGATGCCATGAGGCGGCGAACAAACCTGATCGCGCGGGCTGCCGGCGCCATGCTGGCCGCAGGGTCGATTGCGGCATCCGGCGGGATGGCGCTGGCGGGCGACGCCTGCACCGGCACCTATATGACGTTGGTCATGCAGCCGGTCTCGCTGCCGGTAACGGTCGCGTTCGCCGATGCGCCGGAGAACCCGGCGCTGGCCAACCACTTCCTGGCCGGGCTGCGCGCCGGTGGGGCCCTGGTGGACCCGGCGTCGCCGCTGAAGCTCGGCCTGCTGTTCACGCTTTCGACCGCGGCGTCCGGGCCGCTGCAAGGCACGACCTACAACAACTTCAACTGGGCGGATAACGGCGGGGCGCTCGCCGATATCCACGCCAGTATCGTCAACGTCACGGCAAATCTGGTCGACCGCAACAGTGCGGCCTATGTCTGGATCGCCTCGGCCCAATGCACCGTCAAAGGGCACGATGGCGCCGCGGTCGCGACCGAACTTGGCAATCTGATCGGCCGCACGCTCGGACGCAGCGTGCCGAACGGCACGCTCTGACCCGCCGGATCAGCCAGGCGGCGGCAAATGTTGCGCGATATAGGGCGGAAGCTGGAACGCCGCCCAGTGCACCTCCGGCGTCCAGTACCGGGTCGCACCCAGAATGCCGGCTGCTGCGGCGCGGGCACGGATAATGTCCACCGGCACCGTATCCAGCCCGGATGACTTGGCCGCGAAACCAAGCGTCATGAAGCCGCCGACATAGGTCGGCACGGCGGCGACATAGGCGCCGACATGCGGAAAGAATTTCGCCCGCCGCAAGCTGGTGTCGCGCAGTTCGTCGGCCTGCATGAAGGGCACGCCGCACTGGTTCACGATCAGCCCACCCGGCGCCAGGATGCGGCAGGCGTTTGCGTAGAAATCATCGGTGAACAATGCCTCGCCGACGCCGATCGGGTCGGTTGAATCGACAATGAGCACGTCGAACGCGGCATCCGGCGCGCGCTGCACGTAATCGATGCCGTCGCCCACGATCACCTCGGCGCGCGGATCGGTCCAGGCCTCGCCGCCGATGTCGGGCAGGAACTGGCGCGACAGGCGGATCACCTCGCCGTCGATTTCCACCATCACCGCGCGCCCGACGGTGCGGTGCTGCAGCACGCGCCGCAGCACGCCGCCATCGCCGGCGCCGATGATCAGAACGTTATGCGCCGCGCCATGCGCCAGCAGCGGCACATGGGTGAGCATCTCCTGATAGACGAATTCGTCGCCCTCGGTGATCTGCACCACGCCGTCGAGCAGCATGACCCGACCATGCGTCTCGCTTTCGAAAATCATAATGTCCTGGAACGCGCTCTGCACCCGGGCGAGTTCACGCATCACGCGAAAGCGCTGGCCCCAGGCGGGGTACAGGGTTTCGTTCACCCACGAATCAGTGGCGCCCGATTGCGTTACCATGGCCGGGTCTCCTCACGCAGAGCGGGCGGGTACCGGCCGGTACCCGCCCGCGCTTCGGTCCAGACCGCGCCGGATCAGGCGGTGCGGCCGCGACGCTGCTCGTCGAGTTGCACGCGATCGGGCGTGAAGGCACCCTGCAGCACCGGCACCGACAGGTACGGATCGCAGGCGCCGCACATGAACAAATCCACGGCGGCGAAATCGCGCTCCGGCCATGTGTGGATGGAGATGTGGCTCTCCGCGAGCACCACCACGCCCGACACGCCGCCATTAGGGGTGAAGTGGTGGAAGTGGCTGTGCAGGATGGTCGCGCCCGCCGCCAGCGCCGCTTCGCGCAGTGCGGCGTCGATGTGGTCGGGGTCGTCGAGCCGGCTGGCGCCCCACAGGTCCACCAGCAGATGCGTGCCGGCGAAGCGCATGCCGTCACGTTCAACGAAATAATCCTTACGATCGTCCTCGGCACCCGCCGAACGGATCGCAGTCGTCTGGTTCTCGCTCGGGAAATCCGAGACCATCCCCAGTTGCGTGAGTGCGTTCACCGCATCCCTCCATAACCAGCAGACAGCCTGGTGGGCGCGGGCCGCATGCGCGCGCCCCCGGGGGCCAAGGCGGCGGAACATGATGAAAAAGGGGGGGGGCGCAAGGGCTAACGGACCCCCCGGGCGGCGATTTGTGCATGTCGGCAGCGCAAGGGGTCCAGGGGCTTTGCCCCTGGTAGGGGTCCAGGGGGCAAAGCCCCCTGGTGGGGTCCGGGGCAACGTCCCGGCTACTTCCCCACCAGCCCACCCGCCAAAGCCGCCTCCCGCCGCGCCCGCGGCAGATCCTCCGGCAGTTGCACCGGCGTCACGGTCAGCAGGCGGATCATGTCGGCGGTGCGTCCCTGCGGCAGGCGCGACAGGTCATGTCCCCGCAACTGCGCCAGCATCGCCACATCGCCGGCCTGCGAGGCGGCGGCAGCCAGGCGCAGCAGCATGGCCGCCTGCGCCTCGGTGAGCGGGCCCTCCGCCGGCACGATGCCGTCGGCATAGCGGCGCAGCACCGCAAGTTCGCCCTTCCAATCCTTCGCCTGCCCCAGCAATTGCGCGCGCAATTCCATGGCGGCCGGCGTGTCCAGAGCTGCCAGCGCGGCGGCGGCGCGGGCCGGGTCGCCCTGAGCGGCGGTGGCGCGGGCCCAGACCAGCACGCGCGCCTCCAGCACCGGCGGGGGCATCGTATCGACCGCGGTGGCGCCGAGGGCGGACAGCGCCCCGGCGGCATCGCCCAGCGTCAGCCTTGTGGCGGCAAGACGCCCGCCCAACTCCGCACGGACGACGCCCGGCTCGGCGGCGGCGACCAGTTTTTCCAGCACCGGCGCCGCCCGGCGCGGCAGATCCAGCGCGGCCAGCCGATCCGCCAGCTTCCTGGCCAGAACCAGCCCGGGCTCGCCTTCGGCAATCAGGTCGGGGTTTTCCTCGGCCAGTCCGACCAGCTCCAGCGGCGGCATCGGCGTTTCGGCATCGGCGGCGAGGGCGGCGGAAAAAATCGACTCCATGCGGCTGTGCAGCGCATCCCGCGCGTCCGGCAGCGCCTCGACTGCTTCCCGCAGCATCGCGAGTGCCTCGCGCGGTCCGCCGGCCTGGGCGCGCAACTCGGCAGCCCGCAGGCGCATCGCCACTTCCCGCCCGTCGCCGCGCCACGCGAACAGCAGCTTGCCCATCGCATCGGCGGCGGCGGTCGGGGTGATCTCGCCGGCAGCCAGACGCAGTTCGATGGCGCGCGGGGCGGCACGGGCACGCTCGCGACGGTCGGGCGACAGGGCCAGCCGGTCGAGGATCTGCAGCGCCGCCTGATGATCGCGCTTCTCGGCCAGCAAGGCGCGGGCGTAATCGAGCGTGGCATCGCCCGGCCGCAGGGCCACCAGTTGCTGCGCCGCATCGGACTCGCCGCCCAACGCCATCGTCTCGGCCGCCAGCGGCAGCAGGCGGGACTGCAGGGCCGCCGGATAGGCAAGCAGCAGACGCAGTTCGCTGGCGATCACCGCGGCGGCATCCGGCGCGCCCTCGCGCAGCATGGCGGCGCGCAGGCCGCGCCACAGCGCCACCTCGTCGGTGCCGGTCAGGCGCGGATCGTCCAGGGCGGCGCTGTCCTCCGGGCGGCCGGCCAGCAATGCCGCAATGGCGGACAGGCCTATCAGGTCGGGATCATCGGCCGCGCGCGGGTCGCTGGCGGCGGCGAGCGACAGCACGGCCTGCGCCTCGGCGCCGAGGCCCAGCGCCAGCATGGCCTGGGCGGTGGCGATGCGGGGCGCGGTGCGCAGCCCGGCCGGCACCGCCCCGGCGCCCAGAACAGCCCCCTGGAGGCGGCGCAGCAAAGACGGCATGGGGAGGGCGGGGAAATCGAACCGGCGGGTCAGTCGCGCGGCGTCGTCCAGCGCGGCGAGGTCGGTCTCCGGCCTGGTGAGCCCGAGCCCACCGCGCGGCAGCGCGGAGCCGAGGGTGAACCCGTCCGGCACCTGGCGCAGGATCAGCTCATCCGAAATGGCCTGCACCGCCACGCCCTGCCAGGTCGGTAGCAGGGTGAACTCCGGCGTGTGGCGCGACACCGCGATGCCCTGGCCCGGCTGGCGCTGGGTGCCGACCAGCAGCGTGCCGCCGGTCAGCGGGTCCGGCACCACCACGGTCCGCCCCGGCTGCGCGGCCGACAGACGCAGCTTGGGGGCGCCGGTGCCGGTGTCGAGGTCGGGGCGGATCGGGTGCAGCGCTGGTTCGTCGCCAACCGACACGGTCCACCCGGCCGGACCGCTCGACAAATGCAGGGCACGGCCGGCCGGCAGGCTGAGGCGCAGCATCGTGGCCTCGGGGAGCAAATGGACCTCGGCGGCGCTGAACACATGGTCGGTGCGCAACGCCTCAGTGTCGATCGGGCGACGCTCATCGAACACCAACACGGCATCGTCGCCGCGGCGGAACGCGGCGGCGGCAGTGCCGGCGGCGAACGGCAGTAAAATCCCGCCGCCGGTGGCCGCAGGGGCGGCCGCGAGGGAAACCGGGCCGACGCGCGCGGCCTCGCCGGGGGCGGGCGCGGCCGGGGCTGGCGGCGCGGACGCGAGCGGAGCGGGGGCAGGCACGGCGGGAGCCGGGAAAAGCGGCACCGGTGGGCTGGCAGCGGCGGCAACCGGCGGCCGGCCGGCCGGCCGACCAGGCGGGGAGACGCCACGCGCTGCGGTTGCCGGCGTGACCGATATCGGCGCGGCCTGGGCAGGCGGCGCCGCGGGCGCCGCCGGCCGCTCCGCTGCGGCCCAGGGTTTCGCTGCCGGCATGGCGGGGCGAACCGCCGGCCGCGCCGGGGCCGCCGCCGCCGGCGGCGCGGCGGGTTGCGCCGCCGAACCAGGCGTGACGGGTCCGGGCGGGGCGGGGTCGAGCAGATCGAGCACCAGCCGGTTGCCCAGACGCGCCGACCGCAGTTGCACGCCCGGCGCGAGCGCCAGTTCGGCCGCACCGGCGAGGATGTTCAGCGCCCGCACATTGCGTGGTGCCGACGCGCCGGCCACCGGGTCGGCGCCGGAGAACCGGATCGTCAGCCGGTCACCCGCCCGGTCCAGGGTCCAGCTGGCCCCGGGGGGAAGTTCGAAGACCACGCGGCCAAACCCCGGATGGTTGCCGGTGCGCACCAGCGCGATCGGCGCACCAGCAGCGGGCGCCTGGTCGCGGGGAGTTGCCGCCGGCGGCGGCGGAGCCGGGTTTTGCGCCACCACCAGCGGCCCCGCGGCGGCAGCCGGCGAGACCACGGGCGCAGCCGGCCGGGCACGCGGAAACGGCGGCGCGGCACCCGCCGCCGCGGGCCATGCCAGCACCAGCGCCAGCAGGACCGCCCCGCCGCGCATCAGTCGAAACTCGCCAGCAGCTTGTCGATGTCGGTCTGGTCCATGGCGTTGGCCGGCAATTGCGGACCGTGCAGCAAATCCTCAACCGGCGGCTCCTCGGGCAGCGAGTCCGGTTCGGCGTCGCGGCGGCGGTCGCCGAAGGCGGCGATGATGTGGGCGACCTTCGCCTCGATGGTCTTCAACGTTGCCACCACCTTGGTGATCCGCTGGCCGGTGATGTCCTGGAAGCTGCACGCCTCGTAAATGCGGGTGGTGGCGTCCTGCAGCTGGGAGGATAATTCGCGCTGCGTTTCGGAGGAAAGCTTGCCGGCGACGCGGTTGAGCGTTTCGCAGGTTTCCAGGATCGATTCGGTCGCCTCGGCGGTGTGCGCCACGATGGCATCCAGCTCGTCGGTGGCCGAGGGGATGTGGTTGACATTGATGTCGTGCACACGCAGCGCGGCGATTTCGGCCTTGGCGGCGGCAATGGTGCGGCCAAGCTCGGCCACCTCGCCGAGCAGGGCCGTTTCGGTTGCTGTCAAATCACCCTCCATGGTGGCGAGCACGGCGCGCACCACCTCGGCCACCGCCTCGGGCGCCGGATCGGGATGGCGGGCGCGGATACGGTCGAGGCGCGCCCGCAACGCGGCGTCGTCCGGCAGCGGCGTGTCAGGCATGTCCGAGCACCTTCTCGATCTTGTCGCGCAGGGTTTCGGCGTTGAACGGCTTGACGATGTAGTTTGATACACCGGCCTGCTTCGCCGCGACAACGTTCTCGGTCTTGCTCTCGGCGGTGATCATGATGAACGGCATCGCTTTCAGCCTGGCGTCGGCCCGCACCTCCTGCAGGAGCTGCAGGCCGGTCATGGGCTGCATGTTCCAGTCGCTGATCACCAGGCCGAAGCTGCCGGCCCGCAGCTTGGACAGTGCCTCGGCGCCGTCGGTCGCCTCCTCGACGTTGTTGAAGTCGATCTGCTTGAGCAGATTGCGGATAATTCGCAACATCGTCTTGTAATCGTCGACGATCAGCACGTTCATCGATTTGTCCATGGTCATCGCTTCTCCTACGGGGACTCGGGCCTGGCGGGCGTGTTGGCGCGGGTGCGCATATGGGCGAGCTCGGCGGTGACCTGGCGGGCGCGCTCGGGCTGCATGGCGGCGAGCACCGGCGCCGCCTTGGATTCCTTCATCCGGTCGAGCACCGGCAGCAGGACCGGCAAATCGAGGTCGTTGAAGATCACGGCCGCGTCGCGCGGCTTCATGGTTTCGTAAAGCTTCACCAGGCCACGCCAGTTGGCCTCGTCGTGGCTCCGGCGATCCGCCTCAAGCGATTCCAGGCGCCGCTGCAGATCGCCGAGTTCGCCGACGCGCGCGCTCAGCCGCTGTTCGGCGGCCGCCAGTGCGGCCTCGCGCGCGGCGATGGCAGCGGCCTGGGCTTCCAGCTCGGCGCGGCGGCCGCGCAGGTCGAGCAGCAGTGCGCGCTCGCTGTCGGAAATCGGCGGTCCGGCTGGCCGGGGCGGCTCGGCGGCCGGAACCGGGTCGGCGCGCGCCGGTTGCGGGCGCACCGGATCGCGGGTTGGATCAGGCCGTGCCGCCCCGATCCCGGCCGGATCGGAACCCGCCGGATCGGAACCCGCCGGATCGGGACGCGCCGGATCGGGACGCGGGACGGCGGCCGGGGCCGGCGCGGGGCCGGTCGGCGCGGCGGCCTGGGCCGCCTCAGCCGGCACCGCGGCGCGCACCAGCGCCACCGATTTGAGCACCAGCAACGCCGCCATGGCCGCGATGGTCAGCGGCAGCAAACGGGGGACGGGAAGCGAGATTCTCATGTCAGCGGACCGTGCGCAGCGCCCGCAGCAGGTCGCGCTCGGCTTGGCTGCGCAGGCGGGGGACAGATGGGTCGGAGTCCTCGGCGCGCGGGCGTTCGGCGTGCGAGCGTTCGGGGTGCGAGCGTTCGGGGGCGCGCGGCGCCGGTTCGGGCGGCGGGTCCTGCGCCAGCGGCCGGGCCGCGCGCACCAGCACATCCAGCCGGTCGGCGAGACGCTCGCCGCGCTCGGTCAGGAACAGCAGGTCGTCCTTCAGCCCCGCGGCCACATCCACCTGGCGCTGCACCTGCCGCCCCGCCCCTTCGGCCGCCGCGCGCAGGCGTTCGATGCCCTGCTCGGCCGCCCGGGTGCTGCTGTTGAAGCTGGCCACCAGCTCCTCCAGCGCGGCGCGGTCGCGCTTCAGCACGCCCAGCGCCCGTTCCAGCCGCATCGCATGGAACAGGGTGGCGGCGAGCAGCACGAGCAGCGCGGTTTCCAGCAGCCATTCCATCATCGGGGTCC
The DNA here is from genome assembly GCA_963714255.1 of uncultured Alphaproteobacteria bacterium. Taxonomy (GTDB): domain Bacteria; phylum Pseudomonadota; class Alphaproteobacteria; order Acetobacterales; family Acetobacteraceae; genus Rhodovastum. The sequence continues at coordinate 18,097 of CAVQNU010000020.1, forward strand.
TGTTGCCGGTTCGGGCATTCGTGCGGGCGCATGCGGTTCACCGTTCCGCCGGCGGGGTGCGCGGCACCTCGCGTTCGATGCGCACGGCCACGCGGTTCTTGCGCCGCCCGACGCGGCCCTCGAACAACGCGGTGGTGCCGCAGCGCACCTGCACCGAAGCGCCCGGGCCGCAGTTGAGGACGATGCGGCTGCCCGGCGTGAGCGCCATGATTTCGGACAGCCGCATGACCTGCTCGTCGAGCACCACGGCGAGGTCGACATCGGTGCTCCACAGCTCCTCGGCGAGATGGGTTTCCCAGATCGAATCGCGGCCGAATTTTTCCCCCATGAACTGCTGCAGCAGCAGCTCGCGCACGGGCTCCAGCGTGGCATAGGGCAGCAGCAACTCCAGCCGGCCGCCGCGGTCCTCCATGTCGATGCGCAGCCGTGCCAGCACGGCGGCGTTGGACAGCCGGCTGATGGTGGCGAAGCGCGGATTCACTTCCAGCCGTTCGAAGCGGAAGGTCACCGGGCAGAGCGGGTCGAAACTGGCGGCGAGGTCGCCGAGCACGACCTGGATCAGCCGTTCGACCAGGGTGCGCTCGATGGTGGTGTAGGGGCGGCCCTCGATGCGCATCGCCGCGGTGCCGCGGCGGCCGCCCAGCAGCACGTCGACGATCGAATAGATCATGGCGGAATCGACCACCATGAGGCCGTAATTGTCCCATTCCTCGGCCTTGAACACCGCCAGCATGGCCGGCAGGGGAATGGAATTGAGATAGTCGCCGAAGCGCAGCGACAGAATGTTGTCGATGCCGACCTCGACGTTGTCACTGGTGAAGTTGCGCAACGAGGTGGACATAATGCGCACCAGCCGGTCGAACACGATCTCCAGCATCGGCAGCCGCTCGTAGCTGACCAGGCCGGAGCTGATGATCTTCTGCATGCCGGTGCGGTTTTCACCGCCGGCGGGGCCGTCGTCGAAGCCGAGCAGGCTGTCGATCTCGGCCTGGTTGAGCACGCGCTGCGCCTGCACCGGCGGGACGTCCTCAGCGGCGGTGGCGTCGGTCTCCGCCCCCCAGGCGGCGGCGAGGTCGTCGTCCGACCCGGTCCCGGACCCGCTCATTGGATCAGCATTTCGATGAACAGCACGTCGGTGACGCGGGCGGGGGCGATGGCGATGTTGGCGCGGTTGATCAGCTCCTCGCGCAGGCGCCAGGTGCCGGCCGAGCCGCGCAGCTCGTCGGGCCGCATTTCGCGCAAATAGGTCTGGAACAGGTCGAGCAGACGCGGAATGCCGGCCTGCGCCGCGACCAGGTTGTCCGGACGGACCAGCTCGATGCGGGCGCGCAGCTTGATGAAGCTCGGCCGGCGGCCCTGCGGGGAATTCAGGTTGGCCACCATTTCCGGCAGTTCCAGGTAGGTGGCCGCCTTGCCGGCGGCGGCGGCGGCGCCCTCCGCCGTGGCGCCATGCGCGCCGGCCGCGCCGTGCGCCTCGTTCTTATGGTCAAGCCCGAGCAGCGACGGCAGCACGCCGCTGAACCACAGCCCGGCACCGATGGCCGCGAGCAGAACCGGAACGGCGAGCAACAGCAGCCGGCGACGCCCGCCCGGCTTTGCCGGCTCCGCCGCTGGGTCTGCAACCGCCGCCGTGCTCATGTCACCGCTCTCCCGCGCCGGAACCGCGTGCGCGCCAAAACAAATGGGGGACCGTGCCGTCGGTAACCGACGCCGCACCCCCTGCCCGGCTGCGCCCATGCTGCGGGCGGCCGGTTAAGGAAGGCTTGAAGAGGCGGTCAATCCTGCCGGGTGGCGGCCGCCGGCGCCCGGCACGGCATGCCGGTGGCGCAGGGGCAATCCGGCCGGGACGGCGGATTCCCGCCGCCGGCATGCGTGGCATGCGGCTTGCGCTGCCCCCGGCATGCGCCCGGCGCCCGGCTGGCACACCGCCAGCCCTGCGCGCCGCGCCCGCACCGGAGCACGAAGATGGACAACGCCGGCAATGTCGCCCTGTCATTCCTGGTCGCGCAGACCAGGGCCATGGACGTCACCGCCGCCAACCTGGCGAACACCACCACGCCGGGCTACCGCGCCGAGCGGATGATGTTTAGCGACTGGCTGTCGCGCCAGCACAAGGGCACGCCGCCGGGCGGGGGCAGCATCGTCTACACCCAGGACCGCGCCACCTATCGCGATCGCGAGGCCGGCCAGCTCACCCAAACCGCCAACCCGCTCGACCTCGCCATTTCCGGCACCGCGTTTTTCACCGTGCAGGCGCCCGGCGGCCCGCGGCTGACCCGGGCCGGCCATTTCACCCTCGGCACCGACGGCACGGTGGTCGACGAGCAGGGCAACGCGCTGCTCAACACGACGGGGCAAAAGGTCCAGCTTACGCCTGCCGACACCCACATCACGGTGGCGGCCGATGGCACCCTCTCCAGCGAGAACGGGCAGATCGGCAAGATCGGCCTGGTTTCGGTCGCCAATGCCAACCTGTTGCAGGCCGAAGGCAGCCGGCTGCTGAACGCCACCGGTACCACCACGTCCCCCGCCCCCGCGGCACGCGTCATCCAGGGGGCGGTGGAGCAGAGCAATGTGGAAGCAACGTCAGAAGTCACCCGCATGATGAACGATCTGCGCACGTTTCAGATGGTCTCGCAGTTCATCCAGGCCGAGTCCGACCGCCAGCAGAGCGCCATCGACAAGATCAACCAGCAACGCAGCTGAACGATCGAAGGCAGCCCGATGCGGCCGGCCGGCGCCCCGTTGCCCATTCAATTCGTTCGGCCGCTCTGAGCCGCCGGAGAAAGTCCATGCGTTCACTCGATATCGCCGCCACCGGCATGCAGGCCCAGCAGACCAACGTCGAGGTCATTTCGAACAACATCGCCAACATGACCACCACTGGCTACAAGCGCCGGCAGGCCGAGTTTCAGGACCTGATCTACCAGAACCTGCGCCGGGTGGGCTCGAACTCGTCCGATTCCGGCTCGGTGGTGCCGGCCGGCGCGCAGGTCGGCCTCGGCGTGCGCACCGCGGCGATCTACCGCATCAACGAACAGGGCAACCTGCAGCAGACCTCCAACACGCTCGATCTGGCGATCAGCGGCAACGGGTATTTCCAGATCACCCTGCCCTCCGGCGACACCGCCTATACACGCGACGGCAGCTTCGCCCTGTCGCCGGACGGCCAGATCGTCACCGCCGACGGCTTCACCGTGCTGCCGGGCATCACCGTCCCCGCCAATGCCACCTCGGTCACCATCAACGCGACCGGCTCGGTGCAGGTGACGCAAAGCGGACAGACCGCGCCGAACACCGTGGGCACGCTGCAGCTCGCCACTTTCCCCAACGAGGCCGGGCTCGACTCGCAGGGCAACAACCTGCTGCTGCAGAGTGCGGCCAGCGGCAATCCGTCGACCGGCGTGCCGGGCTCGCCCGGCTTCGGCTCGGTCATGCAAGGTTTCATCGAGACCAGCAACGTCAACGTGGTCACCGAAATCACCAACCTGATCAGCGCGCAGCGCGCTTACGAAATGAACAGCCGGGTGATCACCACTTCCGACCAGATGCTCTCCACCCTCACCAACATGCATTAATGTTCCGATCGCGACGGACGCGTCCGCGCTGTCGCGTGAATCGGGACATCAAATCAAGAGCCAGGGTTGCGGCCCGACGGCCCTATCCGTCGGAGTCGCAACACTGGGAGGCGCGCCATGAACCCGTTTCTGCCCGCCCTGGTCGCCGGCCTGCTGACCGCCATCCCGGCCGCCGCGGCAACGTTGCGCAGCACCACCACGCTGGCAGCCCCGGTGGTGCGCCTGTCCGACCTGTTCGACGATGCCGGGCCGCGCGCCGAGCGCGTGCTTGGCCCCGGCCCGGCGCCGGGCGGGCGCATCGTGGTCGAGGCGGCGCAACTGGCCGCCATCGCCCGGCAGTTCGGGGTCGACTGGCGGCCCGCCTCGATGGCCGACCGCATCGTGCTGGACCGGCCCGGCCGGCTGCTGCCGCGCGAGGAGGTGCTGAGCGCCCTGCGCGCGGCGCTGATCGGCGCGGGGGGACCGGCCGATGGCGAGCTGGAACTGGCCGGCTTCGCAGCCCCGGTGGTGCCGGCGGAGAGCCGCACCGAGGCGACGATCGAGGAGATCGATTACGACGCCGCCTCGGGACGGTTCACCGCCACGCTCGCGCTGGTTGCTGCCGACATGCCGATGCAGCGCATGCACCTGGTCGGCCAGTTCCAGGCCATGGTGGAGCTGCCGGTGCTGATCCACCGCCTGCCGGCCGGCAGCGTGCTGCAGCGGCGCGATCTGCAAATGCTGCGGCTACGCGCCGCCATGCTGCGCGATGAGACGGTGCGCGACCTCGCCGGCGCGGTCGGGCAGGCGCTGAAGCGCCCGGCGATGGCCGGCCAGCCGCTGTCGGCCGCCGACCTGATGCGCCCCTATCTGGTGCAGAAAGGGGCCGACGTGATCATGGAACTCTCCGCCCCCGGGTTGTCGCTGACCGGCCAGGGCGTGGCGCAGGACCCCGGCGGCCCGGGGGATCGCATCCGCGTGCTCAACCCCAACTCGCGCGCGGTGGTGGAGGCGGAGGTCATCGGACCGGGGCGGGTGCGGGTGGCCGCCGGCAGCATGCCGCTGCAAAATCCCAGTCCGCCGCCCGGCGCCGGACGGGCGCAGGTCGCGGTGCGATGAGGCGCGCGGCGCTGGCGCTGCTGCTGCCCGCGTTGCTGGGCGGCTGCGGTTCGTTGCAGCGGCTGTCCGAAGTCGGCAAGCCGCCGGAAATGACGCCCACCGCCGACCCCACCAAGGACCCGGCCTGGCGGCCGCTCACCATGCCCATGCCGGCCGCCCAGGTCGCGGCCCCGCAGGCCAACGCGCTCTGGCGGGCCGGCAGCCGCGCCTTCTTCAAGGACCAGCGCGCCGCCCAGGTGGGCGACATCGTCACCGTGGTGATCAGCACCACCGACAGCGCCGATGTCGAGAACAACACTGTGACTTCACGCAACTCCAACGAGACCCTCGGCGTGCCGAACATGTTCGGCCTGGAATCGCAAATCCCGAAGCTGCTGGCCGGTGCCAACCCCTCGACCCTGGTCTCGGCGAGCAGCGCCAACGGCAACAACGGCCAGGCGACGCTCAAGCGCAACGAGACGGTGGCGCTGCGACTGGCCGGGGTGATCACCCAGGTGCTGCCCAACGGCAATCTGGTGGTGGCGGCGCACCAGGAAATGCGGGTGAACAGCGAGCTGCGCGATTTGCAGGTGACCGGCGTGGTCCGCCCGCAGGACATCGCCAGCGACAACACCGTCACCCACGACCGCATGGCCGAGGCCCGCATCTCCTATGGTGGGCGCGGCCAGGAAACCGAGGTGCAGACGCCGCGCTGGGGCCAGCAGGTGCTCGACATCCTGCTGCCGTTCTGACCTGGGTTGATGCGGCACCGCGGCGCGCTTAGCCTCGGATTGCAGGAACGATCCCAAGGAGGCAGCCGGCAATGGCCGAGGCTTACATCTGTGATTTCGCGCGCACGCCGATCGGCCGTTACGGCGGCAGTCTGAAGGACATCCGCACCGACGACCTGGCCGCCCACCCGCTGCGGGTGCTGCGCGAGCGCAACAAGCAGGTGAACTGGGCGGCTCTGGACGATGTGTTCCTGGGCTGCGCCAACCAGGCCGGCGAGGACAACCGCAACGTCGCCCGCATGGCGAGCCTGCTGGCCGGCTTTCCGGCCGACGTTCCGGGCGCCACCATCAACCGGCTGTGCGGATCGGGGCTGGATGCGGTGGGCACCGCCGCGCGCGCCATCCGCGCGGGCGAGGCGGCGCTGATTCTGGCGGGCGGCGTCGAGAGCATGACCCGCGCCCCGTTCGTGCTGGGCAAGGCCAGCGAGGCGTTCAGCCGCACTGCCGAGATGTACGACACCACCATCGGCTGGCGCTTCGTCAATCCGGCTATGAAGGCGGCCCATGGCGCCGACTCGATGCCGGAAACCGCCGAGAACGTTGCCGAGGCGTTCGGGGTCTCCCGCGAGGACCAGGACGCGTTCGCCTGGCGCAGCCAGCAACGTGCCGGGCGGGCGCAGCAGGCCGGGTTCTTCGCCCGCGAGATCGCAGCGGTGATCCTGAAGGGTCGCAAAGGCGACACGGTGATCGACACCGACGAGCATCCCCGCCCCGACACCACGCTCGAAGCGCTGGCGCGGCTGAAACCCCCGTTCCGCACCCCGGGCACGGTCACCGCCGGCAACGCATCGGGGGTGAACGACGGCGCGGCGGCGTTGTTGCTGGCCAGTGAGGACGCGGCGAAAAAATACCACCTGACCCCGCGCGCCCGCGTGGTGGCGATGGCGACCGCCGGGGTCGCGCCGCGGGTGATGGGCATGGGCCCGGTGCCGGCCGTACGCAAGCTGCTGGAGCGCACGGGTTTGCGCCTCGAGGATATCGACATCATCGAGCTGAATGAAGCTTTTGCCGCCCAGGGGCTGGCGGTGTTGCGCCAGCTCGGCCTGCCCGACGACGCGGACCATGTGAACCCGAACGGGGGCGCCATCGCGCTGGGCCACCCGCTCGGGGCGTCCGGGGCACGGCTGGCGATGACGGCGGTGAACGCGCTGGAGAGCACCGGGCGGCGGCGGGCTGTCGCCACCATGTGCATCGGAGTGGGACAGGGGATCGCGGTGCTGATTGAGCGCGCTTAAGGAACGGGGTCAAGGGGGCCACTGCCCCCTTGCGGGTCCAGGGCAGAGCCCTGGCCTTGCTTTATTTAATCCCCAACCGCCCGAAGTTGCGGCTGCCGCGCCGCGATGAGTTTTTCGTACAACCGCACATAGTCCGCCGCCATCCGCTGCGACGTAAACCGCTTCTCGAACTGCGCCCGCACCCGCGCGCGGTCGATTTCGTCCAGCCGGCCGCAGGCCGCGATCGCCTGTTCAACGTTGTCCACCACGAACCCGGTAATGCCGTCATCCATCACTTCCGGCACGCTGCCGCGGCGCATGGCGATGACGGGGCAGCCGCAGGCCATTGCCTCGATCATCACCAGGCCGAACGGCTCGGGCCAGTCGATCGGGAACAGCAGCGCCTTGGCGCCCGACAGGAAGGCGGGCTTCTGGGCGTCGTTGATTTCGCCGATGAACTCGACATTGGCGTCGGCCAGCAGCGGCTCGACAGATTGTTTGAAGTATTCAGCATCCGCCTTGTCCACCTTGGCGGCGACCTTCAGCTTCACGCCGCAACTCCCGGCGATCTGGATGGCGCGCTCGATCCCTTTCTCGGGGGAGATGCGGCCAAGGAAGGCGAAGTAATCGCGCTCACCGGCCGGTTGCGGCGTCAGCAGGTTTTCCGGCATGCCGTGATAGACCGTGGCCGCCCAGCCGACATCCGGCAGCGGCTTGCGCTGGCTGTCGGAAATCGACACCAGCGGCACGGTCGGGAACATGCGGTAGACGGCGGCGAACTCGGGCAGGTCCAGGCGGCCGTGCAGGGTGGTGAGGAACGGCACCTCCTGGCGGAGAAACACCGAGTTCGGCCAGTAATCGATGTGGAAATGCAGCACATCGAAGCGGTCGGCGCGCTGGCGGACGTATTCGATCAGCAGCGCGTAGGTGGCGACCCAGTCGCGAATGTCGGGGTCGAGGCGCAAAGCGCGCGGCCAGGGGGCGTCGAGCCGGGCGGAGGTGATGCTGTCGCCGGAGGCGAACAGGGTCACGTCATGGCCCTGGGCGACCAGCGCCTCGGTGAGCGAGAACACCACACGTTCGGTGCCGCCATACAGCTTGGGCGGCACGGCCTCGAACAAGGGGGCGATCTGGGCGATACGCATGGCCTATGGGGCCCTTTCGGTCGGGATCGGGGGATTGCGGGGCGCTGCCGGCCGGGCCGGGGCGCGTCAAGTGTCAGTTACGTGAGCAAGATGGCGAAAACGCGGCCGGTGAAACCGGCGCGCCGCTGATCAGGCGTTCGTACAGTGTCAGGTAATCGCCCGCCATCCGCCCGGAACGTCCAGCGCTGTTCGAAGCGGCGGCGTACGGCGGCGCGGTCGAGCGCCTCGGCGCGGGCGCAGGCATCCACCGCCGCGTCCACACTGTCCACCACGAAGCCGGTGATGCCGTCTTCCACCACCTCGGGCACGCTGCCGCGGCCGAAGGCGATAACGGGACAACCACAGGCCATCGCCTCGATCATCACCAGGCCAAAAGGTTCGGGCCAGTCGATCGGGAACAACAGGGCGCGGGCGCCGGAGAGGAATGCCGGCTTGGCGGCATCGTCGATTTCGCCGAGAAACTCGACATTGCCGTCCGTCAGCAGAGGGGCGACGACGATCGCGGTAATACTGTGCATCTTCTTCGCCGATTTTGGCGGCGATTTTCAGCTTCGCACCTGCGGCGGCGGCGATGCGCAGGGCGCTCTCGATGCCCTTCTCCGGCGAGATGCGCCCGAGGAAGGCGAAGTAATCGCGCCGGCCGGCGGGCTGCGGGCGTGAGCAAAGCGTGCGGCATGCCGTGCAGCACGGTCGCCGCCCAGTTCAGCCGCGGTATCGGCCGGCGCTGGGCGTTCGAAATCGAGACCAGATTCACGCCGGGATACAGATCGTAAATCTCCGGCACCCAGTCCTGATCCATCCGCCCGTGCAGCGTGGTGACGAAGGGCACCTTCTGGCGGGTGAACAGCGGGAAGGGGTGGAAATCGATGTGGAAATGCAGCACGTCGAATTCCGGCGCGCGCTGGGCCACCAGTTCGAGCATGCGGGCGTAGGGGGCGTTGTTGCGCTCGAAGTTCGGCACGAAGCGGGCGGCTTGCGCGCGCACCGGCACGAGGGTGGCGGAGGTGGTGGAATCGCCGGTGGCGAACAGGGTTACGTCGTGGCCACGCGCCACCAGTTCTTCGGTGAGCCAGTGGACGACGCGCTCGGTGCCGCCGTAGCGCTTCGGCGGGACGGATTCGAACAGCGGCGCGATCTGGGCGATGCGCATACGGGAGCGCCCTTTGCGGGATCGGGGAAGAAACAGGGAACGGCGGCGATGAACATCCGGTCATCGCCACTCTGCCGGTTCCGTGAGTAGGCGCCTCGAATATGGCAAAATGCCGACGCGGCCGGGGCAGAGCGGGGCAAATAAGTGAGTCTTGGTCAAAATCGTGCCGCATTGCCGGGGCATGATCGCTTCCACTGGCGGGCCGACCGGACCCGCACGGGCCTGCCGCGCCGCTCGCGCACGGCTTGCTGCACTGAACCGTTTTCCAGCGTCGCGGCTCCGGCCGCCGCGAAGCCGGACGAGATCACCCAAGTGACCAGCATGCTCGCCCCCGCCGAAATCACCCGCTACCGAAACAGGCCCCTGTCTTTTCTGATCCATTACGTCAAGCGGCACCGGGCCGGCCATATCGTGGTCCTGGTCACGGTGTTCCTGGCGGTGGTGTGCTCGGTCTGCACCCAGTACGGGCTGAAGGGGCTGATCGACGTGATCTCCCGCGGTCCTGGCGCGCAGGGCGTGTGGCAGGCGTTCGGCGTGCTCTGCGCGCTGATCGCGGCCGACAATCTGATGTGGCGGGTGGGCGGCTGGGTGGCGGCACATAGTTTCGTGCGGGTTACCGGCGATGTGCGCAGCGACCTGTTCGTGCACCTGGCCGGGCATTCGCCGAGCTATTTCGCCGAGCGGCTGCCGGGCACGCTGGCCAGCCGGGTCACCGCCACCTCCAACTCGATCTTCCAGACCGAGAACACTTCGGCGTGGAACGTGCTGCCGCCGTGCCTGGCGGTGGGTGTCGCGATCGTGCTGCTGACCACGGTCAGCCCGCTGATGGCCGGGTGTCTGTTGGGTGTGAGCCTGGCGATGGCGGGGCTGATTTTCTGGCTCGCCCGCAACGGCACGCCGATCCACCGCGAATTCGCCACCCGCGCGGCCAGCGTCGATGGCGAGTTGGTGGATATCATTTCCAACATGCCGGTGGTGCGCGCGTTCGGCGCGACCTTCCGCGAGCAGCGGCGCATCGACGGGCGGATCGACGCGGAAATGACCGCGCGGCGGCGCAGCCTGCTGTATCTTGAGAAGCTGCGGGTGCTGCATGCCGTGCTGACGGCTTTCATCACCGCCGGGCTGCTCGCCTGGGGCATCATCATGTGGCAGCACGGGCTGGCGACGCCGGGCGACATGGTGCTGATCTGCTCGCTCGGCTTCACCATTCTGCACGGCACCCGCGACCTCGCGGTGGCGCTGGTGGACCTGACGCAGCATGTCGCGCGGCTGGATGAGGCGCTGGGCAGTCTGCTGGTCGAGCACGACCTGCCGGACGTGCAGGGGGCGGCGGCGCTGCGGCCGGGTCCGGGCCGGGTGGCGTTCGACGGCGTGCGCTTCGGCTATCCGGGCCGGCCGGCGATCCTGCAAGGGCTCGATCTGGTGATCGAGCCGGGGCAGCGGGTCGGGCTGGTGGGTGCGTCGGGCGCGGGCAAGTCGACGGTGCTGGCGCTGCTGCAGCGGTTCTACGACATCCAGGGCGGGCAGGTGCTGGTGGACGGGCAGGACATCGCCAGCATCACCCAGGAGAGTCTGCGCCGCATGATCGCGGTGGTGCCGCAGGACATTTCGCTGTTTCACCGTTCGGTGATGGAGAACATCCGCTACGCACGGCCGGACGCCAGCGAGGCCGACGTGCTGGCGGCCGCCACGGTGGCGCGGTGCCGCGACTTCATCGAGGCGTTGCCGGAGGGGTTCGAGACCATGGTGGGCGACCGCGGGGTGAAGCTGTCGGGCGGCCAGCGGCAGCGGCTGGCGATTGCCCGGGCGTTGCTGAAGAACGCGCCGATTCTGTTGCTGGACGAGGCCACCAGTGCGCTGGACACGGAGAGCGAGCAGGCGATCCAGACGGCGCTGGACAATCTGATGGAGGGTCGCACCGTGATTGCGATTGCCCACCGGCTGTCCACGCTGCGGAATTTCGACCGGATCGTGGTGATGGATGCCGGCCGGGTGGTGGATGACGGGTCGCCGGACGAGCTGGCCAACCGGGCGGGTCCTTATCGCGACCTGCTGCGCAATCAGCAGACGCATATGGCGGCAGAACTGCAGAAGGTCGCGTAGCGACCACGCTCCAAGGGCCGGCCGACCCTTGGAGCGTGATTTTTTCTTAAGTAATGGGGTCAAGGGGCCTCCCGGCCCCTTGCGGGTCCAGGGCAGAGCCCTGGCCTTGCTTTTCTTGTTTTCGCCGACGCCCCGCCCGGAAATGACGATGGTCCGTTTTCTGGTGTTGCTGGTTCTTTTCCTGACCGGCCCGGCGAACGCGGCGGAGCTGAAGCTCGCCACCTGGAACCTGGAATGGTTGACGTTGCGGCCGGCGGGCGATCCCGCGTTGCCCGGCGATGTGCAGCCGAAGCGGCCGGAGGGTCTGGCCCGACTGCGTGCCTATGCCGCCGTGCTGAATGCCGATGTCGTGGCCATGCAGGAAGTGGACGGGCCGGGCGCAGCGGAAACCGTGTTTCCGCCGGAACGCTATGCGGTGCACATGACCGCTGACCATGTGGTGCAGCGGGTCGGCTTCGCGGTGCGCCGTGGCCTGCATTTCACCGAAAACCCTGATCTGATGGCGCTGGAGCTTCCCGGTTCGCGGCTGCGCTCGGGGGCGGACATCACGCTGGACTGGCCGGGCGGGCGGCTGCGCCTGCTGGCGGTGCATCTGAAGCAGGGTTGCCGGCAGGAGCGGCTGTCTGACACGAAGCGGGCGTCCTGCCCGGTGCTCAGGACCCAACTGGCGGCGTTGCAGGGCTGGGTGGCGCAGCGTCGCGCCGAGGGGGTGGCCTTCGCGCTGCTCGGTGATTTCAACCGCTGGATGGACGCGGGCGACGCGTTTTTTGCGGGCCTGCAGCAGAATGGCAGTCTGGCGCGCGCGACGGAAGGGCGGTCAAGCCCGTGCTGGGGCGGCGGCGGCTTCGTCGATCACATCATCGCCGGCGGCCCGGCGCGCGGCTGGATGCGGGCGGAGACGCTGCGGGTTTTGGTGTATCGTGAAACCGGCGAGGAATGGCGGCAGCTTCTGTCCGACCATTGCCCGGTTTCGGTGCGGTTCGTGGTGCCGGACTGAGCGGGGCGGGTGCTGGGTTAAGGACGCAAGGCCAGGGCTCTGCCCTGGCCTTGCGTCCTTAACCCCGCTGTGCCCGGATAACCCAATTGGGCGAACCGGAGGAGACCCCACGATGAATCCGACACTCCTGGTCACCGGCGCATCGGCCGGTTTCGGCGCGGCGATCGCGCGGCGCGCCGTGCACGACGGATATCGCGTCATCGCCGCGGCGCGGCGGCTGGACCGGCTGGAAGCACTGGCGGGCGAGCTCGGCCCCGCACTGCTGCCGCTGCAACTGGACGTGACCGACGCGCATGCCGCCGCCGCCCTGCCGGACAGCCTGCCCGAAGACTGGCGGGAAGTGGACGTGCTGGTGAACAACGCCGGGCTGGCGCTCGGGCTCGACCCGGCCTGGAAAGCCTCGCTGGCGGACTGGGAAACCATGGTCGCCACCAACGTGCTGGGGGTGATCCGGCTGACCCGCGCGCTGCTGCCCGGCATGGTGGCGCGCAACCGCGGCCATGTGGTGAACCTGGGCAGCATCGCCGGCGACTATCCGTATCCCGGCGGGCACGTCTATGGCGGCTCGAAAGCGTTCGTGAAGCAGTTCAGCCTGAACCTGAAGGCCGACCTGGTGGGCACCGCGGTGCGGGTGACCAATATCGAACCCGGCCTGTGCGGCGGCACCGAGTTCAGCGCGGTGCGGTTCGGCGGCGATACCGGGCGCGCCGCCGCGGTCTATGCCGGCACGCAGCCGCTGACGGCGGAGGACGTGGCCGAGGCGGTGGCCTGGGTGCTGTCGCAGCCGGCGCACGTGAACATCAACCGCATCGAGATGATGCCGACCTGCCAGGGTCCGGGGCCGCTGACGGTGAAGCGAAGCACATGACCCGATCCGTACACCGCAAGCAGGTCCGGCAGGCGCTCGAACGGTACCGCGTCACCTCGGGCAACGGGTTCCGGCTGAAAGACCACGACCCGGACGACATCGCCGAGGGAATCGTCGACAAGCAGCAGGCCGATGCGTTGCTGGCCGATGGCGTGACAAGGCTGGCCGAACTGCAGGAACTGCTTTACCCGAACGGGCGCTGGGGGCTGCTGTGCATCTTCCAGGCAATGGACGCAGCCGGCAAGGACGGCACCATCAAGCACGTGATGTCGGGGGTGAACCCGCAGGGCGTGCAGGTGACCAGCTTCAAGCAACCGGGCCCCGAGGAACTCGCGCACGACTTCCTGTGGCGGGTTGCACGCAAACTGCCCGAACGGGGAAATATCGGCATCTTCAACCGCAGCCATTATGAGGAAGTGCTGGTCGTGCGGGTTCACGAAGATGTGCTGGCCGCCCAGCGCCTGCCGCCCGAGCTGACCGGCAAGAAAATCTGGGAACACCGGCTGAAGGATATCGCCGGCTTCGAGCGCTACCTGGCGCGCCAGGGTATGGTGATCCTGAAGTTCTTCCTGAACATCTCACGCGAGGAACAGAAGCGGCGGTTCATGACGCGGCTGGACGATCCGCTGAAGAACTGGAAGTTCAGCGCCTCCGACATCGCCGAGCGAGCCCATTGGGACGCCTATATGAGCGCCTACGAGGCGGCGATTGCCGGCACCGCCACGCCGCACGCGCCCTGGTACGTAGTGCCGGCGAACAACAAATGGTTCACCCGCCTGGTGGTTGTGGGGGCGATGATCGATGCGCTGGAGGCGCTCGATCTCAAGCCGATGGAAATGCAGGCCCCGGACCGCATCCGGCTGGAGGAAGCGCGGCGGCGAATGGCGGAGGAAGCGCCGTGAGCCGCGGGGCGTTGCTCCGCTGGCCAACGGCGTTCAGGTACGGATCGTTAGCGCCAGCATCCCCAGCACCGGTGGGGATGGCCAGGCGCTTCGACGATGCAAGCGGTTGTGGTCAGGGCGACTCCAAGCAGGAGAATCAACGCGATCACGCGGGACATACGGCACTCCTTATAAATTCGGATGGTCAACCGGCATCGGGGCCGCGAGGGGCGTCCACGCTCATTTTTCTTCAGCGGCCGCTGCCTTATAGCGATGCGAATTTGGCCGGTTTCAGCACCAAACATGGCTGCACGGTGGCCGGCGACACGATCCCGCATGTCGCTCTACATCGCATGCAGAAGCCATGATATGGGTGGCGGCAACGGCATTTCCACCGCGTCGAGCACCTGACGGCCTTCCACCGACAAGGGCAGCCGCCGCATCAATGCTTTATCGCGGGCACGCGCCGACCGGACTCTGCGTCTTTGCAAAATGACTGGCAGGTGATCGATGTACCCTGACATTCTCGTTCATTTCGACGGTTCGGAGCGTGCGACGGCACGGCTCGATCTGGCTATCCGCCTGGTCATCCGGCGCGGCGGCCGGCTGACCGGGCTGTTCGCCCGGATCGATCCCGACCAGCGCGGCATCATCGCCCGCCGGCCGAGCACGCGGCTGGTCGAAGCCGCGGCACACGCCGAGGCGGTTTTCCGGCAAGCCTGCGCCGGGCAGTCCCTGGACTGCGACTGGCTGAGCGTGCCGTTCGGCGACCCGGACTTCATCATCCTCGAAACGGCGATTTGCAGCCGCTACAGCGACCTGACGGTGCTCGGGCAGTACGACCCCGGGCAGGATCGCGATACCCTGCCGCCGGAGATGAACGAGGAGATCGTCCGCCAGTCGGGCGGTCCTGTGCTGCTGGTGCCATTCGCCGGCGGTTTCCCCAGCATCGGCCGCAACGTGCTGGTGGCCTGGAACGGCAGCCGGGAGGCTGCGCGCGCGGTGCGCGACGCCATGCCGTTCCTGGCGGCGGCGACCGAGGTGCGGGTGCTCGGCCTGCATGCGCGGCCGGAGGAATCGCAAGGAAATCTGCCGCGCGTCAACATCGCCGAACGGCTGCGGCGCCACGGCATCGACGCGGCCTATGACGTGATCGCCCCCAATGACGTTGGCACCATGGACATGATCTTGTCGCATGCGGCCGACGCCGGCGCCGATTTGCTGGTGATGGGGGCTTTCGGGAGCGAGGGGGTGCCGGGATTCGGCCGCGCGGCCGGCACGCGCTTCATCCTGGGGCACATGACCATACCGGTGCTGATGAGCCACTGACTTCGGGGGAAGTAATGGGTTCCAAGGGGCCACTGCCCCTTGGCGGGTCCAGGGCAGAGCCCTGGCCTTGCTTCCTTCCCCTGCCCCTTCAGGCCTCGCGCCGCCGCTCCCGTAGCCGCAAGCCCAGCGCGATCATCGCCACCCCAAACATCAGCGCATAGGCCCCGAACCAGATCGTCAGCACCCACGCGCCGGCAATCGGCCAAGTCCATAGCAGCACGCCCCAGATGATCGAGACCAGCCCGCCCAGCCCCATCATCCAGTTGCCGTGCCCGATATCCAGCTGGAACGCGGCCGCCAGCATCAGCCCGCCGGTGATCAACGCCCACACCGCCAGCAGGGTGATGAACACCACGATCGCCAGCGCCGGGAACGCCCACGCGGCGGCGCCGGCCGCGATGCCGATCACCCCCTCCAGCAGCAGCAGCCCCCAGCGCTCGTGCCTGGCCAAGGCGAGTACGGCGGCAATGATGGCGAACACGCCATCAACCAGGGCATAGGCGCCGAACACCAGCACCAGCGTGGCTGCCACCACCCCGGGCACCACAAGGGCGGCCAGTCCGAACAGCACCGCAATCACGCCGCGAATGACCAGCGCCCACCAGTTACGCGCCAGAGCCGCACGGCGGCCGGGCCATGGATCGCCGCCGACAAGGTCGCTCATTGGGAAACGTCCTTTGAATTGTTCAGCGAGACGAATATAGCGCCGGCGGACGGTGCCGCGCTACCGCCCGCGCAGGATCAGGATCACGCCTGCGACAACCAGAACCAGCCCGCTCACATCGGCGCGCCGCAGCGTCTCCTTCAAATAGAACCGGGAAAAAAGCAGCGTGAACACCATCTCGACCTGCCCGAGTGAGCGCACCAGCGCCACCGGTGCAAGGGCGAACCCGGTGAACCAGCAGGCCGAGCCGCAGGCCGAAAGCGTGCCCACCCAGGCCGAGCTGCGCCAGGTGCGGAACGCCGCGCGCAACTGGTCACGCTCGCGCAGAGCCAGATAGCTGCCTTGCATCAGCGTCTGCAAAATATTGGTCACCAGCAGGGCGAACACCGCATGGCGCACGATGGTCTCCAGGCCACCCAAACCAAGCGCGCGGTTGGCTTCCTTGATGCAAATAGCGGTCAGCGCGAAGGCAGCCCCGGCCCCCAGCCCACACAGCGCGGCAGGCTGCAGCGTGGCGCGCAAAAACTCGCGCGCCCGCAGGCCGCGGCCGCCCAGCGAAAGCACCAGAACGCCCCCCACGCCGACCGCGATCCCCAGGATGGCAAGCGGCGTCAGCGCCTCGTGCAACAGGAAAAACGCGAGCACGGCGCCCTGCACCGCCTCGGTCTTCGCATAGGCGGTGCCAACGGCGAAGCTGCGATAGCCGAACGCCATGATCAGCAGGTTGGTACCAACGATCTGCAGCAGTCCGCCAGCCGCGCAGATCAGCAGAAACCGGACGTTCAGCGCCGGCAAGGCTGCCCCGGCGGCGGCATGGAACCCGGCCACCAGCAGCACACCGGTCGGCAGGGCATAGAGGTAACGGACGAACCCGGCCGCGTTCACCGATAGTTTATCACGCAGTTTCTGTTGCAGCGCCGTCCGCCACGTCTGCAACAGGGCGGCGGCGATGGTCACGGGAATCCAGAGTTCCATCCGGCAAGTGTGACGGGGCGTGCCCGCGCCACAAACCCCGATTCCGCTGGGGCAGCTCCGCTTGCGGCCGCTGGAAGCCGAATTTTCATCGAGTTTTTCATGGACAAGCAACGGAAGGACCGCCATGAGCGGGCCGCCCCCGACCGCCCCCCGGGGGCGCAGTCCGGAACCGATCCCCCGCAAGAGCCTGCCATGAGGAGCCATCTGACATGAGCGACCTGGTGTTCATCACCTTCCCCTCCGAGGAGAAGGCGGAGGAAGTCCGTTCCAAGATCCTCGGCCTGCAACAAGAATACCTGATCGAAATCGGCGATGCGGTCATCGCCACCAAGGACGACAAGGGCCGGGTGAAACTGAACCAGCTGCTGAACACCACCGCCGCCGGTGCCGCGAGCGGGGCGTTCTGGGGCCTGCTGATCGGCTTTCTGTTCCTGATGCCGATCGCCGGCGCCGCGGTCGGCGCCGCCTCCGGCGCGGTGGGCGGGGCACTGACCGATGTCGGCATCAACGACGAAAAGATGAAAGAGGCGGCACAGGCGCTGCAGCCGGGGCAGGCCGGGCTGTTCCTGCTTATCCGCAAGATGACCACCGATAAGGTCCTCGCGGCGCTGCAGGGCGTGGGCGGTACCGTTGTCAGCACTTCGTTTGATCATGCTAAGGAAGAGGCGCTGCGGGCGGCACTGGCGCCGCATGTTGCGGGGTAAGTAAGTAAGATAAGGCCAGGGCGCTGCCCTGGACCCGCCAGGGGCCGGGAGGCCCCTGGACCCTGCGACTTATTCCGCGCCTATCTTATCGGCATGCCTGGGTTACGTTGGCGCGGGCCGGCGGCACTGCTGAAAAGGGACAGACCGCGGAGCTGCCATTCGCGGCGCCAGCGTTGGCAGGTGAGGACCGGTTCTTCGGCAATCCCACGGTGCATGCAATGGTGGCACCTCCGCGTCCGCAGGAATGCGCTTCACCGCAAGTTCGCCAGTCCGCATGGTGGTCGAGACGGCCAGAACCAGCGCGCATGCGGGATGCCGCCGGCGCGAGGCCTAGAAGCGGGTTCGGAGGCTTGGAGCGGGTGAGCAATCTCGGCAATCAGGCGTGGCGCCCCGGGCAATGGGCGGCCATGGCGCTGGCAGGTTTGCTCGGGCCCGGGCTGCTGTCGGCATGCGACGACAAGCCGCGCCCGCCTGAAACCCCGCCGGCCGCCGCGACAGACATCTCTGCCCACGCCCGCAGGGTCGCCGTGGAAAAGATCGGCGCCGGCGTCCGCAATCCGGCCGCGGCCCGTTTCCGTGGCGTGCAGGTCTACCAGCAGGCCGATCCCAGCGTCATCGCCGTGTGCGGCCAGGTCAACCCGGATGGCCGGGAGGACCAGGCGTTCATCCCGTTCGTCTCGGTGGTGACCTATGCGCGGCGCCCGGACGCCGGAGCGCCGGAATTCGACATCGAGCAGTTCGTCGCCACCTCGACCTCCGAGGCGACGCGCATGTACATCGAGATGACGTCGCGTTGCGGCGAGAACGGCGGCCCCCGGCAGGTCGGAAACCGCAAGGTGGTGCCGCCGCTGCCGCCGCTGCCGAGCGATCTGCCAGACCAGATCCAGCCCCCGCGGCCGATCGGCACCTTCCATGCCCCGGCAAGCCAGACCGCCCTGCCGTCCGCGCCCGTCCCTGGCCCGAAAGCCGAGTCGATCGCCGCGTCTTCGTCCGGCGAGAATGTCACCATGCGCCAGGCCGGGAACATCCGTATCGCTCCGGTCGGCGGAAGCCCGCTCGTTCGCGTCGCCCCGAAAGGCGTTGTCCTGAAGGTGTTCGGCCAGGCGCCCGGTGGCTGGCTCCAGGTCGGCGAGGCAGCACCCGAGGGATGGGTCCACTCAAGCCTCGTGGAGAGCCCGTAACGGGGAATGCGGCGTGAAGGGGGCGGTCCCGTTTCACCGGACCGCTTGACGGCCTCGAGAAGCCTGGCCCGGTTCGCCCTCAGCCGCCCGTATCACGGCGCCAGTGCGGCCCGGCCAATGACTTTGCCGTTGCGCAGATCCACCACCACTACGCGGTCCGGCCCGCCCCCTTGCAGCCGCAAGGCCAGCCGATCCGACAGCGCAGAGACCTCCACAATCCGAGTGCCCGCCGGCTCGTCCAGTACCACATCCGGTGCCGCCGGCGGCACCGCGACCATCCGGTGGGCTATCGTCAGCCCGATCGTCGTCACCCCGGCAAGGATGAGCAGCCCCATCCCCGCCACCACCGCCACCAACAGCCCGCGCATACCCTGACCCCTGCACCCGCCCCGCCATCCGGGGTATCTCAGCCGCAGCATGTCCGACGAAACCGGCGCCGACGCAATCGTCCACACCGCCTTCGCCCCGGCGGAGGCCGCCGGACAGCGCGTCGACCGGTTCCTCGCCGGCTGCTTCCCCGCGCTCTCTCGCTCGCGGGTGAAATCCATGATCGACGCGGGACATGCCAGCCGTGATGGCACCCGTATCACCGAGGCCTCCGAATCCGTTCGTCCCGGTGCACTCTACCGTCTGGCGCCGCCGCCCCCGGTGTTGGCCACGCCGCTGCCGGAAGCGATTGCCTTACCGATCCTCTATGAGGATTCCGACCTTCTGGTGCTCGACAAGCCGGCCGGCCTGGTCGTCCACCCCGCGCCGGGCAACGAAGCCGGCACCCTGGTCAACGCCCTGCTCGCCCATTGCGGCGATTCGCTTCCGGGCATTGGCGGCGAGAAGCGGCCGGGAATCGTGCACCGGCTCGACAAGGACACTTCCGGCGTCATGGTTGTGGCCAAGACCGAACAGGCGCTGGCAACGCTCTCCGCCGCCTTCGCCGCCCGCGACCTCGACCGCGCCTATCTCGCGCTCTGCTGGGGCATCCCCAACCCCGCCGGCGGCGAAATCGAAGGCCCGATCGGCCGCGACCCGCGCGAGCGCAAGCGCATGGCCGTGGTTGCCCGCGGCGGCAAGCCGGCACTCACCCGCTACCGCACCATCGGACGGCACCAGGCCGCCGTCGCGCTGCTGGACGTGCGGCTGGCGACCGGGCGAACCCATCAAATCCGCGTTCACCTCGCCAGCAAAGGGTATCCGGTGGTCGGCGACCCGCTCTACCTCCGCCGCATCCCGGCCGTCGCCCGCGCGCTCGATGAGCCAACCCGGCGCGCCCTGCTTGATTTCCCGCGCCAGGCGCTGCATGCAGCCCTGCTCGGATTCGCCCATCCGCGCACCGGTGCCCCGCTCAGCTTCCACACCAAGCCGCCGGCCGACATGCAGGCGCTGCTCGACCGCCTGGATCTGGGAACAAAAGACGTCAGCGGGTTACCGGAATTTGTTAACGTAAACTTAATCCCGACTTAATCAGTCCTGATTATTGACCCAGCCCGGTCAATGCGGTATAGGAGTATCTAGAAAGCGACGTGTGGGGGGTGCCCGCGTCGTTCGATCGACCGGTGCGCGTTGCCACACTATGGGGCGCCCACCGGGGCCGCAGGATCGCTGCCAGGACCCCGCCGGCCCGACCCGGGCCGGTCAAGCCCAACCGGCCCATCTCCCGCGCCAAGAACAGGGTGGGAAACAAGCCGATCAGACGAAAGGAGCCTCCCGTGGTCTCTGCCGTCATCAATGTCGCCCCTGAGGGCAACCTGTCGCGGTATCTCCAGGAGATCCGCAAATTCCCGATGCTCACGCCCGAGGAGGAGCTGTCACTCTCCAAGCGCTGGCGCGATCACGAAGATATGGACGCAGCGCATAAGCTTGTCACGTCGCATCTGCGTCTGGTTGCCAAGATCGCCATGGGCTACCGCGGCTACGGCCTGCCGCTGGGCGAGCTGATCAGCGAAGGCAACGTCGGCATGATGCAGGCGGTGAAGCGGTTCGACCCGGAGCGCGGCTTCCGCCTCGCGACGTATGCTATGTGGTGGATTCGCGCCGCGATCCAAGAGTACATCCTGCATTCCTGGTCGCTCGTGAAAATGGGCACCACGGCTGCGCAAAAAAAGCTGTTCTTCAACCTGCGCCGCCTGAAGGGCCAGATGCAGGCGATCGACGACGGTGACCTGCAGCCCGAGCAGGTGGCCAAGATCGCCCGCGTGCTCGACGTGCCCGAGCAGGACGTGGTGAGCATGAACCGCCGCCTCTCGGCCCCCGATCACAGCCTGAACGCCCCCGTCCGCGCCGACAGCGAAGGCGAGTGGCAGGATTGGCTGGTCGACGAATCCGACAGCCAGGAAACCGCGATCGGTGAGCACGAGGAACTGTCCGGGCGCAAGGCCCTGCTGTCCGGAGCTTTGACGACGCTGAACGAGCGCGAGCGGCATATCCTCATTGAGCGGCGGCTGAAGGACAATCCGACCACGCTCGAGGATCTGTCGCAGCAGTACAATATCTCCCGCGAGCGGGTGCGGCAGATCGAGGTGCGCGCTTTTGAGAAGCTGCAGAAGGCGATGCATGCGCAGGTGGCTGAGCAGCGTCGGCAAGCTGCGGAGGTCCGTGCGGCTTGAGCCGGGGCGCTGCCTCGGACCCCGGCAGGGGCTTTGGCCCCTGCACCCCTTAAGTGATGGGTTCCAAGGGCCTCTCGGCCCTTGGCGGGTCCAGGGCAGAGCCCTGGCCTTTCTTGCTTAACGACTCTCGGCGGGCGGAATTCCCCATTCCGCCTCATACTTCGCCCGCTCGGCCCGCAGCCGCGCGGTATTGGCCAGCGCATGCGCGTCCAGCGCCAGCCGCACCAGCACGGGCGCTAGGTGCGCCATCAGCCAGCCCGCCCCCTGCGCCGCCCAGCAACCGGCCAGCACGGCCGTGTCCGAGGCCGCCGAAACCGCCCCGCCCACGCCCACGCCGGCTTGCCACAGTGCCACCACCGGCAACACCGTCATGGCGGCGCCGCACAACAGGGCCACTCGCGCTGTTGGCCGTCCCGGCTCGCGCTCCAGCAGATGCGCCCCGATACTGGGCGCCAGCAGCAGCGCGATGAGCACCGCGCTTGGGGTCGCCAATGTCACGACCGCCCCGCAGGCGAGTCCCTGCAGCCACACCGCCCCGCCCGTCCCCCGCTTGGTCGCTTGCGCGCTCATGACAGTGCCGCCGCAACCACCGCCACGGTCATCGCCATCATAGCCACGCTCAGCGCCGCCTCATGCCCGATCCGCCGAGCCGTCGCGCTGCGCTCATCGGCCCCACCAGCAAGGGCGGTCAGCGCGGAGTCGATGCGCCGCACCGCCTCGCCGGCGGCCTGAAAGCCTTGCGCATCGGCGGCGCGTGCCGAAGCGTTCTCCAGCAGCGCGGCCATCGGCAGGAGCTGCCCGGAGCGGGCCGCCACGTCCAGAGCATGTTCGAGCGCCTCGCGCCGCGCCCGGTTATGCCAGCCTGCCAGCGCCGGCGCGGCCTGTTCCGCCAGCCACGCGGCCAGCGCCGGCAAGGGGCCGCTCTCCATCCGGCGCTGCAACCCGGCCAGCACCCGCAACTGCACCAGCGCCGCCTGCTCGGATGTCGCCACACCCGCCAGCCCCTCCAGTTCGCCCTCCAGGCGCTGGTCGTGCCGTGCCGCGATGAATGCCACGATCTCGCGGTCAACCGGCCGGTCGCGACGCGCCTCCGGCCGCGCGCCGACCGCTTCCAACGCCGGCAGCAAGTCTTGCAGGCGCGTCACCAGATGGGCGGCCAGCATCGGGCTGCTGCACGGCAGCAGCGGGTTGAGCCCATAGCGCAGACGCGGCAGGCCACCGCTCCAGCCGCGCAGACGCATGCTGGTACGCCATTGCCGTGCCTCGTTGCGCTTCTGGTTGGGGTCGCCCCGCTCGGGCCGCAGCCCTGCCCATTGCCCGGCTGCTTCGGTGGCCACCAGGTCTGCCAGCCGCTCGGCCAGCAGGCCGCCGGCGTCTCCCCCCATCGCCTCGGCGGCGGCCAGCGCCGGACCGAGCCCATCCGGCCACAAGGCCACGCCGCGCCAGCACAGCGGCGCCAGCGGGTCCAGCGTGACCACAGCGCGCATGGTCAGCAGGCCGTCGGCGCGCGCATCATCGGCGGCGCTGTCTGCCCCGCGCAGCCGCAGAATTTCGTCCAGCCGCACCGCGAGCGCCGAATCGCCGAGGTGGCGCCGCAGCCACCGGTCCACCGTGCCGCTGCGCAGCAGGCGCCCGCCCTCGTCCGGATCGATGGCGATGGCGTGCGCCAACGTCCGCGCGTCCCACACCGGAGCGCCTGACACATCGAGCGGCCGCTGCCCGCGGCGCTGCGGCCGCGCGGCCACCCGGCGCGTCCGCGCCGCCATCGGATCGGCGAGCAGAACCGGTGGCGGGCGGTGCTCCGGGTCCTCGGCCAGCATGCCGCGCACCAGGTCGTTGATCACCGGCGGCAGCCGCTCCTCGCCCACCAGGGCCGCAAAGCTGCCGAGCGACAGCTTGCGCCGCAGGATGGCGCCGGCGTCCATGCCCGCGAGCGGCTCGCGGCCGAGCGCCAGCACCACCAACGTCACGCCGAGCGCATACACGTCGTCGGCGATCGTCCCGTCGCCGCGGCCGGCCGGCAGACACATGGCGGAGTAAGGGGGTTCGAACAGCGCCGGCTGGAGCAGCGCCGGGGGAGCCGACCAGGCAGCGCCCAGCACCACCGACGCCCCCGGGCCGACGCGAAACATGTTGTCGGGGCGGATCGCCCGGTGGGTTACCCGCCGCGCGTCCAGCGCCTCCAGCACCAAGGCGGCGGGGCGCAGCACGCAGTCGAGCAGGTCGTGCTCGGTCCAAGGACGCAGTGTGGCGGCAAGCGACGGTCCTGGTGGGGCTGCCGACACCACGAACCAGGCTGCCTCGCCCTTCGCCCCATGCGCCGGGCCGTGCGCCTGCGGTGCCAGCAGCCCTTCGTCGGTCCAGCCGGCCAGTGCGTTCAGCGCCATCGCCCGCGGCGGTGCACCAGGAAGGGACTGCACCGCCATCAGCCCCGGACGCCCGGGCGAGCGACGGTCGGCAACGGCGAAGGCCGGCAGCCCGCCGCCGGCGCCCGGCAGCGGCCGCGCGGCATCGACGGCATAGGTGCCGCCGATCAGTTGGCTGGCATCGTCCGGGGTGGGGGGAGCGGCCATGGCTTGGGTTCGGATACCTCCGCCGGCATTCTTCGCCACCTCGGGTTACCGGAGTGCGAACGCCGGGGCGCTGCCCCGGAACCCACCAAGGGCAGAGCCCTCGGAACCTGACGCCGTGCTGGCCTTGTTCTGGAGCCAGACTCCCAACCGAAGCTTCATCTGTTGAAGCGACCCGGCGTCCGCTATTTTTTGTCGTTGTTCCTGGTTTTTTGGT
>CAVQNU010000021.1:0-249868 GCA_963714255.1 uncultured Alphaproteobacteria bacterium
ATGGTGCCCAGGGGCGGGATCGAACCACCGACACTGCGATTTTCAGTCGCATGCTCTACCAACTGAGCTACCTGGGCCCGGCGCAGATACGTCGGAGGCGGCGGAGATAGCCCAGTGCGTCGCGGCGATCAACCCGACAAATCGTCATCGGATGGCAACTCTTCCGCCGGCTCCGCCGGAACCCGGTAGCTTTCGGCAAACCAGCGGCCGAGGTCGATTTCGGCGCAGCGGGCGCCGCAGAATGGGCGGAAGCGCAGCGCCATCGGCTTGCTGCAAATCGGACATAGGGTGGCGTTGCCGGCAGTGGGGGGCTTGCTCATGCATCGAGGCTCCAGGCGCAGGCGGGCAGGGTGGGGTCGGGGCGCACGGGAAAGCTGCGGCCGGTGCGGCGCTGCCAGTCCGACAGCGCGACTGGATCAGCGCGCAACGCGGCGTCCACGGCCGGGGCGGCACGCACGGCCGGCGCGCCGTGCGGACGCGCTGCCAGCGCCGCGTCGGCGGCGCGCAGGGCTGCGAGCCCAGCGGCGTGCGGGCCGGATAACGTGTCCTGTAGCGGCGGATGCACGCGCGGGCGCAGAATCTCGGCTAGCCCCAGCACTGTGAAGCCCAGCAGGCGCGGCGCCAGCGGATCGGCCGACAGCGCAGCCTGCAGCTCCGGTCCCAGCCGGACGCGGCGGGAGGCCGCCACACCGCCGAGATCGACCAGGATGGCTCCGGACAGGTTGCGCAAGCGGATCTGCCGCGCAAGACCGGGCAACAGTGCCCGATTGGCGGCGAACTGGGTGCGCGCCTTGCCGCCCCGCGCGGCGGTCGCGGCACCGAGGTCCACGTCGATCGCCGTCAGTGCTGGGGTCTGGTGCACGCTCAACCGTGCGCCGCCAGGAAGGGCGGCCTCCGGCTCGGCCAGGGCGGCCACTGCGGTTGCCACCGCGTCATCGAAGGCAGCGCGCACCAGGCGCGGCCGGTCGCCGAGCACCGGCCGCAGCGCCGCCACCACCGCCGCATCATCGCACTCCACTGGCGCGGCCGGGTATAGCTCCGCCAGGCGCTCCACCGCGCCCGGGCCGCGGCGGAGCAGGGCAGGGGGTCCGCTGCCCACCAGCGCCCGCTGGCGGGCTTCCAGGCGCGCGCTCAGCCGCGGGCCCTTGCCACCCAGGGCGGCACGCACGATGCGCACCCCCAGCGCCTGGCCCTCGGAGACGCCGGCGCCGCCTTCGCTGTCGGGCAGGAAGCCGTCGACGCTGCCCTCCAGCGCCACAAAGGCGCCTGCCATGGCCGGCACCCTTGCGGTGATCCGGCCGCGATGCAGGTCGCCGACGCCGTCGGGCGCGCCGGGGCGCCAGATGGCGTAATCGAGCAGGCCCGACTGATCGACCGCGGCGACGCGGACCTCGCCGGGGCTGCACGCCGCCAGCAGCCTCACGGCAGCTTGTAGCCGAGGCCGCGCAGCAGGTTCGCGGTCTCGAACAGCGGCAGTCCCACCACGTTGGAATAGCTGCCGGAAAGGAAGCGCACATGCGCCGCCGCCCGGCCCTGGATGGCGTAACCGCCGGCCTTGCCGCGCCATTCGCCGGCGTCGAGATAGGCGCGCAATTGCGGCTCGGTGAGGCGGGCGAATCCCACCACGCTCTCGCCCAGGCGTTCGGCGCCGCGCCCGTCCGGCGCCAGCAGCACCACGGCGGTCAGCACCCGGTGGCGGCGGCCCGACAGCAGGGTCAGGCAGGTTCGCGCCTGCGCCTCGGTCTCGGCCTTGGGCAGGATGCGCCGGCCGCAGGCGACCACGGTGTCGGCGGCGAGGACGAAGGCGTCCGGAGTGGCGGCTGCCGCGGCCTTGGCGCGGGCAAGACGCTGCGCCGCCTGGCGCGGCAACTCGTCGCGCAGCGGGGTTTCGTCGATGTCGGTTGGGGCAACGGCATCCGGAATGACGCCGATCTGGGCCAGCAGGTCGAGCCGGCGCGGGCTGGCCGACGCCAGGATCAGGCGGGTCAGGTCACTTGAACCGAAAGGTGATCCGGCCCTTGGACAGATCGTACGGGGTCATTTCGACGTTGACGCGATCGCCGGCCAGCACGCGGATGCGATTCTTGCGCATCTTGCCGCTGGTATGCGCCAGGATCACGTGTTCGTTATCGAGCTTCACGCGGAACATGGCGTTCGGAAGCAGTTCCGTCACGGTGCCGCTGAACTCGATCATGTCTTCTTTCGACATGTATATCCTTTGTTTGGGGTTGACGCCGGGGTGGCGGCAGAGGGGCGCAACATGAGCATGCGGTAATGGCGGGTCAAGCAAGGAAGGCCAGGGCTCTGCCCTGGACCCGCCAAGGGCCGAGAGGCCCTTGGAACCCGCTACTTAAGGAATGGGTTCCAAGGGCCTCTCGGCCCTTGGCGGGTCCAGGGCAGAGCCCTGGCCTTCCTTCACTGATTTCCCAGCCGCACGGAAATACTGCGCCCATGCGCGTGCAGCCCCTCAGCCTCCGCCAGCGCCACAGCCGCCGGCCCAACGCGGCGAAGGGCTTCCTGGTCGCCCGCGATCCAGGTAGTGCGCTTGAGAAAATCAAACACCGACAACCCGGACGCGAAGCGCGCCGTGCGCCCGGTGGGCAGCACGTGGTTCGGCCCGGCCACATAGTCGCCCAGCGCCTCCGGGCAGAAGGGGCCGAGGAAGGCGGCGCCGGCATGGCGGATGCGCGCGAACAGCGCGGCGGGATCGGCGGTCATGATCTGCAGGTGCTCGGGCGCCAGCCGGTCGGCCAGCGCCGCCGCCTCGTCCCAGTCGCGCACCAGGATGATGGCGCCGTGCCGCTCCCACGAGGCGCCGGCAATGGCGGCGCGCGGCAGGGTGGGCAGCTCGGCGGCGACCGCGCGCGCGACCGCGTCGGCGAAGCCGGCATCGTCGGTGATCAGGATCGACTGCGCCGCCTCGTCGTGCTCGGCCTGGGCAAGCAGGTCGATGGCCACAAGCCGCGCATCCTGGGCGGCGTCGGCGATTACCACCACTTCCGAGGGGCCGGCGATGCTGTCGATGCCGACCCGGCCGAACACCTGGCGCTTGGCTTCCGCCACATAGGCGTTGCCGGGGCCGACGATGCGGTCCACCGGTGGGATGGTGGCGGTGCCCCAGGCCAGCGCCGCGATCGCCTGCGCGCCGCCCACCCGGTAGATTTCGGCCACCCCCGCGCGCCGCGCGGCGGCCAGCACCAGCGGGTTCAAGGCCCCGCCCGGCGTCGGCACGCACATGGCAATGCGCGCTACCCCGGCGGCGCGGGCCGGAATGGCGTTCATGAGCACCGACGACGGATAGGCCGCCTTGCCGCCCGGCACATACAGCCCGACCGAGTCGAGGGCGGTCCAGCGCATGCCCAGCGTCAGCCCCTCGGCGTCGGTCAGGCGCAGATCGGCGGGAAGCTGGGCGCGGTGGAAGGCTTCGATGCGCGTGGCCGCGAGGTCGAGGGCGGCGTGCAGCGCGGCCGGAACGGCGGCGACCGCGGCGTCGATTTCCGCGGCGCCGATGCGCAGTTGCGCGGGCGTGACGGCCATGTGGTCGAAGCGCCGCGTGAGGTCGCACAGCGCCGCATCGCCGCCGCTGCGCACCTCGGCGATGATGGCGGCGACGGCGGCATCCACGCGTTCGGTGGTTTCGCGGGCCTGGTCGAGCAGGGCGCGGAATGCGGTCTCGAAGCCGGCGGCGGCGGTGTTCAGGCGGATCATCGGCAGGTGCTCATCCGGCCAGCGCCGCGCGGAATTGGGCGATCCAGGCGCCGACCTGCTCGGGGCGGGTTTTCAGCGCGGTGCGGTTGACGATCAGGCGGCTGGTGACCTGGGCGATCACCTCGGTCTCCACCAGCCCGTTGGCCTTCAGCGTCGAGCCGGTGGCCACCAGATCGACGATCACCCGGGTGAGTCCCAGTCCGGGCGCCAGTTCCATCGCCCCGTTCAGATGCACCACGTCGGCGTTGATGCCGCGCGTGGCGTAGTGGCGGCGGGCGATATTGGGGTATTTGGTCGCCACCCGCACCCGGCTCCAGGTGCGCGGGTCGTCGCGGCCGGCGGTTTCGCGCGGCTCGGCCACCGACACCCGGCAGGCGCCGATGCCGAGGTCGAGCGGGGCGTAGATCTCCGGATAGTCGAACTCCATCAGCACATCGGCGCCGCAGATGCCCAGTTGGGCGGCGCCGAAGGCGACGAAGGTGGCCACGTCGAAGCTGCGCACCCGCACCACGTCCAGGGCCGGGTCGTCGGTGGGAAAGCGCAGCATCCGGCTGTCCTCGTTGGCGAGTTCCGGATGCGGGCGGATACCGGCACGTCCCAGCAGGGGGGCGCATTCCTGCAGGATGCGCCCCTTCGGAACGGCGAGGATCAGTGGCGAGGAGGTTTCCGGCTCCAGGGCGGCGGACGGGAATGCGACGGTCATGCCCCGCGCCTCTACACCGGCGCGTGCCCGCCCGGAAGCCTCAGCTTGGTAACCGTTCCATGTCGGCCCCGCTTGCGGCCAGCACTTGGCGTGCCGACGCTATCCTTCCCAGAACCAATGGGAGGTGCGTTCGGTGCCTTTGTAGAGGGTTTGATAGAGATATTCCGATCCAATGACGCCGAGGATGACACCGAATAATTCGCCGACTTCGAGGGTTGGCGAGATTACCAGCAGGCCGGAGAGGATTCCGCTGCCGAGAAAAAGCAACCGGGGCGGTTCC
The DNA here is from genome assembly GCA_963714255.1 of uncultured Alphaproteobacteria bacterium. GTDB lineage: Bacteria > Pseudomonadota > Alphaproteobacteria > Acetobacterales > Acetobacteraceae > Rhodovastum. The sequence goes on from CAVQNU010000021.1 coordinate 4,692, forward strand.
ATGTGGAAAATCTCGTTCATGCCTTCGATCGGCGATTCGGCGACCGGGATCACCGCGCCGCCGCCCAGTTGCGCCGGTGCGCCCAAATGGCCAGGCGCCGCGCGGGCGCTGCCGGCCAGCCCGAACGCCAGGCACAGGCTGAGAAACAGCCTCAAAACCGCATTGATCATATGATTTCCCCTGTGTTGGTTGACATGACAATGTTGACACTGCGCGCCGTCAAGTCACCGGCAGACGCCAACCTTCTTCCAGTCCGGCCGCACTTCGAAAAATCACACCTCCGCTTGGATCTTGCGGTGCCGGAACCGGTTGGCGGACCACTCCCCCTACGTTTTCGCTTTGACAATGGAACCCCGTGCTGAGTCAACGGGATCAATCGGCGAGGCAATCGGGTCACGCAAGCAAGGCCAGGGGCTCCGCCCCCGGACCCCGCCATCGCGTGCAGCGCGCCTTCGGTACGACGTGGCGTTAGCCGCTTGGAACCCGTTACTTAAGGCGGCAGACCGTTACCCCTGCAGGCGTTCGATATCCGCCCCGCAGGCGGCCAGTTTCTGCTCCACAAATTCGTAGCCGCGGTCGAGGTGATACACGCGGTTCACCACCGTCTCGCCAGTCGCCGCCAGTCCGGCCAGCACCAGGCTGACCGAGGCGCGCAGATCGGTCGCCATCACCGGCGCGCCCGACAGCGCCGGCACCCCGCGGACAATGGCCGAGGCGCCGTGCACGTTGATGCGCGCGCCCATGCGGTTGAGTTCCGGCACATGCATGAAGCGGTTCTCGAAGATGGTTTCGGTGACCATCGCCGCCCCGTCGGAGACGCACATCAGCGCCATGTATTGGGCCTGCATGTCGGTGGGAAAGCCGGGATAGGGCTCGGTCATCACGTCCGCCCCGTGCAGCCCGTTCAGCCGCTTGACCATCAGCCCGCCGTTGTGTTCGGTCACCTCCACGCCGGCCTCGCGCAGCGCCCGCACCAGCGCACCGAGATGGGCAAGCCGGGCGTTGCGCAAATATACCTGCCCGCCGGTGATGGCGGCCGCACAGGCATAGGTGCCGGTTTCGATCCGGTCGGGAATGATGGCATGGGTGGCGGCGTGCAGGCGCGGCACGCCGTCGATGGTCAGCCGGTCGGTGCCGATGCCCTCGATGCGCGCGCCCATCGCCACCAGGCAGTCGGCGAGGTCGGTGATTTCCGGCTCGCGGGCGGCGTTGGCCAGCACGGTGCGGCCGTCGGCCAGGCTGGCCGCCATCAGCAGGTTCTCGGTGGCGCCGACGCTGGGGAAGGGGAACACGTACGTGGCGCCGCGCAGCCCAAGCGGGGCGCTGGCCAGCACATAGCCGCCGTCGAGCCGGATGGTCGCCCCCATCGCTTCCAGGCCCTTCAGGTGCAGATCGACCGGGCGGGTGCCGATGGCGCAGCCGCCGGGCAGCGATACGCGTGCCTCGCCCGTCCGGGCCACCAGCGGGCCGAGCACGAGAACGGACGCGCGCATTTTGCGCACGATGTCGTACGGCGCCTCGGTGTTGGTGATGGCGCCGCCGATCGACAGCACCCGGCCGTCATTGCCGGGCCGGTCGACCGCCACGCCGTGCTGGGCGATCAGTGCCCCCATGGTCTCGATATCGGCCAGCCGGGGGACGTTGGTGAGGGTGAGGCGTTCATCGGTGAGCAGCCCGGCCGCCATGAGCGGCAGGCCGGCGTTTTTGGCGCCGCCGATGACGATCTCGCCGGAAAGCGGCCTTCCGCCGCGGATGCGAATCTTGTCCATCCGCCTATCTACCCAGGCTCAGCCGAGCCGGGGAAGCGAAACTCCGCGCTGCCCCTGGTACTTGCCGCGCTTGTCGGCATAGCTGGTTTCGCAGGGCTCGTTGCCCTGGATGAACAGGAACTGGCAGATGCCTTCATGGGCGTAGATTTTGGCGGGCAGGGGGGTGGTGTTGCTGATTTCGATGGTTACCTGACCCTCCCATTCTGGCTCCAGCGGAGTGACGTTCACGATGATGCCGCAGCGGGCGTAGGTGGACTTGCCCAGGCAGATCACCAGCACGTCGCGCGGAATGCGGAAGTATTCCACCGTGTGGGCGAGGGCGAAGGAGTTCGGGGGGATGATGCAGACCGGCCCGGCGCGGTCGACGAACGAGGACGGGTTGAACGATTTCGGGTCGACGATGGCGGAATCGACGTTGGTGAACACCTTGAACTGGTCGGACACGCGGGCGTCGTAGCCATAACTGGACAGGCCGAAGCTGATCACGCCCTCGCGTTTCTGGGTCTCGACGAAGGGCTCGATCATGGCGTGCTCGGTGGCCATGCGGCGGATCCAGCGGTCGGACATGACTGGCATCGGCGCGGGCTCCCGGCTGGAATTGCCGGGGACGGTCGCCGGCGCGGGGAGGCGTAACATCCGCGGCACTGGTAAGACAGCCCCTGGCATGCATGACATTCCCGCCCGCCCCCCGCGCGACCAGCGCCTGGACATCGTCCGGGGCTGGCTGCAGCTATCAATCTTCGCCACCCATGCCGGCGGCACCTTCATCGGCGGCTGGATGATCCATGCTGCCTGGGGGTTTTCCGACAGTTCGGAACTGTTCGTGTTCCTCTCCGGATTCACCCTGGGCAGCGTGTTCGCCCGCCGGGCGGCACGGGCCGGTTGGCGTGCCGGGACGGTGGACCTGCTGGTGCGCACACGCCGGCTTTACCGCATGCACCTGCTGGTCGTGCTGCTGTTTGGCGCCCTGGTGGCCGTCGCGGGCGCCACGGTCCTGCCCGGGGAGCCGGAACGGTTCGGCTGGGATTTCCTTGCCGCCGATCCGGTGCGGGCGGTGCCGGGGCTGCTGACCATGCTCTACCAGCCGGAGTTCATGGGCATCCTGCCGGTATTCGTGTGGTGCATGCTGCTGCTGCCCGGATTCGCCGCGGCGCAGCGCCGCTGGGGCGCGGCGGCGATGGTTGCCCCCGTTGCCTGTTATGCCGCGGTCTGGGCCTTCGGCCTGGCGATGCCGAGCCTGCAGCCGGACGGGCGGATCCAATTCAACCCGTTCGCCTGGCAGATCCTGTTCCTCGCCGGCGCCTGGCTCGGGCGGCGGGCGCTGCTACGCGGCGAGGCGCTGCCGCTCCAGGCGCCCTGGGTGCGGGCGGCGCTGTGGGCGGCGTTGGCGGTGCTGGCGGCCGGGTTGCTCATGCGGCTGACCTGGTACGGTTTCGTCCCCTGGCCGGCACCGTTCGGCGAGGATGCCTGGATCGAGGACAAGGGAAACCTTGCCTTGCCGCGGCTGCTGCATGCGCTGTCGCTGGCCTTCGTGGTGGCGGCGCTGGTGCCGCGCGACGTACCCTGGATGCACCGCGCCGTTCCGCGGGCGGTGGCGCGAATTGGGCAGTACAGCCTGGAGGTGTTTTGTCTGGGCCTGTTTCTCTCGTGGGCTGCTTCCGCCGTGTTTCGCCTTCTGCCGCTGCAAGGGCTGGCGTTCGCGGTGCAGGACACGGTGCTGATCGGTCTGGGAGGGCTGGCGCTGGCGTGGTTTGCGGCGCTGCTCGACCGGCGGCGTGCGTCGCGGCGCATCATGGCCGCGGCCTGAAAGTGGTGCCCAGGAGAAGACTCGAACTTCCACGACCTTGCGGCCACAGGTACCTGAAACCTGCGCGTCTACCAATTCCGCCACCTGGGCAGGTGGGTTCCCGTTGGACCGGACCAGCGGGAGGCGGGCGATTTAGACCCCGGCCAGCGGGGCGTCAACTGGCAAACGGCGCCGGCCGCAGGGCAATCGGGGAAGCAAGGAAGGCCAGGGGCTCTGCCCCTGGACCCCGCCAAGGGCCGAGAGGCCCTTGGAACCCATTACTTTTTAGACAGTTGTTAAACGAGGAGGTTAGGCAGTGAACCGGTTCACCGCCTAACCCGTCGTTTAACAACTGTCCAAAGTGGCGGGGTCCAGGGCAGAGCCCTGGCCTTCCTTGCTTCCCCGATTGCCCTGGGGCCGGCGCCGAGGCTACAAGCCCGGCGCCGCAGCAAGGCCCCTCAGAATGCACCCGATCCCGTCCCGGTCCAGCCGCATCGTCGCGCTTGCCGCCGCCCTGCTGGCAGCCTGTTCGATGTTTCCCAAGCTGGCAACCCTCGATCAGGCGCGTGCCGTTCTCACCGGCATGACCGAGTCGCAGGTCACTTCGTGTCTCGGCACCCCGGGCACGCAGCGCACCGCGGGCGACGGCCGGGCGGTCTGGACCTACACCCAGGGCCTGGACGCGATGAGCTCGCCCGTGCCGGTGAGCGACCCAAGCCAGGTGAGTTTCGGCTATTCGCCGTTTGCCGGGCCGATCGGCAGCCCTTCCATGGCCGCCGCGGTGGCGCCGCCGCCGCCGGCTGCCTGCATTTTGGTACTGACCCTCGGCAACGGGCGGGTATCGGACGTCATATATTCGGGCCCCGATGGCGGTCCGCCTCGGCAGCCGGACGCGTGCGGGGCGCTGGCCGGGCGGTGCCTGCCCTGAAGGGCGCGCCGGGGACTTAAGGATCCCGGTGTTCCGCCACGATTTCGCGCAGCTTGGCCGCGCCCGCGGCGCCCTTCACTGCTTCCTTCCAAAGCCCCTCAGCGACCCGCTGGTGGGCGGCAATCGCTTCGTCGGCGGCGGTAATCATCGCCACGCCGGTGGCGGTTCCCGGCACGGTATCCGGGCGGAATGGGTTGATCGCCAGCGTGGCGCGGTCACGGGCGCGCAGGATCTTGAAATTGCTGGTGGGCTCGGTGCTAGTCAGCAGACCGAACTGCAGCCCCATCGGCTCCGCCTCCATCAGGGCGGCGATGTTCAGCGCCTCCGTCGCCGCCACTTGGCGGCTCTGCCGGCGCGCCCGTTCCGACAGCGGCGCCGCGCCGCCGACCCCGATTTCCAGGAACCGGGCTAGGCGAATGGCCGGAATCATGCAGATGATGGCGGGCTTGCGCCGCGCATAAAGCTTCTTGCGGGCCCCCAGGATGCCCAGCGCCTGATCGGCGTTGGCGCGGATCTGTGCTCGCTCGGCACCGGCCTGCTCGCCCACATCTTCCAGCGCCCCGGCCAGGGCGGAGTCATACGCGTCGGAGGTAACCAAATAAGATAACGGTCCATCGACCTGCAAAATCTGGTCGGCGGTTTCCTCGATCTGACGGATGCGTTCGAAATAGCCAACGGTCCGGTGATAGTACTCGACACCGATCCCAAGCAGCGAAAGTGGCGAAATCTTGAGCAGCTCCGCCAGCCGCTTGATGGTATCGAGCTTGATCACCTCGCCTTTCTCGTAGCGGTACAACGCCGCCCGTGACACGCCGAGGCGCGCCGCGATCTCTTCGGCCCGCAGCCCCGATTCGAGGCGGTACGCACGCAATTGCTGGCCGATTTCGGTGAAGCGCATGAAGGCTCTGTCCAGGAACGAACGCCTGTCCCGATCCGGGCGCCAGCGTCTCAGATTATAGGGAGCTGCAGTCTATTTGCGATTTGTCCGGAAATCCACGCAAATTAACGCTTTGCAGCTGTCGCCCGTCACCACTCCGCAACCTTGCGTAGCCGGAGCGCGCGGGTACGGCGGCCAGAAGCGGTGGGTTTTCCCTCTCCAGCGCTGCGGGGCCGCTAGCGGCCGCCCGCCGGCTTGGCCAGAGTGCGGCCCCCTCAACGCGGAGCGACCCCACCCTATGCCGACCCGATCATGATTGCCGAGCGCGTGCTCATGGGCCTCCTGTTGGGGGGCATCGCCGCCGGCTGCGTGCTGGTGCTGTGGCCGTTTTTCTCGGCCATCCTCTGGGCGGCCATTCTCACTTACACCACCTGGCCGATCTATGATTGGCTGCGCACGCGCGGCGGCCTGGGGAATTTCGGAGCGGCCGGGGCCATGGTGGCCATCGCTTTCGTCACTGTCGTGCTGCCGATCGCGCTCGCCGTGCCGGGCGGGGCCGACGATGTCGACGAATTGCGCCGCGCGGTGCAGGCGGCGGTTGCTGCCGGCCTGCCCGGCTCGCCGCCCTGGCTGCACGAAATCCCCGCGGTCGGCCCCACACTGGCCGGGTTGTGGGATTCCTGGGCCGAGGACCTCACCGTCATGGGCGAGTTCTTCAAGCCGTATTTCGGCATGGTCGCGGAGTTCGGGCTGTCGCTGCTGCTCGGGCTTGCCAACGGCGTGTTGATGTTCCTGCTGGCGCTGGTGGTCGCGTTCTTTTTCTTCGCCTCGGGCGACCGGCTGGCGATCAAGATCAGGGTGATCCTCGGCCGCATTGCCGGCACGCGGGCGCCGCGGCTGATCGAGGTGACCGGTGCCACCATCCGCGGCGTGGTTTATGGCATTCTCGGCACCGCCATTGTGCAGGGCATTCTGACCACGTTCGGCCTGTGGCTGTCCGGCGTGCCGCGGCCGCTGCTGCTTGGGCTGGTGGCCGGCGGGCTGTCGGTGCTGCCGATTGGCGCGCCGGTGGTGTGGATACCTGCGGCGCTGTGGCTGCTGGCGCACGGCCATACGGCGTGGGGCATTTTCCTGTTCGTTTACGGAATCGTGGCAGTCAGCGGCGCCGACTCGGTTATTCGCCCGTTCTTTATCGCCCGCGGCGCGCAATTGCCGTTTTTGCTGACCATGCTGGGCGTGCTGGGCGGGGCTTTGGCGTTTGGGTTGCTGGGGATTTTCGTCGGGCCGGTGCTGCTGGGGGTGGGTTTCACGCTGGTAAGCGAATGGTCTGGGAGTGCGGAGCCGACTGCGGTGAAGTAGCGGGGTCAAGGGGGCCACCGCCCCCTTGCGGGTCCAGGGCAGAGCCCTGGCCTTCCTTGCTTTTCTTTACTTTTTGCCTATGTCCTTGCCGGTATGCCAGCGGAGGACCGACCCGGCGCAATGTTCGCCTTCATCACGTCGCGGCTGCTGCAGGCGATCCCGGTGCTGCTCGTGGTGGGCTTCATCGCCTTCACGATGTTCGCCTTCGTCGGCGATCCGGTCAGTATCATGCTCGGCCAGGACTCCACCGAGGCGCAGCGGGCGGCTCTGGTGCATCAGCTCGGTCTCGATCAGCCGTTTTTCGTGCAGTACGGCCATTTCATATGGGCGGCGCTGCACGGGCAGTTCGGCATTTCCTACCGGCTGGCCCGGCCGGTTTCCGGGTTGATTCTGGAGCGCCTGCCGGCCACGGTCGAGCTCTCCGTTACCGCCGCGGCGCTGGCGCTGCTCGTCGGCGTGCCGATGGGCGTCTATACCGCCATCAGGCGTGAGAGCCTGCTGGCCCGCGGCTTCATGATCTTCTCGTTGCTCGGCGTATCGCTGCCCACTTTCCTGATCGGCATCCTGCTCATTGTCGTCTTTGCCGTGCAGCTCGGCTGGCTGCCCAGCTTCGGTCGCGGCGAGGTGGTGCATTTCGCCCACTGGAGCACCGGGTTCCTCACCGTCAGCGGGTGGCGTTCGCTGGTGCTGCCGGCGATCACGCTGGGGATGTTTCAGATGACGCTGATCATGCGCCTGGTCCGTTCGGAAATGCTGGAGGTGCTGCGCAGCGACTACATCAAGTTCGCCCGCGCGCGCGGGCTGCCGGAGCGGGCGATCAATTTCGGCCATGCGCTGAAAAACACGCTGGTACCGGTGATCACCATCATCGGCCTGCAGATCGGCGGCCTTCTGGCATTTTCGATCGTCACCGAAACAGTGTTCCAGTGGCCCGGCATCGGCCTGTTGCTGGTGCAGTCCATCGCGGTCGCCGATATTCCGGTAATGTCGGCCTATTTGCTGATGGTCGCGCTGCTGTTCGTCAGCATCAATCTGGTCGTCGACCTGCTGTATTACGCCGTCGACCCGCGCCTGCGCGCCGGCCGCCGCACGCTTTCGGGCGCGCGATGACCAGCTTGCTGGTCCGCGCCTGGGACAGCGACACCGGCTTCGCCTTCCGCCGCTCGCCGGTGGCGCTGGCCTCGGCGCTGTTGCTGCTGCTGATCGTGCTGGGGGCCGCCTTCAGCCGCTGGCTGGCGCCGCACGACCCGTTCGATCTGGCCAGCCTGAGCGTGATGGACAGTTTCAAGCCGCCGGCCTTCCTGGGCGGGGCGGACGCCGGCTGGGCGTATCCGCTCGGCACCGACGACCAGGGCCGCGACGTGCTGTCCGCCATCATGTACGGCACAAGGATCAGTCTTCTGGTGGGGGCGCTGGCCATCGGCTTTGCGCTTTCGGTCGGTGTCACGACCGGCCTGCTGGCCGGCTACGCGGGCGGCGTCCTGGACTCCCTGCTGATGCGCGTGGCCGACATCCAGTTGACCTTTCCCTCCATCCTGATCGCCCTGCTGGTGGATGGCGTGGTGCGCGCCGCCCTGCCGCGCGACGTCCACGACCGGCTGCAGCTGTATGTGCTGGTGTTCGCCATCGGCATCGCCCGCTGGCCGCAATTCGCCCGCACCGTGCGCGGCTCCACCCTGGTCGAGCGCGGCCGCGACTATGTCATGGCCGCACGGGTGATCGGCCTGCCGGCGTGGCGCATCATGACCTTCCATATCCTGCCCAATGTGCTCGGCCCGGTGCTGGTGATCGCCACGTTGAACCTGGGCCTGGCGATCCTTGATGAGGCAACTTTGTCGTTTCTCGGCGTCGGCCTGCCGCCGGCGCAGCCGTCGCTCGGCACTTTGATCAGAATAGGCAACGATTTCCTGTTCTCCGGCGAATGGTGGATCGCGCTGTTTCCGGGCGCCACGCTCGCCGTGCTGGTGCTGTCGGTCAATCTGCTGGGCGACTGGTTGCGCGACGCACTCAATCCGCGCCTGCGATGAGCCTGCTGGACGTCGACCGTCTGACCGTCGAGTTCCCCACCCGCCGCGGCGTGCTGCGCGCGCTCGACCAGGTGTCGTTCGCGATCGAAGCCGGCGAGGTGCTGGGCGTGGTGGGCGAGAGCGGGGCGGGGAAATCGCTGACCGGCGCCGCCATCATCGGCCTGCTGGAGCCGCCGGGGCGGATCGCCGGCGGGCAGATCCGGCTGGACGGCCGGCGCATCGACACGCTCTCGCCCGCACAGATGCGCCCGATCCGCGGCCGGCAGATCGGCGCCATCTTCCAGGACCCGCTGACCACCCTGAACCCGCTCTATTCGGTCGGCCGCCAGTTGGTGGAGACCATCCAGACGCATCTGCACCTGTCCGACCGCGACGCGCGCGCGCGCGCGGTGCGCTGGCTGGAGGAGGTCGGCATTCCGGCCGCGCGCCAGCGCATCGGCGCCTATCCGCACGAATTTTCCGGCGGCATGCGCCAGCGGGTGGTGATCGCGCTTGCGCTGTGCGCCGAGCCGCGCCTGCTGATCGCCGACGAGCCGACCACGGCGCTCGATGTGTCCATCCAGGCGCAGATCATCGCCCTGCTGAAACGGCTGACCCGCGAGCACGGCACCGCGGTGATGCTGGTGACGCACGACATGGGCGTGATCGCCGAAACCGCCGACCGCGTGGCGGTGATGTATGCCGGCCGCATCGCCGAACTCGGGCCGGTGCGCGCCGTGGTACGCCAGCCCGCGCATCCCTACACGGAAGGGCTGATGGGCAGCATTCCCTCGCTGACGCACCGGGTTGCGCGGCTGCGCCAGATCGACGGCGCGATGCCGGGGCTGACGGAAATCCCGCCCGGTTGTGCCTTCAACCCGCGCTGCCCCAAGGTGTTCGCCCGCTGCACCGCGCTTCCCGGCCTGTTCGACGCCGGCGCGACGCGCGCCGCCTGCTGGCTACACGAGGGGACCGCCGCCGATGCCTGAGGCGCCCCCATCCGTGCCGGAAACCACCACGGCGCCGGTGCTGGAGGCGGCCGGGGTTTGCCTCAGTTTCGATGTCTCAAGGCCCTGGCTGCAGCGCACCCTGGCCGGCGAGGGGCGCAAGCAACTGCGCGCCGTGGACGGCGTCAGTTTCGCCATCCCCCGCGGCACCACGCTGGCACTGGTAGGCGAGAGCGGCTGCGGCAAGACCACAGTTGCGCGCCTGGCGGTGGGGCTTTACGCCCCGGACGCGGGGGAAATCCGGTTCGCGGGAGAACCGCTCTCGGCGGCGCGCGCGCAGCCCGCTTTGCGGCGGCGCATGAACATGATTTTCCAGGACCCCTACGCCTCGCTGAACCCGCGCTGGCGGGTGCGCGACATCATCGCCGAGCCGATCCGGCTGTTCAAACTGGCGCGGTCCCCATCCGAGATCGCTGCCCGGGTCGGCGCGTTGCTGACCCAGGTCGGCTTGTCGCCGGCGGACGGCGAGAAATTCCCGCACGAATTCAGCGGCGGCCAGCGCCAGCGCATTTCCATCGCGCGCGCGCTCGCCAGCGCGCCGGACTTCCTGGTCTGCGACGAGCCGACCAGTGCGCTCGATGTGTCGGTGCAGGCGCAGATCCTCAACCTGATGCGCGACCTGCAGGCGCGGCTAGGGCTGACCTATCTGTTCATCAGCCACAACCTCGCCGTGGTGCGGCACATGGCGGACCGGCTGGGGGTGATGTATCTCGGCCGCATCGTCGAACTCGGCCCAGCCGAGGCTTTGTTCCGCACGCCGCGCCACCCTTATACGCGCCTGCTGCTGGAGGCGGTTCCCGACCTCGCCATGCCCGGCAGGTCGCGCACGCCGGTGGGCGGCGAGGTGCCGAGCCCGATCGACCCGCCGCCCGGCTGCACGTTCCATCCGCGCTGCCCGCTGGCCAATGCGCGCTGCCGCGCCGAGAGCCCGGCGCAGACGCGCGCCGCCACGGCGCAGGGCGAGGTGCTGGTGGCCTGCCACGCGGTGGCGGAAGGCCGGGACGCCGCCTGCTAGCCACATCGCGGAGGAGCAGATGGACATCTACCATGTGTGGTGCGACCTCAAGCCCGGAGTCCGCGACATGCAGTTTCACGCGGCGGTGGTGCGCTGCATGGACCATTTCCGCGGCGAAAACCTGATCGAGTCCTGGCGGCTCACCCGCCGCAAGCTGGGCTTCGGGCCGAAGGAACTCGGCGAGTGGCACCTGATGATCGAACTGCGCGACCTGCGCCAGTTGGAGGACGCGTTCCAGCGCATGGCCTCCCGCAGCGATCCCGAGGAAACGCAGCACCACGGCATGAACGCGCTGGTGATCAATGCGACGTTCGGGCTGACACGCGATTTTCCAGATGCGTCCCGCCGTCGGGGGGAGGAGCGGTTCTGAACGCCAACGCTGGGAAGGAAGCAAGGCCAGGGCTCTGCCCTGGACCCGCCAGGGGGCGGTGGCCCCCTGGACCCCGCTACTTAAGCATTGGGGGGGTGAGGAGCTGAACCGGTTCGCCGCCTCACCCCCCTCTCAAGACAAATGCCTAAAAGTAATGGGTTCCAAGGGCCTCTCGGCCCTTGGCGGGTCCAGGGCAGAGCCCTGGCCTTGCTTCCTTCCCAGCGTTGCTGTTCAACCCCGCCCCCTCTGACGGCGGAACCCCATGCATCACGTCGGCATCGATTTCGGCACCACCAACAGCGTCATTGCGCTGCGGGACGCGGATGGCAGCGTGCGCACCGCCAGTTTCGACACCGGCGCCGTGTTCCGCACGCTGCTGTGTTTCTGGGCCGAGCACGGCCATGCCAGGCATCGTCTGCACCACGCGGCGGGGCCGGCGGGGATCGCCGCCTATCTCGATGATCCGCTCGACAGCCGGCTGATCATGTCGATGAAAACCTATCTGGCGCAGCGCAGTTTTTCCGAAACCCGCATCTTCGGCCGGCGCTTTTCCCTACCCGAACTGGTGGCGCTGTTCCTGCGCGCGCTCGCCGCCGCCGCCGGTCTCGACCCGTCGGCGCTGCGTGTGGTCGTGGGGCGCCCGGTGCGCTTTGCCGGCGAGTTCGCCGACGATGCGTTCGGCGAGGCGCGGTTGCGCGAGTCCTTCGCCGCCGCCGGGTTCCGCGACGTGGCGGTGGCGCTGGAGCCGGAGGGTGCGGGCTGGCGGTTTGCCCGCTCGCTCGCCGCGCCGGCGACCGTGCTGGTGGGCGATTTCGGCGGCGGCACCAGCGATTTCTCCGTTCTGCGCTTCACCCCGGGCGCGCCGGTGCAGCCGCTCGGCCATGCCGGCGTGGGCATCGCCGGCGACATGTTCGACTACCGCATCATCGACCGGGTGATCAGCCCGCTTTTGGGCAAGGGCGACAGCTACACGGTCATGGGCAAGGAGCTGCCGGTCCCGCCCGAATATTTTTCCGCGTTCGCCCGCTGGCACCGTCTGTCGCTCATGCGCAACCCGAAGACGCTGCGCGAAATCGGCGAGGTTGCCCGCACCGCCGCCCATCCGGAGCGGCTGCGCGGGCTGATCGCGCTGATCGAGGACGAGCAGGGGTTTCCGCTCTATCAGGCCGTCTCGTCGGTGAAGGCGGCGCTGTCGCAGGCCGAGCGCGCGGTGCTGCGGTTCGCGCATGCGGGAGTCGCCATCGAACAGGAGGTGACGCGGGCCGGTTTCGAGTTCCTGGATTGCCGGCGATCTCGCCCGTATCGGCGCGGCGGTGGACGAGGCGCTGGCCGATTCGGGGTTGCCGGCGGCCGCGGTGGACCATGTGTTCCTCACCGGCGGCACCTCCTTCGTGCCGGCGGTGCGGCGGCTGTTCGAGGCGCGGTTCGGGGCGGCGCGGGTGACCGCGGGCGGCGAGTTCGTGTCGGTCGCCGAGGGGCTGGCGCTGATCGGCGCCGGGTTGCCACCCGATCGGTACGCCACATGATCATACGATGTCGAACAGATCGAGCCGTGGCCTCACCGTTTCTGCCAGGCGACAATTCTTTGACAGCAGGAGGAAGGTACGGCTAGTCCGGCGCATGAGTTCCCGCCAGACCCGAATGTTGCAGGGCGCACCGCGCGTTCTGATCGCAGGCGCTGGCCCGGTCGGTCTGGCCGCGGCGTTGCGCCTGGCCCAGCTCGGCGTGCCGGTGGCCGTGCTGGAAAAGCGCATGCAGCTCGGCCGGGTGCAGCGCGCGTCCGCCTGGCTGCCGCCCACGCTGGAGGTGTTCGAGCAACTCGGCATTCTCGACGGCGCGCTGCGCACCGGGCTGCAGGTGCAGCAGATCGCCTATCTCCGCGCCGGCACGGCAACGCCGATTGCCCGGTTCGATCTCGGGCTGCTTGCCGGCGAAACCAGAATTCCCGTTCCGGCTGCATCTCGACCAGGGTTCGGTGGCGGCGGCGCTTGCGGCGCGCCTCACTGCCTATCCGCATGTGCGGCTGGCCTTCGACGCCGAAGTGGTGCAAGTCGAGCAGGATGCGGCCGGCGTCGCGGTGCGGGTTCATTCGGCGCGTGGCGAGCGGATCGAGCGCGGCGCCTATCTGCTGGCCGCCGACGGGATGGGCAGTGCCGTGCGGGCCTGCCTGGGCATCGGGCTTGAGGGCGTGGCATCGGTCCGGCGGTTGCTGCAGGTGCTGACACCGGCCGATTTGCGCGATGTGGTGCCCGGTGCCGGCGCGGCCACCTGGGTGCATGCCCCGGGCGGCTGGTGCGGCCTGCTGCGCATGCCCGATTTGTGGCAGATCGCCGTGCCGCTGCCCGACGACGAAAGCGACGAGACGGCCCTGGAGGAGCGCGCGCTGCGCGCCCGGCTGGCGCGTTTCGTGCCCTTTGGCGCCACGGTGCTGCCGCTGGTAGGGCGCGAGGTTCAGCCGGTACGCCGCCAGGTTGCCGGTACGTATGCCGCCGGCCGGGTGCTGCTGGCCGGCGATGCCGCCCACCAGGCGCAGACCCGCTCCGGGCTGAACATGAATTGCGGCCTGCACGACGCCATGGCGGCGGCCGAGGCGCTGGCCACGGCCCTGAATGATCCGGATGCGGCCGGCGCGGCGCTCGACCGCTATGCGCAAGCGCGGCGGCGGGTCGCTGTCGGCCAGTTGCTGCCTTACGCCGACCGCGCCGTTCCGGGCGATGAGGCCTGGGCCGCCGGTCTGGCCGAGGCTGCCGCCGGTGAGGGGCGGGCGCAAGCCTGGCTGCGCACGGCCTGCATGCTGGACATGCCGGGGTTCCGTACCCAGGTCCTGGGACCCGGCCTGCCCGCGTGAGCCTGACCGCCGCGAAGGTCACCTGCGCGGCAGATGGTGTGCGCGGCATATGTTAGTGTCCAAGAACGTTCCGGCATTTTAAGATGTGGATCAAACGCCGTTCACGCCGGCCAGGGCAGTATGTCCTGTATTTGACGGACGCGGGGGCGCGGTGCGAAGCCTGCGGACACGGCTTCTGGTGATTGTGTCGATTGCCCTGGCGCCCGCTCTGGCGTTCCAGGCGTGGACTGAGCGCGACGCCCACCGCTTGCGGCAGAGCCTGGTGGAGGCGGAGGCGCTGCGCCTGCTGCGGGCGGTTTCGAACCAGCAGCAGCGCATCTTTGAGGGCGCCGAGCAGGCGCTGGCCGCCGTCGCCAGTTCGCCCGCCGTGCGGGACGGGGACGCACAAGGGTGCCACCAGTTGCTGGCCGGGCTGGTGGCGCAGGAGCCGCGCTACAACAATGCCGCTGTGATCGGGCTGGACGGGCATCTGCTTTGCGCCGCCGTGGGCACCGATCTCAGCGCCAGCGTGGCCGACCGGACGTATTTTCGCCTCGCCCTGCAAACCGGCGGGTTCGTTATCGGCGATTACACGACCGGCCGGTTCTCGCGCCTGTCCACCATTCACGTCGCCCAACCGTTCCGCGACGCGACGGGGAGGGTGGCCGGGCTGGTCAGCGCCGCGGTCAATACCGCGTGGCTGAACAGCCAGCTTGCCGGCCTCGGCCTGCCGCCGGAGGCGGCGGTGTCGATCAGTGACCGCAACGGCATCATCATTGCCCGCTATCCGGACGGGGATCGATTTGTCGGTCAGGCCGAGACGGGCGTGGCGCGCTCGACGCTGGAGGGCGACCGGATCGGTGTCATCACCATGCCGGGCCTGGACGGGCGTTCTCGCTTCGTCGCCTATTCGCCAACCGGCGTGCCGCCCCTGGGCCTGCGCATCGGCGTCGGGCTGGACCGCGAGCTGGCCTTTGCCGAGGTGACGGAGGCAAACCGGCTCGGGCTGCTGCTGATCGTGCTCGGCGGGTTGCTGGGGCTGGCGGTGACGTTCCTGCTCGGCAGCCGGCTGATCGGCCGCCCGGTCGAACGCCTGCTGGCCGCGTCGAGGCGCTGGACCGACGGTGACCTTGCCGCCCGCACCGGCCTGCGCCACGACCGCGGCGAATTCGGCCGGCTCGCCGCCGGGTTCGATGCGATGGGGGAGGCGCTGCAGGCGCGCGAACACGAGCTGCGCACGACCGAGGTTGAACTGCGCCGCCTGGCCGCCGAGCTGGAAAGCCGCGTGCAGGCGGAAGTGGCGGCGCGCGAAGCGGCGCAGCGCCGTGCGGCGAAGGCCGAACGGCTGCAGGCGCTGGGCCAGCTCGCCGCCGGCATCGCGCATGATTTCAACAATGTGCTGCAAGCTGTGACCGGCGCAGCCGGGCTGATCGAGCGCCGTCCGGACGATCGGGAACTGGTGCGCCGCTGGGCGCGCATCGCCACCGAGGCGAGTGCGCGCGGCGCCGCCATCACCGGCCGCCTGCTCGCGTTCGGCCGGCGCGGCGACCTGAAGTCCGAGCCGGTCGACGCCGCGGTGCTGCTGGAGCATCTGGGCGAGGTACTCCAGCATACGATTGGCCCGGAGATGGAGGTGGTGCTGTGCGTTCCGCCGGGGCTGCCACTGCTGCTGGCCGATCGCGGGCAACTTGAGACGGTGCTGGTCAACCTTGCCACTAATGCCCGCGACGCGATGCCAGGCGGTGGCCGGCTGACCCTTTCGGCTGCCGCCGTAACCCTTGCCGACGGTACGGATGCCGGCCCGGCTGGTTTGGCGAGGGGGCGTTTCGTGCGCGTCAGTGTGTCCGACACCGGCATCGGCATGGATGCGGCTACGCTCGGGCGCGCGACCGAGCCGTTTTTTACCACCAAGCGGCCGGGCCAGGGCACCGGGCTCGGCTTGGCCATGGCCCGCGGCTTTGCCGAGCAGAGCGGCGGGGTGCTCGATGTGTCCAGCCGCCCGGGCGAGGGCACGACGGTGACGCTGTGGCTGCCGCAGGCGGATGCCGAAGCCTCTGCGCCCGAGCCCGAGCGCACCGCACCGCCGGCCGCGCACGGCGACGGCCGATGCGTGCTGCTGGTGGACGACGAGGACCTGCTGCGCGAGGTGATGACCGAGTTTCTCGGGGAGTTGCGTTTCCGTGTGCGCAACGCCGCCGGCGGCAGGGAGGCGCTGGCGGTGCTGGATGCCGGCGAGACGGTGGATGTGCTGGTCACCGATTTCTCGATGCCGGGGATGGACGGGCTGGCGCTGATTCGCGCGGCGCAGGATCGCCGGCCCGGGCTGCCGGCGATCCTGCTGACCGGCTATGCCGGCGAGGCTGAACTGCCGGGAGCTGCCGATACCGGCTATGAGGTGTTGCGCAAGCCGGTGAGAGGGTCCGATCTGGTTGCCCGCATCGGCGCCCTGACTGGGGCAGAGTAAGGCCAGGGCTCTGCCCTGGACCCGCCAAGGGCCGAGAGGCCCCTGGACCCCGCTACTTAAGTTATGGGTTCCAAGGGCCTCTCGGCCCTTGGCGGGTCCAGGGCAGAGCCCTGGCCTTCCTTGCTCTTGTGACGCACCGCGCAGCCCCCTATTCAGCACAGACGTGTCAGTGACCCGGAGGGGGAAGCCACCATGAGGACCGGATGGATCATCGCTGCCGTGCTGGCAATTGCCGCGGCGCTGCCGGCGCAGGCAAAGACCCTGGTTTACTGCACCGAGGGCTCGCCCGAGAACTTCAACCCGATGATCAACACAACCGGGACCACCTTCATTGCCAATCGCCCGGTGTATGATCGCCTGACCGATTTCAAATACGGCACCACCGAGGTCGAGCCTGGCCTCGCCGAGCGATGGGACGTTTCGGAGGACGGCCGCAGCATCACGTTTCATCTTCGCCACGACGTGAAATGGCATTCTAACAAGAACTTCAAGCCGAGCCGGAACTTCAACGCCGATGACGTGATTTTCAGTTTTGAGCGTCAGTGGCAGGACAGCAACCCCTACCACAAGGTTTCGGGCGGCGGATATGATTACTTCAACGACATGGGTCTGCCGAAGCTGCTGGACGGCATCGACCGGGTCGACGATGACACCGTGCGGTTTCGCCTGAAGGTGCCGCAGGCACCGTTCCTGGCCAATCTGGCGATGGATTTCGCCGCCATCCAGTCGAAAGAATATGCCGATGCGCTGCTCGCACTCGGCAAGCCCGAGCTGATCGACCAGGAGCCGATCGGCACCGGCCCGTTCGAGTTCGTCGCCTATCAGAAGGACAGCACCATCCGCTATCGCGCCTTCAAGCAGTTCTGGGGCGAGAAGGCGAAGATCGATACGTTGGTGTTCTCGATCGCCAAGGACCCGGCGGTGCGGCTGGCCAAGCTGCGCGCCAACGAGTGCCAGATCGCGCCCTATCCCAACCCCGCCGACCTGCCGGCGATCCGCGAGGACAAGAATCTGCAGTTGTTGTCCCAGCCCGGCCTGAACATCGGCTATCTGGCGTTCAACAATCTCAAGCCGCCCTATACCGACAAGCGGGTGCGCCAGGCGATCAACTATGCCATCGACAAGAAGTCGATCCTGAGCGCGATCTATCAGGGGGCCGGCCAGCCGGCGAAGAACCTGATCCCGCCGACGCTGTGGAGCTACAACGACAAGATCGTCGACTATCCCTACGACCCGGCGAAGGCGAAGGCGCTGCTGGCCGAGGCCGGCTTGCCGGACGGTTTCGAGACGACGTTGTGGGCCATGCCGGTGCAGCGCCCCTACAACCCCGATGCCAGGCGCATGGCCGAGCTGATCCAGTCTGATCTCGCCCGCGTGGGCATCAAGGCGAGCATCGTCAGCTACGAATGGGGCGAGTACCGCAAGCGGGTGCAGAACGCCGAGCATGGCGCCGCCTTGCTGGGCTGGACCGGCGACAACGGCGATCCGGACAATTTCTTCAATCCGCTGGCCGGCTGCCTGGCGGCACGCCCTGGCGGCGGCAGTGCGTCGAAATGGTGCAACCAGGATTTCCAGGCGCTGATCGACAAGGCCGCCGCCATCACCAACCAGGCCGAGCGCAGCAAACTGTATGAGCAGGCGCAGGTGATCATGCACGAGGAGGCGCCGTTTTTCCTGATCGCCCATTCGGTGGTGTTCCTGCCGTTGCGCAAGGAGGTCACCGGGGTCCGGCTCAGTCCGCTCGGCGTCTTGCGGTTCGACAAGATCGACGTGAAGTAGCGGCGCCGGCGCCGGGTGAGGGGAGCGCCGCATGTTTCGCTTTCTGCTCCGCCGCCTCGGGCTGATCGTGCCGACTTTCATCGGCGTGACCTTCCTCGCCTTCATGCTGATCCGGCTTGTGCCCGGTGACCCGATCGAGGTGCGGGTGGGCGAGCACGGCATCGCCCCCGAGCGGCTGGCGCAATTGCGCCACGAGTACGGCCTCGACCAGCCGCTTTGGAAGCAGTTCCTCGACTACGAAATGGGGGTGGTCACCGGCGGACTGGGCGTGTCGGTGGTGACGCGCCAGCCGGTGTGGACCGAGTTCACCACGCTGTTCCCCGCCACGCTCGAGTTGTCGCTGTGCGCCATATCGCTTGGCCTGCTGGTTGGCCTGCCACTCGGTATCGTTGCGGCGGTGAAGCGGGGATCGGTGTTCGATTACGGGTTGATGGGATTGTCGGTCACCGGCGCCTCCATGCCGATTTTCTGGTGGGGGCTGATGATGATCCTGGTGTTCTCGGTGGCGCTGGGCTGGACGCCGGTGTCGGGCCGGATCAGCGACATGTATTACGTGGAGCCCTGGAGCGGCTTCATGCTGATCAATTCCTGGTTCAGCGAGGACCGCGGCGCCTTCGGCTCGGCGGTGAGCCATCTGATTTTGCCGGCGATCGTGCTGGGCACGCATCCGCTGGCGGTGGTGGCGCGGATGACTCGCTCGGCGATGCTGGACGTGCTGGGCGAGGACTATATCCGCACGGCGCGTGCCAAAGGGCTGGGGCCGGGGCGAGTGGTGATCGTGCACGCGCTGCGCAATGCGCTGATCCCGGTGGTCACGGTGGTGGGCTTGCAGGTGGGCGCATTGCTGGGCGGGGCGATCCTGACGGAGACGATTTTTTCCTGGCCCGGCGTGGGGCACTGGCTGGTGGAGAGCATCCAGCGCCGCGATTATCCGGTGCTGCAGGGCGGCACGCTGCTGGTGGCCACACTGGTGATTCTGGTCAATCTCGGCGTGGACATGACATACGGGTTTCTGAATCCACGGATCAGGCGATGAAGGGGACGCATTTTTCTCCCTCTCCCCCCACTTGGGGGGAGAGGGTTGGGGTGAGGGGGGAACCCGCAACGTCGGTGTGGCGGGACGACCCCCTCACCCCGGCCCTCTCCCCCCGAAGCGGGGGGAGAGGGAGAAGTAAGTGATGTCCGGTGTGGAAACCGCCGCGGCACTGTCGTCCGCCACACCGATGCCCGACCGGTTCCGTCTGTTCTGGCGCAGCTTCGCCGAGAACAAGGGCGCCGTGCTCGGCCTCGGCTTCATGGCGGTTCTGTCGCTGCTGGCGCTCACCGCCAACATCGCCGCGCCGCATTCGCCGATCGAGCAATACCGCAGCGCCTTCCTCACCCCGCCGGTCTGGGAGCCGGGGGGGACGTGGAATTTCATCCTCGGCACCAACGATGTCGGGCGCGATATTCTCTCGCGCCTGATCTACGGCGCGCGCCTGTCGCTTCTGATCGGCTTCTCCGTGGTGACGCTGGCGCTCGGCTGCGGCACCGCCCTTGGCCTGACCGCCGCCTTCGCGGGCGGCATCGTCGACAGCATCATCATGCGGGTGATGGACATCCTGCTGGTGTTCCCGAGCCTGCTCCTGGCCATCGTGATCGTCGCCATCCTCGGCCCCAGCCTGTTTAACGCCATGCTGGCGGTGGCGCTGGTCAGCCTGCCCGGCTACACGCGGCTGTCGCGTGCGTCCGCCCTGTCCGAATTGTCGCGCAACTACGTCACCGCGACGCGCTGCGCCGGGGCGGGACGGCTGCATCTGATGTTCGACACGGTGCTGCCGAACTGCCTGGCGCCGCTGATCGTGCAGGCCTCGCTCGGCTTCTCCGGGGCCATTCTGGATGCCGCGGCACTTGGCTTCCTCGGCCTCGGCGCCCAGCCGCCGACGCCGGAATGGGGCACCATGCTGGCCGGGGCGCTGCAGTATTACCAGCGCGCCTGGTGGGTACTGGCCTTCCCCGGCCTGTGCATCCTGTTCACCGTGCTGGCCTTCAACCTGTTCGGCGACGGGCTGCGCGATGCCCTCGATCCCAAGCTGAAACGCTGATGCCGCTGTTGGAAATCCGCAACCTCGCGGTGGAATTCGCCACCGCACGCGGCCGCTTCCGGGCGGTGGACGGCGTCGATGTCAGCGTCGCGGCGGGGGAGATCCTGTGCATCGTCGGCGAATCCGGGTCGGGCAAAAGCGTGTCCATGCTCGCCGCCATGGGGCTGATCGGCTGGCCTGGGCGCGTGTCAGCCGACGAGATGCGCTTCGCCGGCACCTCCCTGTTTGCGGTCTCCCCGCGCCAGCGCCGGCAGGTGGTCGGCAAGGACATGGCGATGGTGTTCCAGGAGCCGATGTCCAGCCTGAACCCGTGCTACAAGGTCGGCTGGCAGATCGCCGAGGCGCTGCGCACCCATCACGCGGTGCCGCGCGCGCTTGTGCGCGATCGCGTGGTGGAACTGCTCGATCAGGTCGGCATTCCCGCGCCTGCCAGCCGCGCGGGGGCGTTTCCGCACCAGTTGTCCGGTGGGATGAACCAGCGCGTCATGATCGCCATGGCGATCGCCTGCAACCCGCGCCTGCTGATCGCCGACGAGCCGACCACCGCGCTGGACGTGACGATCCAGAAGCAAATTCTCGATCTGCTGGTCGATTTGCAGCGCCAGCGGGGGATGGGGCTGGTGCTGATCACCCACGACATGGGCGTGGTGGCGGAAACCGCGCACCGGGTGCAGGTGATGTATGCCGGCCAGATGGTCGAGGAACAACCGACCGAGGCGCTGTTCGCCGCCCCCCGCCATCCCTACACGGCCGCGCTGCTGGATGCGCTGCCCGAGCGCGCCATGGGGCGCGCCCGCCTGCCGACCATTCCCGGCGTGGTGCCCGGCATCGATGACCGCCCGCAGGGCTGCCTGTTCAACCCGCGCTGCCGGTTCGCCGACGGGCTCTGCCGCGCGGTGCCGCCGGCGCTGACCGGCCCGCCCGGCCGGCGCGCCCGCTGCCATTATCCGCTGGCGGCTGCCGAGGCCGCGGCATGACGGTGCTGATGCAGGCCGAGGAACTGCGCCGCCACTACAACGCCGGCGGCGGATGGTTCGCCAAGCCGGGGCTGGTGAAGGCCGTCGACGGCGTTTCCTTCGCCCTGCGCGCGGCCGAGACGCTTGCCATCGTCGGCGAATCCGGCTGCGGCAAATCCACGCTGGCCCGCATGGCGACGTTGATGGAACCGCCCACCGAGGGGGAATTGCTGATCGACGGCAATCCTACCTCCGGCGCCGATGACGCCGAACGCCGCCGCCTGCGCCTGAACGTGCAGATGGTGTTCCAGAACCCCTACGGTTCGCTCAACCCGCGCAAAACCGTGGGCTCGATCCTGCAGGAGCCGCTGGCGCTGAACCGGCGCGGCGACCGCGCCGCCCGCGAGCGCGCTGCGCGGGCGATGATGGACCGGGTCGGGCTGCGCCAGGATCAGTTTGGCCGCTACCCGCACATGTTCTCCGGCGGGCAGCGCCAGCGCATCGCGATTGCCCGTGCGCTCATGCTCAACCCGCGCATCGTGGTGGCCGACGAGCCGGTTTCCGCGCTCGATGTGTCCATCCAGGCGCAGGTGCTGAACCTGATGATGGATTTGCAGGACGAATTCCGCCTCGCCTATCTGTTCATCAGCCATGACCTCGGCGTGGTTCGCCACATCGCCAGCGAGGTTCTGGTGCTGTATTGCGGCCGGCCGGCGGAGCAGGGCCCGAAAGCGAGCTTGTTCGAGGCGCCACGCCACCCCTACACGCGCGTGCTGCTGGCTGCCACGCCCAGCGTCGACCCGCGCCACCGCAAGCATGAAATTGCGGTGAAGGGTGAATTGCCCTCGCCGCTGAATCCGCCGCCGGGCTGCGCTTTTGCCTCGCGTTGCCCGTATGCGACGGACCTGTGCACCGCCGAGCGCCCCGCGTGGCGTGCGTTGGGCGGCCATAGGGTGGCCTGCCACCACGCCGAGGCGATATGATAGCCTCGGGCGCACCGCCCGTTCCTTTTGCACCGGAGACCTCTCATGCGCATCGACGCCATTCCCATCGGCACGACGCCCCCTGATGACGTCAATGTCATCGTGGAGGTTCCCATCGGCGGCGAGCCGATCAAATACGAGATGCACAAGGCCGCCGGCACGCTGTTCGTCGACCGGTTCCTGTACACGCCGATGCGCTATCCGGGGAATTACGGCTTCGTGCCGCACACGCTGTCCGACGATGGCGATCCGATCGACGTGCTGATCGCCAACACCACGCCGATCGTGCCGGGCGCGGTGATCAATGTGCGTCCGGTCGGTGTGCTGAAGATGGAAGACAATGCCGGCGGGGACGAGAAGATCATTGCCGTGCCATCGGCGCATATCACCCAGCGCTACATCAAGATCGAGAGTTACAACGATCTGCCGGTGATCACGCTGCAGCAGATCACCCATTTCTTCGAGCACTACAAGGACCTGGAACCCGGCAAATGGGTCAAGGTGGTCGGCTGGGGGGATGCCGCGGAGGCGAAACAGCTGATTTTGGATTCGATCGAGCGAGCAAAAGGAAAATAGCGGGTTCCAAGGGCGAAGCCCTTGGTGGGGTCCAGGGGCAAAGCCCCTGGTGGGGTGCGGGGCAACGCCCCGCTAGGACCCTCCCAGCATCCGAGCCAGCAAAGGCTCCATCGCCGCCGCCATCCGCGCCTGTGCCGCCGCTGTCGGATGCAGCGGCGCCTCCGGCGGGGTCAGCAGAGGGTCATAAAACAGCGACCGGTCCACTCGCCCGCCCGGCGCGAACAGCGGCGACAGGTCCATAAAGGAAATGTCATTGCCCCAGGCGCGCGCGGCCAGCGCGCGGTTGATTTCCAGCGTGGTTTCGCTCGCCCAGTCCGAGCGCTCGCTCGGCAGCACGGCGAGCAGCAGCACGCGGGTCTGCGGCAGTTTCCGGCGCGTCTCGTCGACCACCGCGACGATGCCCGCGATATCGTCGGCCGCCGGCCAGTGCAGCCGGCCGAGGTTGTTGGCGCCGATCAGGATGACCGCCGCCCGCGGCGTGATGCCGTCGATCTCGCCGTTGCGCAGGCGCCACAGCAGGTGGCAGGTGGCATCGCCAGAGAATCCCAGGTTCACGGCGTTGCGATTGCCGTAATAGTGCTGCCAGGCTGGCTGGAAATCGCGCCAGGCCGGCGGGCCGGAATGCTCCCAGTTCTGGGTGATGGAATCCCCCAGGAACACCAGGTCCACTTTCCGCCCGCGGATTTCCGCCAATTTCTCGGCATGGCGCTGCCGCCACCAGGGCGTGTCGAGGCGTGACACCGGGGTTGCCGCCAGCGGGACAGGCGATGCCGCCCCGCCCAGCAGCAGCCCGGCGGCGGATAGCAGGCTCCGCCTGCCGATCATGGCTGCGCCCGCCGTAACGCCTGGTCGAGGTCGGCGTAAAGGTCGCCCGGGTCCTCGATGCCGACCGACAGGCGCAGAAGATCGGGCGGGCAGGGGGAGCCTTCCCCCTCGATGGAGGCGCGGTGCTCGATCAGGCTTTCCACCCCGCCGAGCGAGGTGGCGCGCTTCCACAGCCACACGCGGGCGGCAGTGGCGACTGCCGCCGCCTCGCCGCCGCGCACGCGGATGCTCAGCATGCCGCCGAACCCGCCTTGCATCTGCCGCAGCGCGATGTCGTGCCCGGGATGGCCGGGCAGGCCCGGATACAGCACTTCGGCGACGCAGTCGTGGCTGGCCAGCCGGGTCGCGAGTTCCATCGCGCCGGCGCAGGCCGCCTGCACGCGCAGCGGAAACGTCCGCATGCCGCGCAGCAGCAGAAACGCTTCCAGCGGCCCCAGGATCTGCCCGAGCATGGAGCGGTTGCGCCGGATGCGGGCCCAGAAATCATCGGGCGTTGCGGTGGCCAGCGCGCCGGCGATCACGTCCGAATGGCCGTTCAGGTATTTGGTCGCGGCGTGCATGACGATGTTGGCGCCGAGTGCCAACGGACGGGTCAGCAGCGGGGTTGCGCAGGTGGAATCCACCACCAGACGCGCCCCGGCCTCATGCGCGACGGCGGCGGCGGATTCGATGTCGGTGATGGTCCATAACGGGTTGGCCGGGGTTTCCAGCCAGACCAGTTTGGTCTTTCCCGGCCGCACGGCGGTGCGCAACGCGCCGAGGTCGGAGGTATCCACGACCTCGACGTTCAGGCCCCAATGCACCGCGTCGGTGAGCAGCCAGCTGCGCAGCGCCCAGTACATCACCCGCGGCGCAACCACGTGATCGCCCGGCGCCAAGGCGAGAAACACCGCAGTCGCGGCCGACATGCCAGAGCCGAGCAGCATCGCCGCCTCGGCGTCCTCCAGGGCGGCGATGACGGCCTCGGCTTCGCGCACGGTCTGGTTGTCGGCGCGGCCATAGATGTTGCCGCTGCGGGTACTGGTTGTCGGAATCGCGCAGGAACGTGGTGGTCACGTGGATCGGTGGCACCAGGGCGCGCGTCGCCTCGTCGATGCGCCCGAGCGCCTGGGCGGCGAGGGTGCGGGGGGACCAACGGGTGTCTGTCATGGCGACATGATCGGCCGGCAGGCGCGGCGCGGCAAGTCCGGCGGTGCTGGGGTGAAGCAAGACCAGGGCAAAGAGGCTGGAATCTTGCCCGAAATCGGATTCTCTGTGGATCGGTCCTCTCATTGCGAAGCGCACGCCGAGGCCCGAGCTGGTCGATGCTCTCCCCGCGCAACGGCCCCTTCCGCCGATGGGTTGCGGCGCCGCTCGGGTGCGCCTGCCGCAACGGGACCAGTTGATGCTTGTCCCGGCTCGCTCGATGCGCTGCTGCCGGCGGATCACATGGTTCGGGCGGTGGAGGCGTTTGTCGGCCGGCTGGAAAAAGCGGTCGCGGCACTGCCGGAGACCGGGCATGGGCTGATCGTCGGCCGCGACGTGACCAGCACCGGCGCCGACCAATCGAGCCTGGAGCCGATGGTCGGGCAGATCGTGGCGCGCACCGGGTGCCAGCCGAAGACCGTGCTGGTCGAGGGCGGGTTCTACAACCGCGACAGCGTGACACGCCTGACCCGGGCCGGGATGGAACGGCTCATGCCGCTCCGCAAGGCCAAGCGGCAAGACCGCACCCCGGACCAGCCAGTGCATGACGATACGCCGGAGTGGGCGGCACTGCGTCGTCGCACGCAGGAGACGGGTAACTGTAGGAGACGGGCAACTGCAGGAGAGGGGCAACTGCAGGAGAGGGGCAACCAGGAGCGGTATCGCCAGCGGGCGCGCTGGATCGCGTGGACCAACGCCGGCTATCGCCACCGCGGCTGCCGGCAGGTTCTGCTGCGAGGCCGCGCCAAGATGCGCGCCGTGACCGGCTGGCAGGCCGTGGCCCACAACCGCCGATGCATCTTACGGACCGAGGCGTGAGCGACGGTGTTCGGGCTGCCCGTGGTCCGTCCGGCCTGACCGAGGCCGCCCCTGGGTAACGCGGCCAGCATCTCCTGACGCCGCCGGCCACGCCGGCAGGCTGGCGAGCCGGAAATGCCGGCAGCCGGCTATTGTCGCGATACGTTCCCCGGCTCCCCGCACCGACCAGCAACAAATCCCGTTCAGTACGCCCTCAACAGGGAATCCTTCACAGCCTCAGAGCCCTGGCCTTGCTTTCGTCGCCCAATCGCCCTGCCTACGGATAGCGGCTGGAGGTGCGCCCGGGGCCAACGTATATTGTTCCGCCGAAAATGATCTGGTGGGAACGCGATGTTTTCCAAGCTGGCCGGATTTGCCGCGACTCTTGCCGTGATCATCGTCCTCGCCGCCCCGGCCGTGGCCAACAATTCGTCGTCCGAACTGGGCGCCGGCGGGCTGGTGCTGACCAAGACCAACAGCATCACCATGCAGCGGGAAGACCTGACGCTATCGCCTTCCGAGGTGCGCGTCCGCTATGAAATGCGCAACGTCACCGGCAAGCCGGTGACGTTGCGCGTGGCCTTTCCCATGCCCGAAGTGCCGCGGGACACGCCCGACGGCATGGAAACCAGTGCCGCCCACGGCGTCGATGTGAAACCGCCGGTGGACGCCAACTTCATCGGCTTCCGGCTGTGGGTGAACGGCCAGCAAATCACGCCCGAGACGGACATCCGCGCCACCCTGCCGGACGGGCGCGACGTCACCGACGCCGTTCGCGATATCGGCGGAATGTCATTGCTTTTGCAGCCGCGTGTCTTCGAGTTGCCGTCGGACGCCGCCCAACGGACCGGGCCGAATGGGGGCTGGGACCTGGATGC
Source organism: uncultured Alphaproteobacteria bacterium (assembly GCA_963714255.1). Lineage (GTDB taxonomy): Bacteria > Pseudomonadota > Alphaproteobacteria > Acetobacterales > Acetobacteraceae > Rhodovastum. The sequence goes on from CAVQNU010000021.1 coordinate 31,164, forward strand.
GGCGGCTCGGCGGAAACTGCAGGACCAGGGTTTGATCGAACAGAACGAGAACGGCTACGGAACGCTGTGGACCACGCGGATTACGTTCCATTGGATGCAGACCTTCCCGCCCGGGGTGACCGTGGTGGAACACAGTTACCGGCCAATCCTCGGCTTTCAGTTGTTCGGCGCCATACGCCCCGGTCACGAGGGCGTGTCCGACCCGGACCGAGGCAGGTGGAGCGGCAGTTTGGATGAAGACCTGACGCGCGCATACTGTATCGATGCGCCGACCGACCGGGCGCTGCGGGCCCTGTACAAGCAGAAGCTGCACGCGCGCGAGGCTTCCGGCACGCATAATGACGCCTATTTCAACGCCCATGTTCTCGCCTATATCCTGCAGACCGCGCGCAATTGGCGCGGCCCGATCCGCACCTTCCACCTGGTGCTGCAGGGCGGCCGGGTGACCCACGCGACCGACGCGCACAGCGATCGCGGCAACACGCGGCTGATGTCGCTCTGCACCGACCTGTCGTTGCGCGCCACCGGGCCGACGCAATTCGAGGCGACCGTACGCGACTACGTGCCGGCGCAGGATCTGCGCATGCTGATCATCACCGATGAGCAGTTGTCGCACGGCGCTCAGTAATCGTAGCCCACCCGCAGAACCACGAACCACGGGTAGCGCGTATCCACCGGCGGCCCGCCGACGACCGATAGCCGGCCGTCCGGCGTGGTGGGCACGTGGGTGAGCGTCACCGCATCATCCACATTGCCGCCAATGATGCTGAGTTCCTGGCCGGTCGCCACCACGATGGCGCAATGCGAGGGAAAGCCGGTGTGAGTGGGCAAATCCTCGAAGCGCAGGCGCTGGGCACCGGCGCGCCCGGCACAGATCAGGTCGCCCAATTGCGGCGCATAGGCATCGGGCCGTTCGGCCTCGACCGACCAGCCCCGCGTCTGGCCGAGCGACATCTGCCGGGCGATGTTGATGTAGACGGAATGCGACGGCGCATAAGGGAAACGGGAGCCGGCGCCGGCGATCCGCATGACGTAGGAAATGAAGGCTGCCGACCAAGCATACTCGGCGTCCTGACTGGCCGGAAACTCGGTGCCATACTCATCGTGCTTGCCGGTCCATTCGCTTTCCGGCCGGTTGCCGTCCTGGCTGGTCCACCAGGTACTCGCCCACGCGCTGCCAGAGCCCGGCCATGCGCTCGGGTTTCAGCTCGGGCGGCGGCGGGGGGCGGGTGTCGGGCGGATCGTCATCGATCGGCTGGCCGAACAGGCGCCATTCGCGCAGCGCGATCGCCACCACGTCGGCGCGGGTGAACGGCGCGTAGGGCTTGCTAGCGAACTCGGGCACATGGACCTGGCGGGTGACCACCGAGGCTGGCGTGGGGCTGGGCGTGGCGCAGCCGGCTAGCAGCAGGATCACGGCAATCAGAAAGGAAGGAAGGCCAGGGCTCTGCCCTGGACCCGCCAGGGGTCGGTGGACCCCTGGACCCCATTCGTTTAGAGGGTTCTGGAAAGAGGGGGATGAGGAGATGCCGCTGCTCCTCCTCACCCCCCTCTTCCCAGAACCCTTAAAGTGGCGGGGTCCAGGGGTCCACCGGCCCCTGGCGGGTCCAGGGCAGATCGCTGGCCTTACTTCCTTCACGTCCCGTCCTCCTTACCGCTGCACCGGCGCGCAATCCCGCCCGCCCCGCATGAGGCAGTCCTCGATGCGGCCCGAGTCGTGCAGCACCCGCAAAATCCAAAACCCTCCGGCAACAATCGCCACGACAACAAGCAGGGCGATCAAGGCATTGCGTCGGGATGGTGGCTCATCGTCCATAGATTTGTTGACACCGGCTTTGCTCGCGGCGCAGTTGATCGCATGCGGCGCGCCGGTGCAATCACGAGTGTCGTCTTTTTCCTCCTGCTGCTGGCGGGGGCGGCGCGCGCGGCCGACCGGTATTTCCTGACCAGCGACGGCGTGCGCCTGCACTACGGCGACTACGGCAGCGGCCACACCATCGTCATGGTGCCGGGCTGGACCATGCCAGCCTGGATCTTCGAGGCGCAGATCAAGGTCTTCTCGCAGTATTTCCGGGTGATCGCCTTCGACCCCCGCTCGCAGGGCGACAGTGAGGTCGCCGCGACCGGCCATGACCCGTGGCGGCGCGGCCAGGACATCGGCGAACTGCTCGACCAGCTCGGTCCCGACCCGGTGCTGCTGATGGGCTGGTCGCTCGGCGTGCTGGACAGTCTGGCCTATGTGCACAGCTATGGCGACCGTCGCCTCGCTGGCCTGGTGCTGGTCGATAATTCGGTGGGCGAGGACCCGCCGCCCTCATCCTCGGGCGAGCCCGCACATACCGACCGGCCGCTTCGCCCCAGGGTGAAACTCTCGCGCGCGGAAGAGATGCGCCGCTTCGTCGCCGGCATGTTCCTGCGTCCGCAGCCGGCGTTCTGGCTCGACCGACTGGCCGAGGCCTGCCTGCACACGCCGCCGGCCGCCGCCTCGGCGCTGCGCGCCTATCCGGTGCCGCGGACGTTTTGGAAAGAGGCTGTGTATTCCACCGCCCGCCCGGTGCTGTATGTGGTGCGCCCGAAATGGGCGGGACAGGCCGCAAACCTCGCCGCCCACCACCCGAATGCCGAAACGGTGATCATGGACGGGGTCGGCCACGCGCTGTTCGTCGACGATCCGGGGCGGTTCGACTGGGTGGTGGAATCGTTTATCCATCGCCGCGTCTGGCCGTGAGGCGGAGGGCATCTCTTGCCGCGCTTGCGCCGCTGTTCCTGGTGTCGCTGGCGACGGTCGGGTTCGAGATTGCGCTGACGCGGTATTTCGCCGTCGCGAAATGGTCGGAATACGGCTATTGGGTGATTTCCATCGTCCTCGCCGGGTTCGCGTTCAGCGGCGTGGCCATGGCGCTGGCGCGCGATGCGTTCGCCCGGCATGGGCAGGCGCTGCTGTCGGCGCTGCCGGTGGCGCTGATAATCGCCGCCGCGACCGGGTTTCATATGGTGACGGTCAATCCGTTCAACCCGCTGCAACTGCAAAATCCTGCAACGTTCGATGTCCAGTTGTGGAACATCGCCGGTTACTATGCGGCGCTGCTGCCGTTTTTTTTCCTCTCCGGCCTGTATATCAGCCTGTGTTTTGTGCTGAACGATGAGGATATCGGCCGTGTCTATGGGTTTGACCTGACCGGCGCGGGCACCGGGGCGCTGGCGGTGCTTGGGTTGATGTGGGTCGTGCACCCGTTTTTCCTGGTACCCTGCCTGCTGGCGCCGTTCGCGATTGCCGCCGGCTTCGCCCCGGTCCGGCGCGGCGCGGCGCTGGCGGCAGCACTGCTCACGCTTGCCGGCGGTGAGGCAGTGCTGCTGCTGGATAACCGGGCGGAAATAAACGATTTCAAGGCGATCTACGCGCCCTTGCACGTGCCCGACAGCCGCGTGGCGGCGCAATTGGCCTCGCCGCGCGGGATTTACACTTTGCTCGATGATTTTACCGAGCGGGTGGACACCGACCTTTCCAACAATGCCGGCATGCTGGGCCTGCCGGGGCCGCCGCAAAGCTTTGGCCTGTATCGCGACGGCAACCGGGTGGCCTCGCTGCCGAAAGGCCAGGCGCAGGCCGCCTATGCCGCCGCGACTCTGGGGGCGCTTCCCTATGTGCTGCATCCGCATGGCAGGGTGCTGCTGGTGGGCGCGTCGGGCGGGTTCCGCATTGCCGAGGCGCGCGCGCTCGGCGCCGACGAGGTGCTCGCCTTGGAGCCCGAGCCGGTGCTGCTGGGCGCGCTGCGCGACGGGTTCGGACCCTCGCCGCCCAGTGAAGCGGCCGAGCGGGTGCGGATTTCCCGCGCCGGGCCGATCGCCGCCACCCGGCGCGGCGGGGCGTGGGACATCATCGACCTCTCGTCGGATTTCCTCGACGCGGCGGAGGCCAACGCCAGCGCCTTCGCCGCCGAGGCGATCGCGTCTTATCTGCGCGCTCTGGCGCCGGGCGGGGTGGTGTCCATCCCGGTTTCCATCCGCGAATTCCCCGCCTATGCCGTGCGCATGCTGGCGACCGTGCGGGCGGGGCTGGGGATTGCCGGCATCGAAGATGCGCCGGCGCATGTGCTGGTCATCCGCTCGGCCTGGAACGTCCGCATCCTGGTGTCGAATGCACCCTTCGATGCGGCGCGCATCGCTTCGGCCAAACAGTTCTGCGACGAACGGTCATTTGACATGAGCTTTTTCCCCGGCATCGACGTGTCGGCCGCGCGCGCCGATATTTACAATGATTTGCCGTCGGTGTCCTTCGAGGCAGGCGAAGTGACCTCGGGCGAGGGGCCGCATGACGCGATCGCCGACGAGGCGCTTTCCGTGCTGCAAGGCAAGCCTACCGAGTCCGGGGCGGCGTTCGATCTCTCGCCCATCACGTATGACCGGCCGGCGTTTTATGCCGTGCTGCGGTTGTCCCGGCTCGGCACCATCCTGAACCGCATCGAGGTACTGCCGCAGGCCGAGCTGGGGCCACTGGTCAATCTGGCGGTGCTGGCGCAGGCGGTGGTTGTGGCCGGGCTGGTGCTCGCGGTGCCGTTGCTGGGCGGGCGGCGTTTTCGCACCGGCGGGCCAGCGGCGCTGCGGTCGGCGACGTATTTCGCGACGCTGGGTCTTGGTTTCCTTTCCATCGAGATCGCCATGATCGAGCGCGCCAGTTTCTACCTCAACGACCGCACCACCGGGTTCGCGCTGGTGCTGACCGGCATGCTGGTGTTCTCCGGCCTGGGCAGCATGCTGGCCGGGCGGTTCGAGGGGCGCGAGCGGCGCGGTGCGGTGATTGCGGGGCTGGTGGTGGTGGCCTGGTGTGCCACGCTGCTGGCGGGGCTGCAGCCGTTTCTGCTCGCCACCCTCGATTTGCCCTTCGCGGCGCGGGCGGCGATCGTGCTGGCGTTGCTGGCACCGGCATCGGTGGCCCTCGGCCTGCCGTTTCCGCTCGGGCTGTCGCGCATGGGCCATGGCGGGTTCCTGCCCTGGGCCTGGGGGCTGAACGGCGCGTTCAGCGTGGTGGCGACGCCACTCGCCAACCTGATTGCGATCAAGTTTGGTTATGACAGGGTTCTGTTGCTGGCGCTGGTGCTGTATGTGGGGGCTATCATTTCATTCCCCCCGACTCGGAAGAGCTTGCAGTGGCCGGACACGAGATCAGCCTGAACCGCCGTGGCTTTGTTGCGGGCGGCGCCGCCGCCCTGCTGGCGCGGCCCGCCGCCGCCGCGAGCGGCGCCCCCATTGCCCCGCCTGCGGGCGCGTGGACGCGGCAGGCCTATGAAGAGGCGATGGTGAAATCCGGCCGGCCGGTCAGCCTGACCGAGGGGCAGTTCCAGGCCATCCAGGCCCGCAAGCCGGCGGCGATGAAGCGCATCGAATCCTATCTGAGGGAGCGCCTGGGCAGCGCCGACCCGGCGGTGATGGCCGCCTTCCAGGCTGTGCCGCGCGAATATTTCCATTATATGTACGATGGCCACTACGCCACGCCCAGCGAAGCCTATGAGGCCGAGCCCAAGCCCTGGGCGCTCGGGTTCGGTTCGGCGCTGTCGGATTATCTCGGGCAGGCCTACATGACGCAGGTCGCCAAGCCGAAGGAAGGCGACATCACGCTGGAGATCGGCACCGGCAGCGGGTTTCAGAGTTCGCTACTCAGCCGGATCGTCAAGCAGGCGTATTCGATTGAAATCATCGAGCCGCTGGGCCACGCCGTGGGCAAAATCTTCGCCCCGCTCGGCTATGACAACATCCATACGAAAGTCGGCGACGGGTATTTCGGCTGGCCAGAGGTCGAGGGCGGGTTCGACATCATCATCGTCACCTGTGCCGCCCAGTATGCGCCGCCGGACCTGTTCAAGCAGATGAAGCCGGGTGGGCGGATGATCATTCCCATCGGCCAGCCGTTCAAGAAGGGTCAGATTTTGTATGTCTACACCAAGGACGAAGATGGCAAGATCCATTCCCGCCGCGATGTGGGTGTCTATTTCATTCCCATGACCGGGACGATGATGAAGATCCCGGCCCCGAAGCCCCCCCCCGCCGGCTAGAACGCGCCGGTCCCCCGGCCTAAAGAGAATGGGTGCCAAGGGCCTCGCGGCCCTTGGCGGGTCCAGGGCAGAGCCCTGGTGGTTTTTTTTTGGCCTGATTGCCGCGCTCCGGGACGGGACCTTGCCTGATATCGTGCCGCATGTAATGGTCTTCACGGACCATTGCCATGCGGGGATAAGCAGCCAAAATGGCCATATGCAATGACACGATTGTCACCCGGCGCGTCTTGTATTGGATTCTCCGGGCTGTCGTTTTCGCGTCGCTGACCGGTGTTTCGACGGCGATTGCCGCCGCTCCCGATCTTCGGGTGGATTCCCCTAATAACAAGGGTGTTGTCGAGCTGGAGACTGGCGGTTCCGCTGGCGCCTCGATCCGTATCGCCGAAGATCTCGCCAGCATCATCGACGATGGCGCCACCCGCCGGGTGTTGCCGGTGGTTGGCCGCAGCGCCGTCCAGATAATCTGGGATCTGGCCTTGCTGCGCGGCATCGACATGGCGATCCTGCAGACCGACGTACTGGATGCCGCCCGCGAGCAGCGCGTGCTGCCGGGCAGCTTTACCTATATTACCAAGCTCGACAACGAGGAGTTTCATCTGCTTACGGGCCCGCATGTGAAGGGCATTGCCGATCTGGCCAACCAGAAGGTCAATGTCGATGTGCGCGGGTCCGGAACGGGCGTGACCGCCGGACGTATTTTCGCGCTGCTCAACGTTCCGATCCAGCCGGTCAACGAGGGCCAGGAGCGAGCACTTGAGCGGCTGCGCAAGGGTGAAATCGCCGCAATGGCGTTCGTGGCGGGCAAGCCGGCCGCCATTTTCCAGGGAATCCGCCCGAACGAAGGGCTGCATTTCATCGCGATTCCGTTAAATCCGGCCGTCATCGACACCTATGTACCCACCTCGCTGACCGCGGCGGACTATCCCGCGCTGATCGCCAACGATCGGCCGGTCGATACCGTCGCGGTGGGCACGTTGCTTGCTGTGGCAAATCTTGCACCGGAGTCGGAGCGATACCGCAATGTCCGCAATTTCGTTGAGATATTCTTCACCGAATTCCAGTCGCTGCTTGAGCCGGGACACCATCCCATGTGGCGCGATGTCAACCTGGCGGCTGAGCTGAGTGGCTGGAAGCGGTTTCCGCCAGCGCAGGAATGGCTGGACCGGCGCGGCGCCGTCGCCCAGCAGAGCCCGGGGGACATCAGGACGCTGTTCTCACGTTTCCTGGATGCGCGCCAGGCAGTGGTCGGCGGCGCGCCGGTGACCGAGCGGCAGAAACAGGAACTGTTCGACCAGTTCCAGCGCTGGCAATCCAGTCAGGGACACTGAACGCAACGACGCGGAACGGACAGGGGAGCGGGATGGGTCTGCACAGCCTGGCGTGGACGATCGGCTTCGCCCTGCTCACTTCCTCCGGCGCCCTGGCTGACACGGCGCCGAAGCATGGCGGGACGCTGGTGTTCGCGGTCGATGCCGAGCCGTCGAACTATGATTGCCAGGCGAACGTATCCTTCGCCTTCCTGCATCCGGTCGCGCCGCATTATTCGACGCTGCTGAAATTCGACACGGCGAACTACCCGGCAGTTATGGGCGATCTGGCCGAGGCGTGGAGCGTCTCGCCCGACCGGCTCACCTACAGTTTCCGCCTGCGCCCCAATGTGCTGTTCCATGACGGCACGAAGCTGACGGCCGCGGATGTGAAGGCGAGCTATCAGCGGATCGTCCACCCGCCGGCGGGCGTCGTTTCGGCGCGGCAGGTCGATTATGCCTCGATCAGCGCCATCGACACGCCGGACCCGCTGACCGTCGTGTTTCATCTGCAGTGGCCGGACGCGGCGATGCTGGTGAATTTCGCCTCGCCCTGGAACTGCATTTACGAGGGCGCAAAGCTCTCCGCCGACCCGCAATTTCCCCGCACGCATATCCTGGGCACCGGGCCGTTCGTGTTTGTCGAGCATGTGAAAGGGCAGCACTGGAGCGGCCGGCGGTGGGACCGCTATTTCCGGCCCGGGAGGCCCTATCTCGATGGCTACGAAGCGGACTTCATGAGCGGGCCGGGCGTCGTGAAGGGTATGGCGTCCGGGCGGGTGATGGGTAGCTTCCGCAGTTTCACGCCGGCCGAGCGCGACGAGATTGAAGCTTCCCTCGGCGGGCGGATGAACGTCTATAAGTCGCCGTGGCTGATCAATCTGATGCTGGTGTTCAACACCCGCCAGCCGCCGTTTGACGATGCGCGGGTTCGCCGTGCGCTGTCGCTGGCGATTGACCGCTGGGGCATGGCGGACAGCCTGTCGCACGGCACGTTCATGAAATTCGTCGGCGGATTGATGCGGCCCGGCTTCGTGATGGCGACGCCGGAGGCTGCTCTTGCCGCGCTGCCCGGCTTCTCACGCGATATTGTTGCCGCTCGCAAGGAGGCCCGCCGGCTGCTCGCCGACGCCGGCCTGCACGATTTGCACTTTACGCTGGTCAACCGCGATGTGCCGATCCCGTATGGCCCGGGCGCGGATGCGGTGATCGAGGCCTGGCGGGCGATCGGGGTGCGTGCCGATCAGGTGAAGCTGAACTCCAAGGAATGGCAGGCGGCGCTTGAAGGCGGCAATTTCGCCGTGGCGTTTGATTTCGACGGCGATTATTTCGACGACCCGAATTTGCAACTGGCGAAGTATGTGTCGCGGTCGCTGTCGCCCTCGAACTATGCCAATTCGTCGGACATGCTGCTGGATGCGCTGTATATCGGCCAGGCGATCAGCACGGACCCGCAGCAACGGGCGAGAATCGTGCGCGATTTCGAGCGGCGGGCACTGACCGAGGCTTACTCCGCGCCGATCCTGTGGTGGAACAGGATTGTTATTACATCGGCCAGCCTGAAGGGGTGGAATATGACCCCTAGCCACTATCTTGGTCAGGATCTGGGCGATGTCTGGATTGATCGGTGAAAGAAGCAAGCAAGGCCAGGGCGCTTCCCTGGACCCGCCAAGGGCCGAGAGGCCCCTGGACCCCGCTACATAAGACAGTTGTTGTATGAGGGCGGCGAGGCGGTGAACCGGTTCACTCCCTCACCCCCCTCTTACAACAACTGTCCAAAAATAATGGGTTCCAAGGGCCTCTCGGCCCTCGGCGGGTCCAGGGCAGAGCCCTGGCCTTGCTTCCTTCCTCTTGACATGCATCAAGGCGGCCCAAGTCGCCCCGCTCCTACGGTCCGCCGACAACGGACCCGGGGGAACTTCCATGGCCAGGCAGCCCGCGGACATGACGCGTGCGGTGGACCTGACAGTCGAGCGGGGCGCAGGGCCGGTGCGCACAACCCATCCGCAATGGCTCGACCTGCTGCCGCCCTGTAACAATGCCTGCCCGGCCGGCGAGGACATCCAGACCTGGCTCGCGCTCGCCCAGGCCGGCAAATACCGCCAGGCGTGGGACGCGCTGATGCGCGACAACCCGTTGCCCGCCGTGCACGGCAGGGTTTGCTACCATCCTTGCGAGGGCGCCTGCAACCGCCGCGAACTCGATGCCCCGGTCAGCATCCATGCCGTCGAGCGCTTCCTCGGCGACATGGCGACGCGGGAAGGCTGGATGCCGCGCCTCGACGCGGCGCCGTCGGGCAAGCGGGTGCTGGTGGTGGGCGCCGGGCCGTCCGGCCTGTCGGCCGCCTATCATCTCACGCGGCTCGGCCACACGGTGGAAATCCACGAGGCCGGACCGCTGCCGGGCGGCATGATGCATTTCGGCATTCCCGCTTATCGCCTGCCGCGGGCCGGGCTGATGGCCGAAATCTCCCGCATCGAGCGCATGGGCGTGCGCATCGTGCTGAACCACCGGGTGACCGACCTCGCGGCGGAGAAGGAGGAGGGCAGGTTCGATGCGGTGTTCGTGGCGGTCGGCGCGCATGTGTCCAAGCATGTCGATATCCCGGCGCGCGACGCGGCCCGCATGCTCGATGCGGTGGGCTATCTGCGCGGTGTGGCCAGCGGCGCGCCGCCGCTGCTCGGCCGCCGGGTGGTGGTGTATGGCGGCGGCAACACCGCCATGGACGCCGCCCGGACCGCCCGCCGCCTCGGCGCCGATGAGGCGGTGATCGTGTATCGGCGCGACCGCGCGCACATGCCGGCGCATGCGTTCGAGGCCGACGAGGCGATCGAGGAAGGGGTGAAAATCCGCTGGCTCACCACGATCAAGGATTTCGCCGGCAGCACGCTGACGGTCGAGCGCATGGATATCTCGCCCGACGGACGTCCGGTGCCGACCGGCGAGTTCGAAACCTTGCAGGCCGATGCTGTGGTACTGGCACTTGGCCAGGAGACCGATAGCGGATTTCTCCGGCGTGTTCCGGGGGTCGAGGTGAAATCCGACGGCACCGTGATCGTTGGCCCCGACATGATGACCGGGGCGGCGGGTGTTTTCGCCGGCGGGGACATGGTGCCCAGCGAGCGCACGGTGACGGTCGCGGTCGGCCACGGCAAGCTGGCGGCGCGGCATATCGACGGCTGGCTGCGGCGCATTCCGCATGTGCCGTCCGCCAGGCCGCGGCTGGTGAGCTGGCCGATGCTGAACCTGCCGGTGTTCAGCGACGCCGAGCCGACGCCGCAGAAACGCCTGCTGGGCGCTGCGCGCGAGGCCGGGTTCGCCGAGGTGACCGCCGGACTTGCCGAGGCCGATGCGCGGCGGGAGGCGCAGCGCTGCCTGTCCTGCGGGCGCTGCTTCGAATGCGACAATTGCTTTGCCGCTTGCCCCGAGGGCGCCATTGTCAAGCTCGGCCCGGGGCGGGGGTACAGGCTGGTGGATGACCGCTGCACCGGCTGTGCGACCTGCTACGAGCAATGTCCGTGTCATGCGATCGAAATGCAGGCGGAGGCGGTGCGATGAGTGCGAACGCCCAGCGCGCGACCATGGACGGCAACACCGCGGTTGCGCATGTCGCCTATCGCACCACCGAAGTGTGCGCGATCTTTCCGATCACGCCGAGTTCCACCATGGCGGAACTCGCCGACGAATGGGCGGCACACGGGCAGACCAATATCTGGGGCGGCGTGCCCGTGGTGCAGGAGATGCAGAGCGAGGGCGGTGCGGCCGGGGCGGTGCACGGCGCGCTGCAAACCGGGGCGATGACCACGACGTTCACGGCCTCGCAGGGGCTGATGCTCATGCTGCCGAACATGTACAAGATCGCCGGCGAACTGACGCCCACCGTGTTCCATGTGGCGGCGCGGGCGCTCGCCACCCAGGCGCTGTCGATCTTCGGCGACCACACCGACGTGATGGCCGCGCGCGGCACCGGCTTCGCATTGCTCTCGTCGGGGTCGGTGCAGGAGGCGCATGACCTGGCGCTGGTGGCGCAGGCGGCGACGCTGGCGTCGCGGGTGCCGTTTCTGCATTTTTTCGACGGGTTTCGCACCAGCCATGAGGTGAACACGTTTTTTCTGCTCGAGGATGCGCAGATCCGCGCCATGGTCGATGACGAGCTGGTGCGCGCCCATCGCGCCCGCGCGCTCGATCCCGAGCGGCCGTTCGTGCGCGGCACGGCGCACAATCCCGATACGTTCTTTCAGGCGCGCGAAACCGCCAATCCGTTCATCGCCGCCGTGCCGGGGCATGTGCAGGCGGCGATGGACCGGCTCGCCGCGCTGACCGGGCGGCAGTACCATTTGTTCGACTATGACGGCCCGGAGGACGCCGAGCGGGTGATCGTGCTGATGGGCTCGGGGGCGGAGACCGCGCGCGAGACGGCGGCGGCATTGCGCGCGCGCGGCGAGCGCGTGGGCGTGCTGCAAGTGCATTTGTTCCGCCCCTTCGATGTCGGGGCGTTCGTCGCCGCTCTGCCGGCCGCCGTGCGCGGCGTTGCGGTGCTGGAACAGACGAAGGAGCCGGGGGCGGCCGGCGAGCCGCTGTATCAGGATGTCGTCGCCACGTTGGCGCAGGCGGTGGCGCGCGGTACCCGGGCTGCCATGCCGCGCGTGGTGGGCGGGCGCTACGGGTTGTCGTCGAAGGATTTTCCGCCGGGATTGGTCAAGGCGGTGTTCGACGAGCTGGCGAAGCCAGAGCCGCGCAATGGGTTTACCCTTGGCATCAATGACGACGTGATGCACACGCATCTCGATGCCGATCCGGCGTTCAAGCTGGACAAGCCCGGGCTGGTGGAGGCGGTGTTCTACGGCCTGGGTGCGGATGGCACGGTGGGCGCCAATAAGAACAGCGTGAAGATCATTGCAGAGGACGCCGGGCTGCACGCGCAGGGGTATTTCGTCTACGACAGCCACAAATCGGGCGCGCAGACCGTGTCGCATTTGCGGTTCGGGCCGGACCCGATCCGCATGCCGTACTTGATCCGTGCCGCCAGCTTCGTCGCCTGCCACCAGTTCAGCTTCGTCGAGCGCGCCGACGTGCTGCGGCTTGCGGCCCCCGGTGCGACGTTCCTGTTGAACAGCCCGTACGGTCCGGAGGAGGTGTGGGACCGGCTGCCGCGCTCCATGCAGCACCGTATTATCGATCTCGGGCTGCGGGTGTTCGTGATCGACGCCTCGCGCGTGGCGCAGGAGGTGGGGCTGCGCGGGCGGACCAACACCATTCTGCAGACCTGCTTCTTCGCCATTTCCGGCGTGCTGCCGAAAGACGAGGCGATCAAGCAGATCAAGAAAGCGATCGAAAAAACCTACGCGCGCAAAGGCGCTGATGTCGTGCGGCGCAATTTCCAGGCGGTGGACGACACGCTGGCGCGCCTGCACGCGCTGCGCGTGCCGGCGTTCCCCAGCAGCAGCTGGGAGCGCCAGCCGCTGGTGCCGGACAGTGCGCCGGACTTCGTCCGGCGCGTCACCGCGCGCATGATGGAAGGGCTGGGCGACGAAATTCCGGTCAGCCTGATGCCGGTGGACGGAACCTTCCCCAGCGGGACCGCCGCCTGGGAGAAGCGCAACATCGCCGACTTCGTGCCGGTGTGGGAGCCTTCCATCTGCATCCAGTGCGGCCAGTGCAGCTTCGTGTGTCCGCACGGGGTTATCCGTGCCAAATATTATGACGAGAGCCGGCTGGAGGGCGCGCCGCGCAGTTTCCGCTCGGCCCCGATCAATGTGCGCGGTTTCCCCGAGGTGCGCTTCACGCTGCAAATCCATGTCGAGGACTGCACCGGCTGCGGCCTGTGCACCGAGGCGTGCCCGGCCTATAGCGCGCTGACGCCGGAGACCAAGGCGATCAATCTGCGCGACAAGCTGCCGCTGCTGGAGCCCGAGCGGGACAATGTCGCGTTTTTCGAGGCGCTGCCGATCAACGACCGCGCGCGGGTGAATTTCGCCGAGGTGCGCGGGGTGCAGTTCCTGGAGCCGCTGTTCGCCTTTTCCGGCGCCTGCGGCGGCTGCGGCGAAACGCCTTATCTGAAGCTGCTGAGCCAACTTTTCGGCGACCGTATGCTGGTGGCCAATGCCACGGGGTGCAGCTCGATCTATGGCGGCAATTTGCCGGTGACGCCGTGGATGGCGAACGGCGAGGGGCGGGGGCCGGCGTGGTCGAACTCGCTGTTCGAGGACAATGCCGAGTTTGGCCTGGGGTTTCGTCTGGCCGCCGACAAGCACCGGGAAACGGCGGCGCTGCTGGCGCAGCGTCTGGCGCCGCAAATCGGCGAGGAGCTGGTCACCGCGGTGCTGCACGCGCCGCAAATCCGCGAGTCGGAAATCCGTGCCCAGCGCGCCATGGTGGCCGAGCTGGTGCGGCGGCTGCGGGAGCTGGACGATGCCGATGCGCGGCAGTTGCTGTCGGTGGTGGATTACTTTGTCCGCCGCAGCGTGTGGATCGTCGGCGGCGACGGCTGGGCTTATGACATCGGCTATGGCGGCCTGGACCATGTGTTGTCCACCGCGCGCGACGTGAACGTCCTTGTTCTCGACACCGAGGTTTATTCCAACACGGGGGGGCAGGCGTCCAAGGCGACGCCACTCGGGGCGGTGGCGAAATTCGCAGCAGCCGGCAAGCGGGTGGCGCGCAAGGACCTCGCGTTGCAGGCGATCGCTTATGGCAATGTGTATGTGGCGCAGGTGGCGATGGGGGCCAATCCGCAGCAGACATTGCTGGCGTTCCGCGAGGCCGAGGCCTGGCCGGGGCCGTCGCTTATCCTTTCTTACTGCCACTGCATCGCGCATGGAATCGACATGCAGCAGGGGCTGCGCCAGCAAGATCTGGCGGTGGCGACCGGCTATTGGCCGCTGTTCCGCTACAACCCGGCATTGCGCGAAGCCGGCGCCAATCCGTTCCGGCTGGACAGCCCCCGGCCGACGCTGAAGTTCCGTGACTACGCGTATAACGAAGTGCGCTACAAGGCGCTGGCGCAGTCGCGTCCGGATGAAGCGGCGATGCTGCTGCGCGCCGCCCAGCAGGCGATCGACGAGAAATACCGGCTGTACGAAGACATGGCCGGCTGGGCGCACACACGTTTCCATCCCGCCGAACACGCATGAGACCTCCATGGCCGATCTGAGCACGATTTATCTGGGCCTGACGCTGCGCACACCGCTGATCGCTTCCGCTTCGCCGCTGACGCTCGATCTTGGCAATATCCGCGCGCTGGAGGATGCGGGCGCCGGCGCGGTGGTGCTGCCGTCGGTGTTCGAGGAGCAGATCGAGCAGGAGGATGCGGAGCAGGAGGCGGCGCTGCGGGTGGGGGCGGAGAGTGTGGCCGAGGCTTCCAGTTTTCTGCCGCCGGTATGCTGGGTTGGCGGTCCGCATCTGATGCTGGAAACGATCCGCCGCGCCCGCGCCGCGGTCGATATTCCGGTGATCGCCAGCCTGAATGGCGTGACCGCCGCGGGCTGGGTGAATTATGCCGCCGAGCTGGAGCAGGCCGGGGCGAGTGCGATCGAACTGAACGTGTATTTCGTGCCGACCGACCCGGCGCTGACCGGCGGCGATGTCGAGGCGCATTACCTCGATGTGCTGCAGGCCGTGAAGCGGGCGGTGCGCATTCCGGTTGCGGTCAAGCTCAGCCCGTTCTTCAGCGCGCCGGGCGACATGGTGCGCCGGCTCGATGCCGCCGGGGCGGACGGATTTGTGCTGTTCAACCGGTTCTACCAGCCCGATATCGACCTGGCGACGATGCGGGTGCAGCGGGATTTGGCGTTGTCCACGCCGGCCGAGCTGCGTTTGCCCTTGCTGTGGCTCGGGGTGCTGGCCGGGACGCTGCGCGGGTCGCTGGCTGCCAGCACCGGGGTGGAGAGCGTCGAGCAGGTGGTGAAATATCTGCTGGTGGGGGCGGACGCGGTGATGACCACCTCGGCGTTGTTGCGCCATGGGGTGCGCCATATGGCGGTGCTGGTCGAGGGGCTGGCGGCGTGGCTGGATGCGCGCGAGGCTGATCTTGGCGACATCAAGGGGCGCATGAGCCATGCGAAGCTGCGCGATACGGATGCGTATGAGCGGGCGAATTACATCCGGATTTTGCAAGGCTGGCGATCAAGTTAACGGGTCCAGGGGCTTTGCCCCTGGTCGGGGTCCAGGGGGCAAAGCCCCCTGGCGGGGTCCGGGGCAGCGCCCCGGATTTTACACCACCCTGCGCTGCTTCAGCCCGGAGATTGCTTCGGTATCAAATCCAAGCTCGGCGAGAATCGCCTCGGTATGTTCCCCCGGTTCCGGTGCTGCGCTGCGGATTTCCCAAGGCGTGCGGGACAGTTCCACCGGCTGGCCGATCACCTCGAGTTCGCCCAGCACCGCGTGGGGGACTTTCCGAGTGAGGTTCAGGTGGCGCACCTGCGGGTCGGCGAAGACTTCATCGATCCGGTAGATCGGCCCGCACGGCACGCCGGCCGCGTTCAGCGTGGCGATCCATTCGGCCGAGGGGCGGCTGCGGGTGACGGATTCGATGGCGGCGTTCAGGGCGTCGCGGTTTTGCGAGCGGGAGTCGTCCGTTGCGTAGTCTGTCTGCTCGTTCAACGGCATGCCGAGCGCATGGCAGAGGCGGGCGAAGATGGTGTCGCCGGTTGCGGCGATGTTGATGTGGCCGTCTTCGGTGGCGAAGACGCCGGTGGGGATGCTGGTGGGATGCGAATTGCCGGCCTGGCCCGGCACCTCGTGCCCGATCGTCCAGCGCGCGGCCTGGAAGTCCAGCATGGCGATCTGGGCGGCGAGCAGGTTGCTTTGTACCCATTGTCCCTGACCGGATTGGGCGCGTTCCAGCAGGGCGATCAGGATGCCCTGGGCGGCGAAGATGCCGGCGCACAGATCGGCGACCGGGATGCCCGCGCGCACCGGCCCCTGGCCGGGCAGGCCGGTGATGGACATCAGCCCGCCCATGCCCTGGGCGATTTGGTCGAAGCCCGGCCGGTCGCAGTACGGCCCGTCCTGGCCGAAGCCCGAGATGCTGGCGTAGACGAGCCCCGGGTTTTCGGCGCGCAGGGTTTCGTAGCCGATGTTCAGGCGGGATTTCACGTCGGGGCGGAAGTTTTCCACCAGCACGTCGGCGCGGCGCACCAGGCGCAGCAGGATGTCGCGGCCTTCGGGGGATTTCAGGTCCAGCGTCAGGCTGCGCTTGTTGCGGTGCAGGTTCTGGAAGTCCGGACCGTGGCGGGCGCCGCCCAGGCCGCCGTCGCCATCCGGCGGTTCGACCTTGATGATGTGCGCGCCCCAGTCGGCGAGTTGACGCACCGCGGTGGGGCCGGCGCGCACGCGGGTGAGGTCGATCACCGTGAAGCGGGCGAGGGGGGCGGGGCTCATGGTGTCTCCGGGGTTGGGGCCTTGCCGTGTTGGTGGTGCCGCCCGATCTCAGGTGGATCATGTATGCATCACACACAAGGCGTGCCGGGCTGATCCCGCAACCCGGCTGCCGGCGGGAGGGCTGATCGCATGTCCGTCGGCTTTGCCTTCGACAACAGCTACGCGCGCCTGCCGGAACGCCTGTATGCGCGGCTCGGCCCCACCCAGGTGGCAGCCCCACGGCTGATCCGGGTGAATGCGTCGCTGGCCGAATTTCTCGGCCTGGACCCGGCGGCGCTGGCCAGCCCCGAGGGGGTGGAGATCCTGGCCGGCAACCGCGTGCCGGAGGGCGCGGCACCGATCGCGCTCGCCTATGCCGGGCACCAGTTCGGCCAGTTCGTGCCGCAGCTTGGCGACGGGCGGGCTATCCTGCTCGGCGAGGTGGTGGGGCGGGACAGGGTGCGGCGGGATATCCAGTTGAAGGGCTCCGGGCGCACGCCGTTTTCGCGCGGCGGCGACGGGCGGGCGGCGCTCGGGCCGGTGCTGCGCGAATACATCGTCAGCGAGGCCATGGCGGCGCTGGGTGTGCCGACCACGCGGGCGCTGGCGGCGGTGAGCACCGGCGAGCGGGTGCTGCGCGGCATGGCGCTGCCGGGGGCGGTGCTGACGCGGGTGGCTTCCAGCCATTTGCGGGTCGGCACGTTCCAGTATTTCGCCGTGCGGGGCGATAGCGAGGCGCTGCGTTTGCTGGCCGACCACGCGATCGCCCGCCACTATCCCGAAGCCGCGGCGGCCGAGCATCCGTACCGCGCGCTGCTGGCGGGCGTGGTGGCGCGCCAGGCCGAACTGGTCGCGCGCTGGCTGCATGTCGGCTTCATCCATGGCGTGATGAACACCGACAACACCGCCATTTCCGGCGAGACGATCGACTACGGCCCCTGCGCCTTCCTGGACGAATACAATCCGGCCAAGGTGTTCAGCTCGATCGACCACGGCGGCCGCTATGCGTTTGCCAACCAGCCGCGCATCGCGCATTGGAATCTGGTGCGGCTGGCTGAGACTTTGCTGCCGTTGTTGGGCGAAGACGACAACGCAGCGGTGGCGGTGGCGCAGGAGGTGCTGGCGGAGTTCGCGCCGCAGTTCACCGCGGCGTATCGCGCCGGCATGCAGCGCAAGCTCGGCCTTGGCGGCGAGCGCGCGGGCGATGCGGAACTGGCGCAGGACCTGTTGGCGTGCATGGCCGACAACGGCGCCGATTTCACCCTGACGTTCCGGCTGTTGTGCGATGCGGCGGCAGGGCCGGCGGGGGACGCCGGGGTCCGTGCGCTGTTCGCCGACCCGTCCAGCTACGATGCCTGGGCCGGACGGTGGCGCGCGCGGCTGCAGGACGAAGCGATGCAACCGGCGGCGCGGCGTGCTTGCATGCAGGCGGTGAACCCGGCGTTCATTCCGCGCAACCATTTGGTCGAAGCCGCGCTCGAGGCGGCGTCCGGCGCGCAGGATTTTGCACCGTTCGCGGCGCTAGTTGAGGTGCTCTCGCGTCCCTTTGAGGACCAGCCGGGCCGGGAGGTTTACGCCGCGCCGCCGGCGCCGGAGGAGCGCGTGCAGCAGACGTTTTGCGGCACCTGAACGGGATTGGGTGGCTGCGCGGCGGGAGCGAAACGGATCAGTGCTGTGCGGCCGCGGGCTCGGTGGTGAGCTCGGTCAGGCGCCTGTTCAGCGTCGCGAGCTTGCCGGCGTAGGTTTTGGAATCAGTGGCGGCGAGGCGGCGGGTGATAGCAAGCGCTTCGGCGATTGCCCTTCTGGCCTCACCGAGCCGGCCGTAATCGCTATAGAGGGTGCCGAGATGGGTCAGGGTCGCGGCGATTTCGGGCTGATAGGCGGTTGGCTCATGCACGGCAAGGTTGCGGTACAGGCTGAGCGCTTGCGTCCATCCGCGCAGGGCCTCGTCGCTAAAGCCGGCCCGATAGGCCGCCATGGCGTAGCCGCTGGCATAAATCGGATTGTCCAGTTCGGCGCGGCAGGCGCGCTCGTAATGGGTTAGCGCGCCTGCCGGATCGAACCGCAGCATGGCGGCATCGCCGAGCGTGTACTGCACCGCCGCCGCAGGCGCGGCGCCGGGGTCCTGGCCGACGGGCAGGTCCTGCAGAACGGCGTCGGCGTCGTCGATCTCGCCCTTCTGCAGGAGGGCGCGCGCCTTTGTCGCCAGTGCGCTGTCATCGAGCCGGGTTGCCAGCTCGCGATACCGGTGTGTCCAGTCATCGGCCTGCCGGCGCAGATCGTCGATGCGCTCGGTCAGGGTTCGCGCCGGCCGGCGCGGGTCGCCCGAGCCGAGCAGTTGCTTGCGCAGGAGGTCGGAAAGCTGGGCGTTGAGGTAATCGCGCGCCTTGCCGTCGACACCACGGCACTCGATGGAGACCGTGCCGGAGATGTCCACATCCGGCGTTTTGCACGGGCCTTCCGATGGCAGTTCGATGCCGGCGGGGTCGCGGTTGGGGGCCAGCCACGTCATCAGCACGCCGCCGTACATGAGATCGGCCGCAATAAGGACCACGATAGCCCATATTTCCATCGGCACGTCTCCCAGTCCAAAAAACGGCGTCCCGGCAGGCATGCCATTTCGCGCGGGCCTCGTATATACCGATGCGCAAACGAGGTTGCACGGGTTATGAGGTGAGATGCTGCCAGTCCGGTCTGTTCACAGTTTGGCTGTATTGCTGTGAACTTCCTGGAGAAGAAAGTTAAAAGCCAGATATCATCCGGTTTTCGAGCGGGCCGCGATGGCCAGTTGTCCTGGTCAGCCGGAGCAGTGTTAGCGTCCGGAGGGATTTCATCGGGTGATGTTCTGGCACCATTATTTTCTGTTGTTATCCATACAATTTGACTTCACTCCGCGGCCGCGGTCGTCGCGATGGTAACCCTGGACGGGGGGCAACGCGGGTTCACGGCCTTCCGGATTGCGCCCCGGCCGGTGTTGCCGCCAGCGGCGAGCAACGGAGCGATGCGCATATCGGGATACTCAGAAGCGGAATTGTTGCAATTCGGTCACATCGACCGTTTTTCGGCACCAACATCCACACCCCGGCCGGAGCGGGGTTGAGCTGTTGATGGGAGCGTGCAAACATCACAGAACTGTTACCATACTAAAAATCTGGAGGAACGGCCTTGAAAAAAATTATTGGCGCCATCGCTTTAGGCGGTGCCATGACACTTGCGGGTCAGGCGTCAGCGACCGAGTTGTGGGACCCGCACCTGCCAGGTTCGGACGAGGGGCTTGCCGCCGGCGCTTTGCCGCCGCCTGGCGTCTACGGCGTTTTGAATAATTACTGGGTAACCTATAACGTCTATGGCCCGAATGCAAAACAAATCTCCGGCACCAATTTGTCGGCTCTGGTCGAGGTCCCGATCGTTTTGTGGGCGACCGGGGTCAAGGTGCTCGGTGCGGATTATGCCGTCGCCATCGCCCAGCCGTTCGACTATACCTCGTTTGGCCCGACCAATAATACCGGCAGCGGCAACTGGGGCACCTACAACACCGTCATCGTTCCGGGTCAGTTGGCCTGGACCTTCGGCGAATTTCACGTCAAGACCGGCCTGTCGATCTACCTTGGCGACGCCAGTTCCACCTATGCTGATCTGATCAATGGCAAGCTGAAATCCGGGCTGCCCTCCGGCAACGGTTATTGGACCATCCAGCCGGACCTGGCGCTGAGCTGGCTGCATGACGGGTGGAACCTCAGCGCCAGTCTGCATTTCCCTGTTCCGGTCAGCTCGACCAGCACCGGCAACTATAATTACCAGTCCGGCGCCGAGTTCGAGGCTGACTACACGGTGACGAAAACCATCAACAAATGGACCTTCGGTCTCGGGGCGTATCAGGTCAACCAGCTGAACTCTGACACCTGTTCCGGCACCGCCTGCCCCAATTATTCGCCTGGAGGCAGCACCGACGCGCATAAGATCGCGATCAGATACGGTCTCGGCCCGATTGTCGGCTACCAATTCGGCGGCATCAATCTGCAGGCGACGTTGAACGAGTCGGTGTATTCCAGAAACGACGTCGGTGGCCTGTTCTTCAATGTCCGTGCCGTCGTGCCGTTCTGAAAGGCGACGGCGGAATTCGGATCAGGAAGGCCAGGGTTCTGCCGTGGCCTTCCTTATCCCGCCGGCTTTTCCCGCTTGGCCAGCGGCACGGCAAATTGCGGCTCCGTGTCCCAGGGAAACAGGATCCAGGTGTCCTGGCTGACTTCGGTGATGAAACTGTCGACCAGCACCTTGCCGGCCGGCTTGGCATAGACCGTGGCGAAATGCGCCTTCGGCAGCAGCGCCCGCACCACCCGCGCCGTGGCGCCGGTGTCGACAAGGTCATCGATCAGCAGCCAGCCCTCGCCGTCGCCTGCCGCGACCGGCGGCTTCACCACGTCCGGCGCGCCCAACTCGGTTTCCGCGGCCGTGCCGCGGCCATAGGCCACGATCGAGACCGTCTCGACCACCCGCGCCTCCAGTTCGCGCGCCACGATGGCCGCCGGGATCAGGCCGCCGCGGGTGATCGCCACCACGCCGCGGAACGGGCCCAGCGCGATCAGCCGCCAGGCCAGCGCGCGGGCGTCGCGGTGCAACTGGTCCCAGGTGACGGTGTAGTAGTGCCGCGGCATCAGAACATGCGCCCGCCGTCGGGCACCTTGAAGTCGGGCTTGAGCAGCACGACCGCGCCGTCTTCGTCCGGCACGCCGAGGGTCAGCACCTCGCTTTCGAACCCGGCGATCCGGCGCGGCGGGAAATTGGTGACCGCGAGCACCTGGCGGCCGATCAGCCGGTCGGGCCGGTAGTGGACGGTGATTTGCGCGGAGGATTGCTTCACGCCGAGCGGCGCGCCGAAGTCGATCCATAGCCGGATCGCAGGTTTGCGTGCCTCGGGCAGGGGCTGCGCGTCCACCACCGTGCCCACGCGGATTTCCAACCGGTCGAAATCCTCGATCGTCGCCACCTTGCTTCCCCATTGCTGCTGGAAGCCTATGATCCCAGGCGGGGGCGCGGTTGCCAATGGGGTTAAGGCCAGGGCTCTGCCCTGGACCCCGCTACTTAAGTAATGGGTTCCAAGGGCCTTTCGGCCCTTGGCGGGTCCAGGGCAGAGCCCTGGCCTTGCCTTTTTTAAATGGCGCAAGGAGTGCGCAGCCATGCGCGATCTGCATCTTCCCGGCCGCAGTCCGGTGCTCTCGGCCCATGGCATGGCGGCCACGTCCATGCCGCAGGCGACGCTGGCGGCGCTCGATGTGCTGCGCGCCGGCGGCAATGCGCTCGATGCCGCGGTCGCGGCGGTGGCGGTGCTGTGTGTTGTCGAGCCGATGTCCACCGGCATCGGCGGCGATTGTTTTTGTCTCTACGCTCCGGCGGCGCAGCGCCGTGTTATCGCCCTGAACGGCTCGGGCCGCGCGCCAGGTGCGGCCGCGCTGGCCTGGTTTGAGGCGCAGGGCATTACCGCGCTCGAGGCCAGTTCGGCGCATGCCGTGACGGTGCCCGGTGCGGTTTCGGCCTGGGAGACGCTGCTGAATGCGCACGGCACCAGGGGGCTGGACGAGCTACTGCGTGCTGCGATCGCTTTTGCCGAGGACGGGTTCTTCGTCTCACCGGTGGTCGCGCGGGCCTGGGAGCTGGAGACCGAGAAGCTGCGCCGCAACGCAGCGCATCCATTCCTGCCTGGTGGGCGGGCGCCGTTGTTCGGCGACCGCTTCGTGCAGCCCGGACTGGCCGCCACGCTGCGCGACATTGCCCGCCACGGCAGCCGCGCCTTTTACGAGGGCGATGTCGCGGCCGACATGGTGGGCGCGCTGCGTCGGCGCGGCGGGCTGCACACTGAGGCCGATTTCGCCGCCGGCCGCACGGCCGCGCATTTCGTCGAGCCGATCCGGATCGCCTGGAACGGGTATGAAGTTTGGCAGTGTCCGCCGAACGGGTCGGGGTTGGTGGTCCTCATGCTGCTCGGCCTGCTGGGCGGATTTGGCCCGGCGCCGGACGGCCCGCTCGGCGTGACCCGCTGGCACCGCCATATCGAGGCGGCGCGGCTGGCCTATCGCGACCGTGACGCCTTGCTCGCCGACCCGCTGCTGGAAGCGGTGCCGGTGGCTAAGCTGACGGGCAGGGACTACCTGGACGGGCTGCGCCGGCTGATCCGCGAGGATGCGGCGATGGCGGAGATGCCGGCCCCCGGCGAGACGGGCCTGCCACGGCACAGCGACACGGTTTACCTGTCGGTGGTCGACCGCGACGGCAATGCCTGTAGTTTTATCAACTCGCTGTTTCAGCGCTTCGGCGCCGGCATCCTGGCCGAAAAATCGGGGGTGATGCTGCAGAACCGCGGCTTCGGCTTCCGGCTCGAACGCGGCCATCCCAATTGCATCGCCCCGTTCAAGCGACCGATGCACACCATCATCCCCGGCATGGTGACGCAGGATGGCGCAGCGGTGATGCCGTTCGGCGTTATGGGCGGGCATTATCAGCCGATGGGGCAGACCAGCTTCCTGACCAACTTTCTTGACTACGGGCTGGATTTGCAGGAGTCGCTTGATCTCTGCCGGCTGTTCCCGACGGCCGGCAAGGTGCAGGTGGAACGCGGCGTTCCCGCGCCACTGCGTGCGGGTCTGGCGGCGCTTGGCCATGTCATCGAGGCGGTGGATTGGCCGCATGGCGGTGGCCAGGCGATCTGGATCGATCGTGCCCGCGGTTGCCTGGTCGGCGCGTCCGACCCGCGCAAGGACGGGTGCGCGCTGGGATACTGACACGGCCGCCGGAGAGGATGGACATATTGGACCCCTGTGATCTGACCGCGCGCGAGGCGCGGGCGCTGATCGGATGCAAGACGCTCTCGCCGGTCGAGCTGGTGGAAAGCTGCATTGCCCGCATCGCGGCGGTGGACCACGCCGTCAACGCCATGGTGGCGCGTGACTTCAAGCGCGCCCGCGCGGGCGCGCTTGCGGCGGAGGCGGCGGTTGCGCGCGGCGACGCGCTGCCGCCGCTGCACGGCCTGCCGGTCGGCGTGAAGGATCTGGAGGAAGTGGCCGGCCTGCGCACCACGTTCGGCAGTCCGATCTTCCGCGACCATGTGCCGGCGCGCGACCAGGCGATGGTGGCCAGCGTCCGGCGCGCCGGCGGCATCGTGCTGGGCAAGACCAACACACCCGAATTCGGCGCCGGTGCCAACACGCGCAACGCCGTGTACGGCGCCACCGGCAACCCGTTCGACCCGGCGCGGTCCGCCGCCGGCTCGTCCGGTGGCTCGGCGGTGGCGCTGGCCACCGGCATGGTGCCGCTCGCAACCGGTTCGGACACCGGCGGGTCATTGCGCAACCCGGCTTCGTTCTGCGGCATCGTCGGTTTCCGTCCGAGTCCGGGGCTGGTGCCGAACGAAAAGCGGCTGGTTGGCTGGACGCCGCTGCCGGTGCTGGGGCCGATGGCGCGCACTGTGCCCGATCTGTGCCTGTTGCTGTCGGCTATGGCCGCCGACGATCCGGCCGACCCGCTGGCCACCACCATCCCCGGCCGCCGCGTGCGCACGCCCGATTGGTACTATCCGCCGCCGCGCATCGACCTGGCCGGGCTGCGGGTGGCGATTACGCCGGATTTCGGCTTCGCCCCGACCGAGCGCCATATAAGGGAGGTGTTCGCCGAAAAATGCGGCTTGTTCCGCCATGTCTTCGCCCAGGCCGGCGAGGCGGAGCCGGACTGCACCGGCGCGGACGATACGTTCGAGGTGCTGCGTGGGGTAAATTTCCTCGCCGCCCATCTGGAGCGCGTGCGCACCCGGCCGGAAGATGTCGGCCCGAACGTGCGCGCCAATGTCGAATCGGCGCTGCGCATGACTGCCGAGGACGTGGCCCGCGCGGAGGTGGCGCAGACCACGATGTACCGGCGCTGGCAGGAATTCTTCGCCGAAGTGGACGTCATTCTCTCCCCGGCGATCACCATCAGCCCGCGGCCGTGGAGCGAACTCTATCCGGCCGAGATCGACGGGACGCCGACGCGCAGCTATTTCCACTGGCTGGCACTGGCCTATGCGGTGACCCTGGTGGGCCACCCTGCGGTCAGCCTGCCGGTGGGCACCGATCGCAACGGTATGCCGTTCGGGCTGCAGATCGTGGGCCCGCGCGGGGGGGACGCGTTCGTGCTCGGCGTCGCCGCGGAACTGGAGGCGCTGCTGGCGGGGGATGCGCGGACGGCGCGGCCGGTGCCGGATGTTTCGCGGCTGAAAGCGGCGCCGCCGATCAGCGGGATGACGAGGTTCTTGGGATTTGGCTGACGACAAGGGCGTAAAGGAAGTAAGGCCAGGGCTCTGCCCTGGACCTGCCAAGGGCCGGGAGGCCCTTGGAACCCATTACTTAAGATAAGGGTCCCGCCATGCGCCTCCGCTGCCTGGTCGTTTTTGCCCTCTTGCTGGCCGTGGCCACCCCGGTTGTTGCCGACACGCTGCGCGTGGCCGCCGCTGGTAGCCTCAATGCCGCTTTCTCCGATCTGCTCCGCCGCTTCCCTGTCGGCGCGGACAGCGTGGCACCGCCCGAATTCGGCCCCTCCGGCCTGTTGCGCACGAAAATCGAAGCCGGGGCGCCCATCGACCTGTTCGCCTCCGCCGATATGGAGCAGCCGCGCCGGCTCGCGCTCGGACATGCGGAGCGAACGGTCATCCTGTTCACCCGCAACCACCTGTGCGCCATCGCCCGCTCTGCCGTCGGCCTGACCGGGGCAAATCTGCTGGACCGGCTGCTTGATCCGGCCGTCCGGCTGGCCACTTCAACGCCGGGAGCGGACCCGGGGGGGGATTATGCCTGGGCGGTGTTCGCCCGCGCCGACTCCCTCCGTCCGGGCGCGCGCGCCGCGCTGGAAGCCAAAGCACTGCCGCTGGTGGGCGGGGGCGAGAAAACCCCGCCGCTGGTGTCCGGCAAGGGCGCCGCTGAAGGCGTATTTCTCGCCGATCGCGCCGACGTGATGCTGGGCTATTGCAGCGGCGCGCCTGAAGTGGTGCAGGCGGTGCCCGGCCTCGTTTCCGTGCCCCTGCCGCCGGACCTGACCGTGGAACCCGCCTACGGCATGGTGCTGCTGAACGAAAACCCGGTGACGCTCCGCTTTGCCGCTTTCGTGATGTCGGAGACCGGCCAGGCGCTGCTGCAGGTACACGGATTCGCGCCGGTCGCCTTCGCCGGACCGGCCCCGCCGCCGCAGGGCCTGCTGGTGCAGCGGGCGGGACGGGCGGGGCAAATTCTCTCCCCCGAACAGCTGGCCGCACTGGCGCCGGTCACCCAGCGGGTCACCCTTATGTCCGGCCACGGCGGGCAGGAGGCGGAGTGGAGCGGGCCGCTGCTGTGGACGGTGCTGACCGCCGCCGGCGCCGTCGATCCCGCCAAGCCCGCCGAACAGGTGCGCCTGACCGTGCGGGTGACCGGGGCGGACGGGTATACGGCTGTGCTTGCCCTGGCCGAGCTTTCGCCTTCATTTGGCGACCGGCCGGTGCAGCTCGCCGACGAGATGAACGGCGCGCCGGTGCCCGGCCAAGGGCTGCGTCTGATCGTTCCCGGCGAACACCGCGCCGGCCGTTCGGTGCGCGACGTTATCCGCATCGACATCGACTGAGCCGCGCCCGCAATGCCGGCAGAATGGGCCGCCATCCAACCCGATTTCCACACGATGATGGCGCATAACAAATAAACGCACGCGTCGTGTGCGCTTTTCCATTGACGCGCGAGCGCCGCGTGGTTTATGCAGTACGTCTGTCATGCCTGGACCGGGGAGAAACACAGTGCGAGCAGTCTTCGCCACAAACAGCCACCTGCGTGCCGTTATGCGGCCCGGTTGCTGTTGTCGTATGGGCGCCTGACCGCTTCGCCTCTCCCTATTTTCGCCGAGACAGAAGGCACCGTTGGCGCCACAGCCGCGGTGAGACGCAAAAATGCTCCAGTCCCATGTGATCGACATTGATGGTGTTTTCGTCGGCGCCGCGGTGCGCTTGCACGACGGCTACCGCTTCGTCGCCACCGACCTGCGGCTCGACGAAATCGACGGCAGCCACTGGCCGTCGCTGAACGACGTGCGTCGCGTCGCCCGCACCCGCCTCGCCGCGCGGCACTACATCGCCCTGGCGCTGCAGGAAACCTGACCGCCAGGGCTTATGTAATTGGTTCCAAGGGCCTCTCGGCCCTTGGCGGGGTCAAGGGGCAGCGCCCCTTGCCTTGCTGAATCCCATGCACGCCAATCGAAGCGTGCAGGCTCCTTACCCAAGCAACCGGTAGCCGACCATGCAGTAAAGCATCGGCACCGAAAGCACGAAATTGGTCCGGCTGGTCAGCATCGCGACGCGGGCGGCCTTGGCCTTGGCGGCATCGTCGACCGCGACCATACCAAGCGCCTTCTTCTGGTTCGGCCAAATGATGAACCAGACGTTGAAGGCCATGATGATGCCAAGCCACATGCCGGTTCCGATCGTCCGCTGCGGTTCGGCCAGTGTCAGCGCGCCGACCACATAGTTGTTCAGTGTCGCCACGATCAGGCCGGTCACGATGGTTGCCAGCGCCGACCAGCGGAACCAGAACAGCGCCTCCGGCGCGATGAATTTGCCGACGGCCGGTTTCAGTTCGGCCGGAATTTTCGGCATCGTCGGGATCTGCACCAGATTGAAATAATAAAGCAAGCCGATCCAGGTGATGCCCGATATCACATGCAACCAGGTAAAGAACGGCCCCCAGTAATAGGCCTCCGTCAGGCGGGAGCCGTGAAACCAGACGATCGCGACCAGCGCGAGCACCGCGCCGAGCGTCAGGGCTTCATAGAGTTTTTCGAGAACACGAAACATTGAGGCGCTCCTTGGGAGTGGATGGAGGCGGCAAACCATTGATCGGCAAAAGATTAAACTGACGGCATGCGGTTATGCAAGCCGCGGACTCTATGACTTTTCAATGCTGCGCGACCGGCATACGCGGGAATCAAACGGCGCGCGACGTCAAACCCGGCCGACGGCCGCGGCAGCCAGCACAGCCAGCCGGTCAGCCAATCCACGCGGCCCCGGCTGCGCGCCAAGCTTGCGAAGGTCGCGCCGCGCCAGCACGGCCGGCAGCCCGGCGGCCAGCACCGTGCGGGGCAGCTTGCCGGCGCCCTGGCGAAGGCGCTCGCGCCCCCAGCCTGCCAGTTCCAGCAGCACTGGGCGCACGGAAGGTGCATCAGGTTTCGCCATAACGTCATGCGCCGACAGCCCGTGCGCGGCCAGCGTGTCGTCGGGCAACTGGCACCGTCCGTATGCGGCCAGAACCGCCACGTTGCGCAACTGCCCTGCCACGCCATAGGCGGTGCCGAGGCTGAACAAGCGCGGCAGCAGCGACGGCCCGGCGCCGAGCGCGCGCCCGGCCGCCACCGCCAGCATCCCGGCGGTTCCCTGCACATACGCTTCCCAGGCCGTCCGGGTGGCGACCGACGGTTCGGCTTCGGCCTCGCGCGCCGCGATCATGGCCAGCAGGTCGGGTGCGTGCAGCGCGCCCGCGTCCAGCGCCACGCCGAGCGGGGTGGCCACTTCGTGGCGGCGGCGCACGCCCTCGACCACCTCGCGCCACCATTGCAACCGGATGAGCGTCAGCGCTGGCTCGCTCGTGACCTCGCGGGCGCGCGCCAGTTCGTGGTTGAAGGCATACAGGGCGAACAGCGTGGCGCGCTGCCCGGGCGGCGCAAACAGGGCGGTGAGGAAGCGGTCGGGGTCGTGCCGCTGCACGAATCCCAGCATCGCATCGTCGCTCATTCAGGGCCCCTGACCGCGCTCGCCGGCACGCGCAAGCGTGAGCGAACGCCGGGTCGACACCACCCTCCCGCGTCCACAGCTAGCTGAAGTGTCGCAGCGAGGCCGTGCAGCCGCGCATGCCGTGGCCGCGTCCGCCCCATACCAATCAGCCCGGAGAATGCAGCATGGCTTTCGAACTTCCCGCCCTCGCCTACGCTCACAACGCGCTCGCCGAGCGCGGCATGTGCCAGGAGACGCTGGAATTGCACCATGACAAGCACCACCAGGCCTATGTCACGGCGCTGAATGAACTCGTCGAAAAAAACGACGCACTCAAGGGCAAGTCGCTCGAGGAGATCATCAGCCTCTCCCACGGCCGCGCCGATCTGGCGCCGGTGTTCAACAATGCCGGCCAGCACTGGAACCACACCCTGTTCTGGCTGAACATGTCGCCCCACGGCGGCGGCATCCCGGGGCGGCTGAAGGCGAAGATCGTCGAGGATTTCGGTTCGGTGCAGGACTTCAAGGCGGCGTTCAAGGCGGCGGCAATCGACCAGTTCGGCTCCGGCTGGGCCTGGCTGGTGCTGGCCGGCGACGGCCGCCTGAAAGTGACCAAAACCGCAAACGGCTCCGACCCGCCCGCAACTGGCGAAGGTCGCGTGCTGCTCGGCCTCGACGTGTGGGAGCACAGCTACTACCTGGACTTCCGCAACCGCCGCCCGGACTACGCGCAGAACTGGTTGGACCGGATTGCCAACTACGAATTCGCCGAAACCCAATTGGGCTGACATGCAAAAGGGGCCCCGGCGACGGGGGCCCCCGCCGGGTGTCAGTCTTTCTTCTTGCCGAACAGCCCTTTGAACACGTCGCCGAGCTTCGGCGTCTCGCCTGCCGGCGCGGCGGCGGCGGTGGCGGGCGGCTTGGCCGGCCGCGCATCATTGGCAGGCTGCGGGGTGATCACCGCGCTGATGGTTTCGCGCAGCACCGTCACACGCACGTTTGGCGCGATCTCCACCTCGATTTCGCGCTCCTCGGCGCTCTTGGGCGGCTTGCTCACCACGCCAAGCACGCCGCCGGCGGTCAGCACGCGGTCGCCCCGCTTGAGCGTCGAGAGCTGCGCCTTGATCTCCTTCTGCTTCAATTGCTGCGGACGGATCAGCAGGAAATAGAACACCGCGAAGATCAGGATCAGCGGCAGGAACTGCGTCAGATCGCCCATGGAGCCACCGGCGGTCTGGGCGTAGGCAGGAGAGATCAGCATCTGGGGTTCCGGGTTGCTATGAGTCGGGCGGGACCATAGTTTCCGCCCCCCGAACGTCAAGCGTCCCGAAAGTCACCTGCCCGATGGACACCCGCCGCCTGATGGAGTGCGTGACCCGCATCACCGACGCGGTGGAGCGCCTCGCTCCGCCGCCGCCGCGACGGCCCGACCTCGGCGCCGCGGCGGGTTTCGTCTGGCATCCCGCCGCGCCGCCCGGCGCCGGCGGGCACCTGGCGCCGGTGGAGCGGATATCACGCGTCGACATCGCCCTGCTGCAAGGAATCGAACGGCAGAAGACCATCCTGCTGGAGAACACGCTGCGCTTTGCGCGCGGGCTGCCGGCCAACAATGCCATGCTCTGGGGCGCGCGCGGCATGGGCAAGTCCTCGCTGGTGAAGGCCGCCCATGCCGCCGCCAACGCGGCTCTGAAGGACAGCCTGGCGCTGATCGAAATCCACCGCGAAGACCTCGCCTCGCTGCCCGACCTGCTGCGCCTGCTGCGCGGCGAGAGCCGGCGCTGCCTGATTTTCTGCGACGACCTTTCGTTCGAGCGCGAGGACGCCGCCTACAAAGCGCTGAAATCGGTGCTGGACGGCGGCATCGAGGGGCGGCCGGAGAACGTTCTGTTCTACGCCACCTCCAACCGCCGGCACCTGATGCCGCGCGACATGATCGAGAACGAACGCTCGACCGCCATCAATCCGTCCGAGGCCACCGAGGAGAAAGTCTCGCTGTCGGACCGGTTCGGCCTGTGGATCGGCTTTCACAACTGCGACCAGGATACGTTCTTCGCCATGATCGAAGGCTACGCCGGCGCCTTCGGGCTGGACCTGCCGCGCGAGAAACTGCATGCGGCGGCGGTGGAATGGTCGGTGACGCGCGGCGGGCGGTCCGGGCGGGTGGCATGGCAGTTCATTCTGGACTTGGCCGGGCGGCTGGGGGTGGCGGTGCGGGCGTAAGGTAAGGAAGGCCAGGGCTCTGCCCTGGACCCGCCAAGGGCCGAGAGGCCCTGGACCCGCTACTTAAGGAATGGGTTCCAAGGGCCTCTCGGCCCTTGGCGGGGTCCAGGGGCAGAGCCCCTGGCCTTGCTTCCTTGCGTACGTGCCCACAGCGGACTAAGCTACATCCATGAACGCGATAACCCGACCGAATCGATTTTGGCGCCGCTGGCGGTACACCCCGGCGGCTTAGGTTCTCGCACCCGACGATGACCCCGAAGCCGCCCCACCGAGGCGGCTTTCGTTTTTCTGGCTTCGACTGTCCGCCGACCGTGGTGCGGTCCCCTGCAAGGAGACCCGACATGACCCGGCTCAGTTTCCGTTTCACGCCCCTCGAAAGCGTCGATTTTGACGTGTGCGCCGGCCCGCCGCGGCCCGAGACGCCTCCGGCCGCGCATGTTCCGGCCAAACCCGCGCCCGTCCGCCCCCTCGAGACCAAAAAAATCCCCGAACCCGCCGAGGGGTGACGCGCGGCGCCCCGGGGTGCTATCGGCGTGCGATGAGTCCCAGGGCCGCCATCGTTGGAATCGCCGGCACCGCGCTGACCGGCGAGGAGGCGGCGCTGTTCCGCGCGCGGCCGCCGGCCGGCGTTATCCTGTTCGCGCGCAATATCGACAGCCCGGAAGGGCTGCGCCGGCTGGTGGCGGAGCTGCGCCGTGCGCTGCCGGAAGGCGCGGGGCTAATGGTCGACCAGGAAGGCGGCCGGGTCGCGCGCCTGCGCCCGCCGCACTGGCGGGCGCATCCGCCGGCCGCCGCGCACGGGGCGCTGTTCACTCATGACGAAGCGGCCGGCCTGCGGGCGGCCTGGCTGACCGGGGCGCTGATCGGCCTGGACTGCGCCGGCGCGGGGTTCGATGTGGTGTGCGCCCCGGTGCTCGACCTGGGACTTCCCGGCGCGCATGGCGTGATCGGCGACCGCGCGTTTGCCGAAAACCCGATGGATGTTGCGCGGCTCGGCCGGGCCATGGCGCAGGGGCTGCTCGCCGCCGGCGTGCAGCCGGTGGGCAAGCACGCGCCGGGGCATGGGCGGGCGCAGGCGGACAGCCATCTGGAACTCCCGGTGGTGGACACCAGCGAACTGGAGGCGGATTTTTTCCCCTTCGCCGCCAATGCCGATCTGCCCTGGATGATGACCGCCCATATCAGCTACGCCGCCCTCGACCCCGGCGTGCCGGCCACACTTTCCGCCCGCATCCTGGCCGGGGTGGTGCGCGGGCGGATCGGGTTCGGCGGCGTGCTGGTCAGCGACGATCTGGCGATGCAGGCGCTGCAGGGCACGCCGGCCGAGCGGGCCGAGACCGCCCTGGAAGCGGGCTGCGATCTGGCGCTGTATTGCAGCGGCGACATCGCGCCGACCGCCGACCTGCTCGCGCGCTGCCCACCGCTGACCGGAGCGGCGGCGGCGCGGCTGCAGGCGGCGCGGGCGCTGGCGGCGGGGCGGCGCATGGCACTCGACGGGGCGGCCCTGGCGGACGAACGGAATAGGTTGATGCCGTGAGCGATTGGCTCGAATGGACTTTGTCTTTCGTGGCGCTCGTGACCGCGATCATCCTGCACGAGATATCGCACGGCTATGTCGCGCTGGCGCTGGGCGACGACACGGCCAAGAAGCTGGGCCGGCTGTCGCTCAATCCGCTGGTGCATGTCAACCGGGTCGGCACCATCCTCCTGCCGGGCATGTTCCTGTTGTTCCAGGCGGTGGCGCATACCGGCGGCGGCGTGTTTTTCGGCTGGGCCAAGCCGGTGCCGATCGCGCCGTGGCGGTTCGCCGATCCGCGCCGCGGCATGATGCTGGTGGCGCTGGCCGGGCCGCTGATGAACTACACCCTGGCCTTCCTGGCCATCCTGGCGCTGCACGCCACCCCGTTGCTGCCGGAGCAGTGGCGGGCCTATGCGCTGGTGTTTATCGGCTATTTCATCATGGCCAACCTCGCGCTGGGCACGTTCAACCTGCTGCCGATCCCGCCGCTGGACGGCGGGCGGGTCGCGGTGGGGCTACTGCCCGAGCGCATCGCCATGGTCTGGGCGCGGCTGGAGCGGGCCGGCATCATCATCGTGCTGCTGCTGGTGTTCGTGCTGCCGTCACTGCTGGGCCAGTTCGGCATCCAGGTGAACCCGCTGGGCGAATGGCTGCATGCGGTCGGCGATCCGATCTTCCGCGCCCTCGCCCTCGCCGCCGGGCAGCCGCACGACCTGTTCGTGCTGCTGCGCTTTTTGAGCAGCGGCGGCGGTGTCTGACACCGCTTCGCCTGCGTCCGGCCCCGCCGATCCGCCCATCGACGCGCTGATGCTGCGCCTGGAGGGGTTCGAGGGGCCGCTCGACCTGCTGCTGGAGCTGGCGCGCGGGCAGAAGGTGGACCTTGCCCGGATTTCCATCCTCTCCCTGGTCGACCAGTACCTGACGATGATCGAGGGCGCCCGGCGGGTGCGGCTGGAACTGGCGGCCGACTGGCTGGTCATGGCGGCCTGGCTGACCTGGCTGAAATCCCGCTTGCTGCTGCCCGCCGGCACCGCTGCGCAGGAGGAAGGCGAGCAGGCCGCCGAAGTGCTCGCCGCAAGGCTGCGCGACCTGCAGGCCATCCGCGCGGCCGCGGCGTGGCTATCCGCCCGGCCGGTGCTGGGGCAGGACGTATTCGCCCGCGGCGTGCCGGAAGACCTGACCGAGACCGACCGCTCGCGCCTCGCGCTCGACCTGCCGGGGCTGATCCGCTCCTATCTGACGGCGCTGCGGCGCAACGCCGGCACAAAGCAGTACCGGCCGGCGGCGGTGACCATATGGACCATCAAGGACGCGCTTGCCCGGCTGGCCGATCTGGTGGGCTCGCTGCCGGACTGGACCAGCCTGGAGCGGTTCCTGCCGGAGGGCACCGG
The DNA here is from genome assembly GCA_963714255.1 of uncultured Alphaproteobacteria bacterium. Taxonomy (GTDB): domain Bacteria; phylum Pseudomonadota; class Alphaproteobacteria; order Acetobacterales; family Acetobacteraceae; genus Rhodovastum. The sequence goes on from CAVQNU010000021.1 coordinate 64,757, forward strand.
CACGCCCTTGCAGCGGCGGGCGGCGCTGGCCAGCACGCTGGTGGCGGGGCTGGAAATGGCGCGCGGTGGCACGCTGCGGTTGCGCCAGGAAGCGCCGTTCGGACCGATCCTGCTGCACCGCGCCGAGGAAAAGCATGAGCGACCCAACTCCTGATCCCGAACCAGCCCCGGCCTCGGCGGCCGACCCCACCCCCGAGGCGATGGACGATGCGCTGCGTCTGGCCGAGGCGATGGTGTTCGCCGCCGCCGCACCGGTGGGCGCGCGGGCGCTGGCGAACCTGCTGCCGGTGGGGATCGACCCCGACGCCGTGGTGGCGGCGCTGCGCCTTCGCTATGCCGGGCGCGGCGTGGAACTGGCGGAGGTGGGGGGCGGGCTGCAGTTCCGCACCGCGCCCGACCTGGCGCCGCGGCTGCGTCGGGTGGTGCAGGTGTCGCGGCGGCTGCCGCGGGTGGCGATGGAAACCCTCGCCATCATTGCTTATCACCAGCCGGTGACGCGCGCCGAAATCGAGGAGATCCGAGGCGCCTCGCTGTCGCAGCAGACGCTGGATTTGTTGTTGGAGCAGGGGCTGGTGGTGCCGAAGGGACGCAAGGAGTCGCCGGGACGGCCGACGCTGTGGGCGACCACGAACGCGTTCCTGGCGCAGTTCGGGCTGAAGGACTTGCGGGATTTGCCGCGGCGGGAGGATTTGCTGGTGGAGCCGCCCTCGCCGCAGGCGCCGCAGCCGGAGGCGGAGTGAAGGAAGGCCAGGGCTCTGCCCTGGACCCGCCAAGGGGCAGTGGCCCCTTGGAACCCATTACTTAAGTAGCGGGGTCCAGGGGGCCACTGCCCCCTGGCGCGTCCAGGGCAGAGCCCTGACCTTCCTTCACTCCGCCTCCGGTTTCACATCTCAACGGTTTCCTGCTAACCAGCCGCCCCCGAGGATGTAGCGCCCGCATGTTCGACTTTGCCTGGTCCGAGATTGTGCTGATCGGCGTGGTGGCCCTGATCGCCATCGGGCCGAAGGACCTGCCGGTCGCCATGAAGGCGGTGACCAACGTGGTCAAGAAAGCGCGCCGCATGGCGGCCGAGTTTCAGACCCATGTCGACGACATGATGCGCGACGCCAACCTCAACGAAGTGCGCAGCCAGATCAACCAGATCCGCAACTTCGACATCAAGGGCGAAATCGAGCGCGCGGTGGATGCCGACGGCACGATCCGCCAGACCTTCTCGGCTAATCCGCTGGAGCCGGCGCCGGTGCCGCCAGCCAACAGTGTCGCCGCCATCGAGGAAGCCGCCCCCGCCGCACCGCCGCCGCCGGACGCTCCCGCCTTCATCCCGCCCGAGTTCGCCGCCAAGGCCGAGCCGCCGCCCGCCTTCATCCCGCCGGGGATCGTGGCGCCACGTTCGTACTACTACGGCAGCCCGCTCGCCTGACCGCCGTTCAGACCCAGAGGCGCTCGTGAGAATCCCGTTCCTGAAGAAAGGCCCCAAGGAAGGTTCCGGCACGCCGAAACCGGCCGCTGAACCGGAGCCGGACCAGATCGACGACAAGCCGATGCCGCTGCTCGACCACCTGATTGAGCTGCGGCAGCGGCTGATGTGGTCGCTGGCTGCGTTCCTGCTGGCGTTTTTCCTCTGCTACCATTTTTCCTCCGACCTCTACGCCTTTCTCGCCAAGCCCCTGGCGGACGTGGAGGAGCGGCTCGGCGGCAGCCGGCGGATGATCTACACTTCGCTGACCGAGGGCTTCTTCACCTACCTCAAGGTGGCGATGTTCGGCGGCGCGTTCATTGCGTTTCCGGTGATGGCGACCCAGCTCTGGCTGTTCATCGCGCCCGGGCTGTACCGCAGCGAGAAAAAGGCGCTGCTGCCGTTCCTGCTGGCCTCGCCGGTGCTGTTCGTGCTGGGGGCGGCGCTGGCGTATTACTTCGTGTTCCCGATCGCCTGGGGGTTCTTCCTGAGCTTCCAGACGCCGCAGGGGGCGGGCGGGCTGCCGATCGAGCTGGAAGCGCGGGTGTCGGAATATCTCGATCTGGTGATGAAGCTGATCTTCGCCTTCGGGGTGACGTTTCAGTTGCCGGTGGCGCTGAGCCTGATGGCGAAGGTAGGCATTGTGACTTCGGCGGGGCTGAAGCGGTACCGACGTTATGCCATTGTGGGCATGTTCATCGTCGCCGCCATTCTCGCCCCGCCTGACGTGATCACCCAGTGCGGTCTGGCGGTTCCGCTGATCGCGCTGTACGAGGTTTCCATCATCGCGGCGAAGCTGGTCGAGCCCAAGCCGGTCGAGGTCTGAACCATGCACGATATCCGATTGATCCGCGCCGAGCCGGAGGCGTTTGACGCAGCGCTGGGCCGGCGGAACCTGCCGCCGCTGGCCGACGAGATCCTCGCGCTCGACAAGCTCAGGCGCGATTACCTCACCCGGCTTCAGGAGGCGCAGGCCAGACGCAACGCGCTCAACAAACAGATCGGGCAATTGCGCCGCCAGGGCGAGGATACGGCCTCGCTCGAGTCGAACTCAACGTCGCTGGCTCAACAAATGGAAGTTGACGAGCGCGGCGGCGCCGAGATGGACTTCCAGATCAAGACGATCCTGGAAAGCCTGCCCAACACCCTCGATCCCGACGTGCCCGACGGCCCGGACGAATCCGCCAATGTGGTGCTCAAGCAATGGGGCGAGCCGCGCGACCTGGGCTTCGCGCCGAAGCAGCATTTCGAGCTCGGCGAAGCGCTCGGCCTGATGGATTTCGCCACCGCGGCGAAGATGGCCGGCGCGCGCTTCACCATCCTGCGCGGCAAACTCGCAAGGCTGGAACGGGCACTCGGCCAGTTCATGCTCGATCTGCACACGCGCGAGCACGGCTACGAGGAAACCATCGTCCCGCTGCTGGTCAACGCCGCCAGCTGCTACGGCACCAACCAGTTGCCGAAATTTGAAGAGGATTTGTTCAAGACCACCGATGGGCGCTACCTGATCCCCACCGCCGAGGTGCCGCTGACCAACACCGAGGCCGGCGAGATCATCGCCGAAAAGCGCCTGCCCATAAGGCTGACCGCGTTGACCGAGTGTTTTCGCTCCGAAGCCGGCGCGGCCGGGCGCGACACCCGCGGCTATCTGCGCCAGCACCAGTTCCGCAAGGTCGAGCTGGTGTCGATCACCCACCCCGATTCCAGCGACGCCGAGCACGAGCGCATGACGAAATGCGCCGAACGCGTGCTGGAAATTCTCAACCTCCCGTATCGCCGGGTGCTGCTGTCGTCGGGCGATACCGGGTTCGGCGCGGCCAAGACATTCGACCTCGAGGTCTGGCTGCCGGGCCAGCATATGTGGCGGGAGATTTCCTCCTGCTCGAACACGCGCGCGTTCCAGGCGCGGCGGATGAATGCCCGCTGGCGTAGCGCCGACGGCAAGTCGGTGGCTTACGTGCATACGCTGAACGGCTCGGGCGTGGCGGTCGGACGGGCGCTGATCGCGGTGATGGAGAACTGCCAGCAGCCGGACGGGTCTATTCTCGTGCCGGCGCCGCTGTGGCCATACATGGGCGGGGTGGAGCGCATCGCGGCGGCCTGAACGGGGCGTGAAGGAAGGAAGGCCAGGGCTCTGCCCTGGACCCGCCAAGGGCCGAGAGGCCCTTGGAACCCATTACTTTTAGACAGTTGTTATGAGAGGGGGGTTAGGCGGTGAACCGGCTCACCGCCTAACCCCCCTCTCATAACAACTGTCTTAAGTAGCGGGGTCCAGGGGCCTCCCGGCCCCTGGCGGGTCCAGGGCAGAGCCCTGGCCTTCCTTCCTTCACGCACGCGCCAGCGTTGAATTCGATGCCAGCCCGTCCTAACATTGCGTGCAGACCATGGGGATGGGGTTCCCCAAAACCGCCCTTTCGGAGGGCTGATGACCCCTGCCGCGTCAGCATGCGGTGGGGTGCGGCGATTGCCTCCTCAGCATGTCACCACCTGTGCCTGCGGCCACCCCCGCAGCGCCATGGCATGAAGGAGGCTGACTATGGACAATGTCTGGCTCGCGTCCGCGCTGTGGATCGGTCTGGCGCTGGTCGCCTCGATCGTTTCCGTCTGGGTGGCGATTTCCGTCGCCCTGATCGAAATCGTCGTCGGCGCCGTGGCCGGCAACATCGTCGGGCTGCCGCTGGCGCCCTGGGTGAACTTCCTGGCCGGGTTCGGGGCGATCCTGCTGACCTTTCTGGCCGGCGCGGAAATCGATCCGCAGGTGGTACGGCGCAATTTCTGGTCGAGCATGGGCATCGGCATCATCGGGTTTCTTGCGCCGTATGTCGGCGTGTTCTGCTTCGCCCGCTACGCGGTCGGCTGGCCGTGGGAGCAGGCGCAGATCGCCGGGATATCGCTGTCCACCACCTCGGTCGCGGTGGTCTATGCGGTGATGATCGAAACCGGGTTCAACCGCACGGAACTCGGCAAGATCATCCTGGCCGCGTGCTTCGTGAACGACCTGGGCACGGTGCTGGCGCTGGGGCTGGTGTTTGCGCATTACGATATGCGGCTGGTCGGCTTCGTGGCCGTTACCGTGGTTTCGCTGTTTCTGCTGGCAAAGTTCGCACCAAGGGTACTGGCGCTGCTGGGCGAGCGGATGAGCGAGCCGCAGACCAAGTTCCTCACCCTGGTGCTGCTGTTCCTGGGCGGGCTCGCGAGTGTCGCCGGCAGCGAGGCGGTGTTGCCGGCCTATCTGGTCGGCATGGTGCTGGCGCCGACGTTCCTGCGCGACCAGGAACTGCCCAAGCGCATGCGCGTCGTGGCGTTCACCCTGCTGACGCCGTTTTATTTCCTCAAGGCCGGGTCGCTGGTGGAGGCCAGGGCGGTGATCGCGGCGGGTGGGCTGATCCTGGCTTTCCTGGCGATCAAGATGGCGACCAAGTTCGTCGGCATCCTGCCGCTGACGCGCCTGTTCAGCTTCGTGCCGCGCGAGGGCATGTACACCACGCTGCTGATGTCCACCGGCCTGACTTTCGGGTCGATTTCCGCTCTGTTCGGCCTTACCAACCACATTATCGACCAGCAGCAATATACCATCCTGGTGACTGCGGTGATCGGCAGCGCCGTGGTGCCGACGCTGATCGCCCAGCGCTGGTTCCAGCCTGAGTTCCCGGACCTGGAAGGTCCGGTGCCCGCCATCGCGCCGATGGGCGAGGAAAACGCCTGACCGGTGCCGCGGCCGGATGCTTGTCGTAACGAGGTTCGTTTCAGCCGCTGGGCACGGGGTGCGATCCGCCCCACGGATCGCGGACCGCGTCGTCGTGCAGATATTCCGGTCCGATCGGCACTTTTCCGTGCCCGCCTGGGATGTCGAGCACATAGGTAGGCAGCGCCAGCCCGCTCACCCGCCCGCGCAGTGCGGCGAGCAGACGGCGGCCCTCGGCGATCGGCACGTGAAACCGGGCGGTGCCGGGGGCCGGGTCGAGCTGGTGCAGGTAATAGGGCTTCACCCGTGCGGCGAGCATCGCCCGGAACAACGCCTCCAGCGCCTCAGCGCTGTCGTTCACGCCCCGGAGCAGCACGGATTGGCCGAGCACCGGCACGCCGCGCATCTGCACGCGGCGCAGCGCCGCGCGCGCCGCCGGGGTGAATTCGCGCGCGTGGTTGGCGTGCACCACCAGCCAGAGCGGCTTATCGGTGTCCAGCGCGTCGGCCAGCGCTTCGGTCACGCGCGCCGGGTCGGCAACCGGCACGCGCGTGTGGATGCGCAGCAGCTCGACATGCGCAATGGCGGCGAGGCGGGCGAGAAGTGCTGCGAGGCGCCGCGGCGACAGCAGAAAAGAATCGCCGCCGGACAGAATAACCTCGCGGATGGCGGGATGCGTGCCCAGCCAGTCGAACGCCGCGTCCAGTTCGGCCTCATTCAGCACGCCGCCATCCGGCCCGACATGAGCGCGCCGGAAGCAGAACCGGCAATAGACCGGACACACCAGCAGCGGCTTCAGCAGCGCCCGGTCGGGGTAGCGGTGCACGATGCCCTTCACAGGCGAGAACGCATCGTCGCCGATCGGGTCGGCGCGCTCGTGCGGCGCGGTGATCAGTTCGGCCGGGTCGGGGATAAACTGCAGGCCGATCGGGTCGTCCGGCCGCTCGATCAGCGCCCGCATGGACGGCGTGATCGCCACCGCATAGCGTGCCTGCACCAAAGCCGCCGAGTCACGGTCGGCGACCAGCCCCGCTTCGGCCAGAGCGTCGGCGTCGCGGATTGACGGCGGGGGGGGATTTTCGGTGCCATCCAGCATGACGCTGGCTGTAGTGTGCGCCCCCACATGCCGCAACCATCCTGGCACCCCGAGAGCCTCGCCGCACGCCTGCCTTTCCTGCGCCGCAGGGCCAGGCTCGCCGCCGCGGTGCGCGCTTTCTTCGACGCCCGTGGCTATCTGGAGGTGGAAACCCCGTATGCGGTGACGACCCCAGGCGAGGAGGTCCATCTTTCGGCCTTCGCCACGCAACGCCTGGCGCCGGACGGCGGGCGGGAAAACCTGTGGCTGCATACCAGCCCGGAATTCGCCATGAAGAAGCTGCTGGTGGGTGGCGCCGGGCCGATTTTTCAGCTTGCCCGGGTCTGGCGCAATGGCGAGGGCAGCGACCTGCACGCCGCCGAATTCACCATGCTCGAATGGTACCGTCCCGGCGCCACGCTGGACGATCTGATGGCGGAAACCCATGACCTGCTGCGCGCCGTGCTGCCGCCGGTGGTGGAATGCCGCGGCGTGCGCACGGCACTCGACCGGCCCGAACGCCTGACCATGGCGGAGGCGTTTTTCCGCTACGTGGGCGCCGATCTGCTGGCCACCGCGGATAACGCGCCGGCGCTGGCGGGCCAGGCCGGCGCCAGGCTGCGCCCTGGCGAGACCTGGGAGGATCTGTTTTTTCGCCTGCTGCTGGAAAGGATCGAGCCGCGAGTCGGCCGTGACCGGCCCAGCTTCCTGACCCATTGGCCGGCGGCGCAGGCCGCGCTCGCCCGCCGCGATCCGGCCGATCCGCGAGTCGCCGAACGCTTCGAGCTGTTCGTCTGCGGCCTGGAACTGGCCAATGCGTTCGTGGAACTGACCGATGCCGGCGAACAGCGGGCGCGGTTCATCGCCGACCGGGCGCGCCGGGGGGCGCTGTACGGGGATGCCGGCTGGCCGCTCGACGAGGCGTTCCTGGCCGCCCTTGCCCATGGCATGCCGCCTTCGGCCGGCATCGCGCTCGGCTTCGACCGGCTGGCCATGATCGCCGCGGGTGCGGCGCGGATTGCCGACGTGACCTGGCTGCCCTGACGGCGCCGGGCCTGACAGAGCCGATTCCATTCCGTCCGAACGGCGGCGCGGTCAATTCGTCTTGATCGAAAGCATCAGCGGGCCGGGCGAATGCCGAGTTCCGACCGTCCGCGGGTCACGGATCGCGGGTTGCCGGCGGGAAAGTTAATATTCCGTCTTGCGCTGGCCTCATCGCTGAGGGGCTCGACATGTGATTTTTTCAGGTTGAGTTGCACCGAAGAAACACATAAGCTCTCGAATTGTAACTGCCGTCCCGCCTAAATCGTAACAGACTGAAACCGCGTTGGAGCAGGAGTTGCCGTGTTGACCTATCGCAATTCGTTGCTGGTGGCCGCCGCCACGGGGTTCGGGGTCTCCGTTTCGGCAATGCCGGTGCACGCGGCCAACCGCCAGATCCAGGCTGTTTTTCCGACCAATATCAGCCTGACCAAAATGGTCATGCCCCTCAAGCGGCTGATGCCGTCGTCGCATAAAGCCGACCCGGCCAATACGAGTTCGACAGTCAATACCAACAACATCGATGCCGGCGCCCGGTTTGCCAACGGCACCCCGGGGAAGAACTAGGCGCCCAGTACGCAATCCTGATACGTGTGGCCGATGGGCCGGCGTTTATCGAGCGGTAAGGCGCGCGCGCCAGTCTTCGGTTTGGCCGTGATGGAGCCGGAGACATAAGGCGATCTTGACCAGCGGCACCGGGACCCGCCGTTAGATCCTTGGCGGGTCAGGTCTACGGCTTGGCGCGTGCCGTCGGTCCTTTGTGGGCACAGCGCGTGGATGCGGTGCGGGCCAATGTGGTCGAGCACCCCGATGTCGCCAAAGATAATTCCCTCATTGGCTGGCCGGGCGGAAAATCCGCTACGCCAAACCAAGTGGCGGCGGTGGCGGCCAGAACGCCCCGGATAAGGGGATTTTCTGGGTTGAGTTGCGCGGAAAATCCGCACACAATCTCGAATTGTAACTAATTTGTGCGCCAGCCGACGCCAGGGCAGTGAGCGCATAAATCGTGCCAGTCTTTACCCATCGCGGAGCGGAAAACACTCTGATGACGTATCGCAGGCTGTGGATGGCGGCGGCGGCCGCTTGGTTCACCGTTTCTGTCTCGGCTCCTCCGGTGCTCGCGGCGAGCAGCCACCCGCACCCGGGCGCGCCGGCGTTTATCAGTCTGGCGAAAGTACAGATTCCGCAAAAACGCCTGATTGCCAACAACCACAAGACCGATTCTGCTGGCGCCAACACGGCCGCTCCGAATGCGGCCAAAACCAATTCCAGTTTGGCCAACGGCGTTCCGGCCAAGGAATAGAACGCTTCTTCAACTTTGTTTTGGCGAGCAAGGCTGAGGGCGGGCTGGCGCCAGCCTGGCTTATGCTGCACTGAACGTATAGCGGCCGCCCCTCATCGCCGCCTCTGTCCGGTCGTTCACTGAACGGCAAGGAGACAGGGCCAGTCTGCGGTTCCTCTGCAACGGAACCGGAGACTTTACGTGGATTGGACCGATACCATCAGCATCCGCCGCAAAATCGCGGCCGGATTTGGGTTGGTCTGCCTCGGTACGCTCGCGGTCGGCGGTTTCGCCGCGGTGCGGCTGGAGGCGGTGCAGGCCAGCCTGAACGAGTTGCGCGCGCGTGCCATCGTTGCCAACCAGGCGCTTTCCGCCATTGCCTGGTCGGCCGAAAAAATCCGCTTTTACCAAGCCTCAGTCCTGCTCAGCGACGGCGCCCTCCGCGCTGACCGGCTCGATCTGATCGCGCCGCTGGATGCCGAAATCGACCGCGCCTGGGACCGTCTGCAGCCCACCGTTCGCCCGGGTGACGAGCAGCATGTCGTCGCGCAGCTGAAGACGGCGCTGGATCAGGCCCGGGCGACCGCGGCCGAATGGCGTAGCTTGCTCGACCGCGGCGCGATGGTTGGGGTGGTCGACCTGTTTAACAACCGCCAGAAAGACCAGATGCGCGCCCTGCGCACCGCGCTGGAGGCGGCGATCGGCTTCGAGGAACAGCAGGCCGGCGCTGTCGCCGCCGAATTGGCGGCCCGGTCGGACGCGGCGCGGCAGTGGATTCTGGTGTCCGTGGGCATGCTCGTGGCGCTCGGGGCGCTGGCCGGCGTGCTGCTGGTCCGCGACGTATCGCGTCCGCTGCAGGCCCTGCGCCGCAGCATGGCGGCGCTGGCCTGCGACGAGGTGGACGTGGACATCGCCGCCCTGTCGCGCCATGACGAAATCGGTGAGATGGCCCGCGGCGTCGCGGCGTTCCGCGACAACGTGCGCGCGCGCCTGGTGCTGGAACAGCGGCAGACCGCCGAGGCGGAGCAGCGGGCCCGCCGGGCACAGGCGATGGAGCAGCTGGCGGGCGATTTCAACAGCGCCGTGAGCGGCGTGCTGGCCTCGGTGGCGCAGGCGGCCGGCGGGGTAGAAGGTACCGCTGGCCGGCTGGCGGCCCTGGCGCAGCAGGCTTCGGCGCATGCCGCGACGGTCTCCGGCACGGTCGGCCAGGCAACCGCGCATGTAGATGAGCTGGCCGAAGCGGCGCAGCGTCTTGCCGCCGGCGGCAGCGCGGCGGTCGAGCGGATCGAACAGGCCAGCGCCACTGCGCGGCGGGCGGTGGAAGGATCGGCGCGGGCCTGCACGGCCATGGACTCGCTGTCCGGCGCGGCCGAGCGCATCGGGTCGGTGGTGCAGCTCATCGCCGGCGTCGCCGGGCAGACTAACCTGCTGGCGCTGAACGCCAGCATCGAAGCCGCCCGTGCTGGCGAGGCCGGGCGCGGTTTCGCGGTGGTGGCGAACGAGGTGAAGAGCCTCGCCGCCGCCACCACGAAGGCGACCGGCGAAATCGCCACCCAGATCGCCGCCTTGCAGCAGGCGGCGCGCGAAGCAGCCCGCCTGAACGCCGACATCGCCGGCGTGATCGGCGAGGTTGCCGCCGGGGCCGGCTCGATGGGTGACGTGGTTGCCACCCAGGAAACCGCAAACCGGGTGATCGGCCGCAACGTCACCGCGGCGGGCAGCTTCATGCGCGACGCCGACGCCGCCATGGCGCAGCTGAACGAGGAGGCGACCGCTTCGGACGGCGGGGCGCACGAGGTCATGCAGGCGGCGCGAAAGATGACCGGCGCGGCCGCGGACCTACGCCAGGAGATCGGGGCCTTCCTGGCCGCGATCCAAAACGCGGGCGAACGGCGCCAATACGAACGCGTTCCATGCGCACTGGAGGTGCAGGTCAGCGCCGCTGCCGGCACTGTCAGCGGACCGCTGCAGGACATCTCGCTGGGCGGCTGCCGGTTCGGCGCCGTCGTTCCGGCTGGCTGTGGCGAGCGGGTCACCCTCATGGCCCCTGGTGGGGTGGCGATCCCCGGCCGCGTGGTCGCGGTCGAGGCGGAGGGCACCCGCCTTCAGTTCGCCCTGGACGAGGCGACGCGGCGTCTTGTGCATGCGCTGCTTCCCGCGGCCCGGGCTGCCTGACCTCCGCGAGAAGGCGGATGGCGCGGATCTTGGCGCGGTGCAGCTCCGGCTCCTGGCCATCCACCGTCAAGCTCTGCAACCGCGTGACCCCATCCACTGCCGGGCCGTGACGCACCGCCTCGGCCAGGATGGCGGCGTCGCGGTCTTCATCGAGCCATTCCAGCAGGCCGGCGCGCCAGTCCGCGCGCAGCACCGCCAGCGCGCCGAGCAGCGCATAGCAGCCCCAGTTCGACACCCCGGCCACGATCAGATGCTGCGCCGGCGTGGTGCAAGCGATCGCCGCGCCATTGGCAATGTGCCGCGCGATCAGCGCCGCCGGCAGCGCGCCCATGCCGATTTCATTGCCGCCATCGCCGATCGCAACCGTTCCCCAGGGGCCGGATTCGAACAGAAGATGTAGAGGAGAGGTCCAGACGCTCAGGTCGGCGCCGCGCATGTTGCGTGGCACACCGTCATGCGCCGGGCCGCAGCGTTCGACGGCAACCGCGGTGGTGACGCCGTACGCCGCCCAGACGGCGGCCAGATGGCTCATGTCCTCGCCCGGTGCGGCGGCATCGATCGGCACATGCGATACGGAAGCGGCGCGAAGGGCGGCGGCGCAGGCGCTGGCACACAGCGTGTCGGTGGCGATCCGGCAGCGCACCCCCACGGCAGACAAGCCGGCGGCGAGCAGGGCCGCGCCCACAGGACCGTCGGTCTCGGCTGCCGGCGGCACGCCGAGCGGGACGAAAAACCCGGTGATCAGGCCCAGGCGCGGCGCCGGCGCGCTGGCGATCGCTGAGGCCGCGCTGTAGAGGCCGCCGGTGCCGGCGGCGAACAAAGGGGTGAGGTTGCGGCCCACGTCTTCGTGGATCACACGCTCGATGGCATTGATTACGCGCTGCTTTGCTGCATCTGCCATTCTGGGCCCCCAAGGAAGCAAGGCCAGGGCTCTGCCCTGGACCCGCCAAGGGCCGAGAGGCCCCTGGACCCCGCTACTTTAGACATTTGTTATACGAGGGGGGTGAGGAGGTGAACCGGTTCACCGCTTCCGTCCCCTCGTTTAGCAACTGCCTAAAGTAGCGGGGTCCAGGGCAGAGCCCTGGCCTTGCTTCTTTCGTGCCCCCGATTGCCGCAGCGGAAAAGATGAAAGATACTCCATGCAGCTGAAACGAGCTGCCGCCGCACGGCAGCGTCAGGGAGAGTGTCCATGCAGGCTTTGAACCAGGGACCGACCACGCTTGCCCGCCGCACCGTGCTCGCCGGCGCGGCGCTCAGTGCGCTGGCCCGCCCGGCGATCGCCCAAGGGGCGCCGCTGAAAATCGGGCTGATGCTGCCATATAGCGGCACCTATGCCTCAATCGGCGAGAACATCACCTGGGCCTTCGAGCTGTTCCTGGCCGAGCAGGGCGGCAAGCTTGGCGGGCGGGCGGTCACGCTGGTGAAACTCGACGACGAATCCGACCCGGCCAAGGCGCCGCAGAACGTCAACCGCCTGCTCGGCCGCGACCGGGTGGATGTGCTGGTGGGCACCGTGCATTCCGGCGTGGTCATGGCGCTGGTGCAAGCCTCGCGCGAGCACGAAGTGCCACTGGTGATCCCGAATGCCGGCAACGCCGCGGCGACGCGCGAACTGTGCGCGCCGACCATCTTCCGCACCTCGTTCACCAACTGGCAGGCCGCCTACGCCATGGGACTGACGCTGCCGAAGAAGGGGATCAAGAAAGCCGCTTACGTGATCTGGGACTACGCCGCCGGCCGCGAATTGGCCGAGGGGTTCCGCGACGGCATGCACGCCAGCGGCGGCGAGGTGGCGCAGGTGCTGACTGTGCCGTTCCCGCAAACCAATTTCCAGCCCGTCCTGGCGCAACTGCCGGGCCTGGGCGTGGAGGCGGTGGGGGCGTTCTTCTCCGGCGGCGGCGCGGTGCAGTTCGTGCGCGACTATGCCGCCGCGGGCTTGCGGGCAAAGCTGCCGCTGTACGGGCCCGGCTACCTCACCGAGGGCACGCTGGTCGGCCAGGGCGCCACGGCCGAGGGCATCCAGACGGCGCTGCATTACGGCGACGGGCTGGACAACCCGAAGAACAACGCCTTCCGCCCGGCGTTCAAGGCGCGCGCCGGCCGCGAGGCCGATGTCTTTGCCGTGCAGGGCTACGATGCCGGCCAGTTGCTCGCCATCGGTCTTGCCGCCACCCATGGCGACGCCGATGCGCTCAAGCCACTGGTCGCCGCCATGGCGGCCGCCTCGATCGACAGCCCGCGCGGGCGCTTCAAGCTGTCGCCGCAGCACAACCCGGTGCAGACGCATTACCTGCGCGAGGTGCGCAACGGCGAGAACCGGGTGATCGGCATCGCCATCCGCGACCTCGCCGATCCCGGCACGGGATGCAAGATGCCGGCCTGACCGGGCGATGTGGATGTCAGGGTTGCTCGTTCAGGTGCTGAACGGGCTGCAATACGGCCTGCTGCTGTTCCTGATCAGCAGCGGGCTGACGCTGGTGTTCGGCGTCATGGGGATTATCAACCTGGCGCATGGCAGCCTGTTCATGCTGGGGGCGTATCTGGCTTTCGCGGTCGTGCGGAGCGGCGCCTCGCTGTGGGTGGCGCTGGCGGTCGCGGTGACCGGCGGGGCGGTGTTCGGCGTGCTGTTGGAACGCGTGCTGTTCCGCCGCTTCCGCACGCGCGATCACCTGGATCAGGTGTTGCTGACGTTCGCGCTCATTTTGCTGTTCGAGGAGGCGCGGGCGGCGCTGATCGACAACCAGTTCCATAGCGTGGCCGTGCCGGAGGCGTTCGATTTCTCGGTGCCGGTGATCGGCGGTTTTTCCTATTCGGCCTATCGGCTGCTGGTGCTGGCGGTGTGTCTGGCGGTGGCGGCTGCGATGTTCCTGCTGCTCGAACGCACCCGCATCGGCTCGGCGGTGCGGGCGGCCGCGGAGAACGCTGAAATGGTCGATCTGCTGGGCATCGATGCGCGGCTGATCTATGCGCTGGTGTTCGCCGCCGGCACCGCGCTGGCGATGCTGGCGGGCGCCCTGGCCGCCCCGATCCAGTCGGTGTATCCTGGGATGGGGCAGGGGTTTCTCATTGTTTCCTTCGTCGTGGTGGTGATCGGTGGGCTTGGGTCCATGGCCGGCGCCTTCTGGGGGGCGCTGCTGGTGGGACTGATCGATACGCTGTGCACCGCCTATGTGCCGGTGCTGGCCGGCGCCTCGATTTACGTGCTGATGGCGGCCGTGCTGCTGTGGCGGCCGGCTGGCCTTTTCGCGCGGGCCTGAGCGCATGATTCTGGCGTCCCTGCGGCTGAATTTCCTGTTTTTCGTGCTGGCGGTGCTGCTGGCCTGTGCGCCGCTGTATGCGTCCCCCTACTATCTTGAGCTTGCGTCCACCGCGCTGGTGGCGGCGATGTTCGCACTGAGCCTGCAGTTGCTGGTGGGCGGCACTGGGCTGGTCAGCCTCGGGCATGCGGCGTTTTTCGGGCTCGGCGCCTATTCGGTGTATCTGACGACGCAGTTTCTCGGCGCGCCGCCTTCCATCCTGGTGACCCTGGCTGCCGCCGCGGTGCTGGCGGGGGGGGCGGCGCTGGCGATCGGCGTGCTGGTGCTGCGCACGTCGGGCTTTTTTTTCCTGATGAGCACGCTTGCCTTCGGGCAGATGCTGTTCTTCATTTTCCACGACACCAGCCTCGGCGGCGGCAACGACGGCGCGTTCATCCAGCGTCCGGTGTTCGGGTTGGGCGGTCTGGAGTTGGTGGTTTCGCGCGCCGACCGGCCGGCCGTGCTGCTGCTGCTTAATCTTTTCGTTCTCGTGCTGATGTATACCACGTTGCAGGGGCTGATGCGTACCTTGTTCGGCCGCGCGCTGCTGGGCATCAAGGCGAACGAGCACCGCATGGCGGCGACCGGCCATGACGTGCGCGGCCTGAAACTGGCGGCGTTTGCGCTGGCCGGCATGCTGGCCGGCATCGCCGGGCACATGTCCGCCGTGACGGATGCGTTCGTGACCCCCGACATGCTGGGCTGGCACCGCTCGGCGGATGCGTTGCTGATGGTGCTGCTCGGCGGCATCGGCACGCTGTATGGCCCGATTCTCGGCGCCTTCGCGTTCACCGCGGTTGCCGAGGTGAGCCAGTCGATCACCGAGCGGCAGGGTCTGGTGGAGGGGCTGGTGGTGCTGGCGGTGGTGCTGGCCTTGCCGCGCGGGCTTGCCGGTCTGCGCCGCGGCGCCGCGTCATGACGCTGGTGCTGGAGGCGGTGCGGCTTTCCCGCCGCTTCGGGGGGTTGCGCGCGGTCAGCGACGTGTCGCTGGAATTGCATCGCGGGGAGTTGCATGCCGTGATCGGCCCGAACGGCGCCGGCAAAAGCACGCTGGTGAACCTGCTGTCGGGCGAGCTCGCGCCCGATTCCGGCAGCATCCGCATCGAGGGAAAGGATGTGACCGGGCGGGCGAACTGGCAGCTCGCCAGGGCGGGGATCGGGCGTTCGTTTCAGCGCACGAATGTCATGCTGGCGATGACGGTGCTGGAGAATGTGCGTCTGGCGGCGCAGGCGGTGCTGGTGCCGCGCGGGCATTTGCTGCGGCTGGTGGCCGATGAGGCGCCGCCGTTGCATGCGGCCTGTGTGTCGCTGTTGCGTGTCGGTCTCGCCGAGGTGGGTGGCCGCGTGGCCGGCACGCTCAGCCACGGCCAGTTGCGTTTGCTGGAGATCGCCATCGCGTTGGCCGCAAGGCCGCGGGTGCTGTTGCTGGACGAGCCGCTGGCCGGCATGGGTCCGGAGGAGAGCGAGCGGCTTGCCGCGCTGCTGCGCGAGCTCGCGCGCGACCATGCGGTGCTGCTGATCGAGCACGACATGGACGTTGTGTTTTCCGTCGCCGACACGATGACGGTGATGGTGGACGGGCGTGTGCTGGAACGCGGCCCGCCGGCGCGGATTCGCGACTCCGCCGCAGTGCGCGAAGCCTATCTGGGCCACGACACATGAGCGAAGAGGTTCCAGGGCTAAGCCCTGGTGGGGTCCAGGGGCAAAGCCCCTGGCGGGGTCGAGGGGCGGAGCCCCCGCTTCTTGAAGCCCGAGGCCTGGTCGCCGGCTACGGTTCAAGCCGCGTGCTGAGAGGCGTAGACTTCGTTGTCAGCAAAGGCGAGGCCGTCGGCCTGATGGGCCGCAACGGCATGGGCAAGACCACGTTGTTACGTTGCCTGTTAGGCCTGTTACCGGCCGAGGAAGGGCAGGTGCTGCTCGACGGTGCGGATGTGTCGCGCGAGCCCGCGTTCCGCCGGGTGCGCCGGGGCATTGCGGTGGTGCCGGAGGGGCGGGGCGTGTTCGGCTCGCTCAGCGTGATCGAGAATCTGCGCCTGGCGGCAAGGCCAGGCGTGGACGGGCGGCGGGAGTGGACCGAGGCGCGGGTGCTGGACCTGTTCCCGCGGTTGCGACAGCGCCTGGACAATCGCGGCAACCATTTGTCGGGCGGCGAGCAGCAGATGCTGTCGGTTGGTCGGGCGCTGATGACCAATCCGCGGCTGTTGATTCTGGACGAGGCCACCGAGGGGTTGGCGCCGCTGATGCGCGACGAGATCTGGCGCACGATCCGCACAGTGCGTGCGGCGGGGATTGCGACGATCGTGGTGGACCGCACGGTATCGGCGGTGTTGTCGCTGGCCGATAGCGTGACGGTGCTGGTGAAGGGGAGCGTCGTTTACGCCGGCGCCCCCGACACGCTGCGGCGGGATGCCGAGTTCATGCACCGCCATCTGGGGGTGTAGGCGAGGTCATTGCCATATCCAGGACGCGTACCGAATGCACTGCTGTCCGGCCCGCGAGGTCGTGGATCTGCTGGCGGCAGGAGGTGCCGTCGGCGACGATCAAGTCTTCGGCGTCCGCGGCGCGGATGGCGGGGAGCAGCCCTGCCTCGGCCATTGCGCGTGATATGTCCTGCGTTTCTTCCTGGTAGCCGAATGCGCCGGCCATGCCGCAGCAGGACGCGGCGATCGAATTGACGGTGAGGCCAGGGACCTGCCGCAGGGCGGCGAGGGCGGGGGTAAACGCGCCAAAGCTTTTTTGGTGGCAATGACCGTGCACATGCGCGGTTCGCGGCAGCGGTGAGAGCGGCAGCGTGCGCGCGGCGAGAAATTCGCCGAGGAGAACTGCGCGGCCGGCGAGGGCGCGTGCCTCGGCACCGGGCAGGAGCGACGGGAACTCGTCTTTCAAGGTGAACAGGCAGGACGGTTCCAGCCCCACGACGGGCGCCGTGCCGCGCAAGGCCGCGAGGGTTCGTCGCGCTTCGTCGCGCGCGCGCCCCACCATGCCGGCGGCGAGGTAGGTCCGGCCGCAGCACAGCGGGCGGGCGCCGCCGCGGGCAACCGCAGGGGAAAGACCGGCGGTGCGCAGCACGCGCAGGGCGGCGCGCAGGTTTTCGGGTTCGAAATGCCGGTTGAAGCAGTCCGCGAACAGAACGACGTCGCCTTCGGCCGGCGCCTCGGTGTCGCCAAACGCATCGCCACGAAACGCCGGCAACGATCGCCCGGCGGCAAAACCCAGGCGTGGCGCTGCGACTTTCTGCAGCGCATTGGCGAGTGCCGGTACGCGTCCGGCAAACGTGGCGATGCGCGGCAGTTCGGCCACCATGCGCTCGCGCAGCGCGACGCCATGGCGGTGGGCGCGCGCCGCCAGCACCTCGATTTTCATCTTCGCCATGTCGACGCCGGTCGGGCATTCGCGCCGGCAGGCTTTGCACGACACGCATAGTTTCATGGCGTCGGCCACGGCATCGGAGGCCATGGCGTCGCGGCCAAGCTGGCCGGTGAGGGCCAGGCGCAGCGTGTTGGCGCGGCCCCGCGTCAGATGCGCTTCGTCGCGGGTGGCGCGATAGGACGGGCACATCACGCCGGCATCGAAGCTGCGGCAGGTGCCGTTGTTGTTGCACATCTCCACCGCCCCCAGCATGCCGCCGAGCGGGCCGGGCCAGGCCGACCAATCGAGCTTCGGGGTGAAACCGGGCGCCGCCGCATAGTCCGGCGGGGTGCGCAGCAGCGAACGGTCATCCATGCGCGGCGGCCGCACGATGCGGCCCGGGTTCAGCAGACCGGCGGGATCGAACGCGTCCTTCACCGTCTCGAACGCCGCGGCGATGCGTGGGCCGAACATGGCGGGGTGGAACTCGCTGCGGGCGATGCCGTCGCCGTGCTCGCCGGAATGGCTGCCCTTGTAGGCGCGGACGAGGGCGAAACATTCCTCGGCGATCGCGCGCATGCGCGCGACGTTGGCGGGGTCTTTCATGTTCAGCACCGGGCGGACATGCAGGCAGCCGACCGAGGCGTGCGCATACCAGGTGCCCTTGGTGCCGTGCCGGGCGAACACCTCGTTCAGCCGCTCGGTGTAGTCGGCCAGATCGTCGAGATCGACGGCGCAGTCCTCGATGAACGACACCGGTTTGCCGTCGCCCTTCATCGACATCATGATGTTCAGCCCGGCCTCGCGCACGTCGGCGATGGCGGCCTGAAAGCCTGGGTCGGTTGCGCGCACCACCGTGCCGGGCAGGCCGAGATCGGCCATCATCGTGTCCAGCTCGGCGAGTTTGGCGTGGAGAGGCGAGTTTTCGTGGCCGTGGAACTCAACGATCAGAAGGGAATCGGGTTCGCCGATGAGCATGCGGTCGATGGTGGCGCGGTAGATTGGAATCGCCCGGCCGAGATCGATCATGGTGCGGTCCACCAGTTCGACGGCTTCGGGATCAAGCGTGACAAGGTGCCGCGCCGCCTCCATGGCGCGGCGGAAGGTGGGGAACTGGCAGATGCCGAGAACCTTGCGCGGCTTGATGGGCGAAAGTTTCAGCTCCAGGGCTGCGGAAAAGGCGAGCGTGCCCTCCGACCCGACCAGCAGCCGGGCCAGATTATCGCGGCCGGACGCGCGCGCGGCCGGCGTCAGCGCGTCGATGTTATAGCCGCCGACACGGCGCAACTGGCGCGGAAACCGCGCTTCGATTTCCCCCGCCTCCGCGGCGCCAAGGGCGCGCAGGCGTTGCACGAGTCCGGTCATGCCGGCATCGTCCGCCATCGCGCCAAACCGGTGGCGCGTGCCGTCGGCCAGAATCGCGTCGATGGAGGCCACGTTGTCGGCCATCAGCCCGTAGCGGATTGACTTCGCGCCGCAGGAATTGTTGCCCGCCATGCCGCCAATAGTACAGCGCGCATGGGTGCTCGGATCGACCGGGAAGAACAGACCATGCGGCCGCAGAGCGGCGTTCAGATGGCCCAGCACCAGGCCGGGCTCGACCAGCGCTGTGCGCGCCCGCACATCCACCGCCAGGATGCGGCGCAAATGCTTACTGCAGTCGATCACGAGGGCGCGATTGACCGTCTGTCCGCACTGGCTGGTGCCGCCGCCACGCGCCAATACCGGCACGCCCGCCTCGCGGCAAACCGCCAGCGCGGCCGCCACATCGTCGATGCTCCGCGGCACGATTACGCCCTCGGGCATCACCTGGTAGATCGAGGCGTCGGTGGCGTAGCGCCCGCGATCGGCATCGGTGAACAAAACCTCGGCCCGCGTCTCGCGGCGCAGACGGTCGGCGAGGGGGGACATGGAGTGCGTCTCCTGGGCAGTCGGGTGAAGGAAGAAAGGCCAGGGCTCTGCCCTGGACCCGCCAAGGGGCAGTGGCCCCTTGGAACCCATTACTTTTTAGACAGTTGTTTTGAGAGGGGGGTGAGCAGTTGAACCGGATCATCTCCTCACCCCCCTCTCAAAACAACTGTCTAAAGTAGCGGGGTCCAGGGGCCTTGTGGCCCTTGGCGGGTCCAGGGCAGAGCCCTGGCCTTTCTTCCTTCACCCACCTGCCCAGGAGACGCACCCATGCCCGCCACCCCGCCCGGACGTCATTTCCTGCAGATTCCCGGCCCCACCAACGTGCCGGACCGGGTGTTGCGGGCGATGGACTATCCCACCATGGACCATCGCGGCCCGGCCTTCGGCCCGCTGGGCCTGCGCATCCTGGCCAGGCTGAAACGCATCTTCCGCACCGACAGTGAGGTGGTGATCTACCCGGCCTCCGGCACCGGCGCGTGGGAGGCGGCGCTGAGCAATACGCTCTCGCCCGGCGATACGGTGCTCATGTGCCGCACCGGCTGGTTCGCCACGCTGTGGAAGGAAATGGCGGAGAAGCTTGGCCTCGATGCGGTGTTCATCGACACCGACTGGCGCCGCGGCGCGGATGTGGCCGGCATCGGGGCCGCGCTGGCGCAGGACGGCGCCCGGCGCATCAAGGCGGTTTGCGTGGTGCACAATGAAACCTCCACCGGCTGCACCAGCCGCATCGACGAGGTGCGC
This sequence comes from uncultured Alphaproteobacteria bacterium, assembly GCA_963714255.1. Classification (GTDB taxonomy): domain Bacteria; phylum Pseudomonadota; class Alphaproteobacteria; order Acetobacterales; family Acetobacteraceae; genus Rhodovastum. The sequence continues at coordinate 84,767 of CAVQNU010000021.1, forward strand.
GCGGCGATCGACGCCGCCGGCCATCCGGCGCTGCTGCTGGTGGATACGATTTCCTCGCTCGGCAGCATCGACTATCGCCACGACGCATGGGGCGTGGACGTGACCGTCGCCGGCTCGCAGAAGGGGCTGATGCTGCCGCCTGGCCTGTCGTTCAACGCCATCAGCGCCAAGGCGCTGGCGGCGGCGGCGAACGCCAAACTTCCGCGCAGCTACTGGGACTGGCGGCCGATGTTGGCCGCCAACGCCACGGGTTATTTCCCTTACACACCTGCCACCAACCTCCTGTATGGCCTCGATGCGGCACTGGACATGCTGCTGGAGGAAGGGCTGGAGTGCGTGTTCGCTCGCCACGACCGCCACGCCGAGGCCACGCGAACCGCCGTGCGCGCCTGGGGCCTGGACATCCAGTGCGCCGATCCGCGGCATTATTCGTCTTCGCTCACCGCGGTGCGAGTCCCGGATGGGCACTCGGCCAACGCGCTGCGGGCGGTGATCCTGGAGCGATTTAACATGAGCCTGGGCAACGGGCTCGGCCCGCTGAACGACCGCGTGTTCCGCATCGGCCACCTGGGCGATTTTTCCGATCTGATGCTGGTGGGCACGCTGGGCGGGGTGGAGATGGGGCTGCGCGCCGCCGGCGTGCCGCACCGGCCGGGCGGAGTGCAGGCGGCGATGGAATATCTGGCCGGCGCACCCTAGATCAGCCGCAGCCGCAATGGGAACGCACAGATGATCGAAGCCTGGACCTGGCCCACGCCGAACGGCCACAAGCTGCACATCGCGCTGGAGGAGCTGGAACTTCCCTACAAGGTGATCCCGATCAACATCAGTGCCGGCGATCAGTTCAAGCCGGAATTCCTGGCCATCACCCCCAACCACCGCATTCCCGCCATCGTCGATCCCGACGGGCCCGGGGGCGAACCGATCACCCTGTTCGAATCCGGCGCCATCCTGATCTACCTGGCCGAGAAGACCGGCCGCCTCATCCCCGCGGCCCCGCAGGCCCGCTACACCTGCCTGCAATGGGTGATGTTTCAGATGGGCGGCGTCGGGCCGATGTTCGGCCAGTTCAACCACTTCAGCAACTATGCGCCGGAAAAAATTCCGTACGCAATCGAGCGCTACCAAAACGAGGTGATCCGCCTGCATCGGGTGCTGGAAAAGCGCCTCGCTCAGGAAGCGTTTCTGGCGGGGGATGACTACTCGATCGCCGATATCGTCACCTATCCCTGGTTGCGCCACCCGCATCGCCGCAACGTCGACTTCAACGATTTCCCCAACGTCAAACGATGGTTCGAGGTGATCGACGCCCGGCCGGCGGTGCAGCGCGGCTGCGCCGTGCTGGCCGAGCACCAGCGCAAGGGCGCGATCACCGAACTCGGCCCGCGAGGTGCTGTTCGGCAAGACTCAGTTCATCGCCCGCTGAAATGGCCGCGCGGGCCCGCTGTCGCGCAGCCGGTTCACAATTTCGGCATCGCTGACGACGGCTTCTGCCGCTGTCCTAACCTAGGCGGGCGGCCGTTGCGGTTTCGCGCCGGACCGGCTTATCCGGCGCGGTCCGTCCGGTGCCACTGCGACTATCTTTGCGGCACGCGGTGGTTGTAGTGTTGCCGCCCACATGCTCCCGGCAAGGAAGGCACCGCTCGCCGCCGATGACTGCACGCATTCTCATCGTCGACGACCTGCCGACGAACACGCGCCTGCTCGAGGCCAAGCTGTCGGCCGAATATTACCAGGTGGCCAGCGCCGCGGACGGGTTCACGGCGATCAGCATCGCCCAGTCCTGGCAGCCCGACCTGATCCTGCTCGACGTCATGATGCCGGAGATGGACGGCTACGAGACCTGCCGCCGGCTTAAGGACGATGCGGCTACCATGCACATCCCCGTCGTCATGGTCACCGCCCTTGGCGAGCCCGGCGAGCGGCTGCGCGGCCTGGAGGCGGGGGCGGACGATTTCCTGACCAAGCCGGTCGAGTACGACACGCTGCTGGCGCGCGTGCGGTCGCTGGTGCGGCTCAAGCGGCTGCTGGACGAGTGGCGCCTGCGCGGCGAGACCGCCCGCGCCCTAGGCCTGACCGCCGAATCGCTGGCTCCGCCCTCAGTTGCTGGCGCCCGCGCGCTGGTCGTGGACGATTGGGACCTGGGCGCCCAAACCGTACAGGACGCGCTGTCGCGTGAAGGCATCCTGCCCGGGCGCGCCGCCGCGGAAGCCGAGGCGTTGGCGCTGACCGCCGCCATTCCGTTCGACCTGGTGGTGCTCAGCCTGTCGCTGACTGCCGAGGACCCGCTGCGGCTGGCCTCGCGTCTGCGCGCCATCGACGCCACCCAGGACATCCCGCTGCTGCTGATCGCCGAGCCCGAGCAGAAAGACCGCATCCTGCGCGGTTTTGATCTGGGCGCCAACGACTGGCTGCTGCGCCCGATCGACGAGAACGAGCTGCGCGCCCGCGCGCGCAACCAGATCCGCCGCAAGTTCTACCAGGACCGGCTGCGCGCTGATCTCGGCAGCGCGCTGGAGATGGCGCTGACCGATCCGCTGACCGGGTTCTACAACCAGCGCTACCTGATGCGACATCTGCGCGGGCTGATGGCCATTGCCCAGACCGGCGGCATTGCGGTGATGATGATCGATGTCGATCACTTCAAAACCATCAACGACCGCTATGGCCATCCGGCCGGCGACCGGGCGCTCAAAGCGGTGGCGGAGATGCTACGTGGCCGCATCCGCGTGTTTGACAGCATCGCCCGCTACGGCGGCGAGGAGTTCGTGGTGGTCATGCCAGGCACCGGCGCGCAGGATGCGGCGATGGCAGCCGAACGGCTGCGCGACTCCATCGAGCACATGGAGTTCATCCCCGAGCCGGGGGCGACGCATCAGGTGACGGTGAGCATCGGGGTGGCGTTCAGCGACGCCCGCAACCATAACGCCGAGTTGCTGCTGCAGGCGGCCGATCAGGCGATGTACTTGGCCAAGCGCAGCGGTCGCAACCGAGTGGAAATGGCCGCCGCGCCGGCGGCCTGACGCCGCGGGCTACTTGATTTTGGCTTCCTTGAAGGCGACGTGCTTGCGCGCCACCGGGTCGTATTTGCGGAACTCCAGCTTGCCGGTCTGCGCGCGGGCGTTCTTTTTGGTGACGTAGAAATAGCCGGTGTCGGCGGTGGACACGAGCTTGATCTGAACCGTGTTGGTCTTGGCCATGGTGGAAAATCCCTCGAAGGACCGCGCTCATCGCGCATTCGGGTGGGGGACGTCAAGGGAGAAAGGAAGGAAGGCCAGGGCTCTGCCCCTGGCCTTCCTTCCTTTCTACCTCGCCGGCCCCAGCAGCGCCGCCGCATAAGCCGCCGGTGTCTCAATCAGCAACCGCGCCGCCAGCAGATCGTTATCCCGTCCCTCCGCGGCCGGGCAGGTATTGCGGATTTCCAGCATCTCCGCCGGCGCCAGCGGCGGCCGCGCCGCGCGGTGGCGTTGCAACGGCGGCCCCAGCATTGACTGCCCATGCGCCAGTTCGGCCAGTTGCCGCATGAGGGAATCGACGCCCAGGCTGGTGCACACTTGCGGCAGCACGCCGAGACCCTGGATCGGCCAGCCCAGCGGCGCCAGCACCCGGCTCCACGTCACCAGCAATTCGCCGCCATCGGGCAGCGGGCCGATGGTCTGCACCAGCCCTTTGCCAAGGGTCGAACTGCCCACCACCACCGCGCGTCCCTGATCGGCCAGGGCGGCGGCGAGAATTTCGGCGGCACTGGCCGAGCGCCCGTCCACCATTACCACCACCGGCAGGCCATGGCCGAGATCGGTGCCCTCGGCGTGGAACTCATGCGCGGCGGCCGGATCGCGACCCTGGGTCATAGCCACCAGCCCGTCGGCGATCAGCGTGCCGGCGGCCACCGCGGCCTGGCGCAGCAGCCCGCCGCGATTGCCGCGCAGGTCCAGCACCAGGCCGCGCGGCGGGCGCGGCCCGGCCAGGCCGCGCTCGATTTCGTGGCCCAGCCGCGCGCCGGTGTCGCCGGCGAAGCCGCTGACCCGCAGCACCAGCAGATCGTCCACCCGCGTGGCCACCACGGTTTCCGGCGGCACCAGGGCGCGCACCAAGTCGAGACTGCGCGTCCGCCCATCGTGGCCGCGCAGGGAAACCGACACGGGCGTCCCTTCCGGTCCGGCCAGCAGGGCGTTCACCGATTCGAGGTCGGCCCCTTGGGTGGTCTGCCCGTCGACCGCCAGGATGCGGTCGCCGGCGCGCACGCCGGCCTGCGCCGCCGGCCCGTCGGCGGCCACGTCCTGCACCGCGAAGCCGCCGCCGCTGCGCGCCACCTGCACGCCGATACCCGCCCGGCCTGCGCGGCGCTCCCGGTCGGCGGCCGCGTCGGCCGGAGGCGCATAGCGCGAATACGGGTCCAGATGGTTGAACAATTCGTCGAAGAACGTGCGCACAATCCCCTGCGTGCCGGCCCGCCGCACCGCCTCGGAGGCGTCCCAGCCGGCTCGGACGAACTGCGCCGTCGCTTCTCCCCAGCCGTCGGCATCGTCGGGTGCGGGTGGCGCGCGTGCGGCCAGCGTGCGGCCGCCGATGCTTAAGCGCAGGGTGCCGCCGCGCAGCTCCACTGCCAGCCTTGCATCCAGCGTGGTGAGCCCGCGCAGGCCCCACAGCGCGAGCTGCCAGACCGGCACCGGCTCCAGCGTCCGCGGTGCCATGAACGCAAGCGCGCTGGCGGTGACCTGCGCCACCAGGCGCTCGTCCAACGCCTGACCGGGCACGAAGGGCTCGGCCGCAGCAGGCGTGACAAAATACAGCAGAAACAGGAGCGAGGCGATCATTACCTGCGCCGGGAGCGTCCCCTCCCGGTCCCTGGTCCGGCCGCGCCCGCGTCCGTCCCCTGCAGGATATGGAAAACCATTCCGCCGGTTACCGGGCTTGCCTCGGCGAGCAGCACGTCGACCTCCTGGGCCAGTCGCCAAGTGAGCCGCGTCCGGCGGCCCGACAGGGTCTGGGTCGCTTCGTCATGAAACCAGAAATCGTCTTGCAGCGAAGACACCGGGACAAGTCCGCTCGCGCCGTTGCCCGTAACTGTGACGAAAAGACCGAACCGGGTCACCCCTGAAATGCGCGCGGCGAACACCGTTCCCACCTTGTCTGCCATGAACGCAGCGAGGTACCGGTCGATCGCGTCGCGTTCGGCCAGCGCCGCACGCCGTTCGGTGGCTGTGATGTGTTCGGACCAGTCGGCCAGATGCGGTGTTTCGGCGTCCTCCAGCCCGCCATCGCCCAGCTTCAGGCCGCGCACCAGGGCGCGGTGCACCAGCAGATCGGCGTAGCGCCGGATCGGGCTGGTGAAATGGGCATAGCGCGCCAGCGCCAGGCCGAAATGGCCGATATTGTCCACCGCATAAGCGGCCTGCGACTGGCTGCGCAGCATCACCTCATTGACCAGCGGCGCCTGTTCCCGCCCGGCCACCGTTTTCAGCACCCGGTCGAGGTCGCGCGGATGCAGCTGATTGCCCGGCGGCAACGATATGTCGAGCGTGCGCAGGAAGCCGCGCAGCGCCTCCAGCTTTTCCTCAGAAGGCGGGGCGTGCACGCGGTAGACGCAAGGCTGGCGCAGCCGTTCGAGTTCCTCGGCGGCGGCCACATTGGCCAGCACCATGAACTCCTCGATCAGCCGGTGGCTGTCCAGCCGCGGCCGCGGGGTGACGGAGGCCACCCGGCCGGCATCGTCCAGCACCACCCGCCGCTCCGGCAGGTCCAGATCGAGCGTGCCGCGGGCGTCGCGGGCGGCCAGCAAAACGCGGAAAGCGGCATAGAGGGCGGGCAAAGCCAGTCCCAGATCGTCGCCGGACTCCTGCGCGGCCTGCACCTGCTCGTAGGTCAGGCGGGCCGCGCTGCGCATCAGGCCACGGCCGAACCGGTGCGCGGTTTTGCGGCCGGCGGCATCGATGCGCATGTCGACGAACAGGCAGCCGCGATCCTCGCCCGGGCGCAGGCTGCACCAGCCGTTCGACAGCGCCTCCGGCAGCATCGGCACGACGCGATCCGGAAAATAACAGGAATTGCCGCGGGTGCGCGCCGACCGGTCCAGCGCCGAGTCGGGGCGGACGTAATGGGCCACGTCGGCGATCGCCACCACCAGGCGGAACCCGTCGCCGTCGGCGGCGGCGAACACCGCATCGTCGAAGTCGCGCGCATCCTCGCCGTCGATGGTCACCAGGGGGATGTCGCGGATATCGGTGCGCCCCTGCGGGCCGACCCCGCCGGCCCGCCCGGCCTCGGCGAGTGCGGCCGCGGGGAATTCCACCGGAATGTCCTGGGTGTGGATGACCACCAGGCTGACTGAACGCGCATCGCCCATGCTGCCCAGGCGCTCGATGACGCGCGCCGGTTTCAGCCCATAGCCGGTGGAGGGCAGGGGGGCGGCCAGCACGATCTCGCCCGGTTTGGCCTCACCTTCCTCGCCCGGCGGCACCGTCCATTCGGCCTTGGAGCGGCGGTCGGTGGGCACGATGCGTCCGCCGCCGCCGCGCGGGGCGGGGTGGAACACGCCCAGCACCCGGCCGGGGGCGTCGGTCAGGCGTTTCAGCGTGCGGCCTTCGTACTTGCCGGGGCCGATCGGGCTCAGCCGGGCCAAGACACGCTCCCCCGGCGCCAGCGCCGGGCGGCCGCGCGGTTCGGGCGCCATCAGCACCAGCGGCGGCGGGCCGTCGCCGTCCCAGCCGACCGGGCGGGCGATGGCGTCGCCGTCCGGGTCGGTGCCGGTGATCTGCACCACCATGGCGTCGGGCAGCCTTCCGGGGGCGGCGACGCGGCGGCGCCCGGCGGGGGCGACCTCGCCTTCGGCGGCCATGTCTTTCAGCAGGTCGCGCAGCTCCAGGCGCTGGTCGGAGGTCAGGCCGAACTCGCGGGCGATTTCGCGCTTTCCCACCCGGCCGGGCGAGTCGCGCACGAAGCGGCGGATGGCGTCGCGGCTGGGCAGTTCGGGCGGGTCGCGGCGTTTGCGGGCCATGCGCTCAGGCCCCGCCTTCGGTGCCGCGCCGAACCCCTCCCCCAACCCCCTCCCTCAAGGGGAGGGGGCTTTCTTTCTTCTCCCCCTCCCCTTGAGGGAGGGGGTTGGGGGGAGGGGCCGCGGTCACACCCGGCTCATCCCGCCTTGCGTGCCGGTGCGGTCTTCCCGGTCGCTTTCTTTGCGCCTGCTTTCTTGGCGGGGGCCTTCGTCGTCCCGGACTTCTTCACCGCTGTCTTCTTCGCCGCTGCCTGATTGACCGGCGCGGCCGGCGCCGCGTCCGCCGTTGCCTTCTTCGCCGCCGTCTTCTTCGCCGCGCCCTTGCCGCCGCGCGGCTTCATCGGCTTGCCCTTTTCGGCCAGCAGCGCCACCGCCTGCGCCAGCGTGATGTCGTCCATCATCACGTCACGCGGCAGGTTGGCGATCCGGTTGCCGTGCTGCGCATACGGCCCGAACCGCCCCTTGCGCACCAGCACCGGCTCGCGGTCGGCCGGGTGCGGCCCCAGCGCGCGCACGCTCGCCAGCTTCTTGGCCAGCAGATCAACGGCACGGTTCAGCCCGACCACCAGCACGTCGTCGTCGCGGTCGAGCGAGGCGAACACCCCGCCCATCTTCACATAAGGCCCAAACCGCCCCAGCCCCGCCTCGATCGGCTCCTTCGCCTCGGGATGGATGCCGACGATGCGCGGCAGCGACAGCAGCGCCAGCGCCTGCTCCAGGGTGACGCTGTCGCCGTCCAGCCCCTTCGGCAGGCTGGTGCGTTTCGGCTTGGTCTTGCTGCCGTCCACCTGCTCGCCGAGTTGCGCGTAGACGCCGTACGGCCCGCGCCGCACCGAAATCTCCTCGCCGGTCTCCGGGTGCTGGCCAAGGACCCGCATGCCCTCTTTCAGCGTATCGCCGTTCTCCTCGCCGGACTCGATCGCCAGCCGGCGCGTGTACTGGCAGGCGGGATAGTTCGAACAGCCGATGAAGCTGCCGTGCCGGCCGAGCTTCAGGCCGAGCCGCCCGACGCTGCAGGCCGGGCAGGTGCGCGGGTCGGTGCCGTCGTCGCGCGGCGGGAAGAAATGCGCGCCGAGGTCGCGGTCCAGGGCGGCGATCACGTCGCCGATTTTCAGATCACGGGTCTGCTCGACGGCGCGGGAGAATTCTTCCCAGAAGGCGCGCATCACCGCCCGCCAGTCCGCCCGCCCGTCGGAGATGTCGTCGAGTTGCTCCTCCAGATTGGCGGTGAAGCCGGTGTCGACGTAGCGGTTGAAGAAGCTGACGAGGAAGGCGGTGACCAGCCGGCCGCGGTCTTCCGGAATGAACCGTTTCCGGTCCAGCCGGACGTAATTGCGGTCCTGCAGCACGGACAGGATCGACGCATAGGTGGAGGGCCGGCCGATGCCCAACTCCTCCATCTTCTTCACCAGGCTGGCTTCCGAATAGCGCGGCGGCGGCTGGGTGAAATGCTGGTCGGCGGTCACCCAGGCGCCCTCGGGGGCGTGGCGCAGCCGGTCGCGCTCGCGCATCGGCGGCAGCATGCGGTCGGCGTCCTCGGCGCCGGCCTCGCCGGGCACGTCGTCCTGGTCCTCGCGATACAGTTTGAGGAACCCGTCGAAGGCCATGATCGAGCCGGTGGCGCGCAGGCGCGGCCCGTTCGGCTTTGCGTCGGCCACGTCGACCGCCACCTGGTCGAACTCGGCCGACTGCATCTGGCTGGCCACCGCCCGCTTCCACACCAATTCGTACAGCCGACGCTGGTCGGCATTGAGGTGCATGGCCACGCTGTCGGGCGTGCGTGCCACGTCGGTCGGCCGGATCGCCTCGTGCGCTTCCTGGGCGTTCTTGGCGCGGCTGGTGTATTCGCGCGGCGCAGCCGGCAGATAGGCCGGACCGTAGGCGCCCTGCACATGGTCGCGGATGGCCGAAACCGCCTCGCGCGCCATCTGCACGCCGTCGGTCCGCATATAGGTGATCAGGCCGACCGTGTCGCCGTCGATCTCGGCGCCTTCGTAGAGTTGCTGCGCCAGCCGCATGGTCTGCTGGGCGCCGAAGCCGAGCTTGCGCGAGGCTTCCTGCTGCAGGGTGGAGGTGGTGAACGGCGCGGGCGGGTTGCGCTTGACCCGCTTGCGCTCGACCGAGGCGACGCTGAACGTGCCGGCCTCGACGGCGGCCTTCGCCCGCAGCGCCGAGGCCGCGTCGGGCAGGTCGAACTGCTCGAGCTTCTTGCCATCGAGATGGGTCAGCCGCGCGGTGAACGGCGCCTCGGCGGGCGTGAGGAACGCCGCCTCGACGGTCCAGTATTCGCGCGCCCGGAAGGCCTCGATCTCGGCCTCGCGCTCGCAGATCAGCCGCAGCGCCACCGACTGCACCCGCCCGGCGCTGCGGCTGCCCGGCAGCTTGCGCCAGAGCACCGGCGACAGGGTGAACCCTACCAGGTAATCGAGCGCGCGGCGCGCCAGATAGGCTTCGATCAGCGGCTGGTCGAGGTCGCGCGGGTGTTCGACGGCGTAGCGGATGGCGTTGCGGGTGATTTCGTTGAAGGTGATCCGCCGTACCTCGACACCCTTCAGCGCGCGCTGGGCGTCCAGCATGGCGCGCACATGCCAGCTGATCGCCTCGCCCTCGCGGTCCGGGTCGGTCGCCAGATAAAGGGTACGCGCGCCCTTGAGCGCCTTGGCGATGGCGGCGACCTGGCGGGTGCCGCGCTCGTCGGCCTCCCAGTCCATTTCGAAGTCGTTGTCCGGACGCACGCTGCCGTCTTTGGGCGGCAGGTCGCGCACATGCCCGAAGCTGGCCAGCACGGTGAACTTGCTGCCCAGATATTTGTTGATGGTCTTTGCCTTGGCGGGCAATTCGACGACGACGACGTCCGTCATGCGGTCCTGTTCTCGCGGGGGGCGGCGGCGGGCGGGTCGCGCCTAATGACCGGGATCGGCCCGCAATGCAACCATGTTCCCGGGCTGCATCTCGGCGCGCCCGGCCACTTCCAGCATCAGCAGCACCGCCATCACGGTGCCCGGCGCCAGGCGGGAGCGGCGGATGAGGTCGTCGACCGGGGTCGGGGAAGCCCCAAGCAGCGCAACGACCTGCTCGCGCGCGCGCCCGGAAGCGGTCGGGTCTTCCGGCGGCTCCGGCGGGTCCTCGCGCACGCCGCGGCGGTGGCTGAACTGCGGCCCGCGCCCCAGCCCCTCGCCGGGGTGCCCGGGCAGGTCGGCCAGCACGTCGGCCGCGGTCTCGGCCAGCAGCGCGCCCTGGCGGATCAAATCATTGGCACCGCGGCTGCGCGGGTCGAGCGGCGAGCCCGGCACGGCGAATACCTCGCGCCCGGCCTCCTGCGCGTGCCGCGCGGTGATCAGGCTGCCCGAGCGCAGCGCCGCCTCGACCACCACGGTGGCGAGCGACAGCCCGGCGATGATGCGGTTGCGGCGGGGGAAATGCCGCGCCTGCGGCGCCGTGCCGGGCGGCGCCTCGGCCACCACCGCGCCAGCGCGGGCAATGCGCGCCTGCAAATCGGCGTGTTCGGGCGGATAGGGCACGTCAATGCCGCCGGCGACACAGGCCACCGTCAGCCCGGCGCGCAGCGCGCCTTCATGCGACGCCGCGTCGATGCCGCGCGCCAGCCCCGAGACCACCACCAGCCCCGCGGCGGCAAGGTCCTCGGCCATCGCCTCGGCCAGTCGCTGGCCGTTGGCCGAGGCGTTGCGGCTGCCCACCATGGCCACCGCCCGCATGTCCAGCACGTCCGGGCGGCCCTGCACGCAGAGCACCGGCGGCGCGTCTTCCAGCAGGCCGAGCAGTTTCGGATAGTCCGGCGTGTCGACGAACAGCAGGGCCGCGCGGGCACGTCCGGCCTGTTCGAGTTCGCGCTCGGCCTTGTCGCGGCCGGGGATGGTGGGGCCGGTTTCGCGCCCGCCGGCGCGGGCCAGGCCGGGCAGGGCGTCGAGGCAGGCCGCCGCGCTGCCATAGGTTCGCAGCAGGCGGCGGTAGGTGACGGGGCCGACCCCTTCAGTGCGGGCGAGGCGAATCCGGTCGAGGTCCTCGCTCATTTTCCTCCGCCGATGCGCGGCTCGGTGCCGGAAAGCAGGCGGCGGATATTGGCATGGTGGCGGCCGACGATCAGGGCGGCGGTGATCATCACCAGCGCCTCGACCGGCAAGGGCGTGCCCACCAGGGCACCGATCACCGGGGCGGCGATGCAGGCGGCCAGCGCGCTCGCCGAGGAAATGCGGGTGAGCAGCGCGGTGCCGAGCCAGACCAGGGTGGCGGCGAGCCCGGCCAGCGGGGCCGCGGCCAGCAGCACGCCCAGGCCGGTCGCCACCCCCTTGCCGCCCTTGAAGCCAAGCCAGACCGGAAACAGATGGCCGATAACGGCGCCCAAGCCCGGCGGCGAGAATCCCGTCATTGCCGGCGGCATACGCGCCGATCAGCACCGCCGCCGCCCCCTTCGCCGTGTCCAGCACCAGCGTTGCCGCGGCGAGGCCCTTGCGGCCGGTGCGCAGCACATTGGTGGCGCCGATATTGCCCGAGCCGATCTTGCGGATATCGCCCAGCCCGGCGGCGGTGGTCAGCACCAGGCCGAACGGGATGGAGCCGAGCAGATAGCCGGCGAAGGCCAGCAGAACCAGCGTCATGCCGCGTGGCTTGCGGCGGCCGCCGGGCCGGCGAGGCGGCGGAACAGCACCGTGGCGGCCGGGATCACGAACAGCGGGGCTGCGTACATGACGATACGCCCGATCTGGAACGGCTCGGTCAGCACCAGTTCCATCCCAATGGCCACCGCCACCATGGCGGGGATCATCAGCAGGTCAACCGGGCGGAACAGCCCTCCCCAGAGAAGCGGCGCGGTTGGCCTTCGGTGCCCGCCAAAATGGCCGATCACGCCCAGGCCGAGCAGCAGGACGGTCGGCAGGACGCCGAGCATCAGGCCGCCGAGGGTCGCCAGTGCCGCAAGCGTGGCGCGCAAGGTGTCTGGAGCGTTGCCCGGTTCCAGGTGGATGCCGGCACCCGGCAGATGGCCGAAGCTGATCAGGCCCACATAGAGTAGCAGCGCCGCCATGGCGGTCGCCCATTGCAGCCCCAGCCGCTCGCGGTCGGCGGCCGAGACGGCGCAACGGAAGGTCAACCACAAGGCGAAGACGATGGCGATCTTTTCGTTAATGATCGGCGCCGACAGCAGCAGCAGGGCAAACCCCTGCCGGCTCTCCAGCAGATACAGCCCGACCGTGATCAGCAGGATCGCCAGCGGGTCGATGGCGGTGAACTGGCTGTACCAGCTCAGCACGAACAGCAGGGCCGCGGCCAGCAGGGCGGTGCCGGCGTCCTGGCCGGCGCAGTCGCGGGCGAGGCGGTAGGTCGCATACAGCGTGCCGGCCAGGCAGAGCTGCGACAGCAGGGCCAGCGCCGCGGTGGCCTGGACCAGATAGGGCGACAGCCCGGCCGGCGGATTGGTCAGCGGCAGCGATGGCAGGACGTAATAGAACGGCGCGGCGGCCAGCACGGACAGCGCCCGGTAGCCGGCGGGCGAGGGCGGGATTGCGCCGCCCGGCAGGCCGAGCAGGCCGAGCAGGAACGGGGCGTCGCCGCTTGCCGGCACCGCCCCGAACAGCGTCAGCCGGTAGATGACGAAAAAGACCGGCAGCAGCACCACCGCCAGCACCACCACCGCGGCGGTGCCGCGCAGCGCGCCGGCCAGCATCGCACCGCGCGGCGTGGATGCGGGCGTGCTGGGCGCGGTGTGCCTTGGGCTGTGCCGTGTGCCCGGCTCTTTGGCAGGCGGGGCGCCGTGCCCATCGTCGTGCGCGGTGCCGTGCGCGGTGCCGTGCGCTGTGCCGTGCCCTGGGCCGTGCCCATCGTCGTGCCCGGCGGCGCCATGGTGGTCGTCGTGCCCGGGCCCATGGCCGGTGCCGTGCGTGTCGGTCATGCCGTTGCCTCTGCTGCGCCGAACACAAGGCGCCCGTTTTTCCAGGTGGCGAGCACACGCCCTTCTAGCGCCCGCCCGTCGAACGGCGTGTTCTGCGCCTTGCCCGGCAACTCGCCGGCGGCGACACGCCAGACCCGTTCCGGGTGGAACAGGCAAAGATCTGCCGCCGCGCCACGCGCCAGCGTGCCGGCGGCACTGCCCAGCAATCGCGCCGGGCGCACCGTCAGCAGTGCCACGGCGCGGACGAGGTCGAGCCCGTTGCCATGCACCTGCGACAGCGTCACCGCCAGCAGCGTCGCCAGCCCGCTGCCGCCGGCGGAGGCCTGGGCGAAGGGCTGGCGCTTGTCGTCGGCGTCGCGCGGCTGGTGGTCGCTGGCTACCGCATCGATCGTGCCATCGGCCAGCGCCGCCGCCACGGCGGCGCGGTCGGCCTCGCGGCGCAGCGGCGGCGACAGCTTGGCATACGAGCGGAAATTGCCAATCGCCGTTTCGTTCAGGGCGAAATAAGGCGGCGCGCTATCGCAGGTCACGGACAATCCCTGGTCCTTGGCACGGCGGATCAGCTCCAGCGCCTCCGCTGTCGAGACATGGGCGAAATGTACCGCACCGCCGGTCAGCTTTGCCAGCCCGATGTCGCGCGCCACCATGATCGCCTCGGCCTCGGCTGGGATGGCGGGCAGGCCAAGCCGGGTGGCCAGCTCGCCGCTGGTGGCTGCGCCGCCTTCGGCCAGGCTCGGCTCCTCCGGATGCTGCACGATCCGGCCGCCGAAACCGCGCGCATAGGCCAGCGCCAGCGCCATCAGCCGCGCCGGTCCGATCGCCCGCGCGCCGTCGGTGAAGGCCACTGCGCCTGCCTCGCGCAGCAGGCCGAGTTCGGCCAGTTCCTCGCCCCGGCAGCCGCGGGTGACGGCGCCATAGGGCAGGATGTCGACGCTGCCGGTCTCGCTGCCGCGCGCCACCAGCAGATGCACCAGCGCCGGATCGTCGATCGCGGGCTTGGTGTCGGGCAGGGCGGCCAGCGTGGTGATGCCGCCGGCGGCGGCGGCCTCGGCGGCCGAGGCGATGGTCTCGCGATACTCGAAACCGGGCTCGCCGAGGGCCGCGCGCATGTCCACCAGCCCCGGGCAGAGCACCGCGCCGCCGCCGTCCACCACCGCCGCGCCCTCCGGCCGGCCGAGCGCGGCGCCGGTATCGGCGATGCGGCCGTTGCGGATCAGCAACTCGCCCTTCTGGTCCAGCCCGCTCGCCGGATCGAGCAGGCGAACGTTGACAATCAAGGTGTCAGTCATTGCGGCGCGACCGGCGCGAGAGGATGTCGAGCACCGCCATGCGCACCGCGACCCCCATTTCCACTTGTTCGCGGATGACGCTGCGCGCCGGGTCGTCGGCGACCGCGCTGTCGATTTCCACGCCGCGGTTCATCGGGCCGGGATGCATGACCAGCGCGTCCGGCTTCGCCCAGGCGAGCTTGGCCGCGTCCAGCCCGTAGAAGCGGAAGAACTCGCGCGCGCTGGGAACCAGGCCGCGCAGCATGCGTTCCTTCTGCAGCCGCAGGGCCATGACGATATCGGCACCTTCGAGCCCCGATTTCATGTCATGGAACACCTCCACCCCCAGCCGTTCGACTTCGGGCGGGATCAGCGTGGGCGGGCCGATCACCCGCACCTGGCTGCCCATGGTGGTGAGCAAATGGATGTTCGAGCGCGCCACCCGGCTGTGCAGCACATCGCCGCAGATCGCCACCACCAGCCCCTCCAGCCGGCCGCGCCGGCGGCGGATGGTCAGCGCGTCCAGCAGCGCCTGGGTGGGGTGCTCATGGGTGCCGTCGCCGGCGTTGATCACCGCGGCATCCACTTTCTGCGCCAGCAGCGCCGGGGCGCCCGACTGGTCGTGCCGCACCACCAGCAGGTCGCAATGCATGGCATTCAGCGTCGCCGCCGTGTCGAGCAGCGTTTCGCCCTTGTTCACGCTGCTGGTGGAGACCGACATGTTGATTACGTCGGCGCCGAGCCGCTTGCCGGCCAACTCGAAGCTGGTGCGGGTGCGGGTTGAATCTTCGAAGAAAAGATTGATCAGGGTGCGCCCACGCAACAGGTCGCGCTGGGTTTTTCCGGAGCGGTTCAGAAGTACATAGCTCTCCGCCAGGTCGAGCATGACGGCGATCTGCGGGGGGTACAGGCCTTCGATCTGCAGCAGGTTGCGGGGGGGCTTGTGCAAAGGGCGAGTCCCGGGAACGTTCGGGGGCGGACGTTAGACAGCGCAAGGAAGGAAGGCCAGGGGCTCTGCCCCTGGACCCCGCCAAGGGGCAGTGGCCCCTTGGAACCCATTACTTTTAGACAGTTGTTAAACGAGGGGGTGAGGCGGTGATCCGGATCACCGCCTCACCCCCTCGTTTAACAACTGTCTAAAGTAGCGGGGTCCAGGGGGCCACTGCCCCTTGGCGGGTCCAGGGCAGAGCCCTGGCCTTCCTTACTTCGCCGCCGCCTCAATCCGCGCCAGCGCCTCGGTACGTCCCAGTGCCACCAGCACCGCATCGATCCCCGGGCTCACCGTGCTCCCAGTCAGCGCCGCCCGCAGCGGCTGCGCGACAATCCCCAGCTTGCGCCCGCTCCGCTCGGCATAGGTTCGCAACGCCGCGTCCACCGCCGCCGGGGAAAAATCCGTCTCCGCCAGCGCGGCGCCCACCTCGCGCAGCATCAGCCGGTTCTCGGCGCTCAGCAGCGCGGCCGCCTTGGGCTCCAGCGGCAGGGGCAGGGGATGGGCCAAGAAAGTTGCAGAATCAGCTAGTTCTGCAAGTGTTTTCGCCCGCTCTTTCAACTGCGGCATCAGCGCCCGGATGCGGTGCGCGGCATCACTGCCGAGCGCCAGCCCGGGCCGGTGCGCGAGCCGCTCCAGTACCTCGGCGGTCAGCCGATCATCGGCCGCGGCGCGCAGCCAAACGCCGTTCACATGGGCCAGCTTGGCGTAGTCCATCCGGCTCGCCGCCCGGCCGACGCCGTCGATGTCGAACAGCGCAATCGCCGCGTCGCGGGAAAGGATTTCCGCATCGCCATGCCCCCAGCCCAGCCGCAGCAAATAGTTGCACAGCCCCTCCGGCAGATAGCCCATGGCGCGGAATTCGGTGATCGACTGGGCGCCGTGGCGCTTGGAGAGTTTGGCCCCGTCCGCCCCGTGGATCAGCGGCACATGGGCGAACAGCGGCTTGTGCCAGCCCATGGCGTCATACACCTGCACCTGCCGGAACGTATTGGTCAGGTGGTCGTCGCCGCGGATCACATGGGTGATGTCCATGTCGTGGTCGTCCACCACCACGGCGTGCAGGTAGGTGGGCGTGCCGTCGCTGCGCAGGATGATCATGTCGTCGAGCTCGGCGTTGCCCACCCGCACCTCGCCCTGCACCAGATCGTGCACCACCGTCTCGCCCTCGCGCGGGGCGCGCAGGCGAATGACGAAGGGCGCGCCCTCCGGCGCCTCGGCGGGGTCGCGGTCGCGCCAGGGGCTTTCGATGCGCAGGCCGCGCCCCTCGGCCTTCGCCTGGGCGCGCATATGCTCCAGTTCGGCGGCGGTCAGGAAGCAGCGATAGGCCCGCCCGGCGGCCAGCATCTGCTGCGCCACCTCGGCATGACGCGCCTGCCGGGTGGACTGGAACACCGGCGCCTCGTCGGGCTCGAGTCCGAGCCAGGCGAGCCCGTCGAGGATGACCCGGGTTGCTTCGGGGGTGCTGCGCTCGCGGTCGGTGTCTTCGATGCGCAGCAGGAATTTGCCGCCGTGGTGGCGGGCGAACAGGTAGTTGAACAGCGCCGTGCGGGCGCCGCCGATATGCAGCAGGCCGGTGGGCGAGGGGGCGAAACGGGTGCGGACGGTCATCGCGGTGGTTCCGGGCAAAGGGGGCCGGGCGGCGGGCGGCGCTTCTAGCACACATGGCGGCACGCGGCGTGCGGGCGTAGCGTGACGCGCATGCAACTTCGCGCCGCCACGGCAATCGCCCGGCCGGCCTGGGCCGGCGCGGTCCGGGCCGGGTTCGCGTCCTGGGCCGATGCCGAGCGGGGCCGGTTTTTTCTCTGGCTGCCGGTGCTGATGACCGCCGGGGCGATCACGTTCTTCGCCTGGCGCAGCGATCCGCCGCTCTGGGCGGCGCCGGCGCTGCTGCTGCCGGCGCTCGCCGCCCTGGTGGCGGCGTGGAGCAGCCTGCTGTGGCGGGCGGTGGCGGCCGCGGTGTTCGCCGCGGCACTCGGGTTCGCCGCGGCTGAACTCGCCACCTGGCGCGCCCCGCCGCTGCTGGACGTGCCGGCCCGCGCCACGGTGGCGGAGGGAACGGTGCGCGCCGTCGAGCCGCTGCCGGAAGGGCGCCGGGTGACGCTGGAGGCGGCGCGACTGGACGGCGGCGCGCCGCTCGCCCGGCTGCTGCGCATCCGCCTGCGCGGCAACGATGCAACGCCGGTTGCCGCCGGAGACACGCTGCGGCTGCGCGCCCTGCTGATGCGTCCGGCGCCGCCCGCTTATCCGGGCGCCTGGGACCTGCAGCGCGACGCGTTCTACGAGGGGTTCGGCGCCTTCGGCACCGCCCTTGGCCCGGTGGCGCGTCTGGCCGAGGGCGCACCCTCGCGCTGGGCCGGCCTGTTGCAGCGCCTGCGCGAGACCATCACGGAGCGGGTGGGCGCGGTGCTGTCGGGCAGCACCGCCGCCATTGTCACCACGATGCTCACCGGCGCCACCAGCGCGATTCCCGAAACCGACCGGAGGGCATTCCGGGATTCCGGGCTGGCCCATCTGCTGGCCATCGCCGGGCTGCATATCGGCATCGTCATGGGCCTGGTTTTCGGCGCCGTCCGGCTGGCGCTGGCGATATGGGAGTGGGCGGCGCTACACTGGCCGACCAAGCAGATCGCGGCGCTCGCGGCCCTGCTGGCGGCGGGCGGCTACATGCTGCTGACCGGCGCGCATGTGCCGGTGCAGCGCAGCTTCGCCATGGCCTGCCTGTTCACCCTGGGCGTGGTGGCGGGGCGGCGGGCGCTGTCGCTGCGCGGCCTGGCGCTGGCGATGGCGGCGCTGGTGCTGCTGGAGCCGCATCTGGTCATGGGCGCGAGCTTTCAGAT
This sequence comes from uncultured Alphaproteobacteria bacterium, assembly GCA_963714255.1. Classification (GTDB taxonomy): domain Bacteria; phylum Pseudomonadota; class Alphaproteobacteria; order Acetobacterales; family Acetobacteraceae; genus Rhodovastum. The sequence continues at coordinate 102,762 of CAVQNU010000021.1, forward strand.
GAGTTTTTCCGCCGTGCTGGCGCTGATCGTCGGCTATGCGGCGCTGCGCCCCTGGCTGATGCGCCTGCGCGGCGAGGGATCTCCGGCCGGGCGGCTGGCCAGCCACGTGGCGGCGCTGGCGATCACGGCGGCGCTGGCGGGCACGTTTTCCGCGCCCTTCGCCGCCGCCCATTTCGGCCAAATGCAAGTTTACAACGTGCTGGCGAACATGGCGGCGGTGCCGCTGACGGCGCTGGTGGTTATGCCGGCCGGCCTATTGTCGCTTGTCCTGATGCCGGTGGACGGCGAGCCGCTCGCCCTGGTGCCGATGGGCTGGGGGGTGGATGCGGTGCTGTGGGTGGCGCGCACGGTTGCGTCCTGGCCCGCTGCGACGCTCATGGTGCCGCCGATGCCGGCCTGGGGGCTCGCCGTGCTGGGCCCCGGCCTGGCCTGGGCGGGGCTGTGGCGTACGCGGGTGCGGCTGGCCGGCTGGGCGCTGGTTGCCATCGGGCTGATCTCGCCTTGTTTCGACCGGCCGCCTGACCTGCTGATCTCGGCCGATGGGCGCATGATCGGCCTGCGCGCCGGGGACGGCATGTTCGTGCAGACCGCCGGCAGCGCGGCCCGTTTCACCCTCGAGTCCTGGCAGGTGTTGTGGCGGGCGCGGCTGGTTCAGCCGCTGGGCTGCGGCCTTGCGCCCTGCGACCTGCGCGCCCGGCCCGGCGGCCCGGCCGCGCTGCTGGTGCGCGCTGACCCGCCGCCAACGGCCTGCGGGGCCGCGGTGGTGGTGGTGTCGCTGGAGCCGGTGCACCTGGCGTGTGGGGTGCCGGTGGTGGACCGGTTCTCGGTCTGGCGCGAGGGCGCTTATGCGATCTGGCTGGAGCCGGACGGCGCGCGAGTGCTGTCGGACCGGGCGGACCGGGGCGAGCGCATCTGGATGCCCCGCCCGACGCCGCGCAACCGGCTGCCGCCCGGCCTGGTGCCGGCGCTGGAGGAGCCTTAGCTGGCGTCGGGGGAAGGAAGGAAGGCCAGGGCTCTGCCCTGGACCCGCCAGGGGGCAGTGGCCCCCTGGACCCCGCTACTTAAGCATTTGTTATGAGAGGGGGGGAGGCGGTGAACCGGCTCACAGCCTCACCCCCTCTCATAACAAATGCCTAAAAGTAATGGGTTCCAAGGGGCCACTGCCCCTTGGCGGGTCCAGGGCAGAGCCCTGGCCTTCCTTCCTTCCCCACCGTCGCTCAGTGCGGGTCCGGGAACACCGTACATTGTTCCGCGTGCATCTGACAGGAAGCCTTCGCGGTGCCGTAGGCAGAGCCCATCAACTGCTCCGTGCCACAGGCAGCCAGCGCCAGGCAAAGCAGAACCGGCACAAGAATGGCACGCATGGCGATCTCCCGTCTCAATACCGTCGGAACAGCGCCACCAGCCGGCCCTGCACCTTGACCCGGTCGGCCGGGAAAATCCGCGTCTCGAAGGACGTGTTGGCCGGCTCCAGCGCGATCGACTTGCCGCGCCGGCGCAGCCGCTTCAGCGTCACCTCGGCATTGTCGATCAGCGCCACCACGATCTCGCCGGTCTCGGCGGTTTCGCTTTTGCGGATGATGACGGTGTTGCCGTCCAGGATGCCGGCATCGATCATCGATTTGCCCGCCACTTCCAGGGCGAAATGCTCGCCACCGCCGAGGATTGCCAGCGGCACCTCGATATGGGTGCCGTTGTCGCGCAGCGCCTCGATCGGCAAACCGGCGGCGATGCGGCCATACATCGGCAATTGCACCGCCCCCGCCTCATTGGCCGCCCGGACCCCTTGCAGCCGTGCGGTGAAGTCGCCGCGGATGACGTTAGGCGAAAAACCTGGGGGCGAGAAGCTCGGGGACGGGGCGAAGTCGGACGGTTCGGCCTGCGCCAGTTCGGTCACCGTGTGCGGCGTGGCCGCATCGGGCAGGCGCATCACCTCCAGCGCCCGCGCCCGGTGATGGCGGCGGCGCAGGAAGCCGCGCTCCTCCAGCGCCGAAATCAGCCGGTGGATGCCGGATTTCGACTTGAGCTGCAGCGCTTCCTTCATTTCCTCAAAGCTCGGCGAGAAGCCGGTGTCCTTGAGATGCCGGTCGATGAAGGTCAGCAGCTCGTGCTGCTTGCGCGTCAGCATGCAGGGTGACTCCCAGGGAATGGCGTCCAGTTCCCGGCGGGACGGAACAAACCGGCAACTCAACGCGTGTTCTATATAAGTTCCGATGCTCCCGTCAAGCGCGCGTGAATGACAGAACCCGTAAAATCCGCGGGCCAATGGGCGGCGCTACAATCCGAGTGCATCCAGCCGGATGATCGGCACAACCGCCCCTTCCGGCAGCGCTGGCGCGTGCGGCGGGCGCAGGATGAGCGCATCGGCCTGCGCCAGCAGGCGCAGCAGCGCCGAATCCTGGCGGGTGAAGGCGGTCGCCACCAGCGTGCCGTCCGCGCGCAGGGCGAGGGTCGCGCGCAGATGGTCGGTGCGGCTGTCGTTGGCCGGCAGCGGCGCCCCCAGCACCGCCTGGGTCACCTTCGGGGCGTCGCCCGGTAGGCCGGACAGGCGCTCGATGGCGGGCAGCAGGAACACGATGCCGCAGATCACCGAGGAAACCGGGTTGCCGGGCAGGCCCAGCATCGGCACCCCGCCCAGGCTGCCATGGATCAGCGGCTTGCCCGGACGCATGGCGACCGTCCAGAAATCTAACCGCAGGCCGTGCTCGCCCAGCGCCGAGCGCACCAGGTCGTGCGCGCCCACGCTCGCCCCGCCGATGGTCACCAGCATGTCCATGCCGCGCGCCGCATCCGCCGCCGCGGCCAGCGCGGCGAGGTCGTCCGGCGCCACCGGCAGCACCATCGGCGCCCCGCCGCAGGCTTGCACCAGGGCGGCCAAAGCGTGCGCGTTCGAACTGATGATGCCGCCGGGCGGGATCGGCTCGCCGGGCAGGGCGATTTCGTCGCCGGTCGCCAGAATGGCCACGCGCGGGCGGCGATGCACCGCCACCCACGGGTGATTGCCCGCCGCCAGCAACCCGATATCGCGCGAAGTCAGCCGCTTGCCAGGCGCAACCAGGATATCGTCGAAGGCAAAATCCTGCCCGGCGCGGCGGACCCAGCGGCCCGCCGTCACCGCCGCGCCCAGCGTCACGGTCTCGCCCGTGCAGGTCGCGTCTTCCTGCGCCAGCACTGCGTCCGCGCCGTCCGGCATGACGCTGCCGGTGAAGATGCGCAACGCCTCGCCGGCGCCGAGCCTTCCCGCCCACGGGTGCCCGGCAGGCGCGCTGCCGACGATGGCAAGCGTCGCGCCGAGGCTGCCGTCGGCGGCGCGCAGGGCGAAGCCGTCCATGGCGGATACGTCCTGCGGCGGCTGGGTCAGCCTTGCGGGCAGGGCGGCGGCGGTAACCCGTCCCCAGGCATCGGCCAGGGGCACCACTTCGGCAGCGGTCGGGCGCAGCGGGGCCAGGATACGGGCGCGCGCCTCGTCAACGCCGATCATGCCCGGGCTAATCCTGCCGGAACGTGCCGGACGCGCCGCCGGATTTGGCCACCACGCGCAGCGCCTCGATACGCATGGAGCGGTCCACCGCCTTGCACATGTCATACACCGTCAACGCCGCCACCGAGGCCGCGGTCAGCGCCTCCATTTCCACCCCGGTGCGCCCGGTGGTCTTCACCGTCGCCGCGATGCCGAGCGCATCCGCGCCTTCGGGCGCCAGTTCCACCCGCACCGAGGTCAGCGGCAGCGGATGGCATAGCGGGATCAGCTCGGCGGTGCGCTTGGCGCCCATGATGCCGGCCAGCCGGGCGACGCCGAGCACGTCGCCCTTGGCGGCGCTGCCGGCGCGGATCATGGCCAGACGTCTCCGGCCGCATGACCACGCGGGCGCGCGCGGTCGCTTCGCGGTCGGTTTCCGGCTTGCCGCCCACATCGACCATGGCGGCCTGGCCGGAGGCGTCGAAATGGGTGAGGCCGCCGCTCACCCCGCCGCGCCCGCGGCGCCGCCCAGCAAGCTGCGCGTCGCCGCCGCCACGTCGTCCTGGCGCATCAGGCTCTCGCCCACCAGGAACGCCCCGACTCCCAGCGCCGACAGACGGGTCAGATCCGCATGCGTGCGCAGCCCGCTCTCGGCGATCAGGAACCGGTCCGGCGGCACATGCGGGGCGAGGTCCTCCGTAATCGCAAGATCGGTCTGCAACGTCTTGAGATTGCGGTTGTTGATACCAATCAGCTTGGTCTGCAGCCCGAGCGCCCGATCGAGCTCGCGGCGGTCATGCACTTCGGCCAGCACGTCCATGTCGAGCGAGCGGGCCAGTCCTTCCAGCGCAACTGCCTGTTCGTCGCTGAGGGCGGCGAGAATGAGCAGGATGCAATCCGCCCCGATCGCCCGGCTTTCGTAGACCTGCCAGGGGTCAAGGACAAAATCCTTGCGCAGAACCGGAAGATTGACCGCGGCATGGGCCGCCTTGAGGTGCTCGACGCTGCCCTGGAAGAATTTCTCGTCGGTCAGCACCGACAGGCAGGTGGCGCCGCCCGCTTTGTAGGCCCGCGCCAGCCCGGGCGGATCGAACACCGGGCGGATCAGCCCGCCCGAAGGCGAGGCCTTCTTGATTTCGGCGATCAGCCCGAAGCCGCGCGCGGTGGCCGTGTCCATCAGCGCCGCGCCGAAACCCCGCGGCGGATCGTGCTGCGCCGCGGCGCGGCTGCGGATCGCCTCCAGATTGGTTGCCGCGCGGCGGCGTTCCACCTCGGCGCGCGTCTCGGTGCAGATGCGCCCCAGCACGTCGCTTTCGGTCAAGCTCGTCGGCACGGTCATGCGGTCTCCCGTCGCAGCGTTTCCAGGGCGGCCAGCGCCGCGCCGCCATCCAGCGACGCCGCGGCGAGCCCGATGCCCTCGCCCAGCTCGCCGGCCCGGCCAGCGACGATCAGGCCGGCGGCGGCGTTCAGCAGCACCGTATCCCGATATGGCCCGCCGGCGCCGCGCAGCAACGCCGCCATGGCGGCGGCATTCACCGAAGCATCGCCGCCGCGGATGGCGGCCACTGGCGCGCGCGCGAGCCCCGCGTCCTCGGGGGCGAGGGTGAAGCTGCGGATGGTGCCGTCGCGCAGCTCCACCACCTGGTTCTCGCCGGCGACGGTCAGTTCGTCCAAGCCCTGGCCATGCACCAGCCAGCAGGCCTCGGTGCCCAGCGAGGCGAGCGTTTCCACCATCGGCCGCGCCCAGGCCGGGTCGAACACGCCGGTGAGCTGGCGGCGCACCCCGGCCGGGTTGGCCAGCGGGCCGAGCAGGTTGAAAATCGTGCGGGTGCCAAGTTCCACCCTTGGCCCGGCGGCGTGGCGCAGGGCGGCGTGATGGCGCGGCGCAAACAGGAAGGCGCAATGGGCGGCCCGCAGGATGCCGGGCAGCCGCTCCAGCGGCACGTCCACGTTCACGCCGAGTTCGGTCAGCACATCCGCCCCGCCGGTGCGCGACGACAGCGCCCGGTTGCCATGCTTGGCCACCGGCACCTCCAGCCCCGCCAGCACGAAGGTGACGGCGGTGGAGACATTCAGCGTGCCGGCATTGTCGCCGCCGGTGCCGCAGACATCGATCGCCCCGGGCGGCGCCTCCACCCTTGTCATGCGCGCGCGCATGGCGCGCACTGCCCCGGTGATTTCCGCCACCGTCTCGCCGCGCACCCGCATGGCCATCAGCAGTCCGGCGATCTGCGCGGGCGTGGCCTCGCCCGACATGATCACCCCAAAGGCCGCTTCGGCGTCGTCGGCCGGCAGCGTCTCGCCCACCGCAAGGCGGGCGAGGAAGGTCTTGAGATTGAGGGACAAATCCGGCTCCGCCCGGTCAGGCGGCGCTGGCCCGCGCGGGCGCGTTGCTGCCGCGGGCGATCGCCAGGAAATTGCCGAGGATGCGGTGGCCGTGCTGGCTGGCAATGCTCTCGGGGTGGAACTGCACCCCGAACACCGGCAGGGTGCGGTGGCGCAGCCCCATGATCAGCCCGTCGGCGGTGCGCGCGGTTTCCACCAGCGCCGGCGGCAGCGTCTCGCGGCGGACGATCAGGCTGTGATAGCGGGTGGCCTCGAACGGGCTCGGCACCGACGAGAAAATGTCGCTGCCATCGTGCAGCACCGGCGAGATCTTGCCGTGCATCGGCACCGGCGCGCGCACCACCTCGCCGCCGAACGCCTGGCCGATCGCTTGATGGCCCAGGCACACCCCAAGGATGGGAACCCGCCCGGCGGCGGCGGTGATGAGGTCGAGGCAGATGCCGGCCTCGGTGGGCGTGCACGGGCCGGGTGACAGCACGATCGCCTCGGGCTCGAGCGCCAGCGCCTCGTCCACGCTCAGCGCATCGTTGCGGCGCACCTCGCAGCGCGCCCCCACGTCGCCAAGGAAATGCACGAGGTTGAAGGTGAAGCTGTCGTAATTATCGATCAACAGGATCATTCTACTATGCCTGCGCGGCGGTGCCGGTCGGTCTGGTCGCCGGGCCCCGCGCGGTGCCCGGGCGTGCGTGAACGATACCCCGTTCAATCGCATGGGCAGGGGTTTCGCAGAAGCGGAAAAAAGAGTGGTGGGGGATGCTGTGGCAAACAGGCAACATCGCGTGGCGCGACGGGCACGGCTGCCGGGGAAACGGGTTGACGGAGAGGGGCGCGCTACGGCATCGGTAAATCTGGTCCAGCGATCGGACGCTCCCATGCCCCAGCCCAATTCCCCGTCTCTCCCTGGCCAAAGCTGGGGAGCGTGCCTCGTGCTCGGCATCGTCATCGCCGGCGGCAACGCCGGCGCGGCGACGCCGCCCGACCTGACGCCGCCGGCCGTCGTGGCGCCAGTGCCGGTTGTGCCGCCAGCGCCGGTTTTGGCGCCCCCGCCGTCCGTGACGCCGTCACCGGCTGCCGCCGACGCACTGCCGGCCTGGCAGCGCCTGGCCGTGCCCGTCCCCCCGTCCGAAGGCAAGCCGACCATCGCCATCATGATCGATGACATGGGGCTCAATCATATCCAGACCGACCGCGCCATCCGTCTGCCGGCACCGATCACCCTGTCCTGGATGCCCTACGCCCCCGGCGTGACCGAGCAGGCCGCCGCCGGCGCCGCGCACGGCCACGAAACCATGCTGCACATGAACATGGAGGCGCTCGGCCGCACCGACCCCGGCCCCAACTCCATGCGCACCTGGCTGCCGCCCGACACCAACCTCGCCTATGTGCGCCACGGCCTCGACGTGGTGCCCAACGCGGTCGGGCTCAACCAGCACGAGGGCAGCGTCGCCTCGCTGTCGGTGCCGCTGATGGACATCGTCATGGGCGAGCTGAAGGCCCGCAGCCTGCTGTTCATCGACAGCCTGACCATCCCGCACAGCGTCGCCCTGCGCCGCGCCGAGGCGGCCGGCGTACCCGCCCTCGGGCGCGACATCTTCCTCGACAACTCGCCCGACCCGAACGTCATCCGCGCCCAGATCGCGGCCATGGAAGCCACCGCCCGGCGCAACGGCCACGTGATCGCCATCGGCCACCCGCGCGCAACCACCATGGACGTGCTGTCCGCCTACCTGCCGACCGTGGCGGCCCGGGGGTTCGTGCTTTGGCCCGTCAGCGCGACGGTGGCGGCGGCTAAGAACTTGATGGTGGCGCAGAAACCGGCGGGCGAATAGGCAAGGAAGGCCAGGGCTCTGCCCTGGACCCGCAAGGGGGCAGTGGCCCCCTTGACCCCATTACTTAAGCGCCCTTGCCGGCGGCGAAGCGTACCGCTTCCTCCGCTGCCCGCAATAAAGACTGCGCCTTTTGCCTTGTCTCCTCATACTCGGCCTGCGGGTCGGAATCGGCCACGATGCCGGCGCCGGCCTGGACGTGCATCGTGCCGTCCTTCACCACCGCCGTGCGCAGGCCGATGCAGGTGTCCATCGTGCCGTTGGCGGCGAAATAGCCGATGCAGCCGGCATAAATGCCCCGCCTTGTCGGCTCCAGCTCCTCGATGATCTCCATCGCCCGCACCTTCGGCGCCCCGGTCAGCGTGCCGGCCGGGAACCCCGCCGCCAGCGCGTCAATCGCGTCCAGCCCCTCGCGCAACGTGCCCTGCACATCCGAGGCGATGTGCATCACATGGCTGAACCGCTCGATGGCGAAACTCTCGGTCACCCGCACCGTGCCCAACTCGGCCACCCGCCCCACATCGTTGCGGCCGAGATCGAGCAGCATCAGATGCTCGGCCCGCTCCTTCGGGTCGGCCAGCAACTCGGCGGCGAGGATCTGGTCCTCGGCATGCGTCGCCCCCCGCCGGCGCGTGCCGGCAAGCGGGCGGATCGTCACCGTGCCGTCGCGCAGCCGCACCAGAATCTCGGGACTCGACCCCACCACCGCGAAACCGCCGAAATCGAGGAAGAACAGAAACGGCGCCGGGCTGATGCGCCGCAGCGCCCGATACAGCGAAAACGGCGGCAGCGCGAAGGGCACCGAAAACCGCTGGCTCGGCACGATCTGAAAGGCATCACCGGCGCGGATATACTCCTTCGCCCGCTCCACCGCGGCGACGAACCCGTCACGGGTGAAGTTGGACGACGGCTCGGCCAGCGGCGGCAGCGTGACCGGCGGGGCCGCCAGCGGCAGCGGCCGGGAAAGCGCCGATTCGGCCTGATCGAGCGTCGCCTGCGCCGCATTCCACGCCGCCTCCGCCGACAGCCCCGGGCGCGGATAGACCGGGGCTGCCAGGGTCAGCAGGTCGGTGACATTGTCGAAAATCGCATACAGCGTCGGCCGCGCCAGCAAGGCGTCCGGCACGTCGATGCTGGCCTGGTTCTTCTCCGGCAGACGCTCCATCAGCCGGACCATGTCATAGCCCAGATAGCCGATCAGCCCGCCGCACATCGGCGGCAGCGCGTCGGGCACCGCGAGGTGCGATTCCGCCACCACGGCGCGCAGACTGTCGAGCGCCGGCCGGTCGTCGGTGGCGAAGGCGTAGGGCGCCGACAAAGCGTGCCGGTTCAGCTCCGCCCGTCCGCCCCGGCAGCGCCACACCAGATCGGGAAGCAGCCCGATAATGGAATAGCGGCCGCGGCTGGCGCCGCCCTCCACGCTTTCCAGCAGGAAAGTATACGGCTTGCCATGCGCGAGCTTGAGGAAAACCGCCACCGGCGTATCCAGGTCCGCCACCGCCCGTCGCCAGAGTAAATGCCCCTGTCCCTGCTCGTAATCCTGCCGGAACGCGGCGAAGCCGGGGGCGGGGAAGGCGTCCATGCGTCTGGGTCCCTGTGCTGGGCTTAAGGCAATCACTCGGATTGCTGAATGAGCTGCTCGAGCGCCTGGCGGTTCACGTGCGGGCTGGCGCGGTCGCGCAATGCGCTGGCGAACACGTTTTCCATGTCGGTGGCGATGGCGCGTGCCATCCCGTCGCGGACCTGGCCATAGCCGATCGGGTCGGCCGCCGCGTCCGGGGTCTGCACCTCGCGCAGCACTGCGACCACGAAGCCGTCTTGCGTCTCGGCCATAGTGGGCTCGCCTTGTTTCAGGCCGAAGAGCGGGGTAATGAGCTGCGCCGGCACGCCCTCGACGGGAGCGGAACGGCCCACCAGCGGCAGGTGGCGCACCGTCAGCCCGGCCGCCGCCTCCGCCAGTGTCTGGCCGGCCTTCACCGAAGCCAGGATCTTCGCCGCCGCCTCCTCCTGGGCGTGACGGATGGCGTCCTGCGTCCAGTCCGCGCGCACGCGGTCGGCCACTTCGTCGAACGGCCTGGGGGCGGGGGGGTGATGTCTTCCACCGCCAGGGCAAAATACGCCTGGGCGGTGCCTTCGGGCGGCACCTGCACCAGCCGCGGCGGGTCGCCCTGCTTGACCTGAAACGCCGCCTGGATGATGGCGTCGCGCAGCGCGTCGCTGCCGGGGATGGGCGCGGGCTCGCCGGACGCCGTGTTGCCCTGCGCGTCCAGCGTGCCGGTGACGCCTTTCAGGTCGAGGTCGCTGGGCATGTTGTCGAGCGGCACGCCGCCGGCCAGCAGGTCCCCGACCTTGTTGGCGCGGTCATACAGCAAGTCCGCCGCCTTTTCGGCGATCACCCGCGCGCGCAGTTCGTCGCGCGCCTCGTCCAGCGTTTTCGCCGTGCCCGGCGTCACCTTGGTCACCTTCACGGCATACCAGCCGAGCGGCGTCGGCACCGGCGGACCGACCACGTCGGGCGCTGCGGCAAACACCGCATCGGCCAATTCGGGCGAGGGAATCTGCTCGCGGGTTGAGTCGGTCAGATCGACCGCCGTGCCGCCGTCCTTGCCCGCCGCCGCCTGGATGCTCGCCCAGTCCGCGCCGGCCAGCCACTGCCCGGCGAGCGCCTTCGCCTTCGCCTCGTCGGACAGCAGCACCACCTCGGCGCTGCGCTTCTCAGGCGCGTTGAAGCTGGCGCGGGCCTGTTCATAGGCGCCGCGCAGGTCTTCCTCGGTCACTTGCACGTCGCCGGCCAGCAACTCGGGCGTCAGGATCACCGCCTTGATGCGGCGCAGCTCCGGGGTGGCGTATTTGTCCTTGTGGTTCTCGTACCAGCGGGTGAGCTGGGCCTCGGTCGGCGCGGCCGGGGCAGGGGCGGCGGCGAACAGCAACTCAACCGCGTCGGCGCCGCGCTTTTCTTGCTGGAAGGCATAGATTTCCTTCGTCAGCACGTCGGGCGAGACGGCGCCGGCGCGCAGCGGCTCCAGCAATTGCCGCTGCAGCAGATCGGTGCGCAGCAGCGCCAGGAAACGTTGCTCGGTCAGGTTGTTGTTGCGCAGCACCTGCTCGAACACGGCTTTGTCGAACTGGCCGTTGCTGCCGCGGAAGGCGGGCACCTGGTAGGTCGCCTGACGCAGCGCCTCCTCCGGCGCCACCAGCCCCATCGCCGCGGCGGTGTCGGTCAGCACGGTCTGGGCGATCAGCCGCTGCAGCGCCTGCGCGGCGACGCCCCGCCTGATTTCGGGCGTCGGTTCGGTATGGCCGCCGAACATGCGCATGGTCTGGGCGAGCTGGCGCCGGTAGGCGTCTTGCAGTTCAGGGATTTCGATGGTTCGGCCGCCGACCGTGGCCACCGAGCTTTGCGACATGCCGCCGGTGATCAGCCGCAGGATGTCGCTGCCGACACCCCAGGCGACGAACATGACCACCAGGAAGATGAACAGCAGGCGCGCCGGCCACGTGTTGAGGCCGCGGCGGAAGGTTACAAGCATGCGGGGTCCTACGCGAAAAGCGCCGCACCATAGGTCCGGGCCCCTTGGTTTGCCAATCTCCCTACGCTAGGAGCGGAACAGGCCGTCACGATGCGGTCACGGAAAGGGAGAAGAATGCGCCAGATCATCGCCGGAAACTGGAAGATGAACGGATTGCTGGCCGGGGCGACGGCGCTGGCCGAGACCGTTGCGGCCGGCGCCGGGGACGTCTCCGCCGATCTGCTGCTCTGCCCGCCCGCCACGGTCATCGGTGCCGTTGCCGCTCTGCTCGCCGGCACGCCCGTCGCCGTCGGCGGGCAGGACTGCCACACCGCGGCCAGCGGCGCCCATACCGGCGACATCTCGGCCGCCATGTTGCGCGACGCGGGTGCGTCCTGGGTCATTCTCGGCCATTCGGAACGCCGCACCGACCATGCCGAGACCGATGCCTTGATTGCCGCCAAGGTTGCCGCCGCGGTGGCCGCCGGGCTCGCGCCCATCGTGTGCGTCGGCGAGACCGAGGCCGAGCGTCTGGCCGGGCGGCAGGAGGCGGTGGTGGGCGCGCAGATTTTCGGCTCGCTGCCCGCCGGTTTCGCCGGCGTGGTGGCCTACGAGCCGGTCTGGGCGATCGGCACCGGCCGCACCCCGACCGAGGCCGATGTGGCGGCGATGCACAGCTTTATCCGCGCCACCCTGCTGCACCATCTGGGCGAGGCGGGGAGGGGCGTGCACATCCTGTATGGCGGTTCGGTGAAACCAGCCAACGCGGCGGCGCTGCTGGCGCTGCCGGAAGTTGGCGGTGCACTGGTCGGCGGGGCCAGCCTGGTGGCGAGCGATTTTCTGGCGATTGCTGGGGGTGCGGTGCCGTAGGGTAAGGTAAGGAAGGCCAGGGCTCTGCCCTGGACCCGCCAAGGGCCGAGAGGCCCCTGGACCCCGATACTTAAGGAATGGGTTCCAAGGGCCTCTCGGCCCTTGGCGGGTCCAGGGCAGAGCCCTGGCCTTCCTTGCCTTACGCAAGCGGAGCCCCAATGATCAACCTCGACGCCTACTTCGCCCGCATCAGCTACACCGGCCCCCGCACCCCGGCGCTGTCCACCCTGTGCGCCATTCACGCCCTGCATCCGGCGGCGATCCCGTTCGAGAACCTGGACCCGCTGCTCGGCCGCCCGGTCCAGCTCGATCTCACCGCGCTGCAGGGCAAACTGGTCGCCACCCGCCGCGGCGGCTATTGTTTCGAGCACAACACACTGCTCAAGGCCGTGCTGGAGGCGCTCGGCATCGCGGTCACCGGCCTTGCCGCCCGCGTTCTGTGGCGCGCGCCACCCGGCCGCCCGCACAGCCCGCGCACCCACATGGTGTTGCGGGTCGATTTCGACGACGGACCCTGGCTCGCCGATGTCGGGTTCGGCGGCTATCTGTTCGCGGCCCCGCTGCGTCTTATTCCCGGCCTCGAACAGGCAACCCCGTCCGGGGTGCTGCGGCTGGTGCAGAGCGACGCCGGCAACACGTTGCAGGTGCGGCTCGGGCCGTCCTGGCAGGACCTTTATCGTTTCACTGCGGAGCCGCAGATGCCGATCGACTACGAGGTCGCCAACTGGTTTACCTCGACGCATCCGGCCTCGCTGTTCCGCACCAATCTGTTGATGGAGCGGCTGACGCCGCGGATGCGGATCAGCCTGTTCAATACCCGCCTCACCCGCCGCCATGCCGACGGGCGGGTAGAAGAGGAATTGCTGCTGGCGCCGGAAGACCTCGCCCGGACGCTCGCGGCCGAATTCGATCTCGACCCGCCGGCCGGTCCGGCGGTGCTGCTGGCCCGCCTGCCGCCGCCCTGAACCCGCACGGCGCTTTCCATCCGGACCCGTTGCGGCTAGAAGGCGCCGCCTGCCTGTCCGGGGATTTCCATGACCACCGTGCTGCTGATCATCCACCTGTTCGTGACGCTCACCCTGATCGGTGTGGTGCTGCTCCAGCGCAGCGAGGGCGGCGGGCTGGGCATCGGCACCTCGCAGGGCATGGGCTCGTTCATGAGCGGGCGGGGCACCGCCAACCTGCTCACCCGCACCACCGCCATTCTGGCCGCCGTGTTTTTCAGCCTTTCGCTGGTGCTGGCGCTGCTGAACAAGGGCACCACGGTGCGGCACTCCATCCTCGATGTGCCGCCGGCCGGCAGCACCGCACCGGCCCCGCCGCCGGCACCCGCCGCCCCCATTCCGGGCGAATCGGCGCCGCCCCCGGCGCCTGCCGCGCCCGCGCCCGCAACGCCCGCGCCCACAACGCCCGCGCCGGCCGCGTCCGCACCGGCGGAACCGGCACCCGCCGTGCCGGCCCCGGCAACGCCGGCCCCTGGCACCCCCTCGGTCCCGACCAACTGACGCCGGTCAACCCCGCCAGGCGTGCGCCCTGCGCACGCCTCCCATTTGCCGCTGACTCCGTCCGGTCATTTCCGCCAACTCCGCCGCGTCGCTATACTGACCTCCCATGACCCGGTTTGTGTTCATCACCGGCGGCGTGGTCTCCTCGCTCGGCAAAGGGATCGCATCGGCCGCTCTCGGCGCGCTGCTGCAGGCGCGCGGCTATTCCGTGCGGCTGCGCAAGCTCGACCCCTATCTCAACGTCGATCCGGGCACGATGAGTCCGCTGCAGCACGGCGAAGTGTTCGTCACCGATGACGGCGCCGAGACCGATCTCGACCTCGGCCATTACGAGCGCTTCACCGGCGTGCACGCCACCCGCTCGGACAACGCCACCACCGGGCGCATCTACTCCGAGGTGATCGCCCGCGAGCGCCGCGGCGACTACCTCGGCGCCACCGTGCAGGTGATTCCGCACATCACCGACGCCATCAAGGAAACCATCACCCGCGACCTCGATGATGCGCTCGGCCGTCCGGCCGATTTCGCCCTGATCGAAATCGGCGGCACCGTCGGCGACATCGAAAGCCTGCCGTTCCTCGAGGCCATCCGCCAGCTCGGCAACGAACTCGGGCCGCAGCGCGTGATGTTCGTCCACCTGACGCTGGTGCCATGGATTCCCTCGGCCGGGGAGCTGAAGACCAAGCCGACCCAGCACTCGGTGAAGGAACTGCTGAACGTCGGCATCCAGGCCAACATGCTGATCTGCCGCTGCGACCGGCCGATCCCGGGCAACGAACGCCGCAAGATCGCCCTGTTCTGCAACGTCCGCCCCGAGGCGGTGATCGCGGCGCTGGACGTGGACACCATCTACCAGGTGCCGGTCAGCTATCACGCCGAGGGCATGGACCGCGAAGTGCTCCGCCATTTCGGCTTCCCCTTCGATGTCGAGCCGGATGTGTCCCGCTGGCAGCGCATCGTCGAGACCGTCCGCACGCCGGAAGGTGAGGTGAAGATCGCGGTGGTCGGCAAATACACGAACCTTTTGGACAGCTACAAATCGCTGGCCGAAGCGCTCGCTCATGGCGGCATCGCCAACCGGGTGCGGGTCCGGCTGGACTGGATGGACGCCGGCATCTTCGAGAAGCCTGACACGGTCGCCCGGCTGGAAGGCGTGCACGGTATCCTGGTGCCCGGCGGCTTCGGCGAGCGCGGCACCGAGGGCATGATCGAGGCGGTGCGCTTCGCCCGCGAACGCCGCGTGCCGTTCTTCGGCATCTGCTTCGGCATGCAGATGGCGGTGATCGAATGCGCCCGCCATCTGGCGGATCTGCCGAACGCCACCTCCACCGAGTTCGGCGCCTGCGATGATCCGGTGGTCGGGCTGCTGACCGAATGGGCGCGCGGCAACGAGATCGAGCGCCGCATCCACGGCGGCGACCTTGGCGGCACCATGCGGCTGGGCGCCTATCCGGCGGTTCTGGCGCCGGGCTCGCTGGTCAGCGACATCTATGGCGGGGCGCGGGAAATCGCCGAGCGGCACCGCCACCGCTACGAGGTGAACGTGCGCTACAAGGAACGGCTGGAAAACGCCGGGTTACGCTTTTCGGGGATGTCGCCCGACGGCGTGCTGCCGGAAATGGTGGAATACCCGGCGCACCCCTGGTTCATTGGGGTGCAGTTCCATCCCGAATTGAAATCCAAGCCGTTCGAGCCGCACCCGTTGTTCAGCGGGTTTATCGCGGCGGCGGTTCGGCAGATGCGGCTGGTTTAAGGAAGCAAGGCCAGGGCTCTGCCCTGGACCCGCCAAGGGGCAGTGGCCCCTTGGAACCCGCCACTTTAACGCTGCGCGGTCAGTGATGGCCGCCGCCCCCGCCCCAGCCGCCCCCGGCCCGCCGCCGCCATGCCAGCCGCCACCGCCATGCCAGCCGCCACCGCCGTAGCCGCCATGCCAGCCACCGCCGTAGCCCCAGCCGCCGCGCCAGCCGCCGGGATAGCCGCCATACCACCCGCCGCCATAGCCGCCGACAACCACACCGTACCCGCCGCCATAATAATAATCCGGATAGCCGTAGGCGTAGGGCGCGGCATACGCCGTCAATGGCGCGCCATAGCCATAAGCCGGGGCACCATAGACCGACGGCGCATAGCCGGGCTGCTGCACCGTGTAGCCGGACGCCACCATGCATTGCGAATAAGCGACATCATAACGCCATTGCAGCGACGCGCCGGAGGCGTAAGCGTTGTTCGCCCCCGCGGCACTGCCGAGCAACAGACCCGTCGCGCCGCCGATCGCCGCCCCGGCACCGACCGCCCCGCCCACCGAGCCCAACGCCGCCCCGGCCGCCGCCCCCAGCGCCGTTCCCACCACGGCGCTGCCGACCGCGCTCTGGGTCGCCGCATTGGCCGGACTCGCATTGCCAGTCTGCGCCGATGCGAAGTAACGGCAATTGGCGTCCACGCCCTGGAAGCGGGAAAAGTCCTCGCCCGGCTTGGGCATGGCCACGACGCTTGGACCGGCCGGCGGCGCAACGACACAGGCCGCCAGCGCCAACGGGGCGATCATGGCGACGATTTGCACGGAGCGGGTCATGGCGGCAGATCCTTTTCCACCCGTAAACCGGGCCTCAGGCGAGATACCATGTTCGACCGGGCGGCGGAATCGGCAAGCCCGAAGCCAGGGTCAATTCGCCGGTCCGAACCTCATTGGCGGCATGGGGCGGTCAGGCGAAGGAAGGCCAGGGCAGAGCCCTGGCCTTCCTTCGCCTCACCCGCCCTCCACCACCCGCGGCACGCCCGCCCGCGCCAGCGCATCCGCCTGCCGCGCCGCCAGCACCTGCTCGTCGAAATCGGCGATCAGCCCATGGAACAGCCGGCTCCAGTTCAGCTCGGCCTTCAGTCGCAGGAACACACTGCCCAGTCCGATCGCGCTGCGGTCCATCAGCAGGAACTGCCGCGGCGGGGTAACGCCGCCGGTCCGTTTCAGCCCTTCGTGCACCCGGGCCGCAACCGCGCGGCCATAGGTGGGATCGTCGGTCGACTGGATGCGCCGCACCCGGTCGTCCAGCAGCGGCTCATACAAAAAGCGCGCCCATTCGTTCAGCACGTCCATCTGCGCACGGGAAAGGTCAGCGAAGCCCCAGATGGCGTAGGCGTGATGCGCCTTGTCCATGTCGTCGTCGCGCACCGCCTCGAACAACTGAATGACGCCGGTGACGAACTGGGCGCCGAACACCCTTATGGCGCCGTAATCCAGCAGGTTCACCGTGCCGTCCGGCCGCACCTGGTAGTTGCCCATGTGCGGGTCGCCGTGAATGATGCCGTAGCGGTACAGCGGCACATACCAGGCCCGGAACAGTGCTTCGGCGATGCGGTTGCGCTCGTCCTGCGACGGGTTCTCCTCGATGCGGCGCAGCAGCGGCCTTCCCTGCAGCCAGGACATGGTGAGCAGCCGGCGGGTGCAGTAGCCGTCGACCGGCTCGGGCACGTGCACCATGGGCTGATCGGCCAGCATGAGCCGGTACAGCCGCATCTGCGACGCCTCGCGCAGGTAGTCGACCTCCTCGCGCAGCCGGTCGGCCAGTTCCTTCAGGATCTCGTCCTGGCGGATGGTGCCGTCCATGCGGTGATACAGCCCCATGGCGAGCTTGACCTGCCGCAGATCGGCCTCGATCGTGCTCGGCATGTCGGGATACTGTAGCTTGCAGGCGACCTCGGCACCGCTTTTCAGCCGCGCCCGGTGCACCTGGCCGAGCGAGGCCGCCGCCGCCGCTTCCTGCCCGAAGGCGGCGAATTTCGACTGCCAGTCCGGCCCCAGCTCGCCCTGCATACGCCGGCGCACGAAGGCCCAGCCCATCGGCGGCGCGTTCGCCTGCAACTGCGACAATTCGGCGGCGTATTCGGCCGGCAGCGCGTCGGGCACGGTGGAGAGGAACTGCGCCACTTTCATCAGCGGGCCCTTCAGCCCGCCCAGGATCACCTTAAGATCCTCGGCGTGCGCCGAGCGATCTGTTCTGACCCCGAAGGCACGCGCGCCAACCATGCGCGCGGCGATGCCGCCGACCGCGCCGGAGGTGCGCACCATGCGCCGCACCTCGCCGAACAGGGTGGCGCGGTCTTCCATGGCGGCCATCAGGCCGCCGCCTCGAGTTCGTCGATATAGCCCGCGATCACATCGAGGCCGCGCCGCCAGAAGCGCGGGTCGGAGGCGTCGAGGCCGAACGGCGCCAGCAGCTCGCGATGCCGGAGGGTGCCGCCGGCGCGCAGCATGGCGAGGTATTTGGCCTGGAAGTCCGGATGGCCGGACTGGAATTCGCTGTACAGCGCGTTCACCAGGCAGTCGCCGAAGGCATAGGCGTAGACATAGAAGGGCGTGTGCACGAAATGCGGCACATAGGCCCAGAACACGCGGTATTCTGGGGTGAATTCGAAGGCCGGTCCCAGGCTTTCGCTCTGCACCTGCAGCCACAGTTCGCCGATCCGCTCGCCCAGCAGCTCTCCCGAGCGGCGCTCGTCGTGCAGCAGCGTTTCGAACCGGTAGAAGGCGGTCTGCCGCACCACCGTGTTGAGCATGTCCTCGACCTTGGAGGCGAGCATGATGCGGCGGCGGGCGGGGTCGGTTTCGGCGTCGAGCAGGGCGCGGAACGTCAGCATTTCGCCGAACACGCTGGCGGTCTCGGCCAGCGTCAGCGGCGTGCCGGCCATCAGGTAGCCCTGACCGCCCGCCAGCACCTGGTGCACGCCATGGCCCAGCTCATGCGCCAGCGTCATCACGTCGCGGGTGCGGCCGTGATAGTTCAGCAGCAGATAGGGATGCGCCGACGGCACGGTGGGATGGGCGAAGGCGCCGCCGGACTTGCCCGGGCGCAATGTGGCGTCGATCCAGGGCCGGTCGAAGAAGCGCCTGCCCACCGCCGCCAACTCGGGCGAGAAGGCGGCATACGCATCGAGCACCCGCGCGCGCGCCTCCGGCCAGGAAATCGCCCGGTCGTCATCGCCGGGCAGCGGGGCGTTGCGGTCCCAGTGCTGCAGCTTCTCCAGGCCCAACCATTTCGCCTTGAGCGCGTAATAGCGGTGCGCCAGGCGCGGATAATCGTCGGTTACCGCGCTGACCAGCGCGTCCACCACCTCATCCTCGACCATGTTGGCGCGGTTGCGGTAGCTGCCGGGACGCGGATAGCGCCGCCAGTTGTCGATGATCTCCTTGTCCTTGGCGAGCGTGTTGGTGATCAGCGAGAACAGCCGCACATTGCGGCCGAACGCCTCGCCGATTGCCTGGCCGGCGGCCGCACGGGTGTCGCGGTCGCGGTCGGACAGCAGATTGAGCGCGCCGCTGACGGTGAGATCCTCGCCGCGCAGCTTGATGCGCATGCCGGCGATCGTTTCGTCGAACAGCCGCGACCAGGCGGCCCGTCCGGTGACCTCTTTTTCGTGCAGCAGTTTTTCCAGCTCGTCGGACAGCTCGTGCGGGCGGAACACACGCAGGTCGCGCAGCCAGGGCCGCCAGCGCGCCAGCGCTGGATCGGCCAGTTTCGGCTCCAGCGCCGAGGGTTCCAGCCGGTTCAGCTCCAGGGTGAAGAACAGCAGCCGGGTGGAGATGGCGGTGACCCGCTCGCTGATGGTTTGGTAAAACTGGCCGATCGCCGGGTCGTTCGAATCGCCGCTGAACAGAAGCTGCGCGTACGACATCGCCCGGCCGAGAATTTCCTCGATGCGCTCGTAATCGGCGATCGCCGCCGCCAGGGCGGCCCCGGTGTGCGTGCCCAGCTGGCCGGCGTGCATGCCGGCGAAGGCGCTGGCGTCGGCCTCGGCGCCGTCGAGATCGCGGGCGAGTTCGGGACTGTCGGGCGAGGGGTACAGATCGCGCAGGTCCCAGCTCGGCAGCTCGGACGCCGCCGTCTCAGGGAGGGGCAGCGGGTCGGCGGTGGCGTCGGGCATGCGGGGGTTTCGTCCTGTCCATCTGGTCGCGCGGACAGACATAAGTTATGCGGGTGAGACGTCAAAGGGCCGCGACGGCATCGTGCAACGCGCCGGGGCTTGTGCGGGCGGGAGTTTCGAGTTGGACAGCGATCAGCAAACACCCAATCTGCCTGGGCGGACCGGACGGTCCGGGCAGGGTCTGGCCGGGCGGCGTCTGCCGCACTGGCCCAATCTGCCGGCGATGATGTTCGACCGCGCCCGCACCTGGCCGGAGCGGCCGATGCTGCGCTTCTGGCGCAAGGGCGCCTGGCACGGCATCACCTGGGACAGTTTCGCCCGCCAGACGGCGAGTGCCGCGCGGACGTTGCGCGCGGCCGGCGTGGCGCCGGGCGACCGGGTGATGATCGTCTCGGAGAACCGGCCCGAATACCCGATCGTGGAAACCGCGCTGATGGCCATAAGGGCGGTGCCGGTGCCCGCCTACACCACCAACACGGTGGCCGATCACGCCCATATCCTGCGCGATTCCGGCGCCCGCGTGGCGGTGGTGTCGACCGCCGCCCTGGCCGGGCGGGTGGCGCTGGCCGGTCCGCTCGACCTGCTGGTGACCATGGAGTCGTTTTCCTATCCGGGCCTGACCGTCGCCCCGTGGTCGGCGCTGATTGCCAACCAGCGCGACCCCGGCGATGTCGCGGCCGAGGCGGCGATGATCGCCCCCGACGCGCTGGCCTGCCTGATTTACACCTCCGGCACCGGCGGCGCGCCCAAGGGGGTGATGCTGCCGCACCGGGCGATCCTGGCGAACTGCCGCGGCGCCTATAACCTGCTGGCCAGGCTGCCGCCGCTGCCGCACGAGGTGTATCTGTCGTTCCTGCCGCTGTCGCACAGCTACGAGCACACCGCCGGCCAGTTCTTCCTGCTCGGCGCCGGCGCCGAAGTGGTCTATGCGCGCGGGGTGGAAACCCTCGCGGCCGACATGCTGACGGTGCGGCCGACCATCATGACCATGGTGCCGCGCGTGCTGGAAGTGATCCGCGGCCGCATCCTGCACCAGGTGGCGCGTGAGCGGGCCTGGCGGCGCTGGCTGTTCGACCGGGCGATTGCGGTGGGCCTTCGCCGGGCCTGCGGCCAGCGCCTGTCGTGGCTGTCCCGGCTGGAGGACCGGCTGCTGGAACGCCTGGTCCGCCGCCGCGTGCGCGCCCGTTTCGGCGGCCGGCTGCGCGCGGCGATTTCCGGCGGCGCGCGGCTGGAGCCCGAGGTGGGCCGTTTCTTCATCGGCCTGGGCGTGACGCTGCTGCAGGGCTATGGCCAGACCGAGGCCGGGCCGGTGATTTCGGCCAATGCGCCCGGCGCCACCCGGATCGAAACCGTCGGCCGCCCGCTCGACGGGGTCGAGCTGAGCATCGCCCCGGATGGCGAAATCCTGGTGCGCGGCGAGCTGGTGATGCTGGGCTACTGGGGCCGGCCGGACGAGACGGCAGCGGCGATCCGCGACGGCTGGCTGCACACCGGCGATATCGGCGAGCTGGATACCGATGGCTATCTGCGCATCACCGACCGCAAGAAGGATATGATCGTGCTGTCCGGCGGCGAGAACGTTTCGCCCGCCCGCATCGAAGGGCTGCTGATCGCCGAGCCCGAAATCATGCAGGCCGTGGTGCTGGGCGAGGGGCGGGCGGGCCTGACCGCGCTGGTGGTGCCGGCCGAGGGGTGCGACGACATGGCGGTGGCGACCGCGGTAAGCAACGTCAACAAGCGCCTGTCGGTCACCGAGCGCATCCGCCGGCACGCCATCGTGCCGCCGTTTACCATCGACAACGGCATGCTGACCGCCACCCAGAAGGTCCGCCGCCACATCGTGACCCGCGAGCATTCGGATTTGCTGGGGCGCATCGCGGCGTGACCAAGAACTTGCCCGCATGTCGGTGCGCGCAACGCAGATCGGTCTGGCGGAGCTTGGTCTACGAGGCGCGCATGGTGAAGCCGGCGCGTTGGATAGCCTGCAGCCGGGGACGCTGGATCGCCTGCAGGTAGCAGTCGAGGTATCTGTTGATGTCGAGGTGCAGCGACCACCCGAACCGCGGGTTGATTTCGAACAGCTTCGGCGCGCCGTCGACGATTTTGTAGTTCGCACAGCCGGTGCCGGTGTAGCCCAGCAGCCGGTTGATCCGCACCAGGCAGGGGTCGAGTTCGAGGTTGGGCATCAGGGTGATATCAGCGGGCGGCGCCCTGGTTCCCTTGACGACGAGCGCGTCCGGCATGCTGTAGCGGACATGCGTGGCGAACCGGGTCTGTCCGTTCACGGCGAGAAAATGCGCCGCCCATTCGGTGCTGCCCGGGATCGCCTGCTGGCGGAAAAAGGATTCGCCGTTCATCCGCGCCACACAGGCGGCATCCTCCGCCTTGTCATGCACGATGAAGCTGTAATAACCGCCTTCATCCTCGGTTTTTTTGAAGATGTACGGCGTGCTGGCGCCCGCTTCATCCGGATACAGGGTCGGCACGACCTGGCCCAGGCCGGCCTCGATCAGGAACCGGTTGAGCGCAAGCTTGCTGTTGCACAGGTTGACCGTCTCCACGGCCGGCAGCAGGCAGCGATCGTTGCCGGCCGGGCGGCGCCGTAGCGCTTCGTAGTCCTCGAAGCCGAGCGGAACAACGCAATCGAAGTCGATGAAGTCAACGTCGTCAAATTTGTCGAACACAGCCCAGTACCGCGTCCGGTCGAGACGGGCAATGATGGGATCTTTCCAATCACCTCGGGGGCCGAAAAGAATGCGTTGCACGAGACCTCCCTTTTCGAGACGAAACGGCCTTGCGACCTTTACATATCCATACACAGAGGAATTGCTATAGGAGCCACATCAACTGGACCCGCCGGCCCGAATGTCGGCGCGCATTTGCTCCGATCTTACCCGGCATTCGGCTCATGACGGGCTAGAATCAATAATTCTTAAGCTTACCGCTCCCGTAGATCGGGTGCCAATAGAATTCTGTATGCGCCGATACGATCGCCACGCGGGACGATGCGGTTCAGATTGAGGTTAGGGGAGGGGTGTTAATAATCTGTGATTTATGAAGCTTGCTACGGATGGCCGCCTGGCCGAAGCGCTGCCCCTGGACCCTGCCAAGGGCTTTGGCCTTGGAATCCTTATGCTTCGGCGGCTTCCAGCGCTTCGGCCACTTCCAGCCATTCCGTTTCCGCGGCTTCCGTCTCGCGCCCAATCGCAGCAAGACGGGTCTGCGCGGCGGTGACCTCGGCAGCGCGGCCAGGCACATACAGGCCGGGATCGGCCAGCTTCGCCTCGATCTTCGCACGTTCCGTTGCCAGTTTGGCAATCCTGGCCTCGGCGTCGCGGGCACGCTTGCGCAAAGGCGCGGTGGCGGCACGCGCCTCGGCGCGCTCGCGACGATCCTCGCGCTTCGTGGGCGCGGCGTCGGCGCGCCCGGCCGGGCGCGCACGCTCGGCCAGCAGCGCGCGATACTCGTCGAGATCGCCCTCGAAAGGCTGCACCGTGCCGTCGGCCACCAGCCAGAGCCGGTCGGCCACCAGCTCCACCAGATGCGGATCATGGGTGATCAGCAGCACTGCCCCCTCGAAATCGGCGAGCGCGCGCACCAGCGCCTCACGGGCGTCGATGTCGAGGTGGTTGGTGGGCTCGTCGAGGATCAGCAACTGCGGGGCGTCGCGGGTGGCCAGCGCCAGCAGCAGCCGCGCCTTCTCGCCGCCGGAGAGGCTGCTGACGGCCGTGTTGGCGCGGTCGGCGTCGAGGCCGAAACGGGCGAGCTGGGCGCGCACCTGCGCGATCGCCGCGCGCGGCAGGGCACGCGCCATGTGCGCGACCGGCGTTTCCGCGGGCACCAGCTCCTCGGCCTGGTGCTGGGCGAAATAGCCGACCTTCAGCTTCGGACCCCGCCGCACCTCGCCCGCCATCGGCGCCAGCCGCCCGGCCACCAGCTTGGCGAGGGTGGACTTGCCGTTGCCGTTGGCGCCGAGCAGGGCGATGCGGTCGTCCATGTCAACCCGCAAAGACAGGCCGCGGAGAACAGCGCGGCCGTCATACCCGGCGGACGCCTGATCGAGCGCCAGAATAGGCGGGGCGATCTGGGCGGGCTGAGGAAAGTCGAAATGGGTGGGCGAATCTTCCACCACCGCCTCGATCGCCGGCAGTTTGGCGATGGCTTTCAGCCGCGCCTGCGCCTGCCGCGCCTTGCTCGCCTTGTAGCGGAACCGGTCGACATAGGCCTGCATATGGGCGCGCTGGGCGGCGACCTTGGTGGCCATGGCGGCCTGCTGCATCGCCCGCTCGGTGCGGATGCGCACGAACTCCTCGTAGCCGCCGGGCGTGAGGCTGATCTTGCCGCGGTCGAGATGGGCGATGGCGTGCACGCAGCGGTCGAGCAACCCGCGGTCGTGCGAGACGATGATCGCCGCGCCGGGGAACTTCGCCAGCCAGGTTTCCAGCCACAGCGTGGCCTCGAGGTCGAGATGGTTGGTCGGCTCGTCCAGCAGCAGCAGGTCGGGGGCGGCGAACAGAGCGGTGGCCAGTGCCACCCGCATGCGCCAGCCGCCGGAAAACGTGCCGACCGGGCGCGCCTGGGCGGCGGCGTCGAAGCCGAGCCCGGCCAGGATGGCTGCCGCCCGGGCGGGGGCGCTGTCGGCCCCGATCGCGCGCAGGCGCTCATGGATTTCGTCCAGCCGGTGCGGGTCGGCCGATTCGTGTTCGGCTTCGGCGAGCAAGGCAAGCCGTTCTGGGTCGCCCTGCAGCACGATATCGGTCAGGCTCAGCGCGCCTTCCGGCGCTTCCTGCTTCACCTGGCCGAGCCGGGCGGTTTTGGCCAGGCGGATGTCGCCGCCGTCGATGGCGAGATCGCCGGTGATCGCTTTCAGCAAAGTGGACTTGCCGGCACCGTTGCGGCCGAGCAGGCCGATGCGCTTGCCGGCATCGACCGCGAGATCCGCCCGGTCGAGCAGGGTGCGGCCGCCGAGACGGATGGTGATGCCGCTGAGGGTGAGGAGACTCATGGGCGGGATGTAGCGGCGGGCTGGGTGGATTGGTAGCGGGGTTTAGGGAAGGAAGGCCAGGGCACTGCCCTGGCCTTCCTTCCTTAAACCCCGCAATGTCGACCCCGGCGGGGTTGCGCCCCAGGCGCCGCAACGCCATAGAACCAGCCCGATTTTCGCCACCAGGAGCGTTCCCCATGCCCGCCATCCGCCTGCCCGACGGTTCCGTGCGCCGTTTCGAAGGGCCGGTTCCGGGCACCACCGTCGCCGCATCCATCGGCCCCGGACTTGCCCGCGCCGCCCTGGCCATGAAGCTCGACGGCACGCTGGTGGACCTCGCCACGCCGATCGACCACGACGCCGAAGTCGTATTCGTCACGCGCAAGGACCCGGAGGCGCTGGAGCTGATCCGCCACGACGCCGCCCATGTGCTCGCCGAGGCGGTGCAGGCGCTGTTTCCCGGCACCCAGGTCACCATCGGTCCTGCGATCGACAACGGCTTCTACTACGATTTCGCCCGCAACGAGCCGTTCACGCCCGAGGATTTCCCGGCGATCGAAGCGAAAATGCGCGAAATCGTCGCCGCCAATGCGCCTTTCGTGCGCGAGGTGGTCGATCGCGACGATGCCATCCGCGCCTTCAGCGACAAGGGCGAGAAATACAAGGCCGAACTTATCCAGGACCTGCCGCGCGACGTGCCGATCAGCCTGTACCACCAGGGCGACTGGATGGATCTCTGCCGCGGCCCGCATTTGCGCTCCACCGGCGACATAGGCAGCGCCTTCAAGCTGATGAAGGTCGCCGGCGCCTATTGGCGGGGCGATCACCGCAACGCCATGCTCAGCCGCATCTACGGCACCGCCTGGCGCGACCAGAAGGAACTCGACGCCTATCTGCACATGCTGGAGGAGGCGGAGAAGCGCGACCACCGGCGCATCGGCCGCGAACTCGACCTGTTCCATTTGCAGGAGGAAGCGGTGGGCAGCGTGTTCTGGCACCCCAAGGGCTGGAAGCTTTACCGCACCGCCGAGGACTACATGCGCCGCCGGCTCGACGCCGCCGGCTACCAGGAGGTCAAGACGCCGCAGCTCGTGGATCGCGCGCTGTGGGAGCAGTCGGGGCACTGGGAGAAGTTCCGCGAGCACATGTTCATCGCCCAGGTGGAAGACGAGAACCGCACCTACGCGCTCAAGCCGATGAACTGTCCGGGGGCGGTGATGATCTTCCGCCAGGGCATCAGGTCGTACCGGGAACTGCCGCTGCGCCTGGCCGAGTTCGGCGCCTGCCACCGCTACGAGCCGTCCGGCGCCTTGCACGGCATCATGCGGGTGCGCGCGTTTCTCCAGGACGACGCACATATCTTCTGCACCGAGGCGCAAGTGGCCGACGAAACTGTGCGTTTCGTCGATCTTCTGTCCTCAATTTACCGTGACTTCGGCTTCGCGGAGTTCCAGGTGAAATTCTCCGACCGGCCGGCGCTGCGCGCTGGCTCCGATGCGGTGTGGGACCGCGCCGAGGCGGCGCTGAAGGAAGCCTGCGCGACCGCGGGCGTCGAATACACGCTGAACCCGGGGGAGGGGGCATTCTACGGCCCCAAGCTCGAATTCGTGTTGCGCGACGCGATCGGCCGTGACTGGCAGTGCGGCACTTTACAGGTCGATTTCGTGCTGCCGGAGCGGCTGGACGCGGAGTATGTGGGCGAGGATGGCGGGCGGCACCGCCCGGTCATGCTGCACCGTGCCATTCTCGGCAGTTTCGAACGTTTCCTGGGCATTCTCATCGAGCAATATGCCGGCCGGTTTCCGCTCTGGCTGGCGCCGGTGCAGGTGGCGGTGGCGACCATCGTCTCGGACGCCGATGACTACGCGCAGGAGGTGGTCGCGGCACTGCGCGCCGCCGGGCTTTCAGTGAAAATTGATCTTTCCAACCAGAAGATCAACGCCAAGGTGCGCGACCACAGTTTGCAGCGGGTGCCGGCGATTGCCGTGGTCGGGCGGCGCGAGGCGGAGGAGCGGACCGTGGCGCTGCGCCGCCTCGGCGGGGAGGCACAGGAGGTGCTGAAGCTGGCGGATGCGGTGGCGCGGCTTGCTGCCGAGGCGACGCCGCCGGATTTGCTGCGCCCCGATCAGCTTCACATCGCGACGAACTGACCTGCGCCGTCTGCCGCTTGCTTGCGTGCGGCGGCGTGGTGAAACTATCATGTTCTTCGTGCCGGGTTCTGGGAAGGACCCGGCACGGCGATTCCGTAACAGCCACAGGAGACCACCATAGCCAGAGGACCAATGCCCGCCTCGCCAACCCGCGACGGGCCCCGAGTCAACGAGGAGATCCGTGTCCCCCAGGTTCGTCTGATCGACCAGGACGGCGAGATGCAGGGCGTGATGACCGCCCGCGAGGCGCTGCACCGCGCTTTTTCCGTCGGCCTCGACCTGCTCGAAATCAGCCCCAACGCCGAGCCGCCGGTCGTGAAGATTCTCGACTACGGCAAGTATAAATACGAGCAGCAAAAAAAGAAGAACGAGGCCAAGAAGAAACAAAAAGTCATCGAAATCAAGGAAATCAAGGTCCGCCCGAATATCGACGAAAACGACTATCAGGTCAAGCTGCGGGCCATGAAGACGTTCATCGAGGAAGGCGACAAGGTCAAGGTGACGCTGCGGTTCCGCGGCCGCGAAATGGCGCACCAGGATATCGGCATCAAGGTTCTCGAACGCATTCGCGGCGACATGGACGCCAGCACCAAGGTCGAACAAATGCCGCGTATGGAAAACCGCCAGATGATCATGGTGCTGACGCCGCGCTGACGGCGGGCGCCCCGGCTGGCCCAATCGGGGCGTACCCCCGAGCCCCACCCCGCGGGCAGCGCACCCTTCGGCGCGACGGCGTCGCCCTGGACCCACCAAGGGCCGATCGGCCCTTGGAATCCGGAATTTCTCAAGGATTGCGGGCAGGGCTCGGGTGCGGATCTGCGCCCTGCCAGGTGTTCTCGCCAGAGCCTGCGCAGAAGCCGGAGCCTGCGCAGAATGCGTCGGCCAGCCGGAAGATGCGGGGCTCCGCGACGAGGTGCTGCATTTGGCCGACATCCCCACGACGCCGGCTGTTAAGTCATGGGTTCCAAGGGCCTCTCGGCCCTTGGCGGGTCCAGGGCAGAGCCCTGGCCTGCCTTTTTTCTTCAATCCAGCGATTTGCGAAACCGCAGCACACTCAGCGCAAGCATCCCCACCCCAAGCAGTCCCATCGCCGTCAGCGGAGCCCACAGCACATCGGCGGTGGCTCCCTTGAGGAACACGGCGCGGATGACAACCAGGAAGTAGCGCAGCGGATTGATCAGGGTGAACCATTGCAGGAACGCCGGCATGGCGGCGATCGGGAAGGCAAATCCCGACAGGATGAAAAACGGGTTCACCAGGAAGAAGTTCAACGCAAACGCCTGCTGCTGCGTGCGCGCCAGCGTCGACAGCAGCAGACCGAGACCCAGCGCGGCCAGCAGGAACAGCGACGAGCCGAGCAGCATCACCAGCGGGCTGCCGACGAACGGAATGCCGAACCACAGCACGCCGAACACCGTCACCAGGGCCACGTCGCCGAGACCGATCAGGAAGAACGGTACCGTCTTGCCGAGGATGAACTCAAACGGCCGGATCGGGCTCACCATGATCTGCTCCAGCGTGCCCACTTCGCGCTCGCGCACCACGGCCAGCGCCGTCAGGCTGACCACCTGGATGAGCGTCAGCGTGCCGATCACGCCGGGGATGAAGAACCAGCGGTCGTCGAGACCTTCATTGAACCACGGACGTTCCTGCAGTGCCACGGCCGAGGCGGGCGCGGCCGCCCCGGCGTTTCGCATTGCCTCGGCCTGGAACCGGGCGACGATCAGGCTGACATAGCCGAGTGCGATCAGCGCCGTGTTCGAATTGGTGCCGTCAACCGAGACCTGCAATGGCGCGGTCCGGCCGTTCGCCAGCCGCTGCGCAAACCCGGCGTGGATGACGAGCGCCACCACCGCACGGCCGGTGTCGATGGCGTGGGTTATCTCGTGCTGGGTCTGCGCGATGTCAACGATGTCGAAACGGCCGGTCGCGGCGAAATGCGACACCAGGAGGCGGCTCGCCTGGCTGTGATCGAGGTCGAGCACGACCGTGGCCACATGATTGACCGTGAAGGTCGCCGCATAGCCGAACACAAGCACCTGAATGAGCAGCGGGACGACCAGCCGGAACATCGCCCAGCGGTCGCGGCGGAGTTCGAGAAACTCCTTGACCAGCATGACGTACAGGCGATCGAACATCGTTCAGTCCAGGCGCTTGCGGAAGGAGCGTGCGGCGATCCAGATGATGGCCAGCGTGTACAGCACCAGCGCCAGGATCGGCGCCGCCAGATCCAGCACCGTGCTGCCCTTGAGGAAAACTGCCCGAAGGATCGTTACGTAATAGCGCGCGTGGACGATCAGGGTCATGGCCTGGATCGGCGCCGGCATCTGGTCGATCGGGAAGGTGTAGCCCGACAACAGGCTGATCGGCAGCATGGTGAGAATCAGCGCCACCTGGCTGGCGCCAAGCTGGCTGCGGATGCGCACCGACACAAGATAGCCAATGCCCATGACGACAATGGTGAACAGGCCGGTGGTCAGCACCAGCGTGCCGAGGCCGCCGCGGAACGGCACCTCGAACCAGAAAGCCGCGGCGCAGAGGCAGAACGCCGCGTCGAACAATCCGATGGCGAAATACGGAATCAGCTTGCCGGCCATGAGTTCAAGCGCAGTCACCGGGGTCGAAATAAGCTGCTCCATCGTGCCGCGTTCCCACTCACGCGAGACGGTGAGCGAGGTGAGCTGGGCGCCGACCAGGCCGAGGATCACCGCAACGACGCCGGGGATGATGAAATTGCGGCTGTCCAGCGCTTCGTTGAACCAGACGCGCGGCTGCAGATCGACTGCGCCCACGCTGGGTGGCCTGGTGCCGTGCGCGCCCGCCCAGCGGGCGGTGAAATCGGCCGCCGCCAACACGACCACGCCCTGCGCATAGCCGGTGGCGATGGTCGTTGTGTTGGCGTCGGTCGCATCGAACACCGTCTGCACAGCGGCATTGCCGGTGGCGGCAAGCGTGCGGGAGAAATCCACCGGGATGGTGACCGCGCCGATACAGGTGCCGCGGGTCATGGCATCGCGCACCGCCCGCTCGTCCGGCAGGATGCGGGCGATGACGAACCAGTCCGACGCCACCAGCCGCTCGACCAGGGCACGGCTGGTCTGGCTGCGCTCCTGGTCATAGATGCAGAGCGGCACGCGCCGGATGTCGAGGCTGACGCCGTAGCCGAGCAGCACCATCTGCATCAGCGGCATCAGCAGGGCGATGGTCAGGCTGCGCGGATCGCGCCAGATCTGCAGCGTCTCCTTGAACGCGATGGCGAACAGGCGCTGCAGGTTCATGCGCGGACGGGCTCCGCATGCGGCCTTGTGACGAGCTGGACGAACACGTCTTCCAGGCTCGGCGGGATGCCGCGCGGCGGACCGGCGGTGATGCCGTGCCGCGCCAGCAGCGCCGGTAGAGCGGCGGCAGCATCGGCGCGGCGCAGCAGCACGTGCAGCCGGTCGCCGAAAATGGCCGCATCGATCACGTCCGGCGCCTGCCGAAGCGCCGCCAGCGCCGCGCCCAGCGGCGAACAGTCGAGTTCGAACAGCACTCCCCCCAGATCGCGCCGGCGCAGTTCGCCGGGACTGCCGATCGCCACCAGGCGGCCGGCATCGATCAAGGCGATGCGGTTGCAATATTCCGCCTCGTCCATATAGTGGGTCGAGACCAGGATCGTGACGCCGTCCGAGGCCAGATGATGGATCAGGTCCCAGAAATGCCGGCGCGCCTCGGGCTCGACGCCGGATGTCGGCTCGTCGAGGAACAGCACCGGCGGGCGGTGCAGGATGGCGCAGCCAAGGGCGAGCCGCTGCTTCCAGCCGCCGGCCAGCGTCTGCACCAGGGCATCCTCGCGCCCTTCCAGCCCGGCCATGGCAACGGCTGCACGCATGCGGGCGTCGATGTCGCGGCGCGGCACCCGGTAGAGGCCGCCGAAGAAGCGCAGATTCTCGCGCACGGTGAGGTCGCCGTAGAGGGAGAATTTCTGCGACATGTAGCCGATATGCGCGCGCACCGCTTCCGCTTCGCGGTCCACGTCGAATCCGGCGACGAAGGCGCGTCCGGCCGTCGGCTGCAGCAAGCCGCACAACAGGCGGATGGTGGTGGACTTGCCGGCACCGTTCGGGCCGATGAAGCCGACAACCTCGCCTGTGGCGATGCTGAGATCAAGCCGGTCGACCGCGGTGAAGCTGCCGAACTTCTTCGTCAGCCCCTCGGTGATCACCGCGTGCCCGGGATCGGTCATGCGGTGCTCCCCGATCCGACCAGGGCGACGAAGACGTCCTCGATGGAAGGCTCGACCGGCGCGATGGCGGCATCCGGGATGCCCTGCGCGGCGAGCCTGTCCCGCAGCTCCGGCGCCCGGCTTGCGGCGTCGTCCACCCGCACATTGACGCGATCGCCCATGAGCAGCAGGCCAAGCACGCCGGGCGCGCCCTGCAAGGCGTCGTGGGCGCGCCGCGCGTCACGCGTCGTCACCGCGAGCAGTGCGCCCGGCATCGCCTGCTTCAGCCGCGCCGGCGTGTCGCAATGGCGGATCGTGCCGGCATGCAGCAAGGCAAGACGCGAACAGCGCTCGGCTTCGTCCATGTAAGCGGTGGAGAGCAGGATGGTGACGCCATGCTCGCGCAGATCGTACAGGATGCCCCAGAAGTCGCGGCGCGAGACCGGGTCCACGCCGGTCGTGGGCTCGTCGAGCAGCAGGATTTTCGGGGTGTGGATCAGCGCGCAGACCAGGCCGAGCTTCTGCTTCATGCCGCCGGAGAGTTGCCCGGCGAGGCGGCGGCGGAAGGGCAGCATGCCGGCGGCCGCCAGCAATTCCTGGCTGCGATCGCGGCGGATTTTGGCGGGGACGGCGAACAGCGTCGCGTAGAAAAAAATGTTTTCCGCAACCGTCAGGTCTTCATACAGGCCGAAGCGTTGCGGCATGTAGCTCAGCAACGGCTTGGCGCGCTCGGGGTCGGCAACGACATCGACGCCTTCGAGGCGGATTTCGCCGGCATCCGGCCGCAATATGCCGGCCAGCATGCGCATGATCGTGCTTTTGCCGGCCCCGTCCGGGCCGACCAGGCCGAAGATTTCGCCGCGCCTGACCGCGAGGTCGATCCCTTGCACCGCCGGCCCCTGTTCGAAGCGGCGGACCAGGCCGCGCGCGAACACCGCGACCGGGTCCGTGGCGTTTGTCATGGCCCGGGCGGCTGCTCGGGAATGCTGGCATCGGCCGGCATGCCCGGCAGCAATTCATGCGTCGGATTGTCGATGTCGATGCGGATGCGATAGACCAGGGTTACCCGTTCCGCATGCGTCTCGACGGTCTTCGGGGTGAACTCCGCCTCCGGCGAGATGAAGCTGATCCGGCCGTGGTAGATTTTGTCCTTGTAGGTATCGGTGGTGACATCGGCGGTTCCGCCAAGGCGGACCTTGCCGATGTCCTGCTCGTTCACGTAGGCGCGGAGCCAGACGTGATCGAGATCATCGAGGGTGAAAACCGGCACCCCGGGACCGGCCAACTGGCCCAGCTCGGCCTCGCGCACCGCGATCACGCCGGCAAACGGCGCGTGCAGCGCCGCGTAGCCGAGCGTGACCTCGTCGAGCTTCAACTTCTCGCCCGCCGCGGCCTCGTTGGCCCGGGCAAGGGTGACGTTGCTGGTCGCCACCTCCGCCATGGCCTGATCATGCGCGAGCGCCGCCGCCGATTGCTGCGCCGCGGTGCGGGCAAGATCGCGCGCCTGCACCGAGGTCGCCGCGGTTTTCACCAGCGCCTCCTGCCGCTGCTCGTCGCGCTGCTTTTCGGCGAGATCGAACCGGTCGCTGTCCACGCTGCTCTGTGCCGCGACCAGGCTGCGTTCGTTCACCGCGACCTGGGCCGCGGCAACCTGCAGATTGGCGCGGTCGATCTCTGCCTGCTGGCGGTAGAGGCGATCGTCGACACGGGCCAGCACCATGCCGCTCGCCACGCGCGCGCCCTCGTCGAATGGCAGCTCGACGATGGGGGCTTGCACCTGGGTGAAACTCAGGACGCTTTCATGCGCTTCGATGTTGCCGGAGACGGTGATGCGGCCGGGGCTGGCCGGCGTGCCGAACCAGGGTGTCAGGACGGCTGACAACCAGGGACCGAACTCGTACCCGCCACCAGCGAGCACAAGGAGGACAACGCCGAGCAGAAGGACACGCCGGGTGCGGGGCATCGGTTTGGCAAAACATGCGCGCTGTGGGCGGCGCGGCAATGATCCAGGTCAAAAGGGGTGAAGGAAGGAAGGCCAGGGCTCTGCCCCGGACCCCGCTACTTAAATAATGGGTTCCAAGGGGCCACCGCCCCTTGGCGGGTCCAGGGCAGAGCCCTGGCCTTGCTTCCTTTCTTGCGCCTTCCGCGGAGCGCCCTGACACTGGCAACGATGGAACATATGGACGGCATCCCGCCCGCTCAGCGATGGCGCGCGCTGGTCACGCTCGGAATCGCGGTCGGCGCCTCCGTGCTCGACAGCGCCATTGCCAATATCGCCCTGCCCAGCATCGCCGCCGACCTGCAGGTTACCCCGTCCGCCTCGATCTGGGTGGTGAATGCCTATCAGATGGCGGTGATCGTGGCCCTGCTGCCCTGCGCCTCGCTCGGCGACATCCACGGTTATCGCCGGGTCTATGCCTGGGGGCTGGTCGTGTTCACGGTCGCGTCATTGGGATGCGCGCTGGCGCCGTCGCTGCCGGCGCTGACGCTGGCGCGCGCGGTGCAGGGGCTGGGCAGCGCCGGTATCGTCAGCGTCAACACGGCTCTGGTCCGCTTCATCTTTCCACGTGCCCAGCTCGGCCGCGGCATGGGGATCAATTCGCTGATCGTGGCCGTGTCGCTGACGATCGGGCCGAGCGTAGCCTCAGGCATTCTCTCGGTCGCGCACTGGCCGTGGCTGTTCGCGGTGAACGTGCCGCTTGGTGCGCTGGCGCTCGCGCTGATCGGCGCGCTGCCGCACACCGAGCCGTCCGGGCACCGGTTCGACGTGGCCAGTGCGGTGCTGAACGCCGCCATGTTCGGTCTGTTGATCGCGGCCATTGACGGCGTGGCGCAGCGCGAGCCCGCCTGGGCGGTGGCGCTCCAGTTTGCCGGCGCGGCGGCGGTATGCCTTGTTTTCGTGCGGCGGCAGATGGTGCTGCCGGCGCCGATGCTGCCGGTGGATTTGTTCCGCCGCCCGGTGTTCGCACTGACCGTGCTCACTTCGGTCTGTTCGTTCATTGCGCAGACCAGCGCCTATGTGGCGCTGCCGTTCCTGTTCGAGGTGGCGCTTGGGCGCAGCCAGGTGGCGACCGGGCTGTTGATGACGCCCTGGCCGCTGATGGCCGCGCTGGTCGCGCCGTTGGCGGGACGGCTGTCGGACCGTTTCCCCGCTGGCATTCTTGGCGGCATCGGGCTTGCGGTGCTGAGCGCTGGAATGGTGTTGCTGCTGGTTCTGCCGGGCGATCCGTCCGGCTGGCAGGTGGCATGGCGCATGGGGTTGTGCGGGGCGGGGTTCGCGCTGTTTCAGGCGCCCAACAACCGGCAGATGCTCATGAGCGTGCCGCGCGAGCGCAGCGGTGCCGGCAGTGGCATGCTGTCCACCTCGCGCCTGCTAGGGCAGACCACCGGCGCGGCGCTGGTGGCTGTGCTATTCAGCCTGACCGAATCCGGCGGCGTGGCCCAGGGTGCCACCGCGGCGCTGCTACTAGGCATAGGCTGCAGCATAACCGGCGCGGTCTGCAGTTCCCTAAGGCTCGTAAAGTAATGGGGTGCAGGGGGCCACCGCCCCCTGCCGGGTCCAGGGCAGAGCCCTGGCCTTGCCTTTCTTTATGTCTGCTCCACCAAGAAAGAAACGCTCCCCCGCAAAGTGGCCCCAGGCTGCAGCACGGCGAACCCGTGTTCGGTGCCGCGGTCCATGCGGTTCAGTCCGTCGTTCATATTGGCGACCGGCTCGACGGCGAAGAAGTCGCGTCCGGGCGGGATGTAGACCACCAGATGGGCCAGCACCGGGTCGGCGGTGATCGACAGTGCGAGGCCCCGGTCCGGCCAGGTGATGCGTGCCGGCCGGGTCCAGGAGGCGAAGCAATTGTCGATCCCCTCCACCGGTGTGCGCGGCGCAGTATGATCCCACGCCGCCGGCACGGTTTCGCTGCGGTCGGGGATTTCCGCGTTGGCGGGATTGAGCCAGACCTTCGCGGCCGAGAACTGCAGGGTGGTTGCGGCGTTGCGGGGAAAATACGGGTGCAGCCCGAAGGCCGCCGGGGTCGGCTGCATGTCGGTGTTGGTGATTTCCAGTTCGACGGTCAGGCCTTCGGGCGAGAGCACGAAATATTGTTCGGCGCGGAAGGCGAAGGGCCAGAGCGGGCCGGGGATGTGGTCGAGCACCAGCGACAGGCTGCGCGCGTCGAGGTCGGCGACTCGCCAGGGTTCCTGCCAGCCGGCGCCGTGGATGGCGTGGCCGTTCAGCAATGCGGGCAGTTCGTGCGTCACCCCGCGCCAGGTGAAGTGGCGTCCGGCGACGCGGCCGGAGAAGGGAACCAGCGGGTAGCAGCCCAGTGCGCGCGGTTCGCGCTGCTCGAGTGCGTCCGGCTGGAGCGGGCGCAGGATGGGCACGCCGCGGCGGGTCCAGCTGGCGATGCTGCCGCCGATTTCCGGGGCGAAGACGAGGGCGTGGTCGCCCACCTCAAGGTCAACAAGGTCGGTCATGGCAATGGCTCCGGGCGCGGCGGCGGCCGGGCGGCCGCGTCGATACGGGCTGGTGTATAGCGCAGCGGGGGCCTGCTGCCATCCGGTCCTTCGCGGGTGCGGGGCGGGAGGAGCGGCGTTGAAAACGTACAAGGAATTATAACGATTAAGCCGCAATTGATCGAAATCAATGGCATTGTCCTCCCCCGTCCGCACCTTCGGCCGTAAGGGCGCGTGCGATGCAGCGTAACCATCGGCCGACGCTGTCCCGCCGCCGCGCCACGATCGCGCAGGAGGCTATCCCGATGGTGCAAAACGGCGCCGCGCCGTTCAATCTGCTCAACGAGGCGGCTATTGCCGCTGCCGAGTTGCGCCATGATCCCTATGATTACACGTTTATCGACCAGGCGCTGCCGCCGGCCATGAAGGAAGCGGTGCTGGCCGATGCACCGGACATCGCCTGGCGCGGCAGCTATGGCCTGCCCGACCTGAAATACGGGCCGCAATTCGGTCTGGTGATCCAGGACCTGCTGAGCGACCGCTTCCGCCACCTGGTCGAGCAGAAGTTCAACATCGACCTGAGCGACAAGCCGCCGTGCATTGTCATGATGGGCAACACCACCGGCGCCTACAACGAGGGCTATGCCCACCCGGATTCGAAGCACAAGATCATCACCGTGCTGGTTGGCTTCAGCGACGAGTGGCCATACGAGCGCGGCAAGCTGCGGGTGCTGCGCAGCAGCGACCGCGAAGACTGCGCCTTCGAGTTCTCGCCCGTTTACGGCAACATCCTGATGTTCCGGGTCGGCGACAACTCGTGGCACGGCTTCCTGCCGCAGAAGGGCAAGCGCATGAGCTTGCAGCTTTGCTACGTCGATTCCGACTGGTATGTGCGCAAGGAGTACTGGCGGCACAGTGCCAGCGCCTTTGCCAAGTCCTGGCTGATCACCCGCAAGCTGATTGAGTGGGCGCCGCGCAAGATCAAGGTGCGCGCATGAGCGTCTATCCGCCGGTTCCCAGCGTCGACGAGGTCGAGCGGCATTTCTCCCGCGCGGTGCGCGAGTCGCGGCGCGAGGAGCAGCCTTACCGGCACTGGCTGCTGAAGGACGTGCTGCCGATCGATACCTGCACCGGCATCCTGACCTTGCCGATCGCGCCGCCCATCCTCGGCCGCACCGACGGCACGCGCGGAACCTACAACAACCAGCGCACCTTCATCACCCCCTCGCTGCGCACCCAGTACCCGACCCTGTCGGTGCTCGCCGATGCGCTGCAACGCCCGGCGGTGGCGCGGCTACTGGGCGAGACGCTGGAGAGCGAGGTGGAGGGCGGCTATCTGCGCGTCGAATACATGCAGGACCTCGACGGGGCGTGGCTGGAGCCGCACCGCGACATCCCCGAGAAGCTGTTCTCGATGGTGATCTACCTGTTCACCGGCCCGCATGCGAAGGACTGGGGCACCGATATTTACGATGCCGATGTCCGCTGGGTCGGCCGCTCGTCGGGCGAGTTCAACTCGGCCTCGATCTTTGTTGCCGGACCGGCGACGTGGCACGGCTTCGAGCCGCGGCCGATCATCGGCGTGCGGCGGTTGATGGAAATCAACTACGTGCGCCCGAACTGGCGCGAGCGCGGGCAGCTGGCGTTCCCGGACCGGCCGGTCACTTTGGCGTAGGCCTCTGGGAAGGAAGGCCAGGGCTCTGCCCTGGACCCGCAAGGGGGCAGTGGCCCCCTTGACCCCATTCGTTAAGAAATTTTTGGGTTCCAAGGGCCTATGGCCCTTGGTGGGTCCAGGGCAACGCCCTGGTTGGGCTCGGGGCAACGCCCCGATAGGGCCGAGCGACGCCATCCGAGCGCGGATGGCCTTCCTTCGCCGATCTGCCCGAATCGCCAC
Source organism: uncultured Alphaproteobacteria bacterium (assembly GCA_963714255.1). GTDB lineage: Bacteria > Pseudomonadota > Alphaproteobacteria > Acetobacterales > Acetobacteraceae > Rhodovastum. The sequence goes on from CAVQNU010000021.1 coordinate 139,872, forward strand.
GAGGCTTCCGGCAGGAGGGAACTCAGGTGAAGGTCAAACTCATCCTGCCGGCATTGACCGAGGCGAAAAGCCCGTTCTGGCGACCGGTCAAGTATGCGCTGTTCCCGCCGCTCGGGCTGGCGACGCTGGCCGCGTTCCTGTCGCCGGATGACGAGGCCGAGCTGATCGACAACCATGTCGAGGCGCTGACCACCGATGACACGCCTGATCTGGTTGTTATTCAGGTCTACATCACCAATGCCTACCGCGCTTACGCACTCGCCGATCATTACCGCGCCCGCGGAAGTTTCGTGGCCCTTGGCGGCCTGCACGTAACCGCGCTGCCGGACGAAGCGGCGGCGCATGCCGACACGATCTTCCTCGGCCCCGGCGAGCAAAGCTTTCCACGGTTCCTCGCCGATTTCCGCGCCGGCATGCCGGCCAGACGCTACGCCTCCACCACCGGACGCGGCCTCGAGGCCCTGCCGCCGATCCGCCGCGACCTGATCAAGCGGCATCGCTATCTGGTGCCCAATTCGATCGCGGTCAGCCGCGGCTGCCCGCAGCATTGCGATTTCTGCTATAAGGACGCGTTCTTCAACGGCGGCCGCAGCTTCTACACCCGGCGCGTCGACGACGCCCTGGCCGAAATCGAGGGCCTGCCCGGACGCCACCTTTACTTCCTCGATGACCACTTGCTCGGCAACCGCCGCTTTGCCGAGCGCCTCTTCGCGGGCATGCGCGGCATGGGGCGGCTGTTCCAGGGCGCGGCGACGGTTGATTCGGTGCTGCGCGGCGACCTGATCGAGCGCGCGGCCGAGGCGGGGCTGCGCAGCCTTTTCGTGGGGTTCGAAACGTTCAGCCCGGAGAATCTGCGGGCGAGCAACAAGAAACAGAACCTGGCCCGCGACTATGCGGCCGTCGCCCGCCGGCTGAGCGACCTGGGCATCATGATCAACGGCTCGTTCGTGTTTGGCATGGACGACGATGACGAAGCGGTTTTCGGCCGCACGGTCGAATGGGCGGTGCGCAACGGCATTACAACCGCGACCTTTCACATCCAGACGCCCTATCCCGGCACACGGTTATATGAACGTCTCGCCGCCCAGGGCCGCATCATCTGCCATGACTGGGACCGCTACGACACCCGCCACGTCGTCTACCTTCCGACGAAACTGACGCAAGACCGGCTGAAGGCCGGATACGATCAGGCCTATCGCGACTTCTACGGCTGGGGGAACATCGCCCGCGCCGCACTCGGGCACGACAGCGGCAAGCATCGAGCGAAGCACTTCTTCTACGCCGCCGGATGGAAGAAATTCGAGCCGCTGTGGGACCTCGTCATCAACACCCGCCGGCTTGCCGGCATGACCCCGTTGCTCGAAGCCGTGCTGTCGAAAACCTCTCCGGCGCCGGCGCGAGCGCGGCCGGATGGGTGGATCACCGCCAGCACGCAGCCGTAATCCAAACCTTGCAACGCCTGACGGTGTTCGGAACGCATCTGCAGCCATTGCGAATTCCTTGCATTCGCACCGCCGCTCATGGAAGATGCCCGCACTGCAACCGGAGGGGAACCCATGAGCGATATGAGCGGCGTCCATGGCTGGACGTTCCTGATGTTGAATCTGCTGTTCACGATCGGTCCGCTTTACTTGCTGTTATATTGGCCGATGAGCACATCCGGCGGCGATCGCGACCGCCGCAAGCGGCCGGAACCGAGCCCGGTGCCACCGACCGCCCCCGAGCCGCTCGAGGCAACCGCGCGCCAACTGCCGGATTGCCTTATCCCGCGGCCGCTTCCTGCTGTTGAGGAGCGGGAGTTGGAGCCGGTCTAAGGTCAGCAAGGCCAGGGCTCTGCCCTGGACCCGCAAGGGGGCAGTAGCCCCCTTGACCCCATTACTTAAGAATGGGTTCCAAGGGGCTATGCCCCTTGATCGGGTTCGGGGCAACGCCCCGACTGCCTCTTGGCGGTCACAGCTCCGGGCTTGCATTCTTCCCCGGTCCCGACCGAGGGGACGGCCGTAGCCGAAAGCGTTTCGGAGCTTCCCGCATGTCCCCGGTGCCCGACGTAAGCGTGATTATGCCTAATAAGGCACGCGCTGGCCTGCCTGCCGACCGCGAGGGCAATCTCGATTTGCCCGAAGTCGGTCTGGTCGAGGTCGCCGGGCTGACCCTGGCACAGGCGCGCGCGCCTCCGCACCGCGTTCTTGGCCAGATTTCGCGATCTCGGCCGGTTCAGTCTGCTGTTGAAGGAACGGCGGCCGCTGATCACCTTCGACCGCGAGACGTACCGTATGGCGCCGCTGTTTCCGCGCCTGACGGCCGGCCTGCGCGGCCGGATGCGGCGGTCGGCGCTGCTGGGCGGGCGCGTCTAGGGCGACGGTCGCCGGCGGGCGGGCTCCGCAACCTCGAGAGGCGGGCGTGGCGTTGGCGGTGTTTTAGCCGATAATGTGCTTGTCATAAAACTGCAGCACGGCCACACTTCATCCCCCTTTGCGGGTGGAGTCGCGTTGCGTGGGGCTGCCTCATTTTTTTGACAACGGAGCGATGCCATGCCCGGGTTCCGGTTGTTCGCCTCTTTTGCGTCTTTTGCGCGCGATGCGAACGGACTTCGGCCAGGGGCGCGCAATGCACTGATCGCAATCGGCATCTGCCTGGCCGGCCTCGGGTTGATCATCGGGCTTGGCACGATCATCGGATCACCGAGCGATCCCGCTCTGGCTGATGCATTGGCTGTCGGCGGCTAAGGGGCCCCGGCCTTGCTTCCTTCGCCACATGCAACACCCGTCCCAAAACGCACAACCATCCTCGCGGAATGCAACGCGCGTCCGCCCTGAAACCGCGCAAATCCCTGGCATGCTTCCTGCTGTTTTGGCGTCAACACAACGCCTTCAAAACCACCCGGCAGGAGCTGAAACCATGTGCGGCATCGTTGGATTGGTGAACGGCCACGCAGTCGCGAAGGATCTCGTCGCGGCGATCGGCCGGCTGGAATACCGCGGCTGTGATTGGGTCGGGCTCGCGGTCGGCGGCCCCGGTTTCGCCGTTCGCAAGATGGCCGGCGCCGGCATGACGCTCAGCGATATGCTCGACGCCGCCGGCGCTGCGACCGAGTTGTCCGGCCATGCCGGCATCGCCCACACCCGCTGGGCCACCCATGGCCGCGCCGACGTCCGCAACGCCCATCCGCAAGTGTTCGCCGGCGTGGCGGTGGTGCATAACGGCATCATCGAAAACCACCAGGACCTGCGCGATGAGCTGACCGGCGCCGGCCATCTGTTCGCCAGCGACACCGATTCCGAAGTTATCCCGCATTTGATCGCCATGGCCCGCGCCGCCGGCGCCGCACCGGCCGAGGCCGTCCGCCAGGCCTGCGGCCGGCTGCACGGCGCCTATGCCGTCGCGGTCATGCTCGAAGACGCGCCGGGCTGCGTTCTGGTCGCCCGCCAGGGCAGCCCGGTGGTGGTCGCCCGCGCCGCGGGGACCGCCGCGGTTGCCTCCGACCCCGCCGCGTTGGCCGGCCTCGCCACCGACTATGCCGCGCTGGAAGACGGCGACCTCGCCGAACTCACCCATCACGGCGTGCGCATCATCGACCAGAAAGGCAACCAGGCCGAACGCTCTTGGATCGCGCTGAGCGATGCCGCCGACGTCGCGATCCCCGCCGCATCGGCCAAGTTCTCCACCCATGCCCGCCGCGAAATCGCCGAGCAGCGCGCCGCCCTGATCCGCACCGATGCCGCCTTGCGCGACCGCCGCGTGCCGGCCGGCATCGAAGCGGCCGACCGGCTTATACTGGTGGGCTGCGGCTCCTCGCGGTATGCGGCCCAGACCGCGCGCGGCTGGATCGAGAAACTCGCGGGCCTTCCCTGCGACATCGAAATCGCCAGCGAATTCCGCGACCGCGAGGCGCCGCTCACGCCCGGCAGCGTGGCGGTGCTGATCTCCCAGTCCGGCGAGACGGCCGACACGCTGGCGGTGATGGACATGATGCGCGCCCGCAAGATCCCGGTCATCGCCGTGGTCAACGTGGCCCACGCGCAAATGGCGCGCCGGGCCGATCTGCTGTGGCCCACCGCCGCCGGACGCGAGCAAAGCGTCGCCGCGACCAAAAGCTTCACCGCCCAGGTGTTCGCCCTGGTGCGCCTGGGCCTGGCGATCGGTCGCGCCCGCGGCACGCTCGATGCCGCCACTGCGGCCGCCGCCGAGCGCGGCCTGGCCGAGGCGCCGACCGCCTGTGCCCTGGCGGAAGGGGCGGAGCATCGCTTCGCCGCCATCGCCGCGCGCATCGCCCGCGAGAACGAGGCGCTGTTCATCGGCCGCGGCTGGGCCTGCGCGCTGGCCGGCGAGGGGGCGCTGAAGCTGAACGAATTCTCCTATATCCGCGCCGCCGCCTATGCCGGCGGCGAGTTGAAGCACGGCCCGCTGGCGCTCATCCGCGAGCACTCGCCGGTGATCGTCTGCGCCGCCGACGACGCGCTGGTGGGCAAGACGATCGCCGACGCCGAGGAGGTGCGTGCCCGCGGCGGTTATGTGATCGCGCTGGTCGAGCAGGGGGCCGCAAGCCTGTTCGACCAGGCCGCCGATGAGGTGGTGGCGCTGCCCGGCCACGGGCTGGCGGCGGCGTTTTCCGCCGCGGTGGCGATGCAGCTGATCGCGCTGCACACGGCGCTGGCGCTGGGCCACAACGCCGATCGCCCGCGCAACCTCAGCAAGTCTGTAGCTGTGGAGTAACGACAGCGCCACGCGCGAAACGGAGGGGCGATCATGTCCGGTTTCGCGGTGAAGCGGTGGGTGACGGGGCGGAAAACGCCCCCGCCCGCACCGCCTATGCCGTGGCCGAGGCGCTGCGGGATGCGCGCATGCCGGTGATCCGCCCGCTGCACGGCGCGCTGTATGGATTGCATCTGGGCCTGCGCGATGCGCTGGCCGAGGCGGCGCGGGAGGCATGGTGGACGCCCTTGTTCGTCAGCCGGCTGGAAACCGCCGCCCCCGGCCTGCGCCGGTTGGGCGGCATGCCGCAAGTGCTCGGCCCGCTGCGTCTGCGCATTGGCCGCGGCGTGCGCCGCACCCTGGCCGAGCCCGCCTGCGCCCGGCTGCAGGCAAGCGGAATCGAGCCCGCGCACATCCGCGGCAAGTTCGCGACACTCAACGAGGCGATTGCCGCGATGACGACCGAGGTTGCCGTGCTGACCAACGTCTCCGCCATGTTGCCGCCCGATGCAGTCCGCCGGGCCGCCGCGCATTTCGCCGACCCGAGGCTGGGGCGGTTGGCGGCGGCTACCGGCTGGCGCAGGCGGTTTGGCCGGCGTGTCCGCCTGCCGGCGCTACCGGGTCGCGGTGAAGCGCAGCGAAGCGGCGCCCGGGGCGCCGCTCGGTCTGCACGGCGCCTTCTATGCCATGCGCCGCGCCGCCTGGGCGCCGCTGCCGGCGGACGCGATTAACGCCGATTTCATCCTGACGATGGAGATTCTCGGCCGTGGCTGGCGGGTCGCCTATGACGACAGCATCATCGCCTGGGAGGCCGAAATTTCCAGTGTGCGACCGGCGGCGGACTCGACGTTCTTTACGCTGCTAGCTGCCCCGCGCGTCCTGGTGGTCGCCCGGTATGCCGTATCCGGCCATCGCGCCAGTCTGACCGGGGTCACAAGATTTTGCGCCCGGCGAGACCGTAAACCCTGGGCGCGCGCGGAAACGTAATGGGTTGCAAGGGGCCACTGCCCCTTGGCGGGGGCCAGGGGCTGAGCCCCTGGCCTTGCTTTCTGCCCCAATAATACCCGCACGCTTGCCACATGCCGGCGTACCCGTTAGGTGCAGTATCTGAACGACCGGGGACTGCACGCAAGACTGGCATGTCATTGGTCCGGGAAAAATGAGGGCGGGCAGCAAAGCGACCGATGGCACAGTGACCGTGCGGGCCAGCAGCAACCCATCGCGATTTCCTGCCGTGCCGGTGGTTCTGGTGTTGCTGGTCATAACGCTGGTCTGGGTCAGCATCAGCGTTCATCTGTTTCAGGAGCGCGCGCAGGACGAAGCCGCCGCAATACAGGACAGCGGCAATCTCGCCCGTGGCTTCAGCGAGAACATCAACCGGTTGATCGAGGGTGTCGACCAGATCATCAAGGTCCTGCGGGCGGCCTACGCGCAGAACCCGGCGGCGTTCGACCTCGCCAGGCTCGCCCCCGCCAACGAGATTCTCGATGACCTGACCTTGCAAATCTCGCTGGTCGATACGGCCGGCATCATGACCATGGGCAATCTGCCGATCACTGGCCGGGTCGATCTGTCCGACCGCGAGCATGTGCGGGTGCAATTCAGCACGCCGCAGGACATGCTGTTCATCAGCAAGCCGGTGCTTGGCCGCGTCTCCGACAAATGGTCCATCCAGTTCACCCGCAAGCTGTTCGGCCCCGGCGGCGGCCTCGCCGGGGTCATCATCGTGTCGCTCGACCCGTCCTATTTGTCGCGATTCTATTCGTCGCTGGAGATCGGGCACGGCTCCATCCTGTTGGTGGGCCTCGATGACGGGGTGATCCGCGTGCGCGCACCAGCACTTGAGCATGCCACCGGCACCAAACTGTCCGATGCCACAATGCAACGGCTGCGCGGCGGGCCGGCGAACGGCAGCTTTTATTCGGTCAGCGCGCTCAACGGCGTCGCGCGCATCGTCAGCTACCGCCGGCTGGAAGGGCAGCGTCTCGCCGTCATCGTCGGCCTGGCAGCGAACGAAGTGTTCGCCAATTACCATCGCGATGTTGTCACATACCTGGTGGCCGGTGGCGTCCTGACCGGGCTGATCGGCGGCGTTGGCAGTATCCTGATCCGCCAGAGGCGGCGGCTGCTGGCATCGCAGGAACGTCTGCGCGTGACGGTGGAGAACATCAGCCAAGGCATCATCATGATCGACGGGCGGGGACAGGTGCCGGTCATCAACCGCCGGGCGATGGAACTGCTGGAGCTGCCGCGCGAGCTGATGCGCGCGGACCTGCGCTTTCACGAAATCCTGGACTGGCAGCTCGCTCACGGCGAATACGACGAGAACGACACCACTCTCCACCCGGACGGGCCCGGCGCGCAGACCTACGAGCGCACCAGGCCGAACGGCACCACCCTGGACGTGCGCAACCAGTTTCTGCCGGACGGTGGGGTGGTGCGGACCCTGACCGACATCACCGAGCGCAAGCGCACCGAGCACGACCTTGCCGACGCGCGCAATTCGGCCGAGGCGGCAACGCGGGCCCAGTCGGAATTCCTGGCAATGATGAGCCACGAAATCCGCACGCCGATGAACGGCGTCATCGGCATGGCCGGCCTGCTGCTGGACAGTCCCCTGCAGCCCGAGCAGCGCCGCTTCGCCGAGACGCTGCGGGATGCGGCCGATAGCCTGCTGAGAATTCTCGATGACATCCTCGATTTCTCCAAGCTCGAGGCGGACCGGCTGGAATTCGAGCGCATCGACTGTAATGTCGAGCAGGTCGTCGGCAGCGTCGTCGAACTCATGGCGGTGGAGGCGGCGAAAAAGGGCCTGCAGATCAGGACGCGGGTGGCCCCCGGCATTCCGTCGCGGCTGACCGGCGATCCCGGCCGCTTGCGGCAGGTGCTGCTCAACCTGGTGGGCAACGGGGTGAAGTTCACCGAAAAGGGCTCCGTCACCATCGAGGCCGAGCTGCTGGGCCGGGCCGGCGGCAAGGCGCGCGTCGGCTTTGCCGTGCGTGATACGGGCATCGGCATCGACGCCACCGCGCAGGCCAATCTGTTCCAGCAGTTTTCCCAGGTCGACCGCTCGATTTCGCGCCGTTTCGGCGGCACCGGGCTGGGCCTGGCGATCAGCCGCCGGCTGGTCGAGCACATGGACGGGTCGATCGGGGTGAGCAGCGCACCCGGCCAGGGTACGGTGTTCCGTTTCGATGTCCTGCTGGATGTGGCGACTGCACCGCCCGTGGCCGGGCCGCCCCAGCCAGCGCCGCCGGTGGCCGTGGCAGCCCGCCGGCTGCGCATTCTGCTGGCCGAAGACAACGCCACCAACCGGCTGGTGGCGGTGACGCGGCTGAAGATGATGGGCCATCGGGTCGATAGCGTCGCCAGCGGGCAGGAGGCGATCGAGGCGGTGCGCAGCGTGCCGTACGACCTTGTGCTGATGGATGTGATGATGCCGGAAATGGACGGCCTGACCGCCACACGGGCGATCCGCGGGCTGCAAGGTGCGGCGGCCGATATCCCGATCGTCGCCATGACCGCCAATGTGTTCCTGCAGCACCAGCAGGAATGCGTGGCGGCGGGCATGGACGACTTCCTGGGCAAGCCGATCATGCCGCAGCAACTGGCTGCCGTCATCGGCCGGGCCGCTGCGGGCACGTTGCGGTGCAAACGCGACCCGGCGGCGGTGGCGCAAGCAGTATCGCCGGATGCGGCGGGATTTCGCCAGCTGGTCAGCGATTTCGGCGCGGACATCGCGCAGGCGCTGCTCGGCACGTTCGCGCAGGAAGCCGCCGCCAGGATGGCGCGCATGCATGACCTGCTGCGAGGGCGCGACTGGGAGGGGCTGGCGTGCGAGGCGCAGGCGCTGAAGGCCGCGGCCGCCACGATTGGCCTGGCCGTGCTGGCCGGCCAGGCCGACGAGCTTGGCCGGGCGAGCATGCCCGACCACGCCGACGCGGCGTTCAGCCGGCTCGCCGATGCGCTTGCCCGGGTCCGCAGCGACCTCGGCGGGGCGATCGGGTGAAGCAGGGCAGGGCGCTGCCCTTCGTCCGATCACGATTGCGAGTTGTTTGCAATTCCGCTACCACTCGGCCGGGCCATCAAAAGGACTGCGCGCGTCGTGTATATTTGCATCTGCAATGCGCTCACGGACCGTGACATCCATCATGCCGCGACGGTAAAAGGCGCGCGCCGACCGCTGGAAGTCTTCACCGCCTGTCGTTGCCGGGTCCAATGCGGCACCTGCGTGCGCAAGCTGCTCGCCTTGGTGAACCAGTCCGTTGCCGGCGCCAAGCCGGCCGAGGCGGCTGGCGAGAGCATTCCCGTCCCGGCCTAGGCTGGCGCCGCGCATGCGGATTGTGGTGAACTGCCGATCTGAGGCGCAAGGAGGGATGCATGCTGCGCGACCCCAAGGTGATCGAACATCTGAACACCCAGCTCACCAACGAGCTGACCGCGATCAACCAGTATTTCCTGCATGCCCGCACCCTGCGCCACTGGGGCGTGACCAAGCTGGGCCAGCACGAGTATCACGAATCCATCGACGAGATGAAGCACGCCGACTGGCTGATCGAGCGGATTCTATTCCTCGACGGCCTGCCTAACGTGCAGCGCCTCGATCAGGTGCTGGTGGGTCAGACCGTCGAGGAAATCCTGCAGGCCGACCTGACCCTGGAGGAAAAGGCAACCACCGACCTGCGCGAGGGGATCGCCTACTGCGAGAGCGTGCGCAACTATGTCTCCCGCGACCTGCTCCGCCGTATTTTAGACGCCGAGGAGGAGCATGTGGACTTCCTCGAGCGTCAGTTCGACCTGATCAAGTTGATCGGCATTCAGAACTACATCCAGCTCAACAGCGCCCCCGCACCCGACCAGGAGGGCTAAAATCTTAACGGATAAAAGTTTTTTGCTTCTTTTTTTCAAAAAAGAAGTCTTCTTTTTTGAAAAAAAGAAGCAAAAAACTTTTATCCGTTTTGGCTGCGGACGTGGCGTGTTATTTTAGAACCTTTGCTACCTTGTTATGCCGCAGGCGGTAGGCGTCAGGCATGGACTTGCCGAGCAAGGGCCGCAAATACAGGCGGAACGCATCGGTTACGTCGGTGCCGCTGTCGGTGAGAAATTCATCCGGCATGGTGCGGGTTTTGCCGGCAACATCCTCCAGCGGGGCCAGCCGGTAGTCCACCGAGTAATAGCCGGTGCGCTCGATCACCACCGAGCCGTCCCGCTCGCCCCACATGGCATATTGCACCGCCTTCTCGCCAACCTCGCGCGCCTCACGCTGGTCCACGTCGGAGACGCAGCCGGCAAACGAGCGCTGCAAATAGCCGAACGTGTCGCCGCGAACGCGGCTGATGCCGAGCTTCTCCTTCACCGCGTCGCACAACAGCCCGGCAAGCTCGCCGCTGCCTGAAAGCTGCAGATTGCCATGCGCGTCGCGCTCGATCTTTTTGGCAAGCTGGGTGATGATCGGCGTGCCGAACTCGTCGTGAATGCCCTCCGACACCGCCACCACGCAGCGGCCGAACCGATCGACCGTGCGCCGCACGTCGGCGAGGAAATCGTCGGTGCGGAAAACCCGCTCCGGCACATAGACCATATGCGGCCCGTCATCCGGAAACTTCTTGCCGAGCGCCGCGGCGGCGGTCAGGAACCCGGCATGCCGGCCCATGATCACGCCGATATAGACGCCGGGCAGCGAGCGATTGTCGAGATTGGCGCCCAGGAAGGACTGCACGACAAACCGCGCGGCTGAGGGAAAGCCCGGCGTGTGATCGTTCAGAACCAGATCGTTGTCGATCGTCTTGGGGATATGGATGCAGCGGATCGGATGGCCGGCGCGGCGCGCCTCCTCGGCGACGATGCGGACCGTATCGGAGGAGTCGTTGCCGCCGATATAGAAGAAATACCTTATATCGTGCGCCTTCAGAACCTCGAAGATCTGGTGGCAATATTTCAGGTCGGGCTTGTCGCGGGTCGAGCCCAGCGCCGATGATGGCGTCTCGCCGACCATTTCCAGGTTATGGGTCGTCTCCTGCGTCAGATCGACGAATTCCTCGTCGATGATGCCGCGCACGCCGTGCAGCGCGCCGTAGACCAGGCTGACATTGCGGAATTTCCGCGCTTCCAGCACCACGCCGACCAGCGACTGATTGATGACCGCGGTCGGACCGCCGCCCTGGGCCACCAGCACTTTTCCTTGCAGCACGGCCAGCTTCTCCTTTGATCCGACGTTTCCCGCACGGCCGGCGGTTTTGCCTGGCCGGTGCGAACGGTAGTCTTCGGCCGAACCTTGTGACAACGAATTTTGTCGCTCAGCGCCCCACCCAGGCCGGCGGATTTGTGCCCAACGGCACCGTCGGCCGGTCCCACCGCGCCGGCGTGTCTGCCAGAAGCGCCGCGTGCCGCACCGCGCGCACCGGCCCGAAGCCGCTCTCCGCCTCGTACAGCAGGTCCGCCACGTCCACGCCGGGCACGGCCAGCCCGTCCGCCAGCCGCCCCAGGCCGCGCAGCCACGTCCCGGTGCCGGCCAGCGACACCCGCACCCTCCAGCTGCCGCCCTTCTGCGCCTGGCGCAGCCGCGCCGCCATGACGCCGAGCGCCAGGAAATAGCCAGACGCATGGTCGAGCGCCTGGCAGGGCAGGGGTTTCGGGCCCTCCACCCCGGCGGCCTCGGCCTCGGCGGCATTGAACCCGGTGGCGGTCTGCACGAGCGAATCAAACCCGCGCCGCCCGCCCCACGGGCCGGCCGCGCCATAGGCGGACAACGTCGCCACCACGATGCCGGCTCGCTGCGGAACTCGGCGGCGGCGTAGCGCATATCTACGGCCACGCGCTGCGTCCGGCCGGTGCGCGCCCGCCAGGTTTCCGCCGCCGCCAGCCCGCAGGCGGCGATCGCCGCCTGCGCGGCCGCACCGACCCGGAAGCTGGAGGGCATGGCCGGCTCCTGGCCCGTCAGATCGGCCTGCGCGATCGCAGCATCCGGCAAGCTGGCCGCGGCGAGCAGGCGGGCGGCGATTGTTTGACAGTCGGGCGTCTCACAGTCGGGACTCGCGGTCACGCGCGGTTCTCCGGGGCGGGAATGGCGACGGCCTGGCCGGGCGGTTGCAGCGAAACGTATAAATTCGGAGAAAATTCACCCGAAAATGATCTCGTGTCACTCGTCGGGGTTCCAACGGGCTTGCGATAACCTTTTCGTAAAAGTATTCTGGTACGCAGTCGACTGAGGCGAACCTGGATCTGCTCTCATAGTGCAGTCTGTCCACGGTGATCCAGACATCGGCCGCGGGTTTGCAGGTGCGCGGCTTTAGGGAGTGCCGACCATGGCTGGCCGTAGTACGGGGCCGTTTGACAGGTCCGTGGCTGACCGTGTGCGATTTGCCCGGCGTATTGCCGGGATGTCGCAGCGCGAGCTCGCATCCGCCATCGGCTCGCGCGTGCCCCAGGTGCGCCGCTACGAAACCGGGTCGGTCGCCATCTCCGCGGCCACACTGCTGCGCATCGCGGTGGCACTGGATGCACCGCTGGCCTGGCTGTACGGCGTCGATGACAGCGACCTCTGGCCCGACACGGTGCTCGCGTCGGTGCTGCAGGACAAGCAGATGCCGGCCCTCGTCAGCGCCTTCGCCCGGATCGACGACGCCGAGGCCCGTCATTTGGTGCTCACCATGATTCAAGGGCTGGGTTCGAAAATCCAGTCGAGACCGGAAATGCCTGCGCTGCCGCTGCCGGCCACCTCCCTGGACGAAGGGCGGCGCAAGCGCGCCATGCTCGTGGACGACGCGCCGGACGTGCTGGTGGTGGTCGGCGCCTTCCTGCGTTCGGGTGGCTTCGATGTGATACGGGCGCACGGCGCCGAAGCGGCGCTCGACATCATTCGCCGCGACGAACCGCTCGACGTGCTGGTGACCGACTACGACATGCCCGGCATGAGCGGGCTCGACCTCGTACGCCGCGCCGCGGACCTGCGTCCGGGCCTGCCCGCCCTGGTGATCACCGCCTTCGCGGCCGACCTCGCGCTGGCGGCCGGGCGGCAGCCCGGCGTCGTGATGCTGGCCAAGCCGTTCGCGCGCACTGACCTGTTGAACGCCGTGAGCGCGGTGTGTGCGGGTGCGGAGGCCGGCGCGCGGGGGTCGTAACGCCAGGCCGGGCATTGCGCCCGGACCCGTTCCCACCGCACTTGGGTCATTCAATGCCAGAGGTTTGCAGGCGTCTGCTGCTGCTCGCGGCCGCGGCGGCGTCGTTTTCCGGCTGGCCCCGCATCGCCGCAGCCGCGGCGCAAGCCGACACGGCGGTCTTCGCCAAGCGGATCGACGACATCATCTCCCTCGACCCCGCCGAGGATTACGAACCGTCCGGCGTCGAGATCGCCTCCAACATCTACGACCGGCTCCTGCGCTACGAGGCCGAGAATCTGACCAGGTTGGTGGGCGGCGTGGCCGGAACCTGGACGGTCAGCGACGACGGCAAGCTGTTCATTTTCAAGCTTCGCCCCAACCTGAAATTCCACTCCGGCGCCCCCGTGACCGCCGAGGATGCCGCGTTTTCGCTGCACCGCGTGGTGCTGCTCGACAAATCCCCGGCCTCCCTGCTCACCCAGCTCGGCTGGACGAAGGACAATGTACATGATCTGGTCCAGGCGCCCGACCCGGCGACGCTGAGCCTGCGCATCACCGAAGATCTCGCCCCCACGCTGGTGCTGAACCTGCTGACCTCCATCGCCGCCTCGGTGGTGGAAAAGCAACTGGCGCTGGCCAATGAGGCGAACGGCGATCTCGGCAATGTCTGGCTGAAAACCCATTCCGCCGGCTCGGGCGCCTATAAGCTGGTGGTGTGGAAGGTCAACAACTCGGTCACGCTTGAAGCCTTCTCTGGTTTCCGCCTGGGCGGGCCGCATCTGCGGCGCGTGGTGCTGCGCCATGTGCCGGAGCCGGCCAGCCAGCGCCTGAAGCTGGAAAACGCCGACATCGATTTCGCCCGCGACCTGCCATTCGACCAGATCACGGCCCTGGCCGGCAGCACGGACATCAAGGTCGACGCCTTCAAGGGCGCCAACACCTGGTACATCGGCCTCAACCTCGGCGTCACACCGCTTGCCAGCGAGAAAGTGCGCACTGCGCTGAAATACCTGGTTGATTACCAGGGCCTGGCGAGCACCGTCCTGAACGGCTGTGTCGTTGTGCAGCAGAGCTTCCTGACTATTTCGACCCGCACAGCAATGCCGACAGTTTCGCGCATAACGACGACAATGCCGACACGGCGAATATCAAGCCGCTGGCCTGGCGCAACAACTGGTTCAGCCCCGACACCACCCGCCAGATGCGCGCCGCCGCGCGTGAGCCCGACGCCAGGAAACGCGCGGACCTCTACGCCGCGCTGCAACGCAAGGTCACCGCGCAGGGGCCGTTCATCCTGATGTTCCAGAACATCACCCAGGTGGCGCGGCGCGATACGGCCACCGGGTTCAATCCTGGCATTATTGAGGACCTGATTTTCTATCGCACGATCCGCAAGGCGTAGGCTGGGCGATCGAAGGAAGGAAGGCCAGGGCTCTGCCCTGGACCCGCAAGGGGTCAGTGGACCCCTTGACCCCGATACTTAAGGAATGGGTTCCAAGGGGCCACTGCCCCTTGGCGGGTCCAGGGCAGAGCCCTGGCCTTCCTTCCTTCCTATCCCTAGTTTGACCCCAACAGACGCTTTCCAATGGAACGACCCGCATGGCCGACACCGACATCCCAGCCCCCGAACCCGGCCGCGACTTCGTGCGCAACATCGTCCAGGCCGACCTCGATGCCGGCAGGGTTGCCGCGGTCGTCACCCGTTTCCCGCCCGAGCCGAACGGCTACCTGCATATCGGCCACGCCAAGTCGATCTGCCTGAATTTCGGCATCGCCCAGGAATTCGGCGGCCGTTGCCATCTGCGCTTCGACGACACCAACCCGGTGAAGGAGGAGCAGGAGTTCATCGACTCCATCAAGCAGGACGTGCGCTGGCTCGGCTTCGACTGGGGCGCGCATCTCTATCACGCCTCGGACTATTTCGAGACGCTGTATGCCTGGGCCGAGCACCTCATCCGCGCCGGCCTCGCCTATGTCGATGACACGCCGGCCGAGCAGATGCGGGCGATGCGCGGCACTCTCACCGAACCGGGCCAGAATTCTCCCAACCGCGACCGCGGCGTGGAAGAAAACCTCGACCTGTTCCGCCGCATGCGCGCCGGCGCCTTCGCCGAGGGCGCTTGCGTGCTGCGCGCGAAAATCGACATGGCTGCGGGCAACATGAACCTGCGCGACCCGGTGCTGTATCGCATCCTGCACGCCGCCCATCCGCGCACGGGCACGCAATGGTGCATATACCCGACCTACGACTTCGCGCACGGCCAGTCCGACGCCATCGAGGGCATCACCCACTCCATCTGCACCCTGGAGTTCGAGGACCATCGCCCGCTGTATGACTGGTTCATCGCCAACCTGCCCGTGCCCGCCCGGCCGCACCAGTATGAATTCGCCCGGCTGAACATCACCTACACGGTGCTGTCCAAGCGCATCCTCACCACCCTGGTGCGCGAGGGCCATGTGTCCGGCTGGGACGACCCGCGCATGCCCACGCTGGCCGGCCAGCGCCGCCGCGGCGTGCCGGCCGCCGCGCTGCGCGAATTCGTCCGCCGCGTCGGCGTCGCCCGCGCCTACAGCGTGGTCGATCTCGCATTGTACGAGCACGCCATCCGCGAGGTACTGAACGCCACCACGCTGCGCCGCATGGCCGTGCTGCTTCCGCTGAAGCTGGTCATCGAGAACTGGGAGGAAGGCCGCACCGAAACGCTGCCCGCGGTGAACAATCCCGAGAACCCGGATGCCGGCACCCGCCCGGTGACCTTCGGCCGCGAAATTTACATCGAGCGCGACGATTTCATGGAAACCCCACCCAACCGCTTCCACCGCCTCGCGCCCGGGCGCGAGGTGCGGCTGCGCTATGCCTATTTCGTCACCTGCCGCGAGGTGGTGAAGGACGCGCAAGGCGAGGTGGTGGAACTGCGCTGCACCTACGACCCCGCGACCATCGGCGGCAACGCGCCGGACGGGCGCAAGGTGCGCGGCACGCTGCACTGGGTCTCCGCCGCCGACGCGGTGCCGGCCGAGGTGCGGCAGTACAACACGCTGTTCGCCCGCCCCGACCCGGGTGCAGAGGGCGACATCATGGCCGATCTGAACCCGGCCTCGCTGGAAGTGCTCACCGGTTGCCTGCTGGAACCCGCACTCGCCGCGCTGCCGGTCGGCGAGGTGGTGCAGTTCGAACGCCAGGGCTATTTCTGCCCCGATCCCAACTCGCGGCCGGACGCGCTGGTGTTCAACCGCACCGTCGGTCTGCGCGACACCTGGGCCAAGGTGCAGGCGGGCACGAAGGAGTGACGTCCTTCGTCGGCCGCACTGATTTGTATCATTCGGCCGCATCGAGTCGACGCGCCACACCGGTGCCGAAAACCAAATCCGGGGGCTGCGAATCTATTGCCGCCGGGCGAACACATCGGCTCTAGTCGCCGCCATGATCAGGACTCTCCTTTCGCCGGCGCAGTGCGCAACAACAAGCGCCTCGTCTCACCGCGCGCCACGATGGCGATACGGCGTGCTGGCGCTCGCCTGTCTGCCGCTGGCCGATTGCGGCTCGGTGCTGACCGAGGGCACGGCGGATGCGGCCGGCATTGCCGGCGCGGGGATTGCCAGTTCCATCACCAAAAACGGCACCCTGGCCGCCGCCATCGGCCTGGGCGTGCGATCGGTCGCCGACGCCGGGCTGAAATATGCCGAGCGGCGGGTGCACCGCGCCGAGCAGGACCGCATCGCCACCGTGGCCGGCGGGCTGAACCCCGGCGAGGTCGGCGTCTGGAGCGTGACCCACGATATCGCCATCGAGCCCGACGCGCGCGGCACCCTTACGGTTGCCCGCAATTTCGGCGGTCCCGGCTTCGCATGCCGCGAAATCGTTTTCTCCGTCGAGGGCGGCAAGCCGGAAGCGCCGACGCACGAATTCTACACCGCCACGGTCTGCCGCGACGGCGAGACCTGGAAATGGGCCACTGCCGAGCCGGCCACCGAACGCTGGGGTTCGTTGCAGTGACGCTTGCCGGGGCGGGCCATGGCGCACCCCTGATGCTTGCCGTGCTGGTGCTGGGCGGCTGTAGCGCGGTTGCCGATGTTTCGGCGCTGGCCACCGGCGCCGCCGCCGGGGGCATCACCGGCAGCCCGGCGGTCGGTTTCGCCGTCGGCGTGGTGACCGACGCGGCGGTCGATGCCGGCCTGAAATACGTCTCTCGCCGCCGCCAGCAGGCCGAGCAGGACGCCATCGCCGCCGCCGCCGCAGCACTGCCCCAGGGCGGCAGCGCGCCCTGGCAGATCCGGCACGACATCCCGCTCGGCAACGAGCAGGGCGAGGTGCGGGTGGTGCGCAGCATCGTCAACCCGATCGCGACCTGCAAGGAGATCGCCTTTTCGGTCACCGACGATCCGCCCGCTCCGGCCGCCTGGTTCAGCACCACGATCTGCCGCCAGGACGCCGCCTGGAAATGGGCGCTCGCCGAACCCGCCGTGGCGCGCTGGGGTTTCCTGCAATAGCGGCCGTCGCGGCTTGTCTACGCCACGAAATGGATATCGTGCGCCTGCAGGCTTGCCAGCGGCACACCCGTCAGCGTGACCAGGTCCGACACCCCGATCGTCTCGGTGATCGTGCGCCCGTCGATGGCATCGGCGTGTGGGCCGGCCTCAGTGCTGGCAACCACCGGCGCGGTCGCGGCGATATCCAGATCGGCGATCACCGCCTCGCCGGAGGAATTGGCGTACGCCAGCAGCACATGGCCGGCATAGTCCAACCCGCCGGGCTGCGCGGAGCCGAGGTCGCTGAGGGTGAGGCCGTTGAGGAAGGCGAGGGCGGTCGGTGCCGAACCGGCACCGCCCAGCGATTGCGCCACCGCCTCGGCGTTCGCGAAGGTGGTGCCGAGCAGCAGCACATTCGCATGCCCGGCTCCGGCAGCGTAGTTCACCTCCGCGCCCGGCGCGACCGGCGCGGTGAAAATTGCCTGGGTGAAATACGCCGTGGTGGCGGTTGCGGCCGGAACGGTGACCGGATCGAAGGCCGCCGAGCCGGATTTGTCGAGGTTCGACAGCAGCGAGGCGAATGCGCCGACCGACACATCGACCACGTCGCGGCCGGCGACGAAGTTCGCAACCGTCGATGCATCGGCGGCGGTGCCGTACAGGTCCTGGCCCTGGCCAAACGCCAGAACCATCTCGCCGATGGCGTTGTGGTTGTTTTGCCCGGCGTTCAGCCCGTCCGTATTGACCCCCCACCAGCCGGGCTGGGCGTTATCATGGGGATCGACGATGCCGTCTGGCGCAGCGCTGACGATCGTGCCGCCATCCCCGCCGGCACCATTGTTCGCGAGCAAACCGGAGCCGCCGTAGAGTTCGATATGGTCCGCCGCCGTGTGGTCCGGCGCGAGGGTGATCACATCCACGCCGCCGCCGGTGGCGATCGTATCCGCGGCCGTCGTCGACGATGTGCCGGTGATCGTGTCGTTGCCGGTCGAGCCGACCAGCACGTTCGCCCCGGTTGTTGAGCCGGTGATCTGCTCGCTCGCGGCAGATGTCGCGATGACATCGTTGACCGAGTTGTCAGAACTCCGACGGCAGGGCATATGCTGTGACTGCGGCGTGCCCGCTTATCCACGCGTCCGTCGCGGCCTCCGCGCTGTTTACCGACGCCGCATCCGTCACGCTGGCGACCGCATTCACCGCCGCCGTCAGGAGCGGCTGACCCGGCGGCGAGACAAGGCCGAGATCGGCGGATGTGGTCTGGGTCGTGAAATAGGATGCAGCCGCGATCTTGTTGTCGAGGACGCTGAGGTCGGTGCCGGTTGCACCGTTGGCAATGGCATAGATCGCCGATCCGACGGAGACCGTGCCGCCGAGAATCTGGGTTGACCAATATGTCTCGCCGTTCGTGTCCGCCCCGCGGTTGAAAAGGTTCTCATAGACCGCGTTGAGGAACACATCGATCGCGGCGAGGGTGACCGGATTTTGTGATGATTGATTGGAAAATGAAATCGATGGCGACGACGCCAGAAATGGATAATTCGCCGTGGCCTCGGGCTGAACCGAGAAGCTCTCGGCAATGTCTGTCGCCACCGCAGAAGCCGAGGCGGCGCTGGCTTGCAGTGCGGCGAAGTCGTTGGCCCAGTACAGATAACCGCCGCCGTCCGCAGCACGGTCGAAATATGCAATATAGATCGCTTCGATCTGTTGGCCGGGCGTCAGAGTGGCAAGGGAACCAGACACGAGATCACCTCAATCTGGGTTTGCACAGGCGGCAGCGGTGGGCGCACCGGCGAACGATCATGCCGGCGCCCTATAGAGCAAACCACATACGGTTTAACAACACTCCAAAGCAAGTTAATAGATCGTTAAGACAAGTGATGTATTTTCATTGATTGGTACCCGCGAAGACCGGTCCCGAGTCGCGGCGAGCCGGGATAAAAAACATAAAATCATGCTGTTGCTGTCGTTTGTGGAAGCGTCAAACGGTGTTTGCGGCCACCTGAATGGCGGCGCGCTGTGTGCAACAATCGCGTCGATGTTACATGGATACTACACCGCGTCCGCCACCTTCGGACCAGCGGGTTCGGCTTTCGCGGCGGTCGACCATGCGGGCGCCGGTCCGGCCGGGTCGTGGCGCGGCAAACGCCGCGCAGGACCAGTGACTTCATGGCAAACATTCAAAGCCACCGCGTTGGTCGGCGCGTAACCGTCTGGGGGCAGGCAAATTTCCTCGCTTGCAGACGGCCGCAGCCGGCCCCGGCGCGCCACACCATAAGGCATAAGTAACGGTCTTCCCGGGCATGTCCGCATTCCCTTGGCGACGCGGCGGCGATCAGCCGGTTGCGGCTCCGCACCGGATGGGGTAGCCGGGCAGCTTTCGGGAGCGAAGCAATGATGAGAATGATCGTTACACCTGCAGCGATCCGCCTGTTTGCCCTGGCGTTCCTGCTCGCGGCGGGGGGATGCGCCGATATCGAAAAGCCGGGACCGCAGAGCATTGCCGGAATGTCGCCGGTCGGCACCGTCCGCCTGACCGAATTCATCGCCGCCGGCGCCGATGCCGGCAAGGGCGTGCTGAATTTCCAGGGGCGGTCCTATCCGTTCAAGCTGCTCGGCGGGGTCACCGGCGGCGGCGGTGCTGCCAAAATCCAGGCTGGCGGCGAAGTCTATAACCTCCACGCCATGTCCGACTTCGCCGGGCTCTACACCCAGAGCGACGGCGGCATCGGTTTGACTACCGCGGGCGCCAGCGATCTGTGGCTGCGCAATACGGCCGGGGTGGTGCTGCACCTGACCGGCGCGCAGCAGGGCGTGACGCTGAGTCTGGGCCGTGAGGAAATCATGATCGAACTGCTCTGAGCACATCGCGGCGTCCCCACGTCGCAGCCTCAGGGGCGACCCATGCGAGGCCGCGTGCGGCGGTTCGCCATAGTGCTTTGCCTTGCCGTGCCGGTCGCGGCCTGCAGTACTGTCGCCGGAGCGCCCGACCCGGCCGCCTTGCCGCGGACCGCGGTGGTCAGCGTGGTGGAACGTGACTGGCACACCGACATCGCCCTGCGCGCCGAGGACATGGACGGTCCGCTCGCGTCCATCCGGGCGCGGTTTCCCGGCGTGCGGACGGTGCTGTTCGGCTTCGGCGACCGCCACTACCTGACCGACCGCCGCCCGGGTTTCATCGACATGCTGCTCGCCGCCTTCCCCGGGCCGGGCGCGCTGCTGGTAACCGGTTTGCGCACGACGCCGGCAGAGGCGTTCGGAGCGGCAAACGTGGTGGACCTGGCGGTGACGGGCGCCGGCCTGCGCCGCATTCTGGATTTTCTTTGGCACGCCTTCGCCGCCGGCGAGGCCGGCCGGCCCTGGGCGCTCGGCGGCGGTCCTTATCCCGGCAGCCTGTTCTACGCCTCGGCCGACACCTATGCGCTGACCCACACCTGCAACACCTGGACGGCCGAAGCCCTGCAGGCCGGCGGCACGACGGTCAGCGCCGCCGGCGTGCTGTTCGCCACACAGGTGATGCAGCGCGCGCGGGCGGCGGCGCGAAGCAGCTCCGCTAGAGCCCTTTCGCCCTGACCGTCAGCGGTCAGAGCGCTCCAGCTCTTTGTTCTGGCGAGCGACTTCATCGGCAGGCGATCGCCTGTCCGGCCGATGGTGGTCTAGTTCTGCGGCGGCACCACGATGGTGTTCTGGGCCGGCGGCGGCGGGCTGCTGCTGCTGAAGCTGAGACAGCCCGAGAGCAGCATGACGGACAGCAAGGCGAGGATGAGGCGCATGGATGTCTCCTCTCGGGTGCACGGCAGGGCAGCGAGCCGCGCATGATGGACCATCAATCATAAGATGATACCGCTGTATCCGGTGCGGAGGGAAGCCTCGGGCAGGGGAGCCGGTGAAGCAAGGCCAGGGCTCTGCTCTGGCCCCGATACTTGAGTTATGGGTTCCAAGGGCCTCTCGGCCCTTGGAAGGGTCCAGGCGCAGGGCCCCTGGCCTTGCTGCACCTCCCTCCTGGTCAGCCGCTGATACCTCCGCTGCTGAAAGTTGCGAATGTTTCTTACGTCCGATGGCTGGCAAGTCTCACGGCGACGTGTTACAGTTGGTAATGTGGCGAGTGGATGGGTGGGTTCGCGTGAACTGGATGACTTCGGCACAAAATCCTTTACGGAGGTTAAGTATTTTACGCGATACGCACAAGCACACCGCCGCTTTGACGTAGGTAAAGTAACTAATACCAATCCGCCTGAAGAGTTGTCCACCATCGGGCGTTAATAATGGTGGGTCCGAAGGGTTTGCGACAATCGCGATAGATTGCTCTTTTCGTGGTTGGTATGACGACATTCGGGGAAAATAATGCAAAATCGGTCACTCGAGGACAACAGCGATCCGCTGACGGAGCTGTTCGCCCAGAGCCATGGGCTGCGAACACGGATGGCTGTGTTACTCAACGCCGGCGGTATGGCGCAACGCGCCCTGGCCCCGGTCGTCGATCTGCTGGCCCGGCTTTCCCTCGCGGCGGCGTGCTCCGCACCCGCGATGTTGGTCGGCGGCAACGCCGCGGAGGCAAGTTGGGCGATCGGCATCGTCCAGGTGGCGGCGCCGGTCCTTCTGGTCCTTGGGCTGTTGGTTCGCCCGGTCGCGCTGCTGATGCTGGCGCTGACCCTGATGGCCCACGGATCGGGACAAGCGCAGGGCGCGCAACTGTTCTGTGCGGCCCTCTTTGGCTGGTATGTCGCCGAGGGCGCGGGGTCGTTGTCGCTTGATCGCATGCTGAAAAAAGGGATGGGTTTCAGCCCGCTGCCGCTGTCCAGACAGGCCGCATCGGTTGGTCGCTGGGTCGACCGGCACGTCAGCCCGGCGTACCGGCTCGCCCTTCGGCTCTGGCTCGCCGTCGCACTCGCCGTCCCCATGCTGGCCCCCACACTGCATCCGACCACAGCGGCGGAGATGCTGCTCCCGTTCCTGGCTGCGATCGCCGTCGTGCTGCTGACTCTGGGGCTCGCCACGCCGCTGGTGGCGGCCGGGCTTGTTGTCGCGACTTCGGTCATGGCGATGGCCGGCTCAGGTCAGGCGGTGATGCCATATGGTGCGCTGCTGCTGGCGCTGCTGGGCATCTACGGCGCCGGGCGCTATTCGCTCGACCGCCTGATCGTCCAGTTGGCGCATCGCCCGCCGCGGGCCGCGGGCGATGCCCCGCACGTCGTCATCGTTGGCGCGGGCTTCGGCGGCATGGCCTGCGCGACCGGGTTGCGGCACGAACACGCGCGGGTCACCCTGATCGACCGCAACAACTACCACTTGTTTCAGCCGCTGCTGTATCAGGTGGCCACCGCCTGTCTTTCCCCCGGCGATATCGCAACCCCGATCCGCGCCCTGTTCCGCGGCTGCCGGAACCTGAGCGTGCTGTGCGGCACCGTCTCCGGCGTCGACACCGCGGCCAGGCGTGTGCAGGTGGACGGCCAGTCAATCCCCTACGACACGCTGGTGCTGGCAACCGGCGCCACGCACAGCTATTTCGGCCGCGACGAATGGGCCGCGCACGCACCCGGTCTGAAATCCGTTGAAGACGCAACCCGGATCCGCAGCCGCATCCTGGATGCGTTCGAGCAGGCCGAAGTCACCGACGACCCGGCCACCCGCATGAAGCTCCTGACCTTCCTCATCGTCGGCGCGGGGCCGACCGGGGTCGAACTGGCGGGCGCCATCGCCGAACTCGCCCGCCACGGCATGGCCAAGGATTTCCGCAATTTCGATCCGGCGTCGGCCCGTATCATCCTGGTGGAGGCCGCACCCCGGGTGCTGCCGCCATTCGACACCCGGATGTCGCAATTCGCGCGTGCCTCGCTGGAGGCGCTCGGCGTGGAGGTGCGGGTCGACAGCAAAGTGGAGTGCGTCGACGCCAACGGTGTCGTGGTGAACGGCGAGCGTATTTTCGCCGCCACGGTTCTTTGGGCAGCCGGTGTCGTTGCTTCTCCGGCGGCGAAGTGGCTGGGCACCGAACCCGATCGGGCGGGCCGGATTAAGGTTGGGCCGGATCTCTCGGTTCCTGATCTGCCCAACGTGTTCGCGCTCGGCGACACGGCGCAGTCGCTCGCCTGGGACGGCCGGCCGGTTCCCGGACTTGCCGCCGCGGCAAAGCAGGAGGGCATCTATGTCGCGTCCGTGCTGCGCGCCCGGCTGCGCGGTCACAATCCGCCGCCGCCGTTCCGTTACCGGCACGACGGCAGCCTCGCCACCATCGGCCGCGAGAGCGCGGTCGCTGATTTCGGCCGCTTCCGGCTCACCGGTGCGACCGCGTGGTGGCTGTGGGGCGCTGTGCATGCGTTGCTGCTGGTTGGCCTGCGCAATCGGTTGACCGTGGTGATCGGCTGGATGTGGTCGTATTTCACCTACGATGTCGGGGTCCGGCTGATCACTGGCGAGCGCCAGCGCCGGCCCGGCACGATATTCGAGACCCCGCGGATCGATCTGCCGACCGCTGCCTTTGCGTTGCTGGATGGCAAGGAATTGTCGCGCTCTCCAAGCCCAGCCTATGCCTTGCGCCCGGACGCCGCGGTTCACCCATGAAGGGTGAATGCATCCGGTAAGCTGGCGGAAAACGCTGGGAACGACGCGCGGTCCGGCTGGGCAACCAGCCGGACCGCTGCGTGTTTGCGGTTTTGCCGGTGGCAAGCTACGCCTTGCGCCCCGGCATCCGGTGGCGGAAGGCAAGCGCCTCCGCCACATCTTGCCGCCGGACCGCCGCCGCGCCCGCCAGGTCGGCGATGCTCCGCGCCACCCGCAGCGTCCGCGTGAACCCCCGCGGGGAAAGGCGCAGTCGCTCGGCCGCCTGCTCGGCCAGCGCCCGCGCATCGGGCTGCAGGGCCAGCGCATGCGCGTCCGCTTCGGCATTGGTCGCCGGGCCGCCCTCGGCGGCACGCGCCACCTGCAACCGGCGCGCAGCCGCAACGCGCGCGGCCACCACAGCGCTCGCTTCCCCCGGCGGCGCGCGCGACAGCTCCGCAGCCAACGTCGGCTGCACTTCGATCGTCAGGTCGATACGGTCCAGCAGCGGCCCGCTCAGCCGGTTCTGGTATTCCTCCGCGCAGCGCGGCGCCCGCCCGCAGGCGCGTGCCGCGTCGCCGAAATAGCCGCACCGGCACGGATTCATCGCCGCCACCAGCAGGAAGCGCGAGGGATAGGTGATGTGCGCACTGGCGCGGGAGACGGTCGTGCGCCCGCTTTCCATCGGCTGGCGCAGCGAGTTCGAGCGACTGGCGCGAAAACTCCGCCAGCTCGTCGAGAAACAGCACGCCGCGATGGGCGAGACTGGCCTCCCCCGGCTTGGCGCGCTGCCCGCCGCCGGTGAGTGCCGCCTGGCTGGCGGTATGGTGCGGCTCGCGAAAGGGCGGACGCATCACCAGCCTTCCGCCGTCCAGCAGCCCGGCCACCGAGTGGATCATCGACACTTCCAGCGCCTCGGCCGGCGTCAGGTCGGGCAGCAGGCCGGGCAG
The DNA here is from genome assembly GCA_963714255.1 of uncultured Alphaproteobacteria bacterium. Lineage (GTDB taxonomy): Bacteria > Pseudomonadota > Alphaproteobacteria > Acetobacterales > Acetobacteraceae > Rhodovastum. Next base: position 164,614 of record CAVQNU010000021.1, read on the forward strand.
GCGCGCCGCCAGCATCGACTTGCCGGCACCGGGCGAGCCGACCAGCAGGATATTGTGCCCCCCGGCCGCGGCGATCTCGACGCCGCGCCGCGCCAACTCCATGCCGCGCACTTCGGCAAGATCGGGCACCCGGCCGGCCTCGGCGAACCCGGCCGGCTCCGGCGGGGTGAGCACCTGGGTGCCACGGAAATGGTTGATCAGCCCCAGCAGATCGGCCGGGGCCAGCACCTGGATCTGGCCCGCCCAGGCCGCCTCGCCGCCCTGGGCCGCCGGGCAGATCAGCCCGAGCCCGCGCGCCGAGGCGCCGATCGCCGCTGGCAGCACCCCGGCCACCGGATTGAGCGAGCCATCCAGGGAAAGCTCGCCCAGGGCGGCGAACTCCGCCATGTCCTCGCGCGGCAGCACCTCCATGGCGGCCAGTACGGCGAGCGCGATGGGCAGGTCGAAATGGCTGCCTTCCTTCAGCAGGTCGGCCGGCGCCAGGTTGATCAGCACGCGCTTCGGCGGCAGAGCCAGGCCCATGGCCGTCAGCGCGGCGCGCACCCGCTCGCGCGCTTCGCCAACCGCTTTGTCCGGCAGGCCGACCACCAGGAACGCGGGCAGTCCGGAGGAAATCTGTACCTGCACCTCCACCGGCACCGCCTCGATGCCGGCGAAGGCGAAGGACTGCACGCGGGAGATGGTCATTGCGATAAGCATACGGCCGGGCAGGGCGGGGCCGGGAGTGAAATGGCCGCTAAACGCCTGTCAATCCGGTGGTACGCGACGCAAGGCGCGGGCAAAGAGGCTGGAATCTTACCCGAAATCGGATTCTCTGTGGATCGGTCCTCTCATTGCGAAGCGCACGCCGAGGCCCGAGCTGTTCGACGCTCTCCCCGCGCAACGGCCCCCTCCGCCGATGGGTTGCGGCGCCGCTCGGGTGCGCCTGCCGCAACGAGACAAGTTGATACTTGTCCCGGCTCGCTCGATGCGCTGCTGCCGGCGGATCACATGGTTCGGGCGGTGGAGGCGTTTGTCGGCCGGCTGGAAAAAGCGGTCGCGGCACTGCCGGAGACCGGGCATGGGCTGATCGTCGGCCGCGACGTGACCAGCACCGGCGCCGACCAATCGAGCCTGGAGCCGATGGTCGGGCAGATCGTGGCGCGCACCGGGTGCCAGCCGAAGACCGTGCTGATCGAGGGCGGGTTCTACAACCGCGACAGCGTGACACGCCTGACCCGGGCCCGAATGGAACGGCTCATGCCGCTCCGCAAGCCCAAGCGGCAAGACCGCACCCCGGACCAGCCAGTGCATGACGATACGCCGCAGTGGACGGCACTGCGTCGTCGCACGCAGGAGACGGGTAACTGCAGGAGAGGGGCAACCAGGAGCGGTATCGCCAGCGGACGCGCTGGATCGCGTGGACCAACGTCGGCTATCGCCACCGCGGCTGCCGGCAGGTTCTGCTGCGAGGCCGCGCCAAGATGCGCGCCGTGGCCGGCTGCCTTGCTTCCTTAATCAGTGCATCCCCGGAAAACTCTGCACCAGGCTCCCCGCCACCAGCCGCCACCCATCCACAAGCACGAAGAAGATCAGCTTGAACGGCAGCGACACCGCTGACGGCGGCAGCATCATCATACCCAGGCTCATCAGTACGGTGGACACCACCATGTCGATGACCAGGAAGGGTAAATAGAGCAAGAACCCCATTTCGAAGGCGCGCCGCAGTTCGCCCACCATGAAGGCGGGGATCAGGGCGCGCCACGGCGCCTGTTCCGGTCCGGCCGGGTCGGCCATGCCGCCGAGGTCGAGGAACAGCCGCAGATCCTCGGGCCTGGCGCTGCCGGCCATGAAGCGGCGGAACGGCTCGGCGGCCAGCCGCAGCCCCTCCATTTCGCTCACGCGGCCTTCGTTCATCGGCACCAGCCCGGTGGTCCAGGCCTGGTCGAGCACTGGTTGCATGACGAAGAAGGTGAGGAACAGCGCCAGCCCGATCAGCACCGTGTTCGGCGGCGCCCCCTGGGTGCCGAGGGCGCTGCGCAGCAGCGACAGCACCACCACGATGCGGGTGAAGGCGGTGACCATCACCAGCAGGCTCGGCGCCAGCGCCAGCACGGTGATCAGCGCGGTCAGCTGCACCAGACGTGACGTGGCGCCGGCCCCGCCGGCGGCGCCGAGGTCGATGCTGACCGACTGCGCCGCGGCCAGCGAGGGAAGCAGCAGCAGCAATGCGGCGATGCCGGCGCGCCTCATGTCCGGTCGTCCGGCAGGGCCGCCACGCAGGCCGACAGCGCGTCCAGCTCGGCGAGCACCTCGGCCAGCTTGGGCCGCATGACGTGCCCCTCGGCGGGCGGCAGGTCGAGGGCGGCGGCGCAGAGCCGGCCGATTTCCTGGTCCAGCCCGGCGAGGTCGATGCGGCGGTGCGACTGCGCCAGCACGCGGGCCAGGCGCAGGGTAGCGAGCAGCGCCTCGACCAATGCGCCAACGCGGTCGGAGGGCGAGGGCGGGCCGGTGATGGGGGTGTTCTGCATCGCCACCCATTCAACCGCAGCGGCGTGAAGGAAGGGTTGCTGCAAGCTGCCGGGGGCGCGTTAACCACATTTTCAGACCTGCGGACGATGCTGCCACCCGAGCCCAACCGCGGGCCGACCGACCGGCGGTCCCTGATCACGCAAGCCGGATCACGGGTCCCGGAGCGAAGGGCAGGGACAGATGGACCCCACGGGCATTGGACTATTCGACCTCGCCGAACGCCGGATGTCCTACCTGGACCGGCGCTCCGCCGTGCTGGCCGATAATATCGCCAATGCCGATACGCCGGGCTGGAAGTCGCACGACCTGAAACCCTTTACCGAATCGCTGGCAAAGCTCGGGGTGACGCCGGTGCTGACCAACCCGATGCACCTGCCCGGCACCTCGGTGAACGATCCGGCCCTGCAGGTGCTCGCCGGTGAAACCGCGCCGGACGGCAACGCGGTGCGCCTCGATGTCGAGCTGGAAAAAGTCGCCGACACCAACTCGGCGCATATGCTGGTCAGCGACCTGTGGAAAAAATACCTCGCCATGTTCAACACGGCACTGGGCCGGTGAGCGCGCCGGGCTGAGCCGCGGAGACAGCGCATGGACATCACCAAGGCTCTCGACATCTCCGCCCGCGGCATGGACGTGCAGACCACGCGGCTGCGCGTCATTGCCGAGAACCTCGCCAACCAGGACACCACCGGCAGCGATCCGCACACCGCGCCGTACCGGCGCAAGACTGTCACCTTCGCCACCGAGGTCGACCGCGCGCTCGGCACGCCGCTGGTGAAGATCAAGAAGATCGGCGTCGACAACAGCGACTTTCCGCGCCGCTACGACCCTTCGCATCCGGCCGCCGACGCGCAGGGCTATGTCAGCATGCCCAACGTCAATCCGTTCATCGAAATGATGGACATGCGCTCCGCCCAGCGCACCTACAACGCCAATCTTTCGGTCATGCAGGTCGCCCGCGGCATGCTCAGCCGCGCCATCGAGCTGCTGAAATAGGTCATTGCCATGGCCGTGCCACCGCTCGCCATTTCGCCCGCCGCTGCCGCCCAGGCCTACCGGGCGGTCGATACCGGCGCGTCCGGCTTCGGGGCCGCGGGCGCGTCTGCGGGCGCGGCCACGGGCAGTGATTTCGGCGGCGTGCTGTCGCGCGCGCTGGAAGGGGCGGTGCAGACCGGCCGCACCGCCGAGGCGCAATCCACCGCCGCCATCGCCGGCGGCGGCAACATCACCGAGGTGGTGGCCGCGGTGTCGAAGGCGGAACTCGCGCTGCAGACCACGGTCACCATCCGCGACCGCGTGGTGCAGGCCTACCAGGATATCATGCGCATGCCGATCTGATCCGGCCCAGGCTGGCCGGGCCGGTTCCGGCAGCGCGTTCCCACCAGGAGGGCGGGGATGCCAACCAACGATGCGGCGCTGGTGCTGCATGCGGCGCTGCTGCTGATCCTGAAACTGTGCGGGCCGCCGCTGGCGGTGGGGATGGCGGTCGGGCTGGTGGTCTCGCTGCTGCAGGCGGTCACCCAGATCCATGAGGCCACGGTCGCTTTCGTGCCGAAGGTGCTGGCGATCGGGCTGACGCTGACCCTGGTCGGGTCGTACATGATGGCGCAGCTCACCGACTTTACCCGTCTGGTGTTCGACCACATCATCGCAGCCGGCGGATGACGGACAGCGCGACCCTGCTGGCCGGGCTGCCGGACTGGGGTTTCGGCCTGGTGCTGGTGTTCAGCCGCATCGGCGCCGCCTGCACCATGCTGCCGGGCATCGGGGAAGCCGAACTGCCGGCGACCGTGCGGGTCGGCTTCACCCTGGTGCTGACCGCCCTGCTGCTGCCCGTGCTCGCGCCGGTGCTGCCGCCAGTGCCCGCCGCGCCCTGGGTGCTGTTCGGCATGGTGGCGGCCGAGATCGCCACCGGACTCTGGTTCGGCTGGCTGGTCCGGCTGGTGGTGCAGACACTGCCGGTGGCCGGGCAGTTCATCGCCAGCATGATGGGACTGGCGAGCACCATCCAGCCCGATCCGGATCTCGGGCCGCAATCCACGGCGCTGGCCCGGCTGTTCTCGCTGGCAGCCCCGGTGGTCGTGTTCACAACCGGCCTGCATGCGCTGCCGCTGGCGGCGCTGGCCGGCAGCTACCGGCTGATCGCCCCGGGCACGCTGCTGCCGGTGGCGGACAGCACGCAAGGCGTGGTGACGGCGGTGGGCGAGACATTCGCGCTTTCGCTTCGCCTGGCCGCCCCGTTCGTTGCCGCCAGCCTGGTCTGGCACGGCGCACTCGGCCTGTTGGCGCGGCTGGTGCCCAACCTGCAGGTGTTCGCCGCCGCCATGCCCGGCCAGATCCTCGGCGGTCTGCTGCTGCTGCTGCTGCTTTGCGCCGGCGTCATTGCCGCCTGGCAGGGCGTGCTGCGCACCGGCTTCACCATGCTGCCGGGGCTGTAGGCCGTGGCGGAAGCAGGCTCCGAGTCCGGCGACCGGACAGAAGCCGCAACCCCGCGGCGGCTGCAGCGGGCACGCGAGGAAGGCCAGGTACCGCTCTCGCGCGAGGCGACCAGCTTCGCGGTGCTCGGCGCCGCTTCCCTGGTGCTGGTGATGGTTGCGCCCGCCTCGGCGCGCCGCCTGGCGGCGGAGCTGGCGGCGATGCTGGCGCAGGCGCATCAGACCGATCCGCTGGCAGCGCTGCGTGCGGCCACGCGCGCCGGGCTGGCCGCCGCCGCGCCGTTCGCCCTGGCCGCCATGCTGGCCGGCATCGCCTCGGTGCTGCTGCAGACCGGGTTCCTGTTCAATCCCGCGGCGCTGCAGCCCGATCTGACCCGGCTGTCGCCGCTGGCCGGGTTCAAGCGCGTGTTCGGCGTCCGCACGCTGATCGACACCGGCACGGCGCTGGCCAAGGCGCTTGCCGCCGGGATCGTGCTGGCCATGGTGCTGCAGGGCGCGCTGCCCGAGCTGCGCACCGCGATGTTCTGGACCGCTTCCGGCCTGCTGGACCACGCCACCCGGCTGCTCCTGCACGTGCTGCTGGCGGTGCTGGCGGTGCAGGGCGCGGTGACGCTGTTCGACGTCGTCCGGGCCTGGCTGAAACACGGCAGCGACCTGCGCATGAGCCGCGAGGACATCCGCCAGGAAGCGCGCGACACCGAAGGCGACCCGCATGTGAAAGGGCGGCTGCGCCAGCTGCGGCTGCAGCGGGCGCGCCAGCGCATGATGGCGGCGGTGCCGAAGGCGACCGTGGTGGTGACGAACCCAACCCATTACGCTATCGCTCTGGCCTACGATCGCGCTGCCGGGGGGGCTCCCCGTTTGGTGGCCAAGGGCGTCAACGCCGTCGCCGCGCGCATCCGCGCCGTTGCCGAGGAGAACAAGGTGCCGCTGGTCGCCAACCCGCCGCTCGCCCGCGCCCTGTATAAGGTCGCGCTCGACGCCGAAATCCCGGCCGAACATTTCCAGGCGGTGGCGGAAATCATCGCCTATGTCTGGCGCCTGCGCGGCCGCGCCGGCGGAGCACGCCCCGGTGGAGCGGGCCCCGGTGGAGCAGGCCCCGGTGGAGCAGCCCAGTGAGCGCGCGCCTCCGCCGGCTGCCTGCCGCCGGGTCTGGCCATGCCGCCCCGGGCCAGGAGCTGCCGGACCGGGACCTGGCGCTGCGGGCGGAGATGCAGGCGCAGCGGATGGAAATGGTGGGCCGCTTCGCCGCCGGCATCGCACATGATTTCAACAATCTGCTGGCCGCGATTTTGGCCGCGACCGAGCAAATGGCCGGCCGGCCCGAGCTCGACGCGACGACGCGCGAGGACGCGGCGCAGATCGGCGCCGCGGCGCGGCGCGGCGGCGCCCTGGTGCGCCAGTTGCTGGCCTTCGCCCGCGAAGCCCCCGCCGCTCCCCGCCGGCTGGAGGTGCGCGCGGCGATCGACGACGTGCTCCCGCTGCTGCGCCACCTGCTCGGCCGCGGCGTTCGCCTGGTGATCGAGCGCGGTGACGAGGCGCTGCCGGTGCGCATCGACCCGACCGGGTTCGACCAGGTGCTGCTGAACCTCGCCGCCAATGCGCGCGACGCCATGCCCCGCGGCGGCGTGCTGACGCTGCGCTGCCGGTCGTTTTATCGCGACGGGACCCGCGTCGCCTGCATCGAGGTGCGCGATACCGGCACCGGCATCGCGCCCGAGGTGCTGCCGCATATTTTTACGCCTTTCTTCACCACCCGCAGCGACCACGGCACCGGGCTCGGCCTGGCCACCGTGCAGGAGATCATTACGACCGCCCGCGGGGCGGTGAGCGCGGAAAGCACGCCCGGCGCGGGCACCTGCATGCGGGTGGTGCTGCCCATCGATGAGGAACCCACCCGGTTCCCCGTCTGTGCCACGGAGGGGCGCGGCCTGGTGCTGCTGGTTGAGGACGAGCCGGTGTCACGCCGGCTGGCGGAGCGGGCGTTGACGTCCTGGGGCTGGCAGGTGGTGGCGGCCGAATCGGCCGAGGCGGCGCTGGATCTGGCCGCGCAGGACCCGGGCATGCCGACACGGCTTGCGGCGGTGGTCACCGATATGGAACTGCCCGGACGCAGCGGCGCCGCCTTGCTGGCCGAGTTGCGCGCCCGGCCCGGCGGCGCGGCGCTGCCGGCGATCATCGTCTCCGGTCATGCCGAGGCGGCGCTGCGCCGCGATCCTGCCGTGCAGGCCCTGCTGGCCATGGCCGAGCCGCCGACCGCGCTGCTGTCCAAGCCCTACCTGTTGCCGGAGCTGCGTGCGCATATGGCGACGATTGCTGGCGGGCCGGGCTGACCACCTCCCTCGGTACAACAATTGTCTTAAGGTACGGGTCCAGGGGGCCTCTCGGCCCCTGGCGGGTCCAGGGCGGAGCCCTGGCCTTGCTTCCTTCGCCGCATTGCCCTGCCGCGATCCTGTTTTGTTCTTGCCTGGCCGGGGTTAACGAACATATAACGAACAAATCCTTAATCGGCGGCCCCGCGGCGGTTGCGGCCGCGCGCGCGCCTGTGACAGACTCGGCGCAAGGGGTCATGCTGGGAACCGACCGACGCAGCCCGGGAGAATGAGTTCGTATGGACAAGAACAAGGCGCTCGATGCGGCGATGGCGCAAATCGAACGCGCCTTCGGCAAAGGCTCGATCATGCGCATGGGCGCCCGCGCGGGCGACGAGCAGATCGAGGTGATCCCCTCGGGCTCGCTCGGGCTCGATCTCGCGCTGGGCATCGGCGGCTTGCCGCGCGGCCGCATCGTTGAAATCTACGGCCCGGAAAGCTCGGGCAAGACCACGCTCGCCCTGCACGCCATCGCCGAAGCGCAGCGGCGCGGTGGCACCTGCGCCTTCATCGACGCCGAGCACGCGCTCGACCCGATCTATGCCCGCAAGCTCGGCGTCGATGTCGACAACCTGCTGATCAGCCAGCCCGACGCCGGCGAACAGGCGCTGGAAATCGCCGACACGCTGGTGCGCTCGGGGGCGGTGGACGTGCTGGTCATCGACAGCGTGGCCGCCCTGGTGCCGCGCGCCGAGCTGGAAGGCGAGATGGGCGACAGCCATGTCGGTCTGCACGCACGGCTCATGAGCCAGGCGCTGCGCAAAATCACCGGCAGCGTCAGCCGCAGCGATACCATGCTGATTTTCATCAACCAGATCCGGCTGAAGATCGGGGTGATGTTCGGCAATCCGGAAACCACCACCGGGGGCAATGCGCTGAAGTTCTATGCCTCGATCCGGCTGGAAATCCGCCGCATCGGCCAGATCAAGGACCGCGATGAGGTGGTCGGCAACCAGACCCGGGTGAAAGTGGTCAAGAACAAGCTCGCGCCGCCGTTCCGTCAGGTCGAGTTCGACATCATGTATGGCGAGGGCATCAGCAAGGTCGGCGAGCTGATCGACCTCGGCGTCAAGGCCGGGGTGGTGGAGAAATCGGGCGCCTGGTTCAGCTACGACAGCACCCGCATCGGCCAGGGCCGCGAGAACGCCAAGCAGTTCCTGCGCGACAAGCGCGAGATGGCGGAGTCGATCGAGAAACGGGTACGCGCCGCCGCCGGGATCGTCGCCAATGCTATGATGGCGGCGCCCGATAGTGAGGAGGCGGACGCGGCGGAGTAAGGAAGCAAGGCCAGGGCTCTGCCCTGGACCCGCCAAGGGCCGAGAGGCCCCTGGACCCCGCTACTTAGACAGATTTTGTCCGAGGGGGTGCGGAGATGAACCGGTTCATCTTCCCACCCTCCTCTTGCGGAATCTGTCTAAAAGGAATGGGTTGCAAGGGCTTCTTGGCCCTTGGCGGGGGCCAGGGGCAGAGCCCCTGGCCTGGCTAGCTTTCCGCCAGCAGATAGATTTGATCCCGCAACCGACATGCTGCATTCTCCGCCCGCGCCAGCCGATTCCACATGCCTCGGCCAGCGCCGGAGGACGGCATCGCAAGATTCTCTTCCCGCCTTACCGACGCCGATCCGGCGCGCCTGCTGCCGCTGCGCCTGTACATGCTCGGCGTCGCCATCATCGCCATCGTTCCGGGCATGTTATCGACGGCGGTCGATGTCGCCGGCGACATCGCCTATTTCCGCGCCGAGCAAACCCGCCGGCTGCATGACGTGGCCGACCAGGCGGCGGTCGGGCTCGACCGCGAAATCGCCGCGCTCATCACCCTCCTCGCCGGCGCCGCCGAGGCGGCTCCGGAGGCCCTGCAGGATCGCGCCGCCGTCATCACGCGGCTGCTCGGCCAGCCGGTGGCCCCGCGTGGCGGTGTAACCGACCTCCTGGCGCGCCCAGGCCAAGACGGCGACGGCGTCGCGGTGATCCTGCCGGTGCGCCGCGACGGCGCCGTCCCGGGCGTACTGGAGGTGCCGCTCACGGAGGCGCGCATCCGCGACCTGATCGGCGGACTGGTCACGCGGCCCGGGCTGACCGTCGATGTGCTGGATTCGCGCGGCAGGCTGGTCGCGCGCGCCGCCGCCGCCGGCCGGTCCGGACTGGCTGCCGGCACACCGCTGCAACTTGCCTCCCCCGGGCAAGGCCGCCTCATGACGCTTTTGGCGGCCGACGGATCGCAGCTCGTGGCGGCTGTCGCCCATCCGTCGCGTGCGCCGGGCTGGCAGGTGGTGGCGAGCGAGCCATCGGACGCCGCCGATAAGGATTGGATCAGGCGGCTGGTCTGGCAGAGTGCTGTCTTCGCCGCAGCGGCCCTGATCGCCGTCATCGCCGCATGGCGCCTGGGCGGCCGGCTGACCCGTCCGCTCGCCCTGCTCGGCGAACGGGCCCGGGCGGTCGCTGCGGGCGACGACGCCCCTGGCGTCGTGCCGGCCTCCGGCGTGCTGGAATTCGAAATCCTGCGGGCGAGCCTGCAGCGTGCCGAACTGGCGCTGCGGCTTCGTGCCAGCGCCGCGCACTCGGCTCTGCAGGAGGCACGCTCCAGCGCCGAGCTGCTCACCTCAGTGGTGAACGCCACCGCCGACCTGATTTTCGTCACCGGGCTGGACGGCCGCTACATCCTGGCCAACCAGGCGGCGGTGGCTGTCTACGGGGCCCATTGGGACGCGTGGCTGATTCTCGGCAAGCGCGCTTCCGAGCTGCTCCCCCCCGATCTTGGCCACACGATCGAGGCGGTCGACCGCGAAGTGCTGCGCAGCGGCGCCAGGGCGACCCGGGAGATCAGCTGCTCGCGACCCGGTGGCGAGCCGCGGGTCTACGCCGTGAGCAAGGCGCCCTGGCGCAATGCCGCCGGAGATGTCACCGGCATCGTCTCGGTCACCCGCGACGTCACCGACCAGCGTGCCGCCGAGGCGCGGCTGCGCGCGGCGCAGGCCGAACTGCTGCGGGCCGCCCACCTGTCGGCCATGGGCGCCATGGCGAGCGGCCTGGCACACGAGCTGAACCAGCCGCTGACGGCGGCCAATAATTTCCTGGCCACCGCCGGGCGCCTGCTGCTGCGCGGCGGTTCCGGCGCCATTGCCGCCGCCAGCGCGGTGCATGATGCCAGCCAGCAGGTGCGGCGCGCCGGCGAGATCGTGCGCCGGCTGCGCGACTTCGTGAGCCGCGGCGAGGTCGAGCTGGAGGTGGTGGAGCTTGGCGGGCTGCTGGCCGGCACCGAGGAACTGGTCCGCGCCGGTGGCACGCTTGCCGGGGCATCGCTGATCGTCCGCCAGCCGGCCTCCAGGCTGTATGTGCTGGCCGACCGGGTGCAGATGCGCCAGGTCCTGTTCAACCTGATTCGCAATGCCGCCGAGGCGATCGCCAGCCAGGCGCCGCCGCGCCCGGCTGGCGGCCATATTGTCCTGGCCGCCAGCCGGAAGGGTGGCGGGGCACGTGATTGGGCCGCCCCGCGGGAAGCGGAAATCATCGTCGCCGACAACGGCCCGGGCCTGGCGCCCGAGGTCCACGCCCGCCTGTTCACCCCGTTCGTCAGCACCAAGCCCGACGGCATGGGCATCGGGCTGGCGATTTGTCACAGCATCGTCGGCGGACATGGCGGGGTATTGACGGTTGAGAGCGGGCAGCAGGGAAGCATTTTCCGCATCATCCTGCCGCCCGCGCGAGAGCCGGAAGACACCGATGAGCACACCGATGAGCACACCGATGATACATGCCGCATCCAGGCTGATCAGGAGGCATGCTGCCGCGCCGGTGGTCCATCTTGTTGACGACGATGAGGCGGTGCGCGGTTCGCTCGCCCTGATGCTCGATTCGTTCGATTATCGTACCCTCACCTACGCGTCCGCCGAGGCGCTGCTGGCGGCGCCGCGTCTTGCGCCGGGCTGCCTGATCGTCGATCTGTGCATGCCCGGCATGGATGGGCTGGCGCTGCAGTCGGAACTGGCGGCCCGCGGCCTGCCGCATCCGGTGATCGTGGTCACCGCCCACGCCGATGTGCGGCTCGCGGTGCGTGCCATGAAGGCCGGCGCCGTCGACGTGATCGAGAAGCCCTATGCGGCCGACGACATCATCGGCGCCGTGCGCAGCGCGCTGGCGCGCCTGGAAGACGCACGCCTGCACCACGTGGCGGCGGAGACCGCCGCGTCGCGCATCGCCTTGCTGACGCCGCGCGAGCTGGAGGTGCTGGCGCAACTGGTGGACGGGCGGGCCAACAAGGCGATTGCCCAGGTGCTTGGCATCAGCCCCCGCACCGTCGAGATCCACCGTGCCAAGATCATGGAGAAATTGGGCTGCCACAGCCTGGCTGAGGTGGTCCGGCTGGCGCTTGCCGCCGGGCTGATGCCGCCGGCGCCCGCCGCAACCTGAAATTGCATGCAAAGGTATGTATTTCTACGGATTATAAATATACCTGACATTCGCTTACAAACCGGACCACGTGGTTGCGGATGAAATCCATCGGATACCGCCCCGGTTTGTCCGGCTGCGGTGGCCCGGTTCGGGGGGCGCGATGTCAGCATACGACGAACAATGTGAGGCGGTCGGCCTGGTCGCGGGCATCAGCCCGGCGGGCCTGAGCGGGGCCGGGTTCGCCACACAGGCGGAGGAGCAACCGGTGGTGACGGAGGGCCTCGTGCTCGACGTGCTCGCCGCCCTGACCAATATGGCGCTGCGCAGCAAACGGCGGCAGGCCGATTTCGACGCATCCTTGCGGCATGCCGGCCTCGAGGTCGGGTATGCGGGGCGCAGGGCCGCGCTGGACCGGCTGCGCATGCAGGGGTGTATCGACAACGTGGTGGAATTGAGCGACGGCGGGGTGCTGCTGTCGGTCACGGCCGCCGGGCTCGACCGGCTGGGCGGCGTGCGGATGCGCTGACCGGCGCGTGGCTTAGCCGTCAAGGCCGGCCAGAAAACCCCGCCAGCGCGCGACCACCGGGGCGGCGGCAAACTCCACTTCGAAGCGCAGCCGTCCGGCCTGGGCGAAGCCGCTCCGGCGATCCGGGTCTTCCAGCAGGCCGGCGATGCCGGCGGCCAGCGCGGCCGGGTCTTCGGCCGGCACCACGGTGCCGTCGGCGCCGTCGCGCAGCAATTCGGCCGGGCCCGCAGCGGCGGCGGCGACCACCGGGCAGCCGGCCGACCAGGCTTCGATGACCATATTGCCCAGCGGCTCGATGCGGCTGGAGCAGACGAACAGGTCGGCAGCCCGCAACAGCGCCCCGGCATCGTGCCGCCAGCCGAGGAACTGCAGCCGGTCCGCCACGCCCTCGCGGCGCGCCAGGTCCTGCAGGGCGCCGCGTTCCGGCCCTTCGCCGGCGATCGCCAGCACCGTGCCGGGCAGGCGCGGCAAGGCGCGGATGGCAAGGTCGAAGCCTTTGTCGGTGTGCAGGCGCCCCAGCCCGAGCAGCAGTTTCTTTCCCCGCGGCACGTCGGCTGCTGGCGGGGTCGCGGCGAAATCGGCGACGAAATTCGGCAAATAATGGGTGCGCTCGTCTGCCCAGCCCTGGGCGCGCAGCCAGGCGACGATGCCGCGCGTATTGCCCACCAGATGCGCGCAGCGCCGGTAGTAGCGCAGGTCGTAATAGCCGCCGAGCCGCCCCACCAGGGTCCAGTCGCCGCGCGGCGCGTGCATGTTGGCGCGGTTCATCCAGGCCACCACCACGCGCGGGGCGAAGCGGCGGAGCGCGCGCGCCAGGCGCGGCGTCGTCAGCAGGTCGAGCGCGGTGCCGAAGCGCAGTTGCACCGGGTCCAGCCCGCCCGCGCGCAGCCGGGCCGCGCGGGCGGCATCGGCGCGGATCACCGGCAGCACCTCTTCGCCGGATGCGTGCTGGGCGAGGCAGAGCCGCTCAAAGAACAGCTCGGCGCCGCCATTGACGGCGCCGGCCATGACATGGGCGAGGCGGGTCATGCCGGCACGGGCACGTCCAGCAGTTGCGCGGCTGCCGCCAGCGCGGCGGCGACCGAAAGATCCTGCATCCGCCCGGTGGGCGAGCGCGCGATGGCGGTGCGCCGTCCGGCCGGGCTGTATTCGTGCGACGGCGTGGGTCCGAACAGGCCGAGGGTGGGCGTGCCGGCGGCGGCGGCCAAATGCATCAGCCCGGAATCGTTGCCCACGAACATCTCGCAGCGCGCCAGCGCCGCCGCCGCCTCGGGCAGCGAGAGCGCGCCGCACAGGTCGATCGCGTCCGGCAGCGCCGCCAGCACCGGGGCGGCGAGCGGGCGCTCGCGCGCGTCCGGCCCGCCGAACACCACTGCCCGCGCCCCCGGCAGCGGGCCGGCGGCAAGCGCCTGAAACAGCGCGACGAAGCGCTCCGCCGGCCAGATTTTCAGGTCGGTGTTGGCGGTCGGGCCGAGCGCGATCAGCGGGCCTTGCGGCAGCAGGGCGGCGGCGCGGTCGCGGTCGGCGGCTTCGGTCCAGGCCACCGGCAGCGGCGGTGGGTCGAGCCCCAGCACGGCGGCGAGCTGCACGGTTTTGTGGCCGGGCCGGCGGCGCATGACCGCGCGGCGGCGGGCTGGCACCATCCAGGCCAGGCCGGAGCCGCGGATGTCCACCACCAGGTCCCACACCCGGCACACCGCCATCGACCAGAGCGGCAGCCAGTGCCGGCCGCCCGGTTTTTTCTCCATGGTGATCAGCCGGTCGAGATTGGGCATGCGTTGGAACACGCCCTCGGCCGCCGGGCCGCAGGCCACGGTGAAGCGCGCGTCCGGGTGGGCGCGCAGCAAATGGCTCAGCAGGCCGGTGGACAGCACGGCATCGCCGATCCGGTTGGAGGAGACAAAAAGGATTTGCATGCGGCGGTGATACAGGGCAATCGGGGCAAGGAAGCAAGGCCAGGGCTCCGCCCTGGACCCCGCTACTTCAGACAGTCGTTATGAGAGGGGGGTGAGGCGGTGAACCGGTTCACCGCCTCACCCCCGCTCATAACGACTGCCTAAAAGTAATGGGTTCCAAGGGGCCACTGCCCCTTGGCGGGTCCAGGGCAGAGCCCTGGCCTTCTCCTGGCGCGGCTGCGCCTTCCGGTGTAAGGGCCGCGCCATGTGCGGAATTGCGGGCGTGATGACGCGGGACGGGTCGCCCCCCGATCCGGCGCTGCTGGACCGGCTGCAGGCGGCGTTGGCGCATCGCGGCCCGGACGGGCAGGGGCGGCTGGTGCGCGGGGGCGTGGCGCTGGTGCATACGCGCCTGGCCATCATCGACCTCGACACCGGCGACCAGCCGCTGTTCGCGCCCGGCGGCACGGCGCTGGTGGCGAATGGCGAGATCTACAACAATCCGGAACTGCGCGCGGCGATGGCGGACGCTCCGTTCCGCACTCGCTCGGACTGCGAGCCGGCGGTGTTTCTCTACGAGCGCGACGGCGACGGGTTCGCCGATTCGCTGCGCGGCATGTATGCGATCGCCCTGCACGATCCGCGTCGCGACCGGCTTGTGCTGGCGCGCGATCCGTTCGGCATCAAACCTTTATACTACATACAAACCGACACCGCGTTCGTTTTCGCCTCCGAGCCGCAGGCGCTGCGGGCAACGCAGGACTCGATCGATCCGGTCCGGCGGGCCGAGCTGCTGCAAATCAAATTCACCACCGGTGCGGACACAATCTTTCCCGGCATCCGGCGGGTGCTGCCGGGCGAGACGCTGGTGGTCGAGGGCGGGCGCATCGTCGCCCGCCGCCGCCGCGCCGCCCTGCCGGAAGGTCCTCCGCTGCCGGTCCGTCCGCCGGCGGCGCTTGACGGGCTGGAGCGTGTGTTGCTCGACAGCGTTTCGGTGCATTTGCGCTCGGACGTACCCTACGGGCTATTCCTGTCGGGCGGCATCGATTCCTCGGCGCTGCTGGCGCTGATGACCCGCGTCGCCGGCACCCATGTCCGGGTGCTGACCTGCGGCTGGGAAGGCGGCGGGGAAGTGGACGAGAGCCGCGAGGCCGAGCGGCTGGCCAGGCTGATGGGGGCGGACTGCCACCGGCTGCACATGAGCCGGCAGGATTTCTGGCGTTTCGCCCCGCGCATCGCCGCCGCCATCGACGACCCGACGGCGGATGCCGCGGTGCTGCCGACCTGGATGCTCGGCCGCGCCGCGCGCGCGGACGGGCTGAAAGTGACGCTGTGCGGCGAGGGGGCGGACGAGCTGTTCGGCGGCTATTCGCGCTATCGCAAGCGCCGCGCGCCCTGGCGGTGGTTCGCGCGCAAGCCGCGCAGCAAGGGGCTGTTCGGCGCCCTGCCGGCGCTCGGCGGCTGGCGCGCCGGACTGGTGTCGGCCGAGGCCGAAGCGGGGCGGGACCGCTCGCCGTTGCAAGCCGCCCAGGCAGCCGACATCGGCGAATGGCTGCCCAACGACCTGCTCGGCAAGCTCGACCGCTGCCTGATGGTGCATGGGGTGGAAGGCCGCACGCCGTTCCTCGATCCGGTGGTGGCGGACTTCGCCTTCCGCCTGCCGGACGCACTGAAGACCTCGGCGCGCTTCGGCAAGGTGCTGCTGCGCGACTGGCTGGCCCGCGCCTTCCCCGAGGCCGGGGCCTACGCGCGGAAAAAAGGCTTCAAACCGCCGGTCGGGGCCTGGATGGCCGCGGGGGCTGCGCATCTGTCCGAACTGGTCGCCGCCCAGCCGGGTGTGGCCGCGGTGATCCCGCCCGAGCGGGTACGCGCGGCCTTCGCCACCGCCGAGGCGTCACCCCAGCCGGCCTGGAGCCTGCTGTTCTACGCGTTGTGGCACAGCCGGCACGGGCTTGGTATCGATGCCGCGGGCGATATCGGCGAGGTGCTCGCCGCCGCCCGCCGCGGCCAGGCCCAGGCCGAGCATGAGAAACATGAAGCCGACGATCTCGGTTGAATAGAACCCGCTGGTCGAGGCAAGCGGCCACAGCTCCATCAGCACGCCGACGAACAGGCCGACGCGCAGCGGGTCGGGGTCGCGGCCGAGATTGCGCAGCAGGCCGCGCAGCCAGGCGATCACCAGGGCGCAGAACAGCACGAGCCCGGGCAGGCCGGCATCGGTTGCGGCCTGCAGGTAATGGTTGTGCGGGTGGATGTTGCAGATCGCCGCCCCGCCGCCGTCCGGCTGGTGCTGCGTGGCGGCCGGCCAGGCATGCCAGGTGCGGCTGTCGGGGCAGGCGTTGCGGAACCCGTCGAAGCCGCGGCCGAAAACCGGGTGCTGGGCTGCGATGACCACCGCGCGGGCGCCGATCAGGCCGTAATCGCTGTCCGGAAAGGACTCCATCTGGGCGCTGAACTTGGTGACCAGCCGGTACCAGGTGGGCGGCGAAATCACCGGCGTCGCGGCGAGCAGGGCGGCGCCGGCGAGCAGGCAGGCCAGCATCAGCGGGCGCAGGCGGCGCAGCATCAGCCCCGACACCAGCAGACCGAGCACCGTCAGCAGCAGCGGCATGCGCTGGCCGATCAGCACGATGATGCCCACCCCGGCGATGGCCAGCGCCCCGGCCGCCAGCGCGGCGGTCCAGCGGTTGCGCGCCAGCAGGCGGCAGACGGGCGGCAGCAGGGCGGGGAACAACAGGCGCGAGGCCGGCGCGCCGGCGCGCGGCTTGCCAAAAGGCCCGGACAGCGCGCCGTCGGCATAGCGGGGCCAGCCCCACATGTTGTGGCCGGTGACGAATTGCAGCAGTGAATTCAGGCCGATATACAGCGCTGCCGCCGTCAGCACGGCGTGCAGGCGGTGGCGCCAGACGGGCTCGCGCAGCAGCCAGTGCTGCAGGGCCGCCACCAGCAGCAGGAAACGCACCGAAGCCAGCGCCTGCACGCAGGAATGCCAGCCGCCGGTGCCGACGCCGGGCAGCGAGCATAATACCAGCCAGAGCCACCACGCCGCCCCCGGCGGCGCCCAGCCCTGGCGCAGCCAGCGCCAGTCGCGCGCCCGCGCGCAGCGCAGCAGGAAAGCGAGGTCGAGCAGGGCGACGGTTGCCTCGGCGGCCGCCCTGGCATGCATGAGCAGCAGCGGCAATAGCAGGACGAGGACCGGAGCGAGGCGGTCCGTGAGGGTGGGCAAGCGCGTCTCCGGGTGTTTCGAGGGGCTTAAGTCAAGGAAGGCCAGGGCTCTGCCCTGGACCCGCAAGGGGGCAGTGGCCCCCTTGACCCCATACCGTAAGTAAGGGGTCCAGGGGGCAAAGCCCCCTGGCGGGGTCCGGGGCAGCGCCCCGGCCAGAGCCGTTGCGTTTCCAGCGCAGGAACTCTAGCCTGCAACCGCGTTACGGCGGCGAAAAATGCGCGGTCACGCCGGCGAAAAAGCGATCGACGCGATCGCCCGCATGGGGGCGCAATGACGGAAGCAGCCGCACACACGCCGCCGGGCCTGCAAACGCGCGCCGTGCTGGCGATCGGTGCCCTGCTGGCGCTGCTGACCGTGGTTGGTGCCGGCTTGCTGCTGTGGCACGAGCGGCAGGCCGATATCGCCCATTGGCAACAAACAGCGGCCAACCTGTCGGCCACGCTGGCCGAGCATGCCGCGCAGACGGTGCGCGCCGCCGACCTGGTCCTGCAAAGCATCGTGGCGCCGCTGAACGACCTGCGCATCGACAGCGATGCGGCGTTCTGGCGGGCCGTGGATACCCCGGCGATCCATGAGGTGCTCCGCAACAAAGTGGCGGCGGTGCCGCAGGTCGGTGTCGCCAGCATCATCGACCGGCACGGGAATATTATTAATTTCACGCGCTACTACCCGGCCTTTGCGCCCGGAACGCCAGAACAACGGTTGAATGTGGCGGACCGCGAGTATTTCCAGGCGATCATGCAGGCGGCCGATGACCGTCCGTTCATCAGCGCACCGGTGCAGAACCGGGTGACCGGGGAGTGGACCTTCTACCTGGCCCGGCAGATCCGCGGCCAGGCCGGCACGCCGATCGGCCTGGTGATCACCGGCATCAACAGCGGCTTCTTCGAAGATTTTTTCCGCGCGGTGAACATCGGCAAGGGCAGTGCCATCGCGCTGTACCGCGGCGATGGCATCATGCTGGCGCGCGACCCGCCGGCCGGCGATTTCATCGGCCGCTCGTTTGCCAACCAACCGCTGTTCCGCACGGTGCTGAAGCCGGGCGTGACTGCGAACGCGCAGGTCGCCACCGATCCGCCCCTGGTCGGGCGGCAGGGCGAAATGCGCATCGTCGCGCCGCTCCGGCTGCGCGACTTCCCGCTGGTGACCAATGTCACCCTTTCTGAGGATATCGTGCTGTCCAGTTGGCGGGTGACGGTGCCCTGGGTTGCGGCTCTGGCGGCGGCGCTGGCAACGACGGTGCTGGCGATGTCCGCACTGCTGGCGCGGCTGCTGGGACGGCAGCGCCGCACTCTGGCCGACCTCGCCAAGGCGCATGCGCAGGCCGAGGCGGCGGCGGCAGAACTGCATGCGGCCAAGGATGCGGCCGAGGCGGCGAGCCGGGCCAAATCGGAGTTTCTGGCCAATATGAGCCACGAAATCCGCACCCCGATGAACGGCATCATCGGCATGAACGGCCTGCTGCTGGACACCGAGCTGACGGCCGAGCAGCGCCAGTATGCGGCGCTGACGCGCGACAGCGCGGAATCCCTGCTGGGCATGATCAACGACGTGCTGGACATCTCCAAGCTGGAGGCGGGCCGGGTCGAGCTGGAGGTGCTGGATTTCAGCCTGACCGAACTGGTGGAGGGTGCCGCCGCCCTGCTGGCGCCGCGGGCGGCGGAGAAACATATCGGCCTGTCCGTCTATATCGACCCCGCGCTGCCGCCGGCGCTGCGCGGCGACCCCACACGCATCCGCCAGGTGCTGCTGAACCTGTTGAGCAATGCGGTGAAGTTCACCGAAAAGGGCAGCGTGGCGGTGCAGGTGACGAAGCAGCGGCCGAGCCCCGCGCGCGCCGAGGGGGCGATGGTCGTGCGGTTCGAGGTCACCGACACCGGCGTGGGCATCCCCGAGACCCTGCAGCCGCGGCTGTTCCGCAAGTTCACCCAGGCCGACAGCTCGATTACCCGCCGCTACGGTGGCACCGGCCTGGGGCTGGCGATCTGTCGTGAGCTGGCCGGACTGATGGGCGGGGAGATCGGCCTGACCAGCCAGGCCGGGTGTGGTGCCACGTTCTGGTTCGAGGTGCCGCTGGCGGCGGCGGCGGTGCCGCTGATCGATCGCAACCGGGTGCCGGAGCGGCTGGGCGGCCTGCGCGCCCTGATCGTTGCCGGCGAACCGCTGAACATCGAGATCCTGAGCCGCTACCTGCGCGGCTTCGGCATGGAGGTGCAGACTGCGGGGGACGGGTTCCGGGCGGTGGCGGAAATCGAGCGCGCCTGGTTCCGCGGCCGGGGCTATGACCTGGTGCTGATGGACGACCTGATGGCGGGACTGGGCGGCATCGCCCTGGCCGAACGGGTGCGGGCGATTCCCGGCATCGCCGACACCAGGCTCGTGCTGGTCTCGTCGGCGGGCTACGCCGAGGTGAAGAAATTGATCGGCAGCGTGGTCGACGCGCTGCTGGCACGGCCGGTTCGTCGCGGCGACCTGCTGGACTGCCTCGCCAGGCTGTTCGGGGCGGATGGCGGCGGCGCGCCGGCTGGCAGCCCCGGCCTGCGCGATGGCCGACCCGGTCCGGCGGCGGTGGACGGGAAACGGCGCCTGCGCGTGCTGCTGGCCGAGGACAACCAGGTCAACCAGCGCGTCGCCCTGGCCATGCTGCGCAAGGCGGGGCACGTGGTGCGGGTGGTCGGCAACGGGGTGGACGCGGTGGAGGCGGTGCGCGCGGAAGATTTCGATATCGTTCTGATGGACGTGCAGATGCCGTTGCTGGACGGCATCGAAGCCACCCGGCAGATCCGCACCTTGCCGGAGCCGCGTGGCCGGGTGCCGGTGGTGGCGCTGACCGCCGACGCGATGACCGGGGCGAAGGAATACTATCTGCAAGCCGGCATGGACGACTATCTGGCCAAGCCGATCCGCGCCGCCGCATTGCTGGCCAAGTTGGCCGCCCTGGCACCGGCCGGGCCGGCCAATGACAAAGCCGGGCTGGGGGTGGCCTGAGACACCGCGCCGCCGTCGAGCTAGGCGTCAAATCCCCCCTCGAGGATCGCCCGCAACCCCTCCCGGTAGGTCGGATAAAGCCAGGCGATCCCCAGCGCCGCCTTGGTCTTCGCGTTCGCGACCTTGCGGTTCTCTGCCCAGAAACTGCGCGCCATCTGGTTCATCGTCAGCACCGCCTGGTCGAACGGCAGCGCAGGCGGCGGTGGCACACCCAGCAGCCCGGCCGCCGCCTCGATGACCACAGCTGCCTCCGCCGGCTCATCATCGACCAAATGCAACACCCGGAGTCCGGGCGGACTTTCCTGGGACGCCGCCGCCAGCACCGCGCGCGCGATGTCGTCGCGATGGATACGGCCAAATGCATGTCCCGGCTTCAGGACGCGCCGCGCCATGCCGGCCCGCACATCCTCCAGCGCCGAACGGCCCGGACCATAGATGCCGGCGGTGCGGAACACATCCACCGCAATCCGGCCGGCGAGGCGGCCCCAGTCCCGCTCCGCCGCCACCCGTCGCGCGCTCCGCTCTGTGGCGGGGGCAGGGAGGGTGGTTTCGTCCACCCAGGCGCCGCCGCGGTCGCCATAGACGCCGGTGGTCGACACATAGCCCACCCAGCGCAGATGCGGCGCCCGCGCGATCGCGGCGCGATGGCGCGCCAGCACCGGGTCGCCCGCCGCGCCCGGCGGGGCGGTGGCGAGCAGATGGGTGGCCTCCGCCAGCACCGCGGCGGCCTGGTCGAACGCCACCACCTGCACGCCGGACGGGGCGCGGATGCCGGACGGGTCGCGGCTGGTGGCGGCGACCCGCCAGCCCGCCGCCACCGCCCGCGCCGCGACCGCGGCCCCGGTATAGCCGAGCCCGAAGACAACCAGACGATACGGTCCGCTCATGCGCTGCGTTTGCTCCGACGACGGTCACCAGACTACAATGGCCCTGTGATGATGACCCGCAACGCAGCGATCGCCGGTACGATGCTGCTCCTGCTTGCCGCCGGCGTGCTGGGGTGGTGGGAGCTCGGCGATGACGCACCCACCGCCGCACCCGGGTCCGCTGGCGAACCGCTGCCGGTGCCGCCGGTGCCGCCGCGGGTGGCCGAGGGGCCGCGGTATGAACAGTGCCTGGCGATGCTGCCCGACGATCCGCGCGGCGCCGCCAGCCTTGCCGAAACCTGGACCGATGGCGGCGAGGGCGCGGCACATTGCCATGCCATGGCCGAGGTATCTTTGGGCGACGTGGAGACCGGCGCCAAGAACCTTGAACGTCTCGCCGCCGACAGTCATGCACCGCCGGCGGCGCGCGCGGTGGTGTACGGGCAGGCCGCCCAGGCATGGCTGATGGCGGGCGACGCGGCGCATGCCTTCAGTGCCGGCACCGCCGCGCTGGCGCTCACGCCCGATGATGCCGATCTGCGGGTCGATCACGCCGTCGCCGCCGCGGCGCTCGAACGCTTCGACGACGCGCTGGACGACCTGACGCACGCGCTGGACGTGGACCCGCACCTGACAGAAGCGATGGTGCTGCGCGCCGCCGCCTGGCGCCATCTCGGTCTGCTCGATCTGGCGCAGGACGATATCGACCGGGCGATCGCCATCGATCCCGAGGATGCCGAGGCGCTGCTGGAGCGCGGTGTCCTGCGGCAGCGGCGCAACGACTGGACGGGCGCGCGGCGGGACTGGGAGCGGGCGATCGAACTGGCGCCCGATTCGGCGACGGCCGACCTTGCCGAGCAGAATCTCGCCTTGCTGGAGGCGGGGCCGGCGCGGAGGTAAGGCCGGGCGGTCGCGGACGCAGGCTAAGCCGGCCTGGTCCTCACAGCCAAATGTCGCAGAAGAATTATTATGGAAAGTAGACGCATGTTGCGAATGCCGGTTGCGTCTATCCGGCGCGCGCCCACATCTTCTGACAGCCACTGATATGCGTCCGGGCGAGCCGCCCCCGGTTTGGTTGATGTCGCGCACGCCGCGCCCTGATGGAGGCAAGATGCCGAGTCAACCGGCGCGAACCGTCGCATCTGCGTCCAGGCCGGCGCCCGTCGCGCGGTTCTGGCGCGCGGCGTTGATGGCGCTGCCCGCCGCGACGGCCGCCATCATACTGGCCGCCGGGACGCACGACGCGGCGGCCCAGGCGACACGCGCGGCCGACCCGGAGTTGCTCGCCGTGCTGCGGCTGATGGCTGGCATCAAGGCCGCCGCAGCGACCGGGCTGCTCGCGCTGGCCCAATGGCGGCTGCGCCTCCCGGCACCGCCGCTGCTGGCGCCCGCTCTGGTCGGCGCCGGCATGCTGATGGCGTGCGGCCCGCCGCTCATCTGGACGATGGCCCTGGTCGGCCTGGGGGTGCTGTCGTTCTATGCCGGGCTGGTCGCCATGATCGCCCTTCTATGGACCGACCGCGCAACCGTGGCCGCCGTGCTGGAGCGACTGGCGGTGCACCGCCGGCGCTGACCGGCGTGGTCCCTCCGCCGTCACGCGGATTGCTGACATCTGGCGTGAACTGTTCATTCCCAAGCCGAGGTGACCAATGACGAAACTGGCGGTCGCGAAGCTCGACGACCTGCACGACCGGGTGCCGGCCTATGCCCTGGTCGGCGATGTTGATCTGGTGGTCATTCGCTGGGACGACACCGTCTCGGTCTTTTATGGGCGCTGCCTGCACCGCGGCGCCCTGCTGGCGGACGGGTTCGTGCGCGGCCGCAACCTGATCTGCGGCTTGCATGACTGGGATTACCGGCTGGACAGCGGGGTGAGCGAATACAATAACGCCGAGGTGCTGCCCAGCTTCACGGCGGTCATCGCGGACGGCCAGGTGTTGGTCGATGAAGCGGAAATCCGTGCCTGGGCCGCGCGTCATCCCCAGCCCTATGACCGCTCGGCCTATCTGGGGCTCTATGCCGATCCCCACGGCACCGACGCGGAGCCGCATCTGGGCGAAATTCAACGCCTGGCGCGCGACGGTCTGCGGCGCACCGGCGCGCATGGGCCGGTCGGCGCGATGGGCGTGCCCGGCCCCGACCTGCCGCGCTGGGACGACATCCAGTTCGTCACCGCGCAATTGCACAGACTGCCGCTGCTGGACGACACGCCGGTTGCCACCGGCCTGACCGTCGGACCAAAGGCGGCGCGGCCCCTACACCTGGAAATCCCGCTGATCGTCTCGGACATGAGCTTCGGGTCGCTGTCGGAGCCGGCCAAGATCGCGCTGGCCCGCGGCGCCGAGCGCGCCGGCACCGGCATCTGCTCCGGCGAGGGCGGCATGCTGCCCGAGGAGCAGGCCGAGACCACGCGCTATTTCTACCAGCTCGCCTCGGCCCGGTTCGGCTTCGCGTGGGACAAGGTGCTGCGCGCGCAGGCGTTTCATTTCAAGGGCGGCCAGGGTGCCAAGACCGGCACCGGCGGCCATCTTCCCGGCGCCAAGGTGCGCGGCAAGATCGCGGCGGTCCGCGGCCTGGCGGCGGGGCAGGATGCCATCTCCCCTGCCCGGTTTCCTGATTGGAACAGCCTGGAGCCGATCCGCGATTTCGCCGCCGAGGTCCGCGCCCGCACCGGCGGCATTCCGATTGGCTACAAGCTGTCCGCCCAGCATATCGAGAAGGATATCGACGCGGCGCTGGAAGTCGGCGTCGACTACATCATTCTGGATGGCCGCGGCGGCGGAACGGGCGCGGCGCCGCTGTTGTTCCGCGACAATATCTCGGTGCCGACCATCCCGGCCCTGGCCCGCGCACGCCGCCATCTCGACCGCAGCGTCGGCCGCGACGTGACGCTGATCATCACCGGCGGGCTGCGCACACCGGCCGATTTCGCCAAGGCGCTCGCGCTGGGTGCGGACGGTGTGGCCCTCTCGAACGCGGCATTGCAGGCGATCGGCTGTCTCGGCATGCGCGCCTGCCATACCAACAAGTGTCCGGTTGGCATCGCGACGCAGGACCCCGGACTGGCGGCCAGGCTGGAAATCGAGAAATCCGCCGTTCAGCTGGCGACGTTTCTCGATGCCAGCGTGCATCTGATGCAATTGCTGGCGCGCGCCTGCGGCCACCACCGGTTGGCTGATTTCACCCCGGATGATCTGGTGACGTGGAATGAACCGATGGCGAAGCTCGCCGCCATTGCGTTCGCCGGCAACACGCCGTGAGGCGCTGCCGTGCCGTTCAGTCGGGTTGATTAATTTTCTCTTTTCCTCAATTGACATGGATCAAGGCGCGGAGAGCGTCCGCCGCCTACCGTGCAATCGGTGATGCCTGTTGAGGAGAGCAATATCGTGCACAAGAACTGGCCGGAGCTGGCGGCGGGCCTGTCGGTGCCGTTGAAGGAATTGCGCGGCGGCGCGGCGGACGTAATGAAGGCATTCGCCGCCCTCGCGCGCGCCGCGCTCGAGCCCCGTGCGCTTGATACGAAAACGAAAGAACTGGTCGCCCTCGGCATTTCGGTGGCAACCCGGTGCGACGCCTGCGTCGCCTTCCATGCCGAAGCTGCGGTTCGCAACGGCGCGACCCGCGACGAGGTCATGGAGACGATGGGCATGGCCATTTATATGGGCGCAGGACCTTCGGTCATGTACGCGGCCCAGGCGGTCGAAGCCTATGACCAGTACGCGGCGAAAGCCAAGCCTGTCGTTGCCTAACAGTTTCAATCAACGCACCAGGAGATGACCATGACTCCGAATGTCGGAACTGCGGATCGTATCGTCCGTGTGCTGGCCGGCTTAGGCTTGCTCTCCCTGCTCGTCGTGCTGGACGGCAATGCACGGTGGTTCGGCCTGATCGGCCTGGTGCCGCTGCTGACCGCGGGTGTCCGTTTCTGTCCTCTCTACACGCTGCTCGGGCTCCGGACCTGCAAGGCCTGAGGCGCAAATCTTCCGCCATAGTCCCGGGAACTGACCGCCTGCCACGGCTGCAGGACGATCGAAGAATCGCCACGAAACGCTGCTGCGCGATTAGCGTCCGCTCCGAAAGCAGCAGCCCGGCACGGGTGCCCGGCACAAATGCCCGGCACAAATGCCCGGCACAAGTGCCCGGCACAAGTGAATGTGAGGACACGCCATCGTGACCCCATGCCGCGTCGCTCTGCCCGGAAGATGTTGACCTGTATCAATGCCGCATCGCAGCAATTGTTCCATTGTCGTCGCGACCAAGCAAGAGTGATCAAGCTTTTGTGACAGCGCTTCGGGAGAGTCAGGTGACTGACAAATTGCAACGTGCAGGCCTGCAACTGGCGGCGTTGGGTTTCGTCAACCCGGTTCAGGAATACTGGCTCGATGCGTGGCAGCGTTCGATTTTGTTTCTCGATGTGCTGCGCCAGCGCGGCAATATCGCCCGCGAACACAATGCCCGGCTCGCGCCCAACGTACTGAGCTTCAGCCCCGAACTGGTGCTGGACGGGCGCAAGTTCGATC
This sequence comes from uncultured Alphaproteobacteria bacterium, assembly GCA_963714255.1. Lineage (GTDB taxonomy): Bacteria > Pseudomonadota > Alphaproteobacteria > Acetobacterales > Acetobacteraceae > Rhodovastum. The sequence continues at coordinate 190,341 of CAVQNU010000021.1, forward strand.
GGCCGGTGAACTACGCCCTGGTGCGCATCGTGCCGCCCGCGGGCACGGTGATCGACCCGGCGAAGCGGCCATTCATCGTGTTCGACCCGCGCGCCGGGCATGGCCCGGGGATCGGCGGCATGAAGCACGACAGCGAGATCGGCATGGCCCTGCAGGCCGGCCATTCCTGCTACTTCGTCGGCTTCCTGCCCGATCCCATGCCGGGCCAGACGATCGAGGATGTCTGCCGCGCCGAGGCGATCTTCGTCGAGGCGGTGGCGGCGCGCCACAACGACGCCGACGGCAAGCCCGTGCTGATCGGCAACTGCCAGGCCGGCTGGCAAATCATGATGATGGCGGCGATGCGGCCGGAACTCGCCGGTCCGATCCTGCTGGCGGGATCGCCGTTGTCCTACTGGGCCGGCGTGCACGGCAAAAACCCGATGCGCTATCTCGGCGGCGTGCTCGGCGGCACCTGGCTGACCGCGCTCACCGGCGATCTCGGCCACGGCATCTTCGACGGCGCCCACCTGATCGCCAATTTCGAATCCGGCAACCCCGCCAACACGTACTGGCAGAAGCCCTACAACGTCTATTCCAAGGTCGATACCGAGGCCGCGCGGTTCCTGGAATTCGAGACCTGGTGGGGCAGCCCGGTGCTGCTGAACGCGGGGGAAATGCAATGGATCGCCGACAATCTGTTCGTCGGCAACCACCTGACGGCCGGCGAGCTGCGCGCCGCCGACGGCACCCGCATCGACCTGCGCAACATCCGCTCGCCCATCGTGGTGTTCTGCTCCTGGGGCGACGACATCACCCCGCCGCAGCAGGCGCTCGGCTGGGTCACCGATCTCTATGCCACTGACAGCGACATCGTCGCCAACGGCCAGACCATCGTCTACACGCTGCACCAGAGCATCGGCCATCTCGGCATCTTCGTCTCCGGCAAGGTGGCGACGAAAGAGCATGGCGAGTTCGCCACCTGCATGGACCTGATCGACCTGATGCCGCCCGGCCTGTACGAGGCGGTGATCACCGAGGTCAGCGAGGACATGGCAAATCCCGAGCTGATCCATGGCCGCTATCTGTTCCGGCTGGAGGCGCGCAGCCTGGCCGATATCCGCGCGCTCGGCGGCAACGATGCCGCGGACGATCTGCGCTTCGCCGCGGCGGCGCGGCTGTCGGAGGTTAACCTCGGCCTGTATCGCACCCTGCTCGCCCCGGCGGTGCGCGCCACGACCACCGAGCAGACCGCCGCAGCGGCGCGCCAGCTGCATCCCAACCGCGTGCGCTTCGCCATGTTCTCCGACGAGAACCCGCTGATGCAGCCGCTTGGCGCACTGGCCGAGAGCGTGCGCGCCGCCCGCCAGCCGGTCTCGCCGGACAATCCGTTGCTGGCCATCGAACGGACGGCATCGGACTGGATCACCACCTGCCTGAAAGCCTATGGGGCGGCGCGGGATATGTGGACCGAGCACATGTTCCTGACCACCTACGGCTCGCCGGTGCTGCAGGCGCTGCTCGGCCTCGGCACCGACCAGCCGCTCGCGCGCCGCGGCATCGAGCGCGACCTGCTGCGCGAAGCGACCGAGGCGCGGCGGCGGGCCGAACTCGAAACGCGGTTCGAGGCCGGGGGCCTGCCCGAAGTGCTGCTGCGGGCGCTGATCTATATCCGCCTGCCTGAACGCAGCGCCGATGAGCGTGGCTTCGTCGCCATCGAGGCGATCCGCCAGGCGCAGCCGCCGGGGCAGCGGCTCAGCCTGGCGCGCCTGAAGGAGTTGTTCACCGAGCAGTTCCTGCTGCTGAAGTTCGACGAAGACCGCGCGGTGCGCGCCATGCCGGCGCTGCTGCCGCAGGAAGCGGGACAGCGGCGGGCGGCGCTCGCGGCGCTGCGGCGCGTCGTCGGCGCGAGCGGGCGCATATCGCCTGAGGGCGAGGCGCGTCTGGCCCGCATCGAGGCGATGTTCGACAGGGCGGAGAAGGCCGCGGCCAAGAAGGAAAACCCCAATGTCTGACGATCCCAAGCCCGGCACCGTGCGGCGGCATGAACGCTACGACCGGCTGATCGCGGCGGCGCGGGAACTCAAGCCAACCAGGACGGCGGTTGTGCATCCGTGCAACGACGTGGCGCTGGAAAGTGCCATCGAGGCGCAGCGTCTCGGGCTGATCGACCCGGTGCTGGTCGGCCCCCCCGCGCGCATCCGCGAGGTGGCGGCGCGGGCCGGGCTCGATCTCGGCGCGATGCCGGTCATCGAAGCGGCGCACAGCCACGACTCCGCCGCGAAGGCGGTCGAGCAGGTCCGGCTCGGCCAGGCTGAGGCGCTGATGAAGGGCAGCCTGCACACCGACGAGCTGATGGGCGCGGTGGTGGCGCGCGAGGGCGGCATCCGCACCGCCCGGCGCATCAGCCACTGCTTCGTCATGGACGTGCCCGGCCATGCCGACCCGCTGATCATCACCGATGCCGCCATCAACATCGCGCCGAACTTCATGGAAAAAGTCGACATCGTGCAGAACGCGATCGACCTCGCGCACGCCATGCGCTTCGCCGAGGTGCGGGTGGCGATCCTGAGCGCCATGGAGACCATCAACCCGAAAGTGCCCTCGACGCTGGAGGCCGCCGGCCTGTGCAAGATGGCCGACCGTGGGCAGATCACCGGCGCGCTGCTGGATGGCCCGCTGGCGCTCGACAATGCGATCAGTGCCGAGGCGGCGGCGATCAAGGGCATCGCCTCGCCGGTCGCCGGACGGGCGAACGTGCTGGTGGTGCCCGATCTGGAAGCCGGCAACATGCTGGTGAAAAGCCTGACCTTCCTGGCCGGGGCGGATGGCGGCGGCATCGTGCTCGGCGCGAAGGTGCCGGTCATCCTGACCAGCCGCGCCGATTCGTTACTGGTCCGTCTGGCTTCCTGCGCGGTCGCCGCGCTGGTTGCCGAAGCGCGGCGTGCCGGCACCGTTCCTTCGATCGCGTGAGGACAACGCCATGACCGCGCCGATCGCCGTCCTCAACGCCGGCTCGTCCAGCATCAAGTTCGCCATCTACGACGCCAGCGGCGATGCGGTGCGGTTCCAGGGCCAGGTCCAGAGCATCGGCCTCAAGCCGAGCCTGACTGTCCGCGACCATGACGGCGCGGCCGTGCTGGAGCGGACCTGGCCGGCCGAAGGGTTCGACGCCGGGATCGCGACGCTGGAAATCATGCGGGCCGGCATGGAAGTGTTGCAGGGCGAGCGCATCCAGGCGATCGGCCATCGCGTCGCGCATGGCGGCACGGAATACGGCGCACCGGTGTTTGTCGATGACACGGTGGTGGCGGGGCTGACGCGCGCGGTGAAGCTGGCGCCGCTGCACCAGCCGCACAATCTCGCGCCGATCCGCGCGATCATGGTGCTGCGGCCGGACCTGCCGCAGGTTGCCTGCTTCGACAGCGGCTTTCATTGTGGCCAGGCGGCGGTGGTGCGGCGGTTCGGCCTGCCGCGCCGCCTGCACGACGAGGGCGTGCGACGCTACGGCTTCCATGGCCTGTCCTACGAATTCGTCGCCGGCCGCCTGGGCGAACTGGCGCCGGAGATCGCGGCCGGGCGGGTGGTGATCTGCCATCTCGGCAGCGGCTCCAGCCTGTGCGCCGTGCAGGACGGGCGCAGCGTGGCGACCACGATGGGCTTCACCGGCCTCGAAGGCCTGCTGATGGGCACGCGCTGCGGTGCGATCGATCCCGGCGTGCTGCTGTATCTGATGGACACGCACGGCATGGATGCGCGCGCCATCGAGGATGTTTTGTACCGCCAGTCGGGTCTGCTTGGCGTGTCCGGCATTTCGTCGGACATGCGCGCGCTGCGCGCCTCGCCGGCGCCGCAAGCCGCCGAGGCTATTGCGTTGTACGTGTATCGGATCGTCCGCGAAATCGGCTCGCTGGCGGCGGCCCTGGGCGGGCTCGATGGCCTGGTATTCACCGGCGGCATCGGCGAGAACGACGCGGCGACCCGCGCCGAGGTGGCGCAAGGCTGTGCCTGGCTCGGCCTGACGCTGGACGAGGCGTGCAACACGGCGCTTGCCGGAACGCGGGGTGGCGGCCCGATCAGCGCGGCGGACTCCCGCGTCGCCGCCTGGGTGGTGCCGACCGACGAGGAACGCATGATCGCCCGCCACACCGCTGCGCTGCTGCGGTCACGCGCCCAAAGATCAGAACCCACCTAAAGTAATGGGGTCAAGGGGGCCACCGCCCCCTTGCGGGTCCAGGGCAGAGCCCTGGCCTTTCTGCCCGTCCGACCCAAGGATTGCGCATGTCGCTCTGGATGATTTCGATGGCGTACACGCTGGCAAGCGTGGTCGGCGCGTTCGTGTTCCCGCGTTTCGAATACCTGCTGAACCCGGCCTACCAGATGCCGATGTCGCTCGCCTCGGCGCAGGGGTTTCTGTCCACCGTTGCGTCGGGGATGATGGCCCTGACGGGCATCGTGTTTTCGATCGCTTTCGTCATGGTGCAGTTCATGGCCGTGGCCTATTCGCCGCGGCTGGTGCAGTGGTTCGGCCGCGACAAGGTGCTGTACCACGCGATGGGCGTCTTCATCGCCACGTTCATGTACAGCCTGGCGACTCTGGTCTGGGTCGACCGCGCCGGCTCCGGGCAGGTGCCGTTTGCCTCCATGTGGCTGGTCGTCGTGCTGTTGTTCACCAGCATGTTTCTGTTTGCGCGTCTGGTGCAGCGCCTCACGTCGCTGCAGATCAATCAGGTGCTGCAGTTTGTCGGCGCGCGTGGCCGCGCGGTGATTCACGAGACCTTCCCCCGCGGCGCCGAGCTGGCGGCAGTGATCGACGCGGCGGAGGAGGCGCGCGGCGATCTCGGCCCGGTGACGCAGACGCTGCGCTATGAGGGCAAGCCGCGCTCGATCGCCCGGCTGGATATCCCGGCGCTGGTGCGCCAGGCGCGCCAGGCCGATGCCGTCATTGTGCTCGACAGCGCTGTTGGCGACACGCTGGTGGAGGACACGGTGATCCTGCGGGTGCACGCCGCGCGCGCGGCGCTGCCCGGGCTTGCGTTGCTGAAGGCGGTACACCTCAGCGACGAGCGCACCTTCGAGCAGGATCCGAAATACCCGCTGCGCCTGCTGGTGGACATCGCCATCCGGGCGCTGTCGCCGGCGATCAACGACCCGACCACGGCGGTGCAGGCGCTGGATCAGATCGAAGACCTGCTGCGGCGGATGGCCAAATGCCGGCTCGACGCAGGCTATGTGCGCGATGCCGGCGGGCGGCTGCGGCTGGTGTTCCCGATGCCGACCTGGGCGGATTACTTGTCGTTGTCCTTCGACGAGATCCGGTTCTACGGCGCCGATTCGGTGCAGGTCATGCGGCGGCTGCGCAGTGCGCTTGCCGGTCTGCTGGACTCGGTGGCCTCGCCGTCCCGCGCGGCAGCGGTGCGCGGCTATCTCGGTCATCTCGACCGGATGGTCGAAGGATCGCGGATGGACCCCGAGGACAAGGCGATGGCGCGCCGGGAGGACCGGCAGGGTCTCGGCCTGTCGCGCGGTGCCATTGGCCGGTGAGCCCCGGACGGGCGCCGGATGTTGTGATGGCGCAGGCGGTCCGGCGGCGCATCACGGTTGATCCACCACAACGCCGGGGCCGTGCGCCGATCTTACATTTCATATAAACATCATATTAAGGAGGTCCAGATCATGCCCGATGCCACCACGGAAACATCCTTCGCCGTGCAACCCGTCTCCGGTCCGGCGGCGGCGCCCGCCCCGTCCCAGCAGGTTCGCGCGCCGGCCGAATTGATGGCGGCCGGCAAGCGGCTGCGGGATGCGGCGCCCAAACTCGCCCACGCCGTCTGGAAGAAGCCGGCAGGCCGCGCCGACCCGATCGCGATGCTGCAGGAATCGGACCCGGAGCGGCTGCCCGAACTGTTGCCGGTGCGCTACGGGCGGATGCTGGTCTCGCCCTTCACCTTCTACCGCGGCGCCGCCGGCGTGATGGCCGCCGACCTCGCCAAAACGCCCGCCACCGGCCTGCGCGTGCAGGCCTGCGGCGACTGCCATTTGCTCAACTTCGGCGGCTTCGCCACGCCCGAACGCAACATCATCTTCGACATCAACGATTTCGATGAGACCCTGCCGGCACCCTGGGAGTGGGACGTGAAGCGTCTCGCCGTATCGTTCGTGCTCGCCGCGCGCTCGATCGGCCTGTCCGATGCCGAGGGGCGCGATGCCGCCGAGGCAACCGCGCGCAGCTATCGCAAACGCCTGGCCGAATATGCGACGATGGCGCCGCTGGAAGTCTGGTATGCGCGCATCGACGACGATGACGTCGTGAGCCTGCTACCCGACCCTGACCGCAGGGCGATGGCGCGCAAGCGCATCGCAAAAGCGGTCGACAGATCTGCCTCGGCGCTGGATTTTCCGCAACTGGCCGGCATGGTCGGCGGACACGTCCACATCAAGGATGCCCCGCCGCTGATCTTTCACCCGGAAGACTCACGCGCGCCGGACTTCATGGCCCAGCTCAATCTGGTGATGGACGCCTACCGCGAGACCCTGCCCGACGACCGGCGCGTGCTGCTCGACCGCTACCGGCTGGTGGACGCGGCGATCAAGGTGGTGGGCATCGGCAGCGTCGGCCGTGCGTGCTGGATCGGGCTGTTCATGTCGGCAGCCAACGACCCGCTGTTCCTGCAGTTCAAGGAGGCCCGCGCGTCCGTGCTGGAACCCTATGCCGGGGCCAGCGCCTATCCGCATCACGGTCAGCGCGTGGTGATCGGCCAGCGGCTGATGCAGCCGGCCTCGGACGTGTTCCTCGGCTGGGTCACCGGCCCGCGTGGCCGGCAGTTCTACGTGCGGCAGTTGCGCGACGCCAAGATCAAGCCGTTGATCGAGACGTTCGACGCCGAAACGCTGGAGGTCTACGGCAAAGCCTGCGGCTGGGCGCTGGCGCGCAGCCACGCCAAGGCCGGCGATGCCTGGACCATCAGCGGCTATCTTGGCAGCAAGAGTGACGATTTTGAAACCGCGATGGGCCGCTTTGCGTTGGCCTATGCCGACCAGGCGGAGGCCGACCACGCGGCGCTGAAATCGGCGGTGCGGGCTGGCAGGGTGCAGGTGGTGCGCGAGGCCTAGCGGCGAAATGGCGGCAGGAAGCAAGGCCAGGGCGCTGCCCTGGACCCCATTTCTTAAGGTCATGGGTTCCAAGGGGCCACTGCCCCTTGGCGGGTCCAGGGCAGAGCCCTGGCCTTGCTTGCTTGCCCTGGCCTGCGCCCTCCTGCTCCCCCAAGCCGCCATCGCGCAGCCGGCCACGCTGCGCATCGTCACCGGACGGATCGCGCCGTTCGTGCTGCCGCAGGACGGCCCGCTGGCCGGGTTCAGCGTGGATTTGTGGACCGTGCTGGCGCAGCGGTTGGAGGCCGGCGTGGTCGTCACCGATCTGGGCCAGGGCAGCGACGAAGCGCAGGTGCAAGCGGTGCGCGACGGCACGGCGGATATGGCGATGTCGGCCATTGCCATGACGCCGGCGCGCGAGGAGTTGGTCGATTTTTCCATGGCCTATTTCGACTCCGGCCTGCAGATCATGGTGCGGCCCGAGACGGCGAGCGCGTGGCGGGCGACGGCCGCGGCGGTGTTCACGCGCGCCAATGGGGAAATCCTGCTGGTGGGGGCGCTGACGGTGCTGCTCCTGGCCAACGTGCTGTGGTTGGTCGAGCGGCGCAACAATCCGTATTTCCAGCGTGGCTACCCGCGCGGGGTGCTGGAAGGCTTGTGGGGCGTGATGCTGATCATCGCCACCGGCGAGCATGGTGAGCGCGAGAACAACGGCGCGGTGAAGCGGCTGACCGTGGTGTGCATGTGGGTCGTCGGCGTCGTGCTGGTGGCGCAGTTCACCGCCACGGTCACGGCCTCGCTGACGGTGCAGCAGTTGCAGTCGAGCATCCAGGGACCCGGCGACCTGCCGGGCAAGACCATCGCCACGGTGCCGAACAGCATCGCTGCGGAGTACCTGACCGCACTCCACCTGCCCTATGTCAGCATCACCAGCGCCCAGGAAGGCTATGACCGGCTGCTCGCCGGCAGCATCCAGGCCATCGTGTTCGACGCGCCGACGCTGGAATACTGGCAGACGCGGTTGGGCAGCGGCCAGCTGCAGGTGGTCGGCCCGGTGTTCCGGCCGCTGAAATACGGCATCGCCGTCGCGCGCGGCAACCCGTTGCGCAAACGCCTCAACGAAGCCCTGCTGGAGCTGTATGCCGATGGCACCTATGAAGACATCAGCCGAAAATGGTTTGCGCCGCCGAAGTGATGCCGATTCGAACGACGCCGGCCGCGCCCGTGCGCCGCTCATCCGCGCCCGGCTGAAAACGCCGCGCGCCGCGGCCATTGCCGGAATTCTGTTTTCGGCCCTGCTGATCTACAGCCTCTGGCTGCTGCACCTGTCGATTCCGGCTGATCCGCTTGAAACCGGCGCATGGCTGCAAACCAGCGCGAAACGGGTTTCCTTCGCCCTGAACCTCGTGCCCGTCGCCGGCATTGCCTTCATGTGGTTCATCGGCGTTCTGCGTGACCGCCTTGGCAGGCAGGAAGACCAGTTCTTTGCCACGGTGTTTCTCGGCAGCGGTCTGCTGTTTCTCGGCATGCTGTTTATCGCCGCGGCGGCGACGGGCGGGCTGATCACGGCATATTCCGCCCAGCCGCAAGCGTTGCTTGACGGCGCCACGTTCACCTTTGGCCGGGCTTTCACCTTCGACATCATGCACATCTACGCCTTCAAGATGGCGGCGGTGTTCATGATGATCGCCTCCACGCTGGCGCTGCGCACCCGCATCACGCCGCGCTGGATCGCGCTGCTCGGCTACGCATCGGCGGCGTTTCTGCTTCTCGGCAGCGGCTATTTTGACTGGGCCTTGTTCGTTTTCCCGGTCTGGGTGCTGCTGGTGAGCAGTACCATCCTGATCGACAATCTGCGCGGCGCGTCTTCCTGGGCGTCGCGGGAAAGCGAGCGATAACCGCGTTCAGTTGACCGGGAGCGTCAGGGCCGGCACTTGCGGTGCCACGCCGGTTTCCGCCAGCGAGAAGAACATCATCAGCATCGTGAAGATGCGCTTCGAGGCGAAATCGCCATCATCGATCCAATACCAGGTGTTGCGGTAATGCACTGCCGAAAAAGCATCTGCCGGTGCAGCCGGGCCCGAGCGAATTCGGACCAGCGGTCGGTCGCGTGGATTTTCGGCGCTGGCCAGCCGTGCGGATGGCATGGTGCGGCCTGCCGCGATGTCCCCGGCCGGCACGTCAATACCCACTGCCAGCTCGACCAGAATTTCGAGCATCGAGCGGGACAAGACGGCCAGCTCCTTGTCGTTGCGTTGGACGGCGCCAAAAGCAATGGAGATTTCGCCGCTCTTTCCGGGTTTCAGATTGAGCGTATTCGACAAGAATTCCAGGTCCTGGGTCACTTGCGGCGTGAGGTCAGGGGCGAAAACCAGAATCCCGACATCCTCGGCGCCGCGCTTTTCCAATCGCATGCTGACCGTCTCAGCCCGCTGCAGCCGTCGCAAGGTGTCAAGGAGCGGATAGAACGCCGGATCGGCGGGCCGGACCTGGCCGCCCATGGAGCCCTGGTTCGACACGCCGTTGAGTGAGCGCACCGTCACGAGCAAAACGAAATCCGCAGGGTAGCCAGCCTGGATGAGCTGGAAGATCCCGGTCGGGGGGATCGGCCGCATCAGGCTTTTGGTGAATTTGTCGCCCGTGAGTGGCGTGTACGAAATGGTCGGGCGGTCCTGATAGGCGAGAGCGGCGCCGAAAGTCGCGGTGTTCCAGGGGGCGACGCTGGTCAGATTGGAGTTGATGATGCCGCCAGCGGAAAGCTGGCCCTGGACGGCGTAGGAGCTGACGACCGAGGAAACATCGAGGAAGGACGGGGCGTCGCCGTAGCGAATACGGACAACGTCGAGGAGGGTTTGCTCTTTCCAGGACTCCGCGATGGAAGAGAGGTATTCGGTACGATCCCGCGGTATGGCCGCCGGTCCCATCGACGCGCACCCCCCGATGATGGGCAGAAGCAGCAGCAACGCCGGCGCAAAGCGCGCCAAGCTGCGGGCACTCAGAATGAATTCAACAATATATATCAAAACCTTGCAGTGCATCGACGCGGGTTCCGGTTGTGAGCAACGCCGCACAGGATCAAACCGGATCGAACGCCGCCTCGGTCAGCCGGTGCAACAGCCCCATCAGCTGGTAGCGCCCTTCGATCCCCAGCCGGGCCGCGAATTTGGCTTCGTGGGCGCAGACCAGGCTTTCCAGCCGCGCCAGCATTTCGGCCCCTGAGGCGGTGAGGAACAGGGCGGAGGCGCGGCGGTCGCCCTTCACCGGGCGGCGTTCGACCAGGCCGCGGGCGTGCAGCCCGTCGAACAGGGGCACGAAGTTGGTGCGTTTGATGCCCAGGGCGGATGCAACATGCGTCGCGCGCAGCCCGGGGTTGTGCTTCAGCACGACGAGCACGGAAAACTGTGCCGGCCGGATGTCGGCACTGGCGAAGTGGCGGTGAAAGTCCTGGAACACCGCCAGTTGTGCCCGGCGCAGCGCGTAACCGATCAGGCCGGTGAGCGGTCCGAGATCGACCGTGGCATCCGGACCGGCTGCGGCATCGTCCTCGATATCGGGTGGGGCTGACATGACAGTCATGCACCATAACCATTCATCCGGGGTTCTGACAGCCGCAATTGGCGGCGCGCAGAACGTGCACGCCCGACGTTCCCCTTGGAACCCCGATCGAGCGGGGTTCCAAGGGCCTCTGGCCCTTGGTGGGGTCCAGGGGCGAAGCCCCTGGCGGGGTCCGGGGCAGCGCCCCGGCCGCGCCGGACCTTATTTGCCGCGGTGTTTCGGCTTGTTGCCGTTCGGCGGGCGGGGGCGTGCGGTTTCGGGGGCCGGGCCTTGTTTCGCGGGCGGCGGCGCCACTGCGGCCGGGCGTGCCGGGATGGGTGCGGCAGGCTTTGGCGGTGCGGGTGGCGGCGCCGGAGGTGGTGCCGGCGGCGGCGGCGCGGCTTTGGCGACCGGCGGCGGGGGTGGCGGTATGGGAGGTGCGGGCGGCGGCGCCTTGGTCACCGGCGGCGCGGGAGGGGGCGCGGGTGGCGCGGGAGGTGGGGGCGGCGGCGCCTTGGCGGCTGGCGGCGCCGGAGGGGGCGCAGGCGGCGGGGGTGGCGGTGCGGGCGGCGGCGCCTTGGCGACCGGCGGCGCCGGAGGTGGCGCAGGCGGCGGGGCCGGCGGTGCCGGTGGCGGCGCCTTGGCGACCGGCCCTGCCGGCGCGGCCGGCACGCTTTCCGATTCGCCCGCCTGCCTCAGTCCCACAACCACCAGCAGCGACTGGTACGCCCCGACGGCCAGGAACACCGGCCAGCCGATACCGACCAGCACCCTCCGGCTCTCGACGCTGAGGCTATCGGCCGGGCTGGCATAACGGGCCGCCGCCGCGACGGCCGCGGCACCCACCACCAAATACACCGTCAACCCGAACACGCCGTGGTGCGCGATCCAGGGCAGCACCAGCAGTACGGCTATGAGAAATACTCCGATCTGCAACAGCGGCGTCGCGGACCTAACATGGGTTCCCATCTATATCTCCCTGCGGCCCGCCTGGCGGACCACGAAACTGATGAAACCGCGGCGAGCCTGCCCTCGCCCGCCGGCACACGAATGGCGGCGGACGCAAGCCTCAAGGGGCGCTGCGGGCAGGCGCGCGATCGATGCCGGCGCCTTGGGCATTCGTCGCGTTTGGGCGGCGAGCGGCATTCCCAAGTCGTGGCGTCGGACCTGATGTCCTCCTCATCCTCCTGACCGCCGCGACCCTCGGCCCGCGGCATCGCCGAACCTGTACGGCCAGCGGCTCCGCGGCCACGGCGCGCCGGTCGGTGACAAGGCTACTGCCGGCGGTTTCACGCGCCAAGAAAATGTTGCATCGGACACGACAGGCTGGCGTCGCGCCCGGCGGCGAGGCCCGGGCCGGCATGCCCGTCGCAGCGCGATACCGTTCCCCCCGCCATTGCCTTAGCGTGCCCGGATGAGCGCGCTGTCCACGCATCCGCCCCGGACCGTCGTGGTCTGCGCCCTCGGCACGGCGCAGATCCTGGCCTGGGGGTCGTCGTACTACCTCATGGCGGTGCTGGCGGCGCCGATTGCCGCGGACACTGGCTGGCCGATGGCGTCCATCGGCGGGGCGCTGTCGCTCGGGTTGCTGATCTCCGGGCTGGTCTCGCCGAAAGTGGGACGGCTGATCGAGGCGCATGGCGGACGGACGGTGCTGGCGGCCAGCGCCGGACTGCTGGCAGCGGGGCTGGCGGTGATCGGGCTGGCCCCTTCCCTGCCCGTCTTCGTGGCCGGCTGGGCGGTGCTGGGCCTGGGCATGGGCGCCGGGCTGTACGACCCGGCCTTCGCCGCCCTCGGCCGGCTGTACGGCGAGCAGGCCCGCCCGGCGATCACCCAGGTAACGCTGTTCGGCGGATTCGCAAGCACCGCCTGCTGGCCGCTCAGCGCCTTGCTGGTGGAGCAGATGGGCTGGCGCGGCGCCTGCCTGGCCTATGCGGCCATCGCGCTGCTGGTGGTCCTGCCGCTGTACTGGTTCGGCCTGCCGCGCGAAGCGCCGGCGCCGCCGCGTTTGGCAACGCCCGCGCCCGCCGACAGAGCCGGGGCGCGCGGGCGATGGTTCGCCCTGGTTACCTTCGCCGCCATCATGACGCTGGCCTCGGTGATAACCACCGTGATGTCGGTGCATCTGCTGACGCTGCTGCAGGCGCGCGGACTGGGACTCGCCGAGGCGGTGGGACTCGGCATGCTGATCGGCCCGGCGCAGGTGGGTGCGCGCGTGCTGGAGGCGGTGTTCGGCCACCGGCACCATCCGGTCCGCACGCTGCTGATCTCCACCTTCGGCGTCTCGGTGGGGCTGGCCATGCTGATGGGCGATACCGTCATGATCGCGGCCGGGATGTTCCTGTACGGCGCCGGCAGCGGCATCCGCTCGATCGCCCGCGGCACGGTGCCGCTCGCGTTGTTCGGGCGGGCGGGCTACGCGACGCTGATGGGGCGGCTGGCGATGCCGGTGCTGGTGGCGCAGGCGGCCTCGCCGGCGATCGGCGCGGTGCTGATGCAGCAATTCGGCGCCGCCGGCACGATGGGGGCGCTGTGCGCCGCCGCGGCGGCCAACATCGCAATGACGTGTGTTCTCATGGCGGCGTCACGGTGGTGAAATCCGTTGGCGCCGCGGCACAAGTTCGCCTGCGTGCTGCGGCCCTGCCGGCCCTTGCCTCCCCGCGCAAGAGCGGGCGGTTCACCCCGCGCGGGGAAGGTCAACCGGCGCGAAGCCGGGTTCCGGAACGGAAGGGAATTGTCATGACGGCGATTCGCAACATGTGCGACATTATCCGCCGCACCCCTATCACCCTCCCGCCCACTGCCACGGTGCAGCAGGCCTGCCAGGTGATGCAGCAGAACCGGGTGGGCGCCATTGTGGTGGTGGACGCGCAGCACCAGCCGCTCGGCATCTTCACCGGACGCGACGCGGTCCGCCTGCTCGCCGAGGGCCGCAACCCGTCGCAAACGCATCTCGACCTGGTCATGACCCGCAACCCGGTGCACCTGCCACCCGGCCACACCGCCGTGGAGGCGCTGCACCTCATGCATGACGGCGGCTTCCGCCACGTGCCGGTGGTCGAGCACGGGCGGTTGGTCGGGGTGGTCTCGCAGGGCGATTTCCACCATGGCGAGCACGCAAGGCTGGACGAGGAAACCGGTATCTGGGAGCGGCTGTAGCGGCGCACGCCGCGCCATACGGGCAGGCCTGTGCTTCCCCCTCACCCCGGCCCTCTCCCCCCAAAAGGGGGAGAGGGGAAGGTTACGGGCGGAGGATGGAGCGGCCGGCGTAGCGGGCGGTGCGGCCGAGCGTCTGCTCGATACGGATCAACTGGTTGTATTTCGCCGTGCGCTCGCTGCGCGACAGGCTGCCGGTTTTGATCTGGCCGCAATTGGTGGCAACCGCCAGATCGGCGATGGTGGAATCCTCGGTCTCGCCGGAGCGGTGGCTCATGACCACGCCGAAGCCGGCGCGCTGCGCCAGTTCGATCGTCTCCAGCGTTTCCGACAAGGTGCCGATCTGGTTCACTTTCACCAGGATGGCGTTGCTGACGCCCTCCTCGATGCCGCGGGCCAGGCGTTCGGGGTTGGTGACGAAAATGTCGTCGCCAACGAGCTGGACGCGATCGCCGAGCGCGTCGGTCAGCAGCTTCCAGCCCTCCCAGTCGTCCTCGGCTAGCCCGTCCTCGACCGAAACGATCGGGTAGCGGTCGACCAGATCCTCCAGATAGGCCACCATGCCCTCGGCATCGAGGCTGCGGCCCTCGCCGGCGAGCACGTAGCGGCCATCCTTGAAAAACTCGGTGGCGGCGGCATCGATGGCGAAGGTCACGTCCTCGCCGGGGCGGTAGCCGGCCTGTTCCACCGCGCGGGTGATGAAGCCCAGCGCCTCGTCGGCCGATTTCAGGTTGGGCGCGAAGCCGCCCTCATCGCCGACATTGGTGTTGTGGCCGGCATCGTGCAGTTGCTTTTTCAGGGCGGCGAACACCTCCGAGCCCATGCGCACCGCGTCGGCCAGCGTGGGGGCGGAGACCGGCTGGATCATGAATTCCTGGATGTCGATCGGGTTGTCGGCATGCGCGCCGCCATTGACGATGTTCATCATCGGCACCGGCAGGATGCGCGCGAACACGCCGCCGATATACCGGTACAGCGGCAGTTCCAGATCGGCCGCCGCCGCCTTGGCGACCCCGAGCGACACCGCGAGGATGGCATTGGCGCCGAGCCGCGCCTTGTTGGGGGTGCCGTCGAGATCGATCAGGGCGGCATCGATGGCGACCTGCTCGCCGGCGTCCATGCCGCCGATTTCGTCGAGGATCTCGGTCTGCACGTTCACGATTGCCTGCTGTACGCCCTTGCCGCCGAAGCGCCGCGGATCGCCGTCGCGCAGCTCGACCGCCTCGTGCGCGCCGGTGGAGGCGCCGGACGGCACCGCGGCACGGCCGGTAGCGCCGCTCTCCAGGACCACGTCGACTTCAATCGTGGGGTTGCCGCGGCTGTCGAGGATCTCGCGGGCGATGATGTCGGCGATGGCGCTCATGAGGGTTGGTCCGGTTTGTTGCAGGCGGGGGTGGGGTAGCATCGCAAGGCAAGTAAAGGAAGGCCAGGGCTCTGCCCTGGACCCGCAAGGGGGCGGTGGCCCCCTTGACCCCGCTACTTAAGTAATGGGGCCAAGGGGGCCACTGCCCCCTTGCGGGTCCAGGGCAGAGCCCTGGCCTTCCTTGCTTACCTTACCCCGATCAATTCCACGTCAAACACCAGCGTGGCATTCGGCGGAATTACCCCGCCCGCCCCGCGCGCCCCGTAGCCAAGTTCCGGCGGGATAATCAGCGTGCGCTGCCCGCCCACTTTCATGCCTGCCACGCCCTGGTCCCAGCCGGGGATCACCCGGCCGGTCCCGAGCGCGAAGCTCAAAGGCTGGCCGCGGTCGTGCGAGCTGTCGAATTTCTGGCCTTTGTTGTCCGGCGCGGCGGCGTCGTACAGCCAGCCGGTGTAATGGACGATCACGGTGCGGCCGGAGGAGGCGATTTCGCCGAAGCCGATTTTGCGGTCGATCACCTGCAGTTCCTTCTTTGTCTGCGCCTGCGCCGGAAGCGCGAGCAAGGCGGGGGCGGCCAGCAGGAGGCGGCGAGCGAGATTCATGTCAGCCCTTCTTTGCTGAGGAGGTCGAAACTGCGCAGCCGCGCCAGCAATGCCGGCATGTCGCGCAGGGGGATCATGTTTGGCCCGTCGGAGGGGGCGTGGTCGGGGTCGGGGTGGGTTTCGATGAACACCGAAGCCACGCCGACGGCAAGGGCCGCGCGGGCCAACACGGGGGCGAATTCGCGCTGCCCGCCCGAGGACGTCCCCTGCCCGCCCGGCTGCTGCACCGAATGGGTGGCGTCGAACACCACCGGATAGCCGGTGCGGGCCATGATCGGCAAAGCGCGGAAATCGGTGACCAGGGTGTTGTAGCCGAAACTGACGCCGCGCTCGGTGAGCAGGATGTTCTCGTTGCCCGTGGCGGCGATCTTGGCGGCGACGTTCGCCATGTCCCAGGGGGCGAGGAACTGGCCCTTCTTGACGTTGATGGCGCGCCCGGTCTCGCCGGCGGCGATCAGCAGGTCGGTCTGGCGGCAGAGGAAGGCGGGGATTTGCAGTACGTCCACCGCTTCGGCGGCGGGGGCGCAGTGCGCCACGTCGTGCACGTCGGTGAGCACCGGGCAGGAAAAGCGGTCGCCCACCTGGGCGAGGATGTCGAGGCCGGCCGCCATGCCGACGCCGCGGGCGGCGGTGGCGCTGGTGCGGTTGGCCTTGTCGTAGCTGGATTTGTAGATCCAGGGGATGCCGAGGGCGGTGCAGGCTTCGTGCAGGCCGGCGGCGACTTCGAGCGCGTGGGCGAGGCTTTCGATCTGGCAGGGGCCGGCGATCAGGGTGAAGGGACGGTCGTTGGCGATTTCGAGGGCGCCGACGCGGACGGTGCGGGTGGGTGGCATGGGGTTGGCCTCGACGCGGACCTGGGGAGTTGGGTGAAGGAAGGAAGGCCAGGGCTCTGCCCTGGACCCGCCAAGGGGCAGTGGCCCCCTGGACCCCGCTACTTTAGGGCTTTTCGATAGAGGGGGGTGAGGAGATGCTGGTCTCATCTCCTCACCCCCCTCTATCGAAAAGCCCTAAAAAGTAATGGGATCCAAGGGGCCACTGCCCCTTGGCGGGTCCAGGGCAGAGCCCTGGCCTTCCTTCCTTCACCCAACTCCCCAGGTCCGCACCGCATGGCCAAACCCTCCCCCCGTTTCGTCTGCGCCGCTTGTGGCGCCGTCACCCCCAAATGGGCCGGAAGGTGTGAGACCTGCGGCGAGTGGAACACCATCGCCGAGGAACCAGCCGGCGCCGCCGGTCCCGGCCTGCAGAAGCCCAAGACCGTCGCCCGCAAATTGGCCTTCGTCGACCTCGCCGGCACCGCCGAGCCGCCGGCGCGGACCCCCATCGGCATCGCCGAACTCGACCGCGTGCTCGGTGGCGGGCTGGTGCCGTCCTCGGCGGTGCTGCTGGGCGGCGATCCGGGCATCGGCAAGTCCACCCTGCTGCTGCAGGCCGCCGCCAGCCTAGCCGGCGCCGGGCATCGGGTGCTGTATGTCTCGGGCGAGGAATTGATCGAACAGGTGCGCCTGCGCGCCCGCCGGCTTGGGGTTGTGCAGGCGCGGCTGGAACTGGCCGCCGCCATCAACCTGCGCGACATCGCCGCCAGCCTGGACGAGGCGCGCGACGCCACCATGGTGGTGATCGATTCCATCCAGACAATGTGGCTGGATAGCATCGACAGCGCCCCCGGCACGGTCAGCCAGGTGCGCGCCTCGGCGTTCGAACTGATCCGTCTGGCCAAGGCCAACCGGTTCGCGATCGTTTTGGTGGGGCACGTCACCAAGGAAGGGGCGATCGCCGGGCCGCGGGTGCTGGAGCACATGGTCGATGCGGTTCTGTATTTCGAGGGCGACCGCGGCCACCAGTTCCGCATTCTCCGCGGCGTAAAGAACCGTTTCGGCGCCACCGACGAAATCGGCGTGTTCGAAATGACCGAGACCGGGCTGGCCGAGGTGCCCAACCCGTCGGCCCTGTTCCTCGCCGAGCGGCGGGGCAATGTGTCGGGCAGCGCGGTGTTCGCGGGGCTGGAGGGCACGCGTCCGGTGCTGGTGGAAATCCAGTGCCTGCTGGCGCCGAACCCCGGCGGGGCGCCGCGCCGCTCGGTTGTCGGTTGGGATTCCGGGCGGCTGGCCATGCTGCTCGCCGTGTTGGAAACCCGTTGCGGCCTGCGGATGAATGCGTCGGATGTCTATCTCAACATCGCCGGCGGGCTGCGCATCACCGAGCCGGCGGCTGATCTGGCCGTCGCCGCCGCCCTGGTTTCGGCGGCGACCGACCAGCCGACCGATCCGGACATGGTGTTTTTCGGCGAGGTCGGGCTTTCCGGCGAGGTGCGCCAGGTCGCGCAGGCCGAGTCGCGGCTGAAAGAGGCGCAGAAGCTCGGCTTCGCCGCCGCCTGCCTGCCCCGCCGGGTCGCCCGCGGCAACCGCCCGCTGTTCGCCCCGGAGGGGCTGGCGCTGCAGGAGATCGGCCATCTCGGCGATCTGGTGGGCAGGTTTGCGGGCAAGGCGGGCAAATCACAACCCTGATGGGCTGGCATCCGCCCTGCGACCAACGATATATCCCCCCCTGCACCACATGCAGGTAGCTTATCTTGAACTGGGTCGACATCATCGTCCTGGCCATCATCGCCGTTTCGGCGCTGTCGGCCTTCGTGCGTGGCTTCGTTCGCGAGGTGATGGGGATCGGGGCCTGGATCGGGGCGGCCGTCGCCGCGCTCTGGGGCGCGCCGGGATTGCAGCCGCGCCTGCTGGAATGGACCGGCAATGCCGAACTGAGCATCGCCCTCGCCTATGCCGCCGTGTTCCTCGGCACCCTGGTTCTGCTGTCCATTGTCGCCGGGCTGATCGGCAGCCTGGTCAGCGGCGTCGGCCTTGGCCTGGTGGACAGCACGCTCGGCATCGCGTTCGGCATCGCGCGCGGCGCCTTGCTGGTGATCGTCGCCTATTTCGGCGCCGGCTATCTGGTGCCGCCCGATCGTTGGCCGGAGCCGGTGCAGCAGGCCCGCTCGATGACCTATGCCGCCGAGGGAGCGGCGTGGCTGGCCGGCAGGTTGCCGCTGCAATACCGGCCCAGCGTTCCCCCGCCGCCGGTCGTTCGCGATCCGCTGGCGGCCGATCTTTTGCGCGTCCCCGCCCAGGGCCGCGCCAACACGCCGCGTCCGTAAACGGCACGAGGAGGCCCCATGCCCCAGGCTCTCACGCCGCTGCCCGATGACGACAGGTTCGAGGACGACGAAATCCACGAGGAATGCGGCGTTTTCGGGATCTGGAACCATTCCGATGCCGCCGCGGTGACCGCCCTCGGCCTGCATGCCCTGCAGCACCGCGGGCAGGAGGCATCCGGCATCGTCTCCTTCGACGGCGCACATTTCCACTCGCATCGCGGCCTGGGCCTGGTGGGCGATAATTTCAGCGACGCACGGGTGATCGCCTCGCTGGCCGGCACCCGCGCGGTCGGGCACAACCGCTACGCCACCACCGGCGACACGGTGTTGCGCAACGTGCAGCCGCTCTATGCCGATTTCGAGTTCGGCGGCTTCGCGGTGGCGCATAACGGCAACCTGACCAACGCCACCGCCATCCGCCGCGCTTTGGTGCGGCGCGGCTGCCTGTTCCAGTCCACCACCGACAGCGAGGTGTTCATCCACCTCATTGCCATCAGCCTGTATTCCACCGTGGCCGACCGGCTGATCGACGCGCTCAAGCAGGTGATCGGCGCCTATTCGCTGATCGCGCTGACCAACGACGCGCTGATGGGCGTGCGCGATCCGCTCGGCGTCCGCCCGCTGATCCTCGGCCGGGTCGCGCATGCCGACGGCAGCGCCGCCTGGGTGCTGGCCAGCGAGACCTGCGCGCTCGACATCGTCGGCGCCGATTTCGTCCGCGACGTGGAACCCGGCGAGATCGTGATCATCAACGACCAGGGCGTGCACAGCATCCGTCCGTTCAGCCGGGTGCCGGCGCGGTTCTGCGTGTTCGAATACATCTATTTCGCCCGCCCCGATTCCATTGCCGAAGGTATGCCGGTGTACGATGCGCGCAAGCGGATCGGC
Source organism: uncultured Alphaproteobacteria bacterium (assembly GCA_963714255.1). Lineage (GTDB taxonomy): Bacteria > Pseudomonadota > Alphaproteobacteria > Acetobacterales > Acetobacteraceae > Rhodovastum. Next base: position 210,097 of record CAVQNU010000021.1, read on the forward strand.
GTCGAACTGGCGCGCGAAAGCGGGGTCGCTGCCGATGTCATCGTGCCGGTGCCCGACTCAGGCGTGCCCGCCGCCATGGGCTACGCCAGCGAAAGCGGCATTCCCTTCGAGCTCGGCATCATCCGCAACCATTATGTCGGCCGCACCTTCATCGAGCCGACCGAGCGGGTGCGCCATCTCGGCGTGAAACTGAAGCACTCGGCCAATGCCCCGGTGCTCGCCGGCAAGCGGGTGGTGCTGGTGGACGACAGCATCGTCCGCGGCACCACCAGCAAGAAAATCGTCGAGATGGTCCGCAATGCCGGTGCGGCCGAGGTGCATATGCGGGTTTCCTCGCCGCCGACGACGCATTCCTGTTATTACGGTATCGACACGCCCGAGCGCGGCAAGCTGCTCGCGGCCACCCATTCGGTGGAGGATATGGCGGCGCTGATCGGCGCCGACAGCCTGGCCTTCATTTCCATCGACGGCCTGTACCGCGCGCTCAACAAGGGCGATCGCAACCCCGAACGGCCGCAATACTGCGATGCCTGCTTCACCGGCGAATACCCGATTCCGTTGCCCGACATGATCGACAACGACAACCGCCAATTGTCCCTGCTGTCTGAAAGCCGCTGAATGACCCTGACCGGCCGGATCGCCCTGGTAACCGGGGCCAGCCGCGGCATCGGTGCCGCAACTGCCGTCGAGCTTGCCCGCCGCGGCGCCCATGTGGTGATCACCGCCCGCACCCAGGGCGGGCTGGAGGAAACCGACGACGCCATCCGCGCCGCCGGCGGCTCGGCCACGCTGCTGCCGCTTGATTTGAAGGACGGCGCCACGTTGGACACGCTCGGGCCGAGCCTGCTGGAGCGGTTCGGCCGGCTCGACATCCTGGTATCCAACGCTGGCAGCCTCGGCACGCTGACGCCGGTGCCGCACATCCTGCCGCGGGACTGGGACGAGGTGGTAGGGGTGAATCTCAGCGCCGCGTGGCGGCTGATCCGCACCTGCGGCCCGCTGCTGATCGCGGCCGAGGCCGGGCGGGCGGTGTTCGTGACCAGCGGGATCGTGCAGCGGCCGGTCGCCTACTGGGGGGGCTATGGCGCCACCCAGGCGGGGCTGCACCATCTGGTGCAGACCTGGGCCGAGGAAACCCGGATCACCCGGCTGCGGGTGAACCTGGCCGATCCCGGCACGGTCGCCACCAGCCTGCGCCGGCATGCGTTTCCGGGGGAGGATCAGACGATGCTGCCGCAGCCCGCCGACATAGCGCCGGGTATCGCCGGGCTTTGCGAGGTGGGCGAGACGCGGCATGGGGACATGGTGCTCGTCGGGGCAAGCACGTGAAGGAAGGCCAGGGCAGACCCCTGGTCTTCCTTCACGTGCTTGCCCCGGTCCCGAAAAAACCTTGACAGCGAAACGCCCCATGCAAGCATGGGACCGATCGGTGCCACCCGTGTCATACAAACGGGCAGCAATGGTGGGGAACATGCAGTTGCAAACGGAACGGATTGCCGGAAACGTCACGATAGCATCGTTGAACGGCAAGCTCGACATTGCCGGCGCCATGGCGATCGACATCCCGTTCAACGTTCTGGTCGGCCAGAATCGGGCGATCGTCGTGGATCTCTCGGGAGTCAGTTTCATCGCGTCCATGGGCCTGCGCACCCTGATCATGGGGGCGAAAACCGTCGCATCCAAAGGCGGGCGGATGGTTCTCCTGTCGCCCACCGAGGACGTAAAGAAAGTCCTCGACGACAGCGGCACGAGTACGCTCCTGCCGGTTTATGCCGATCTGGACCAAGCGGTCGCCGCGGTCGGGGGCCGGCGGTAATCGGTGCGGCCGTCGTAGCGTTGGCAATGATCATGCCGGTACCGGAGCAGCTCGATCTTCCGTGCCAGATGGAGGCCCTGCAGGTCCTGGCGATGCGCGCGGAGCGATTTGCCGCACAGGCCGGCGTGCCGCAGCGCGTATCGTTCGCTCTGCAACTATGTCTTGAGGAGGCAACGTCGAACGTGATCCGCCACGGCGGGCTGGCCGGGGATGCGACGGTCAGCGTTTCGCTGGCGGTGGGGGATGGGCACCTGGTGGCCGAGATCGCCGACCGGGGCGTTGCCTTCGATCCGCTCCAGGCGCTCGAGCCGCCGAAGCCCACCACGCTGGAGGCGGCGGCCGAGGGTGGTCGCGGCATTGCCCTGATGCGCCGGTTCTGCCCCGATATCAGCTATTCCTGCACCGCAGGAACCAACCGGCTGCGCCTGGCCTTTGCGCTCGATCCTCCGCCACGCTGAAGGCCGGCGCCGCGCCACGCCATGGAGGCATGGAATTGCCGCAACACCGCCCCGCCCGGCTTCTGGTGGTGGACGACAACCCCGACAACCGCGAGATGCTGGGGCGCCGGCTGGAGCGCCTGGGCCATCGCGACATCGCCACCGCCGCCGACGGGCTGGAGGCCTACGAATTGCTGTGCGCGAACCGCTTCGATGCGGTGCTGCTGGATGTGATGATGCCGCGCATGGGGGGCGTGGAGCTGCTCGAGCGGATGCGGGCGGAGAACCGGCTGGACGAAACGCCGGTGATCATGATCTCGGCCGAGACCGAACTGGACACGTTGGTCCGCTGCATCGAGCTGGGGGCCGAGGATTACCTGCCGAAGCCGTTCAATCCGGTGCTGTTGCGGGCGCGGCTCGGCTCGGTGCTGGAGAAGCGGGCGCTGCGCGCCGCGGTGCGGGCCCAGTTGGCGGCGCTGGAACAGGATCTGGCGCAGGCCCGTGCGCAGCAACTCAGCATGGTGCCGACCGAGTTTCCCGGCCCTGCCACCGGGCATCGCGTCAGCGTGTTCGCGTCCATGCATCCGGCCCGGCAGGTGGGCGGGGATTTGTTTGATTGTTTCGATCTGACGTCGAACTCCCTGTGCCTGGCGGTTGGCGACGTCTCCGGCAAGGGCATGCCGGCGGCGCTGTTCATGGCGCGGGCGCGCAGTTCGCTGCGATCGACCGCCCTGCAGATCGCGGCGCTGACCGGTCGCGTTCCCGGCCCGGCCGAAGTCGTGGACTGGGTCAATCGCGAGCTGTGCCGCAACAATGCGGGCTGCATGTTCATCACTTTATTCCTGGGGATTCTGGACCTGCCGGGCGGGCGGCTGGATTTCGTCAATGCCGGCCACGTGCGCCCGTACTGGCTCACCGCCTGCGGGGAGGTGCGTGTGATCGCCTGCCCGCCGGGTCTGCCGCTGGGCATTATGGCGGACGCGGCACAGCCGACGAACACCGTGACGCTGGGTGCGGGCGACGGGCTGGTGGTGATCACCGACGGGCTGCCGGAAATGACCAACGCCGAGGATGCTTTCTATACGCCCGCCCGGGTGATGGATGACCTGCGCGAGCTGTGCGGCGCGGAGCCGGAGGCGCTGATTACCGAACTCTGCGCGCGGGTGCTGCGGTTTGCGGGGGGCGCCGAACAGGCTGATGATGTGACGGCGTTGGCGGTGCGGGTGCTTGGGTGAAGGAAGGCCAGGGCTCTGCCCTGGACCCGCCAAGGGGCAGTGGCCCCTTGGAACCCATTACTTTTAGACAGTTGTTTTGAGAGGGGGTTTAGGCGGTGAACCGGTTCACTGCCTAACCCCCTGTCAAAACAACTCTCTTAAGTAGCGGGGTCCAGGGGGCCACTGCCCCCTGGCGGGTCCAGGGCAGAGCCCTGGCCTTCCTTCCTTCCCAGGTATCCAGCCGCTAAGGTGCCTCCATGCCCCGTTCCGCCCCCCTCCCCCCCTATCCCGGTCTCATTATCGAATCGGATGAAACCGTCTGGGACGGGCGTTTCCCCCTCCAGCGCATCCGTTTCCGCCAGCGCCGTTTCGATGGCACGACGAACGCCTTGCGCACCTGGGAGCTATGGCGCCGCGGCCGCGCCGCCGCCCTGCTGCCCTACGACCCGGTCGCCGACGCGGTGCTGCTGATCGAGCAGTTTCGCCTGCCCGCGCTCGCTGCGGGGATCGATCCCGTCATGGTGGAAATACCGGCCGGCCTGTGCGACCCCGGCGAGGACGCCGCCACCACGCTCGCGCGCGAGACCGAGGAGGAACTGGGCGTGCCGATGCGGCGGACGCTGCGGATCGGCGATTTCCTGCTCACCCCCGGCGGCTGCGACGAGCAGGTGTCGCTGCACGTGGGCGAAGTGACCGCGCCGCCGTGCGCGCCCGACGGGCTGGTCGGGCTGACCGGCTTGGCGTCCGAGGCCGAAGATATACGCGTGCGGGTCTGGCCCGCGGCGCGCGCCATCGAGGCGGCGCTGGCCGGGCAAATGCCCAACTCGGTCACCACCATCGCCCTGCTCTGGCTCGCCGCGCGGCGGGAGGCGCTGCGTGCGGCCTGGAAGGACCCCGCATGACCGAACGGCTGTTTCTGGACAACTCGGCGCTGCGCAGCGCCGGGGCAAGGGTGCTGTTCGCCGCGCCGGAGGGGATCGTGCTGGACCGGACCGTCTTCTACGCGCGCTCGGGCGGCCAGCCCGGCGATGTCGGCGTGCTGCGCTGGCAGGGCGGTGAGACGGCGATCGCGGATACGGTGAAGGGGGACGGCGAAACCATCCTGCACATCCCGGCGCCGGGGGCGGCGCTGCCGCCGGAAGGCGCGGCGGTGGTGGGGGAAATCGACTGGGAACGCCGGCACCGGCTGATGCGCATGCACACCGCGCTGCACCTGCTATGCGTCGTGCTGCCGGGCATTGCGGTCACCGGCGGCAGCGTGGGGGCGGACAAGTCGCGGCTGGATTTCGACCTGCCGGACCCGCCGGCCAAGGAGGAGATCGAGCGGCGGCTGAACGCGGTGATCGCCGCCGCCCATCCGGTGCGTCCGGAATGGGTGGAGGAATCGGTGCTGGATGACAATCCGGCGCTGGTGCGCACCTTGTCGGTGCAGCCGCCGCGCGGCCTGGGGCGGCTGCGGCTGCTGCGCATCGGTGCCGGCGATCCGCCGGTCGACTTGCAGCCCTGCGGCGGCACCCATGTGTCCAGCACCGCCGAAATCGGCCCGGTGGTGGTGCAGAAGATCGAGAACAAGGGCCGGCAGAACCGCCGCATCACCGTCGCCCTGGCCTGAGAAAGGGACGCACGCATGACCGAGACCCTGGTTTCCACCGACTGGCTGGCGGCGCGCCTCGGCACGCCGGATCTGGTGGTGTTCGACGCCACCAAATATCTGCCCACCGAACCCAGGGACGCGGCGGCGGAGTTCCGCGCCGCCCGTATTCCCGGGGCGCGCCTGTTCGACATCGACGCCATCGCCGATGCCGATACCGATCTGCCGCACATGGTGCCGGCGCCGGGACGGTTCGCGCGGCTGATCGGCGCGCTCGGTGTTTCCAACGACAGTTTCGTGGTGTTCTACGATCAGAAGGGGCTGTTCTCGGCTGCGCGCGGCTGGTGGATGATGGGGCTGTTCGGCCACGACCGGGCGGCGGTGCTCGATGGCGGGCTGCCGAAATGGGTGGCGGAGAACAAGCCGGTCGAGAGCGGCGACGCGCCGCCGGCGACGCCGGCGACCTTCCGGCCGGATTTCCGGGCCGCCCGCCTGCGCGGCATCGGCGATATTCTGGAAAATCTGGCCGCCCCCCGCGAACTGGTGCTCGACGCCCGTGCCGCCGGCCGCTTCACCGGCGAGATGCCCGAGCCGCGCGCCGGCATGCGCTCGGGCCATATTCCGGGCGCGGCCAACCTGCCCTACACGGCATTGCTTGCCCCCGACCAGACATTGCTGCCGCCGGATGTGCTGCGCGCCCGGCTGGCCGAGGCCGGGGTGGACGGCAGCCGGCCGGTGGTCACCTCCTGCGGCAGCGGCGTGAGCGCCTGTATCCTGACGCTCGCCATGGTGCATGCCGGTCTGCCGTTTGGCGCCGTGTATGACGGGTCCTGGACCGAATGGGGCGGCCGCCCCGATACCCCGGTGGAGAACTAAGCCCGATGCCCGACGACGCCGCGCCGCACGGAAGCCACCGGTTGCACACCCGCCTGTCGCATGCCGGCCGGGCCGGCACGCATGCGGCGGGCTTCGTCAACCCGGCGGTGCACCGCGGCTCCACCGTGCTGTACCCGAGCATGGCGGAGCGCCGCGCGGCCGGGGCGCACCGCTACGAGCAGAAACTGATCTACGGCGTCATGGGCACGCCGACGCATTGGCCGCTGGAGAACGTGATCGCCGAAATCGAGGGCGGCACGCACTGCCAGATCGTCTCGTCCGGACTGGCGGCCATCACCACGCCGCTGCTGGCCTTCCTGAACGCGGGTGACCATTTGCTGATGCCCAATTCGGTCTATGGCCCGGCGCGCGCCTTCTGCGACGGCATGCTGCAGCGCTATGGCATCGAAACGACCTATTACGACCCCTGCACCGACGCGGCCGGTATTGCCCCGCTGTTTCGCCCCACGACCGCGGTGCTGTTCACCGAAAGCCCCGGCAGCCACACGTTCGAGGTGCAGGACATCCCCGCCCTCGCCGCGGTTGCCCATGCGCGCGGCGCCAAGGTGCTGATGGACAACACCTGGGGCATCCATTTTTTCCAGCCCTTCGCCAAGGGCGTGGACTGCTCCATCCAGGCCCTGACCAAATACGTGGTCGGCCATTCCGACGTGCTGCTCGGCGCCATTACGGTAAACACCGAGGCCGACTGGGAACGCGTGCGCGGCACCGCGCTGGCGCTCGGCCAGTTCGCCAGCCCCGACGATTGCTGGCTGGCCCTGCGCGGCGTGCGCACCATGGCGGTGCGGCTGGAACGGCAGATGCAATCCGCCATCGCGGTCGCCTCCTGGCTGCGCACGCGGCCGGAGGTGGCCGAGGTGCTGCACCCCGCCCTGCCCGGCGCGCGCGGCCACGAATTGTGGAAGCGCGACTTCTCCGGCGCCTGCAGCCTGTTCGGCGTGGTGTTCCAGCCGCACTACACCCAGGCCGAGGTCTGGGCCTTCGCCGAGGCGCTGCAGCTGTTCGGCATCGGCGCGTCCTGGGGCGGCTACGAAAGCCTGGCGCTGCCCACCAACGGGTTCATCACCCGCACCGCCGGCAGCGGCACGTTCGGAGGCCAGTTGCTGCGGCTGCATATCGGGCTGGAAGCGGTGGAGGACCTGACCGCGGACCTTCAACAGGCGCTCGCGGTGCTTGCGGGAGGGTAACGGCGCGCCCCGCCCCGCGACATGCGCGCCGATGCGCAAACGCGGCTTCCGCAAAGAAGCGATACATGGCAAACATTGCTGGCATGCGCCGGCGACCGCCAGCCCGGGTTGATCGGGGCTGGCGTCCGCCGGTGCGGGTAACACTCCGCTCCCGGAACCAGGCGCTGTCTCCATTGCCGAGGATGTCGTTGATGCCTTCACGAAGTGCAGGGGTGCGCTTGCTTGTGGCGATGATCGTGGCATCGGCCCTGGCGTGTCCGCCCGCGCCGGTCCTGGCCGCGCAGGACGCGCCGGCGCCGGGCCAGGCGGCAACGACCGCGCCGGTCGCCAAGCCGGCGCCGCCGGCGCCCGCGCCAGCGGGGCTGACCGATAACGAGCTTCAGGGCTATGCCTGCCTCGCGGGCGCCGCGGTCGCGCTGGGCCTGGTGACGGCCGCGGGCCCGCTGGAAGTGGTGCATGTGATGGCCGGGGCCGATACGTTCTGGGTACCCACTGGCGGCGCCCTCGTGGTCTGGACCGCCATGGCGGCCAGCGCAGGCGCGCTGGCCTGCGCCGGGTTCGGCGCGGCGGCGCCGGCCGCGATCCATGCCTGGGACTATCTGACCAGTGTCTCCTGGCTGCATCCGGGCCGGCAGTGACCCGGGTTCCGGCCGGATCATGCAGGCTGTGTGAAACTGGCGCCGCCGCCCGTGCCGGAGCGGCGGCTTTCGTGTTCGGAAGGATCGTATCGATGATTTCGCGAGGATTTGCGGCGTTGCGGCCGTGCATGGTTCGGGGCGTGGTCGGGGTGCTCGCGCTGGCGCTGATGCTGGCCACTCCGCGGGTGCCGCTCTATGCGGCGGACCAGGGCGGAACCGCGGCCCTGACCACCGACACCACCGCGCAGCCGGCACCGGCCAAGCCCGCGGCGGACGCCGACGCGGCAAGCGGCGGGCTGACCGATCTGCAGCTCATCGGCTATGGCTGCATCGTCGGCGCCGCGGTGCTGATGACCGTGACGGCGGCGGCCGGCGCCACCGAAGTGGTGCAGATCTTCGCCGGCGGCGCGCTGGTGCCGAGTTCCAGGCTGGTGCTGTGGACCGCGCTGACGATGGGAGCGGCGGCGCAGACCTGCACCGCGACCGGGCTGGCAGCGCCGGCTGTGAAACATGCTTGGGACAATATCACGGGGCTTTTTTGGGGTGGGAACTGATTGATCCTATGGAGGCTTCGCCCCCAACCCCACCAGGGGCGTTGCCCCTGGACCCCACCAAGGGCTTCGCCCTTGGAACCCATTCTTAAATAATGGGGTCAAGGGGGCCACTGCCCCCTTGCGGGTCCAGGGCAGAGCCCTGGCCTTCCTTTCTTACTTGCAAGCCGCACACTCCCCTTCAGCCTCGATCGTAGCCCCGGCAACGGTAAACCCCACCCGCTGCGCAGCAGCGGAAAGGGCACTGGCAAGCTGATGGTCCTCGATTTCCGTCACCCGGCCGCACCTGCGGCAAATCAGGAACTGCGCCGCCTCGTGCTGCGCATGCGCATGCGCCGTGCCGTCCACGTCGATGCAGCCGACGAACGCCGACAGCCGCTCCAGACGATGCACGAACCCCTGTTCCTGCAGGAATTCCAGAGCACGGTAGACAGTGGGCGGCGCCCCGCCGCCGCGCCGCGCACGCAGCCGGTCGAGCAGGTCGTACGCGCCAACCGGTGACTGGGCGTCGAGAATAAGCCCGAGCACGTCGCGCCGCAGCGCGGTGAGGCGGGCGCCACGCTGCGCACACAGCGCCGCCGCACGGTCCAGCAGGGCTGCCGTGCGCGCCGACACGTCCGACGGATTTCCCTGCCGCACCATGAAGATGGCAGGATAGCATTCATGAGCACGCACGCCACCACCCCGCCGCCACCCGCCCTGTGGGACGCCATCCGCTTCGACGCCGCCGGTCTGGTCGCCGCCATCGCCCAGCAGCACGACACCGGCGAGGTGCTGATGCTGGCCTGGATGAACCGCGAGGCGCTGGCGGAAACGCTCGCCACCGGCCGGGTCTGCTATTTCAGCCGCAGCCGCGGCCGGCTCTGGCGCAAAGGCGAAACCTCCGGGCAGGCGCAGCGGCTGGTGGACCTGCGACTCGACTGCGACGGCGATTCGCTTCTGCTGCTGGTGGATCAGCGCGGCGTCGCCTGCCACACCGGGCGGCGCAATTGTTTCTATCGGGCCGTCCGGGGCGGCGAGGTGCAGGAGATCGCCGCGCCGGAGGTGGACCCGGCGGCGCTGTACGGCGGTGTCTGACACCGTGCCGGCGATGGCGGGCGCCGTGCCGGTGACGGTGCTCACCGGGTTTCTCGGCGCCGGTAAAACCACGCTGCTCAATCGTCTGCTGCGCCGGCCGGAGCTCGCCGGCACCGCGGTGCTGGTGAACGAGTTCGGCGAAATCGGGCTCGACCATTTGCTGGTGGAAACGCTCGACGAAAACACGGTGCTGCTGAATGCGGGCTGCCTGTGCTGCACCGTGCGCGGCGACCTCGCGCGCGCCCTGCGCGGGCTGGCGCCGCGCGTGTCCGCCGGCGAGGTGCGGCGGGTGATGATCGAAACCACCGGTCTGGCCGACCCCGCCCCCATCCTGCATACGCTGATGGCCGATGCCGCCCTGGCTGTGCGCTACCGGCTGGACGGCGTGGTCACGGTGGTGGATGCGGTGAATGCCGCAGCACAGATGGACGCGCAGCCCGAGGCGGTGCGCCAGGTGGCGGTCGCGGACCGGCTTGTGCTGTCGAAGACCGATCTGGCGAAGGTCGGTGCGGTGGCCGGCCTTACCGCGCGGCTGCGCGGGCTGAACCCTTCGGCGCCGCTGCTGACCGCCTGCCATGGCGCCGTCGAGCCCGCCGCGCTGCTGGATTGCGGCCTGTTCGATGCGGCCGGGAAAATCGCCGATGTGCGGGCCTGGCTGGACGCCGAGGCCTTCGCCTCGCACGCGCACGACCATCATCACCCCAATGTGAACCGCCACGATCAGCGCATCACGGCATTCTGCCTGACCTGGGACCGGCCGTTGCACTGGCAGGGCATCGGCATGTGCCTGGAGATGCTGATCGCCACACGCGGCGAAAACCTGCTGCGGGTGAAGGGGTTGCTCAATCTGGTGGGTCAGGACCGGCCGGTGGCGATCCATGGCGTGCAGCATTTGTTCCATGAGCCGGTGCTGCTGCCCGTCTGGCCGGAGGGCGACGACCGGCGCTCGCGGCTGGTGTTCGTGACCCGCGATCTGGACCGCGACTCGGTGGCCGAGGGACTGCGCGCCTTCGAACAGGCCGCCGCGGAGGCCGCGGGAACCAACTAAGGCCGGGTGCACTTCACGGTTGCGGGGGTTCTCTCGGGAATCGCCCGAAAACTGTCATCAGCGCTGGACACTGGAGGGCGATTCGTAGCATATTGTAACTGGACGCGTGCCTAGCGCCGAACCAGATAGGTGAAATGTGTGTGCCGAGTGCCGCGGGCCTCTCACCTGTGAGAGCTTCCTGACTGACCCGTTGATCAGGTTGGTGATGGAAAGCGACGGTGTTTCGATATCCGAGATGGCGGCGGTGCTGGAGGCTGCCGGGCATGCCCTGGCGCAGCGGGAGCGTCCGCCGGAGCCGGTCAGGCTCTGTTGAGCCGCACAGACGGCGCGGTTCGCTCACAATTCGTTTCTTTGCGCTGGCGTCGCGCACGGGCGGTTGGCCGATCCTCCTCGTGAGCGCTTTTGTCTCGGTTAAGTGGCAGGCTTGCCCGCCGGGGTGAGCGGGTTTGTTGCCAGCCCGCGCTCGATGGACGCTGCCATCGCCCTCGCCTATGCAGGCGCATGTCCGAACCCGCACCGATCGATCCCCTGATTTACCTCATCGCCGGCGAACAGAGCGGCGACGTGCTCGGCGGCCGTCTGATGGAGGCCTTGCGGACCGCCCGGCCCGGTGTGCGGTTCGCCGGGGTGGGCGGGCCGCGCATGGTGGAACAGGGACTCGCGCCGATCTTTCCGATGCAGGACCTCGCGGTGATGGGGCTGCTGGAAGTGCTGCCGCGAATCCGCCATCTCGGCCGGCGCCTGCGGCAGGCGGCCGAGGATGTGCGCGCCCGCCGCCCCGACGTGCTGGTGACCATCGACAGCCCCGGCTTCACGTTGCGCCTGCTGCGGCGCGTGGCCGGCGCGAACATCCGCCGGGTGCATTATGTGGCGCCGCAGGTCTGGGCCTGGCGGGAACACCGGGTGCGGGAATTTCCCGGGCTCTGGGAGCGGCTGCTTTGTCTGCTGCCCTTCGAGCCGGATTTCTTCGCCGGCCACGGCCTGCCCGCCACCTTCGTCGGCCATCCGGTGCTGCAATCCGGCGCCGATCGCGGCGACGCCGCCCGCTTTCGCGCCACCCACGGGCTGGCGGCGGACGCGAAGGTACTGGTGCTGATGCCGGGCAGCCGGCGCAACGAAGTGCCGCAGTTGCTGCCGGTGTTCGGCGCCACGCTGGCGCTGCTCGACTCCCGCATCCCCGGCCTTGTGCCGGTGGTGCCGGTGGCCTCCGCGGTGGCCGCAACCGTGCAGCGCGCGGCGGCGTCCTGGAAGGTGCGGCCGATCATCGTCACCGAGCTGGCCGACAAGCACGACGCTTATGCCGCTGCCGCGGCAGCCCTGACCAAATCGGGCACCTCGACGTTGGAGCTGGCGCTGGCCGGGGTGCCGATGGCGGTGACCTACCGGGTGAACCCGCTGAGTGCGGCGATCGCGCGGCGGCTGATCCGGGTGCCGCATGTCGCCATGGTGAACCTGCTGGCCGGGCGTGCGGTGGTGCCGGAGCTGCTGCAACAGGACTGCCGGCCGGCGAAGCTGGCCGAGACGGTGGAAACGCTGCTCGGCGACCCGGCAGCGGCGGCGGCGCAACGCGCCGCCTTCCGCGAGGTGGCGACGCGCCTGCATGCGCCTTCGGGGACACCCGCGGAGTCGGCGGCGCGGGAGGTGCTGAGGGTGCTTGGGTGAAGGAAGGCCAGGGCTCTGCCCTGGACCCGCCAAGGGGCAGTGGCCCCTTGGAACCCATTACTTTTTAGACAGTTGTTAAACGAGGGGGGGAGGCGGTGAGCCGGTGCACCGCCTCACCCCCCTCGTTTAACACCTGTCTTAAGTCGCGGGGTCCAGGGGCCTCTCGGCCCTTGGCGGGTCCAGGGCAGAGCCCTGGCCTTCCTTCACCCAAGCACCCCGTCCCCCCTGGCGCCCGGCCTGCGCCTGTGCTGTAGGGGCGCCTCACCGTGCGGCGCAACGCCGCATCCCGGAGGAAATCACGTCGATGACCCAGCTTCTCAGCCGGCGGGGAGTCGTGGCCGCCGCTCTTGCTGCGCCTTATGTCGCCCGCGCCGCGCAGCCGTTCCGGCTGCGTTGCTCGCTCGACACCGCGCCGACGCATATGCGCAACATCACCATCGGCGATTATTTGCAGAAGCTGGAAGCCGCCTCGGGCGGGCGGATCAAGACGGAACTGTTCCATGCCGGCGCGCTGTTCGCCGATATGAACGTGGCCAAGGCCCTGTTGCAGGGCCAGGTGGAAATGGCCTGCCCGGGCAGTTGGGTGCTGACCGGCTTCGTGCCGGACTGCGACGTGGTCAACCTGCCGGTCATGTACAGCCAGCCGATCGAGATTTGCCGCCGGGTGATGGACGGCAAGACCGGCGCGCACGTCAACGCGCAGCTGAACCGCAAGCTGCGGTCGCGGGTGCTCGGGCTCTGGCTGCAACTGGGTTTTCAGCACTGGTATTCGGCGACCAAGCCGATCAAGGCGCTCGGCAACGTCGCGGACATGAAAATCCGCATTACCGGCGGCGCCGCCATGGCCTGGCGCACTCGTTTCTTCGGCGCCAACCCGAACACCACGGCGTGGCCGGACGTTCCGCTGGCGCTCAGTCAGGGCACGTTCGACGGGCTGATCACCACCAACGAAAGCGCCTTCTCGGCCAAGCTGTGGGAGGCCGGGCTGAAAACGTCGGTGCAGGACCGCCAGAACGTCGACAATTACATCCCGATGGTCAGCGAGGCGTTCCTGCATGGGCTGCCGGCGGAGCTGCGGGCGCTGCTGGTGGACACCTGGGCGCAGCACGTGGCGGAGTACCGCGCCCAGATGCTGGCAGCCCAGGACCGCGCGCTGGCAGGACTGCGCGAGCACGGCATGGTCGACACGATCCCGCCGGACGAGGAAATCGCGGCGGTGCGCCACCGGATGCTGGCGGACCAGCCCAGGCTGGTGAAGGAGCTGCGCCTGAGTGCCGAGCTGCCGAAACTGTTGAGCGAGGATCTGCGGCCGGTCTCCGCTACCGGATAAGGCCGGACGCCTCGGCGCGGGCGCGGCTGGTGGCCATGCTGTCGGTCACCGCCAGCGCCGCCTCCAGGGCACGGCGCCCGGCGGCGGCGTCGACCACCACCGGCGCGCCATCGAGAATGGCGGCCGCGAAGGCGGCGTGCTCGGCCTCCAGCGAGTCGTGTTCCTTCCAGGTGATCTCCTCGATCCGGCCGCCGCCGGTGCCGGGCAGAGGCAGGCCGCGCTCGCGGCCGATCATCATCAGCTTGCGGGCGGCGAAATCGACCGACATATAGCCCTCCTGGCTGAACAGCCGCATTTTCCGTTCCGTCTTCAGGCTGATCCGGCTGGCGGTGATGGCGGCCACACAGCCGTTGGCGAAACGCACGCGGGCGTTGGCGATGTCCTCGTGCGCGCTCGCCACCGGCGCGCCGACCGCATCGACGCTCTCGATCGGGCTGTCCACCAACGAAAGAACGAGATCCAGGTCGTGGATCATCAGGTCGAGAATCACCGACACATCGGTGCCGCGCGGCTTGAACGGGGCGATGCGCACGCAATCGATATACAGCGGGCGCTGCATGCGGGTGCTGATGGCCTGGTGCTCGGCCGAGTAGCGCAACAGATGGCCGACCTGCAGCACCCGCCCCCGTGCGACGGCCAGGGCCGCCAGCGCATCGGCCTCGGCGAGCGTGGCGGCGATCGGCTTTTCCACCAGCACATGCAGACCGGCCTGCAATGCCTCGGCGGCCAGGGGGAAATGGGTTTCCGCCGGCGTGGCGATGATCACCGCGTCGCAGGCGGCCAACAGTCGCGGGCCAGTCGAGCGGCGGCGCGCCGGCCTCCTTGCCGACCGCGGCGGCGCGGGCAGGGTCGCGGTCGTGCACCCCGGCGAGCGTGACGCGACTCGCGGCGGCGGCCTTCAGCGCATGAAACCGGCCGAAATGTCCGGCACCGACAACACCGATCCGTAGTCCTGCCACGTGAAACCCTCCGCTGGCCGGGGCGAGACGTAGCAGCGATGCGGCGTTTCGGCCACGGGGTGAAGGAAGGCCAGGGCTCTGCCCTGGACCCGCCAGGGGCCGGGAGGCCCCTGGACCCCGCTGCTTTGCGCCCGGTTTGCCCCCGCCCGGGATTGGGGCTATCCAGCGGCGCCAAACGCCCGGGAGCCGCGCAGCCACCATGTTGTATTTCAGCCGCCTCAAGACCGCGCTGGTGCTCGGCGCCTGCGTGCTCGGCGCGCTGCTGTGCTTGCCGAACCTGCTGCCCGCCCCGGCCGGCTGGGTCCCGTGGCGCACCATCCATCTCGGCCTCGACCTGCGCGGCGGCAGCTATCTGCTGCTGGAAGTCGATATGAACGCGGTGATCCGCGAACGGCTCGACAGCCTGGCCGATTCGGCCCGCACCGGCCTGCGCCGCGCCGGCATCGCCCATTTCCTGGTGACGCCGCAGCCCGCCCAGAACCGCATCACCGCGCGCATCGACGAGGCCGACAAGCAGGACGCCGCCGCCGCCGCGCTGCACGCGCTGGTCGTCGCCAACAGCCAGGGCAGCGGCGGGCGCGCCGACATGGAACTGGCAACCGGGGCCGACGGCAGCTTCACCATCACCCTGCTGCCGGCGGCGCTGAAGGAGCGCGCCTCGGCGGCGGTGCAGCAATCGATCGAAATCGTCCGCCGGCGCATCGATGAGACCGGCGTGGTCGACCCGCAAATCGCCCGCCAGGGCGAAAGCCGCATCGTGGTGCAGCTGCCCGGCATCGAAGACCCCAACCGGATCAAGCAACTGCTCGGCAAAACCGCGCGCATGACCTTCCGCATGGTCGCCGAGGACGTGAACCCGAACGTGTCCGTGCCGCCGCCGGGCGTGGACTTCCTGGCCGACGAGAGCATGGCGGGGAGTAAAATCGCAGTCCGCCGGCGCGTCGATGTGGACGGCGCCAACCTGACCGACGCGCGCGCCGGACAGAACTCGCAGACCGGCGAATGGGTGGTGAACTTCACCTTCGATTCGATCGGCAGCCGCCGGTTTGCCGACATCTCGCGCGCCAGCGTCGGCCACCGCTTCGCCATCGTGCTGGACGACAAGGTCATCAGCGCCCCGGTGATCCGCGAGGCCATCACCGGCGGGCGCGGCCAGATCAGCGGCCATTTCGACGCCAAATCGGCCACCGACCTCGCCGTGCTGCTGCGCGCCGGCGCCCTGCCGGCGCCGCTGACCGTGGTGGAGGAGCGCAGCGTCGGGCCGGAACTGGGTGCCGACGCGATCCGTGCCGGCGCCATTTCGCTCGCCGTCGGCTTCGTGCTGGTGATCGCCTATATGGCGGTGTTCTACGGGCTGTTCGGCTGGTTCGCCAACGTCGCCCTGGTCGCCAACCTGGTGCTGCTGATCGCCGTGCTCAGCCTGTTCGAGGCGACGCTGACGCTGCCCGGCATGGCCGGCATCCTGCTGACGCTCGGCATGGCGGTGGACGCCAACATCCTGATCAACGAACGCATCCGCGAGGAAGTGCGCAACGGCCGCACGCCGCTGAACGCCATGGAAACCGGGTTCCGCCGCGCCTTCGCCACCATCATCGACAGCAACGCCACCGCCTTCCTGGCGCACGTCATGCTGTTCTTTTTCGGCGCCGGACCGGTGCGCGGCTTCGCGGTGACGATTACGCTCGGCATCGCCACCTCGATGTTCACCGCCACCATGCTGGTGCGGCTGTTCATGGTGCGCTGGTACGCGGCCAACCGGCAACAGCCGTTGCCGGTGTAAGGAGCAAGCAACATGCCTGTCCCCTCCCTGCTCCGCCCGTTCCTCCGCCCGATGCTGCGGATCGTGCCGGACGGCACGCGCATCAAGTTCATGCGCGGACGCTATCTGGGCCTGATCACCTCGGCGATCCTGTCGACCGCCTCGGTGGTGCTGTTCTTCTATCCTGGACTCAATCTCGGCATCGACTTCGCCGGCGGCATCGTCATGGAGGCGCGCACGCCGGGGCCGGCCGATTTCACCAAGTTGCGCGCGGCCCTCGCCGCCCAGGGGGTGCGCGAATCCGGGGTGCAGCGCTTCGGCGACGAAAGCTCGCTCGCGGTAAGGCTGGAGGCACAGCCGACCGAGGCGGGCAACCAGCAGATGGTGTCGAAGGTGCGGGCGGCGCTCGAAGAGGCGCAGCCCGGCACCCGCGTGGTGCGCACCGATGCGGTCGGCGCCTCGGTCTCGGCCGAGCTGTTCCAGAAAGGCATGCTGGCGCTCGGCCTGAGCATGCTGATGATCCTGTTCTACATCTGGTTCCGCTTCGAATGGCAGTTCGCGGTCGGCGCGGTGGTGACGCTGATCCTGGACGTGACCAAGGCAATCGGTTTCCTGGCGCTGACCCGGTTCGAGTTCGATCTGGTGATGATCGGCGCGATCCTGACCATCCTGGGATATTCCACCAACGACAAGGTGGTGGTGTACGACCGGATGCGGGAGAATTTGCGCAAATACAAAACCATGCCGTTGCGCGACCTGATCGATCTGTCGATTAACGAAACCCTGAACCGGACGCTGGGCACGTCGATGACGGTGTTCCTCGCCGCCTTGCCGCTGGCGCTGTTCGGCGGCTCAACGCTGTCCGGGTTTGCCTGCGTCATGCTGTTCGGCATCGTGGTGGGCACGTCGTCGTCGATTTTCATCGCCGCCCCGATTCTGCTGTTTCTCGGGGAAAACCGGTTGCGTCGCGACACCACTTCAGTGGCAAAGCCGGGAGCCAAGGCGCCGGCGTAACCTGAAGCCGCGCATCGGGCGGGCCTGACCGGCGGACGGACGGCGGGCGGTGCCTGGTGCGGGCGGCGCGTGCAAACCTGAAGCTGTTTGCACAGATTTGCACAGATCGCGCCGGCGGATCACACTGGCGCCGGCCGGATATGTTAATCGGAGTGGATGCGACAAGTTGCGCGGCCAAGCCCACGTGCAACGCACTGGCTGGCCGCGGCCAGCACGGTATGAGGCGGAAGGGCACGGCCGTAACGCAAGCCGCCCGGGCGGACACGCCGGGCACGGAGCGTGGATGACCGGATTGAACCAGGCGGGCGATGGCCCGGCGCTGCTGCTGCTCAGCCACAGCGCTGCCTGGACCGAGTCGGTGGGAAGCGAGGCCGCCCGGCTCGGCGTGGCGCGTCTGCTGGTGCTGCGCGATGCGCGCGAGACGGTGGCTCTGCTGTGCTGCGGCGTGCGGTTCTCGCATCTGCTGATTGATCCGCCGGCGGCGGGCGTGCTGCTGGCCGACCTGATCGGCATGACCAGCGGGGAAGCCGAAACCCGCCACGCCACCTTTCTGCTGGGCGAAGCGGCCGCGGCGGCGCAGGGTCTGCCGGGCGGCCCGCGCGCCATGGTGGTGCCACGGCCCGATGCGGGCTGGCTTGGCCGGGCTCTGGCGCGCCAGCCGCCGCCGCCGCCCGATCCGAAGCAGGTGATGCTGGCCGATTTGCTCGAGGCGCTGGCGGCCGGGCGGCTGCTGACCCGCTACCAGCCGGTGGTGCGCCTGGCCGACGGCGTGCCGATCGGTCTGGAGGCGCTGGCGCGGCTGGAGCATCCGGCGCTCGGCACGCTGGCGCCGGATTGCTTCGTGCTGCAACTGGAGGCCGCCGGATTCGCCGCCCGCCTGACCGAACTTGTCGCGCGCCGAGCCTTCGGCGAATGGAGCGGCGACTCGCTGTCGCGGCTGCGATTGCGGCTGGCCGTGAACCTGCCGCTCGACGTGCTGTTGCTACCCGGTGCCGCCGAGCGGATGGAGGCCTGGCGCCAAGCGGCGGGAATCGCGCCCGGACGCATCGTGGTCGAAATGACGGAGACGCACCCGATCGGCCGGCCGGACCTGCTGCGTCCTGTGCTGCAGCGGCTGCGCGCCGCCGGCTACGGGCTGGCGATCGATGATGTCGGCCCCGGCATGCGCGACTACCAGGAGCTGATCGGCCTGCCGTTCACCAGCATGAAGCTGGACAAGGCGGTGGTACGCGACAGCGCGACATCCCCGGCCGCGCGGCAGTTCCTGACAGAGGCGATCAGGGCTGCCCGGACGGCTGGGATGAAGGTGATCGCCGAGGGGGTCGAGGAGGAAGCGGACTGGGCGCGCATGGCGTCCCTCGGGGTGGATGCCGGGCAGGGATTTCTGATCGCCCGTCCGCTGACGGCGGCGGCGGTCGGTATCTGGCACACCGCCTGGCCGCGCCGGCCGGCGGGGTGAGCCCCCTGCCCGTGCCCGCGCCGGCACAAGGCGGCAATGCCTGCGGCGGCATGGACGCGGACGAGCTCGCGCTGCTGGCAACGCTGGCCGACCGCTACCTGACCGCGCGCGACGGCTTCACCGGATTCCTGGAATGGGCCGGGCAGTATGCCGAGCGGGGCCTTGGTTTCCTGCCGGCGGACTGGCGCTCGGCGCTGCATGCGCAGGCACGCGCGGCGCTGGCCTGGGCGTGGCAGCGCGCCATCGCCGGCCTGGACCGCGCGCCGGCCGGGCGGGCGGCGCCGACACGGCTGTTCCGGCTGCTCACTGCAGGTTCGGGGGCATTGACGGGGGCGGCGGGGCTGGCCGGGGTTCTGGCCGATTTGCCGGCCTCGACGCTGCTGGTGCTACGCTCGCTGGCCATGATTGCGCGGGCGCGCGGATTGGACGTCACTGCTGCCGATGTGCAGGCGGCTTGCCTGGAGGCGTTCGCCTATGGCGGCCCAACCGATGACGACGATGATGCCGACCTGGCGTTCTGGTCGGCGCGGGCGGCGGCGCCGATGGTGGCAGAGATGCTGCCGCAAGTGGCGGCGCGGCTGTCGGGGCGGCTGGCGCTAATGCTGCCGGCGCGGGCGGTGCCGCTGGTGGCGGTGGCGGCGAGTGCGGGGGTAAACTGGCACTTCACCGGGTTTTTTCAGGAGGTGGGCGATATCCTGCTCGCCTTGCTGCCGCTGCAGCGGCAGCATGGGCGCGCGCGGGTGCGGGCCTGCTTCGAGGCGATGGTGCGCGAACGGCGGGCGGCGCGAGGCTTTCGCTAGTTTCGCTATACCGTTACTCGCCGGCAAGTATATCGTCGAGCAGCGCCGGCTGCGACGTGATGCGGGCCAAATGCGGATAGCGCAGACCGTCATGATAGTCGATCCGCACCGGCTTGTAGGCGGTGCCGGCTTTGATGATCAGATCGATCGGCGCTTCGGTGGCATGCGCGGATTTGATCGCCGTCTTCAAGGCGTCGATGCTGTAGGCGCTGCCGTTTACCGCAATGATCCGGGTGCCTTCGATCAGGTTTGCATTGAACGCCGGGCCGTTCCACAGGACGTTTCTGATCAGCCCGTCCTTGTCCGCCCATAGGCCGAGCGAGAAGGTGAAATCCGTGGAGCCGCGTTGTTGATCGACGGCGTCGAGGTAGGGGCCGGTCTGATCCGTGTAGGCGATGTCATAGCCGCCGTGCTGAAGCCCGTTCACTGGCGGCTTCCGGCCGACCGTGTCCAGCCGGTCGTGAAAGAAGCCGGACCAGTCATAAGGTTCGATGGCGTCGAGGGCGCGAACGACATCATCGAACGTGTAGGTAAGCGGCGTTGAACTGCCGTCGTCCATGCCGAAGAACGCCCGGGCGAAATCGTCGAGCGAGCGTTGTCCGTTGGAGCGCTGGCGGATCAGCACGTCTGCTTCGAGCCATAGCAGGAGGCCGCCGCTGTAATAGTCTTCGAAACCCTGCCATGTCGTCCAGGATTGCGGGCGTCGTGGATTGATGATTTCGTCGTTGGTCGTGTCCTGGATCGGCCGCCAGCTGCGGCTGGCAAAATAGGAGTACGTGGCGGACCGGCGTGCGAGTTCGTCCAGTGCCTGTTGCCTGGTCCAGAGTCCGCTGCGGGCGGTGAGAACCTGGCCCCAGGTACTCGGTCAGACCTTCGTAGACCCATAGCAGGCTGTCGCGCATCGGCACGTTGAAATTGGCGGTCCAGAGGTCTGCCGGGCGGCGGAACTTACCGTTCCAGGAATGGGTGTATTCGTGCGGCAGCGAGTCGCGGGAATAGGGCGTTGCGTCGGGATCGATGAGGTATTTCGCGTAGGTGGTGATTTCGCTCGATCTGTGATGCTCGAAACTGGAGAATCCGAGTTTTTCACTCAGTGCGAGCAGGAACTCGTAATGGTCGTAGTGGCGGGCGCCGAACAGTTTGGTGGCTTGCTGCACGAGCGCGCGATGGGCTTGCAGTTGGGCGGGGCTGATTTCCAGCAGGTCCGGGCTGTCGGCGACGACGTTCAGATGGACCGGGACAGCCGCCTGCGGATCGAGATCGTAACTGGCGAAATACCGCCCGGCATACAGGGGGAATCCGCCAATGTTTCGAGTGTGACGGTCTTAAACGATGTTGTGGCCCCGCTCACCGCGGCGGTTTGCAGTGCGGTGGCGTATTTCCAGCCGGCGGGAAGGGTGACGCTGGCGTCGATGGGGATCTGGCGGGCGAAGTAGCCGGCGGGATAGAGCAGCACGGTATGCCAGCGAAGTGTCACGATATCCGGGCTGATCTCGACCGGGCCGACGGGAAAGCTGGTGGGGGAGAGATAGTCGAATTCGACCTGCAGGGTGGTGGTGCCGGCGGGCGGGGCGACGTGGAAGGCGTAGACGTCGCCCGGGTCCCGGCGCCAGGGGAGTGGTGTTCCGTTGGCTTTGATGACCAGGCCGGCGAAGCGGTCGATCGGCCCTTTCGGCCCGTGGGTGCCGGGGATCCATTGCGGATAGAACAGCACCGTGTCGGTGCCCTGGATGGGAATATCCTCGTGGACGCGGACAATTTTCGTGTCGGTATCCGCGGCGTTGACCGCGAGGCGGATGGTTCCGGGGTAGGGTTTGTCTTCGGGGGGCGCGATTGGCGCCGGCTCCGGCGCGGGTGTTGGGCCGGGGCTCGCCAGCGCGTATTGCATGCTGTGCGCATTCAACAGGATGAGCAGGCCGAGGAAGATCGTTTTCATGGTCGCCCCAACCAAAATTCTTAAGTAATGGGTTCCAAGGGCCTTGTGGCCCTTGGCGGGTCCAGGGCAGAGCCCTGGCCTTGCTTGCCTTTATACCTTACGCGTTGGCCGCATAAACCGCCCGGTAAAGCGCCACGATCTCGCCCTTATCCGGCACGCGCGGATTGTTGGCCGGGCTGCCGGAGGCAAGCGCCTGCTCGGCCATCAGGTCTATCTTCCCGTCCCAGGCCTGCGGGTCGATGCCGAAGGCGCGCGGGGTTGGCACGCCCAATTCGGCGTTCAGCGCGGCCAGGCCGTCGGCCAGCGCCTCGGCCGCCGCCGCGTCGTCGGGGCTGGCGGAGAAACCGATGCGCCGCGCCGCCTCGGCGTAGCGCGCCTGTCCGGCGGCGAGGCCGAAACGGGTGACGGCGGGCAGCAGCATGGCGTTGGACAGGCCGTGCGGCACATGGAAATGCGCGCCGATCGGCCGCGACATGCCGTGCACGAGCGCCACCGAGGCGTTCGAGAAGGCGATGCCGGCGATGGTGGCGCCGAGCATCATCGCCTCACGCGCCGCGGCGTTGGCCGGTTCATGGAAGGCGGTGCGCAGGGCGGGGCCGATCAGTTCCATCGCCCGCACCGCCTGGCCGTCGCTGTACGGATTGGCGCGGCGGCTCACATAGGCTTCCAACGCGTGGCTGAGCGCATCGATGCCGGTATCGGCGGTGGTGCGCGGCGGCACCGAAAAGGTCAGCTCGTAATCCACGATGGCGGCGAGCGGCAGGGCGCCGAGGCCGGCGATGAGCATTTTTTCATCGCACCCGGCATCGGTGATGACGGTGAAGCGGGTGGCCTCGCTGCCGGTGCCGGCGGTGGTGGGGATGGCAATGACGGGCATGGCGGCGTGGTCGGCGGCGAACGGCACTTTGAAGGCCCGCATCTTCGCCCCCTCGCCGCCGGTGGCGAGGATGGCGATGGCCTTTGCCGTGTCGATCGGGGAGCCGCCGCCGAAGCCGATCAGGCAGTCATGCGCGCCGCGGCGCAGGAACGCCACGCCGGCTTCCACCACCGTGTCGGTGGGTTCGGGGATGGTGTCGCTGAACACCGCGGGTTGCAGGCCGGCGGCATGCAGCGGGTCCAGGCAGCGGCGCAGCAGGCCGGAGGAAACCATGAACGGGTCGGTGACGACCAGCGGGCGCGACAGGCCGAACTTGCCGAGCAAGCCGGCGATTTCGGCGACGGCGCCGCCGCCGACGATCATGCAGCGGGGGGCGACCAGAGCGAAGGACATGAGAGGATCTCTCCGGGTGCGGAACGCAGAGGGGCGTCGCGGCGGTAAGTATGGCGGGATCATGGGGGACCATTGCCGTCGCCTGCAACGCCTTTGCCGAACTTGCCGGACGCTTGGTGACAGCACGCCCCAACCCGCATAGACCCTGGCGATGAACCTTCGCGTGCATGTGATCGGCGCCAGCGGGCGCTCCGGGGTGTCGCTCTGCCGTGCGCTGCACGCGGACGGGGCGACGGTGGTGCCGGTGGTGCGGGATGCGGCCAAGTGGCGCGGCATCGGCACCGGCGACCCGCCGCGCGTGGCCGACCTGACCGATGCGGCGGCGCTGCGCGACGCACTAAGCGATGCCGAACACGTGGCCTCCTGCGCCCATGCGCGGCACACGCCGGCGATTCTCGCGGCCGCGCCCACGGCGGCCCGGCTGGTGCTGCTGGGCAGCACCCGACGCTACACACGCTGGCCGGATGATCACGGCAACGGCGTGCTGCAAGGCGAGGCCGCGCTGCTGGGCTCCGGCCGCTCCGGGGTGATGCTCCACCCCACCATGATCTACGGCGCCCAGGGCGAGGACAACGTGCAGCGCCTGGCCGCCATGCTGCGCCGGCTGCCGCTGGTGCCGCTGCCCGGCGGCGGGCGGGCACTGGTGCAGCCGATCCACCAGGACGACGTGACGCGCTGCGTGCGCGCGGCCCTGGCCGTCGCGTGGCAAGGACCGCACGCAATGGTGATCGCCGGGCCAACCCCCCTGCCCTACGCGGATTTCGTCCGCGCGGTCGCCGCCGCCGCAGGACTGCGCCCGCCCCGGGTGGTGCCGGTGCCCGCCTGGGCGCTGCGCGCCGCCGCGCCGCTCACCGCCCTGCCCGGACTGCCGCGCATCCGCGGCGACGAAATCCGCCGTCTGCTGGAAGACAAAGGGTTTGCGATCGGCGCGATGATCACCACGCTTGGAGTGCGGCCGGTCCCGCTCGAGGAGGGGCTGGCACGCACCTTCCGGCGTTGAGGAGAGAAGCCGCATGCCCGTGATCAACCGCATCGCCGAGTTGCACGCCGACATGGCGGCCTGGCGGCAGGATTTGCACCGGCATCCGGAACTGGCGCTGCAGGAAGTGCGCACCTCGGGCGTGGTGCAGGACAAGCTGCGCAGCTTCGGGGTGGACGAAATCATCACCGGGCTGGCGCGCACCGGCGTGGTCGGCGTTATCCGCGGCCAGGGCGCGGGCGAAGCGATCGGCCTGCGCGCCGACATGGATGCCCTGCCCATCCAGGAGGAAACCGGCCGCGAATACGCCAGCCAGACCCAAGGCGTGATGCACGCCTGCGGCCATGACGGCCACACCGCCATGCTGCTCGGCGCGGCGAAATATCTCGCCGAGACGCGCAACTTCGCCGGCACCGTGTACGTGATTTTCCAGCCGGCCGAGGAAAACCTGGCCGGCGGCGAGATCATGGTGAAGGAAGGGCTGTTCGAGCGTTGCCCGATGCGCATGGTGTTCGGCCTGCATAACTGGCCGGCCGGACCCGCCGGCAGCTTCCTGTGGCGCAAGGGGCCGATGATGGCGGCGGTGGCGAACATCGAAATCACCGTCACCGGCAAAGGCTCGCACGGCGCGCATCCGTACCGTGGCGTCGACCCGATCGTGGTGGCGGCGCAAATCATCAATGCGCTGCAGACGATCGTGGCGCGCTCGATCGAGGCGGTGGAAAGCGGCGTGGTGTCGATCGGCCATATCAGCGGCGGCCACATCCACAACGTGATCCCCGAAAAAGTGCGCATGCTGGGCACGGCGCGGTGGTTCGCGCCGCATGTGGGCGCCCGGCTGGAGGCGGGGGTGCGCAAGCTCGCCACCGGCATCGCCGAGAGCTTCGGCGCGCAGGCCGAAGTGGTGTTCGACCGCGCCCATCCGCCGGTGGTGAACGACGACGCGGCGACCGAGCTGACCATTCGGGCGGCGCAGGCGGTGGCCGGCGCGGCGCGGGTGGTCGCGATGGAAAAGCCGACCATGGGCGGCGAGGATTTCGCCTTCATGCTGGAGGCCAAGCAGGGCAGCTACATCATGCTGGGCTCGGGCCGCGGCAGCGACGCGATGCCGCACCATCCGGCGTACGATTTCAACGATGAGGTGCTGGCGGTCGGGGCGAGCTATTGGGCGACACTGGCGGAGCAGGTGCTGGCGCGGGCGGAGTAAAGGAAGGCCAGGGCAGAGCCCTGGCCTTCCTTCACCCACCCCAAGTCAGAACGGAATCTCATCATCCAGGTCACCACCGCCCTTGGGCGCATCCCAGGACGGGCCACCCCGCGCCGCGGCGGGAGCAGCAGCCGGGCGAGCGGCCGGCGCGCGCTCGGTTTTCTGGTAGCCGCCGCCGCTTTCGCCGCTATAGCCGCCCTCGCCGCTCTCGCTGCGGCCGTCGAGCAGCACGAGATCGCCGCGGAAGCGGCCGATCACCACCTCGGTCGTGTATTTTTCCTGCCCGGACTGATCGGTCCATTTGCGCGTCTGCAACGAACCCTCGACGTAGAGCTTGCGGCCCTTGCGCACGTATTTCTCGACCACATCGGCAATGCGCTCGTTGAACACGACAACGCGATGCCACTCGGTGCGCTCCTTGCGTTCGCCCGAGGCGCGGTCGGTCCAGTTTTCGCTGGTGGCCAGATTGAATTGCACGATTTTCGTGCCGTCCTGCGTGGTCCGCACCTCCGGGTCTTTGCCGAGGTTGCCAACGAGGATCACCTTGTTCACCGAGCCTGCCATGCGCGCGCACCCTATCCGTTTGTTAATGGATTGTTTTATCGATCCTAGCCCAAACCGCAGGGCCTGGGTATCCGATCCTCCATCGCGCGGGCACGGATCAGGGGCGTGCCCGTCAGGCTTTTCGCACCGGCGTCATCAGGCCCAGCTTGGCGCCGGTGCTGTCCTCGACGAAGCCGAGCCGGCCGACATCCGGCACGTCGAAGGCCGGGCGCATGATCTTGCCGCCCTGCTCTGTCGCCAGGTGCAGCCGGGCGTCCACGTCATCCACCTCCAGATACTCAAACCAGTGCGGCGGCACGGTCGGCGGCAGGTCCGGCGGCATTTCCATCAGGCCGGCCACCGGCGTTCCGTCCTTCTCGGCGACCCAGTAGGTGCCGTTCGCGATCGGCATGGGCTTGAAGGTCCAGCCGACAAGGCTGGCGTAGAAGCTCCTGGCGGCGTCGACATCGCGCGTCAGCAGTTCGTTCCAGACGAATTTCCCGTGGGCCATTGGCGCGTTTCCTTCGGTTGTGACGCCAGCGGCGGCACCGCCTGGCTGCGCGGATTCATCCCTGCCACTGGCGCGGAAGGCAAGCGGTGAACCGCCCGCGCGCCGGCAACCGTGATCAGGCCCCGGCGGCGGCGATGACCGGCCCGGACGGGCAGAACCTGGCGGCGATCAGAAACTCGCGGTTGCCTTCGGGGCCGGTAATGGGACTTTCGATGATGCCCTGCACCTGCCAGCCTTCCAGCGCGGCCCACCAGTCGCGGACGCGGGCGCAGACCGCAGCGTGCACGGCCGGATCGCGCACCACGCCGCCTTTGCCCACGGCGGCGGGACCCGCCTCGAATTGCGGCTTGATCAGCGCCACCGCCCAGGCGCCGGGGGCGCACAGCGCCAGCGGGGCGGGCAGCAGGGTGGACAGGCCGATGAAGCTGGCATCGCAGACCAAAGCGGCGGCAGGCGCGCCGATGGTCTCGGCGGCAAGGTAGCGGGCGTTGCTGCGCTCGTGCACCACCACGCGCGGGTCGGTGCGCAGCTTCCAGGCAAGCTGGCCGTGGCCCACGTCGACCGCATGCACGCGGGCGGCGCCGCGCGCGAGCAGCACGTCGGTGAAGCCGCCGGTGGAGGCGCCGATATCGAGGCACACAAGCCCGGCCGGGTCGAGGCCGAAATGGTCGAGCGCGTGCACCAGTTTGAGGCCGCCGCGGGAAACCCAAGGGTGGTCCTGGCCGCGCAACTCCAGCGGATGGTCCTCGGCGAGTTGCTGGCCGGGCTTGTCGATGCGGCGGTCGCCGGAGAAGACGCGGCCGGCGAGGATGAGGGCCTGGGCGCGGGTGCGGGATTCTACCAGGCCGCGGTCTACCAGGAGTTGGTCGGCGCGGTGCTTCATTGGGGCTTGGCCGGGGCGCTGCCCCGGGCCCCGGCAGGGGCTTTGCCCCTGCACCCCACCAGGGGCCTCAGGCCCCTGGACCCCTTAAGTAATGGGGTCAAGGGGGCCACTGCCCCCTTGCGGGTCCAGGGCAGAGCCCTGGCCTTGCTTGCTTTAAGCGGTCGCCGCAGTAACTTCCCGCCCAAGTGCATTAAGCACCGTCGCCACAATATCCCGCGCAGTCAGCCCCGCCTCGGCAAGCTGTTTCGCCTGCGTATCCTGGTCGATGAACCGGTCGGGCAGCACCATCGGCCGCACCCGGACACCGCGGTCCAGCAGCCCCTTCCAGGCCAGATGCTGCAGCACGGCGGCCCCGAAGCCGCCCGCGCTGCCTTCCTCGATGGTCACCAGCACTTCGTGGTGGCGCGCCAGTTGCTCGATCAGGGCGGTGTCCAGTGGCTTGGCGAAGCGGGCGTCCACCACCGTCGCCGGCAGGCCCTTCAGGGCGAGGTCGTCCGCCGCCAGCAGCGCGTCGTGCAGGCGCGGGCCGAGCGCCAGCAGGGCCACCTTGCCGCCCTCGCGCAACACGCGCCCACGGCCGATCGGCAGCACCTCGCCGCGCTCGGGCAGCACAAGCCCCATTCCCTCGCCGCGCGGGTAGCGGAAGGCGCTCGGGCGGTCGTCGAGGGCGGCGGCGGTCGCGACCGCGTGCATCAGTTCCACTTCGTCGGACGGCGCCATGACCACGATGCCGGGCAGGCAGCCGAGGAAGGCGAGATCGAAACTGCCGGCGTGGGTTGCCCCGTCCGCGCCCACCAGCCCGGCGCGGTCCATGGCGAAGCGCACCGGCAGGCCCTGCAGAACCACGTCATGCACAACCTGGTCGTACGCGCGCTGCAGGAAGGTGGAGTAAATCGCGCAGAACGGTTTGATTCCCTCGGTCGCCAATCCTGCCGCGAAGGTCACCGCGTGCTGCTCGGCGATGCCCACATCGAAGCAGCGATCGGGAAACCGCTTGGCGAACGCGTCCAGCCCGGTGCCGGACGGCATGGCGGCGGTGATGGCGACAATGTCGGGGTCGGTCTCGGCCTCGGCGATCAGGGCGCTGCCGAACACGCGGGTGTAGCTCGGCGCGCCGGGCGGGGATTTGGCCTGCTCGCCGGTGACCACGTTGAAGCGGCTGACGGCGTGCAGCTTGTCGGCACTTTCCTCGGCGGGGCCGTAGCCCTTGCCCTTCTGGGTGATGGCATGCACCAGGATCGGGCCGCCATCGGCGTCGCGCACGTTGCGCAGCACCGGCAGCAAATGGTCGAGATTGTGCCCGTCGATCGGACCCACGTAATAGAAACCCAACTCTTCGAACAGCGTGCCGCCGCCGGTGAGGAAGCCGCGGGCGAACTCCTCGGCGCGGCGGGCCGAGCGCTCGATGCCGCTGGGGAACCGCCGGGCCATCTTTACCGCCGCCTCGCGCAGGTTGAGGAAGCTGCGCGAAGACAGCAAGCGCGACAGATAGGCGCTCATCGCCCCCACGGGGCGGGAGATCGACATGTCGTTGTCGTTGAGAATAACCACCAGGCGCGAGCGCAGCACACCGGCGTTGTTCATCGCCTCGTAGGCCATGCCCGCGCTCATGGAGCCGTCGCCGATCACGGCGATGACGTGGCGGTCGTCGGCGATGCCGCGCGCGGCCTTGAGGTCGCGCGCCACCGCCATGCCGAGCCCGGCCGAAATCGAGGTGCTGCTGTGCGCGGCGCCGAACGGGTCGTAATCGCTCTCGGTGCGCTTGGTGAAGCCGGACAGGCCGCCGCCCTGGCGCAAGGTGCGGATGCGGTCGCGCCGTCCGGTGAGGATTTTGTGCGGGTAGCACTGGTGGCCGACATCCCAGATCAGCCGGTCGTACGGCGTGTCGAAAATGGCGTGGATCGCCACCGTCAGTTCCACCACCCCCAGGCTTGCGCCCAGATGGCCGCCGGTGACCGAGACCGCATCGAGCGTCTCGGCGCGCAACTCGTCGGCGATCTGCTTGAGCTGGTCGGCGGAGAAGTTGCGCAGGTCCGCGGGGTAGCGCACCCGGTCCAGCATCGGCGTGGCGGGCATCGGCGTGGCGGGCATCGGGGTGGCGGGGGCGGCTGTTCCACTCATGTCTTCGGTCCTCACGTCCGGCTCATTTGCGCCGCGAAACCACGTAGCCGGCCAGATCCCGCAGCAGACCGGCCTTGGCACCGAAACTTTCCAGATGCCGGGCGGCCTGATCCGCCAAAGCCTCGGCCTGGTCGCGCGCCCGCTCCACCCCCAAAACGGACACCAGGGTCGCCTTGCCGGCCGCCTCGTCCTTGCCGGCCGTTTTGCCAGTCTCCTCCGTTGTTCCGGTGGCGTCCAGCAGATCGTCGGCAATCTGGAAAGCCGCGCCGAGGTCGCGCCCGTAGGCGGCCAGCAAATGGCGCTGGGCGGCAGGAGCGCGGCCGAGGATGGCGCCGGCCTCGGCGCTGACCTGGATCAGCCTTCCGGTTTTCAGCGCGTGCAGCCGGGTGATCTGCTCGGCATTCAGCGCCTGACCTTCGCTCACCATGTCGATCATCTGGCCGCCGACCATGCCGCGCGCACCGGCGGCGAGCGCCAGGGCCGCCACCAGTTCGCAGCGGGCTTCCGGGTTGGAATGCGTGTCGGGCTCGGCGAGCACCTCGAAGGCGCGGGTCTGCAACGCGTCGCCGGCGAGGATGGCGGTCGCCTCGTCAAAGGCCCGGTGGCAGGACGGCTTGCCGCGGCGCAGATCGTCGTCGTCCATGGCGGGCAGGTCGTCGTGCACCAGCGAATAGGCGTGCACCATTTCGATGGCGGCACCGACGCGGGCGGCGCAGCGGCGATCGACGCCGAACAATGCCGCGGTTTGCATCGCCAGGAAGGCGCGCAGACGCTTGCCGCC
Organism: uncultured Alphaproteobacteria bacterium; assembly: GCA_963714255.1. GTDB lineage: Bacteria > Pseudomonadota > Alphaproteobacteria > Acetobacterales > Acetobacteraceae > Rhodovastum. The sequence continues at coordinate 239,767 of CAVQNU010000021.1, forward strand.
GTTGAGGCTGGCGTAGCGCATGGCCTCGATCAGACGGGCCTCCGCGCCCTCGACCGGCGGCAGCAGGTCTTGCAGCGCGGCCTCCACCTCGGCGGCGATGCGCGCCAAAGCGGCGGTCAGAGGGGTGGCGGAATGCGATGCGGGCATGGGGCCTCTGTCCTGAATTCAGTCGGCCGGCCGCAGCGCCAGCGATCCGTCGGCGGCGGCGACGATGGCCTGCACACGGGCCTCGGCCTCGGCAAGCTTGGCTTCGCAATGGGCGCGCAGGCGGGCGCCGCGCTCATAGGCGCCGATGGCGTCTTCCAGCTTTTGCTGGCCGCCTTCCAGGCCGCGCACGATTTTTTCGAGCTCGGCGAGGGCATCCTCAAACGACAGGGACACCAGCGCCGGGTCGGCCGTTCCCGCGCCAGGGGGGGCTGGACCGGCCGGAGCCGCAGTCATGGGCGTCTGCCGGGCGGCAGGCATGGTCGGGCTCCTGAAGGTCGCTACCGTCATCGTAGTGCCGCGTTCGTAGCCCGGCGCGCGGCCGGCGCCAACCCCTCAGGTAACGTGATATGTCAACCGTGCAACAGCGCGCGGACATGGGCCGCGCTGCAGGCGGCCAGCGCGTCGAGGTCGTAGCCGCCCTCCAGCAGCGACACCAGGCGCCCGCCGCAATGCCGGCGGGCGGCGGCCAGCAGCCGCTCGGTGATCCAGCGGAAATCGCCGGTCTCCAGGCGAAGCTGGGCGAGCGGGTCGAGCTTGTGGGCATCGAAGCCGGCGGAGACGATCAGCAGTTCGGGTGCGAAGGCGTCGAGCCGCGGCAGGATGATGTGGTCCCAGGCGTCGCGGAAATCGGCGCCGGTGCTGCCCGGGGCGAGCGGGACGTTGAGGATGTTGTCGGCGCTGCCGCGCTCGGCGACGGTGCCGGTGCCGGGGAAGCAGGGGAACTGGTGGGTGGAGGCGTAGAACAGGCCGGGGTCGGGGCCGAAAATGTCCTGCGTGCCGTTGCCGTGATGCACGTCGAAATCCACCACCGCCACGCGTTTCAGCCCCCAGCGCGCCTGGGCATGGCGGGCGGCGATGGCGGCGTTGGAGAACAGGCAGAAGCCGAGCGGGCGGGAACGCTCGGCGTGGTGGCCGGGCGGGCGGACGGCGGCGAAGGCGCTGCGGGCCCAGCCCTCCATGACCGCATCGACGGCGTGCACCGACGCGCCGGCGGCGCGCAGGGCAGCCTCGGCGCTGCCGGCGCTCATGACCGTGTCGTTGTCGAGCGGCACGTGCTCGCCGGGCTCGGGGCGGATGCCGAGGATGGCCGCCACATAATCCGCCGGATGGACGCGGGTGAGCTGTTCCTCGGTGGCGGCAGGGGCGGCTTCGCGCAGCAGGGGGAGGAACTCCTCCGCCTCCAGGGCGCGCAGCACGGCGCGCAGGCGGTCGGCGCATTCCGGGTGCCAGGGGCCGGTGTCGTGCTCGAGGCACGCGGGGTGGGTGATCAGGGCAACCGACACGGACGTTTCCTCGGCTTCAGTCCGCTTTTCTGCGGATCACGAAGCTGAATACCCCTCCCTCGTCGCTGTAGGCCAGCAGGGCGTGGCCGGTCTCGCGGCAGAAGGCCTGGAAGTCGGCGACGGCGGCCCGGTCGGTGGCGAGCACGCGCAGACGGGCACCGGGAGGAAGGCTGCGCAGGGCGCGGTTGGCGCGCAGCACGGGCAGCGGACAGCTCATGTTTTTCACGTCTAGGACGGTTTCGCTCATGCGGACATCCTGCGCGGGTGGCGCGGGGCGGGCAAGATGGCGGTTGGGTGAAGGAAGGAAGGCCAGGGCTCTGCCCTGGACCCGCCAAGGGGCAGTGGCCCCTTGGAACCCATTACTTTTAGGCATTTGTCTTGAGAGGGGGTGAGGCGGTGAACCGGTTCATCGCCTCACCCCTCTCTCAAGACGAATGCTTAACGTGCGGGGTCCAGGGCAGAGCCCTGGCCTTGCCTTCCTACACCCGACTGCCACCGCGATGGCCGTCCCGCGTTGAAGTCAGGAATAGTTTGGCCGAATGTGGCATATTGTAATCCTGCGCGGATTGTGCTGAATATGACACGGTGAACCTTGGGAAAAATGCTCTGGGGAACACGCGATGGTCGCTCGTACGCAAAAAAAGAAAGCGTTGGCATGCGGTTGATGGCGCCGCAGCCCAGGAAGGACCAAGAACGATGACGATGGCCGCAATCCTTAAACACAAGGGCGCCGAGGTCTATACTGTGCGCCCTACCAGCACGATCGCGGAGGTTGCACAAATTCTTGCCTCACGGCGCATCGGCGCCGTCGTGGTGACAGAATTCAGCCGGCGGACTGATCGGCATCCTCAGCGAACGCGACATTGCCTATGGTTTGGCTGTCGATGGCGGCCAGACGCACTGGAAAACCGCCGAACAACTGATGACCCATGCGGTCAAGACCGTCACGCTTCAGACAACCACCGACGAAGCCATGGCGATCATGACAACCGGACAATTCCGGCACCTGCCGGTGCTCGACCGCGGCACGCTGGTCGGTATGGTCAGCATCGGTGATGTGGTGAAAAACAAAATCATGCAGCACGAGACGGCGGTCGAAACGCTGTCTGCCTACGTCTCCGGTGCGGGCTATTCGGCAAGTTCCAGCCGCGCCGCTTGATCGGAGGACGGGCGCGAGCAAGCCTCACGCCGTTCGCCTCGATGCGTGTCTTTGTTTCGTCTGCATTCCGACAGCGATCACAGGATGCAATGCCGTGCGGCATTGCATCCTACGCGTTGGTATTGCCGGCTCTCACGCGTGCGCAGCATCCTTGATAATTGCCGCAACCGCGTCTGGCTGCGACACGTAGATGGCGTGGCTGCCCGCATTTTCTGTCGTCGTGGCGCCGGCGCGCTGAGCCATGAAGCGCTGAGCCGCGGGGGGGATCATCCGGTCGTCGGTTGCCACCAGGTACCAACTCGGCTTGGTCCGCCACGCAGGCTCGCTGACCGCGCCGCCGACCGCCTCCATTCCCCAGGGAACCTGGGAGTCGGCCATGAACTGAGCCTTGTCGGGCTCAACGTCGGCGGCGAATGAGGCGGCAAACTTCGCCCTGTCGAGGAATAGGAAGCCATCCTGCGGCGGCAGGATCGGAGGCACAGGCGCGCCCGGTGCCGGGTCCTTGATCAGGGAGGCAACGGACTCGCCCCTGTCCGGCGCAAATGCCGTGATGTAGACGAGCTTGGAAACCTTCGGATCATTGCCGGCTTCGGTGATCACGGCGCCACCGTAGGAATGGCCAACCAGCACCACAGGGCCGTCGGCCTGCCCGATGATCTGGCGGGTTGCGGCGACATCGCCGGCCAGGTTCAGGGTGGGGTTCTGCACGATGCGCACGTCGTAGCCGTCTTTCTTCAAGATACGGTACACGCTCTCCCATCCGGCGCCGTCGACGAAGCCGCCGTGGACGAGAACCACGCTTGGTTTCGCGTTCGTCATTCTATCCTCCTGATCAGATGGCGCCCAGTTCGGCTGGGCGGCTTTCGGGCATTGTCGGTCGGGCTGTTCTCGATCGTTGGACTCAAGCGTCGCAGCGCAGTTAGTCCCGCTCTGCAGCGGCGGCTCGTCGCTCGAATTCCGGTCTGGGCGAGAATGATCTAGCGTGTGCGCGGCCGTCGGGGCGCCACCTCGCCGGGTTTTGTTGGAGCCGCCTGCGAAGCAAACAAGCGATCGTCAGGTGAAATGCCGTTCGGCATTGCACCCGGCATCTTCCTGTCGCTGGTGGGATCATATCGGCGAAGGCACGTAGGGAAATGCCTTCGAGGGTCGCGCGGCGACCAACTCCTTGCCGATGCCAAGACGGACGGGTGTGTTCGCAGCGATGCTGAACATCACGTCCGGCGCGTTGTCGGTCAACGCGCGACCGTTCCATTCGACAAATCCAAACGCTGCCGGGGTGCCGACCTCGTAGGGGAGGATATTGGGGAAAAACCGATGGGCAACCTTTGCGCCGTAACCGTGTGGATCCTCCGATGTCCCGTTGGCGGCGACGACACCGGCGATTGCCCTGCTGACGGCCTCGCCATACGTGGCGAAATCATCGGCCGGCCGGCCGGCATTGAGCCGATTGCCGAGGTCCTCATTGAACTGTGTGAACAGCGGGTGGATCATCGGCAGGCCGACCCGGTTGATTGGGCGCCAGCCGCCGGCGTCGGTGGCGAGCGTTGCGACGGCCCAAACGCCGATGCGTCCGTTGGCGGATTCGCGCGCGAGAAGTTCGGCGTCGGGGGTCTCCATTACGATCGAATACACCGTGTGGCCGGCAAACAGGTTCCTGGCCTTGCCAGGATCCCATCCGGTCAGGTCGATTGCCGTGCCGTCCTGGAACGCGTGACCGACCGCATGCAGCACATCGGGCTCGATCCAGAACGGGTCGCCGGCCTTGCCGGCCCAGGCGCGCAAGCCGGTCGCTGTGGTGACTATTTCGCCGGTGGAGCCCTGAGCCAGGACGACGCCGGCCGCATCCGGATTGATTGCGTCGGTCCCTGCGATCCGACGCACCACGAAGCGCTGCCTGCCCGTTGCGTCACGCTCGTCGAAGGTGATGCGGTAGGTCACATCTTCGACGGCATCCCCATCGAGGTCGACCTTGAATTCGTACATGCCTTCCGGATGATAGCCGGGTGTGGGAATCGCGCCGGCAATCGAGTGGCAGACATTAATGATGAACACGGTCCCCGTTTCGCCTCTGAATACATAGAGGTCGGTGATGTCGAGCCGGACGTTTTGCCGGGCGATCGGTGAATCGAGATGGTGGGACATGATGCTCTCATTTTCTTGTTGGTGGAGAGGGATCAACGGCGGAGACCACGCATGGGCGGCCGTCCCCGGTCGGGATAAGGCGTTTGGAGATCGCGTTCATGGCCCTCCAGGGAGGGGAAGGTAACCGAACCGTGCCGGCCAGCACCCTTCACTTCCGCGAAATCTGGGGATCAAAATCTGTCGAGTTGTCGGGCAAATGGTGAATAGATTTCAAAAACAATCCAAGCCGCAGCCGGTAGGAATCCGACCCTCGCAGGCTATCAAATGTAACTGGACATTGATAAAATGAATCTACGAGATGTCAGTGGGATTTGTCTCCAACACACTTAGACCATTTTTTAGCTCATTTCCGGACACTGCCGGGTCGTGGAGAATTGCCCGCCGACGCCGCGCTGATAAGGCGATCGGACACGACTGTGTTCCAAGCTGCGGTCCTGGTGACGTCTGTTTTCGGGAAACCTCCCGTGTCAGTTAAGCGACCGGAATGGGTGCAATGTAGCCGGTCATGCCGTCCCGGAGCGTACGGCCGCTTCCTCGCCGGGACCCGACCTTGGCGGATTGGCCCCGCGCTTTCCTGAAGGGTCGCACCCCCTCACCGGCCGCGATCGCCTGCATCGGCTGGTTTGTCCTCATCCTCTCCCGCATCGCTCCGCGCCCGCGCCTGCACCTTGCGCCGGCGCAGGTTCTCGCGCAGCGCCGCCGCCTCGCGGGCACGGCGCTCCTCCGCCGCCGCCAGGGCACGCGGCGTCTGCGCGGGCTTCGGTGCAGGCCGCTCCGCCATGACCCCCCTACCCCGCCACCGCGTCCGCCATGATCTGCTGCGCCTCGTCCAGGATGCGCTGCAGATGGGCGGCGTTGCGGAAACTCTCGGCATACAGCTTCACGATGTCCTCGGTGCCGGACGGGCGGGCGACGAACCAGCCATGCGCGGAGGCCACTTTCAGCCCGCCGATCGGCGCGTCGTTGCCGGGCGCGCGGGTCAGTCGCTCCAGGATCGGCTCACCGGCCAGCGTGGCGCTGCGCACGGCGTCGGGCGCGAGTTTCTGCAACTGCGCCTTGCCGGCCGGCGTCGCCGGCGTGTCGATGCGGGTGTAATAGGACGTGCCGAGGTCCCGCGTCAGCGCCAGGTAGTGTTCGCCGGGGTCGCGGCCGGTGCGGGCGGTGATTTCGGCGGCCAGCAGGTTCAGCAGCGGGCCGTCCTTGTCGGTGGTCCAGACGGTGCCGTCCCGGCGCAGGAAGCTCGCACCCGCACTTTCCTCGCCGCCGAAGCAGAACGAGCCGTCGAACAGGCCGGGGGCGAACCATTTGAAACCCACCGGCACTTCCGACAAATGCCGGCCGTGGCGCGCCACCACCCGATCGATGATGCCGCTGCTCACCACCGTCTTGCCGATCACCGACTGTGCCGGCCAGTGCGGCCGGTGGGTCAGCAAATAGTCGATGGCAACCGCCAGATAATGGTTGGGGTTCATCAGCCCGGCCGATGGCGTGACGATGCCGTGCCGGTCGGCGTCTGGGTCGTTGGCGAAGGCGAGGTCGAACCGGTCCTTCAGGCCGATCAGCCCGGCCATGGCATAGGGGCTGGAGCAGTCCATGCGGATGCGCCCGTCATGGTCCAGCGTCATGAAGGCGAAACGCGGGTCGAGACTTTCGTTCACCACGGTGAGGTCGAGCCCGTAGGTCTCGGCGATCGGCTGCCAGTACGGCAGCGAGGCGCCGCCGAGCGGATCGACGCCCAGGCGCAGACCGGCGGCGCGGATGGCGTCCATGTCGATCACATGGCGCAGGTCGTCCACATAGGGACGGACGAAATCCTCCTGGCGCGTGGTGTCCGCCGCCAGCGCGGCGGCCAGGCCGATCCGCCGCACCCCGCGGTTGGCCTCGGCGAGCAGGGCGTTGGCGCGGTCCTGCACCCAGCGCGTCACGTCGGTGTCAGCCGGGCCGCCGTTCGGCGGGTTGTATTTGAAGCCGCCATCCTCGGGCGGGTTGTGCGACGGGGTGATGAGAATGCCGTCGGCGAGGCCGGCGCTGCGGCCATGATTGTGCACCAGGATGGCGCGCGAGACGACCGGCGTGGGGGTAACGCCGTCGTCGCGCTGGATCAGCGTGGTGACACCATTGGCCGCCAGCACCTCCAGCGCGCTGTGCTGGGCGACGGCGGACAACGCATGCGAGTCGCGGCCCATGAACAGCGGCCCGCCGATGCCGCGGGCGCGCCGGTGTTCGCAAATGGCCTGGGTGATGGCGAGGATATGCGCTTCGGTGAACGAGCCGTGCAGCGAGCTGCCGCGATGGCCGCTGGTGCCGAACTGCACGCGCTGGGCGGGGTCGGCCGGATCGGGGATGGTGTCGTAATAGGCCGCCTCCAGCCGGGCGAGGTCGACCAGCAGGTCAGGCGGCGCCGGCTTGCCGGCGAGCGGTGAGAGTGACATCGGCTTCGTCCTCCATCGGCCATCGCGCCGGCGCGGCGTGCGGGGACGCAGGCTACAGGGCCGGCCGGAGCGAAGGAAGGCCAGCCCACGGTGCACCGGCCCTGCGTAGTTTCCGATCCTGTCAAAGCGAAGCCTCTGAGGCGTAGCAGTGAGCAACGTATTTTTTACCACAGGCCGGAAGATCAAGCAGGTCATTCCGAATAAGGAGCAAAACCATGCTGTTGACCGGATCAGCGCTCAACGGTTACACGCTCGAAGCGAGCGATGGCAGCCTTGGGACCGTCAGCGATCTTCTGTTCGACGACAGAAGCTGGAATGTGCGATGGCTGGTGGTGAACACCGGGACCTGGCTGAGCGGTCGCAAGGTGCTCATTCACCCGTCGGCGATCGGGCAAGCCGACGATGAACGGCAACAATTGCCGGTGCGGCTGACGAAGGCCCAGATCGAGGACGGACCCAACGTCCTGGACGTGCAACCCGTGTCGAAGCAGCTAGAGGACCATCTGTATCACCATTTCGGATGGGATCCGCGATGGGGCGGACGGAGCCATTTTGGCGCGGACGCAACCGCTGCCCCGGCGCCGCCGTCAGCCGCCGCGAAGGACGGTGCAATAGGGGAGGCTGCCGAAATCGGCTCGCGTCTGAATGACGGAGATCCGAATCTGCGCAGCATCGCCGCCGTCACCGGCTATCATATCCAGGCGAGCGACGGCGAGATCGGCCATGTCAAGGACATGCTGCTCGACGATGGCAGATGGGAGATCCGCTACCTCATCGTCGACACCAGGAATTGGGGGTTCGGCAAGCACGTGCTGGTGTCGCCCTATGCGGTGCAGGAAATCCGGTGGTCGGACAAACACATCCGGCTGGACCTGGGCTGCAATCAGATCAAGGACAGCCCGCCTTGGGACCCCGATGAGATCGTCGATCAGGCCTATGAAAAGCAGTTGCACAGCCATTACGGGTGGCGTGGCTACGGCTGGTAATCGGAAGAAAGAAGCAAGGTCCGGGGGCTCTGCCCCTGGACCTTGGTGCGTGGTGAACAGGCCGCGGGCCATGCCGCGATTGACCGCAAGCGGCTGCGCGGGCGTGCCGGGGGGCTGTCCGCTGGGGATCGTTTGCTGGCGGCGTTCAGCGCCTCTTTGCAAGGGGGGACGCCGAGATCACTGGGCCAGATCAGTTGGGCGGCCATGTTCACCCGGATGGAGATCGGCCCTGTGATCAATGATCGCTGCGGGGAGGACGTTCTCACCGTCGAGGACAACCAGCCGGCGCTGAATGCGGACAGAGCCTTGGCCGTCGGGCCGGAGTTCCCCGCCCTCGGCAGTCGGGTCGCCACCGTCTGACCTGCGGTGCGCCGAGACGATCGAGAAAGGCCATCGCCGGATTGAGACCCGCCGGCCGGACATAACCGCCACGCTGGCCAGGCACCTGAAGCCGTCACGACCTGGTTTGGCCCGGCTCTGGCCGATCACACACGAGTTTACTATGCGCGGCACGGCCGGAATTGCGACGGTTGACGCCATGACCAGCCTGACCGCTGCGCCGGCAGGGTCGGAATATCTGCTGGCGTTGTCGCGCGCCCATTGGCGCATCGAGAGTGTGCTGCAGACGCACACGGAAAGGAAGTTCGCCATGAACGGATAGGCCGTGTAGACGAGCTGCGCGGAAGATGAGGGTGGGCCCCTCGGGATCGGCTTTCAGGAGCGGGTCCCAAACCACTCCAGGCGGCGGCGGTCAAGAGCCGCACTCGTGAGCGCTGGCGCAAAAGTTCAAGGATTACCTTGAGCAGGTGCGTGTTGGTGAGACGAACGCACGTGAACCCTTCGAAGACGCGTCGTTATCCAGAGAACCGTCGTCAAAACCAGGGGCGTTTCGATCTCCTGGGACCAGCCTGCCGGGAGCCTGATGACTGGGCAGGTCGGCGCTCGATGCGGTTGGGGTGACGCAACGGCGGTGCTGGGAGTACGACTGGGTTCTGGAATTCGATATCAAGGGTCTGTTCGACAACATCGACCACACGCTTCTGCTTCGTGACCGGGGCGCCGGCGGCACATTGCGCGGGGCCGGCGGTTTGGCGCCAGATGTCGTCCATGACGGAGGACGACGGCATGGAGAGGCGGTCATTGCGGGCAGCGAGCGCTCTTGCGAGTGATCATACGAGCGCTCGCGTTTCGTGCGCCGACGTTGTTGCCCGCGGCAAGCGCCGTCGGTGGACGACTGAGCAGAAGCGCCGGATCGTGGCCGAGAGCATGCAGCCGGGCGTTTCGCCAGCGATGGTGGCGCACAAGCACGGCATCAGCACGGGACAGTTCTACGCCTGGCGTCAACAACTGCTGCTGGGCGGTGGGCTTGGCACGCCGGTCGACACCCTGCCGAGCCCCGTGCCCGTTGGTATGACGCTGACGGTGCGGCACCCAGAGACCGCCGTTCCTGTGCCAGTGGCGACAGACCTTTCTGCAGCGCCGGCCGCCCCGGAGCCTCCTCAGCCGGCAGGCCGGATCGGTGTCACGGCGGCAGATGCCGGGCCGATGCATGGGAACGACGACGCCGGCGCTGCGCCCGCGCCTGCGGGCAACCGCAGGAACGCTGACCGCGGCCGGATCGCCGCGCGCTCGGATTGCGGTCAGGCCGTCGAGCGCCAGGACGCCGCGCCACAATGCGAGTTCGCGGGAGCGCTACGCCGCTTTCGCCATGTCGGCCGCCCCGGGAGGCCGCCAGTTCCAGGGCAGCAGCTGCTCGAGCTCATGTGCCTTGGTACGGCCGCAGACGAGCCGCTGCAACACGTCGGTGAGCCAGGCAAGCGGCTCGACGCCGTTCAACTTCGCCGTGTTGATCAGGGTCAGTGCGATAGCCCAGTGTTCGGCGGCGCCGTCCGA
>CAVQNU010000022.1:0-72020 GCA_963714255.1 uncultured Alphaproteobacteria bacterium
CGTTCCTGTGTCCGTCCCCCGCCAAAATCCCGAACTTGACGACACATTTGAGCCTGTTCAATCTGCACGCGGAATTTACACGGGGGCATACCGGGTGCGTCATCATTATGTCGTGGCGATCGCGCGCGCGTTTCACCGAACCGGTCCCGATCGCTGCGGGCGGCCCATCAATTCCGACCAGTTCAGGTCTGCTTTAAACCGCGCTGACCAGCACCGTGGTGGCCAGCGTCTGTTCGGCCTCCGCGCTGATCGCCCCGGTCGCGGTAAGGCTTTGGGGCTGTTATTATTTTGGCTTGCGGCCGGCACCCGAGAGCACCGCCGCGCTCGCCGCCGCAACGGGTCGGTAACACAGCGACCCTTGCGAAACGACGGATTTCCAGTGTACTACGGAACGACCACCGGCGTGGAGGTCCATGAGCGAACGCGGCGCATTGCCGCGCGCGGCGTTGTGCGGAGCGATGCCGCCCGGCTCGGCCTGGGCGTGCAACGTTTGGCTGTAGAACGAGGCGGCTGCCCCATGAACCTCACATCCAGGATCTCCGGAGTGATGCGCAATCCACGCCGTGACGAGGTGACCATCAACCCGCGCCGAAAACCGCGACGGACTGCGGCCTGCCTGGTCCCGTCCGTTACCTTCGCGCCGCGGGAGGCGGCGTGAGGCGGCATATGGATGTGCGTATTCTGGCGTCCGCATGAGGGCATTTCCGATGCTGTCGGCTTTTCCACCTCGTCGCGCGGCTATTCGCGGGCCGGTTGCAACGCGCTACCGGTCGCTGGCCGTGGCGATGTTATTGCCGGTCGCTGGCTGCATGGTCGGTCCGGACTTCACCGCACCGGCGGCGCCGGTCGCCGCCACATTCCTCGAATCGGGCAATCCGGCGGTGAAATCCGACCACCAGGACTACGAGAACTGGTGGACCGTCTTTCATGATGCCACCCTCGATCAGCTGATCAGGCTCGCCTACGACCAGAACCTGACCTTGCTGGCCGCCGGCGCCCGCGTGCTGGAGGCCCGGGCGACGCTGGGCGTGGCCATCGGCGAGTTCTACCCGCAGACGCAGCAGATCGGCGCGAATGTCGGCTACAATCAGGCGAGTTCGGTCGACCCGACATCGAACCCGCTGTCCCAGCTCGGCAATTACTGGCGCGCCTCGCTCGGCACCCAGGTTGCCTGGGAGCTTGATTTGTGGGGCAAGTTCCGGCGCGGGGTGCAGTCCGCCGACGCCGCCTATCTCGCCTCGATCGCGAGTTATGATGACGTGCTCGTCACCTTGCTCGGCGATGTCGCAACCAGCTATATCGGCATCCGCACGCTGCAGCAGCAGATCGCCATCGCGCACGAGAACGTCGTGAAGCAGCGCAAGGCCCTCGCCATTGCGCGCGACCGGTTCCACGGCGGCACGGCGACCGGACTCGATGTGTTCCAGGCCGAGAACGTCCTGGCGCAGACCGAAGCCACCATCCCGCAACTGACGGCGCAGTTGCAGCAAGGCGAAGACGCGCTGCGGGTGCTGCTCGGCATGACGCCGGAGTCGCTCGACACGTTGCTCGCGGGTCCCACCGACATCCCGGTTCCGCCGAAGGACGTGGCCGTCGGCATTCCCGCCGATCTCATCCGCCGCCGGCCGGACATTCGCGCCGCCGAACTCAACGCCGCCGCCCAAAGCGCGCAGATCGGTGTGGCGAGGGCGGATCTTTTCCCCGCCTTCAGCCTGACCGGCGCGTTCGGCACCGTGGCCGGTTCGGTCGGCAGGAACCGGTTGAACGAGGTCTTTACCGCCAACGCCATCCAGTTCGCCTTCGGTCCGCAGTTCAGTTGGCCTGTCCTCAACTATGGCCAGATCACCAACAACGTGCGGGTGCAGGACGCGCGCTTGCAGGAATTGCTGATCACTTACCGCAATACCGTGCTGAAGGCGCAGCAGGAAGTGGAGAACGGTCTGGCCACCTACCTGCAGGGACAATTGCAGGTCGACCTGCTGCGCCGCAGCGTCGCGGCGGCCAACAGCGCCCTGGCCATCGCGATCGATCAGTACCTCCTGGGAACAAGGGATTTCACCACCGTGCTGACCGCAGAGCAGAATCTCTACCAGGCGCAAACCAGCCTGGCGTCGGCCTCCGGCAATGTCTCTACCGGCCTGACCGCGGTCTACCGCGCCCTCGGCGGCGGCTGGCAGCTCCGACAGGGCAACGAATTCGTGAATGGCGCGACCCGCGACGAAATGCGCAACCGGACGAATTGGGGGAATTTGCTGCCGCCTGCCGATCAGAAGCAGCCGGCGACGCCCGGGCTCCCCTCGCCGGCCGACCAAGGACCCGACGTTCGGGCGCCGCAGTGGTGAGGATGCCATGACCATTTTTCTCGATATGCGCGCCGCCGCGCCGGCCGGTTGGAAGGCTGCGTTGCTGACTGCCGCGGTCGCGGTGATGCTCGGCCTGGCAAGCGGCGGCGCGCAGGCGCAAGCGCCGGGCCAAGCACTGCCGGCGGTCCCGGTCGTGCTGCCGAAGGTTCAGACTGTCGGCGATTATCTGGAGATTCCCGGCAATGCCGCCGCCGTCGCCCAGGTGAAGCTGATTGCGCGCGTCGTCGGCTATCTCGAAAAACTGCATTTCGCCGATGGTGCGCTCGTCCGGAAAGGCGACCTTCTCGTCACCATCCAGCAGGACCAGTACAAGGCCCAGTTGCAACAGGCCCAGGCGCAGCTGCAGGCCCAGCAAGCGGCCCTGCTTTATGCCAAGACCGAAGTGGTTCGCTACACGGCCCTGCTGAAGAAAGACGCAGCGACGCAGGTTGATGTCGATCACTGGAATTTCGAGCGCGCGAGTGCCGAGGCCAATATCCTGGCGGCCCAGGCGCAGGTGGCGATCGCCCAGTTGAACCTGAGCTACACTGAAGTCAGGGCGCCGTTCGACGGCCAGATGGGCAAGCACCTGATCGATCCGGGCAACGTGGTCGGCGGCAACGGCCAGCAGGCCGAGTTGGTCGAGATCATTCAGCTCGACCCGATCTATGTCGTCGCCAATATCAGCTCGCAGCAGGCCTTGCAGATCCGGCAGAATCTGGACCAGCGCCGGCTCACGCTGGAGGAGGTGCACCGCATTCCGATCGATGCTGCCCTGGCGGATGAAACCGGCTATCCGCATCACGGCACGATCCAGTATGTCGCGCCGGCGATCGATCAGGCGACCGGAACGTTGTTCGTTCGCGGCATCCTCAGCAATCCCGACCGGACCTTGCTGCCCGGCATGTTCGTCAAGATCCGTCTTCCCATGGGCCGCGCCTATCAGAACGCGATGCTGGTGCCGGATCGCGCGTTGCAGGCCGATCAGGGTGGCCGCTATTTGCTGGTGCTCGACCAGAACAACGTGGTCCAGCAGCGCTATGTCCAGTTGGGCGAGCTGGTGGGTGCTTTGCGGGTAATCACCTCCGGGCTTCGTGCGGATGATCGGGTGGTGGTGGGCGAGCTGTGGCGCGCCACCCCCGGCACGAAGGTGGACCCGCAAATGACGACCAGCGGCGGGTAGGGCATGCGCCGATGATGTCGAAATTCTTCATCGAGCGCCCGGTCCTCGCCAATGTCCTGGCGATTGTCCTGGTGCTGATCGGTGCCGTCTGCGTCTACCGTCTGCCGGTGGCGCAGTATCCGAACGTGGTGCCGCCGACCGTGCAGGTAACCGCGAGCTATCCCGGCGCCAGCGCGCAGACCATCATCGACACCGTGGCCCTGCCGATCGAGACGCAGGTGAACGGCGTCGATCGCATGCTGTACATGCAGTCCACCAGCGCCGCGGACGGCACGTACAGCCTGACGGTGACGTTCGCGATCGGCACCGACCCGGATATCGATCAGGTGCTGGTGCAGAACCGGGTGCAGATCGCGCTCGCCTCGTTGCCCCAGCCGGTGCAGGCGCAGGGCGTCAGCGTGCAGAAGAAGAACACCGCGATCCTGCAGATCGTCACGCTCAACGCGCCGGACGGGCAATACGACGGCCTGTACATGAGCAACTACGCCACCATCAACCTGACCAACGAGCTGGCACGCCTGCCGGGTGTCGGTTCGGTGAAGGTGTTTGGCGCCGGCGAGTATTCCATGCGGATCTGGATGGACCCGCAGAAGCTGTTCTCCTTCGGCCTTGTGCCGAAGGACGTGATCGATTCCGTGCGGATGCAGAGTCAGAACGTCGCCTCCGGCCAGGTCGGCATGCCGCCGGCGCCGAAGGGGCAGGCCTTCCAGTACACGGTCGACATCCAGTCACGCCTGAACGACCCGAGCCAGTTCGCCGACATCATCGTCAAGGATCAGACCGCCCAGGGCGGTCGGCTGATCCGTGTCAAAGACATCGGGCGCATCGAACTCGGCTCGCAAACCTACGCGCAGGAATTCAAGCTGGACGGCAAGCCGGCCGCGGGCATCGGCATTTACCAGACGCCGGAGGCCAATTCGCTGCAGGTCGGCAATGAGGTCAAGGCGCTGATGGCGGACCTGTCGCGCCGCTTCCCGCCGGGGCTGCACTACGCCATTCCGTACGACACGACCATTTTCATCAGCGCCTCCATCGCCGAGGTCTACAGCACGCTGTACCAGGCCGGCATCCTGGTGCTGATCGTGATCCTGGTGTTCCTGCAGAACTTCCGCGCCACCATGGTGCCGGCCACCACCGTGCCGGTCACCATCATCGGCGCCTTTGCCGGCATGGCGGCGCTTGGCTTCACCGTCAACCTGTCCACCTTGTTCGGCATCGTGCTGGCGATCGGCATCGTGGTGGACGATGCGATCGTCATCGTCGAAGGCGTGACCAAATATATCGAGCGCGGCATGTCGGGCCACGACTCGGCCATCAAGGCGATGGGCGAGTTGTTCGGGCCGATCATCGGCATCACCCTGGTGCTCATGGCGGTGTTCCTGCCGGCCGCCTTCGTGCCGGGCCTGACCGGCAACATGTTCGCGCAATTTGCGCTGGTGATCGCGGTGACGGCGCTGATCAGCGCGGTGAACGCGGCCACCCTCAAGCCGACCCAGTGCGCCGCCTGGCTGCGCACGCCGGTGCCGCCCGAGCAGCGCAATGTTTTCTATCGCGGCTTCAACTTCGTCTATGACCGGATGGAAACCGGCTATGCGGCGTTCATCGGCCAGATGGTGCGGCGCAGCGGACTGATGGTGCTGATCGCCCTCGCCCTCGGCGGCGGTGCCATCTGGGGTCTCGGCCGGCTGCCGACGGCGTTCATTCCGATTGACGACCAGGGCTATCTGTTATCCGCCGTGCAGCTTCCCGACGGCGCCTCGCAAGGCCGCACGACGGCGACGCTCAGCGAGATCACGAAAGTCGCGCTCGCCACGCCGGGCGTGCAGGAGGTGATCGCGATTTCGGGCTTGTCGCTGCTCGACAACAGCGCCGATCTGGCCAATGCGGGCGCCGTCTGGGTCATCGAAAAACCGTTCGACGAGCGCGGGCGGGCGAAGGGGCAGGACCTGCTGTCGATGTACGACCATCTACAGGGCGGGCTCGCCTCCCTGCCGGACGGGCGGGCCTACGTGCTGCCGCCGCCGGCGATCCAGGGCATCGGCAATGCCGGCGGGTTTCAGATGCAGGTGGAAATGCTCGGCGGCAGCTTCGATTATCAGAAGCTGAAGAATTATACCGAGCAGATCGTCGCCGAGGCCAACAAGGATCCCCGCCTGCAGCGCGTGCTGACCACGGTCAGAACCGACGCGCCGCAGGTCGCGCTCACGGTGGACCGCGCCCGGGCGCAAACCTTGCGCGTGTCGGTGGGCGACGTGTTCGCCGCCCTCACCGACTACGTGGGGTCCACCTATGTCAATCAGTTCAACAAATTCGGCCTGTCGCTGCAGGTCTATGTGCAGGCCGATTCGCAGTTCCGGCTGCAGCCGGATGATTTGCTGAACCTGAACGTGCGCAGCCAGGACGGGCAGATGGTGCCGATCGGCGCGGTCGCGCATCTCGGCCCCGCGGTCGGGCCGGCGCTGATCACCCTGTACAATCTTTTCCCCTCGGCCACGATCATCGGCGCGCCCGGGCGCGGCTACAGCTCCGGCGAGGCGATCACCGCCATGGAGGAAATCGCCAAACGGGTGCTGCCGGCCGACATGACCTTCGAATGGTCGGCCATGTCGTATCAGGAAAAGATCACCGGCAATCAGCTTTACTACGTCTTCGCCCTTTCGATCCTGCTGGTCTATCTCTGCCTGGCCGGCCAGTACGAAAGCTGGGTGCTGCCGCTGGCGGTGCTCTCGGCGGTGCCGCTGGCGCTGCTGGGCCCGGTGGCGGCGCTGACGGCTCTGGGCGTTGCGCAGAATCTTTACGTGCAGATCGGCCTGATGCTGCTGATCGCGCTGTCGGCCAAGAACGGCATTCTGATCGTCGAAATGGCGCGCGAACGCCGGCTGCTCGACGGGTTGTCGATCCTGGACTCGGCGATCGAGGCATCACGGTCGCGGTTCCGGCCGATCCTGATGACCTCCTTTGCCTTCATCCTCGGCGTGCTGCCGCTGGTGCTGGCGACCGGAGCGGGGGCAAACGCGCGCAAATCGCTTGGTATCAGCGTGTTCACCGGCATGCTCGCGTCCACCTGTCTGGCGGTGCTGTTCGTGCCGTCGTTTTTCGTCGTGCTGCAAAGCTTCGAGGAGTGGCGCAAGCGTCGCAAAACGCCCGAACCCGCCCCGATCGTGGAGGGATGACACGGCGCCCCGCCGGCCGGTGACGGTCCGGCCGGCAAACCTGAGGAACGATGCCATGCTTCGCCGCGCGACAGGGACGCAACGGAGCTGCATCGCGACGTTCGGTCTGGCCGCCTTTCTGATGTCCGCCACGGCGGCCAGGGCCGACCAGGGCGGCGTGAGTTTCTGGCTGCCGGGCCAATACGCGAGCTTCGCCGCGGTGGCGCCCGATCCGGGATGGTCGCTGCCGGTCAATTTCTACGCCTACACGGGTGGGATCGGCGCCGGACGGACCCTTGCGCGCGGAAATCTGGTGGCGGCGGGCCTGAAGGGATCGCTGGACGAACTGATGTTCGTGCCGACCTACGCGCTCGATACGACGGTCCTCGGCGCGCGTCCGAGCTTTTCGCTCTCCCTGGTGCCGGCCTATGCCAGTTCATCGGCGAATATCAGGCTCGGTCCGCTGTCCGAGTCACGCGCGGATTCGGTGATCGGCCCCGGCAACCTCACGCCCACGGTAAATCTGTTCTGGACCGCCGGCATGAGCAATTTCATGGTCTACGCAACCGGGTCTTTGTGGACCGGAAATTACGATCCCAACCGCCTGTCGAACATCGGCATCGGCCATGCGGCAATCGATGGTGGTGGCGCATATACTTATTATAATACGAAGACCGGAACGGAGATGTCGGCGACACTGGGATTTACCAAGAATTTCGTGAACACGACGGACAATTATACCAACGGGATCGACTCTCATCTGGATCTCGGCGCGTCGCAATTTCTCTCGGATAAATTCTATGTAGGCGCTGTTGGGTATTATTACCAGCAATTGACCGCCGATCAGGGCCAGCCGCCGATCCTCGGGCCCGTCAAGTCGCGCGTGCGCGCGGTCGGGCCGCAAATCGGCTACAATTTTGACCTCGGCGACGGGCTGTCGCTGTCGACCAACCTGCGCGGCTACGTGGAGTTCGCGGCGCACGACAGAACCCAGGGATATGCGATTTTCGCGACCGCTAGCATACCGCTTTCGGGGTTGTTCAAGGGGCATTGAAGGAAGGCCAGGGCTCTGCCCTGGACCCGCAAGGGGGCAGTGGCCCCCTTGACCCGATTACTTAAGTAGCGGGGTCAAGGGGTCCACTGACCCCTTGCGGGTCCAGGGCAGAGCCCTGGCCTTCCTTCTTTCCCCAGTCGCACATTGACACAAGCGCTTCACTCCGGCAGGCGATACCCTGCGGGGCGAAAAAGGGGAGGCCATGACGGCGCGCTTTCATGTGGAAATGATCAAGCCGTCGCACTACGACGACGATGGCTATGTGATCCAGTGGTGGAAAGCCTCCATCCCGGCGAATTCGCTGGCCAGCCTGTATGCCATCGTGCTCGACGCTGCGGAACGCCGGGTGCTCGGCCCGGATGTCGAAATCACCCTCGACGGGTGGGACGAGTGCAATACGGTGATTTCGCCCGACCGCGTGGCGCGGCGGATCAACCAGGCGGGGGCCGGGGTCGTCTTTCTGGTCGGCGTGCAGACCAACCAGTTCCCCCGCGCCATGGACATGGCGCACGAATTCCGCGCCCGCGGTCTCGATGTCGTCATCGGCGGTTTTCACGTCAGCGGCTGCCTGGCGATGCTGGACGCGCTGCCGGCCGATTTGCAGGCGGCGCTCGATCTGGGCGTCGTGCTGTTCGCCGGTGAAGCCGAGGGCCATATCGACGCGCTGCTGGGCGATCTGTTCGCCAAGCGCGCGAAGCCCCTCTACAACGTCATGGCCGACCTGCCGGGGCTGCAGGGGGCGCCGCCGCCCTTCCTGCCGCCCGAGCGGCTGCAGCGCTACTCGCCGCCGATCGGCTCGTTCGATGCTGGCCGCGGTTGCCCGTTCCAGTGCAGCTTCTGCACCATCATCAACGTGCAGGGCCGCAAGTCCCGCCATCGCAGCGCCGACGATGTGGAACGGCTGCTGCGCGCGCATCTCGAACGCGGGGTGCACCGATTCTTCATCACCGACGACGATTTCGCCCGCAATCAGCACTGGGAGGAAATTCTCGACCGCGTCATCGAACTGCGCGAGCAGGAAAAGCTGGAATTCACTTTCCTGATCCAGGTGGACGCGCTGGCCTACCGGCTGCCGAATTTCATCGACAAATGCCGCCGCGCCGGATGCCTGCGGGTTTTCATCGGCCTTGAA
This sequence comes from uncultured Alphaproteobacteria bacterium, assembly GCA_963714255.1. Classification (GTDB taxonomy): domain Bacteria; phylum Pseudomonadota; class Alphaproteobacteria; order Acetobacterales; family Acetobacteraceae; genus Rhodovastum. The sequence goes on from CAVQNU010000022.1 coordinate 8,864, forward strand.
ACCATCAACGCGGGCAATCTGGTGCACGCCAAAAAGCGCCAGAACAAGATCGGCGAATACCGGCGCATGCTGCAGGCCTGGCGGCAGGCGGGGATCATCACCTTCTGCGGCTACATCCTGGGCTTCCCGGAAGACACGGCCTACTCCATCGAAAGCGACATCGAAATCCTCCAGCGCGAGCTGCCCGTCGATTGTCTGGAGTTCTTCGTCCTGACGCCGCTGCCGGGATCGGAAGATCACCAGAAGCTGGCGCGGGCCGGGGTGCCCATGCAGACGGACATGAACAACTACGACCTTGAGCATGTCTGCACCGCGCATGGGCGGATGACGGCCGAGGCGTGGCAGGGCGTGTATCATCGCGCCTGGCGGTCGTATTACAGCATGGCGCATATCGAAACGCTGCTGCGCCGCGCGATCGCCACTGGCATCCCCGCCAAGCGGCTGATGATGAGCCTGGTGGTTTTTCGCGGCATGCCGTTGATCGAGAAGGTCCATCCGTTGCAGGGCGGCTATCTGCGCCGGAAAATCCGCCGAACCCGGCGGCCGGGCCTGCCGCGCGAGAACGCGGTGCTGTTCCACGTCCGTTATTTCGCGGATACCCTCGTCAAGCTGGCGCGCTTCGTGCGCCTCGTGCAGCAGGTGAACCGCATCCGCCGCCGCGCGCTGCGCGAGCATGCGTTGCACCCCTACAGCGACGTGGCGATCACGCCGTTGCCGCGGGAGTCCGAGGACCAGCTGGCGTTAATGCAGGCGCGCGAGGCGCTTCCGGGACTGGTCCCGCCGGCGGAGCAGACGGCGCGCTCGGCGGCATAACAACCGGGCACGCGGGGGGAGGCGGCCTGAGGCCGCCTCCCGTGATCAGCGCGTGGTGCCCGTCAGGGGGCCGGCACGACGTTGTAGTAGGTCCCGTTCGCGCCATAGGCGGGGGCGAACCAGACGCCGTTGCACTGGTAGTAGGTTTGCACGCCGATGGGCGTGTAGATGCATCCGGCCGGCAGCGCGGCATACACACTCCCGGCGGCGTATCCCGAGGCATAGGCGCTCGAAGCTACCGCCGCGCCGGCCGCCACGCCCACGGCGGCACCGGCGACGGCACCGGCCACCGCCGCCCCGCCCGCACTCCAGCCGCCGCAATTGTAGCATCCAGTTCCATCGTACTGGTTGACCACCGCCGGCGGGTGATAGCCGTAGCCGCCGGCGCCCGAATACGTGCTGCCATAGGCGTACTGGCCATTGCGTCCGGCTGCCCAGGACCCGTTGTTGGTGGCCACCGCCCCGCCGTACAACCCGGTCGCGTAATGCGTGCCATAGGCCGTGGTGCCGTAGGTGCCGCCATTCGTCCGTCCGCTGGCGCTCTCCGACGACCAGCTGCCATCCGATGCCGTCGCAGTGCCGCCGCGGTTGGTGGTGGCATAGTGGGTGCCGTTGGCGGTGGTGCCGTAGGTGCCGCCGCCGGTATGGCCGTTCCAGTCGCCGGCCCAATGCCCGTCCCCGCCCGCGGCTCCCCAATGCCCGCCGCTCGGCGTATAGCCGCCGCGCATCCAGGCCCCGGCCGGACCGACGCCGAGAACCATCAGGCCTACCGCCGCGGCGGCGATTGAAAGCTTGCTCATGGCGAACTCCCTCCTGCTTATGGTTTGGCCGCCGGCGCGGGGGGCGGCGCATCCGGACGGGCAAAGGTCATCCGTGGCGAGGTGGCCGCGTGCGGGGTGGTGAACTCGGCCGGTGCCACCTCGGCGCCAAGATGCCAGTTGCTGAACTGCACTTCGGTCCGCCCCTGGCCGGGTTCCTTCGGATAGACCGTCCGGATTTCGCGCACCAGCCCGTCGTCGACGCCGATCCAGATTTCCGCCTGCACATTGTCGTTGGCGAAGGCCACGATGTCGGTGACGGTGCCGCCGACCAGTTTCGACTGGCCGACCAGGAAGGCCGAGGTCAGGCCCTCGGACAAATTGGCGTAGGGATCGGGCACCAGGATTTCGGCGAACGGGAAATAGATCGCGGCCTTCTCGAAGGCTTGCTTCAGCGCCGCCTGGAAATCCGCCGGCGCGTCGGCCACCGCCACCAGATCGACCGCCGGCGCGTAGGCGACCATCACCTTGCCGTCGTAGTAGAATTCCGACGGCGGGCCGTCGCCCGGGGTAATCACCCGCAGCTTGTTGGGCCGCTGGAACACCACTTCGGACAGGGTCGAATAATACAGCGGCTGGCCGGTCCGGGCGGGATGTTCGTAGGTGGTGAGCGCGGTGAAGCTGAGCGCGCTTGCCTGGGCCAGCCGCGTGCTGGCGGCCTTCAGGATTTCCAGCGCCACCGGCTCGATGGCCGGATGAACCGGCGGCGCGGCCGCTACAGGCGGCGAAGCCTGCTGCGCCTGCGCTGTCAGCGCGAGCAGCATGCCCGCACCCAAACAGGCAAGAAACCGAATCTTGTGAGGGAAGGCCATGAAACCTCTCCAGCGAAACTGGTCCAGGGGGGTCTGGCAGGGGCAGCTCGGGGCATGGCACGTCACGCCGGCCGTCCCGGCCTGCGTACGATCGTGGCAGACAGAAATTTCCTTGCCTATGCAGAATCGGCACAGAGTATTGGCATCACCCGCTTGTCACGCTGGCGTCACAAGCTTCGCCTCCTCGGCCGCCCGCCAGAGATACCACGCGGCGTAGGAGCGGAACGGCGCCCACATTTCGCCGATGGCGGCCAGGTCGCGCGGGCGCGGGTGCTCGTCCAGGCCGTGCAGGCGACGATAGCCCTCGCGCACGCCGTAATCGTCTACCGGCAGCACATCGGGCCGCCCGAGGGTGAAAATCAGCAGCATTTCCACCGTCCAGCGGCCGACGCCGCGGATTTGCGTCAGCCGCTCGATCAGGACCGCATCGTCCAGCCGCGCCGCCGCCCGCCGCGTCGGCACCTCGCCTTCGGCTGCCTTGGTCGCGATGTCGCGGATCGCCGCCACCTTGGCGGCGGAAAACCCGGCCCCGCGCAGCGCCGCATCGCTGGTGGCGAGCACCATCGCCGGGGTGGGAAAATCCACCCCCGGATACAGGGCAACAAACCGGCCGAGGATGCTACGGGCGGCGTTCGCATGCAGTTGCTGGTAGGCGATCGCCCGCACCAGCGCGGGGTAAGGTTCCTCGCTGCGGTCCACCTTCAGACCGCAGCGCCCGACCCGGCTGATCAGCCGGTCCATGGCGGGGTCGGCGGAACGAAGATGTTTCACGGCATTGCGCATCCGCTCAGCCTGTCATCCGCTCGCGCGCGAAGCCATCCCAATTCCGGCCCAATGACGACCACCCGCCAGACCGTCTCCCCGGCGGGTTCGTGCCGCCGCCCGGCAGTCCTGCACGCAGATCGCGAATTGCGGCTGCGCGTCGCGCTTGCGTTCCGCTCCGGTTGAGTTACATTTCGACAAGTTGCACGGGTGCCAGGCTTCCTGGCCCCCATCCGGGGCGGGGATCATGGCGCATATCCAGAGACTGCCGCTTTCCCGCGATGAGGAGCAGGAGCTGGCGGACCGGAAAACCGCGAGCCTGGCGGGGCTTGCGGTGACCTTGCTGGTCGTCGTGGCCGGTCTGTATGTGATGCATCAGTTGGCCGTGACGACGGCGGTCGAGGATTGTCTGCTGGCGGGCCGGTCCAACTGTGACGTGCTCGTGGCCCGGCTGCCCTGACGATCGCTCGCCTGCCGGCTTGACGCGACGCGAGGCTGTGTCCAGCGTGGACCCGCTTCCCCGGGGTACCGCGCATGCGCATTGCCGACATGGACTGGCGGATGGTCGAGGACTGGGTGCGGACCGACGAGCGCGCCGTGCTGCCGCTTGGCAGCACCGAGCAGCATGCCGGCCTGTCGTTGCTGACCGACGCGATCCTTGCCGAGCGGGTTGCCGTCGAGGCGGCCGAGCCGCTCGGGGTGCCGGTGTTTCCTGCGCTGCCGTTCGGGCTGGCGCCGTATTTCCAGGCATTCCCCGGCAGTCTCACGCTGCGGGTCGAGACATTATGTGCCGTGTTGCGTGATCTGCTTGACAGTCTCAAGCGTTCCGGGTTTCGCCGCATTGTGCTGGTCAACGGCCATGGCGGCAACGCGCCCGCCTGTGTGGCGGCGCAGGAATGGATGATGGACAATCCGGATTGCCGGGTGCGGCTGCACGATTGGTGGCGCGCCCCGCGAACGTTCAGCAAGGTGCTGGAGACCGATCCGGTGGCCGGCCATGCCGGTTGGATGGAGAACTACGCGTGGACGAGGCTGCCCGGCACGCCAGCCGACGGTTCGAAGCGCATGGTCGACCTTGACCGGTTGCGGACCTTGCCTCCGTTCGAGGCGCGCAATTTGCTGGAGGACGGCAGTTTCGGTGGCCGCACGCAGCGCCCCGATGACGAGATGCTGGCGATCTGGCGCGTAGCCGTAGAAGAAACCCGAGAGATCCTAGACCGCTGGTAAGTGCGATGGGTTCCAAGGGCCTCAGGCCCTTGGTGGGGTGCAGGGGCAAAGCCTCTGCCGGGGTCCGGGGCAGCGCCCCGGCCGAGCCGCGACGGAGTTCCGAAGATGTCGGTTGATGACACCCCTGGCGTCCTAGCCCCACCCCCCTTGATTTTCGCAGCGGCTCTTGTTCTGGGCGCGCTGCTGGACCGTGTGGTGCGGCTTCCCATTCTGCCGCCCGGTCTCGCAGTTTGGGTGGGTGCAGTCTTGGTCGCAGCGGCGCTGGTCCTGGCCGCCGCTTCGGTCAGGGAGATGCGCCGCGCCCGCACCGCCGTCGATCCCTACAAGCCCAGTGCGGCGCTGGTTCGCACCGGCCCGTTCGCGCGCAGCCGCAACCCGATCTATGTCGCGTTGTTTCTGCTGTCGCTCGGCGTGGCGTTGCTGGCCAATGCGTTGTGGTGCGTGGTGCTGTTGGTGCCTGCCGTGATTGTGCTGCGCCGCTTCGTTGTCGCGCGCGAGGAGGCCTATCTGGAGCGCCGGTTCGGCGAGGAATACCGGAGCTACTGCGCCGCCACGCGGCGCTGGCTCTGACGCTGGCGTTCGGGCGTATGCTATCGTATCTTACGGAATAACCGTGAGAGGCCGTTGCCATGAAGCAAAAGTCATGGCGATCCCTGGCGATCACTGCGCGTGTGCCGATTTGCGCGGTGCTGGTACTGACATTCGGGCTGGTGGTGCCGGACCAGACGGCCGACATGCTGACAGGCATGATCGACGGCGGGTACCGCAGTCTGTGGCCGGCCGTTCTGTTCCATGTCGTTCTGGCATTCCTGTCGTTCAGCGCCTGGTACTGGTCGCGTGCCGTGCTCTCCGCCCGGTTTCCCGAAATGCTGGGCCGCGCGCTACCGGCGCCCGCCAATGCGCCGGCGGCCGGCGCCAGCGGGCCGGGCTGGTTGCCCCGCCTCGCTTTGCCGGCCGCCGCTGCGGTTGCGGTTGCCGCGGTCCTGCTCGGCAGCGGCAGGCTTCCGGCCGGCTCGCCGCTGGTCTGGGCGATTCCCCTTGCGGCGTTTGTTATCGCCGCCCTGTTTGTCGGCTTTCCCGGCGCCGCCCGAGCCACGGCGGGGCCCGAAGGCGCGCCCGATGTCGACCCGGTCGCCTGGAACTGGCTGCCGCGGGGGGTTTTTGTGGTCGCCGCGGGCGCCGGGCTTGCCGCGGCCCTGCGCAGCAGCGCCTGGCTGCATGCCGGTCTGGTGCTGGTCTGGGCGGTTCCCATGCTGGTCTACCTCGTCCTGCGTCCGCGATTGCTGCCCGGGGGCGGTGAGGTCCGGTCCCTGCAGGCGAAGGACATCCGGGAGTTCCTGGCGCAGATTGGCCCGCGCCTGTGGCAACTCCTGCGCCTGGCGCCGTACGGCTGGCCGTTCGCCGGCGGTTTGCTGCTGTTCGGCCTGGTGCCGCTGATCTGGAGCCTGCTGGAGGCCCTGTTGGGTGTGGACGGCTGGCTGCATGGTCTGCGCCCAGGCTGGCATGGTCTGTCGGTGGCGCTGGGCTCGGTGTTTCCCGGCCCGGGCGCCCTGCTGTTCGCCATCGCGCTCGCCCTGCCGGTGGTGACGGCGGTGACTTTTGTGGCCGACGGTATTCTCATCCGCCCGCCGCTGAGCGAATTGTTCCCGCGCCCGCCGGTGTTCCTCGTGATCGTTTTGCTGGTGGCGTTCATGCCGTCGGCGGTGTCGCTGCACATCGTTCCCCTCGCGCACAAAGGCGCGGTGGCGCCCCGCGACCGTTCCAGGCTCGGAGACATTTTCCAGGACTGGATCGCCGCCTGCGATGGCGGCCATGAGCCGCAGACGGTCCGGCCGGTGATCGTCGCGGTCTCGGGCGGCGCCTCGCGGGCGGCGCTCTGGGCCGCGCGCGTGCTGCGCGATGTCGAAAACGCGCTGCCGCCGCAAGGGCCCGGCATCCCCGGCATCTTCGCGGTCAGCAGCGTCTCCGGCGGATCGCTCGGCGCGGCGGCCTGGATCAGCACGCTGGCCGGCCAGCCCGACGGCCAGCACTGCCGCACCGATCCCGCCACGGTGCCGACGGCGGCCGGCGGCGCGGTGACCCGGGCCGATCGCGCCCTGTCCGCGCTCGGGGGCGACGTGCTGGCGGCACCGCTCGCCGCCATGCTGGTCGATGATGTGCCGCGCGCGGTCGTCGGCTGGCTGCCCGCCGTCTACCGCCGCGTCGTGCAGGATCGCGACCCGCCGCGCGGGCGCGATCGCGGCCGGGTGCTGGAGCGCAGCTTCGTGCGGCTATGGGACAATGCGACCGGGCCGGCCTGGAAAGGCGCCACCGGGACGCCGCTGGCGTTCGACCGCGGCTTCCTGGAGATCGCTTACGGCGCAGGGGGCACCCCGCGCCGCGGCCTGCCGCTGTGGCTGCCCAATTCGACCGACACGATCGCCGGCCGGCGGGTGATCCCCACGGCCTTCGCCAGCAACGACGCCAGCCAATGGCCGTTCCGCGATACCAGCGACACGCTGGGCCTGCTCGGCGCCGACCTGCCGGTCGCGACCGCGATCCACAACTCGGCCCGCTTCGCCTTCCTCTCCCCGGCCGGCGAGTTGTTGCCCCTGCACGCCTCCGCGCAGGTTACCGACCAGCACCACGACGAGCAGCCGGTCAGCGTCATCGATGGCGGCTATTTCGAAAACGGCGGCCTGCTTACCGCGCTTGAAGTGGCCCAATGGCTGCAGGGGCCGGGCGGGCGCGCGGCTGCCGGCGGGCGGAAGGTCGAGCCGATCCTGATCGAGGTCACCGCCGATGGCGAGCGCGCGGTCGGCGGTGACAAGGTGGTGCGCTGCGGCGGCGTGCCGCGCGACGACCCCTCGACGTCGGACGCCAGCGGCCAGCCGCTGCAAATGCTGGCCCCGGTACTGGGCCTGAACGCCAGCCGCGGCGGCCATGAGGGGGTGCTGGAGCGCGAGGTGCGCGATACCTGGTGCCCGCGCCACGCGTATTTCCACTTCTACCTGCATGCCCCGCCGGACGCCGACGTGCCGCTGAACTGGACATTGTCCGACACGGCAACCACGTGGATCTGGCAGAAAGCCATGGGCGCCTGCGACAACGCTCAGGAAATGAGCCGGCTTCGGGCGGTGTTGACCGGCATTGCGCCCGACGCGTTGATGCCCTGCGTGCTGAGCCCGGCGGAGTAAGCAAGGCCAGGGCTCTGCCCTGGACCCGCCAAGGGCCGAGAGGCCCCTGGACCCCGCTACTTAAGTAATGGGTTCCAAGGGGCCACTGCCCCTTGGCGGGTCCAGGGCAGAGCCCTGGCCTTGCTTTCTTCCGTCAGGGCGGCTCCATGACCATCGCCGTTGCCTGCGGCTTCACGCGCCGCGGCGGCGGCGCGGTGCAGCCGGCCGCGTCGCGCTGCAGCACCCGCAACCCGTCGAACGCGGCAATCTGGTGATAACGCGACCAGGCATCTGCAAACGCAGGGTCCGAGGCGCTCAGCACCGCCACGTAATTAATCCCCTCGCGCAAATCCACCACTGCGAGGTCGGGGCAATTGGCGATGAAGTCGCGGGTGATCCAGCGGCGGATCGGCCAGGCGGCCGGCGCCGCGCCGTCCTGCTGCGCCCGCCATAACTCGCCCTTCAGCGCCCACATGGAATCGAACCGGCTGGCCCAGGTCACGCCGGTGTCGTTCACCACCGGGAACCCCAGCGCGATCCATTCCGAGAAGGCGATGTAGGTCTTCGCATGCTCCTGCTTCACCAGCCGCTCGAGCTTGACCTCGGTGGACAGGTTCGGCTCGACCGCCGCCTCCACCCATGTTTGCAGCCGGTCATGGTCCGCCCAGGCGAAATCCGCGAGGCTCGCCAGCGTCAGCGCGGTCAGGCCGCCCAGGCGCAGGTTCAGGCGGGCGGGCCGTGTCTGCAGCAGCGCCGCGCCCCACAGCAGCAGCCCCAGCAGCGCCACGGTCGAGGCGGGCAACTGGTGGTAAAACCAGTTCTTGCCCTGCAGGATATAGGAAATGGTCGCCGCCAGGGCGAAGGCGGCAAGCCCGATCAGCAGGGCGCGCAGGAAGGGCTGGCCATCCGGCAGGGTGCGCCGCGACTGCGCCGCCAGCAGCACCACCACCGCCACGCCGCCCAGCAGCACCCGGCTTTGCAGCAGGATTTTCCAGCACGGCGTATCGGTGCCGCCGTACAGCGCCAGCGCCAGGGGCACCGCGTTATCGAGAAAGGCGGGGCAGAAGATCAGCACCCCCAGCCCGTACAGCCCCAGCGCGGCGCCAGCCGACAGCGTGGACAGGCGAAACAGCCGCGCCCCGCGCACCCGCCCGACCAGTTCCAGCAGAATAAACGCCACGACATAGCCAGGCTTGAGCGCGCAGCCGAGTCCGGCCAGCACGCCGGCCAGGATGGCGGTGGTTTTCGGCTCGGCCTCGCCGTTCGTCTCGCGGGCGAACAGCGCCAGATAGGGCAGGGCGGAAGCCACCAGCAAATGCTCGCGCTGGCCGAATTCGACGCCGGGCAGCAGCAGCAGCACCGTGCCGATCACGCCGAACACCGGCAGCCGGCGGACGAACAGCGCCGCCCGCCCGTGCAGCAGACACGATGTCCACCAGGCGCAGCCCAGCAGGAAGGCGGCGAAGAACGGTGCCAACACGGTCTTCGGCGACACCCCGAGCCAGTCCGAAACCATGGCGGGCACGGCGTAGATCCACACGATCAGCGGCGGGTTGACCTCGACCAGGTCCTCATAGAGGCGCTGCCCGCCGAGCCATTTGCGCGCGACATACAACAGCCAGGCCACGTCATCCTTCAGCGGCGACGATATGGCGGTGGCGAGCACCAGTACAAGGGCCGCCGCCAGCACGGCCATGGCGGTCGTGCTGGCGGCATCCACACGCAACCTGGGTGTGAGCAGGGGGGGGCGGACAGTTGTGGTGAGCATGGGCGGGATCAGGTCACTCGGTCTTTGGGGGAATGCCCGCACGCGCGTCCGGCGCCGGGATCGTTCGCGTCCGCCTATGGCCTGGCACTGCAGCCTCTTGGTATCGTTTCCGGCGTATCTGTTACGACAATGTCCGGCACGGGCCAAGAAATTCCGACCGGCGCGACCGTCAGAGCAGGCTCGCGCCGAAATTCACCGACAAGGCCAGGATGACCGCATTGAACACGAAGCTGATAAACCCGTGCGCCGTCGCCAGGCGGCGCATTTTGCGCGAGGATATCTGCACGTCGGCAGTTTGGCAGGTCATGCCGAGTACCAGCGAGAAGTGAAGGAAGTCCCAATAGTCGGGCGGTTCTCCGCCCGGGAAATCCAGGCCGCCGCGCACGTTTCGACCACTCGGATCGCCCTCGAAATGGGCGTAGAATGCATGCGCGTAGCGCAGGGCGAACAGCGTGTGCATCATCAGCCACGAGAGCAGCAGCGTCGCCGCCACCAGCCCGATATGCGCGGCCCGCACCGAAGCCGGCAGGTCCGAACTGGCCGCGTAGTCGCCAACCAGGGCCGCGACACTGGCCGCCGCGGCCACCACCGCCAGATAGAAGACGGTCCATTCACCCTCCTCCTGCGATGCCGCGTCGGCGGCCATCTGGCTCAACCGCTCAGCCCTGAACATCGCGGCCACCAGAATCAGGAAGGCGGTGCAGCCAATGTCCCACGCGACGATGGCGCGGGTCAGTGGCGCCAGTGTGGCAGGCATGAGGAAAAATGTGACGATACCGCATGCCGCCCCGCCCGCCAGCCGGCGATGCCCGGCAATCACCCGCAACACCATCATGGGCTCATACCTCCCGCACGCCGGTGTCTGGTGGCGCATTGACGCCACCGGACCCGGCCTGCCCGGACGCCGCCGCTTTCCTGCGGCCCGCCACAAAGGCACGCTTCGCCACCGCCAGGCTGTTTGCCACGTTCTGCTCCATCAGGAGGAATTGGGAGGCGCCTTCATGCAGCCTTGTGATCGGCATGACCAGGACTTGCCGCGCCGTTCGGTGGCAGAATCTGGTTAAACAAATAAGGCCAGGAGCGGTGCCTCCAGCGCACGCTTGCCTCCCGCAAATTCCCCGCGCCGCACCGTCGGCGGTGTTTGGAGGCGCGTGTCCGGGCACACGCTATCGCGGCGTTTTGCGATCACAGGTTGTGTGTATCTACGCATAAATACGAGAGTTTCGTGTTTTTTAGTAAATCCTCGGATTTTGCCATTGCGACGACACATCGGACCGGCGCAAATGGTTAAGATCGGAACAATCCCCGTTCCTTCTCGCCCCGTTCCGTCTCCCGCGGTGATCGGAAGCACCCATGGTTTGTCTGGCGGTCGCTCGCCTCTGGTTCTGCTCGAATAGTTTCAATCCGCGCCGTACCCGGCTCGCGGACCTGCAGGCGCACGAGTGGACCGAAGGGCCGCAGGCACGCGCCGCCAACCGCATGCCGGGTTCCGAGCTCGCCGGCCTTGCCACCTTCCTGTCCACCCGTCCGGATTGGGACGCGGTGATGCTGCGTTGCGCCGCCGCCCCGCCAGGCGGCCCCCTGGGCGCCGAAGTCCTCGCCGCCTGGATGGCCGGGGTCGAGCAGGCGCTGCGGCCAGGCCGTTTCGATGGCCTGTACCTCTCGCTGCACGGCGCCTGCCAGGCGGAGGGCGATCCCTGCGCCGACACGACCGTGTTGCGGCGCCTGCGGTTCGCCGCGCGGCGCCTGCCCATCGTCGCCAGCTTCGACAGCCGCGCCAATATCTCCGACGAGATGCCACTGCTGCTCGACGGCGCCAGCGCCGCGCCCGGCCATGGCGACGGTGCCGCCGCGGCCGGGCGCGCACTGACCATGCTGGAGGGCATCCTGTCCGAGCAATTCCGCCCGGTCGGCGCACTGGCGCGGCTTCCCACGCCGATGCCTCCCGCGCAGCTGCGCCGGGTGATGGCAACGCTCCGGCGCGAGCAGCTTGCCCCGGTTCGCGACCATGATCAGGCGCCGCTGCTCGATGCCAGCGTGTTCTCCGGCTTCGCCTGGTCCAATACATTCGCGGCCCGCCCGTCCGTCCTGGCCTGGGCCGACCGCGATGCCCGCGCCGCCCGCGAAGCCGCCTCCCGCCTGGTCCGGCGCCTCGAGCGGGGCCGCGAGCCGGGCGTCGCCCAGCCATTGTTTCCAGCCGCCGAGGCGCTGGCCCGCGCTGCGACCTGCGGCCAAACCCTGCTGCTCGATCCGGCCGACGACCCGGATTTGGGCGGCCTCGGGGACACGCCCGAACTGCTTCGCGCCGTGCTGCAGACCGCGACCGTCCCCTCAGCGGTCGGCGTGCTGGCCGACCCGCGCGCGGTCGCCGTCGCCCACGCTTCCGGCGAAGGCGCCGTGTTTGCCCATCCGCTCGGCGCCTGCCTGACGCCTGCATATGGGCCGCCGGTAATGGCGCAGGTGCGGGTTGCCCGGCTGCTGCCGGGCATGGCCGTGCTGCAGGCCGGCCCGGTCGCCATCCTGGTCGCTGACCGGCCAACCCCGGCCGAGCCCGCGCTGCTGGATGCCGCCGGCATCGATTTGGGCGGGCTGCGCCTGCTTGCGGTGAAAGGCGGGGAGGCGGCCCGGGCGGCATTCGCGACCGCTTTTCCGGTGGCGATCGCGGTTTCCTGCCCGGGTCCGTCCAGCGATGAGCTTGCCTGCCCTTCGGCTGGGCGGCGCGGGCGTCAGGCTTAGCGCCTGGCGGGGCGTTGCCCCGCACCCCACCAGGGGGCTTTGCCCCCTGGACCCCCACCAAGGGCAAAGCCCTTGGAACCCAGACTTAAGTTATGGGGTCAAGAGGGCCACTGCCCCGTCGCGCCGAACGGCGCGCTGCGCGCTGGGGCGGGTCCAGGGCAGAGCCCTGGCCTTCCCAGCGCGCACCAGGGAGCAAGATCATGGAAAAATAAGGCACCGTCGCCGCGTCCACCTCGCCCAACGGCAGCACCCGCTCCCGCGCCATCGTCGCCCGCTCGACATAAAGCGCCCGCCCAGTCAGCCCGAGCCCATCCAGCACATCGCGCACCTTGCTGAAGTTCCCGCCCAGCTTCATCACCGCCGCCGCTTCGGTCCGCGCCAGCCGCCGCGCCAGTTCGTCCGCCTCCAGCACCCCCGAGAGCACGGTCAGCGTCTGGTTGCGATACACCAACGGTGTCGCCCCCGCGGCGGCGCAGGCGACGATCGAGCATACGCCGGGCACCACGATCGTCTCGTAGCGTCCGGCCAGCCGGTCGTGCAAATACATGAACGAGCCATAGAAGAACGGGTCGCCTTCGCAGATCGCAGCCACATCGCGCCCGGCATCGAGATGCGCCGCCACGGATGCGGCGGCCTCGTCGTAGAATCCGCGCAGCGCGGTTTCGTAGCAAAACGGCGGCGGCAGCTTTTCCGTGGTCACCGGATAGACCAGCGGCAGCAGGAGTTGCGTCTCGTGCAAATATTCCCGCACGATCGCCAGCGCATTGCTGCTGCGCCCTTTCGCCACCGGGTAGGCGACCACCGGCGCCGCGCGCAGCAGGCGCAGCGCCTTCACGGTGATCAGTTCCGGATCGCCCGGGCCGACGCCCAGGCCGAGCAGCCGCCCGCTCATGGCCTTCCTCCTGGCCGGAAGCGGCGCCGGTAGTCCGGGTCGTACAGCGCGCTGTCGCGAAAATCGCCGTCGCCCAGCGCGCGGCCGACCAGCACCAGCGCGGTGCGCTCGACCGGGTTGGCCGCGACAAGGGCGGCGATATTGCCCAGCGTGCCGCGCAGGATGCGCTGGTCGGGCCAGCTCGCCCGCTCCACCACCGCAACCGGGCAGTCCGCACCGTAGAACGGCGTCAGTTCCGCCACGATCCGGTCGAGCGCATGGATCGCCAGGTGCACCGCGAGCGTCGCCCCGGTCGCGCCGAACGCCGCCAGCGTCTCGCCGGCCGGCATCGCCGAGGCACGACCGGACACACGGGTCAGCACCACGCTCTGCGCCACTTCCGGCACCGTCAATTCATGGCCGAGCACGCAGGCGGCGGCGGCGAACGCAGGCACGCCGGGGGTGAGCGTGTAGGCGATGCCATGCCGCCGCAGCCGGCGGATCTGCTCGGCCACCGCGCTGAACACCGAAAGGTCGCCGGAATGCAGCCGCGCCACGTCCAACCCAAGCGCATCGGCGGCGACGTATTCCGCCTCGATTTCATCCAGCGACATCGGCGCGGTATCGACGATGCGCGCCTCCGCCGGGCAGTGCGCCAGCAATTCCGGCGGCACGATCGAGCCGGCGAACAGACACACCGGACAGCGCGCCAGCAGGTCGCGCCCGCGCAGGGTGATGAGGTCGGCCGCCCCCGGACCCGCGCCGATAAAATGCACCGTCACCCGCCATCCATCCCGTTGTCATCAAGGGCCGCCGCCACCGTATTGCGCCGCGGCCGCCACAGGTCGCGGCGTATCGCCTCGCGCAGCCGCGCCGCCATCGCCGCCCGCGCCTGCGGGTTTTCCGCCCGCAGAAACGCGTCCACCGTGGCATCGCCCAGGGTCGCGTCGAACACCAGGTCGAACTGCCGGTCGAGCCGTTGCGGCAGCGTGGCCGCGAAGCCGCATAACGTTTCCACCGTGCGGGCGATCTCGGCGCCGCCGCGATACTTATGGCGCATCATGCCGGCGATCCACGCCGGGTTCCCCGCACGTCCGCGCACCACGCGGGCCAGTTCCTCGCCAAGTGTGCGCGTGCGCGGCGCCTCAGGCTGCGAGGTGTCGAGATGGTACAGTGCCGGGCTTTGCCCCAGCCCGTCGGCGGCGGCGGCGAAGCCGCCTTCATGGGCGGCGTATTCGGGGCTGTCGAGCAGGTCGGTTTCGCGATGGTCCTGCGCGTGCACGAAGCCATCGGCCCCGGCCACGCGGGCGGCGAAAGCGTCCTGATCGGCGGCGCCGTCGAGATCGCGCCCATAAGCAAACGCCGAGCCGGCGAGATAGGCGGCGCCAAGCTCCGCCCGGTCCTGCCAGGTCCCGTCGGCGAGCGGCCCCGTGGTGCCGGCGCCGTAGTCGCCCGGCGCGGTGCCGTACACGCGCGCGGTCGCCCGGCGCAGCGCCGCCCCTTCCAGGCCGCGCGCGGCGGCGGCCAGCGCGTTCCAGTCGGCCGGCTCCTCGCGCTCCGCGATCAGCCGCACGGCGGCGTCGAACAGGGCGATCTGGGTCTCGAACGTATCGCGGAACAGGCCGGAGATGCGCAGCGTCACATCCACCCGCGGCCGGTCGAGCAGCGCCAGCGGCAGCACCTCGATGCCGGTAACGCGGGCGGAGCCTTCATCCCAGACAGGAAGCGCGCCCATCAGCACCAAAGCGAGTGCAAAATCCTCGCCGCCGGTGCGCAGGCTGGCGCTGCCCCACAGGTCGAGCACCAGCGCGCGCGGCCAGTCGCCATTGTCCTGCAAATGCCGGCGCAGCAGATCGGCGGCGGCGCGTTCGGCGAGCGCCAGGGCGGAGCGGGTCGGCACGGCGCGCGGGTCGATGGCGAACAGGTTGCGCCCGGTCGGCAGCACGTCGGCCCGCCCGCGCGTGGGCGCGCCCGCCGGCCCCGGCGGCACACGCCGCCCGTCCAGCGCCGCGATCAGTGCCGCGGCCTCGGTGGGTGCGCTTGCGTCGAGGTCCGCTTCCAGCCTTGCGGGATCGGCGGCGGGGCAGGCCCGGCGCAGCGCGTCCAGCAGCGCCGCCCGCCGCTCGCCCGTGGGCGCGCGGCCGAACACGTGCAGCCCGTCGCGAATTTGCAGATCCTTGACGTCGCACAGATAGGCGTCGAGCCGCGCCAGCGCCTCGTCCTCCGGCGCGTCACGCGCCAGGCCGGTTTCGGCCAGCAGCCCGTCCGCCTCGGCGCGGTCGAGGATTTCCCGGCGCAGCAGGGCCGCGCGGCGGCGGTCGAGCCCGTCAGCGATGGAATACTCGTCGATCAGCCGTTCCAGTTCGGTGGCGGCCCCCTGGCTGCCGGCGCGTTTCAGCGGCGGCGTCAGGTGGCCGATGGTGACGGCGCCCAGCCGGCGCTTGGCCACCGCCGCCTCGCCGGGATTGTTGACGATGAAGGGGTTGATCACCGGCAGCCCGCGAAGCAGCGCCACCGGCGCGCAGGCGGCCAACAGCGTCACCGCCTTGCCCGGCAGCCATTCCAGCGTGCCATGGGTGCCGAGGTGCACCAGGGCGTGGATGTTCTCGGACGCGCGCAGCCACAGATAGAACGCGACATAGGCATGCCGCGGCGGCAGATCGGGATCGTGATAGGACGCCCGGCGATCCTGGGGGGAACCGCGGTCGGGCTGCACGGCCACGAGAAAATTGCCGCATCGCGCATGGCGAAGGGCAAAAGCGCCGCCGGCAACCGCGGGGTCCGCCGCCGCCTCGCCCCAGGAAGCGAGAATGCGCGCGCGCAGCGCCGCCGGCAGGGTGGCGAACAGCGTCTCATACGCGGCCAGACTTAGCACCGGCGCCGGCGGCGCCTGTGTCAGCAGCGCCGCCGTGGGCGCGGCCCCGCCGGTGTCGTAACCCTGCAAGCCGAGCAGCGACAGCACTTCATCCAGGCTGGCGAAACTGTCCAGCCCCACCGCATGCCCGACCTGCCCGCCGCCGGCGCCGGGATAATCCGACAGCACCACCGCGATGTGCCGCTCCCCCGCCGGCGTGGCCGCCAGCCGTGCCCAGCCCAGCGCCCGGTCGGCGGCCAGCGCAATCCCCTCCGCGTCCGGGCAATGCACCGTGCGGGCGAATTCCAGCCCGGCGACCGGCGCCGCCTCGGCCTTGAACGACACCGCGGTGGTCAGCAGCCGCCCGTCCAGTTCCGGCAGCACCACCTGCATCGCCAGATCGGCCTGCGACAGCCCCCGCGCCGAGTCCGCCCAGGCATCGCGCGCCGCCCCGGCCAGCACCACCTGCAACACCGGCACGCCGGCCACGTCCAGCGGCAACTCGCCGCCCTGCGCCGCGCTGAAAGCGGTCGCGTTCAGCACCACCGACGGCCGCCACGCGCGCAGCCGCGCCGCCACGAAGCAAGCCGCCTCGGCGTCCTTCAGGCTCGATACAAACATCGCCCGCACGCCGAAGCCGCGCGCCTGCAAGGCTGCCGCCAGCGCGTCCACCGGCGCGATGTCCCCGGCCAGCAGATGCGCCCGGTAGAACACCAGCACCGCCAGCCCGGCCGGCCCGGTTTCAGCCAGCGTCAGGGCGTGGATGCCGGCCAGCGCGACCGGCACCGGCG
The DNA here is from genome assembly GCA_963714255.1 of uncultured Alphaproteobacteria bacterium. Classification (GTDB taxonomy): domain Bacteria; phylum Pseudomonadota; class Alphaproteobacteria; order Acetobacterales; family Acetobacteraceae; genus Rhodovastum. The sequence continues at coordinate 25,471 of CAVQNU010000022.1, forward strand.
GCGCCGGTGCGGCCGCCTCCAGCCCGCCCAGCGCGGCGGCCAGCCGCAGCGCCTGCGCCAGGTTTTCCGGCCCGCCATGCCGCAGATACGCCTCTAACCGGTCCCGCGCTTCCCCCGGCACGGTGGAAAGCTCCGCCAGCCGCCCGTCATCCCGCCCATCCCCCGGCACGATCGCCAGCGCGACCCCGTGGCGGCGGCACAACGCAGCGATTTCCTCGGCGCCGTACCGCCAGTACTCCAGCCCGCCGAGCAGCCGCACCACCACGCAGCGTGCACGGGCCACCACCTGCTCGGCATATAAATCCACCGACATCGGATGGCGCAGCCGCGCCAGGTTGGCCAGCCGCAGGCCCGGCCGCCCCGCCGGCATCGCCTCCCACGCCGCCGCCGCGGCGGCGAGGTCGCTGTCGGCGAACGACAGGAAAACCAGTTCGGCCGGGGTCTGGCCGAGGTCTTCCGCCGCCTGCTCGCCGTCGAGCGTCCGGCTTTCGCGCAGCAGCAGGTGCATGCGCTCAGCCCGCCAGCGCCGCTTCGATGGCGGCGCGATCGATGCCGCTTCGGCCGATCACCACCAGCTGGCCGCGCCGCGCGGCCCCTTCCGGCCAGGGCCGGTCGTACTGGTGGTGCACCCGGGTCCCCACCCCCTGCACCGCCAGCCGCAGTGGCTTTCCGCGCACCGCCACGAAGCCTTTCACCCGCAGGATGTCATGCGCCTCGGTCGCCGCCAGCAGGCGTTGCGATCAGTGCCTCGGGCGCGGCGATTTCCGCCAGCGTCACCGCAAAACTGTCGAAATCATCGTGTTCATGCGCGCCGTCCAGCGCGTCGTGATGCGAGGGCCGCGCCGCCAGATCATCCTCGGCGGCGGCGCCAATCCCGAGCAGGATCGCCGGATCGAGCCTGCCATGCCGCGCCGGCACCGTCTTCACCGCGCGCCCCAGCACGCCGCCGATGTCGCCCTGCAGCCGCGCGAGCGTCACCGCGTCGAGCAGATCGGCCTTGTTCAGCACCACCAGATCAGCCGCCCGCAACTGATCCTCGTACACCTCCGCCAGCGGGTTGTCGTGATCAAGCGACAGGTCCTGGGCGCGCTGGCGTGCCACCGCCTCCGGATCGTCGGCGAACCGCCCCGACGCCACCGCCGGCCCGTCCACCACAGCGAGCACGCCATCTACGGTGACGCGCCCACGCACCGCCGGCCAGCCGAACGCCTTCAGCAACGGCTTGGGCAAGGCGAGGCCCGAGGTTTCAATGACGATGTGCTCCGGCGGCTCCGGCCGGTCCAGCAGCGCCTGCATGGTGGGCAGGAATTCGTCCGCCACGGTGCAGCACAGGCAGCCATTGGCCAGCTCGACGATATCGGCCTCGGCGCAGCCGGGAATGCCGCAACTGCGCAGCGTTTCGCCGTCGATGCCGAGCGCGCCGAACTCATTGACGATCACCGCGATCCGCCGCCCGCCCGCGTGTTCGAGCAAATGCCGCACCAGCGTGGTTTTGCCGGCGCCGAGGAAGCCGGTGACGATGGTGGCCGGGAATGCGCGCGGCCGGCGATCATGCCAGCGTCCCCAAATCAGGCACCCGTGCCACCACCGCGTTCTGCAACGCGGCCGGCCGGCGGGAGGGCAGCACCGCGCCGTTGCGCGAGGCCACATAGGCCGCCCCATACGCAAGCACATCGCCGGCCAGTTCAGGCGTGAGACCACCGATCAGATAGGTCCATTTCCCTGGCATGGCGATCGCGCAGGCGCAGCCGCGCTCGCAACAGGCCAGGCAGGCGACCTCGGCCAGCGTCACCGGCGCCTCGTTGCCGGCAGCGATCAGGCCGGCGAGCGCGTCGTACAGGAACGTGCCCGGCGGGGTTTCGTCATCGGCCAGCGTCCGGCCGGCCCGGCAGGTGGTGCAGACCATCAATGTTGCGCGCGTCATCGCAGCCCCTCCGGAACGGCGCCGGCGAGGGCGCGCGTGCATCGTTGCGGGATGCCGGCCGAGGCCGGGGAATACCGGCGCCGTCCGTCTCGGCGGAATGCGGCCGCCGGGGCATCCCGCCCAACGCCGCGCGTTTGTCCCGGTGGCAGGTCTCCTGGCTCGCGGATCGAACGCCGCCCGTTTGCCTTCCCGGCCGTCCGGCGATGCCGGCTTGCCAGTGGCGCCACAACGGGCCGCTTTCCGCTCACAGTTGCGGGAGCAGCTGCGGAATAGGGGGTATTCCCCGCACCGCATTCCCTTTTCACCTTCCTGGCGGAAGGACCATCGGTAGGCTTGTCATACAGGCCCGGCACCGCCGGCGTCAAAGCGGCCCGGCGGAGAACGGCACCATGCAGGACGACACCCCCACCGATGAGGCCGCCCGCCACCGCGCCAAAATGGCCAAACGCAAGGACATGCAGGATGCCGAAACGGCCGCGCGCACCCGCGCGCAGGGGCTGCTGATCGTCCACACCGGCACCGGCAAGGGCAAGTCCACTGCCGCCTTCGGCCTGGCCCTGCGCATGCTCGGCCACGGGCGCCGGGTCGGCGTGGTGCAGTTCATCAAGGGCGCCTGGAGCACCGGCGAGCGTAGCGTGCTGGAAGGCTTCGGCCCCTTGCTCGCATGGCACAGCATGGGCGAGGGCTTCACCTGGAACACCCAGGACCGCGCCCGCGACATCGCAGCCGCCCGCCGCGCCTGGGCCTGCGCGCTCGACCTCATGGCCCAGCCCGATCTGGCGCTGCTGGTGCTGGACGAGCTGAACATCGCGCTTCGCTACGACTATCTGCCGCTGGAGGAGGTGCTGGCCGCGCTGCATGGCCGCCGCCCCGACCTGCACGTCGTCGTCACCGGCCGCAACGCCCGGCCGGCGCTGATCGCGGCGGCCGACCTCGTCACCGAAATGACCATGATAAAGCACCCCGCCGCCACGGGCGTGAAAGCGCAGGAAGGCATCGAGTTCTGACCAAAGCTCCCCCTCCCCTTGAGGGAGGGGGCTGGGGGGAGGGTTCCAACCGCACGGACGCCGGTGGGGCGGGTACCCCTCCCCCCAGCCCCCTTCCTCAACGGGAGGGGGAGAAGAAAGCAGCCTGCTTCAATCACTTACGTTGACATCACCCTGCCCCCGCGCGGGCGATGATGAACACCACCGGCTGCTCCAGCCGCGCCTCGGCCAGCACCGCCTCGATCGCGTCCAGCCGCGCCGTCACCTGCCGTTGCCCCGGCAGGCTCACCTGCGACACCGCGGTGACCTCCACCGCCACCGCCGCCGGCAGCGCGGCGCGCAGCCGCGGCACCAGCCCGGCCAGCGCCTTCAGCCCCATATACAGCACCAGCGTGGTGCCCTCGCCCAGCAGCGCCGCCCAGGTCTCCACCGCCGCCGCCTCGCCCACCGCCGAACGCCCGGCGCAGAACAGCACGGCCGAGGCCCGGTGGCGCTCGGTCAGCGGCACCCCGGCGAGGCTGGCGGCGGCGAGGCCGGCGGTGATGCCGGGCACGAACTCATAGGGAATGCAATGCGCGTCCAGATAGCGCGCCTCCTCGGCGGCGCGGCTGAACACCAGCGGGTCGCCCGATTTGAGCCGCACCACACGGCGTCCCGTCCGCCAGAATTCCTCCATCAGCGTATTGATGCGCGCCTGCCTTGCGGCCTGGCCCTCCTCGGAGCCGCAGCGGCGGCCGACATCGACCACCTCGGCGCGCGTGCCGGTCGCCGCCAGCAGCGCGTCCGGCACCAGCAGGTCGCGCAGGATGACATCGGCGGCCGCGATGCGGGCAAAGGCGCGGCGGGTCAGCAACTCGGGGTCGCCCGGCCCGGCGCCGACGATGCTGATCGGATGGCGGATCATTTCAGCCGCACCGGACAGCCCGCCACCATCAGCCACGCCTCCGTCGCCGCACCTGCCGTGCGCTGGCCGAGCCAGCCCGCCAGATCGCGGAAGCGGCGCAGCGACGCCTCCATCGGCACCGGGCTCCAGCCGATCTCATCGCCTACCACCACCGACGGCCAGGGGGCGGCGCGCAGGGCGGTCAGCAGCGCGCTCCAGTCCTGCAGAACCGCCGCGTCGTCGCGCCCGAACCGCGCCGCTGCCCACAGCACGATACTGTCCAGCACCACCCCCGAGGGCGCCGGGTCAAGCCCGGCGAGCGCCGCCGCCACGTCCGCCGGCGCCTCCAGCGTGCGCCAGGACAACGGCCGCTCGGCCTGATGGCGGCGTACCCGTTCGGCCATTTCGGCATCGGCCGGATCGGCGCGGTAGCTGGCCACGAACACCACCGCATCGCCCCAGGCGCCGGCGATCTCGACCGCGCGGCGGCTCTTTCCACTCCGCACCGGGCCGGTGAGGAACACCAGATCGCCCATTGCTCAGCCCGCCGTCAGGGCCAGGCGGCGCGACCGCAGCCCGGCCCGTGCCAGCAGCGCGGCATCGTCCAGCATCGCCCCGGCCGGACCGGCGGCGATCACCCGACCATCTTCCATGACTGCCACCTCGTCGGCGAAATGCCGCGCCAGCGCCAGGTCATGGGTGGAGAACACCAGGCTCAGGCCCTCGGCATGCAGGGCCGCGAGATGATCGAGCAGCGTATCGGCTCCTGCGGGATCGAGTTCCGCCGTGGGTTCATCGAGCAGCAGCGCCTGCGGCCGCAGCGCCAGCGCCCCGGCGATGGAGGCGCGCTTGCGCTGGCCATGGCTCAGCATGTGCAACGGCAGCCCGGCGAACGCCGCAAGCCCGACCGCGAGCAACGCCTCGGCCACGCGTTCGCCGGTCCGCGCGGCATCGAGGCCGAGATTGAGCGGCCCGAACGAGACATCCTGCGCCAGCGTGCCGGCGAACAACTGGTCATCGGGGTCCTGGAACACCAGCGCCACACGCTGGCGCAGTGCGGCCAGCCCGCGCCGCGAGCGATCGAGCGGCGCGCCGGCGAACCGCACCTCCCCCGCCGCCGGACGCAGCGTGCCGTTGAGGTGCAGCAGCAGGGTGGACTTGCCCGAGCCGTTGCCGCCGAGCAGCGCCATCCGCGCCCCCGCGCGCACCGCCAGGCTGGCGCCGGCCAGCGCCTCGGCACGCTGGCCGGGCACCCGCGCCGCCGCCGCCCCCGCGCCGGGATAGCGGTACTGCACGCCAACCGCCTCCAGCAACGGCGTCATCAGGACGCCACCGCGGCAAGCGCGAACGCCGCGCCTGCCAGCACCGCCGGTACCGAAACTGCGGCGGCGTAGGCGCCCGGGGAAGCCTGCATCGGCGGCGGCAGCACGACCAGCCGGTCGGTATAGCCGCGCGCCGCCAGCCCTTGTTCCAGCCGCGCCGCCCGCTGCAGGCAGCGCAGGAACAGCGCCGCCGCCGCAAGCGCGGTCGCGCGCAGCGCCACCTTCAGCGTGCGAAACCCCAGCCGGTTGTCCTGCGCCCGGGTGATCGCCAGCCGGGCGTCGTCCAGCACGAACAGCATGCGATAGACCAGCATGACCAGATCGAGCAGCGCCTCCGGCATGCGGGCGCGCCGCAGCAGCGCCGTCCAGGCGGCGGTCGGCACGGTGCAGGCGAAGCACAGCGTCACCGCCAGCGCGCCGGCCGCCCGCAGCCCCGCGGTCAGCGCCGTCCACGCCCCCGCGGCGGACAGGCCAAGCGTCACCCCGCCATCGCCGAACCCGAGTGTCACGCACAGCGCGAGCGCGCTCGTGGTCAAAAAGCTGAACGGCACCAGCATGGCGCCAAAGAAAAGCCCTGCCGGCACGCGCGCGCCCGCGACCGCCGCTGCGCTCGCCGCCGCCCAGACCAGCGGGCCGGCGGCCAGCGGCGGGGCTGCCAGCACGCAAACCATCATCAAGGCACAGAACAGCACCATTGGGCCGCTCTGCGTATGCCAGCGATTGGTGTGCGCGCAGGCGTCAATCCCGCGCAGCATCGCCCCGCCGCGCGTTCCGCTCTCCGTGGCGCCGGCCGCGCCAATAGCCCAGGCAATACGCCAGCGCCCCGGCCCCGAGCGCCGATTGCAGGCCGAACAGCAGGCTTTCGATCTCGCTGCTCGGCGGCTCCCACAGCGGCACCATCAGGCGCTGATAGCCGGGGCGCAGCGTCTCGATCAGCTGCGTCGCATGATCGTCCGAGCCGGTGAAAATCTCCTCGCCGTTACGCGCGGCCGGGACAAGAAAAAACGGCAGCACCAGCAGCGCCACCACGCCGAACGCCAGCAGCGTGTTCTGCATCCTCATCGCGCGGCCTCCTTCACCCCTGCTTCCTGCAGCGCGGGGGCGATGCCGGCAATCGCCTCGCCGGCATGGCTGCGCAGCAGGTTCATGACCAGCACGGTGAGCAACCCTTCGCTGATCGCCAGCGGCACCTGGGTGATGGCGAACACGCCGAGAAACTTCACCGCCGCTCCGGCCACCCCGCTTACCGGGTCGGGGAAAGCCAGGGCAAGCTGCAGGGAGGTAACGCAATAGGTCACCAGGTCCGAAAGGGCAGCGGCGAGGAACAGGGTGATGTTCAGCTTCAGGCCAACCGCCTGCCCGGCCCGCCAGATCGCCCACGCCGTGAAACTGCCGGCGATCGCCATGGAAAACGTGTTGGCACCGAGCGTGGTCAGCCCGCCATGCGCCAGCAGCAGCGCCTGGAACACCAGCACCACGCAGCCGACCACGCTCATGATCCAGGGGCCGAACAGGACGGTACCGAAGCCGATGCCGGTCGGGTGCGAGCAACTGCCCGTCACCGAGGGCATTTTCATCGCCGAGAGCACGAAGGTGAAGCCGCCGGCAGCCCCCAGCAGCAGCCGCGATTCCGGATCGTCGCGCAGCCGGTCGGCGAGTTTCTTCACCCCCCAGGCCACGAACGGCAGCGAAACCGCCGCCCAGCCGATGCAATGGGCCGCCGGCAGGTAGCCCTCCATGATGTGCATTGGGTCCGTCCTTTCAGAGGTGCGGCACTTGGTTCAGGCGCGTGACCGAAATTCAGAACTCGGCATGCAGGCGCAGCCCGAACACGTTGGCCGGGCCGCGCTCGCGGTTGTACGCAGGGTTGTTGATGAACTGGTAGTCGAGGGAGACATGGCCAAAGCTGAAAGCGGCAAACTTGTAATACGTCTCCAGAATCTGCTCGGGACCGGCTTTCGGCAACTGCCCGTCGCCAACGACGATGCCGGTGCCGCCGGCGTTGAAATAGTTCGCGTGCGGTCCGCTGATGCCGTTGATGACGCCGGCAATGCCAAGCGTGTCATCCGGCCGGTTCCACCGCTTGCCGCTCAGCGCGACGCCTGCTTCGATCGTGCGGTCGATGTCGGTATTGTCCCACCCCTCGACATTGCCGTCGCCCAGGCCGGCGCGCGCGAACACGCCCACGGTGTCGTTCACCTGCTGCGCGATATTGAGGCTCACGCCTCCAGTGGTCTGCCACTTGCGCACCGCCGCCAGCGCGTCGCTGGCATCGAGGCCGGTCGCTTTGGCGAGCGCGACCGCGTCGTTGAAACTTCCCATGCGTCCATCGATGAGAAAGCCGGTGACCTTGACCGTGCCGGGTTGGTCCCACGCCGCGTATCGCCGCTCGATCTCTCCAACCAACGAGAATTGCTGAAAAGTGGGGTCGAGCTCATAGCCTTCGGCGCTATTGCCTCCCCCGCCGGAAGGGGTTTCCGACATGTCGAAAATCCCGCCGCGCAGCGTCCAGGGACCCTGATACCATTCGGCAGCGGCGCCGTAGGTGGTGGACCAGGCGTCGCTGGCAAAGTCGAACGAACCGGCATTGATGACCGACCAGTTCAGGAAATCTTCTTTGGCATTGTTGGCGTATCTGTTGGTGTCGAATATGTCCATGAGATAGAATTTGCCGACCGTCAGCACCAGGCGGTTCGCCGTCGTCGATCCCTCGAACTGATTATCGTCGGCCTCCACCTTTTGGGGTTCGCCGCCCAGATCGATGGTCTGGCGGATGAAATACCGGTTGGCGCGCAGGTAAGGATAGGCGAAGCCGAGCTTGTAGGATTCGCCGCTGGGAAATCCGGCCGCCCCGTGCGTATCGGCGAGACCGAAACCCTGATCGATCTCGGGATCGACCCACAGCTCCGCGCCCGGCCACAACCGCATGCCGGCATAGAGGATGACATCAGCGGTCTCGCGCCCTTGCCCGCCGCCGGGGAGACTGTTGGTGCCTTGATACGGCGACCGGAACGCCGGATAGCCCTGCCAGACAAACGTCGCCTGACCGTGCAGGCTGACATTCTCCGCGGCCCAGTTTGTCCACGCCGGCAAAGCGGGTGCGGCGGCGCCTGGCGCAGACGACGAAGTGCCGCCGAACTGATAGTTCAGGCCGATGCGCAGCTCCGACAGCGCCAGATCGGACTCGATCGGCTGCAATCCGTTGCCGAAATGGGCGGTGGTGCGGCCGTAATCGGTGAACAGATATTCCAGCCGCGCCGTCCAATGCGGCATGATCGGAACCTCGACCCCGGCCCCCGCCGCCCAGCCCAGGCGCCACAGGGTCGGCGATCCGCTCGCGCCCGTTGACAACTGCGTCAGCGACATCTGGTCCTGGGACCAGGCGAACCCGCCGGTCAGATAAAACAGCCAGTCGCCGGGCGCATAGCCAAGCCGGAGCCGTGCCGTGCCCGAGGCAAGAAGGGTATCGCCGTAGCTTTCCGCGCCGAGCGCCGGCGAGGTGAAATTGGCGATGCCACCGGTGGAGATTCCAAAGAGCGTTTGATAGGTTGGAAACGAGGCATCGGCCTCGGCGCCGATGAGCAAACGGTTCGGCAGCAGGTAATTGAACCCCGCCTGCAGGCCCCCGAGCAGGCTCCCCGACTCGTTGAAGCTGTCGGGTCCCTGCGTAAAGCCCAGCACGCCGGCGTTGCCCTGCCCGGCATTCCAGGTCGAGTGCCCGAAGGCGTAACCAAGGGTGCCGCCGGCATAGAAGCCGCTCCAGTCATAGGGCATGGCTGCGCTCTGGCCCGGCATCGCCGATTGCTGCCCGGTCCCCGGCGCGGCCTGGTCCGGCGTCACCGGAACCGGCTCCGGGTGCGGCGTCGGGCCGGATTTCTGTGCGTGGCCCAGGTGTGGCGCGAGCAGCAGTCCGGCCGCCGCAAGCGAAAGAACCCGGCCGGCGAGCAGAAGGCGGGGCCGCTGCTTCGGCGTGACGCCATGCGATGGAGGATGGGGCACGGCGATCGGCGACGGGCGCATGGGAGTCCTCTGCTCAGGTCGGTATGACGCTCTACAAAAAAGGTCATACGGCCTTCGGCCGCCTGCGCGAGAGGCAAATTCGTTCCTGGCGCCACGGAGGAGAGGGAGTCGCGCGCCGGCGGGCACGCTCGCCCGTATGGGCGAATCGATCGCAGGCTGACGCGCACAGGTCTGGAAATCCAAAACCACCCTCACACCCCTCCGGCAGCCAGGAGCGTGGGTTGGAGGGAACGCCGTGCGAACCCGGGCCGCTGAACGGCGCCCGCTCGCAAGCGCACCACCGGGACACCCCGCCCGAGGACGTACGACCACCGTGGCAGGTCTCCTGGCTCGCGGGTCATCGCCTCTGTCTGGCCTTCCCGATGCCAACCGGCACCAGTGACACGTCGTCGACAGACGCTCGCCGCTTACAGTTGCGGGGGCAGCTCCGGAATGGCCTTCGGGTGCAGGCACCCTCGGACGCACCGGATTCCCTCTTAGCTCGCGCCCCGTTATCGGGGACGCGAGAACCACGATGCTACGGTTCGTAGGTGCGCGGTCCAGGGCTGTCAAGCGCGGCCGGGAGGGCGATGCGGTGAAGCAAGGAAGGCCAGGGCTCTGCCCTGGCCTTCCTTGCTTCACCGCATCGCCCTCACCAGTCGCCCCGCCAGCGCCACGCGTTGCCCAAGATGGATATGCAGATAGCTCGCCAGCAGCCCCCGCTCTGCATGGCCGCCGAGGGTTTCGCCCCCCCCGGCGCGCGCCCCGCGCAGCCGCCACGCGGGCGCGGCAGGACGTGCGCCGTCCAGGTCCCAGACGCTGTAATGGAACTCATGCCCACGCAGTGTCTCGCCAGCATCGGCAAGCAGCGTGTCCTGCACGGCGGTTGCCTGGCGATAGCCGAGGCTGGCCAGCCGCGTCGTCATGCGCGCGACCCCTGGCACCAGCCCGGCCATGCGGTGGCGCACGCCATCCGTATCCACCAGCGCCTCGGTGAGCACCATGAACCCGCCGCACTCGGCCAGGATCGGTGCGCCGCGCGCGTGCAGGGCGCGCAGATCCTCCCACAAACCCTGGTTGGCCGCGAGCGCGCGCGCATGCAACTCCGGGTAGCCGCCGCCGAGATAGACACCGCACGCGCCCGCCGGCAGAGGCTCGCCGGCGACCGGGCTGAAAAATTCGATGCGTGCGCCGGCGGCTTCGAGCAGGTCCAGGTTGTCGGGGTAGATGAACGAAAACGCCGCATCGCGCGCCACCGCCAGCAGCGGCGCGGCGCCGCGTGGAACAAACGGCGCGCGCGCCTGCGGCGCGGGCAGGTCCGGTGCCGCTGCCGCCAGGGTCAGCAGGGCATCGAGGTCGAAATGCGCCGCCACGGCATCGGCCGCCGCCGCCAGCACCGCATCGACATCGGTGCTCTCACCCGCGGTCAACAGCCCGAGATGCCGCTCCGGCACAAGCAGCCCCGCATCGCGCGGCAGCCAGCCGGCCACCGGCAGGCCAGTGGCCTCGGTGATCGCGCCGGCGCAGCCCAGCGCATGCCGCTCCGAGCCGGCGAAGTTCAGCGCCACCGCGGCGACCGGCCGCGCCGGATCGAAGCGGGCGAAGCCGAGCGCCACCGCGGCGGCGCTGCGGGCACTGCCGGAAATGTCGATCACCAGCAGCACCGGCGCGCCCAGCAACGCCGCGATTTGCGCCGCCGAGCCATGCGCGGTGTCGAAGCCGGCGCCGTCGAACAGGCCCATCACCCCCTCGATCACCGCGACATCGGCGCCGGCACAGGCGCGCACGAAGCCGTCGCGCACCTGTGCGTCGTCCAGCATCCAGGTATCGAGGTTGCCGCAGGGCCGGCCGGCGGCGCGGGCATGATAGCCGGGATCGATGTAATCCGGGCCGCATTTGAACGGCTGCACCACCAGGCCGCGCCGCCGCAGCGCGCCGATCAGCCCCGCCGTCAGCAGCGTCTTGCCCACGCCCGAGCGGGTGCCGGCCACCAGCAGCCTTGGGATGCGCCGGCTCATGTGCCGCTCTCCGCCCCGGTGAGCGCTGCCAGCAGCGCCGCCCGCCATTCCGGCGGCGCGGCGGCGAGGCGGATCCATTCCGGCAGCCCGAAGGAGCTGGCATCGCGCACCCGCAACCCCAGCGCCCGCAGCCGCCGCGTCACCCCGCCGGCATCGCCCACCCGGGCCAGCAGAAAGGTGGCGGGGCTTTCCCGCACCTCCAGCCCGCAGCCGGCCAACCCCTCGGCCAGCGCCCGCCGCCACGCCGCCAGCACCGGCCGGCACTCGGCCAGCCAGCCCTGCGCCGCCGCCGTCACGCTGGCGGCGAGAAACGCAACGCCCGCCGGCCCGATGACCCAGCTCGGCGCCAGCGCATCGAGCGCCGGCCAGCGCGCCGGCGCCACCGCATAGGCGGCGCGCACCCCAGTGAGGCCGAACGCTTTGTTGGGGGCGTGCAACAGCGCGGCACCGGCCGCCGCGGCGGCATCGATCACCCCCTCCGCGCACAGCGGCGCATAGGCGAGATCGACCACCAGCCTGCCGCCGGCGGCGGCGCGGGCGATGAACTCGGCGGGCCAGACCGCGCCGGTCGGGTTGTTCGGCCAGCACAGGAACCCAAGCCCCGCGTGGCGGCGCTGGTGGTCGAGGAACGCCTCCGGACTGTGCGCCTCGACCACGGCGCGCCCCTCCATGCGGGCGCAGCGGGCGTATTCCGAAAAAGTCGGGCCGAGCAGCAGCACCGGCCCCGGCACGGCGCGCACCAGCCGCAGGATCAGCTCGCTCGCCCCCGCGCCGACGGCAATGCGCACCGGCGCGGTGGCGTGGGCGGCGGCGAGCACGGCGCGCAGTTCGGTGTAGCGGGGGTCGGGATAACGGGTCAGGTCGGCCGCCTGCACCGCGCGCAGCACCGAAGGGCAGGGACCCAGCGCATTGGCGTTGGTGGAAAAATCCCAGCGCGGCTCGGGTCCCGCATCGGTGCCGCCGTGCATCGGCGAGGGCTCAGCCATAAACCGCCGCCTCGCCGGCCGCGGCCAGCAGCGCGAGCCCGGCGCCCACCAGCGCGGCCCGCCGCAGCCCGCGCTGCAGATCGGACGGCCCCGGCACGGCGCCCTCCGGGTTGAGCAAATACACGCCCGGCTTGGCCATCCGCACGCCGAGCGCGAGCGCCATCGCCGCCATCGGCCAGCCGGAATTGGGCGAGGCGGTGCGCCCCGCCTCGCGCGCCAGCGCCGCCCGGCCGTTCCGCCGCAGCGCGCCCGCCCCCAGCAGCGCCAGCGCGGTCAGCCGTGCGGGCAGGAAATTCAGCACGTCATCGGCGCGGGCGGCGAATTTGCCGGCGAATTCCCAGCGTCCGCGATAGCCCCACATGGCATCGGCCGTGTTGGCGAACCGGTACAGCGCGGCACCGGGCAGGCCGCACAGCAGGAACCAGAACAGCGGCGCCACCAGCGAATCGGAGAGATTCTCGGCCAGCGATTCGAGTGCCGATTCGCGCACCCCGCCGGCCGAGAGCGCGGCGGTGTCGCGGCTGACGATGCGCGCGAGGCGCTGCCGACCGGCGTCCAGCCCCTCCGCCAGCGCCGCCTCGGTCGCCGCCACTTCGTCGAGCAGCAGCCGCAGGGCGAACAGGGGCTTGAGCAGCAGCGCCATCGCCGGCAGTTCGATCCACCGGGGCGCGCCGGCCAGCGCCGTCGCCGCGGCGGTGGACAGCACGACCACCAGCGCTGCGCCGCCCAGCCACGCCAGTCCGCCCGCCCACAACGCCCGCCGCGGCGGCAGCGCCGGCAGGCCGCGCCCGACCCGGCCCAGATAGGCGCCCATCCACACCACCGGATGCAGACGCCCCGGGGGCTCGCCGAGGACAAGATCAAGCAGCAGGGCGAGCAGGATGATCACGCCGCTTCCCGCGCCACGGCCACCGCGAGGGTGAGATGGTGCCCGCCCGGCAATGCGGCGATGCGGCGGATCAGCAGCAGCCCTGTCGTTGCTGCCCCCGCCAGCGCCGCCGCCTCGGCCACCGATGCCAGGCCGACCGCCGCCTGCACTCGCGCCGAGCGGGTGGCAACCGGCTGTGCGGCCAGGGTGGCATCGTCGAAGCTGACGAAACCGGCCCCGATCAACTCCGCCCATTGGCGCAAGGCCGGCTCGTCCTTCTTACGGCATGCGGTTGCGACCAGGCACACCTGGTCCGGCGCCAGTCCGGCGCCGTCGAGGATCGCCTCCGCCGCAGCGGCGAACGCAGCCGCCGGCGCGCCGCGCGTGCAGCCGACGCCGACGCAAAGCGCCCGCGTCGTCGCGCCGACGACAGCAGTCCGGCGATGATCCGGAACAAGCGGCACGTGGGGCACCAGGCTCCTCGTTGACAGGGCAGTGCAACCCTTCGGGCACCGGTGTGTGCGCCGATCTCTAGTCGCGGGGCGGCGGCGATGCAACTCTGCGGCCGGGGCAGGGGGGGTGGGTGAAGGAAGCAAGGCCAGGGCTCTGCCCTGGACCCGCCAAGGGCCGGGAGGCCCTTGGAACCCATTACTTTTAGACAATAGTTATGCGAGGGGGTGGGGGGGTTGAATGGGTTCACCGCCCCACCCCCTCGCATAACTATTGTCTAAAGTAGCGGGGTCCAGGGGGCCACTGCCCCCTGGCGGGTCCAGGGCAGAGCCCTGGCCTTGCTTCCTTCACCCAACCCCCCGCCCCCCGGAGCAGCATGACCGTCCCCGCGCCCTGTGACGTGCTGGTCATCGGCGGCGGCATCGCCGCCCTGTGCGCCGCCATCACAGCGCGCGAGGCTGGCGCGCGCGTCTGCCTCCTGGAGCAGGCACCACGCTGGCAGCGCGGCGGCAACACACGGCATTCGCGCAATTTCCGCGTTGCCCACGCCGCCCCCACGCCCCTCGCCCCCGGCCGCTACAGCGAAGACGAATTCCTCGCCGAACTCGATCAGGCCGCCCAGGGCGGGCACGATAGGGCGCTGGCACGGCTGCTGGTGCAACGCTCCGCCGAGCTTCCCGACTGGCTCGGCCGGCACGGCGTGCCATTCCAGCCGACCGGCACTGGGCTGCTGCCACCCTCGAGGCGCACGGTGTTCTGTTTTGGGGGCGGGATGGTGATGTTGAATACTCTTTATGCCCGCGCGCAGCATCTCGGCATCGACATACGCTACGCCAGCACAGCCGCATCCTTGCATTTGGAAGACGCGCGCGTGGTCGGTGTCGACATTGCCGACGACCGGGGCCGGCAGCAGATGCATCCGGGCTGCGTGATTGCGTGCAGCGGCGGCTACCAGGCCGATCCTGGCCGGTTGCGACCGTATTGGGGGGAGGCCGCCGACCGCTTCATCGTCCGCGGCGTGCCCTATGCGCGCGGCGAGATCCTGTTCGATCTGCTCGACCAGGGCGCAGCCGCGGTGGGCGAACCCGGTGCGTGCCATCTGGTCGCGGTGGATGCGCGTTCGCCCGCGGCCGATGGCGGCATCGTCACCCGCGTGCTCGGCATTCCCGCCGGCATCGTGGTCGACCGCTCGGCCCGGCGTTTCCACGACGAGGCGGCCGATCCCGGCCCGGCAAGCTACGCGGCGTGGGGCCAGAAAGTGGCGCAGTGCCCGGGGCAGATCGCCTGGCTGGTGCTCGACGCGCCGGCCGAGGCCCGCGTGCGGCCGCCGGTGTTTCCGCCCTATCGCGCACCGACCATCGCCGGCCTGGCGGCGGCGGCCGGGCTTGACCCGGCGGCGCTGCAAGCAAGCCTGGCAGGGTTCAACGCCGCGATCCCGGCCGGGGCGGCGCATACCGAGGGGATCGTGCCGGCCAAGACACGCTGGGCGCGCCCGATCGCGGTTCCTCCCTTTGCCGCCATTCCGATCCGGCCGGGCATCACCTTTACCTGCCATGGGGTGAAGGTGGATGGTGCGGCGCGGGTGGTGATGGCGGACGGGCGGGCGGCGGCAAATCTATTCGCGGCCGGGATGATTATGGCGCCCAACATTCTCGCCATCGGGTATCTGGCCGGGGTGGCGGTGACGATCGGTGCGGTGTTCGGCCGCATTGCCGGCGAGGAGGCGGCACGACATGCATGCGGATGCCCGGTTTTCCGTGCTGATCCTGGGCGGCACGACGGAAGGCTATGGTCTGGCTGAAGCGCTGGCCGTGCGACCGGGGCTGCTTGTGGTGAGTTCGCTGGCCGGGCGCACGTCCAGCCCACGGCACCCGCCGGGCGAATTGCGTATCGGCGGGTTTGGCGGCCTGGCCGGGCTGGCGGCGTATTTGCGGGCGGAACGGACCGGCGCGGTGATCGACGCCACCCATCCGTTCGCCGCGCGCATGGGCTGGAACGCGGCCGAGGCGTGCCGTGCCGCCGGTGTTTCCCTGTTGCGCCTGGAGCGGCCGGCCTGGACGCCGGTTGCCGGCGATCGTTGGGACGAGGTGGACGACTGGGAGGAAGCGGCGCGGCTGGTCGGGGACCGGGCGCGGCGAGTGCTGCTGGCGCTGGGGCGCCAGGAACTGGCCGCGTTCGCCGGGCTGGACCATGTATGGTTCCTGATCCGCTCGGTCGATGCGCCCGACCCGATGCCGCCGTTCGTGCAGGCCGAACTGTTATTGGCACGCGGTCCGTTCACTCGCGCGGGTGAGGACGCGTTGCTACGCATGCACCGCATCGACACGCTGGTATGCAAGAACAGCGGCGGGGCGGCCACCGACGCCAAGCTGGAAGCGGCGCGTGCGCTTGGCGTGCGGGTGGTGATGCGCCGCCGCCCGCGGCGCCCGTCCGTGCCGGTGGTCGCGACCGTGCCCGAAGCGGTCGACTGGCTCGAAGAGGACCTTAAGGAGCGGGGTCCAGGGGGCCACCGCCCCCTGGCGGGTCCAGGGCAGAGCCCTGGCCTTCCTGTGCCAGAGGTCCGAATTGTGCCCGCAGCCGGGCGCAATGGCTGAGCAGCAGGGCGTTGCCATCCCCGTCGGCGAGCAATGCCTGTTCCCAGGTTTGCAGAGCGGCGTCAGGCTGGCCGAGCGATTCCAGAATCAGGCCGAGATTGATCGCGGCGGCATGAAACCCCGGCCGCAGCCCCAGCGCCGAGCCGTAGGCCATCACCGCCTCCGCTTGTCTGCCGGCCTGGCCGTATTCGACCCCGAGGTTGAACCAGGCGGCGAACAAATACGGATGGTTCGTGGGCTGGCTGGCGATCCATTGCTCATAAAGCGCGATGACGGCCGCCGAGCCGGTCGTGGTGCCGACGCGGTCGACCGCCCGGATGATCTGTGTGAACGAGATTGCGCCGAGCCAGCGTTTCAGTTCGCCAGGGGCCGGGCCTGCTGCCTGCAGCCCAGCCGCGTGTGTCCCAGCCTCCTGTATCATTCGTACCTCCTGTCGGCGCGCCGGCAACATACCAAGGTGGGGTTAGGCGGGATTTAACCGCGGTCAGGCGGATGGCAGTACGCGGTAGAGAGTGACCTCGCGTTCGGTGCGATCTTCCAATTCGACCGTGGTGGGCACCGCATAACGCGCGAACGGCGCCAGCCCGTCCGGCGGCAGATAGGCGCGGCCGGGATCGGCGAGCCAGACCTCGGCCCGCGCGGCAAGGCCGCGCAGCCAGGGCAGGATATGCGCGGTCATGGGCGCCTCGTAACACACGTCGCCGCAGAGAATGAGGTCCCAGCGGCAGGGCGCGCCAACGAGGTCCGCGGTGACCGGGGTTATCGCCACGCCGTTGGCGGCGGCGTTCAGGGCGATGGCGGCGGTGGCCATGGCGTCGATCTCGGCCGCTTCGACCAGGGCGGCGCCCGCCCGGGCGCAGGCGATGGCGGCGATGCCGCATCCGGCGGCGAAGTCGAGCACGCGGCGTCCGGCGACCGTTGCCGGATGGTCCAGCACGTGCCGCGCCAGCGCCTGTCCGCCCGGCCAGGCGAAGGCCCAGAACGGCGGCGCGAGGCCGGTGCGGTGCAGCCGGTCTTCGGTGGCCTGCCAGACCGGGGTGATTTCGCTGGCCAGATGCAGCGCGATTTCGGGAACCAGGGGCGCGCGGGCAAGGACGGTATTGGCGCGCAGGAAGTCGGCGGGCGCGCTCACAACCGGCCGAGCAGGATGGCCAGGCCGACGGTGAGCCCCACGTCCCGGTTGGCCTTGAACAGGCGCAGGCAAAGAGCCGGGTCGTGGATGTCCAGCATCACCACCTGGCGGGCGAGCAGCGCGGCCGGCACCAGCAGGACGGCGAAGAACGGCCAGGAAAGCCCGGCCAGCCAGCCGGACAGCAGCAACAGCATGATGGTGGCGGCGTAGCAGACCATGAGGAAGGGCCGCGTCCGCTCGCCCCACAGCCGGGCGGTGGACAGCATGCCGACCTGCGCGTCGTCCTCGCGGTCCTGATGGGCGTAGATGGTGTCGTAGCCGAGGATCCAGAAGATGGCGCCGAGATAGAGCGCCGCCGCCGCCCAGTCGAGCCGCCCCGCGGCGGCGGCGTAGCCCATCGGCGCGCCCCAGCCGAAAGTGATACCCAGCATGGCCTGCGGCCACCAGGTGATCCGCTTGGCCAGCGGGTAGGTCGCCACCAGCAGCAGTGAGCCGACGCCGAGCGCTTGCGCCAGCGGGTGCAACTGCAGCAGGATCAGCAGGCTGAGCAGGCCCAGGGCGACCACGAAGCCCAGTGCCTGGCGCAGCGACACCGCGCCGGAGGCCAGCGGCCTGCCGATGGTGCGGGTGACGCGGCGGTCCAGATCGCGGTCCCAGATGTCGTTGACCACGCAGCCGGCGCCGCGCATCAGGAACGCGCCGAGGAAGAATAGCGCGAGCAGCCAGGCGGTGCGGCCCGGCGGAGCGCCGGCGAGCAGAATCGACCACAGCCCGGGCAGGAACAGCAGCCAGGCGCCGATCGGCCGGTCGAAGCGCGCCAGCAGCACGAACGGGACTGCCCGAGGCGGCAGGCGCGCGACCCAGCCGCCGGTGATGATATCAGTGTGGCCCTGCCCGGGCGCGGGGTCGGTGAGGGATGTCATGGAAGCTAATCTGCCTGCCGGCGCGGAGGCGTCAATCACCTCGCCGCGGCTGTTCATCCAAGCTTCCCTGTGCGAGGGGGCCATGGTGGCGGCCAGCCCGGCGCAGGCGCACCATCTGGGCACCGTGCTGCGGCGCGGGCCGGGGGAGGCGGTGCGGCTGTTCAACGGCGCGGATGGAGAATTCGCGGCGCGCATTGCCACGCTGCGCCGCGACCGCTGCGAACTGGCGGTCGGCCCCAGGCTGCGCCCGCAGGCGCCCGAGCCCGATCTGTGGCTGGCGTTCGCGCTGTTGAAGCGCGACGCCACCGACCTGGTGGTGGAGAAGGCAACCGAACTCGGTGCGGCGGCGCTGCTGCCGGTGATCACCGCGCGCACGGTGGCGGCGCGGGTGAACCTCGACCGGCTGGCGGCGATCGCGGCCGCGGCGGCCGAGCAGAGCGAGCGGCTCACCGTGCCGCGGATCGCCCCGGCCGTGGCACTGCCGGCGCTGCTGGCGGACTGGCCGGACGGGCGGGCCCTGGTGGCGGCAATGGAACGGCAGGACGCACCGGACGTGCCACGGATCGCCCGGCCGGCGGCGCTGCTGGTCGGCCCCGAGGGCGGGTTCACCGGGGCGGAGCTTGACCTTCTGCGCCGGCATGCCTTTGTTGTTCCTGCCGGGCTCGGCCCCCGCATCCTGCGCGCCGAGACGGCTGCGATCGTTGGGCTGGCGCTGCTGGGGGCGCCTGCCTGCGGTTCATAAAACACAAACCCCGCGCGCCGCCGCGCCAGCTGGAACGGAACCACCATGTCCAATCCCGGAGAGGCCGACGCGATGCCGATCAGGTCGACGCGGCAGCTGGCCGAGTACCTGGCCGCCGGCGGCAAGCCGCGGGCGCGTTTCGCCATTGGCACCGAGCACGAGAAATTCGGCTTTCGCCACTCCGACCTTGCACCGCCCCAGTACGAGCCGGGCGGCATCCGCGCGTTGCTGGAGGGCATGGCGGCGGCCGATCGTTGGGAGCCCATCCTCGACCAGGGCAACCCGATCGGGCTGACCAAGGGGAAAGCATCGGTGTCGCTGGAGCCGGCGGGGCAGCTGGAGCTGTCCGGCGGCCTGGCCGGCACGCTGCACGAGACCCGCGCGGAAATTGAGGCGCACAACGCCCTGGTGCGCCAGGTGGCCGGGCCGCTCGGCCTGGGCTTCGCCCCGCTCGGCTTTCACCCGACCATGCGGCGCGAGGACATGCCGTGGATGCCGAAAGGGCGCTACGCCATCATGCGCCGGTATATGCCGAAAGTGGGCACGCTCGGGCTCGATATGATGACGCGCACCTGCACCGTGCAGGTGAACCTCGACTTCGCCGACGAGGCGGACATGGTGCGCAAGATGCGGGTGTCGCTGGCGCTGCAGCCGGTGGCGACCGCCCTGTTCGCCAACTCGCCGTTCACCGAGGGGCGGCCGAACGGGTTTTTGTCGTATCGCGCGCATGTCTGGACCGATACCGATCCGTTTCGCAGCGGCATTCCGGGGGTGTTCTTCGAGGACGGGTTCGGTTTTGAGCGCTACGCGGAGTGGGTGATCGATAACGTTCCGATGTATTTCGTCTATCGCAACGGCCGCTATGTCGATCTCGCCGGCGAATCGTTCCGCCGCTTTATGCAAGGCGGGTTGCGTCATGCCGAGGCCGGAACGGCCACGATGGGGGATGCCGCCGACCATCTGACCACGGTGTTCACCGATGTGCGGTTGAAGCGCTTCATCGAAATGCGCGGCGCGGATGCCGGCACGCCGGCGATGATGGTGGCGCAATCGGCGCTGTGGGTGGGGCTGCTGTACGACGAGGCGGCGCTGGCGGCGGCGGCGGCGCTGGTGCAGCGCCATCCCTGGACCGAATTTGCCGCGCTGCGCCCGCAGGTTGCGCGCCAGGCGCTGGATGCGCCCTGGCAGGCCGGCACGGTGCGTGACCTGGCGCGCAACATGGTCGCGATCGCGCGCGACGGGCTGCGCGCACGGGCACATCGCGACTCACGCGGAAGTGATGAGTCGGTGCATCTCGCACCGCTCGAGTCGCTGGTGGCCGGGGCGCCGACCCAGGCGGAAGCCTGGCTGTCACGCTTTCGCGGAGAATGGAACGGCGATGTCACGAAAATTTTCCGCGCCGCGGCGATCTGACGATGCCGAAATGACGGAATAACACACGGACCCGGAATTATAGCGGTAACTAACAAAACCGGCGCTGCCGGGCGCACGTTATGATTGCGCAAGTGCTTGCCAATACAGCCAAAATGGCATCTAATGCGCACATGATCCTAAAATCACCCCCGGGTGGCGCATCGATCTCGCCGTCCATGCGCTGCGATCCTGTTCTGGTCCGGCTGCGCCTGATCGGTCAGATGGAAGCCTGGACGCTCACCAGCGAAAGCGTGCTGCCGACCGGTCGCAAAACGCGGGCGCTGCTGGCGGTGCTGGCGCTGTCCTCGCCGCGTCCGGTGCTGCGCGGCAGGATGGCCGAACTGCTGTGGAGCC
This sequence comes from uncultured Alphaproteobacteria bacterium, assembly GCA_963714255.1. Classification (GTDB taxonomy): domain Bacteria; phylum Pseudomonadota; class Alphaproteobacteria; order Acetobacterales; family Acetobacteraceae; genus Rhodovastum. The sequence continues at coordinate 46,065 of CAVQNU010000022.1, forward strand.
GCCGGCCCGACGAGCAGGCGCGCGCCTCGTTGCGCCAGGAAATCCACCGGCTGACCGAGGCGATGGCGCCGGTCGGCTCGCGCATCCTGGGGATCAACCGCGACCACCTGATGCTGCGCGCCGGCACGGTGTGGATCGACGTGGAAGAAGTGCTGCGCGCCACGCCCGAGCGGTCGGCGGCACTGTCGCTGCTGGACGGCGACCTGCTGGAGGACCTGGACGGCATCGATCCTGCCTTCGATGCCTGGCTCGCCGGCGAGCGCGAGCGCTTGGTGGACCGTGCCCGCGTGCTGGCCGAGCATTTGTTGCGCGAAAAGAGCGAACTCGGACGCGGTGATTGCCGCAGCACAGCAGTTGCTGTCGATCGACCGCGCGCATGAGGGGGCATGGCGGGCGCTGATGCGCGCCTACGCCATGCGCGGCGAGCGCGGCATGGCGATCCAGGCCTATGAGCGTTGCCGCAGCGTGCTGGCCGATCAGCTCGATGCCCATCCCTCGGAGGAAACCCAGCACGTGGCCGCCGATATCCGCGCGGCAGCGCCGGTCGCGCCGGTGGCGCATGCCGCGGCCGGAGCGGCGGGGCTGGCCGATCAGCGGCGTGCCCAGCCGCGGATCGAGCCGCGCCAGGAGCCCCGGATCGACCCGCGCACCGAGCCGCGCGCCGAGGCGCGGCCACAGCCGCCGCGCGGCGGCGCCCGGGTCGGCGTGCTGCCGCTGCAACTGATCGGCACCACCGAGGTGGAGGCGCACCTGTCCACTGGGCTTGCCGACGAGATCACCTCGGCGCTGGCACGGTTCCGCTGGATGTTCCTGGTTTCGTCCAACTCGCTGGCGCGTTTCGCGGCGCAGACCCGCGACGAGGCGGCGATCCGGCGGGCCTTCAACATCGATTTCATGCTGGACGGCACCATCCAGCGCGTGCCGGACCGGCTGCGGGTGGCACTGCGGCTGCTCGACCTGCGCGCCGGCAACCAGGTGGTGTGGTCGCGGCGGTTCGACCATGACGCGAAAGACCTGCTGACGCTGCAGGACGAGGTCGCGGCCGAGGTGGTGGCGCAGATCGACCCGGAGATCCTGCTGATCGAGGGGCAGCGCCTGACGGCGCGGCCGTCGGCCGATGCCACCGCCTATGAGCTGGTGCTGCGGGCGCTGCCGCTGCTGACGCGGCTGGAGCGGGCGCAATTCATGCAAGCCGGCGATCTGCTGCGCCAGGCGATCGTGCTGGAGCCCGACTATGCCGCGGCGCATGCGTGGTACGCGTTCTGGCACATGTTCCTGTTCGGCCAGGCCTGGACGCCCGACCCGCCGGCGGTGATGGCCGAGGCGGGGCGGATGGCCAACCGGGCGATCACGCTCGACCCGCAGGACCCGCGGGGGCTGACCATCGCCGGGCATGTCCGCGCGTTTCTGCACGGGCGGCTGCGCGAGGCGCTGGCGCTGCACGAGCGGGCGCTGACCCTGAACCCCAACCTGGTGATGGCCTGGGCACTGTCGGCGGCGGCGTTCGCGTACCTTGGCGAGTTCGACGAGGCCGAGCAGCGCCTGCGCCGCTACAAGAAACTATCGCCGCTCGACCCGCACGCGTTCCTTTATGACACGTTCCTGATTCTGGTCGCGCTGCTGAAGCACGACCACGAGGCGGCGGTGACGATCGGGCGCCAGGTGATCGACATGAACCCGGCCTTCTCGGCGGGCTGCAAACCGTATCTGGCCGCACTCGGCCATCTCGGCCGCATGGACGAAGCCGCCCTGGTGCGCGAACGGCTGCTGTCGATCGATCCGGGGTTCAGCATCGCGCGCTTCCTCGAAGCCTGCCCGTTCGAGCGGACCGAGGACCGGCTGCACTATGCCGCCGGGCTGCGGCTGGCGGGGCTGGCGGAGAAGTAGGGGACGGTCCGCAGCGGCAAGCCGGCCCTGCGGACGGGATCAGGCGGCCGGCGAGGCCTGCATAGCCTGTCGCATGGCGTGTTGCAGGTCGGTCGCGCGGAAGGGCTTGCGCAGCACCGGCAGGCCGGCCGCGCGGAACACGCCGGTGTCGCCGTCATAGCCGGTGGCCAGCACCACCGGCAGACCTGGGATGCGGATGCGCAGCTCGGCCGCCAGGGCGAGGCCACTGAGCCCGCCCGGCATGCACATGTCGGTGATCACAATGTCCGGGCGCAGGCCGGACGCGACCGCTTCCAGCGCGGCCGGGCCGTCAGCCGCGCACAGCACCGTATGGCCGAGGCTTTCCAGCACGTCGCAGAGCATTTCAGCAACCGCGGCTTCGTCTTCGACCACCAGTACCTGCCGCCATGCGTGCGCGCTCCCGGGATGCTGGGGAGACCCCAGATCCGCCACATTAAGCGGGCGCAGCGTGTGCGGATACTGCCGGCGGTCAGGCGGCTTCGTGCAGCTTCAGGACAGGGCGGATGCAGTGCAGCGCCGCCTCGAAACTGGTGTGATGGGCGAGCACGCTGTTGCGGATGCAATCGCTGACCCGCCAGTCCATGCCCTCGGGGGTGATCATATAGGCCGGATCGGGGTTCTCGCGGACCCAGACCAGCACATAGTCGGGGTCGACCTGGCCCGGCCTGGCCACGCAGACCGAGGCGTCGCACAGGCCCATGCAGCGACCGGCTTCGAGCCAGCGGGCGAGGACCGCGCGGTGGTGGGGGAGAAGCCGCTGCCGCAGCATGACCACGTTCGGGCCATCGTAGCGCCGCCTCGGAATCGTACGTCGTTTAAGCATCGCAAAGGCCTCACGAACGCGTGAAACCTATTATCCACCGTTAGCAGGCGTCGCCAACAAGAACTCGTGATTGTTCCGCGCGCAACGGGACAGCTGTTGCTCAAAGAGCGCACCGTTGCAAAAACAACTCGTGCATGGCGGGGCTGCGGGCAGGAAGGCCAGGGCAGAGCCCCTGGCCTTCCTTGCAATTAAGCAGCGTCGGCCTGTCGCGTTTGCGCCGGCTGCAAGCCAAACGCCTCCCCCACCGCCCGCGCGGTTTCGGACCACGGGACGGGGCGGAAGCCGGCCTGCACCCGCGACTGCCAGGCGGCCAGCCCCGCGAGGTCCGAGATCACCTCCCGGATCGCCTGCGTCGTGCCGGCCACATCCTCCGGGTCGAAGTAGCGGGCGAGCGTGCCGCCGGCTTCCGGCAGCGATGTCGTGTTCGACGCCATGCAGGGCTTGCCGAAGGCCAGGCTCTCGGTGACGGGCAGACCCCAGCCTTCATGCAGCGAGGGATAGATGGTGAACAGGCAGCCTTTGTAGAGCGCGGCCAGTTCGGCGTCGTCCGGTTCGCGGATGAACACGATGTTGCCGTCCAGCCAGCGCGCGTTCTCGAACTGCTGGAGCAGGTCGGCGACCAGCCATCCCACGCCGCCGGCGAACACCAGGCGCGGCACGCTCCCGGCCGGCATGTCCTGCAGCAGCTGGCGCCAGACGCGGAACAGCAGGGCGTGGTTCTTGCGCGGCTCGATCGTCGAGACGAACAGCACATAGGTATCCGGCCTCCGGCAGGCGCGGGGTGCGGCGCGGGGCTGCGGTGAGCGGGCCGCCGCGCCGCTGGCCGTGCGGGATGCGGCACACAGGGCGGGCGAGCTTCAGGCCGCGCTCCTGCGCATAGCGCTCCACGTCGCTCGCGGTGGCCCGCGAAAAGGCCAGCACGGTGTCGCACAGCGGAAGCATGCGCTGCATCCAGCCGTCGAACACGTCCAGCAGCGCGCGGGCCTGCCATTCGGGATGGCGGATCGGCACCAGATCGTGCACCAGCATGCCGAAGCGCACGCCATGGCGCTTGGTCGCCGCGCGGGCCAGCACGTCATAGTCCTCGCGGAACAGCGGTGTTCCCATGACCGCCACGATATCGCCGGGCTTCAGCTCGGCGGCGAAATACAGCTCCGGCGGCGGCGGGGCGTCGGGCGGCGGCGGCTTGGCGAGGGCCGAGCGCGTCATCGTGACTGCCTGCCGCACCACCCCGACGGCCAGCGCGGGCAGGGCCAGGAGCGTGTCGAGCTGGCCACGGGCGATGCGGCCGAGCGGCCGGCGGATGGCCGGCGGGATGCGCTCGCCGATCTGCCGCACCTTCCCGCGCGCGACATAGCGCGGCTCGTCGGCCGGCGCCGGAGGGGCGGCGGGCGCGGACGCATGGGTCAGGTTGGCGAACGCGGCGACGATCGAATCCCAGGTGACCGAGATGAACAGGCCGTGCCCCGGATGATGCCGCACGAACTGCACCTGCGGGCCGTATTCCTCATGCAGGGCGCGGTACAGCTCGAAATTGCCACGCTGGATGCCGGTCGGGCGGCGGTGGCCGACTTCCACGTAGCGCAGCAGATCCTCGACATCCAGCCAGAGGCGCGGCCCCCGCCCGCCACCTTCGGCGGGTTCCTGCGGCCCGGGCTTGGCTGGCTGCGACACCGGGGGTTCGGAGCCGTCCTCGGTGTTCTTGTGATGGATCGCGTCGCGGTTCCAGCCCTCGACCCCGGGGGTGAACCGGCGGCGGGACCTGGTGGCCGACAGCGACGCCCAGCCGCCATCGTCCACATAGCTGTCGATGGCAAACCCGGACGAACTCGACGAAATCGCGGAACGCCGGGCTGTTGGGCATGAACCAGTTATAGGCGTCGCCGGTCTCGTCGCCTTTGGAGAAATAGGTGATCGGCATGTGTTGCAGCGACGTGCCCCGGGTGGGGAAATCGCTCCGCCCGTCTTCGGAGAGCGTCTTGTCGTAAATGCCCGAGTTGATGATCGGGGAGTTGGCGAACAGCCGGCCGGAGGCGACGTTATAGATGCGGTCCAGCGCCAGCAGAGGATGGCGCAGGTGATAGATCAGGCCAAGAAAGAATACGATGTCGAACGTACCGTGGATGTCCGGTGACAAATCATAGACACTGGCGCGAATATACTTGCAGTTGTCGATCTGCAGCAGGTCGCGGACCTTGTTGTAGCCGGTCAGATCGGGGTCGTCGGGCCCGAGCGAAACCACCTCGGCGGCGCCGCGGCGGACGCATTCGAAGCCGAAAAACCCGTTCCACGGCGCGATATCCAGCACCCGCAGTCCGGCCAGCGTGGTGGGCACGTTGAGCCGGCGCAGATGCTCGGATACGTCCTTCGGGCCTTGCGTCACCTGTCCCGGAAATATCTCCCACTTCTGGAAGGTGTAGATGCCCTCAAGAAATTCGGGCAGGTTGAAACCCTCCGGTGGGTCGGTTCTCATAGTCGGTTTCTCCAGTGACTCGATTGAATTTTCCGAGTATCGCGGCGGCGTTGCATGGCATCAATTCTCCGGGCGGCGGACTAACACGTCTGCATCAGCACCGGCTAGTCCGTCGATGATGGCATGTGCCATGTCGGCCCAGGGAACCGGCCTGAACTCGCGGCGCACCGTTGCTTCCCAGTCGCGCAGTCCGGCGCGGTCGTCGAGCACGGCGCGCAGCGCCCGCAGCGCGTCGGGCAGGCTTTCGGGGTCGAAGTAGCGGGCCAGGTTGCCGCCGGCTTCCGGCAGGGCGGTGGCGCGGGCGGCCAGGCAGGGCTTGCCGAACGCCAGGCTTTCGGTGACCGGCAGGCCCCAGCCTTCGTAAAGCGACGGGAAGACGGTGAACAGGCAGCCTTGGTAGAGGGCGGCGAGCTCGGCGTCGTCGGGGTGCTCGATCAGCAGCACCTTGCCGCCGAGGAACAGGCTGTTGCGCAGTTCCTGCAGCAGGTCGCCCACCATGAAGCCGATGCGCCCGGCGAACACCAGAAACGGCACCTCGTCCTCGGGCTGCTCCTCCAGCAGGCGGCGCCAGGCGCGCACCAGGAGAAGGTGGTTCTTGCGCGCCTCCAGGGTGGAGACGAACAGCACATAGGCGCCTGGCGGCGCCAGGCGGGGGGCTTGCCGGGCCGGGGCCGGGGCGGCGAAGCCGGAGCCGACGGGAACCGGCAGAACCGGACCGGCGAGCGTGATGCCGGCGCGCGCGGCATGCTGCCGCAGGTCGTCGGCGGTGGCGCGCGAGATGGCGAACAGCATGTCGGCCTGCGGCAGAGCGGCGTGGACCCAGTCGCGGAACAGCGAAGCCATGCCGGGATCGCACCATTCCGGCCGGCGCAGCGGAATGATATCGTAGATCAGCAGCGCGACGCGCAGGCCCAGCCGGGCACGGGCCTCGCGCAGAAGTGATGGGTGTGAGGCGCCGAACCAGGGGGCGCCGAAGGCCGCCAGCACGTCGCCGGGCCGCGCCAGCCCGTCGAGCGGCACGCCGCCGGTGGCGGTCTCTCCCGTTGGCGGACGGGGGCGGGGCCGCAGCAGGCGCAGCGCGGCGCGCAGCGCTGCCGCGGTTTCGGACAGGGCGGCGGCCTGGGCGCGCAGGGCCGCGATCAGCGGCATGCGTATCTCGGCGGGCAGGCGGTCGAGCCCGCGCCGGAGCCGAGCCCTGGAAGCGGGGCGGGAAGGGGGCGGGGCGGCCGGCGGCGCGGGGGCGGTGATGTGGGCGAAGCGGGCGAGGATTTCGCCCCACTCCACGGTCACGAACCCGCCGCGCAGGCGGTCCTGGCGGACGAAGCGGACCTGGTCCGGAAAGTCGTGCTGTAAGGCGGCGTAGAGTTCGAAGGCCAGGCGCTGGATACCGCTCGGCCGCTGGAAGCTCAGCGCGTATTGCAGCAGGTCTTCGACATCGATCCAGATCGTCTGCGCCACGGATCCTCCATTTCCCTCGGCGCCTGCGCCGACAGGATAAGCCGCTGGTATCAGCGGCGCAGGTGATCGGGGATGTCGAGGCCGAGGCGCAGCGGCACGTTCCATTGCTCGCGCATTTCGCGCACCGGGCGGAAGCCGGCGCGCAGGTATGTGGGCATGGCGCGGGGGTGGTCGGCGGTGCAGGTGTTCACCGTCATGGCGCGGGCGCCGCGGCGCCAGACTTCGTTGACGGCGTGGCGCAGGAAGGCCAGCCCCATGCCGCGGCCGACGGCGTGCGGCATCAGGCCGAAATAGCTGAGATTGACCGCGGGCCAGGGCGTCGCGTCCAGTTCGTAGAAGCCGGCGATGCGTTTGTCGGCATCCTGCAGCACGTGGATCGACAGCGCCGGGTTGCGCAAAAGCCCGGCGATCTGCTGGTCGGTGTTGGTCCGGCGCAGCCACCAGACATAGGGCGCGCCGACCGTATTGTAGAGAAACCGGTAGGTCGCCACGCTGCAGTAAGGCTCCAGGCAGACCTGCATGCCCGCCGGCAGGTCGGGCGCCGGTTCGGCCGGCGCGCGGTCCATGCGCAGGAACGTGACCACCACAGAAACGCGCACCACCGGTTCCAAGCCTCAAGCTCCGCGCAAAAGAATGGGTTCCAAGGGGCCGCTGCCCCTTGGCGGGTCCAGGGCAGAGCCCTGGCCTTTCTTTCTTATGTGCACGAAGCTCAGTCGTCCAGGAAGCTGCGCAGTTTGCGGCTGCGGCTGGGGTGCTTGAGTTTGCGCAGGGCCTTGGCCTCGATCTGGCGGATGCGTTCGCGGGTGACGTTGAATTGCTGCCCCACTTCCTCCAGCGTGTGGTCGGTATTCATGCCGATGCCGAAGCGCATGCGCAGCACGCGTTCCTCGCGCGGCGTCAGGCTGGAGAGCACGCGGGTGGTGGCTTCGCGCAAATTGGCCTGGATGGCGGCATCGAGCGGGATGACGGCGTTTTTGTCTTCGATGAAGTCGCCGAGATGGCTGTCTTCCTCGTCGCCGATCGGGGTTTCCAGGCTGATCGGTTCCTTGGCGATCTTGAGAACCTTGCGCACCTTTTCCAGCGGCATGCCGAGCTTCTCGGCCAGTTCCTCGGGCGCCGGCTCGCGGCCGATTTCGTGCAGCATTTGCCGCGAGGTGCGGACCAGCTTGTTGATCGTTTCGATCATGTGCACGGGGATGCGGATGGTGCGCGCCTGGTCGGCGATGCTGCGGGTGATTGCCTGGCGGATCCACCAGGTGGCATAGGTGCTGAATTTATAGCCGCGGCGGTACTCGAATTTGTCCACCGCCTTCATCAGGCCGATATTGCCTTCCTGGATGAGGTCCAGGAACTGCAGGCCGCGGTTGGTGTATTTTTTGGCGATCGAAATCACGAGGCGCAAATTGGCCTCGATCATTTCTTTCTTTGCCCGCGCCGAATCGCGTTCGCCGCGGCTCACGGTTGCGTAGACGCGGCGGAATTCGCTGATCGGCAGGCCGCCGTCGGTGGCGACCGCGGCGATCTGGCCGCGCAGATGGGCGATGTCGTCGGCATGCTTGCCGGCGAACAGTTTCCACGCCTTGCCGGGCAGGCGGCCGATTTTTTCGATCCAGTTGGGGTCGAGTTCGTTGCCGCGGTACTGGTTGAGGAAGTCGTCGCGGGCGACCTTGCAGCTTTCGGCCATGCGCAGGAGCTGGCCTTCCAGGCCGTTGAGGCGCTGGTTGATCTGCTTGAGCTGGGTGACCAGTTCCTCGATGCGGTTGTTGTGCAGGCGCACCTGCTCGACCTTGCTGACGAGTTCCTCGCGCAGCTTTTCGTAGGCTTTTTCCGAGCGGGCGTTGACGTCCTCGCCCGAGGTCATGCTTTCCAGGCGTTTCTGCTGCATTTTGTGCAGCTTCTTGTAGAGGTTCTCGACTTCCTCGAAGGTCGCGAGCACTTCGGGCTTGAGTTTTTCCTCCAGCGCCGAGAGCGACAGGCCGGCGCCTTCGCCTTCCTCGCCGTCGTCGTCGTCGGTGGGGGGCTCGAAGGGGGCGGGCTCGGCGGCCTCGACGGCGGCGGGGTCGGCGTCGCCGGCGGCGGGCGGGGCGGGGCCGCCCTGGGTGGCTTCCAGGTCGACGATGTCGCGCAGCAGCATGCGGCCGGCCTTCAGCGCGTCGTGCCAGGCGACGATGGCGCGGAAGGTGAGCGGGCTTTCGCAGAGCCCGCCGATCATCATGTCGCGGCCGGCTTCGATGCGCTTGGCGATGGCGATTTCGCCCTCGCGGGAGAGCAGTTCGACGCTGCCCATTTCGCGCAGGTACATGCGCACCGGGTCGTCGGTGCGGCCGAGGCTTTCGGCATCGACGTTGCCGGTCGGCTCTTCCTCCTCCTCGGCTTCTTCCTTGGCCTTGGCGACCGGGGCCTCGCCTTCCTCGGCTTCTTCGCCCTCGACGACCTGGATGCCCATTTCGTTGAGGTTGGCCATGACGTCTTCGATCTGCTCGGAGCTGTTCTGCTCCGGCGGCAGGACGGCGTTGAGTTCGTCGAAGGTGATGTAGCCGCGTTCCTTGCCTTTCGCGATCAGCCGTTTCACTGCGGCCGACTGGACGTTGAGCACGGTGGCGTCCGCATCGGGGTCGGCGGTGGCGGTGTCGGTTTGCACGGCGGGCTTCGTGGCCATCGATCAGTACGCTCCATCGGAGGAGAGAGCAGGCGTAACCCGGACGCGCCCGGCGGAAAGGTGGCGCATCAGGGCTCGGTCTCCATTCCTTGTTCGCCCCGGTTGAGGGCTTCTTGTGCGGCACATAACGACACCACCCGCCGCTGGGCCGCGGCGTCGTCGGGGCGACGCATGAAATCGTGCACGGCCTGTGCGACTTCCTCGTCGAGACGGCCGCGATGCATCAAGCCGAAGAAATGCCACCAGCCCTCCTCGGCCGCCGCAGGCATGGCGTCGGGCGCGGCACATTCGGGCAACGGGTGGGGCGATGCCGACAGAGCCTGCGCGGCCTCGGCCGCCAATCCAACCGCGATCACGTGGGACATGAGGCCCTGGGAGTCAAGGTGTTCGGCGCTTGCGGACCAGTCCAGCATGGCTGCCCGGAGGCGGGCGAGGGGGGCGGGCAGGACCAGGCTGCCGAACGCCTCCTCGACGTCCGGCAGCACGGCGGGGTGGTGGAGCAGGATGGCCACGAGGTTGCGGGCCTGCTCGGCGGCGGTGTTGGCCGGGGCGATGGCGGGGCGGGCCAGGACGCGCGGCGGGTGCGAAGGGCCGGCGCCGCCGCTGCCATTGGCGCGGCGCAGGGGCTGGCGGTAGCGTTCCTTGAAGCGGGCGCGGAAGGCGTTGCGGTATTCCCAGGCCAGGCTGCGGTCCTGGATGCGGTCGGCCGCCGCTTCCAGTCGCTTGCTGAGGGCTGCGCGCAGTTCCGGGGTGGCGTCGCCCATGGCGTCGCGCAGCATATCGAACAGCGCCTCCGAGAGCGGGCGGGCGCCGGCCAGGATCGTCTGAATCGCGGCCGCGCCGCCGGGCCGGCGCACCAGCGTGTCGGGGTCCTCGCCCGCCGGCAGGGTGGCGAATTTCAGGCTGCGCTCGGCGGTGACGGCGGACAAGGCGAGGTCGGCGGCGCGGGCGGCGGCGCGCGCGCCGGCGGCGTCGCCGTCAAAGCACAGCACCGGGCAGGGGGACAGGCGCCAGAGTTCTTCCAGTTGTTCTCCGGTCAGGGCGGTGCCGAGCGGGGCGAGCGCGCCGGTGAGGCCGGCCTGGTGCAGGGCGATCACGTCCATATAGCCCTCGACGGCGAGCACGGTGGCGCCGGCGCGGGCGGCTTCGCGCGCCAGATCAAGGCCGAACAAAGTGCGGCGCTTGGAGAACAGTGCGGTTTCCGGCCCGTTGACGTATTTCGGCTGGCCGTCGCCCAGGGTGCGGCCGCCGAAGCTGATGGTGCGGCCGGCGCGGTCGCGGATGGGGAACATCACCCGGCTGAAGAACATGTCGGCGGCGGCGCGGCCGTCCGCGGCCGGGCGCATCAGCCCGGCCTCGGCCAGCATGGCGGACGGGATGCCCTCGCGGGCGAGTTCGGCGGCCAGCGCGCCGCGGCCTTCGCCGGACCAGCCCAGGCCGAAGCGGCGGATCGTCTCCTCGGTCAGGCCGCGGCCGCGCAGATAGGCGAGGGCGCGGGCGCCGTCGGGCAGGAACAGGCGGCGCTGGTAGGATTGCGCCGCGGCGTCGAGCACGGCGTGCAGGTCGAGGCGGCGGCGCTCGGCTTCGGCCGCGGCCGGGCTGGGCCGGGGCACCTCCAGGCCGGCTTCGGCGGCGAGCTGTTCCACCGCTTCCATGAAGGACGCGCCCTGGCTTTTCATCACGAAGGCGATGGCGTCGCCGTGCTCGCCGCAGCCGAAGCAGTGGAAATGGTCCTCGTAGACGTGAAAGCTCGGGGTTTTTTCGCCGTGAAACGGGCAGCAGCCCTTCCATTGCCTGCCGGCGCGCACCAGCCGCACGCGCCGGCCGATCACCGCCGGCAGCGGGGTGCGGGTGCGCAGCTCGTCGAGGAAGGCGGGCGGCAGGGCCATCAGCCGGCCAGCTTGGCCCTGACGATGGGGCCGGCGCGGGAGAGGTCCAGCGCCGCGCCGTGGCGTTCCTTCAGGGCGGCCATGACGCGGCCCATGTCCTTCACCGCGGTGGCACCGGTCGCGGCAATGGCGGCATCGACGGATGCGGCGAGGGCGGCGTCGTCGAGTTGGGCGGGCAGGAAGGCCTCGATGACGGCGATTTCGGCTTCCTCCTTGGCCGCCAGCTCGGGGCGGTTGCCCTGGCGGTAGAGGTCGACGCTTTCGCGGCGGGATTTCACCATGCCGCGGAGCATGGCGAGGATTTCCTCGTCGGGGATCTGCGGCACGCCTTTCGGGCGGGCGGCGATGTCGGTGTCTTTCAGTTTCGCGGTGATCATGCGCAGGGTGGAGACGCGCGGGGCGTCGCCGGCACGCATGGCGGCCTTCAACTGCTCGGTGAACTGGTCGCGCAACGCCATGCCGGCATCCTCCATCAACATGCGCGTCTATATCATAGTCATGCGGATGCGCGGAGGCACTGGGAAGTCGTTTCCCGCCGGATTGGGGCGGCGTTGCGATGGGAAGAAAATTCCCATATGCTGGGCGCATGGCAAGCGTGGATGAAATCATCGACCGCCTGGGCGGCGCGGAGGCGGCGGCGCGGCTGCTGGGCGTCGGCACCGAGGCGGTGCGCAAATGGCGGCAAAGCCGCACTTTTCCGGCCCGGCACTGGCCGGCCCTGATTGAGGCGACCGGGTTTCCGCTGCACGCCATCGCCGGCACCGCCCGGCCCGACACCGCCACCACGATCGCGAGGCCTGCCATGCCGAACCCCACCGAGCCACCAGCGGGTGCCACCGCCGCCCTCGTGCTGGCGGATGGCGCCGTGTTCTGGGGGCGCGGCTTCGGCGCCCACACGGCGGAACCGAAAGTGGGGGAGGTGTGCTTCAACACCGGCATGACCGGCTATCAGGAGACGCTGACCGATCCCTCCTATGCCGGGCAGATCATCACCTTCACCTTTCCGCATATCGGCAATGTGGGGGTGAACCTCGAGGATCTGGAAGCGGCGGGGATGGCGGCGCGCGGCCTGGTGGTGAAGCAGGACATTACCGAGCCGAGCAACTGGCGGGCGGCGGAGCATTTGTCGGCCTGGCTACTGGCCCAGGGCGTTGCCGGGGTGGGCGGGATCGACACCCGGGCGCTGACGCTGCGCATCCGCGACGGCGGGGCGCCGAACGGAGTGCTGGCATTTCCGGCCGACGGACGGTTCGATATTCCCGGCCTGGTCGAACGGGCGCGCGCCTGGCCAGGGCTGGAAGGGATGGATCTGGCCCGGCTGGTGTCCTGCACGCAAACCTATAGCTGGGAGCAGACAAGCTGGGCCTGGCCGGAGGGGTATGGCCGCCAGATGGCGCCGAAATACCACGTGGTGGCGGTCGATTACGGCGCCAAGCGGAACATCCTGCGCTGCCTGGCGGCGGCAGGGTGCCGGGTGACGGTGGTGCCGGCGACCGCCTCGGCCGAGGATATTCTTCGCCATGCGCCGGACGGGGTGTTTCTGTCCAATGGCCCGGGCGACCCGGCGGCGACGGGGGAGTACGCGGTGCCGGCGATCCGTGGGGTGCTGGATGCGGGAAAACCGGTGTTCGGCATCTGCCTGGGACACCAGTTGCTGGCACTGGCGCTGGGGGCGCGCACCTACAAGCTGGAGCGCGGCCACCGGGGGGCGAACCAGCCGGTGCAGGACGTGGCCACCGGACGGGTGGAAATCACCAGCCAGAACCATGGGTTCGCGGTGGACGAGAAAACCCTGCCGGCGGGGGTGAAGGTGACGCATGTGTCGCTGTTCGACGGCAGCAATGAGGGACTGGCCTGCGAGGACCGGCCGGTATTCTCCGTGCAATACCATCCCGAGGCGAGTCCCGGCCCGAGCGACAGCCATTATCTGTTCGGGCGGTTCGTCGGGATGATGGAACGGGCAAGTTGAAGGAGTTTATCGAGTTATATGGATCTTGCCGTATAAGCTGGTAAACTTCCACGATATGGACCCCATCCGCAACCCCTACGTGCCCGGCGCCGGCGCCCAGCCGCCCGAACTGACCGGGCGGGAGGAGTTGCTGGAACGTGCCCGGGTCACTCTCGAGCGGGTTCGGCTCGGTCGCCCGGCAAAGAGTTTTATCGCTGTCGGTCTGCGCGGCGTCGGCAAGACGGTGCTGCTGAACAGGGTGCGGCAGATGGCCGAGGCGATTGGCTACCGTGCCGTGTTCATCGAAGCGCACGAGCACAAGTCGCTGCCCGAACTGCTTGTGCCGCCGCTGCGCCGCTTGCTGCTGGAGTTCGACCGGCTCGGCGCCCTCAGCGAGCAGGTCAAGCGCGGGCTGCGGGTGCTGAAGAGTTTCATGTCGGCGGTCAAGTTCCGCTACGCCGACGCCGAGCTGGCGCTTGACATCGACTCCGAACGCGGTGCTGCCGACAGCGGCGACATCGAAGCGGATATGCCGGAACTGTTCGCGAGCCTGGGCAAGGCTGCTGCGGCGCGGGGTGTGCCGGTCGTGCTGATCGTCGATGAGATCCAGTATCTCGGCGAGAAAGACATGAGCGCGCTGATCATGAGTCTGCACCGCGTGGCGCAGGAGAACCTGCCGGTGGTTCTGGTGGCTGCGGGACTGCCGCAGGTGGTCGGCTTGTCCGGGCGCTCGAAATCCTATGCCGAGCGGCTGTTCGACTTCCCATCTGTCGATGCGCTGGACGAAGAAGATGCGGCGCGCGCGCTGACGGCGCCGGCCGCGGCCGAAGGCGTGGCCTATGAACCCGCCGTGCTCCACGACATCATCGTCACGACCCTCGGCTATCCCTACTTCCTGCAGGAGGCCGGCTACCACGTGTGGAACGCGGCGGAACATTCGCCGATCACCCAGGCGGACCTGCGGCGCGCCTTGCCGCTGGCTCTGCAGAGGCTCGATGAGAGTTTTTTCCGTGTGCGCTTCGATCGGCTCACGCCGCGCGAGAAGGACTATCTGCGCGCCATGGCGCAGCTTGGTGCAGGCCCGCACCGGTCAGGCGACATCGCGGAGATACTCGGCGTCGGTGTGCGCACCGCTGGCCCCCTCCGCGCCGGTCTGATCAGCAAGGGCATGATCTACAGCCCCGCCCATGGCGACACGGCTTTCACGGTGCCTTTGTTCGATGCGTTCTTGCGCCGCATTATGCCGGAGTGGTCGCCGCCGGTCCGGCTGCCGGCTTCTCGCGGGAACGGCTGAACGGAATGGACCTGGCAAGTATCCTGTGCATTGCCTATCGCCATGCCATCACCGCGGCCAATGCCGACGAAGCCTTTCTGCGGGTTCAGGAAATCACCGGCAAGGCGCTTGATCCCGCCGCTTTTCACCAGGCCGTGGCGGAGGCCCTCGCCGCCGGGCTGATCCGCGAGCCCGTTGTTTTGCCGCCCGGCGCCCTGCAATGCCATTGGCGGCTCGACCTCACGCCGCAAGGCGTCGCCCGTGCCCGCGAGCTGATCGGACCCTGACATGCCCAAGCGCACCGACATCACATCCATCATGATCATCGGCGCCGGGCCGATCGTGATCGGCCAGGCCTGCGAGTTCGATTATTCCGGCGCGCAGGCCTGCAAGGCGCTGCGGGCGGAGGGCTATCGCACCATCCTGGTGAACTCCAATCCCGCCACCATCATGACCGACCCGGGCCTCGCCGACGCCACCTATGTCGAGCCGATCACGCCGGATTTCGTGGAAAAGATCATCGCCCGCGAACGGCCCGATGCCTTGCTGCCCACCATGGGCGGGCAGACGGCGCTGAACACGGCGATGACCCTCGCGGCGAGCGGCGTGCTGGCGAAATACGGCGTCGAACTGATCGGGGCGAAAGCGGACGTCATCGATCGCGCCGAGGACCGGCTCAAGTTCCGCGACGCCATGGCCGAAATCGGCATCGAAAGCCCGAAAAGCGCCATTGCGCATTCCCTGGAGGAGGCACGCGCGGCGCTGGCCGAGGTGGGCCTGCCGGCGGTGATCCGGCCGAGCTTTACCCTCGGCGGCACCGGCGGCGGCATCGCCTATAACCGCGAAGAGTTCGAGCGCATCGTTACCAGCGGGCTGGATGCCTCGCCGACCAAAGAAGTGCTGATCGAAGAATCGGTGCTCGGATGGAAGGAATACGAGATGGAGGTGGTCCGCGACTGCGCGGATAACTGCATCATCGTCTGCTCCATCGAGAATGTCGATCCGATGGGCATTCATACCGGCAATTCCGTCACCGTGGCGCCGGCGCTGACGCTGACCGATAAAGAATACCAACGGATGCGCGATGCCTCGATTGCGTGTCTGCGCAAGATCGGCGTGGATACCGGCGGGTCGAACGTGCAGTTCGCGCTGAACCCGGCCGACGGGCGGATGCTGGTGATCGAAATGAACCCGCGCGTGTCGCGGTCGTCCGCACTGGCCTCGAAAGCCACCGGGTTTCCGATTGCCAAAGTCGCTGCCCGGCTGGCGGTGGGCTACACGCTCGATGAGCTGGCCAACGACATCACCCGCACCACGCCGGCCAGCTTCGAGCCGACCATCGACTACGTGGTGGTGAAAATTCCCCGTTTCACCTTCGAAAAATTTCCCGGCACCCCAGCCATGCTGACCACCAGCATGAAATCGGTGGGCGAGGCGATGGCGATCGGGCGCAGCTTCGCCGAAGCCCTGCAGAAAGGCCTGCGCAGCATGGAGACCGGGCTGACCGGCCTCGATCCGGTCGAACCGCCGGGCGATGGCGGCGCGGATGCGTTCCGCGCGGCCTTGTCGCAGCCGCGGCCGGACCGGCTGGTGATGGCGGCACAGGCGCTGCGCGCCGGGCTTTCGGTCGATGACATTCACGGGCTGACCAAATTCGACCCGTGGTTCCTGCGCGAACTGGACCGCATCGTGCAGGCCGAGCAGGGCGTGGCCGCGGCGGGCCTGCCGCAGGAGGCGGGGGCGCTGCGGCGGCTGAAGGCGCTTGGCTTCTCCGACCGGCAGCTGGCGGCACTGTCCGGCACCGAGGAAACCGTGGTGGCCGCGCTGCGCGCGCGGCTCGGCGTGCAGCCCGTGTACAAGCGCATCGACACCTGCGCGGGCGAGTTTGCCTCCGCCACGCCGTATATGTACTCAACCTATGAAGGCGGCTTCGGCACGCCGATGTGCGAGGCCGCGCCCACCGACAGGGAAAAAATCATCATCCTCGGCGGCGGGCCGAACCGGATCGGGCAGGGCATCGAATTCGACTATTGCTGCGTGCACGCCGCCTACGCGCTGCGCGAGGCCGGGTTCGAGACCATCATGGTCAACTGCAACCCGGAGACGGTGTCCACCGATTACGACACCTCCGACCGGCTGTATTTCGAGCCGCTGACCGCCGAGGACGTGATCGCCCTGGTGCGGCGCGAGCAGGCGAACGGGCGGGTGCTGGGCTGCATCGTGCAATACGGCGGGCAGACGCCGCTGAAACTCAGCCAGGCGCTGTCGAAGGCGGGCATTCCCATCCTCGGCACCAGCGCGGATGCGATCGACGTGGCCGAGGACCGCGAGCGCTTCCAGTTGCTGCTGCGCAAACTGGCGCTGCGCCAGCCGGAGAACGGCATCGCGCGCTCGGCCGCCGAGGCCGAGGCGGTGACCGACCGGATCGGCTATCCGGTGGTGATCCGGCCGAGCTATGTGCTGGGCGGGCGGGCGATGGAAATCGTCCATGATTTGCGCGGACTGCACCGCTACATGCGCGAGGCGGTGCGGGTTTCCGGCGACAACCCGGTGCTGATCGACCGTTATTTGAACGATGCGATCGAGGTGGACGTGGACTGCATCGCCGATGGCGAGACGGTGTATGTCGCCGGCGTGATGGAACATATCGAGGAGGCCGGCATCCATTCCGGCGATTCCGCCTGCGCCCTGCCGCCCTATACGCTCTCGCCCGCCATGGTGACCGAGCTGAAGGCCGAGACCGAGGCGATGGCGAAAGCGCTCGGCGTCGTCGGCCTGATGAACGTGCAATACGCCATCAAGGACAACGAGATATTCGTGCTTGAAGTCAATCCCCGCGCGTCGCGCACGGTGCCCTTCGTGGCCAAGGCGACCGGGGTTCCGGTGGCGAAAATCGGCGCGCGGGTGATGGCCGGCGCCCGGCTGTCGGATTTCCGCCTCGACGGCCAGGCGATCGCGCCGCATGTGGCGGTGAAGGAGGCGGTGTTTCCGTTCAACCGGTTCCCCAATGTCGACACCATCCTGGGGCCGGAAATGAAATCCACCGGCGAGGTGATGGGACTCGATTCCAGCTTCGAGCGCGCCTTCGCGAAAAGCCAGCTCGGCGCCGGGGTGCATCTGCCGGCGAGCGGCACGGTGTTCCTGTCGGTGCGCGAGGCCGACAAGCCGGCCGCGGTGGCGGTGGCGCGGCGGCTGATCGACATGGGGTTTGCCATCGTCGCCACCCGCGGCACCGCCGCCCGGCTGCGCGAGGCGGGGCTGCCGGTGCGCATGGTGAACAAGGTGCTGGAAGGCCGGCCGCACTGTGTGGACGCGATTCGCTCGGGCGAGGTGCAGATGGTGATCAACACCGCCTCCGGGCCGCAGACCGTAACCGACAGCTTCGATATCCGCCGCAGCGCGCTGACCCATGGGCTGCCGCACTACACCACCATCGCCGGTGCCCGAGCGGCGGCGCACGCGATTGCCGCGCTGAAAAGCGGCGCCCTTGAAGTCGCGCCGCTTCAGGCGTATTTTCGCGGTTCGTTCTAAGCCCCGTCGCGGGCCGGATTCCTGGGGAACCCCCTCTTGTGCTCGGGCGCGGGCGTGCGCGAGTGCGGAGGGGGTTACCGTGAACCGGGCCGCGGCGGTCGCGTTTGTGGCGCCGGTGTGGCCCGGACGTTGCGCAAAGCCGTGACGACAATCACAATCTTGCTTTTCGAGGTTTCACGACGTGCAGAAGTTCCCGATGACCGCCCCCGGCCTGCAGCGGTTGGAAGAGGAGCTGAAGACGCTCAAATCGGTCGAACGACCGGCGGTGATCCGCGCCATCGCCGAGGCGCGGACCCATGGCGACCTCAGCGAGAACGCCGAATACCACGCCGCGCGCGAGCGGCAGAGCTTCATCGAGGGTCGGATCGCCGAGCTGGAGGAGATCGTCTCGTCGGTGGAGGTGATCGACCCGTCGCTGCTGTCGGGCGACCAGGTGAAGTTCGGCGCGCATGTCAAGGTGCTGGACGAGGAGACGGAGAAGGAGTCCACCTACCAGATCGTCGGCGTGCACGAGGCCGACATCAAGGCGGCGCGGCTGTCGATCTCCTCGCCGCTGGCCAAGGCGCTGATCGGCAAGAAAGTGGGCGATACCATCTCGGTGCCGGCGCCGGGCGGCGACCGCGCCTACGAAATCCTTTCCGTCCAGTACCGCTAGCCGGGTGATCGGGCTCACCGACGTTCAGGCCGCGGCCGGGCGTATCGCCGGGCGGGTGATGCGCACGCCCGCGGTGCCGTGCGACGTGATCTCGCACGAGACCGGCGCGCGGGTGACGTTGAAGCTGGAAAACCTGCAGGCAACCGGCGCCTTCAAGGAGCGCGGGGCGGCCAACCGGCTGGCGATGCTGACCGAGACCGAGCGCGCCGCCGGCGTGATTGCCATGTCAGCCGGCAACCACGCGCAGGCGGTGGCACGGCACGCGCAACTTCTGGGCATCACCGCGGTGATCGTGATGCCGAAGCACACGCCGCTGACCAAGGTGTCGCGCACGCGCGGCTGGGGCGCCCGGGTGGTGCTGCACGGCGAAACACTGGCCGAGGCGGCGGCGCACGCGCAGGCGCTGGCGGCGCAGGAAGGCCTGGTGTTCGTGCATCCTTACGACGACCCGGGGGTGATGGCGGGGCAGGGCACGCTGGCGCTGGAATTGCTCGCCGATGTGCCGGATCTGGACATGCTGGTGGTGCCGATCGGCGGCGGCGGACTGATTGCCGGCTGCGCGGTGGCGGCCTGCGGGGTGAAGCCCGGCATCGAGGTGATCGGCGTCGAGGTCGCCGCCTATGCTGCCATGGCGCAGCGCCTGGCCGGGCAGCCGGTTTCGGTGGGCGGGCCGACCATCGCCGAGGGCATTGCGGTGCGCGATATCGGCCTGGGTCCGCTGGCGCTGATCCGCGCCCATGTGGCCGACGTGGTGGTGGTACCCGAGCGCGCGGTGGAGGAGGCGATCGCGCTGCTGGCCGAGGGCGCCAAGGTGGTGGCCGAGGGCGCCGGGGCGACCGCGGTCGCGGCGCTGCTGGCTTTTCCGCACCGGTTCGCGGGGCGGCGTGTGGGCGTGCCGATCACCGGCGGCAATATCGATGCGCGCATCCTGGCCAACGTGCTGCTGCGCAACCTGCTGCGCGACGGGCGGCTGGTGCGGCTGGTGGTGGAGTGCCCGGACCGGCCCGGCGTGCTGGCCGATATCGCCGGGTGCATCGGCGGCGCGGGCGGCAATATCATCGACGTGTCGCACCACCGGCTGTTTGCTTCGCCGAGCGTGCAGTCCGCGCAGCTGGAGGTGATGTTCGAGGCGCGGGATCACGAGCATGGGGCGGAGATCGTGCGGGCGCTGGAGAAAATTTACGTGGTGCGGCGGGTCTGAAAAGGGAAGGAAGGCCAGGGCTCTGCCCTGGACCCCGCACCTTAAGTAATGGGTTCCAAGGGGCCACTGCCCCTTGGCGGGTCCAGGGCAGAGCCCTGGCCTGCCTTCCTGCGGTTCGCCTCAGCAATTTCCCGTTGCAGTTTCTGCCGCATGGCGTCCGCGAACCCGGCATAGTCTTGGCATTCAATGGCAAACGCGCCGGTGCCACCGATCACCTCGGCGGTGTACGTGGCGACCAGATCCGGTTCCTCATGCAGCACGCATAACCCGTTGATGGTAACGCCTGCCTCGACCAGGCGGTCGCGCACGGCTTCGGGCGGGAGACCCTCGTTGGAGCGGCCGTCGCCCACCATGTCGATGACTTGCCGGGCAGATGGCGCCGGGGCGTCAGCCAGCAGGTGTTCGCAGACGGCCAGTGCTTCGCCGATCGCGGTGGCGCCGGCGGGTACCACGCGGGGCACGTCCTCCACCGCCTGCGCGAAGGCCGCCACCGCCGCCGGCGAGTTCGAGCCGGGTCCATTCGACCATCACTTCCTGCGCGCCCTGGCCGGACCATAGCAACAAGGCCGCGAGACTGGCCCCCTGCGGGCCGGCGGTGAGGGCGGTTGCCACGTCGGGGTCGCGCAACGCTGCGGCACAGCCATTGGCCATGAGATTGAACTCGTCGAACGTCACGCTCGCCGAGCCGTCCAGTGCCAGGATCAGTGCCAGGTCAACCGCGTCCATGCGACAGAGGTATGAACGGACGGGCTTGAGCGAAAGTGGCAAGCGCCGGATCATGGCAGGCTGCGCCTGCAGCGGAACGAAACGGGGGGTAATCCGATGAGCAGCTACGCCGAGGGAAAAATGCTCGCCGGGGCCAAAGACGGCGTCGGCCTGATCACGTTCAACCAGCCGGAAAAGCGTAACGCCATGTCGGTCGGCATGTGGGACGGGCTGGTGCAGATTCTCGATATTTTCGAGCGCGACGACGCCATTCGCGTGGTGGTGCTGACCGGCGCCGGGGACATGGCGTTCGTATCGGGCGCGGACATCAGCCAGTTCGAACAGCAACGCGGTGACGCCAATGCGCAGGCGCAATACGACCGGCTGACCAGCGCGGGCCGCGCCCGGCTGGCCGGATTCAGCAAGCCGACCATTGCCCGTATTCGCGGCTATTGCCTGGGCGGCGGGCTGGGCATCGCCATGCAATGCGACCTGCGTATCGCGGCGATCGACTCGGCATTCGGCATTCCGGCCGCGCGGTTGGGGATCGCCTATGGGGTGGACATGGTGAGCAGGCTTGTCTCGCTGGTGGGGCCGGCCAACGCACGGATGCTGCTGTATTCCGGCCAGCGCATCGATGCCGGTGAGGCGCAGCGTATCGGCCTGGTCAACCGCGCCGTGGCGAACGAGGAATTGTCGAATGTGGTGGCGGAGCTTGCACGCGTTATTGCCGACAATGCGCCGCTGTCGGTGCGGGCGATGAAACTTGCGGTGACTGAGGCGGTAAAAGATGAAAGTCAACGTGATTCAGTTATAGTTGAAACGGCGATCGCGGATTGCTTTAATAGCGAAGATTATCGCGAGGGACGTGCGGCGTTCATGGAGAAACGAGCGCCACGGTTTCTGGGTCGGTGAAGCCAGGCCGGGGGCTCAGTCCCTGGACCAGGATACTTGATAATTTGTTACAAAAGAGTGGCGGCGAGGTGTCGATGTACGTGCTTGCCGCATTTTCATTATGACTGTCTAAAAAGGAAGGGATTCAAGAGCCTCTCGGCCGCTGCGTCGGGAGGGTACATGGGCCGAGTGCGTGCTCTTGCTTGATTAAATACGGCATTGTCGCTTCCATTCCCAAAACTGCGGCGCCAGCCGCCCCATCGCATCATGGCAGCAGGTTTCTGGGGACGCTTGATCTGGTGCGCGGATTTGCTTATTTGAGTGTGGTTCTGCCGTTAGATTCTGTCTTTTCGGCCGGACCTCCAGGTGATGGACTCCTGGTTTGGACAGAACCCCGCCCTTTTTCTGGTTTCTTTGCCCATGAACGCTTCTGCCGACCTGCCGATCGTGCCGGCGGGTTATTCGACCTCGCCGGTCGCCGATGCTGTCGTGTGGCATCATCGCGCTTTTTGTCGCGTGGCCTTGCCCATTCGTGCCCCGAGCAAGGGGGTCTGGCAGCGCGAGGCTGCGGGCGTCGTGCTCACCATCGAAGCCGGTGACGGTGCGGCGCTGCCGACCGGGAAGTTTGCCCGTTTATTGCTGATGCATCTGTTCGACCTGGCCGTGCGCACCGGCAATGCGGTGATCGAGATCGGTGACGATCCGGCCGCGGTAGCCAGGCGCGTCGGCGCCGAGGCGAGCGGCGCGAAACTGCGCGAGCTGCACGAGCAGATGATCCGCCTGCAGGCGGCCCGCATCACGATGGCGTGGGATGGTCGCCCGGCGCTGAGTGTGTTCGATGCCCGCGGACGGTCGCGGATGACCGAGCCGGCGTGGCGGTCGAGCATTCGCCTGACGGCGCGGTTTCTGACCGGGCTGCTTGAAAACGCGGTCGCGCTCGATCTGCGGGTGCTGCAGGCGCTGGCCGATTCGACGCTGGCGTTCGATTTGTATGCGTGGCTCGTGAGCGCGTTGCCGGAGGGCGATGATGCGTCGCCGGCGACGATTGTCGGCTGGGAGGAGTTGCGCGGCCAGTTTGGCAGTTCCTCGCAGCAGGCTGGCGAATTCCGCGCTGCGGTCGAGCAGGCGCTGCTGCAGGTCAGGCAGGCGTGGCCGCATTTCGACGTGGCGGTGCGCGACGATGCGGTTGCGTTCCGGCCTGTGGCGGCGGCCGAACGCGATGCGGCGCCGGTGCCGGCACAGGTGGTGCAGGTTGAACCGCCGCTGCCGGAGCCGGAGCCGGAGATTGAATCAGCGCTGGCCCTGCAAGCGGAACTTGAGTCGGAGTTTGCGTCGCTTCCCGTGCCTGCGCCTGCCGCTCCGCCGCTGCTGCCGGCACCCGCGGTGAGGGCGCGGCAGATTACGCGCCAGACGGTGAGCCTGAAGTCGCATCTGACCGGGCTGCCGCAGGTGGTGTGGCTCCAGCGTGCCAACGGGCGCGAGAATGTCGTGATCGAAGTGACGCCGGGCGGGCGCTATGATGCCGATGCCTGCACCGTCATTGCGCTGGAGCCGGTGGCGCTGCAGGTGGTCGGCGGGCTGTATGCGCGCGACTTCGAGCGCGTGGCGGCGTGGGCCGCGGCCAATCGCGACCTGATCGATGATTGGTGGGATTCGCGGCTCGACGAGTTCGAAGAGGTGGCGAGCCGGGTTAAGAAAGTGCCAGCGCCGGCCTGGCGCTGACACCGGTTACAGGAAGAACTTGAACGGCGCGACCTGGCCGTTCTTGTCGCGGATCAGGAACTCGGAGCCCTTTTCCACTTCGCTGATCAGGCCGTCGTAGAGTTTGAGCGCGTTCTTGACGACTTCGGCATAGGACGAGGCGTCGGTCTTTTCCTTCAGCTCGGTCAACAGGGCCATGGCGCGCGGGGTGAGATCGAACTGGACCCGCGTCTTGCCGATGCTGCGAAGCTTGTTGTCGCTTGCTTTCTCAGCCTCCTGTATCTGGCCGTGCGGCAGCAATGCGCTTGCGATTGTCATCCCGAGTCCTTTCGATCCCGGTGGAAGTAGTAGGAGCCGATAGCTCCAGCGAAGGGACCGACAATGGCCCAGACATACCCAAGAGAGTCGAAATTCCCGGCAGTCCATCCATGCAATGCCGCTCCCCCCAAGGCGAGAATGGCACATAACACGAATATCAGCGCAATTTTGTCCCTTGTTCTGGACGTTTCGTACTGATCCTTTGCCGTGATCTCCTCTACACCAAAATCTCTGCCGATGGCTGGTTTATAGGGTTTGGCGTTTGTTTTCGGGTTGCTCGTGGTTTTACTTACAGCCAACCGCGACCTTTCGGCCATATTATGGAATCCTCAGGACCGACGGGTATGATCCTAATAGGATGGATGGTTGAGAAAGGCAAGAGGGTTTTGTGATGTGAAACACCTCATGGCACGAGTTCGGGCTGGTCCGTCACAAGTCCTGCGGCGTAGGCGCCGCATGCGTTCAGCTTCCCAGCAGCGTCAACAGCCCTTTTAGCAACTCGGTCGGCGTCGGCGGGCAGCCGGGGATGGCGAGCGAGACGGGCACCACCGCGGAAACCGGGCCGACACAGGCATAGCTGCCGGCGAACAGCCCGCCGCTGACCGCGCAATCACCGGCCGCAACAACCCATTTCGGCGCCGGCGTCGCCTCGAAACTCCGCTCCAGCGCGACCCGCATGTTTTTCGTCACCGGCCCGGTGACCAGCAGAACGTCGGCATGGCGCGGTGAGGCGACGAAGCGCAGGCCAAAACGTTCCAGATCATACACCGCGTTTTGCAGCGCGTTGATCTCCAGCTCGCAACCGTTGCAGGACCCGGCATCGACTTCGCGAATCGCCAGGCTGTGGCCGAGGCGGCGGCGGGAAGCCACGTCGATGCGCGCGGCCAATGCTGCGAGTTCGGCATCGTCGAGCGTCGGCGCCCGGTCGGTGACCGGACCGCGCAGCAGGTTTTCCAGCAGGAGCTTGCGCATCTACAGGTCCGCTCCCGAATAGGAGCAGTTGAAGGATTTGTTGCAGATCGGAAAATCAGCGACGATATTGCCCTCGATCGCCGCTTCCAGCAGCGGCCACTGAAACCAGGACGGGTCGCGCAAATGGCAGCGGGCGACGGTGCCGGACGCATCCAGCCGCAGCCAGGCCAGCACGTCGCCGCGGAACGATTCCACCAGCGCCATGCCTTCGCGGGCCGCGCCGGAAGCCGCATCGAGCGGTGCGCGGATGGCGCCGGCGGGGAGGGAGGCGAGCATTTGCTCAATCAGCCCCACGCACTGGTCGATTTCGCGGATGCGCACCCAGACCCTTGCGTTGACATCGCCCTCGGTCTGCACCGCTACGGTGAAGCGCAACTGGTCGTACGGCGGGTAGGGCAGGTCGCGGCGGGTGTCGAAATCGCGCCCGGAGGCGCGGCCGACATGGCCGCCGCAGCCGAAGCGGCGCACCAGCTCGGGACGCAGGATGCCGGTGCTGACGGTGCGGTCCTGCAGCGATGCCGTTTGGTCGTAAAGCTCGGCGAGTTGTGGCAGACGGCTGCGAATCTCCCGCAGCAGGGCGTTCAGCGTGGCGATGCCGGAATCGTCGAGGTCTACCGCGACGCCGCCGGGGATGACACGGTCCATCGTCAGCCGGTGGCCGAAACAAGCGGCGGCGGCGCGCAGCACGCGTTCGCGCAGGACGCCGCAATGCGCGTGGATGATGCCGAAGGAGGCGTCGTTGCACACCGCTCCCATATCGCCGATATGGTTGGCGATGCGTTCCAGCTCCGCCATCAGCGCGCGCAGCCAGACCGCGCGCGGCGGCGGGGCGATGGCGCAGGCGGCCTCGGCGGCGCGGGCGAAGGCGAGCGCGTAGGCGACGGTGCTGTCGCCGGAGACGCGTCCGGCCAGGCGGGCGGCGTGGTCGAGCGTGCTGCCGGCCAGCAGCGATTCGACCCCCTTATGCGTGTAGCCCAGCCGCTCCTCCAGGCGCACCACGGTTTCACCGTCGACGGTGAAGCGGAAATGCCCGGGCTCGATGACGCCGGCATGCACCGGGCCGACCGGGATTTCGTGCAAATCCTCGCCGTCGACGCGCAGGAACGTATAGGCCTCCGGCGCGGGCAGCGACGCCACCGCGCCGAGCGGCGTGCCGAGGCCCCAGGCGCCGTGGTCGAGCCAGGGGCGCGGGTCGGGCATGCCCTCGGGATGCAGGCCAGAGAGATCGTGCAACGCACGCTCCAGCCTGATGGCGGCCGGGTGGTAGCGGCTGATGGAAGGATAGGTGCCATCCTCGGCGTCCAGGCTGACCACCGCGACCGACGGCGGCGCGGCGTCGTCGGCGACCGCCATATGGACGCGCGCGCCATCGGCCCACAGGCCCAGCAGCGTCCAGCCGCCATTGCCCAGCAAGGCGGCGACGTTGAGCCAGCCATCGGCGTCGACGGCCACGCGCGGCCAGGGGGCGTGGGCGGGGGCGGCGCGGTCGAGGTCGAGCAGGTCGGCGAGCGGCGTCATGGCGGGTTTGCCTTCGGCATGGGGCGCGTT
>CAVQNU010000023.1:0-52586 GCA_963714255.1 uncultured Alphaproteobacteria bacterium
GGGTCTCGTGCACCGGATTGTTACCGGGGCCGCCGTTTACCGGCCCCGGGGGGTGGCGGCATGGCCGGAATCCCATGGAACGTTTCGAGTTCTGGAATTATATATGTTGATGTAAGTGAGCCGTCTTATCCGCGGTCGCAATAGCCGGCCGGCCAAAAGGCGCGACCGGCGAGGGGGAACAAGCATGCGCGCCTGTCCATGGCTGGCAATAGCGGCACCCGTGCTGTGGCTCGCGGTTTCGGCCGGCGGGATGCTTGCCGTGCCGGCGGCGCCCGCACGGGCCGCGCCAGCGGGTGGCCCCGCGCCGGTTGTCCAGTCCGCTGATGCCGAGGATGCGCCGATCACGGTGGTGGTGGTGCGGCACGCAAGGCCGGGCTGCGCGGCGGTGTTCGAAAAGCTGGTCCATGATATGTTCCAAGTCCGCAACCAAATCCCCGGCCATCTCAGCACCGATTTCGTCCGCCCGACCGAACCCAACAGCACCGCCTACACCATCATCTTCAAGTTCGACCGGATGAGCCATTACCAGCAATGGCTGGACAGTCCGGAGCGGGTGGTATGGCTGGAGCGCGTGGCGCAATTCACCGAGGGGGCGCCGGCATACCAGTATCATCCCGGCCTGGAAGCCTGGGTGACGCTGCCCGACGAACCGGGAGGTCGTTCACCGGACAAATACAAGACGGTGGCCGTCACCTGGCTCGCGATCTATCCGCTGGCGCTGGGCGTATCGACGGTGATTGCGCCCATTACGACCGGCTGGTCGCCGGTGGCTGGCATCGCGCTGCTCACCGGCATCGTGGTGCCGACTCTGGGCTACGGACTGATGCCGGTCATGACCTGGCTGTTCCGGGACTGGCTGTATCCGCCCGCCCCTGAGTGCCAGAGCTGAGCCACCGGGATTGCCGCGGCGCGGGTGCGGTGGCCGCCGCCGCAATGTCCGGAATTCGTTGGAATGTCGGGGCGGAACCAAATAGTACCAGCGGCCCTAAGGATTGACCGGTGCTGCCCTGTTGCGGTGGGGGATTGATCGGATGCGTCCGGTTTTGGCAAGGAGCGCGTCCCAGAGCTTGCAGCAGGCGTCGATGACGGCGGCAACGCCGGTGAATAGGCCGCCCGAGAGGTCGCGCTCGCGTAGGTACTGCCACACTTTCTCGATAGCGTTCAGCGCGGGACTGTAGGGTGGGCAAGGGGATCAACGTCAAATTGGCCGGGGCCTTCAGGTGATCGCTCATATGCCAGCCGGCGTTATCGACAAGCACAACTGCATGCGTCCGTGCCAGTATCTGGGTGGAAAGTTCCTCAAGCGGCCGGTTCATTCCTTCAGTGGAGGCGCGCGGCAATACCAGAGCGACACCGGCGTCGCGCTCAGGGCAGACCGCACCGAAGATATAGGCCGAGCTGTAGCCGAGATCAGAGGTGGCCGTGTTCCTCTGGCCACCCCGATGGACGCGGCGCTGGTGGAGCGGGACAAGCTGCAGGAGATGTTCGGGTTCCCGGCCCGCCGAAAGAATGGCGGTTCGGGCGCGGGCGGCGTTCCTGGATGGCAAAGTCGCTCGCGAGCGCCAGTCCTTCGCGACCAGTTCGAGCCCGGACCTTCGCGCGCTCAATGGGTGGAGCAAAGGATGGAAATCGGCGCGACAGTAATATGCCCGCGCGTGCTGGATCGGACAGAGCTGCCGATCGAAACCGCCCGGCTCGCTCGGTTTCTGATCGGCAAAATGCTGGTGCGAACACTGCCCGAAGGCGTGGCGGGCGGCCACATCGTCGAAACCGAGGCCTATGGTATCGGCGACCCCGCCGGTCATGCCTATCGCGGCATCACCCCCCGCAACCGGGCACTTTTCCTCGAGCGCGGGCACGCATACGTCTATCTCGCCTATGGATGCTCATTCCTGCTGAACGTCTCGAGCGGAGACGTCCGGCGTGGGCGCTGGCGTCTTGATCAGGGCGATTGAGCCAACCCATGGCCTCTGGATCATGCAGCGAAATCGCGGCCCCCTGCGGTTGAGAGACTTGGCGCGGGGCCCGGGACGGCTGAGCGCAGCCTTGGAGATTGATCGCCGATTGGACGGGATCGACCTTTGTCAGACGGGTCCGCTGTGGCTCGGATCTGACGGCCGGGCGCCCGGCGAAATCGGGCAGAGCAAACGGATCGGCATTACCCGCGCAGCCGACAGTCCGTCGCAATTCTACGTGCGGGGCAATGGGTTCGTCAGCGGCCCGCGAACGCTCAACAGCTGAGAGAACCAACCTTTCCATCCTTACAGGCAAGCCGGTTCGGTCTTGGGCAGGTAGCGCGTCAGTACCAGGCATAGCAGCGCGGTTGCCGCCAGATAAAGTCCGGGGGCCAACTGCCAGCCGGAGAGCTTCACCAGCAGAGTGGCGACCAGCGGCGCCGTACCGCCGAATAGGGCCAAGGCCAGATTGTAGCTCAACGCCAGCGCGGTGCAGCGCGAAGTCTCCTGGTAGAGCGAGACGAGCACCGCCGGCAGCGTGCCGAGAAAGGCCGCGACCATCAGTGCCAGCCCCAACTGGGCGGTGGTGGCGGCGGCGATGCTGCCTCGCCCCGCCAGCATGATCATTGGCACCGCCAACAGCGCGTTTGCCACGGCGCTGCCGGCCAGCATCGGCCGACGCCCGTAACGGTCGGACAACTGCCCGAACAATGGCGTCATTGCCAGCCCGAACACCAAGCCCAGCGTCTCGATGCCGAGCGCGACGCGATAGGGCAGCCCGACCACCAGGGTCAAGTCGCTGGCCAGCCACACGAAGGCCAGATAATAGCCGGCCGAGACCGCCCAGTTGAGCCCCGCCGCCAGGACCATCGGACGCCATGCGCGCTGCAGCGCCTGGCGCACTGGCTGGCGCGGCAACGCGCCCCCCGCCGCCAGCCGGATATAGGTGGGGGAATCAGGAATGCCGCGGCGCAGCCACAGGCCAAACACCCCGACGATGATGCCGGAAAGGAAGGGCAGTCGCCAGCCCCAGGCCAGCATCTCCGCTTCCGGCAGCCAGGTGGTCATCAGCCAGCCGACGCCGCCGCCCAGCACGCCCCCGATCATTGCCCCGAAATTGGCGATGCTGCCATAGAGGCCGCGCCGGTTCGGCGGCGCCGATTCAACCAGCAGAATGATCGAACCGGAGAACTCGCCGCCGGCCGACAGGCCCTGCAAAATCCGCAGCAGCGCCAGCGCCAGCGGCGCTATCAACCCGGCCGTGGCGTAGGTGGGCAGCAGCCCCATTCCGCAGGTGGGAACGGCCATCAGAACCACCGACAGCACCAGCGACGGTTGGCGCCCCAGACGGTCGCCCAGCCATCCGAACATCAGACCGCCCAGAGGCCTGGCCGGGAAGCCGAGGGCAAACACCGCATACGTGTTGACGAGCGCCGCCAAGGGATCGGTCGCGGGAAAAAACAGCTGGGCGGTGACGGGCGCCAGGGTGCCGTAGAGGGCGAAGTCGTACCATTCCAGCAGGTTGCCGACGACGCCAGAGGCGAGAAAGCGTGCGCGTCCCCGGGAATAGTCAGGCTGGGTCATCGGTTCCCTTAGCGGCCATAGCGGCCCCGCTTACGTCCCGTGGGTTTCACAAGGCTTGAACAGTGCCGCCGCGACAGCGGTTCCGGCCGCCACCGGCCCAGGCGAACCAAGGCCGTCCGCACCGCCGAGGCGCTCTGGAACGCCCTCGGCTCCATCACCGGCTGCGTGTCAACGCAGGAGCGCAGAAACATCATCCGCTACGCCGGCGATGTCCAGTCAGGGTGAAAATGCGACAGAGCGGGTGAAAATGTTGGACGATCCTGGCTGTTGGCCGGGTCCGAACTCTGGTCACTGGCCGATTTTTCCGCTGTGAGCAGGGGTCCGACCAGCGTCGCGCGGCGAACTTCCGCCGGATGGCCGCGAGGCCGAGCCGATCGCAACGATGGACTGACTGTCCGGCAAGGCTTCGGTCAATTCCGCCGCATGCCCACCCGGGACCGGCCCGCAAGCAAAATTGCAGACCGGGACGCCCCAACACCAAGCCAAACCTGCGGGTTTCCGACAATGACCCGTTGCGCCCCAAGGCGTTCTCAGGCTGTACTACCCGCCGATGCCATTCGAACGGTGGATGCCCTCTGGGCCGCTCTCGGCGAAACAGCTGACGCAATCACCCCTATCGAATGCGCCAACCACCTTAGCAACGCCGGTTATTTCGCGTCAGCCTGAAAACGCTCTCGCAAGGCCGGCGCGGCCCTGGATGGAGGTCGAGTGGTTGCCCCGCTACGCGCCGGAACTCAACCACATCGAGCCGGTCTGGCGTGACCTCAAGCGCCATCACGAAGCAGTCAACGGCCTTGACCGTCAAGTAGAACCGACCGAAACTTTCGCTTCCCGCGGGATCTGGATGGCCACTTGCCCAGCGGAAGCTTGGATTTGCTTCGTCATATTTCGACCCCGAGTGAGGTTCGACAAACGACGACACGGGAATCCATCACTTTTTGTATAGTTTTTCAACGAGGGGAAAGAAGATGAACCGGTTCACCGCCCCGCTCGTTGAACAACTGTCTTAAGTCGCGGGGTCCAGGGGCCTCTCGGCCCTTGGCGGGTCCAGGGCAGTGCCCTGGCCTTTGCTTCCTTCCGCCAATCGCCCTGAGAGGCCCGGCGACGGCCACGGCGCGAAGCAGGTCGCGCGGTGAGCGGGCGTTCTTCGCAACTCGACCGGGCGGTTTATGAATTCCGCATGAACGCAGAAGGTTGGTCGCCGAAGCCGCGCCACCACCCTGGTCACGATTGACAGGCCACCGTCGGACCCCATATCTTGTGTCCCATCGAGGCTAAGCATCCCAAGATGTAGGAGATCGCCTGATGGACGGGTCAATCGCCCCGGCTTTGCTGCGCTCTGTCCGCGAGGCCGTCTCCCGTCTGGAGGGCGCACCGTCCGCCTTCGGCGCCGCCCCCCTGCCCGCCCGCAAGCTGGAGCCGGGCATGGGCGTGGCGGTCGCCCGCCGCACCGTCTTCCGCCCCGAGGACGACGAATGCTTCGGCCGCGTCGCCGACCGGGTGGCGGCGGGCAACATGTCGCTGCTGGGCCGTCAGTTGACCGCGGCCGAGCAGGACGAACAGGCGCGGCTGCGCAACGCCATCGCCACCGGCGCGCTGATCACCTCCGGGCGGCATCTGCAGCACGGCGATGCGGACCAGGCCGGCCGCAACATGGAAGTGTTCACCAACTGCGCCACCGCCATCACCAGCTTCGCCAAATTCTATTTGCTGCTGAACGGCAGCGGCGTCGGCCGCGCCTATGACGACGAGCTGGTGGCGGTGGACTGGGCCGACGCGCCGGAGATTCTTCTCTATCTGTCGCCCGCGCATCGCGACTATCCGCGCAGCGACGCCGAATTGCGCCATTTTGCCGCCGAACTGTCGCTACCGCCCGGCGCCGGGGTGGACGCGGTGCGCGGCTGGATCGGTCGCGAGCTGCTGGCCGGCCTCGCCGACGCCCCGGCCGGCGCCATCATCCACCAGGTGGCCGACAGCCGCGAGGGGTGGGCGAAGGCGATCGAATTGCTGGAAAGCCTGGCGTTCGAGGGCGCGAGCGGCCGGCAAGTGGTGTTCGACCTCTCGGCTATCCGTCCGCGCGGCGCGCCGATTCGCGGCATGCAGGGGCGTCCGGCGTCCGGCCCGATTTCGATGCTGCGGGCATTGCTGAATATCCGCCGCCACGTCATCGAACCGGCGCGCAGCCTTGGCGCGGACCTGCCGTTGTGGGAACAGGCGCTGCTGGTTGATCACCATCTCTCGGTGGAGGTGCAAGTCGGCGGCGCCCGCCGCGCCGCCCGCATGGCGACGAAAACCTGGCGCGACCCCGGCATTTTCCGCTTCATCCGCTGCAAGAGCGAGGGCGGCCTGTGGACCGCCAACAACTCGGTCATGGTCGACGCCGAATTCTGGCAACTCGTCGCGCAGGCGCGCGCGCTGGTGGCCGACGGGGCCGCGCCGGAAAGCCTGGCCCCGCTCGCCCGCCACGCGCTGGCGGTGTTCGAGGACGTTACCCGCTGCGCCTATATCAACGGCGAGCCCGGCTTCATCAACGGCGACCGGCTGGAAGACCACCGCACCGGCAGCGCCTGGGACAAGCCGGTGAACACCGACGGGCGCGATTTCCGCTCCATCCGCTACCAGGTGGACCACGCGGCCAGGCTGCTGGCCGCGCTGTCGCGCCGGGCCAACGGTGCGCGGTTTCCGGTGACCACCAACCCGTGCGGCGAGATCGTGCTGCATGTGACCGGCGGCTATTGCGTGATTGCCGATTTCGCCCCGCTGCTGGCCTGCCCGGGCGCGCCGGAAAGCTACGTGCCCGGCTGCATCCCCGCCGATGTGGCGGCGCTGTGGGATGCGCGGGTGGAAGAGGCGGTGCGGCTGGGCGTGCGCTTCCTCAGCCGCGCCAACACCATGGACGCGCTGTATGCCGAGGAAGTGAAGCGCACCAACCGCATGGGCATCGGCCCGACCGGCCTGCATGAATGGGCCTGGGTGCGCTTTGGCCTGGCGTTCGACGATTTGCTCGACGAGGCCCGGTCGGCACCGTTCTGGGACATGCTGGCGCACCTCTCGGCGGCGGCCAAGCAGGAGGGCGACGGTTACGCACGCGAACTCCGCCGCAAGGCGCCGTTCACGGTCACCACGGTGAAGCCGGCCGGCACCACCAGCAAGCTGTTCGGCCTGACGGAGGGCGCGCATCTGCCGGCGCGGCGGCAGTATTTGCGCTGGGTGATGTTTCAGGGCACGAAAGATGAGGCGGGCGGATGGACGCGCGACAGCGATAGATTGCTGGGCGAGTACGAGGCGCGCGGCTACCCGATCCGCACCCTGAACAGCTTCCCGAACATGTCGATCGTGGGTTTCCCCACCCTGCCGCTGATGCAGCGCCTGGGCCTGGGCGAACGGCTGGTGACCGCCCCGGAGGCCAGCCCGGCGCAGCATTATCGCTGGCTGGAGCTGCTGGAGCGGCACTGGATCGGTGCCGAGCGCGGCAACCAGGTTTCCTACACGCTGAAGGTGTTCACTGACCTGCACGGACTCGAGTCGTTCCGCGCCATCGTGCTGGCGAACCAGCCGCGCATCCGCTGCTGCGCGGTGCTGCCGAGCCGGCCGGACCACGAGCTGGGCTATGAATACCTGCCCGAGGAGGAAGTGCCCGAGGCGCGTTTCGCCGCAATCCTGGCCGACATCAGCGACCCGGCATTGCACGAAATGATCGACCTGACGCATCTGCAATGCGCCGGCGGGGTGTGCCCGATCTGAGCCCTGCCCGTCGCGCCGAAGGCGCGCTGCGCGCGACGCGGGTCCAGGGCAAAGCTCTGGCCTTGCTTGCCTGACCAGACCTCCAGCCCCGACGGGGCGGCAAGCCGCGCGCTTGACGCCGCCCAACGGTTCACGTTCCATACGGCCTGCAGCGGACAGACAAGGCCAGCGCCAATTCATGCTCGATTCCTTCGCGCCGCCGCGTCGCTCGTTGGTGTCCCGGCTGGTTGATAGTCTGGATCGGGAACGAACCACGATTTTCCTGCTGATATGTTCCGTTCTCGTTTCTGCTACTTATCTCGCAACGATCTTTGAGCCGGAATATATCCTCGGGCACGGTCCGTTCTGGGACAATCCGCGCGGCCCCTGGCTGATGGACTCCGCCGACATCGACGAGAGTGCCGACATCCTGGACGCGCAGATCGGCTACCTGGGGTTTCTCGCGACGCCCTGGCACGTGCCGGTGTTTTTCGTGCCCAATCTCGGGGCGCCTTCCGGCACCAACATCATATTCCTCGATTCAGTCCCGGTCGCGGCGTTGCTGGGCAAGCTTGCCAGCGGTCTGGCCGGCAATCAGCTCAATCCGTACGGAGTTTGGGTTGCCGCCTGCTTCGTGCTGTCGGCGGTGTGCGCGGTGCTGCTGGTGATCGAGCTTGGCCAGCGCTCGCTGCTGGCCGCGGCCGCGGCCAGCGTGTTGGCGCTGTCGGCACCGACGTTGCTGCACCGGTTCGGCCATCTGGCTTTGATGGGCCATTTCGTCGTGATCGGCGCCTTGCTGCTTTATTTCGTCGACCGGCGCGCCGCCCTGTCATGGAAACTCACCGCGCGCTGGGCCGGTTGGCTCAGTCTGGCCATTCTGGTCAATCTGTATCTATTCGTCATGGCCGGCTGCGTCTATTTCGCCAGCGTGCTACGCCGCGAGGCGCTGACCCCGGGGCGGGTCGGGCCGTTCGTGCGCGAACGGCTCACCATCGTCGGCGTTCTGGTACTGGTGACCGTGCTCGCGGGGCATTTCGGCAAGGGAACCGGCAACGGCATTACCACTGGCTCCGGGTTCGGCATTTTCTCGATGAATCTGGCGAGCCCGTTCTGGCCGCAGCGCAGCGGATTGTTCCCGGACATGGCGGCGATCGTTGACGCCACCGGGGGCCAGTACGAAGGCTTCAACTATTTCGGCGCCGGCGCCCTGCTGCTCATCGGCGCGGCTGTGCTGCTCAATCTCCGCCGGCTGCGCGGCCATATCATCGCGCACCGGCATCTTTTCCTGGTGCTGGCGGGTCTTGCCGCCTTCGCCGTGTCGCACCGGGTGTTTCTCGGCGACATCAAGCTGCTGGATCTCGATTTCAGTTCGCGCCTCGACGCCGCCGCCGGGATGTTCCGCTCGTCCGGGCGGATGTTCTGGCCGGTTTTGTATGCGGCGATGCTTCTTGGTCTGGTCCTGGTGCTCCGGCGGCTTCCGGCCGGCCCCAGGGCCGGGTTCGTCGCCGGCTGCTGCCTTTTGCAACTCGCCGATACCGAACCGTTGCGCGACCGCCTGGCCATGCTGACCCGGCGCGATGTGCCACACCTGCTCGATCAGGCCGCGTGGCGGACGCGCATGCTTCGGGCTGCCGGCGTGCGGGTCGATCCGCCGGCCTTGTGCAGCGGATCGAGCAATTTCGCCATCGCCAACATGGAACTGCAATCCCTCGCCATGGCGACGCACCGGCCGATCAACAGCGTCTACAATCCACGCCTGCGGATCGACTGCGCGGCCGAGGCGGCCGTCGCCCGGTCCGGCCCCTGGCGCGATGACACGCTTTACGTGTTGTTGGCTGGCGGGCCGACGGGCGTACCGCCCGGCTGGTCACCGCCGCTGCTGTCTTGCAAGACTTTCAGGCTGGGCATCTGGTGTCTTGGGCCGAAGGGCGCGCCCTGAGCGGGCGGTGAAGGAAGGAAGGCCAGGGCTCCGCCCTGGCCTTCCTTCCTTCACCCGATCGCCCCAGCCCTTGTGATGCCCCCGGCACGCACGTATACGCCCAGCCGGCAGTCGGGGCCTTGCAGCAAGCAGCGGAGGAGGCAATTGGCTGGATGACGGACGACAACACCGTTGCCCCCGCCGGGACATCGAGTCTCCCGCACCCGCCCGGCCAGGACCCCGCCATCGTTACGATCATCACACCGGTGCTGAACGACTGGCAGAGCTGCAGCGTATTACTACAACGCATCGATGCGCTGCCCCCCCAGCCCGCCGGCCGGTTTCGCATTCTGATCGTCAACGACGGATCGACGCTGCCGATGCCGCCCACGCTGTGCGCCGGCCTGGGGCGCGGATGCATCGGTGACGTTGCGGTCCTTGAACTGGCCTGCAACGTCGGCCACCAGCGTGCCATCGCGCTCGGGCTCGCCTGGGCGGCGAAGGCGTTCGCCGCCAGCCACGTGGTGGTCATGGACAGCGACGGCGAAGACGATCCCGCCGACATCCCGCGACTGCTCGAGGCTCTGCGCAAGCGGCCGGGCGCAATCGTCGTGGCCGGCCGCGCACAGCGCTCTGAAGGCATGCGGTTCCGCCTGGGATATGCCGCCTATCAGCTCCTTTTCCGCATGCTGGTCGGCGAGCAGATCGACTTCGGCAATTTCTCCGCCTTCGGTCCGGCGGTGGTGCAGCGGCTGGCCCGCATGGCCAATACCTGGAACCATCTGGCCGCCACGCTGCTGGGCTCGCGGGTGCCGCTGATCCGCGTGCCCACCCGGCGAGCGGCGCGCTATGCCGGACACTCGACAATGGATATGCCAACGCTGATCGCACACGGGCTGAGCGCTCTCGCGGTGTTCTCCGACCGTGTGTTTGCCCGGCTGCTGCTGTTCGCCTCGGGGCTCGGCGCCATGGTGCTGGTCGGCGGCCTGGTGGTGCTGGGCATCCGGCTGTTCACCACCCTGGCAACCCCCGGCTGGGCGTCCACGGTCACCGGGGCGCTGGCCATTCTGTTCGTGCAGGCAATTCTGATCTGCCTCGTGGCCGCGGTGCAGATGCTCGCAACACGCAACCAGCCGGGCGCGCAGCCCGCCTCCATGCTCGGCCTGTTCGTGCTGGGCCTGCACGAAATAGCACTGCCGGCAGCTCGATGACCACTCCGGTCACCCCGCCCCCCACCGGCCCGGGGATCGCGTATGTCGGCACGGAACTGGAGCTGTTCGCCGGGGCGGTGCGCTGGAAGTCGTATGTCCGCGACCGGCTGGCACCGCATCTGCGCGGGCGGGTGCTGGAGGTCGGCGCCGGCATCGGCGGGTTCACCCGCCTGCTGGCCCCGCTCGCGCCCGCCTTCTGGTGCTGCCTGGAGCCGGACCCGCGCCTGCTGGCCGAGGTTGAGGCAAGCCGGGCCCGCGCCGAAATACCGGCCGGCGTGCGCACCTGCGCCGGCACGTTGCTCTCGCTACCGGCCGCGGACCGGTTCGATACGATCCTCTATCTGGACGTGCTTGAGCACATCGAGGACGACCGGGGCGAGGTGGCCCGCGCCGCCGCGCTTCTGGCGCCCGGCGGCCGGCTGATCGTGCTCGGCCCGGCGCTCCCCTTTGTCTATTCGTCGTTCGATGCCGCCATCGGCCATCACCGCCGCTATACAAGAACGATGCTGGAGAGCATCCGCGCCGACCGGTTGCACCGCCTCGCCGCGTTCTACATGGACGCGCCGGGATTGTTGCTGTCGCTCGGCAACCGGCTGCTGTTGCGCCGGAACATGCCGCGGCCGGCGCAAATCGCCTTCTGGGACCGCGTTGTCGTCCCGGCCGCCCGGTTGCTGGACCCGGTCGTCGGCCGCAGCTTCGGCCGCAGCGTGGTGGTGATCTGGCAGCGGACGGACGAACCGGGGACAGCATGACGGCGCACATCCAAAACGCGCAACAGGTGGGCGACACCGCCGCCCCGGCGCCGCCCTCCGCGGCCCGCAAGCTGTTCCTGCCGCTGGGGGGGCTTATTTTGCTCGCTGCCGCCAGCGCCTTGAACATGGTGGCACGGCCGGTCTACATGGGCCTGATGGCGCGGGTCATGTTCATCCCGTTCCCGACGCCGTTCCTTGACCTCGACTACCTCCTCAACTCGGCCACCTGCTGGCAGCGCGGCGTCGACGTTTATGCCGCCAATCCGTGCGACCAGCTCGACCGGCCGATGACCTACTCGCCGCTGTGGCTGCGCATGGGTTTCCTGGCGATCGACCGGGGCTGGTCGGTGCCGCTTGGCCTCGGTCTTGCAATTTTATTCTGCCTGTCGCTCGCCCTGCTCCCGCCGACGCGGCGCTGGCGCGATCTGGCGATCATCGGGCTGGCGGCGGTGTCATCGCCGGCCGTGTTTGCCCTCGAGCGGGGCAATTTCAACGTCGTCATCTACCTCGCGGCACTCGCCGCCGGCCTGTCGGCCGCCTGTATCGGCCCCGTGCGGATCGGCGGTTATGCGCTGCTGCTGCTGATGGGGCTGTTGAAGTTCTACCCGCTGGCAGGACTGCTCGCCGTGCTGCGCGAGCGCCTGTTCGTCTGCCTCGGTCTTGCGCTGGCGGCGTCGGCGACATTCGCCGGCTTCCTGCTGGCGTATCGCGGCGAGCTGGCCAGGATGGCGCCGAATATTCCGCGCAGCGGATATTATTCGGAAATGATCGGGGCGGTGCAGTTGCCGGGAGGCCTCGGCGAGGCGTTGTCGCCGCTCATCGGCCCCACGCTCGGCCCCGGCGCGGCCGGCGTGGTCGCCAACAGCCCGGTGCTCATGCTGGCGGCCGGTGCGCTGCTGGTGGCGTTTGCCGGTGCGGTGGCGCTCTGGCTGGTGGTGCCGGCGGCGCACCGGCGGACCATCGCGGCCATTCCGCCGCGGCAGAGCGCGCTGTTGCTGATCGGGGGGGTGATGATCGTGGCTTGCTTCTTCGCCGGGCAGAGCGTCGGCTACCGGGGCGTTCTGTTGTTGCTGGTGCTGCCGGCGCTGCTGGTGCTCGACCGGCCCAACGTGCCGCCGGCGCTGCGGCGCGTCGGCCATTACACCATTCTGGCCATTCTGATCGTCATGTTTCGCGTCATGGTGATCAGCGCGCTGGCGGGACTGGGGACCACGCCGGTCTTTTGGGCACTTGTCGCCATTCTCTGGATTGCCGGCCAGCTTCTGTGGTGGTGGATCGTCGCTGTTTTAATAGGGTTGCTTGGGTGCCTCGTTGTCGAATTGCCGGCTGGCCGGGACCTCCGGTCCGTGCTCGGCCGGGCGCTTGCGGTAAGCCGGCGCGACAATTGAACCTGTTGGACATTGCCCTTCTTACTTAAGTCGCGGGGCCAAGGGGCCTCTCGGCCCGTCGCGCGAAGCCGCGCTGCGCTGGGGCGGGTCCAGGGCAGAGCCCTGGCCTTTCTTTCTTTTTTTCTTCTCAGTCCCGAAGAAACCGCGCCAGCCGCACGGCGGTATGGCCCCGGCCGGAGCGCAGGCTCGGCATGACCAGCAGGCAGTCGTCGTGCGGCGTGCGGATTTCGGTGGCGCCGTCGAGCGCGATCAGCGAGTTGCGCCGCGCGACCACTTCGCCGCCCCGCCAGGGCTGCACGAAGGCAAAGGCGGCAGTGTTCGCCGTCACCGTCATGGTCACTTCGGCAATGCGCACCGCATGGGGAAACTCCGGCGGACCCGGCAGCGCCGGGTGGCCGTGCACCGTCCCGGCATGGCGGAGCAGCGCGGCGATGGTGCCCAGCATCGTGTCCACCGTCTCGCGCGCCCAGTGCTGGCCCGCCTCCACCAGGATCGCGACCGGCGCGGTGGCCGGGTCGGTGAATTTGGGATGATCGATGATGCGCCGCCCAGCGGCATGGCCAAGATCGGCCACCACCAGGTCCGGCACCCCGATGGCGCTCGCCAGCACCCGCCCTTTCACGGTGGGGCCGCTGAGAATGAGCGGGTCCGAGGGCCACAGCATGGAATGCAGGTCGAGCAACAGGTCGGCGCTTTCCACCATCGGCCGGATTGCGCGCGCCCGCTCCAGTTCGACCGAGTGCCGCGGCCCATCCAGTTCCGCGCTGTCCCAGACCCGGTTCAAATCCTCATCGACGAACCGGCTGGTGGTCGGATGACCGGGATCGAAGCGGGCGAAGGCGGCCAGGTTGACGAAGCCGAAGGTCAGCCGTCCGCGCAGCGGTCGCACCCCGGCCGCGAGCAGCCGGTCGAGGGCGATTGCGCCGGCGATTTCGTTGCCGTGGGTCAGCGCCAGCAGCAGCACGTGCGGACCCGCCGCCGGTCCGGTGAAGCTCATGAAGCCGGGCACGCCGGTGTTGCCTGGCTGCCAGCGCGCAATATCCGGGGCGCGCAGTTGCACATCGAACTGCGGCGGCACGGCTGCTGCGTCCATGTGGCCGCTCATGCCGCCCTCCGTCTGGTGTGGCGGCCGGCGGGCGGGTGGCCGTTCTGGTCATCCATGCGTGCAGTCTATACGGGCCGGTGCAACCGGCCAACCGGACCGGCATGATGTTACCGCCTGCCGGGTCGGGTCCGCCGCAACGAGGCCCCTTGCCCCGGACGCCTGCTGCCGGCACGGTCGCGCCGCATGCGAAACCTGAATTCCGTGTCCTCCCTCCACCCGTTGCACCGGCTCTGGCGCCTGCTGCCCGCGTCCCGGCGGCGGGCTTTGCTGGCGCGCGGCACCGCGTTGCTGGCGCCCCGCCCCGACCGCCGTCCGCCGCCGCCGCGCGCCGGCATGCTGGTGGCCGGGGAGCTGTCGCGCGCCTCGGGCCTCGGCGAAGCGGCGCGGTTGATGGAGCGAGCCATCGCCGGCCTCGGCGTTGCGACCTGGCAGGCCGATGTCGGCGTGCCCTTGCCCGGCGAAGCGCCGGCGCTGCCCCCGCCCGGCCCCGTGCCCACGGGCGCGCCGCTGCTGCTGCATGTCAACCCGCCGATGCTGCCCTGGGCGCTGCTGCGCCTGCCGCGCCCCCTGATGCGCGGCCGCCGGGTGATCGGCTACTGGGCCTGGGAACTGCCGGTGGTGCCGGAGTCCTGGCGGGTGGGCCTCGGTTTTGTCCATGAGATATGGGCCTTGTCGGAATTCACCGCCGCGGCATTCCGTTCCTGGCTGCCGCCGGACGCCGGCATCGTGGTCCGCACCGTGCCGATCCCGGTCGCGGTGGCACCGCCCACGCCGTCGACGCTGGGCCGCGCCGATTTCGGCCTGCCGGACGCGGCCGTGATCGTGCTGGTTTCGTTCAGCCTGGCATCGAGCAACGTGCGCAAGAACCCGCTCGGGGCGGTGCAGGCGTTCCGCGCCGCCTTCGGCGACCGGGCGGACCGGATTCTGCTGCTGAAAATCGGCAACCCCGGGCATTTTCCGGCCGAGTTCGCGGCCCTGAGCGCGGCGGTGGCCGGCTGTTCCAATATCCGCCTGGAAACCTGCACCCTGCCGCGGGCCGACAGCCACGCGTTGACCGCCTGCGTCGACATCGTGCTGTCACTGCATCGCAGCGAAGGTTTCGGGCTGGTGCCCGCCGAGGCGATGCTGCTCGGCCGCCCCGTGGTGGCGACCGGCTGGTCGGGCAACATGGATTTCATGGACGCCGACAGCGCCGCCCTGGTCGGCTACCGGCTGGTGCCGGCGCGCGACCCGCGCGGCGTGTTCGAGGCGCCGGGCGCGGTCTGGGCCGAGCCCGATCTGGACCAGGCGGCGGCGGCGCTGCGCCACCTCGCCGACGATCCCGCCGCGCGGGCGGCACTGGGCGCGCGCGGGCAGGCGACGGCGCGGGCCCGGCTGGGCGCCGGACCGGTCGCGGCGGCGCTGCGCGATCTCGGCCTGGCAGCGCCGGCATGAGGGTGCGGGCATGAAAGTGCTGATCTGGCACTGGGGCCGCCGCGGCGCCGGGCCGCGCTTCGCCGCGGAGCTTGCCGCCACGCTGCGCGACCTGCCCGGCCATGATGGCGCGCTGTCGCTCTCCGCCCAGGCCGAGTTGCTGCGCGGGCCGGCGCCGCCGCCCTGCGAACTGCCGTTTTCCACCTATTCGGGCCTCGGCGGCTTGCTGCTGCGGCTGCCCGGCGCGCCGTTCCTGGTCGGGCCGCTGGCCGCCCGCATCCGCGCCCTCGCGCCCGGTGTCGCGGTCTGCGCCATGCCGGCACCGCTCGACCTGGTGATGGCGGCGGCGCTGCGGCGCGCCGGCGTGCCGTTCCTGGTCGTCGTGCACGACGCCGACGCCCACCCCGGCGACGGGTTCCCGCTGCAAATGCTGCTGCAGCGGCGGCTGGTGCGGCGCGCCGACGGGCTGATCGCACTGACCGAACACGTGGCCACGCGCCTGCGCGCGCAGGGGCTGGCTGACGGCAAGCCGATGATCGTTGCCGCCCTGCCGCCCTTCGCGTTCGGCCCCCTGCCGCCACCGCCGCGCGCGCATGGCGGCAAGCTCCGCCTGCTCTCGTTCGGCCGGCTACTCCCTTACAAGGGACTCGATCTGCTGGCCGCCGCCCTCGGGCAACTCGGCGCGCGGCCGGATCTGGAAGTCCGGGTGGTCGGCAGCGGTCCGGACTCCGAAGCGCTCGACGCGCTGCGGCGTCTGCCCGGCGTGCGGGTGGAAAACCGGTGGGTGCCGGAACATGAGGTCGGCACCCTGCTGGCCTGGGCGGACGCACTGGTGCTGTCGCACACCGAGGCCAGCCAGAGCGGCGTCGCCGCGGCGGCCGTCGCGGCGCGCCGCTGGGTGGTGGCGACGCGGGTGGGCGGCATGACCGAACAACTGTCCGGCGAGCCGCTCGCGCGGTTTTGCGATCCGGCGCCGGACAGCCTGGCGGCGGCGCTGCTGGGATTGCTGGAGAGGCCGCCTTTGCAGACCGCTCGCGCCGTTGATCCTCGGGAGGGGTGGCGGCGGATGGCGGAGCGGATCGGGGGGATGGCCGGGGCGCTGCCCCGGACCCCGCCAGGGGCGCTGCCCCTGGACCCTGCCAAGGGCCGGAGGCCCTTGGAACCCATTCTTAAGGAGGGGGACGATCACATCGCGGTGCGGTAGCGGAGGCCGGCTTCCAGGTCCTCCTCCTCCACCAGTTCGCCCTGCGCCAGCATGTGGTTCACATGCGCCAGCACCTCGCCGAACGCGAAACCGGTCTGGTGCTCATCGAGCAGGCGCGGGAACAGCACCGGCACAATGTCAGCGGCGGACAGCGGCAGATCCCGGCTGGCCTCGGCGATCTGCGCGCAGCGCGCCGCATGATGGGCGATCAGCTCGTCGATGCGCACATGCAGCCCCTCGAAGGGCAGGCCGTGGCAGGAC
Source organism: uncultured Alphaproteobacteria bacterium (assembly GCA_963714255.1). Taxonomy (GTDB): domain Bacteria; phylum Pseudomonadota; class Alphaproteobacteria; order Acetobacterales; family Acetobacteraceae; genus Rhodovastum. The sequence continues at coordinate 16,515 of CAVQNU010000023.1, forward strand.
AGCACCAGCACATCCGCGGGGATCGCCCGGCGCAGATAGGCCAACGAGCGCAGATAGCTGCCCAGCGCATTCGCCCTCGGCTCCATGGCAGTGACGCTGACATTGGGCGAAATCTTGGCGATCACCTGATCGGCCGCGAAGAATAGCTTGTCCTCCGGGCAGAACAGCATCGCCTGCTCCAGCGCATGCCCGCCGCCGGTGTGCACCTCGAAACGCCGGCCGCCAATATCGAGGCTCTCGCCGTGGCGGATGCGATGGTAGGTGCTCGGCACCCCAGTGGTGATGCGCAGATACACATGGCCGCGCTCCAGCACCCGCTCGGTGGACAGCTCGTCCAGCCCGTGGCGGCGGTAGAACGGCCGCCAGCTTTCCACACCCAGATCGGCCGGGGCGTATTGCAGCGCCAGGCTGAACAGATACTCGGCCCGCGGCATCCACAGATCCAGCCCGTGGCGCTGCGCCAACCAGCCGGCCAGGCCGACATGGTCGGGATGGAAATGGGTCACGATCATGCGGGTCAGCCGCCGGCCGCGCAGCGGTCCGGCCAGCACCGCCTCCCAGATATCCTGGGTGCGCGCATCGCCGATGCCGGTGTCCAGCACCGCCCAGCCATCGCCGTCCTCGATCAGGTGGACGTTGATGTGGTCCAGCCGGAACGGCAGCGGCAGGCGCAGCCACAGAACGCCGGGCGCCACCTCCTGCGGCACGCCGAACGGCGGCGGCTCGGTGAGCGGAAAGCGCAGCGTCGGCTCGGTCAGTGCGGTGTGCATATGGTCTCGTCTCCTGCCCGGCATAGAAAAGCAGCCGGCGCGGTCCGGGTTCAACCCGTGAGGCGCGCGCGCCGGCGGGGAAGTCGGAAAAAAGGAAGGAAGGCCAGGGCTCTGCCCTGGACCCGCCAAGGGGCAGTGGCCCCTTGGAACCCATTACTTTTAGGCAGTTGCTATGAGGAGGGGGGTGAGGTGGTGAACCGGTTCACCGCCTCACCCCCCTCCTCATAGCAACTGCTTAAGTAGCGGGGTCCAGGGGGCCACTGCCCCCTGGCGGGTCCAGGGCAGAGCCCTGGCCTTCCTTCCTTTCTCCGACTCCCTATCCGCCCCGCGCCTCCAGCAAGTAGTTGACCCCCACATCCCGTCCGGCCTTCCAGCGCAGCGAAAACGGGTCGAACGTCAGCCCGGTGATATCGGACACCAGCAGCCCGGCGCCGCGCAGCAACCCGCCCATTTCGGTCGGCGTGATGAATTTGCGCCAGTCATGCGTGCCCACCGGCAGCCACCGCATCACGTACTCCGCCCCCAGCTTGGCGATCAGAAAACTGCGCCGCGTGCGGTTGAGGGTGGAGAGAAACAGCACCCCGCCCGGCTCCAGCAGCCCGGCCAGAGTGCGCAGGAACGCCGCCGGATCGGGCACGTGCTCGATCACCTCCAGCGCGGAGATCACCGGAAACCGCGCGCCCTCGGCCAGCAGGTCGCCGGCCACGGCCTCGCGGTAGGCGAGAAGCAGGCGCAGACCTTCGGCATGCGCGCGGGCGGCCGCGATCGCCTCGCCGGCGGCGTCGATGCCCAGCACGTCATGGCCCAGCCGCGCCAGCGCCTCGGCGGCCAGCCCGGCGCCGCAGCCGACATCGAGCACCCGGCTGGCCGGCGGGATGCGCTGGTTGATCCAGCCGATGCGCAGCGGGTTCATCCGATGCAGCGGCTTCATCGGCCCGTCCGGGTCCCACCAGCGCGCCGCCAGCGCGTCGAAGCGCGCGATTTCCTCGGGGGAAACCCCCCTGTCCGTTGCAGAATGTCCGCTCGAATGATGCATGTTGCCCGCTCCCGACCGCGCCAGTATGTGTCCCGCTCTCGGCCGCCGCGCAACCGGGCGCATGCGGCCGCACAGCCCGGAACCAATCGCATGGCCCGCATCGTCATGAAGTTCGGCGGCACCTCGGTCGCCGACCTGGAGCGCATCCGCCTCGTCGCGGCGCGGGTCAAGCGCGAGGTGGACGCCGGCAACGAGGTGGCCGTGGTGGTTTCCGCCATGGCCGGCACCACCAACCGGCTGGTCGGCTGGTGCACTCAGCTCGCCGCCCTGCACGATGCGCGCGAGTATGATGCCGTGGTGGCGACCGGCGAACAGGTCACCTCCGGCCTGCTGGCCATCGCCCTGCAGACGCTGGGCGTCGATTCGCGATCGTGGCAGGGCTGGCAGATTCCGCTGACGACCGACGGCGCGCACGGCAAGGCGCGCATCGCGGCGATCGACGGCATCGACCTGATCCGGCGCATGCAGGCGGGCCAGGTGCCGGTGGTGGCGGGGTTTCAGGGCATCGGCCCGGACCACCGCCTCACCACCCTCGGCCGCGGCGGCTCGGACACCTCGGCGGTGGCGCTGGCCGCCGCCCTGCATGCCGAGCGCTGCGACATCTACACCGATGTGGACGGCGTCTACACCACCGACCCGCGCATCGTTGCACGCGCCCGCAAGCTGGCTAAGATCGCCTATGAAGAAATGCTGGAGCTCGCCTCAGTCGGCGCCAAGGTGCTGCAGACCCGCAGCGTGGAACTCGCCATGAAGGAGCGGGTGCGCGTGCAGGTGCTGTCGAGCTTCGACGACGGATCGTCGCTGGGCGGCGACCTGCCGGGAACGCTTTTGGTGGACGAGGACGAGATCGTGGAAAAGGAAATCGTGTCCGGGATCGCCTATTCCCGCGACGAGGCGAAAGTGACGGTGCGCGGCGTGCCGGACCGGCCGGGCATCGCCGCCTCCATCTTCGGGCCGCTCTCGGCCGCCGCCATCAATGTCGACATGATCGTGCAGAACGTCTCGGCCGACGGCACCACCGACGTGACTTTCACCCTCGGCCGGGCCGACCTGCCGCGCGCCGAGCAGACGCTCGCCGAGCATCGCGCCGCCATCGGCTATGCGGCGCTGCTGGCCGACAAGGAAGTGGCCAAGATCAGCGTGGTGGGCGTGGGCATGCGCAGCCATTCGGGCGTGGCCAGCACGATGTTCCGCACCCTGGCCGATAAAGGAATCAATATCCAAGTGATCTCCACCAGCGAAATAAAAGTCTCGGTTCTCATCGGCGCCGAATACACCGAACTCGCGGTGCGGGCGCTGCATACGGCGTATGGCCTCGATGCCTGACGTCCTTCCCGCCGCCGACGCCACTGGCCGGATGGCCGCGCGCGCCGAGCTCGACCGCCTGTGGGCCGCCGGGCGCGATTTCCTCGGCTGCGAGGCCGCCATCCTGGGCGGCGCGATGTCGTGGGTGAGCGAGCGCACCCTCACCGCCGCTATCAGCAATGCCGGCGGCTTCGGCGTGCTGGCCTGCGGCTCCATGGGCCCCGAGCTGCTCGAACGCGAGATCGCCGCCACCCAGGCGCTGACGGAGCGCCCGTTCGGCGTCAACCTGATCACCATGCATCCGCAGCTCGACGACCTGATCCGGGTGACCATCGCCGCCGGGGTGGGCCATGTGGTGCTGGCCGGCGGCATCCCGTCGGGCGGCGCGGTGCGGGCGGTCAAGGATGGCGGGGCGAAGCTGGTCTGCTTCTCGCCCGCCCTGGTGCTGGCCAGGCGCCTGGTCCGTTCGGGGGCCGACGCGCTGGTGATCGAGGGCAGCGAAGCCGGCGGCCATACCGGCCCGGTGTCGCTGACCGTGCTGGCGCAGGAAATTCTGCCGCATATCCGCGACGTGCCGGTGTTCGTCGCCGGCGGGCTCGGCCGCGGCGAGGCGGTGCTCGCCTATCTCGACATGGGTGCGGCCGGTGCGCAGCTCGGCACCAAATTCGCCGCCGCCAGCGAAAGCATCGCCCACCCGCGCTTCAAGCAGGCGTTCGTGCGCGCCTCCGCCCGCGATGCGGTGCTGTCGGTGCAACTCGACCCGCGCTTTCCGGTGATTCCGGTGCGCGGCCTGGCCAATGAAGGGACGAAGAAATTCCTGGAGCACCAGGCCGAGACGCTGCGGCGCTTCCAGGCCGGCGAACTCACCAAGGACTCGGCCCAGCTCGCCATCGAGCATTTCTGGGCCGGCGCCTTGCGCCGCGCGGTGATCGACGGGGACATCGAGGAGGGCAGCGTGATGGCGGGGCAATCGGTCGGGCTGGTCACCTCCGTGCAGCCGGTGGCCGACATCATCGCCGAAATCGTCGCGCAGGCGGTGGCCGCGCTGGCCGCCCGCCACATGATCGCCACGCAGCGCTGATAGTTGCGCGGCGATGTCCACGCCGCGCCACTTGCTGGCCCGCCTGCGCAGCCTGATGGCGCGCGGGCCGGCCCCGTTGGGGGAAATCGCCCGCCTGGTCGCCGCCGAACTGGTGGCCGAGGTGTGCTCGATCTACGCTATGAAACCCGGCGACACGCTGGAGCTGGCGGCCACCGAAGGGCTGCGCCCCGAATCGGTCGGCCGCACCCGGCTGCGGGTGGGCGAGGGCATCGTCGGCATGGTGGCGGCGACGGCGCATCCGCTGAACCTGGCGGACGCGCAGAACCATCCCGACTTTGCCTACCGGCCGGAAACCGGCGAGGAGCCATACGCCTCCATGGTGGCGGTGCCGGTGCGCCGGGCCGGCCGCACGCTGGGGGTGCTGGCGGTGCAGAACCGCGCCCCCCGCCTGTACGAGACCGACGAGGTCGAGGCGCTGGAAACGGTGGCGATGCTGCTGGTCGAGCCGCTGGCCGCCGCCGGCGCCTCCGACGGCCCCGAGGATGGCCTGGGCGCCACCCTGCCGCGCCGCTTCGCCGGCTCGGTGCTGGTGGCGGGGCTGGCGATCGGCCCGGCGGTGCTGCCGGGCTCGCATGCGCCGCGCCGCCTGCTGGCCGAAAATCCGGCAACCGAGCTGGCCCGGCTCGCCGAGGCGGTCGAGAACATGCGCCGCGGCCTGGACGAGCTGATCACCGACCGCCTGCCCGGCGGCAACAAGGCGACGCCGGAAGCGCGCGAGGTGCTGGAGGCCTACCGCCTGGTCGCCGCCGATCCCGGCTGGCTGCGCCGGGTCGGCGAGGCGATTCGCGGCGGACTGTCGGCCGAGGCGGCGGTGCACCGGGTGGCCGGCGAGCTGCGCGACCGCATGCGCCGCATCGCCGACCCCTATCTGCGCGAGCGGCTGGCCGACCTGGAGGACATGGCCGGACGGCTGCTGGCGGCGCTGGACGGCGGCGGCGAGCCCGAGCCGGTGCCGGAAGGGGCGATCCTGCTGGCGCGCCGGCTGGGCCCGGCCGAGCTGCTCGACTGGCACGGCCGCGGCATCGCCGGCCTGGTGGTGGAAGAAGCCAGCCCGGCCGGCCACGCGGCCATCCTGGCGCGCGCGCTCGGCATCCCCGCCATCGGCGGCGCGCGCGGCATCATCGAGGCCACCGAGCCCGGCGACGAGGTGATCCTCGACGCCGAGGACGCCCAGCGCAGCGGTCCGGCGGCCCAGGTGATCCTGCGCCCGGAGCAGGACGTGAAGCTGGTCTACCAGCGCGCCCAGGCGGCCGGCCTCGAACGGCGGGCCGGCTGGGCGGCGCTGCGCGGCCGGCCGTCGGTGACGCGCGACGGCACAAGGCTGCGGCTGATGCTGAATGTCGGCCTGGCGCTGGAACTGGCGCAGCTGGAGATCACCGGCGCCGAGGGCATCGGCCTGTTCCGCACCGAAATCGCCATGCTGGCGCGCGGCGCCATTTCCGAGGTGCAGGATCAGGCGGCGGTGTACGCGCGTGTGCTGGACGAAGCCGCCGGGCGGCCGGTGCTGTTCCGCACGCTGGACCTCGGCGGCGACAAGCTGCTGCCGGGCAGCCCGGTGCCGGAGGAGGAAAACCCGGCCATGGGCTGGCGCAGCCTGCGCATCGGGCTGGACCGCCCGGCCCTGCTGCGCCGCCAGTTGCGGGCCCTGCTGCTGGCCGCGGCCGGCCGGCCGTTGTCGGTCATGTTCCCGATGGTGGCCACGGTGGCCGAGTTCTGCACTGCCCGCGGCTTGCTGCTGGCCGAGGCGGAGCGGGTGCGCCCGGCCCCCGAGTCGCTGCAGATCGGCACCATGCTGGAAGTGCCGGCGCTGATGTGGCAACTGCCGGAACTGCTGCGCGAGGCCGACTTCGTTTCGGTCGGCACCAACGACCTGCTGCAGTTCCTGTTCGCCGCCGACCGCGGCAGCCCGGTGCTCGCCGGGCGCTATGATGTGCTGTCGCCCGCCATGCTGTCGCTGCTCGCCGGCCTGGCGGCGCAGGCGAACGCGGCAGGGGTGCCGCTGTCGGTGTGCGGCGAGGCGGCTTCGCGCCCGCTGGAGGCGATCACGCTGGCCGGACTTGGGTGCCGACCCTGTCCATGCCGGCCTCGGGCATCCTGCCGGTGAAGGCGGCACTTGCCGCGGTGGACCTGCCAGCGTTCCGCGAATTGCTGACCGAGCTGCGGCGCACCGGCGCGGCCGAGGCGTCGTTACGCGAACCGATCGCAGCCTGGGCCCGCGAGCACGACGTGCCGGTCTGACGGCCGGCGCCGGTGCGGTGCCGGACACGCCGCAGCACCGTTTTTTTGCCATCCCGGACCGCCAGTCTCGCACGCTGGGATGATTGCGCGGCGGCGGGCACGTTCGACTCGTGCGGTCACGCTAACGTGGTCCGGTCGATCGATATCTCCGCGTGAGATCAAACCGACACAGTCCAGGAAAATCGTGAAACGACCGGTAGTTTTCGCCTATTCACGAGAGTTGGCATGGAACGTTCACGTTCTCCGCGATGATTCTCTCGCGCTCTGCGGTTGGCAAAAAGGCCGCGCCGGTCTAGAAACCATAAGGGATAAGCGACAGGTGCCTGGCGCCGGTTTCCTGTTCCACCGACAACATCTGAGCTTGGGATCGAGCCGACGTGCTGCAGGATCGCTGGTCCGAATTTGTGCAGGGGAAAGCCCTGGTCTCGCCGACCGATTGTCTATCCGGGCAAGGCGCGGCAGGCCGTAGCGCGCCGGCGCTTACCTTGCGTTTTGGCAACGATTTACGCAATGCGCGTGAACGGCTTGGCTGGGACCTGGAGGCGATCGCGGCGCATCTGCAAATCCGCCTGTCGGTTCTGTGCGCCATCGAGGAAGGCCGCGTGGCCGACCTGCCGTCCGGGGCCTACACGGTTGGGTTCCTGCGCGCCTATGCCCAGCTGCTCGGCCTGGATGCCGACGACGTGGCCCGCCGTTTCCGCGCCGAGGCGGCGGAACTGGCCCGCAAGCCGGACCTGACCTTCCCCTCCCCGGTGCCCGAGCGTGGCGTGCCGGCCGGTGCGGTGGTGCTGCTGGGCGCCGTGCTGGCGGTCGGCGCCTATGCCGGCTGGTACCGCATGTCGGACACGCGGCCCAATGAGGAGCCGGTTCGCCAGGTGCCGCAACGCCTGGCCGATCTGGTGCGCCAGCCGGCTGTCGCGGTCCAGGCGCCGGCGGAGCCACCGCGCGTGGTGGCCGAGTTGCCGCCGCCACCGCCCGTAGCGATGCCCGCCATGCCATTGCCCTCCGCGGTGCCGCCGACCTCGGCCGCCGCCGCCATTCCCGCCGCCAGCGTGTTCGGGCCGCCACTGGCGGCCACCCCGGTATCGCCCGGCGCCGGACTGCCGCCGCTGCCCGAGGGCACCCGCATCGTGCTACGCGCAACGGCCGATGCCTGGCTCGAGGTGCGTGATCGTCAGGGCCCGGTGCTGCTCAACCGCGTGCTGCGCGCCGGCGAAACCTGGCCGGTGCCGCCGGGCAAACAGCCCGCCCAGTTGCTGCTCAGCACCGGCAATGCCGGCGGCACCGAAGTGCTGGTCGACGGGCAACTGACCGCGGCACTGGGCAATAACGGGGTGGTGCGCCACGACCTGCCGCTTGACCCGGATGCGATCCGCGAGGGGCGGCTGGCGCCGCCGGTGGTTGCAGCGGCACGGGGCGGCGCGACCAAGCGCTAGGCGGCAGTCGGGGCGCTGCCCCGGACCCACTTAAGTTTTGGGGTCACGGGGGCCACTGCCCCCTTTCGGGTCCAGGGCAGCGCCCTGGCCTTCCTTCATCCGCCGCCGCCGTGCAGTGGCTATCTGGTTCAGCGTCTCGACAAATGCCGAGAAAGCAATCGCGGCATACACATAGCCCCGCGGCAAATGCGCCCCGAACCCGTCGGCGACCAGCATCACGCCGATCAGCAGCAGGAAGCTCAGCGCCAGCATCTTCACCGTCGGATGGCGGTTGATGAACCCCGCCACCGGCCCGGATGCCACCATCATGACGCCCACGGAAATCACCACCGCGGCCATCATCACCCCAAGCTGGCTGGCCATCCCGACCGCGGTGATCACGCTGTCCAGCGAAAATACGATGTCGATCAGCATGACCTGCGCCACCGTCGCGGCAAAGTTTGCCCGCGCGGCAGCGCCGGTGTGAAGGTCCGCCTCTCCCTCGATGCGCTCGTGGATCTCGCCGGTGCCCTTGTAGACGAGGAAAACACCGCCGCAGATGAGAATGATGTCGCGCCAGGAGAACGCCTGACCGAACGCCACCATAACCGGATCGGTCAGCCGCATGATCAGCGTGATCAGCGACAGCAGCGCGAGCCGCAGGCCGAGTGCCAGGACCAGTCCAAGCCGGCGGGCGGCATTGGCGCGCGCCGGCGGCAACCGGCCGGCAATCAGGGCGATAAAGATCAGGTTGTCGATGCCGAGCACGATCTCCATCGCGGTCAGCGTGACCAGGCTGGCCCAGATATGCGGGTCGGTCAGCCAGTGCATGTCAGGCCGCTCCGCAAGCGCGCGGCGAGTTCGAGGCGGGCGAGGATCATGCGGTGCTCTCCGTCACGGGTCGGGTCCGGCGCGCGGAACGTATGGGGCCAGGCACAAACCCGGCATCGCCGCTTCCGCACCATGATCCGACCTGGCAGCCCGGATCGCGACTGGTGATCTGACATCGGTCGACGGCAGGGTCAAGCGGGGGACGACAAACGCCGCACCGCCGGGTCATTGCCGTGGCGATCGAAACCGCGGGCCGGCACCCCATCGATGCGGGCGGGCACCCGGCCCGCCGGACGCGGCCGGACGGCGATTGTTTCTGGCATCGTAACGCTGGCATTAACGCCTATTTATCGTTACTTTACCGGCATTTTCTGATGCCGGCGGCGATCCGGCCGGCCGGTTCGGCGCAAGCACATGTCGATCGCTTTTTTCATCGCGCAGACGTCTCGATATCCTTGCGTCACGGCATCGGTACTGCGCGATGCCAGGGACGCACAAAAGGATGACCGGCCGTGGTCAGCTCGAGTCGGAAAGGGGTGTCCGTGCAAGCGACGCCCGGGAACGGGGCGTCCCACAACGGACAGTCGCCGGACGAAGCGGAACCGCCGCTCGCCGAAGGGCTCCCATCCGGACAGCTATCGTCCGCCGGCCGTGACGGGCTGCGGCTGGCGGAGCTGCTCGCCGCCCGGCTCTGCCACGAAGTCAGCGGTCCCGCCGGAACGTTGGCCGGCGCGGTGGAGATCGCCCGCACCGAGCCGGACTCGGCGGCCGAGGCGCTGGACATCGCCGCCAAGGCCGCCGCCGGGCTCGCAGCCCGGCTGCGCCTGCTGCGCGCGGCCTGGGCGGGCGGCGCCGAGGCGCTGGACATCGCCGCCCTGCGCGCCCTGTGCAGCGGGCTGCCGCGGTATGTCTGGGCCGATTTCGGCGGCCTGCCGGCGGCGCAGCGCTTTTCCGCCGGGGCGGCGCAGGTGTTGCTGAACGTGCTGCTGCTGGCCGCCGAGAGCCTGCCGAAAGGCGGGGTGGTGACCCTGGGCGAGGCGGGGCCGGACACGGCCCTGGTGGTGCCGCGCGGCCAGGGGGCGGCCTGGCCGCCGGGCTTTGCCGGCTGGATGACCGATCCGGCGCAGGCCTGGCGCGCCGCCGCGAACGCCGCGCCGCGCCAGTTGCAGGGCCCGCTCACCGCCTTGCTGGCGCATGGCGCCGGCGTCCGGCTGTCGTTCGCCTTCGCCGCCGACGCCGAAGCCGCGCCGCCGCTGCTGCTGCGCTTCGACGAAGCGGCCCGCCGTTCCCGCGCCGAGACGGCCGACCCGGCCTGCGAGCCGGACCCGACCGCCCCCTCCCCGGTGCGCGCGCGCGGCCTGCCGGCCGGGGCGGCGGCGGTGCTGGGCGCTATGCTGGCGGTTGGCGTGTACGCCGGCTGGTACCGTATACCCGACGCAAATCCCCCCGACGCGAAACCCAGCGAGCCGCCGGCCCGGCAGGAGCCGCAACGCCTTGCCGATCTGGCGCAGCCGGCGCCGGCTGCGCCGCCCCCCCTGGCGACCGAGCCGCCACCGCCACCGCCGCCCGTGGTCGCCGTTTCAGCGGCGTCGCCCCAGCTGGTAGCCGAGCTGCCCGCGGCGTTGCCCGCATCGGTGCCGCCGCTCGCGGCGCCGCCGGAATCGCCCGGCAGCGAACTGCCGCCGTTGCCCGAAGGCACCCGCATCGTGCTGCGCGCGACCGCGAAAGCCTGGCTGGAAGTGCGCGATCGCCACGGCCCGGTGCTGTTGAGCCGCGTGCTGCGCCCCGGCGAGACCTGGCCGGTGCCGCCGGGCAAGCAGCCCGCCCAGTTGCTGCTCAGCACCGGCAACGCCGGCGGCACCGAGGTGCTGGTCGACGGACAGCTGACCGCGGCACTGGGAAATAACGGGGTGGTGCGCCGCAACCTGCCGCTTGACCCGGATGCCATCCGCGATGGGCGGTTGGCGCCGCCGGTGGGTGCGGCGGACCGGGGCGGCGCGACCAAGCGCTAGCTGGCAGCCGGGCCGCTGCCCCGGACCCACTTAAGTCATGGGGTCAAGGGGGCCACCGCCCCGTCGTGCCGAAGGCGCGCTCCGCACAAGGCGGGTCCAGAGCAGAGCCCTGGCCTTTCTTTCAGCCGCCAGTGACGCTCATATGGCGCCGCACGGCCGGCTGTTCGTGGCGGCGGTCGATGATAAAATCGTGCCCCTTCGGCTTGCGCGCGATCGCCGCCAGGATCGCCGCGTCCAGCGCCGCGTCGTCGGCCCCGGCGCGCAGCACGTTGCGGAAATCGGCGGCGTCGTCCTGGCCCAGACACATGAACAACGACCCGGTGCAGGTCAGCCGCACCCGGTTGCAGCTTTCGCAGAAATTATGCGTCATTGGCGTGATGAAACCAATGCGCGTGCCGGTTTCGGCCACGTCGAAATAGCGGGCCGGGCCGCCGGTGGAATAGGCGGTCTCGGCCAGCGTCCAGCGGCGGCACAACCGCGACCGCACCAGCGAGAGCGGCAGGTACTGGTCGATGCGGCTGGCCTCGATTTCGCCCAGCGGCATGGTTTCGATCAAACAAAGATCAAATCCGTGCCGGCCGCACCAGGCCAGCATGGCGTCGCATTCGTCCTCGTTCACGTCGCGCAGCGCCACCATGTTGATCTTGACCGCAAGCCCGGCGGCGCGGGCAGCAAAGATGCCGTCGAGCACGCGGGCCAGCCTGCCCCAGCGGGTGATGGCGGCGAATTTCGCCGCGTCCAGCGTGTCCAGGCTGACATTCACCCGCCGCACTCCGGCGGCGTGCAGCGCCGAAGCGTGCCGGGCGAGTTGCGTGCCGTTGGTGGTGACGGTGAGTTCACGCAGGCCGTGGCCCAGCCGGGCCCCGAGTGAGGCGAACAGCGTGGTCACGCCCCGGCGCACCAGCGGCTCGCCGCCGGTGATGCGGATTTTTGTCACCCCCTTGCGGATAAACGCACCGCACAGCCTGTCGAGTTCCTCCAGGCTGAGAAGCTCGGCCTTGGGCAGGAAAGTCATGTCGTCTGCCATGCAGTAGACGCAACGCAGATCACAGCGATCGGTCACCGAGACACGCAGATACGTGATGGCCCGGCCGAACGGATCGATCATGAGAACGTCGGTCCCCCCCTTGCTGGCCCTATTATGTCGTCCGCCGCCCAGCCGCCCGCAAGGCCGGGTGGCTCTATCGGGGCGTTGTTCCCTGATTTACGCCAGCGTCACGACGCCGGTATTCAGGCATGGTCTCCCCCTATATCTTCAGGCTGGCGGGAGCGCGGTGACCGGCCTGCGGCGGCACCGGACCGGCACACCGGACGTGACGTGTTTTTTTCATCGCGCAAACGTCTCAACTCCTTGCGTCAAGACATCGGTACTGCGCAATGGGCGAGGACGCACAAAAGGATGACCGGCCGTGGTCAGCTCGAGTCGGAAAGGGGTGTCCGTGCAAGCGACGCCCGGGAACGGGGCGTCCCACAACGGACAGTCGCCGGACGAAGCGGTACAGGCGCTCGCCGAAGGGCTCCCATCCGGACAGCTATCGTCCGCCGGCCGTGACGGGCTGCGGCTGGCGGAGCTGCTCGCCGCCCGGCTCTGCCACGAAGTCAGCGGTCCCGCCGGAACGTTGGCCGGCGCGGTGGAGATCGCCCGCACCGAGCCGGACTCGGCGGCTGAGGCGCTGGACATCGCCGCCAAGGCCGCCGCCGGGCTCGCAGCCCGGCTGCACCTGCTGCGCGCGGCCTGGGCGGGCGGCGCCGAGGCGCTGGACATCGCCGCCCTGCGCGCCCTGTGCAGCGGGCTGCCGCGGTATGTCTGGGCCGATTTCGGCGGCCTGCCGGCGGCGCAGCGCTTTTCCGCCGGGGCGGCGCAGGTGTTGCTGAACGTGCTGCTGCTGGCCGCCGAGAGCCTGCCGAAAGGCGGGGTGGTGACCCTGGGCGAGGCGGGGCCGGACACGGCCCTGGTGGTGCCGCGCGGCCAGGGGGCGGCCTGGCCGCCGGGCTTTGCCGGCTGGATGACCGATCCGGCGCAGGCCTGGCGCGCCGCCGCGAACGCCGCGCCGCGCCAGTTGCAGGGCCCGCTCACCGCCTTGCTGGCGCATGGCGCCGGCGTCCGGCTGTCGTTCGCCTTCGCCGCCGACGCCGAAGCCGCGCCGCCGCTGCTGCTCCATTTTGCCTGAACGCAGGTGCCTGAACGCAGGTGCCTGAACGCAGGTGAAGGAAACCGCGCGCCGGACCGGCTGACGCGCAAACGCGCGTGACCTTCGACGGGCATTCTTGCCCCGGTTCGATTCCTTTGCGGCCGCTTCCTTTGCGGCCGCTGTGATTTCGCTTTGCCGCGGACGCCCCGGCGCCGTGGCGGCTGTGCGCGCGGATACTGCACGGGCGACGCGCCGGTTTTACTGTTTATTCGTTCCCGCGACGCACTCTGCCCCGACAGCCTCGATCTCACGGGGAGCACGGAGAGCGCGATGGACGATCTGTTGGCCGATTTCCTGACCGAAACCAACGAAAGCCTGGCCGAACTCGACCTGGCCCTGGTGCGGCTCGAACGCACGCCCGACGACGCGCCAACACTGTCCCTGATCTTCCGCCTGGTGCACACGATCAAGGGCACCTGCGGTTTCCTGGGGCTGCCGCGCCTGGAGCACGTGGCCCATGCGGCCGAGAACGTGCTGGTGCGGGTGCGCGACGGCGCGCTGGCGGTGACGCCGGACACCGTCAGTACTGTGCTGTTCGGCATTGACCGAATCAAGGAGATCGTGACCGGACTGGCCGCCAGCGGCAGCGAGCCCGCCGGCGACGACACCACGCTGGTGGCGGCGCTGAACGCCGTCGCCGAAGGGCGGGGGGCGCCCGCCGCCCCCGCCCAGGTCCCCGCGTCCGCCCAGGCCCCCGCGTCCGCCCAGGCCCCCGCGTCCGCCCGGGCCGCGCCTGCGGCACAAACCCCCGACCCGGAGCCCTCCCCCCCGTCCGATGCCGCACCGGCACCTGCGCGGACTCCCGCGCCGGCCCCCATCGCCACCGCGCCCGAGCCGCCGCCCGAAACAGCCGACGCGGCGCAGACCGACGCGCCGGTCGCCGGGCAGACCATCCGGGTCGGCGTCGACGTGCTGGAAGGGCTGATGACCCTGGTCAGCGAACTGGTGCTGACCCGCAACCAGCTGCTGCAACTGGCGCGCACGCAGGAAGATTCGGCCTTCAGCGTGCCGCTGCAGCGCCTGTCGCACATCACCTCGGACCTGCAGGAAGGGGTGATGAAAACCCGCATGCAGCCGATCGGCAACGCCTGGAACAAGCTGCCGCGGCTGGTGCGCGACCTCGCCCGCGAACTCGATAAACGCATCGAGCTGGTGCAGCACGGCGCCGATACCGAGCTCGACCGTCAGGTGCTGGAGCTCATCAAGGACCCGCTGACCCACATGGTCCGCAATTCCGCCGACCACGGGCTGGAAACCCCCGCCGAGCGGCGGGCGGCGGGCAAGCCGGAGGGCGGGCGCATCGCGCTGAACGCCTTCCACGAAGGCGGCCATATCATCATCGAAGTGGCCGATGACGGGCGCGGCCTGCCGGTCGACCGTATCCGCGCCAAAGCGCTCTCGCGCGGCCTGGCCACCGAGGCCGAGCTGGCGGCGATGACCGACGCGCAGATCCACCGTTTCATCTTCCGCGCCGGCTTCTCCACCGCCGCCGTGGTCACCGCCGTGTCCGGCCGCGGCGTCGGCATGGACGTGGTGAAGACCAATATCGAGCGGATCGGCGGCACCATCGACCTGAAGAGCACGCCCGGCCAGGGCACGACGTTCCTGGTCAAGATCCCACTGACGCTGGCCATCGTTTCGGCGCTCATCGTGCAGGCCGGGCGCGAGCGCTTCGCCATTCCGCAAATCAGCGTGGTGGAACTGGTGCGCGCCGCCGGCAGCGACGGCGCCGCGGCGGCCGACCGCACCGAAAGCCGCATCGAGCGGATCAACGGCACCCCGGTGCTGCGCCTGCGCGACCGGCTGCTGCCGCTGGTCAGCCTGGCCGGGCTGCTGCGCCTGGAGCAGGATGCCGGCGCCGAGGAGGCCGGCCAGTGCATCGTGGTCACCCAGGTCGGCGCCAGCATGCTGGGCATCATCGTCGACCGGGTGTTCGACACCGAGGAGATCGTGGTCAAGCCGGTAGCGCCAATCCTGCGCCATATCACCATGTTCAGCGGCAACACCATCCTCGGCGACGGGTCGGTGATCATGATCCTCGACCCCAACGGCATCGCCCGCGCCAACGGCATCGCCGGCAGCGAAACGCGGCTGACCGAAACCGCCGCCCCCGCCGGGCTGGCGCAGTCCGAGCAGCGCACCGCCATGCTGCTGTTCCGCGCCGGCGGCACCTCGCCCAAGGCGGTGCCGCTCGGCCTGGTGGCCAGGCTGGAGGATATCGAGCGCGAGCGGATCGAAATCTCCGCCGGCCAGCCGGTGGTGCAGTACCGTGGCCGGCTGATGCCGCTGGTGCCGCTGTCCGGCACGCTTGATATGGAAAAGGAACGCCAGGCCGTGCTGGTGTTCAACGACGTGGATCGCGGCCTCGGGCGCGACCGCTGCATGGGGCTGGTGGTCGACGAAATCCTTGACGTGGTCGAAGACCGGCTGCGGGTGGAACTGTCGGGCGACCGGCCGGGCCTGCTCGGCACCGCCGTGGTCGCCGGCCGCGCCACCGACGTGATCGACACGGCGTACTGGCTCACCCAGGCGGCCCAGGACTGGTTCCGCACCGGACAGAAATCCGGCGGCGCGAAAGCGCCGAAAGTGCTGGTGGTGGAGGACAGCGACTTCTTCCGCAACCTGCTGGTGCCGGCGCTGGCCGCTGAAGGGTTCGACGTGACCGCCTGCGACAGCGCCACCAGGGCGCTGCGGCTGCGCGAGGCCGGGGCGATGTTCGATGTCGTGGTGTCCGACATCGAAATGCCGGAAATGAACGGGCTGGATTTCGTCCGCACGCTGCGCGCCGGCGGTGCCTGGGCGGCGCTGCCGGTGCTGGCGCTGAGCGGACGGGTGAACCAGGCCGAAATGGCGGCCGGGCGGAGCGCCGGTTTCACCGACTACGTGGGCAAGTTCGACCGCGCGGCGCTGCTGGCGAGCCTTCGCCAGTGCCTCGGCGAAACCGCCAACGCGGCATAAAGGGCAGAGGGAAGAATGGCAACGACAGTGCTCGAACGTCCGGCCGAGAGCGCGGCCGGCGGCGATGACCGGGTGTTCGTGACGCTGACCGTCGCGGACCAGTTGTGCGGCGTGCCGGTGCAGGCCGTGCGCGACGTGCTGGGCGAACAGGTCATCACCCGCATCCCGCTGGCGCCGGCGGAAATCGCCGGCAGCCTGAATCTGCGCGGGCGGATCGTCACCGCAATCGACCTGCGCCGCCGCTTGGGCCTGGCGGATGCGCCCGCCGGCACGCCGCGCATGTCGGTGGTCGCCGAACAGGGCAGCGAGCTGTATGCGCTGCTGGTCGACCAGGTCAGCGAGGTGCTCACCCTGCCGGCCGACACGTTCGAGCGCAATCCGCCCACGCTGCCACCGGCATGGGCGGCCCACAGCGTGGGCATCCACCGGCTGCAAGACCGGCTGATGGTGGTGCTGGACGTGGCCCGCGTGCTGGCGCTCGCGCAGGAGGGCTGAGCCAATGGCGCCCGCGCGAACCTGCCTCGTGGTGGACGACAGCCGCGTCGTGCGCAAGGTCGCGCGCCGCATCCTGGAAGGCCACGGCTTCGCCATCCGCGAGGCCGCGGACGGCAGCGAGGCGCTCGCCTCCTGCCGCGCCGAACTGCCGGACTGCGTGCTGCTGGACTGGAATATGCCGGTAATGAACGGCATCGAGTTCCTCAAGGCGCTGCGCCGCGAGTTCGGCCCGAGCCCGCCGGTGGTGTTCTGCACCACGGAGACCGAAATGAGTTTCGTCGAGCAGGCGATCGAGCACGGGGCGCAGGAATTCATCATGAAGCCATTCGATGACGAAATCCTGATGGGCAAGTTCAGCCAAGTCGGCCTGCTGTGATGGCGGAGCTCGCCCCTGCCCCGGCCGCCGTGACCACCAAAGGGCCAACAGCCCCCGCAAGCGACGTAGCCCGCGTGCTGCTCTGCGACGACTCCGCCGTGATCCGCGGCGCCATCGGCCGCATGCTGGACAGCGATCCTGCGGTGCGGGTGGTGGCGCGGGTGGCGGACGGCCAGCAGGCGCTGGAGGCGGTGCGGCGCGAGCGCTTCGACGTGGCCGTGCTCGACATCGAAATGCCGGTGATGGACGGCATGACGGCACTGCCGCTGCTGCTGCGCGCCGATCCGGGCCTGCGCGTGGTCATGGCCAGCACGCTGACCACGCGCGGCGCCGACATCGCCCTGCAGGCGCTGCGTCTGGGGGCGGCCGACTACGTGCCCAAACCCTCGGTCGCCGCCATTGCCGACGACAGTTTCCGCAGCGAGCTGCTGGCCAAGGTGAAAGGCCTGGCCCGGCTGCGCCGGCGCGAGTCCGCGCCCGCCGCCGCGGCGCGCCCGCCGGCGGCCGGCAGCCTCCGCCCGGCCGGACGCGAGGCGCCGTTGCTGCTGGCGGTGGGCAGCTCGACCGGCGGGCCACAGGCGCTGTTCACCCTGGTGCAGGGCCTGGGCAGCGCGGTGCCGGTGCCGGTGGTGATTACCCAGCACATGCCCGCCACCTTCACCCCGATTCTGGCCGAGCACCTGACGCGCCTGGGCGGCCTGCCCTGCGCGGAGGCGCGCGACGGCGAGGCGTTGCTGCCCGGCCGGATCCATCTGGCCCGCGGCGACCGGCATTTGCTGGTGGAAGGCAAACCGGGGGCGCTGCGGGCGCGGCTGTCGGACGGGCCGGCGGAAAATTTCTGCCGCCCCGCGGTCGATCCCATGCTGCGCAGCGCGGCCGCATCCTGCTGCGGGCGGGTGCTGGTGGTGATGCTGACCGGCATGGGCCATGACGGCCGCGAGGGCACCCGTGCGGTGGTCGAGGCCGGCGGCGCGGCGCTGGCACAGGACGAGGCAACCTGCGTCGTCTGGGGCATGCCGGGCGCCATCGCGACGGCCGGGCTGTGCCACCGGGTGCTGCCGCTGCCTGCGCTGGCCCCCTGCGTGCTTGAACTGCTGAGCCGCGCCACGCCGCGCGTCGGTCTGGGGGCGCGCGCATGACACCACAGAGCTTCGAGGTATTCTCCGCCTTGCTGCGCGCAGGCTCGGGCCTGGCGATCAGCCGGGACAAGGTCTACCTGCTGGAGACGCGCCTGGCGCCGTTGGTCAAGCGCGACGGGCTGGCCGGGCTGGACGCCCTGGCCGACCGGCTGCGCGGCGCCGCCCAGACCGCGCTGGCGCGCGAGGTGGTCGAGGCGATGACCACCAACGAGAGCTTCTTCTTCCGCGACGACCGGCCGTTCACCCATATGCGCACCCAGGCGTTGCCGCGGTTGCACGCGGCGCGTCCGCCGGGGGCGAAGCTGCGCATCTGGTCGGCCGCGGCGAGCACCGGGCAGGAGGCCTATTCGCTCGCCATGCTGGTGGCCGAAGGCCGCGCGATGCTGGGCGGGCGCGAGGTGGAAATTCTCGGCACCGACATCGCCCGCGAACCGCTCGCGCGGGCGCGCGAGGGCGTCTACACGCAGTTCGAGATCCAGCGCGGGCTGCCGATGCAAATGCTGGCGAAATATTTCCGCAAGGACGGTGCGCAGTGGCGCCTGGCCGACGCCATCCGCGGAATGGCAAGTTTTCGCGAGTTGAATTTGCTGGGCGATCTGCGTCCGCTCGGGCAGTTCGACGTGGTGTTCTGCCGCAACGTGCTGATCTATTTCGACCAGCCGACCAAGGCGCGGGTGCTGGAAGCGATCGCGCGGCAGCTTGCGCCGGATGGGCTGCTGTATCTCGGCGGGGCGGAGACAGTGCTGGGGATTACCGACCGGTTCGTGCCGTCGGGGGCGGATCATGGGGTTTATGAGCTGGCGGGGACTCGGACGGTTGCCGCTCGGGAGCGGGTGGTCGCGTAGAAAGGAAGGCCAGGGCAGAGCCCTGGCCTTCCTTAATTCACAAGCTGGGCCGCATGAATGATCGCATTCAGGTCCTGCTGTTCCGCCGAACTCCAGTTCGCCAGCGCAGGCGTGGTCGGATTGTTTTGCGTCAGCACACTGACGCCGCTGCCGCCGCGGTCGACAACGTACATGCCATAGGTCTGTGCCGCCTTCGCCAGTTCCAGGCCGAAGCTGGTTTGCAAATCCAGGCTCGACAGGTTCAGCGAGGACGGCAGAGCGAGTTGCGCGCCCATCGGCAGCGTTCCCGAATAATCGGACGAATTGCTGTCGAAGGCCAGCGCCGGGCCGGTGAAAGCCTGCGCCAGCAGCGACGGCGGCACGACGATTGCCAATGCGTGATCGATCGTGCCCGACGTGACATCGATGTCGCGGACGACGCCGGCATAGCTTTCGATCATCGAGGCACGGCGCCCGTTCTCCTCGCCCACGCCGAGGCCGGAGAGTGCGTTGGTCTCGCTGTACATCTCCGAAACCCACGCGCCGGACGACAGCACGACCGGACAGTATAGTTCCAGCGCCATGCCGTTGGGCTGAATGATGACTGTCTCGCCGTCGGACGAATTGGCCGGCGGCAAGGCGCCGGCCGGCACATAGGCATAGAGCGTCTGGCCGGGCAGCTGGTTCCAGGCGTCGTAGCTGGCGGGCAAGCCGCTCGGCGTCGAGTTCCAGGTCAGTCCGGCCGTCTGCGTCGAATAGGGATTGCCGGGTATCGGATCGGTTGTGGAAGACGATGCCAGGATCTGCTGCTCGACCGCGGCACTGTTGCCCGATTGCAACCAGGTGCCAGCGGCAATGTTGCTCCAGGTATTGGCATTGTACAGGATCGGCACCAGCGGGTCGGTTGGCTGGGCGTAATAAATCGCCACGCTTCCGCCGCTCCACGAGGTCAGACCGCCGTCGAGCGCCGCCAGACCGGCAACCACGCTGGTGGTGGCGCCGCTGGCGATCGGTGTGTTCCACGGGCTGCTCGTGCTGAAGAACGCGTGTGTCTCCAGGTAGGTGGACTCCGTCGCCGCCGTCGTGGCGACGGGCGGGGTGGCCGAAATGAAGCTGTCCCCCTGACCGTCCTGCGTCACCGTGAAGCTGTTGATCGCATACGTTCCGGCAAGGTCGAGGCTGGCCACTGCGCGCAGAGAGTTGTCCGGCCCGCCAGGCCCGATCATCGTCAGCACGCCATTGGCGTACGCCACCTGCGTGGCGGTGACGCCCACCAGCTCGATACTGTCGCCGTTCGCGAAGCCGGTGATGCACGCGGCGACCTGCGCGGGCGTGGCGAGCACCAACGTGCCGGGAGCCCCCGAACTGGCAAAGGCGATGGTCTGGGTTGCCGCCACCGGGCCGCTGAGCAGCAGCGCGGCCCCCGCCGCGATGCCGAGCACACCCGTGCCGGTGATGCCTCCGGTGAGCGTCAAAGTCCCGCCGACCGCATTGATCGTGCCATCATTGATAATCTGCCCGCTGGCGGTCAACGTGCCGCTGCCGCTGAGCATGCCCAGGATCGTCGTCGTTGTCGTTGCCAGCGTGGCTTGCGACAGGGTCACCACGCCGGAATTCCAGATCTCCGCCACCGGCGCGCTGACAGTGCCGCTGGTAGTGATGTCGAGCGTGCCGGTGCCGCCCGCAGCCGACGCGCTGCCGCCCACATACACGGCCGCGCTCGCTGACAGCAGCGAGCCGGGGCCACTCACCGTCACAATCCCCTGACTGCCCGCGGTGTCGCCGATTTCGACCGCCGAGGTGGTAACCGTGCCGCCGGACAGCACGCTCAACTGGCCGCTGGCCGCCTTCGCGTTATCGCCGATGCCGACCGCCACATCCGCGCCGAGGGTGAGTTTGCCGCTGTCGGAAACCGTCAGGCTGCCGGCCCCGCCGGCGCCGTCGGCGAGTTGCTGGGTGACCTGCCAGGATGAGCCGGCGCCGTCGAGCGTGACCGTGCCCGTGCTGCCGGCCAGAACGCCGAGCAGCGCCGTGCCGCCCGTGGTCATGCTGGCGCCGGCGAGGACGGACAGCGTGGCCACCGCGGCATCGCCGATCGAGGCGCTCTGCGCGATCCGCAGCAACGAGGCGCCGCCGGTGATCGTAACGGCCGCGGAACCGCCGGACGCAGCCGCGAGCACCAGGTTCGGAGCCGTCAAAGCGCCCTGGTTGCGCACCGTCAGTTTGCCGGTGCCCGACCCGCCGACGGTGAAGGTTGCGAGGTCCTGCACCAGCGAACCCGCCCCGTCGATCGTCGCGCTGCCGGTAATCCCGGCCGTGGCGCCGAGCTGGCCGGTGGTTCCGGCTACCAGCGTGCCCGCGCTGGTTACGTCAAGCGTGCCGGCGCCGGAACTGCCGATGTTGACGGTCTGGGCAATGTTGACCAGCGAACCGGTGCCGGTGACCGTCAGCGTGCCGCTGCTTCCCGACGCAAATCCGACGGCCAGGTTCTGGGCGGTAGCGGTGCCACCGCTGGTGACCGACAGCGCACCCGTCCCGGCATTGCCGACAAGCAGGGAGGTCCCGACATTCCAGGCCGACCCCGCGCCGGTAACCGTGACGGTTCCGTTACCGCTGGCCAGCGCCCCGGCTTCGCCCAGGCCGGTGTCCGATAATGTCGCGCCGTTCTGCACCAGCATCGTGCCAGTGCCGGCATAACCCACATCGACCACCTGCGTGGCGGCCACCGATGCGGCCGCGCCGCTGATCGTGGCGCTCCCGCTTACCCCCGCCACCGCGGCCAACTCGACAATCTGCGCCGAGACACGCCCGCCGGCATTGACCGCAAGCGTGCCGTTGCCGCCGTTGCCGATGGTCAGGGCGCCGCTGGTGACCCAGGCCGCGCCGGTACCGCCGACCGTTGCGTTGCCGGTGATGCCCGCCTGGTTGCCGACAATGGAATAGCCGGCATCGACCGTGCCGCCGGCCGACACCGACATCGTGCCCGCGGCCGCGTCGCCCACCGCAAGCCCGCCCGTGTCGTTCAGCACGGCGGGGCCAGCCGCCGTCAGCGTGCCGTTGTCACCGAAGAAGTTGCTGACAGCAAGGCTGCCGCCGGTCAGGACGGCCCGGCCGGTGTCGGTGACATTGGCCGCGGCGACGGTGCCGCCGGATATGGTCAGCAGGCCGGAGTTGGCGAATGTATTGCCTGTGGAAAGTTTCCCCGACCGGACGGTCACGGTGCCGGAATTGGTGATCGCGCTGGCGGTGATGGTTCCGTCGAGGGCAATCGTCGCGGCGATGATGAGAGAATAGACACTGCCCGAGCCGGTGATGTCGGCGCCTGCAGTCACTTTGGTGCCGAAATCGGCGGTGTCGTTTGTTCCCGGTGCCAGCACGCCGTTTTTGGATGGCGTTGTCTGGTCATTCCACATCGCCGGTGACGCGAAGCTGCCGGACGATCCGACCCAAATGAACGAACTTCCCATTTCGCTTACCCCCTCGCCATTGGCCGCGGTGAAGCCCGCCGCATGTGCGTTTGTTTTGGTAAAAGAAGTTCTAAAAATTACGATTGCCGCCCTGGCTTGCGGCCATCCGATCAGGGTCCCCACGCGTTTTCGGCGCATCAATCGAGCGCCTACCACCTGGGATTGCAAGCTACATTTTTATATCAACCGACGTTTGCAGATTCGTATCTGGTGTCGCGCCAGTATCGGCGCAAGAGTAGTCAGGGTTGAAAGGGTGCCCGGTCGGTCCGCGGTCACCCCTGTGTGAAACCAGGCCGGGATGGGAGAGCGGCGAGCCGGTTGAAAATAAATGTATCCGATTGTCGCTTCATCATCCGGCCGGGCAGAACCGGTTTCCCGACGCAACAATCTATAACGGTATTGTGTTAATACTTCGCCGATGAAACCATGCTCTGCGGGAAACGCCCCCGTAGCTGCGCCATCCCAAGTGCCCGGGCGGCGCGACCGTTGGGGCCTGTTCGCCCCGGCGCGACCGCGGTCAGCGAACCGGCAGAGGCACACTGTCCTGCCGGGACGCAGAGTCCGGGTTCATCGCGGCCGGTCGGCCGGCACCACCGGCACGCCCTCGCAACCTTCCTGATGGATCAGCCCCTGGCCGGCTCCGAGCCAGGAGTGCACCTCGAAGGCGAGTTGCAGCAGGTGCCGGTCGGCCGACGTCACCGCCGTCGCGTTGGACGCGGCGGCGGTAAATGCGGACGGCCCGGTCAGGGCCGGGTAGCGCAATGGCGCATGCCATAACATTCCGCCGGCGGCCGGCGCGGCCACGATCGGCAGATCGGCCAGCCGGTCGGCCTTGAAGCCCGGCAGGAACACCGGCACGTCCCCCCCGCCGGGCGGCAGGAACCGCACCCAGTAGAACGCCATGGCGAACGGCGAGCGCAGCCCCGGCGACAGCGACGATCCCCCGAGGTCAAGGTCGGGGCGTCGCTCCGGAGTTGCGGACGGATAATCCTCCAGCCAGGGCCGGCCGAAGGTCGCGGGGTCCCAGTGCGCAACGAAGCCCGGGTGGCGCAGGCGGAAATCGTCCAGCGTCTTCGCCTGCACCCGGCGCGCCTGCAGCCCGTCCGGGCCGCGCTGAAAATCGTCCCATTGCTGACGGACGATGCTGTCGCCGAACAGGTAGCGGGTGTTCACCGCCACGCTCTGCATCTCGCCGGCCCGCCAGGTGCTGATCTCTTCGATCAGATACCGGATGGCGAGAAACGGCATGGGGGCGGCCTCGAAGATCAGAACGACATCGACCCGGATGACATCCCCCGCCGCCGACACATCGGTGGTGACGGCAAGATGCCCGGCGTAATCGGTGGTGCCGGCGAAGCGGCAGACCTCGCTCGCGGACGCAGGCCGCGTGCACGCCAGCACCGCGGCGCAGCCGGCCGCCAGCAGCAAGCCCGTGGTCGCCCGCAAATCGCCAGCCCCCCTCGCCGTCCGCCGCCCCGCTCAGGGCCGCCGGCTGGGCGAGCCTATACCACCAGCAGCCCGCGGCGCAGGCCGCTGGTGACGGCCTCGGCCCGGCTGTTCACCGCCAGCTTCGCAAACACCGATTCCATGTGGTATTTCACCGTGTGCGCGCTGATGCCCAGCCGCCGGGCGATCGCCTTGTTGCTGAGCCCCTGGCCGACCAGCGCCAGAATCTCCACCTCCCGCGGCGTCAGCAGCGGCCGCGCCGGCTCGGGCGGGGCGAAGCCGGGACGCTCGCGGGCGCCGGGCACACGCACCGCCAGCCCCTCGGCCAGGGCGGCGGCGGCCGCGGCCACCTGCGCAGGCGTCGCCGTGGCCGGCAGCACGCCCTGGATGTGCGGATCGGCCGCCAGGGCCGCGTCATCGGTCAGTACCAACAGGGCCGCCTCGCTGGCGCGCATCTCCGGCGCCAGCGCCTCGCCCGCGGCCAGCGCCACCACCAGCACCTCGGCGCCCTCCTCCGGCCCGGCCGCGACGGCGCGCAGCAATTGCCGCCGGCGCAGCGGGTCGGCCACGCGCAAGGCGACGCGCGGCGCCCGCTCACCGGCGCTTGACGGGCCGGGCCGCACGGCCGCGGCGATCATGCCGGCCGTGCCGCCAGAACGACCATGCGCTGCATCAGCTGCCCTCCCCGCAAAAGCTTTAATTCCAAATGGTGACCTATGGCGAGCTCAGCAAGCGCCTCGGCCAGGGCACGGACGCTGCCCAGCCGCGTGCCGCCGGCCTGCAGCAGAATATCGCCGGGCAGCAGCACACCGGCCGCCGGGGCGTTGTCGGTCAGGCTGACCACCATCAGGCCGATGGACGCCCCGGCGCGGTCGGTCAGTTCGCGCGGCAAGGCCACCGGATGCAGGCCCACGCCGAGCCAGCCGCGGGCGACCTGGCCGGTTTCCAGCAGCGCCGCGGCGACGCGCGCAAGGGTGGACGCGGGAATAACCAGCACCGAGCGGCGCGGGCCAAACGTAGACATGCCGAGCAGGCGGCCGCGCGCATCGATCACCGGCCCGCCCTCGGCAAGCGCTGCCAGCCGCAGGCCGAGCTGGATCAGCCGGTCGATCCGTCCGCCGCTCTGCGACTGCCAGGCCGGGCCGACCCGCTCCAGCGTGCCCAGCGCGGCGGTCACCGCGCCCTCGGCATCGCGCCCGAGCGCCAGCGCCAGCGCGCCGGGACCGCCGGGGTCCGCCGCCTCCAGTACCGGCGCCGCCGCTTCCAGGCGGAGCACGGCGATGTTGCTGGCGGGGTCGCGCCCGGCGAGGCGCGCCTCCACCCGCGCGCCCTGCGCCAGCAGGGCGGTGAAGGCAGGCGCATCGGGCAGCGACTGGTCCGAGGTGACCGCCACGCCGTCGCGCCAGAGCAGCGCGCTCAATGTGCTCCGCCCGCCCCAGTCCAGGGCGGCCGCGGCGGGCGATGCGGCGCTTGCGTGCGCCTCCAGCGCGTCGGAGAGGGCGGACAAGGCGTCAGGTGCAGGGAGGGTGCTCATGCCCGGAGTGTGGGGGCGGCGCGGCGGCGGCGGTATCGGACGGATGGCGGGGCAGCGAGCGAAGCGAGCGGGGGGCCGCTCAGCCGGCGGAGACGCGAGGGGGGGACCAGCCAATCCCGGGGGCGAGCGGGCCATCCCGGCCACGCAACCGGCAGTGCCGCCGGGGCTCCGCTGTCGGCCGGCGGCAAGCGCCCCGGCAGCACGCGCCCCGGCAGCAAGCGCCAAGGCCGGTCGGACCCTGCACTTAACCAACACCACGACGGCGCGGTTCCGCCACGCGGGCGCTCTCGGGCTTGCCGATGCGCAGCAACACCGCGACCCGCCGGCCATGCAGGGCGATCATCTGCGTGACGATGGCGGCGAGCGTCTCGGGGGACACCTGCAAATCGACGATTTCGCCGCCTTCTTCATCCACCAGATGCGAATGGCACCCCGCAACCGTGTCGAACACGACATCGCCGTTCGGCAGCGGCAGACGCCCGATCAGCCCGTGGACCACGAAACTGTCGAGCAGGGCTGCGGTGACGCCGGCGCCCATGCGCCGCCCGGCAGCGGCGACCAGCAAATCCACATCGCTCGCCCGCAAGTGGGTCTCATTCGATTGCCGCAACAGGTTCAGCAGCAGCACCGCATCCGCATCTGTGCGAACACCGGCGGCCAACAACTCGCGTCGCAATGCGGCCGCGGCTTGCCTGGTCATGCTGAGTCGCCTCCCCCTCGTTGCCCTCGCCGTCGTGCGGCGTTGCCGGCGCGCGCCGGAGGCGATGACCCGTGCAGCCACGCCGCCGCAGCCGGTCTTGGCCACGACCGCCGATCGCACAGCCGCACCGTAATGCCGATGAAACCGGCCGAACAGCGCGCATTGGCGCGCGAAGATCCCGGCCGGAACGGTGGTCATCAAATCTGCGATGGGCGCGAACAGGCGCTGCCGCTGGGCCGCGCCGACCTGGCGCAACAGAGCACGCATCTGGCTGAAATCAGCGTTGCCGTCATGGCGACGGTCGCGCACCGCCCGGTTCGTTTTGCAAGGGGCAACCGGACATTTCGCCCGGTTCGCTGGCAGCGCCTCGTCATGCGTGCGAAGACGGCAGGGCACGCGCGTCAGCGCAGGAAAAAATCCCCGCTTGCGGCGGCGAGGCCGGGCCGTGGTGCGGTCGTCGCGCGTGTGCGCACCGCTCGCGGGCCGGTTCGCCGGCTGACATGCGGTGTTTCGAACCATTGCCGAGGGGGTGGCGCGGACCGGCCGGCAGGTCCATGATTGTGCAATGGATGCTGACGCAAACGCCCTGATCCGGGTGGCGGTGGCCGATAACGGAACCGTAACCTACCTGGTCGGCTCGCCGCCCGAGTCGCTGCCGCCGGTGCGGCTGCGCGACATCGCGGCCGCGTGGGAGTCCGCCCGCGCGGCGGCATGCGCGGCGGCATGGGGCAGCGCGCGGCTGTTCCGGTTCTGTCGCGCCGACGGCAGCCAGACCGACCTGGCGCTGGCCGACGCCGATGCCTGCTGCTGGGCCGACGCCGTGGACAGGACCGCCGGCATGCACACCTGCTACGGCCTGTCGCTGTGCCTGCGGCTGCTGGCCCTGGTCGACCTGCTGGCGCGCGAGCGCTGGGCGGCACCGCTGCTGACGGTAACCCGCGGCGGCGCCGAACTGGACCCCGCGCTGCTGCGGGCCGCCGCCATCGCGCCGCTCAATTGCGAGGCGCGCTTCGATGAAACCAATTTCCGCGCGCTGGTGGCCGCCCGCCTGGAGGGCCGCTGCGCCGCCCCGCTAGCTTCAGGAGCCTGTGCATGACCCCGCAGTCACCCCCCCACCCCACCGCCCGGACGCGACGGCCGCTCCCTTTCGTCGTTCTGGCGCTCGCGGGGCTGGCCGCCTGCACGCACCCCATCGGCAGCACCTCGGACCGCGCGGGCGCCACGCCGAAAGAAATGGCAGCGTGCCGGCAGCGCGCCGATGAGGTCTTCAGCCGGCAGAATCCCGGCGCGGTCTACCGCGCCGACATGCTGGCCGGCGGACAGCGCGATTCCCCGTTCGCGGGATTGGGCCAGCCGGGCGAGCCCGGCGAGGGGCTACCGGCCCGCTATTCGCGCGAAACCATGCTGGACGAATGCCTGAACGGGCTTTCCGGCAGCGCCGACGCGCCGCCAGCCGATGCCCAGCCGGCACCACAGCCCCACCCCTGACCCCTGACCCGGCGCGCCGCGAGGCGTTTTCCCGGGGGCGTTTGATCGGCGCGCGGCTGGCGGCGCGATCCCCCGTCGCGCCGAGCGGCACGTGCCGATCGCACCGGCTTGCCCGGCCGGCGGCCGCACCGTACCACCCGGGCCACCGCAACCGAGGAGCTGACCGCATGAGCAAAATCATCCGCACCGAGCCGAACAAGATCCTGTCCAAAGCCGTGGAATACCACGGTTTTGTCTTTCTGCAGGGCTGCACGGCCAGCAACCTGGACAAGGACATCACCGGCCAGACCCGGGAAGTCCTGGAGACGATCGACGCGATTCTGGAAACGCACGGCACCGACAAAACCCGGCTGCTGCAGGCGCAGATCTGGCTGAAGGACATCCGCGACCGCGAGGCGATGAACGAGATCTGGTCGGCCTGGCTGCCGAAAGACGCGGCGCCGGCGCGGGCCTGCGTGCAGGCGAACATGGCCGATCCCCGCCACCTGGTCGAGATCATGCTGACGGTCTGCAAGTAGTAATTTTACAACGGCGCGTGTGGCCCGGAATCGGATGTGTCTCTCCGGCCACACGCAAGCTTGCTTTTCAGCAACACGCCATTCACTAATCCGTTATTATGATTAAATTCCTGAAATCTGGGGTTGTCCACAGGGCCGTTTCGGCAAAGTCGCGTGGCCGGCGGCGGCGAATCGATTTCCCGGGTTGTCAAAGTCAGTAACACCGCGTTACCGCCTTCCTCCATCGAACAGTTTCAGGAGGATTGATAGCATGCGGCATGCGCCCGATACAGGCACCCGTCCGTGCAGCAGCACCACCAGTGCTTTGCTGCTGGGGTCCGTTCTCGCCGTGTCGCTCTCTGTCATCGCCTGTCCCGCCAACGCCGCCCGCACCACGTCGAAATCGCACGACACGCATGCGGCCGCGCCGGAGAAGGCGCCGCTCCGCCAGGCGAGCGTGCGATCGATCGCCGTTTACACGCCCGGCAACGTGCACCACGTCACCTTCGGTAACGTCACGTTCAACAAGAAACTTGCTTACGCGAGCGGATACACACGGTTCGGCGCCGGTTCCAAACTGACCAAGAACGGCAAGGCGCGGGTCTATGCCGCGCGTTTCGATACCGGGCACTTCAACACGGTCCATTACGACACCGGCGGGCTGCAATGCGTGCCGTTCGCCCGCGCCGCGTCCGGCATCGAACTGAAGGGCAATGCGGTGAACTGGTGGGACGCCGCCGCCGG
This sequence comes from uncultured Alphaproteobacteria bacterium, assembly GCA_963714255.1. Lineage (GTDB taxonomy): Bacteria > Pseudomonadota > Alphaproteobacteria > Acetobacterales > Acetobacteraceae > Rhodovastum. The sequence continues at coordinate 45,084 of CAVQNU010000023.1, forward strand.
CGTCTACGCCCGCGGCAACGAGCCGGAACCGGGCGCCGTGCTCAACTTCCGCGCCAATGGCGGCATGCGCCTCGGCCACGTGGCGGTGGTGCGCGATGTCGTTAACAGCCGCGAGATCGAAATCGATCACGCCAACTGGGCATGGTCCGGGAAAGGCAACATCTCCCGCGGCGTTTCGGTGATCGACGTGTCCGAACGCAACGACTGGTCCGCCGTGCGGGTCGCCCTCGGCCATGGCAACGAGTTCGGCAGCGTCTACAGCACCTATGGTTTCATCTACGATCGCCCGGATAACGGCACGATGATGGCCAGCACGCGCCCGGTCATGAACGCCCCCTCGCGTGACGTGCGCAGTTATGATGAAGTCGCCGAAGCGCCGGGTCGCGCCGCTGCCGCTGCCGCGGTTGATGACGCGCCGGCTCGCTCGGTCCGGTAGGTCGCAAACCCCGGGGTCATTGGGTTAAGGAAGTAAGGCCAGGGTTCTGCCCTGGACCCGCCAAGGGCCGAGAGGCCCTTGGAACCCATTCCTTAAGGTGCGGGGGCCAGGATCGCGCCCTGGCCTTGACTGGACCTTGCCGCGGTGCAACGCAGCGCCGCATGAAAATCAGCCGACGATCCCTCGCCGCCGGAGCTCTCGCCACCCCGTTTCTCGCGCGGGGCGCGCGGGCGTTGCCGCCGCTGGTGTTCTCGCAGGTGATCGAGCTCTCCGGCCCATCGGCCCGCGCCGGCAACTCCTGGCGGAACGGGGTCGAAATGGCGGTCCAGGAAGTCAACGCCGCCGGCGGGGTGCTGGGACGGCTGTTGCAGATGAACACTTACGACAGCAACAACGGCCGCGGCGCGGTGCTGCGGGCGCTGGAAGGCGACATCTTCGCTTTTCTCGGACCGGTCACCTCCGAATCAGCGCGCATGGCGGCGCCGCTGGTGCGGGCCGCGCGGCTGGTGAACATCGTCGGCGCCGACGCCGCCGATCTGACCGGCCCCGAAAGCACTTTGTTCCGCGCCGCACCGGGCCCGGCGGTGCGCATGCCGCGGCTCGCCTCCTGGCTGCACGACGACATGAAGGCGCGGCTCGTGTCGCTGGTGTGGAGCAACACCGAATTCGGCCGTGACGGGCGTGACATCCTGGCGCGCGAGTTGCGCACGCGCGGACTGGAGTTGGCCTCCGACCACGCCGTGGTGCCGGGGCCGGCGGGGTACAGCGCCGAAGTGGCGGCGGTGGCGAAAGCGGCGCCGGATGCCGCGGTGGTCTACCTGCCCGAGGTGGAGTGCGCGCGCTTCCTGCAGGAGGCGCGGCGGCAGGCGTTGCGCACGCCGCTGGTGGGCGACACCACTCTGGCCGCTCCGCGCGTGCTGGCGCTGGCCGGGGGCGCGGCGGAGGGCGTGCGCTGCCAGCTCGACTTCACCGCCGAGGCGCCGGAGGTCGCGGCGTTTCGCGGCCGCTACCTGGAGAGTTTCAAGGAAGAGCCGGACGCGGCCGCCGCCCGCGGCTACACCGCGGTCGGCCTGATGGTCGGCGGGGCGACGGCGCTGGGCCGGCCGGACCGTGCGGCGCTGGCCGATCAGCTCCGCGGGCTGAGGCTGCAGGCCGGAGCGTCGGCGATGATGCTGGATGCCTCCTGGGAGGCAACGGGCGAAATGGACCGGGTCACGTTCATGGTCGAGGTCCGTAACGGACGCCCATCGGTTCTGCGCCCCCTCAGCGGACGCTAAAAATGGGTTCCAAGGGCCGTCGGCCCTTGGTGGGTCCAGGGCAAAGCCATGGTGGGGTTCGCGGCGAAGCCCCGATCGGCTGTGACGACCTCACCCACCCACCGCAAGCCGTCCGCGCCGCATCAGCGGCAGCAGCAGCAGCGGCGTCAGCGTGGCCACCATCATCAGCAAATAATCGTCGTTATAGGCGATAATCAGCGCCTCCCGATGGATGGCGGCATCCAGCAGCCCGGCCCCCGCCGCCGTGGCAGGATTGAGGAAATGCCCGGCCGCGCCGCCTTGCAGCAGCCGGTTGAAGGGCGTGATGGCGGCCGCCAGATCGGCGTGCGACACCTGGGTGAGCTGGGCGAGCGAGAACGAGGTGACCGAAACGCCGATCGCCGAGCCGATGTTGCGGAACAGTGCCAGCAGCGCCGCCGCGTCGCCGCGCAGCCCCGGCGTCAGCGTGGCGAAGGCCAGCACCGAAAGCGGATTGAACACGATGCCAATGGCGAAGCCCTGCGCCAGGACGGTGACGATCAGTCGCTGCTCGGACACGTCCGGGGTCCACAGGCTCATGTCATACAGCGACCAGGACAGCAGCAGCAGCCCGCCCCCCATCAGTTTGCGCTGGTCGATGCGCATGCCGATGCGCCCGGCGATCATCATCGCCGCCATGGTACCGATGCCGCGCGGTGCCAGCACCAGTCCGGCGGTCTTCACCGGATAGTCGGCCAGGTTCTGCAAATAGGGCGCCAGCAGCGCCGAGGAGGCCAGCAGCACGATGCCGACGGCGAACATCATTACCATGGCGGCGGTGAAGTTGCGGTCACGGAAGATCGCCGGCGGCAGGAACGGGCGCTCGGCGGTGAACATGTGGACCACGAACAGATACAGGCCAAGCCCGGCCAGCACCGCCTCGGTGATGATCTCGCGCGAGCTGAACCAGTCCTGGTCCTGGCCGCGATCGAGCATCAACTGAAACGACCCGACGCCGAGCGCCAGCACGGCAAAGCCGGTCCAGTCGAAGCGCAGGGCGGCGTTGGAATCTTCGTTCGGCATGAAGGCCAGCAGCCCCGCGATGGCCAGCAGGCCGAACGGCAAATTGACGTAGAATACCCAGCGCCAATTGTAATACTCGGTCAGGTAGCCGCCGAGGGTGGGACCGAGGATGGGACCAACCATCACCCCGATGCCCCAGATCGCCATGGCGGCGGTGCGGCGCTCAACCGGGTAGATATCAAGCAGCGTGGTTTGCGACAGCGGCACCAGGGCGGCGCCGAAGCTGCCCTGCAGCAGGCGGAACACCACCATTTGCGCCAGCGTCTGCGCCGCCCCGCACAGCATGGACGTGACAGTGAACCCGGCCAGGCAGACGATGAACAGGTTCTTGCGGCCGAACCTTGTGGCGAGCCAGCCCACCGGCGCGGTCATGATCGCCGCGGCGATGACGTAGGAGGTCAGCACCCAGGTGATCTCGTCGGCGGTGGTGGACAGCCCGCCTTGCATATAGGGCAGCGCCACATTGGCGATGGTGGCGTCCAGCGCCTGCATCAGGGTGGCCACCATCGTGCAGCCGGTGATCAGCGCGCGGTGCGGCACGGCGGTATCTGGCATGGTCGGGCCGCGCTAGGGAATCAGGTCGGCCAAATGGCGCACGTGGCCGGTATCGATAGCAACGACGACGCTCATGCCGGTCCGCAACTCCGGATCGCCCGGACGGCGGTCGAGCCGGACGCGCAGCGGAATGCGCTGCACCACCTTCACCCAGTTCCCCGAGGCGTTCTGCGCCGGCAGGATGGAAAACTCCGAGCCGCTGCTGGGGGCGATGCTTTCCACCCTGCCCTGCCAGATCCGCCCCGGATAGGTGTCGATGCTGACCGTCACGGCATCGCCCGGCAGGACGTAGGTCAGGTCGGTTTCCTTCGGATTGGCCTCGACCCAGACATGCTCGGTGGAAATCAGGCCGAAGGCGGCGACCGAGGCGGCCAGATAGGTGCCGGGCTGGATCTGTTCGACCTGGGTGGCGATGGCATCGAACGGCGCGCGGACGACGGTGTGGTCGAGCTGGCGCTGCGCTTCCGCCACCTGGGCCTGGGCTTTCAGGTATTCGGGCGTGCGGGTCACGTCCATGTCCGGGTCGCCGCCGAGGCGGGCGAGCTGCACCTGGGCCTGCACCTGCAGGCTTTCCACCATCGCCTTGTCGGCGGCGAGGCGGAACCGTGCATCGTCATACTCGGCACGGGTGACGCTGCCGCCTTTCACCAGATTGGCGTAGCGCTCGTAGCTGGCCTGGTCGGACTGCACCTGGGCCTGCTTGGCCTCAACGTCGCGCCGCATGCGCTGGTAGTCGCGCTTGGCCGCTTCCATTTGCAGCGCCACCTGGGCCCGGCTGGCCTCGGCGCCGTCCAGGGCGATTTCGAACGGGCGCGGGTCGAGGCGGAACAGCACGTCGCCGCGGCGGACATGCGCGCCTTCCTTGACCGCCACCTCCTGGACGATGCCGGACACGTCGGTGGCCACCGACAGCTTGCCGGCCCGGACATAAGCGTTGTCGACGGAAACGACACGGCCGCCGGTCAGCCAGAATGCGCCGGCGCCGGCCACCGCCACGGCGATGCCGCCGAGCATGAGCAGCCGGCGCAGCACGCGCAGCCCCGCGCGGGCGCGATTGACACCTGGCCGTCCTGTCTCGGCGCCGACGCGCTGGGCCGCGCCGAGATCATCAATGGTGGCCTCGGACATCAGGCGGTTTCCTGCGGATCCAGCTGGCGCTCGCGGGCGCGCAACCCGGTTATCACGTTGTTTTTCATCCGCCCCAGGGCATCGGCGACGATGGCGATGGTCTCCGGTTCGAGCCCGAGCGTGGCATTGGCCAGCATGGCGGCGCGCTCCTCATGCAGCGCCTCCAGCACCGGGCGGGCGGGCGCGCGCAGGTGCAGGCGCCAGACCCGCCGGTCGCCAGGGTCGCTACGGCGCTCGACCATGCCGTGCTCCTCCAACCGGTCGATCAGGCGGGCGACGGTGATCGGCTCGACTTCGAGCAGTTCGGCCAGTTCCTTCTGCGACAGGCCCGGCTGGCGATCGAGCCGGAACAAAATGACCCATTGCGCCCGGGTCAGGCCGTGACAAGCGGCGCGCCGGTCGGCGGTGAGGCGGAGGTGGCGGGCCAGGTCATGGAGAAGGAAAAGCAGGTCGGGCTGATCTGTCATGCGATGGATAATAAGCAGCGTTATCTTAAGCCGCATCACCTGCCGCATGCGCCAGGCGCAAGGCTATCATGCATCCTCGCTTGCCCGCATTTGCCCCCTGGAAGGCCCGGCCCGGCCGGGCTTTCTCTGACTCCGGCGGTTCAGCGACCATGGGTCGGCATCCCGCCAGCGGCGGGTCTGTCCTGGGGTTCATCATGGGGCCTGCCGGACATCGTTGCAGCCTGTGTTCAGGCCACTCCGTTGTTGCTCCGCAAAGAATGGGGTGTCCCCGACCGGGGCCACGCAGCTCGGAACGGATTGTCTGGTCCGGATTTCTGCTGGCGCCGGGAATCACGGCACCTTGGCGCACTGATTCTAACAATAACCGGGCGTCAAGTCAAATCGCCAACAATCCGGCGTGCTGCCGCCGACGACTTTATGCGAACTTAAAGTTTCTTTGTCGAAACAGGATTTTGACGCGGATTTGACGCTGTTTTGTCTAGCCCATGCCGGCATTATATGCCTTGATCTTAAGCGGTTGCGTAGCTTAACCTAATATTCGACATGAACTGTCAGTTGCTGACACAACGCTCCCATGAGACGCTCGAGACCCGCGTCGATGACTGCGGTTACAGGTGAAGCACCTCGTCAGACGGGGCCGGCATGACCGGGTGGCAACTATCTGGCGACCTTCGCTCCGTCCGGCATTGGCGGCGCGCAGGAGCGACGCTGATGCCACAACCGGGTCAGGCAATCGGATGGGTAACATGATGGAGACAGCGCAAGTCCTGGCGCGAACGAACCGGTATGACAGTATTGGCCACCATGCGCCGCAACCGCAGGTTTGCGACGATCCTGACGGCGCCCCAGTGGCACGGCGGCCGGCGCGTTGGCAGATTGCCAGGCTCGTCATCGACGTCCTCATGTGCCTTGAGGCAGCTTCCATTGTCGGGTCCGGCGTTGCCGCCAGCATGCTCGCCGGGCCCGGCGGCGGTGCCACTGCCGGTACTGGCGAAGGACTGCAGGCCGATTTTCTCGTTGCTCTGGCTGCCTGTCTGTCCGCGCCATTCGTTCTGCCTTCGTTGCGCGTGATGCTCGGCTTCGGGACCCACGGCAGCGGTGCCGCGCGCATGAAATCGCCGGCCATGCGGCTGCGGTCATATGTCGGTGCGTTCATCGGCACAGCGTTCGCGGTCGCAGCCCTGTGTGCCGGCTGGGGAATGCTGGCCGCCATGTTCGTCACCGCCGCCTTGACCGTGCCCACCGGAATCGCCTGCTGGCTCGCGGCCTCCGTCATCAGCGTCACCGCAATCAGGCTATCGGCGATCGCGTTCGTCGCCTGGCTTGAGCGGGTTGGCCTGACCTCCGAGACCATCGTGATCATCGGCCCCGACGCAATGGCGGCGCGCATCGCGCGCGTGCTCGGCGCCAATCGCCCGCGGCCGCGATCCATCTATATCCTTCCCGATTCAGTCATTGCCCCCGTGCCGGACGCCAGCGGCGCCGTTGCCGTGCCGTTGCCGGCGGCTGCCCGGCGGCTCGCCGCGGCGGTGCTGTCGAACGTCCCCGACCGCGTAATCATCGCCACGGACAGCGTCGCAACCTCAGCCACCAAGGAACTGCTCAAGACGCTCCGGTGCCACGATTTGCAGATCGATCTCGCGCTGCCGAAAATCTCCGGGCTGCTGCCGCCGGCGGCGGAGCCGCTCGACGACGAGGTGTTTCTGCTCTGCCTGGCACGGCGAACCTTTGAGGGCTGGGCACTGGCGATCAAATTCACCGTGGACAAGGTCCTGGCGGCGACCTTGCTTGTGATTGTCGCCCCGGTGATGCTGCTGGCGGCCGCTGCGATCCGCATCGATACGCCAGGCCCGGTCATCTTTCGCCAGACACGGCACGGCCGGAACAGCGCGCCCTTCGAAATCCTGAAATTCCGCACCATGGTCTGGCAAGGCCGGACGGTCGCCGACGGAAGTCGGCAAACCAGCCGGACGGATGGACGGGTCACCCGCGTTGGCCGGCTGCTGCGGTGCACCTCCATCGATGAGCTGCCACAACTCCTCAACGTCCTGTTTGGCCAGATGTCGCTGGTCGGACCGCGGCCCCTGCCCATCGCCATGCGCACGAACGGGCGGCTCGGGGAGGAAATCGTGCCCGAGTACATGCACCGGCACCGCGCCCTTCCCGGCATCACGGGGCTCGCGCAGGTGAGCGGATATCGCGGCGCTATCGAAACGGACGACCAGCTGCGCAAACGTGTCGAGGCGGATCTGTCCTACCTCGATCGCTGGTCGGTCCGCCTCGATCTCCAGATTCTCCTGAAGACTCCCCGAGGTCAGCCCAGTGCCCGGGAATCTCACCCCGAGCCGCTCACAGATCCGTACGTGAACCTCTCAATTCATACGGCTCGTGCCACTCACCGAAGACTGCCGTCTTCCGCCGAGACCTACGGGCTCCTCCGGTTTCCCGTTGGCCCATGGATCCCAGCGCGAGTGACCCGCCCCCTTCGCTCCATCCCCATTACAGGGACTTCATCACTACTACGGGGCAGTCCGCCCCTGTCCGTCGCATTGGTACTTTCAGCCTCGTGGTTCTTCCACTTGCACCTTTTCCCTTAGCA
>CAVQNU010000024.1:0-145854 GCA_963714255.1 uncultured Alphaproteobacteria bacterium
CGGCCCCCTTCCCGACATTTTGAAGACGCTGCGCCTGTTCCCCGGAGCGTCAGGCGCCCCGTAGTTCTTCGTCACCCAGGCAAGAAATTCGGCGACTTGCTCCTTCGTCACCAGAGGCGCGGCTTCCGGGCCGACCACCTGCGGGTTCCGGTCAAGCCATTTGAAATAGTTGCCGGTCTTGTGGTGCCGTCCGTGGAATGTCAGCAGTCCACCAGTGGCAAGCACCTTGAGCCCATGCTTGTGCCCCGCCTCGATGCTTTTTTCGATCTCCCTACGCCGTTCCTCGCTTTCCGCGGATGACGGATCGGGCATCGGCAGCGCGAGCTGGATCTTCGCGCTCCTGACTGCCTCGTCTTCGGACGGGGCATGCCTGTATATGAGTGCGATTTTTGGATACATGCCCTCCCGCCGAAGTGGGGAGTAGCCCAGGATTTGGTCGGCCTCCGCCTGAATTTCCGTCGAGGCTGCCGGGTCCATCACGTCGATGTCGATAGCGAACGCGTATCCGCTGCCGGAACCGAAGACACAGGCGACGTTCAGCGTCGCGCAATGATGGCGCCAAAGTTCGAGCGCCTCGGGTGTCGGCAGTCGGCTTTTCAAGTCATGTTCTTCAGACCACTTGATGGGCGCGCCATAAACGCGCCCCGGCCTGCGGTCGACCTCCTGCGGAAACACCGACCAGCCATTTGCCACCATGTCGGGCGCGGCGGCGGCAAAGAGGCTTTCCGCGGGCGTGTACATCAGTTCTATGCCGATTGCTGTCGAACAGATCTCGGACGTTTCGGCTCCATGAGCCGCTCTCTGAATTCCCATGATGTTCTGGCCTTCGTGTGTTGTGTGTGTGCGCTTGGGGAGAGCGCTTGCCAACAAAGATAATATCGTCGCCGCGAAAGACGCAAGCAATTCGGAACACATATCACCAGCAACCAAAAGACTCCAAAATCTGTTTACTTCTCCATAGCTGCCCGCTCGGGCCCCGCTTCTTCCGAGCGCCGTGCCCGCACCGTACGCGGACCGTACCTGCACCGTGCCCGCACCGTATGGAGACCGTATTCTTAGCTCGACTTTGGCCCTTTCACGCGGCGTAGCAGGCCAATTCTATCAGCGTGTTGAGCGTCGCTGGGCGAATTGTTGTGGGGTCTGGCATTGGCCGTGACCCTGGTAAATTGCCATCTATCCATAGCTGGCGACGAACGTTGGCGAGCGCGTCGCTGAAAGTTGGCCACTGCTTCCGGTACCAACTGGCCGTCCGCACGATCGGCGCGCGGTTGATATAGAGCTGATTGCTCCACAGCGTGATAACCGAGAACAGGCCGAGCAGCATCGGCGTGACGCGGTCGATCGCCGGGTCTGACCACTGCCGCTGTGTCTCGACGCCGAGGTGGCGGCGGACTTCGGCGAAGGTGACCTCGATCGACCAGCGACGAACGAACCAGCGAAGGATGTCGAGCGGGTCTGCATCAAGGTCAGTGCAGAGGAAAGCCTGTGGCTCGAGTTCCCCGGTCGGATCGCGTACCAGAACATAGCGAATGGGGACGCGGTGGCCAGGGTTGTTCCACAGGGCGGTGCCGGAGACGATCTCGACCGTTCGCTCGGCGCGGCCGTACCATCCGGTCACCAACAAGCGGCGCCAGCGCGTCCTTGGGTTGGCCAGACGCTGCTTGAGGGTGGGCTGACGCTTGCCGACGACGCGTGGGCGTCCAGGCTGGCCTGGCTTGCGCCGGGGCGGTGGATGGTAGAGCCCGGCATCGAGCCGCAGGCGGGTGATCATGGTCACCCACGGCCGCACGTCGTTGAGCAGGTCGACCGCGGCGAAGCTGGTGTCGCCGACGGCGATGAGGCGACGTTCGGGCAGCCAGAGCGCCGCCCGGATCAGCACCTGCCTGGCCCAGTCGGTCAGTTTCTTGTGCCGTCGCTGGCCTTGCTTGTGCTTTTGCCAATACCGTTCCGAGGGGGCCAGCACGGTCAGGAACGGCAGGGCCCAGCATCGCCCGGCCCAGGGGATGTCGGGCAACAGCATCAGCGACAGCCAGCGCAGGCCGCTCGCCTTGACGAAGTGGCCGCGCGAGGAGCGCACCGGATCGCGGTAGATGCCGCGCTTCTTGATGCTGGCTCCCCATCGCCGCTCGATCGTGTCGTCGAGGCCGACCGCGACCGGCTTGTCGCCTGGGACGAAGGTATCGACGAGCAGGCCGAACAGACGACGGGCGAGCCAACCGGCTGACCATTTGTTGCGGTTCAGCACGCGGTGGTAGTTGGTGAAATGCGGAACCTGGGCGCGCGCCATGACCCGCAAGGCGGATGCGACGGTTCGCCGACCAGGAACGAGGATCGCTCCCATCACGAGCACCAGCACATGTTGCCAGGTTGGCGCAGTGAACGCGTCCCTGAACGGCTGCATCCAGGCAGCGAGGCAGCTCGGCACCTCGCGCGCAGTCGCGTCCGACATTCGCTTCTCCCCGACCATTGGTCCGGGGAGCCTCGCCAAGCGCGAGTCCTGGGTGAATCCCAGCCGCCATCACGTTCGATTCAGATCACCTAATACCAGCCCGCCTAAAGATTGACACACGCCCACTCGCGCGTGCCGATGGAGCGGATGCGATCCGGATCGCTGATGAGGAAGTCCCAGGACTTCTTGCAGGCTTGCACGATCGCCTTGTAGCTGTTCCAGAGAACGCCGCACAGCTTGTTGCCGCGGAGGTAATCCCAGACGTTCTCCATCGGGTTCAATTCCGGCGCGTAGGCGGGCAAGGGGAGCAGGGTCATGTTAACGGGAACCTGCAGGCCCCTGCTGGTGGCATGCCATCCGGCGCGATCGCACAGCAACAGGGCGTGCGCACCAGGCGCCACCTGTGTACTGATTTCCTGCAGATGGGCGTTCATGGCCTCGGTGTTGACGGCGGGCATGATGATTGCAGCGCCGACGGCTCGATCCGGGCAGATGGCGCCGAACAGATAGACGGACTCACGACGGTTGTCGCGCACCATCGGCGGCCGCGAGCCCACCGGCGCCCAGATATAGGTGTGAGTTCCCTGCTGGCCGACCCTGGCTTCGTCTTGGAACCAGATTTCTATGGGCGTGCCGGCCGTGGTTCCGAGCAGCGCTTCCTTGGCTAGATTACGAAAGTTTTTTTAAAAGCCTCTTGGGCGGCCGGGTCCTTCTTCGGATGGAACGGGCGCGGCTGCAGCGGCGTCAGTTTGAGTTGGTGCAGCCACTTGCCGATAGTGCTCTCGTGCACAGTCACCGAGAACCGCCGCGTCACCTCTTCGCGCACGTCCAGACAACGCCAGCGTACCACCTGGTGGATGTCAGGGTCAGGTCCTTTGATGACCAACGCCTTCAACTCGGCTTTCTGTTCCTCAGTCAGAAATGGCGTCCGGCCAGGGCTGCTGCGCGACTTCAGCCCATCGACCCCCGCGTCGTTGTACCGGTGCACCCAGTCGCGCAGCGTCTGGCGCTCCATACCGCTCTGTGCCGCCGCCTCGGTCCGCGAGTGGCCGTCCAGGATCAGTGCCAACGCCAACAATCGACGAACCTGTGCGCCATCGCTACTCTTGCTTGCCAGCGCACGAAGTCCCTCGGCCGAGTGGTCCGACCGTGTGACCACCAACGCAGCGCCCATCCCCTGCTTCCCTTTGCCAAATGCTCACTCGGCCAAAGAATTGAGGGCGCCGCCGATTCGCAATTCACAAAAGAGTCAACGTCAAGGCGGGTTGGTATAAGATTCAACTGCCAACTCATGCCGAGGCCAAACAAAACAAGCTGCTCACAGCGCCGCGCTGGGCCGTCCTGAAGCGAGCGAACGGTCGTCGCACCGAGGCCCAGGCCCGTGCGCTGGCCGAACTCGAGGCATCCGACACGTTCACCGCCATCGCCTGGCGCATCAAGGAGACGCTACGCCGGGTCCGCCAGGCGCAGTCCGTTCAGGGCGCACGGGGGCGGACCACCCACTTCCTCCGTCCTGCCGCCGAGCTTCTCGATCCGAACCCGATCCTCGATCCGGTGCGCAAGGCGCTCGCCACCATCGAGGTGCACAGCAAACGAATCCGACAGCGCTGGACCTCGTCACACAGCAAGGCGCGCCCGGAGGGCCTCAATGGCTTGTTCCAGGCTGCCCGGGCACACGCCCGTGGTTACCGCAATATCACCACCTTCGCGACCATCATCCACCTGATCGCAGCGCCCCACGGTGGCTTGTTGGAATCCATTTGAGGCGCCGAAGAGCCCATTGCAATCGCGCCCGCATAAGGTCCGGCCGATCAGCTGCAGAGCGGCATTCGTACGCTATGGGAAAGCGGCGTCGCCGGAGAAGGCCCGAAGCCGAGGCCGGTCACCGGGCCGCTCGCCATCGTTGCACGAATTCTTTGAGTTCTTCCTTGTTCAGGTCAGACACGGCCCAAAAAACCATGCCGTCCTGGGTCCAGCGCACGGCATTATAGCCGCTGCGTTCTTCGCTTCCCGGCGGCGCCTCGATACGGCCCGGACCAGGCCAGACATACAGATCGATAAAGTGCTGGGCACGGCGGTATGCCAGTGCCGCGACGGGCCGTCCCGCCAGGTAGTCCAGCCGTCCGCCAGCGAGCGGAAAGCCTTGCGCCGCAAGATCCTTGACCGGCGGCGCATAGTCCAGCCTGCCATCGAACCAGGGCTTGACAGTATGTTGATCGGTCGAGACGACATCCATCAAATGGCCCGGTTGCAGGGCGCGGATATGACTCGCGACCACGCTATCGGTCATGTCCTCGCCACGCGGCAGCACAACCACCAGCGCTAGCACCGCCATAACCGCGATCCCGGCGCCAAACGGCAGCACCCGGTCCATCCAGCGCCCCGGAAGCTGCAACCAGCGATGCCGTGCGGCCGGCCGGCGCGAACGTGCCGGTACCGGCGCCGGGGTCGCGCCTGAACTCGCGATCGCTGCTTCGATCGCCTGACGCAACCGGGCCGGGGCAGCATGATACGGCATCTCGGCGCGCAACCGGGCCGATATTCTCGCCAGCTCCAGCTGCGTGGCCGCACAGTCCGGGCAGCCGGCAACATGCGCGGCCACCCGAGCGGTGGCGCCCACGTCCAGTTCACCGTCGCAGTCAGCCTGCAGCAGGAATTTCATTTCCGCGCAGCCATCCGTCGTCATCGGAAACTCCCTGCGGCCTGATGCTGCATCAGGGCTTTTCGCGCCCGCCAAAGTCTTGACATGACCGTCCCGATCGGAACTTGCGTGATACGGGCTATATCCTTGTAGGACAGCTGCTCCAGCTCGCAGAGCACAAGACATTCACGCAACTCAATTGGCAACGCCGCCAGCGCGGCATCCAGTTGCGCCATGTCCTGAAGCTGCGCCAGTGCCGCTTCTGGCCCCGGGGCGGGATCGGGCACATCCATGCCGACCCCCTCGCCGCCGGCTTCCCCCGCGCCGCTACCGAGGGAAATCTCCGTGCCGGCCTGCCGTGTCTTGAGAGCGGAGTAAGCGGTGTTGCGGACGATGCGCAGCAGCCAGGCGCGTTCCTCTTCGCCGCGGAACGATGCAAAATACTGCAAGGCGCGCAGGACGGCATCCTGCACCACATCCTCGGCCGCGGCCTTGTCGCGCACCAGCCACAGCGCGAGGTTGTACGCGGCGTCGAGATGGGGCAGGATGGCCCGCTCGAACGGCAGCGTCGCCCGCGTGGCATCGTTCATCCGTGCACCCTGCGTCGCGCAAATGGCATGCAATGGAACATGTCACACCTCCGGCGAGGTTCACCACCGGGACCCGCGGCGGCACGCCGGGGTTATGCCACCCGGCCTCCCGCCACGGCGAACACAACGACACCACATCCTGACTGCGTGGGACCTTTGCATCTCCGGTGTTGCCGCAGAGCAAACGGGCATGTCCCTCACGCCCTGACCGGACCGGTTTCCGATGATATGTTCCTCCGGCGGCGCGGCAGCATGGCCGTGAGCGTATCGTCGCGGCGCCAGAAATGATGATAAAGCGCAGCCGCAGCATGCAGCGCGATCAGGGTGAGCAATCCCAACCCGATCGCACTGTGCGCCGCCAGAAGCTGCCGCGCCAGCGGCCGGTCCTGGCCGATCAGCGCCGGCAGGTCACCAAGAAAAAACACATCCACCCGGTCGCCTCGCGCGTTGCTCTGCAGCAGGCCGATGACCGGCTGCGTCAGCAGCAACAGGTATAGCGCGTATTCGCTCCCGCGCGCCACGATCCGCAGCTTCCGTGGCATAGTGGCTGGCCAGTCGGGCAGGCGCGCGATCTGGCGCCAGATGAGGCGAACCAGCGTCACCACCCACACCGTCACGCCGAACGAGCGGTGGAACTGGATGAGCATCACCACCTGCGGCTTCGACGATGCGAGATCGACCGAGAAGGCGAGGACGAAAATCGCGGCGACCAGCAGCAACGTCAACCAGTGCAGAAAGCGGAGCGCCGGATCGAACACGCGCAGCGCGGCATCGCCCTCGGTCCGGAGACGCCGCCAACATCCCGTTTCGGAATCGCTTCGTCGTCGCGCGTCGCTGCGCCTGGCGGACGCCGTAGGCGGCAGCCCCGGTCATGCACGGACTCACTTCACCACCACCGTCCCCTGCATCTGGGGATGCAGGGAGCAAAAATAGTGATAGGTCCCCGGGGCCGTGAACACATGCGAGAATGTCTCGCCGGTGTCGAGCGCAGGCGATTTGAATCCTCTTGGCGTTCCAGCGTCGGTGACTGTGTGGGGAATATCATCCCGGTTGGCCCAGGTGACTTTCGTCCCGGGCGCAACCGTGATTTCGCCGCCCGAAAACGTAAAGTTGTCGATGTTCACCGTCGCATCCTGGTCCGGTGCCGCGAGAAGCGCGCCGCTTGCCAGAACGACGGTGCCCAGCACGGCGCCGGTCAGCGCGATCGTCAGTCGTCGCATGGTGGCCTCCTGTCTGCCGCGCCTGGTCAGGCCGCTAGCCTGGTGTCGATGATCGCCAGATGGGCGCTGCCGTGAACCTGCCGGACGTTGGCGACACCCAGGAGCGCACGCAGCTTGCCGGGCGGAACGTCCTTGACCGGGCCGGGGCCGGGCGCGGTGCCGGGCGCAGGCTGCGGGAATGCCGTCGACAGCGCGGTGTGGAATGCCACGTTGCCTTCGACCTTCTGCATGATCTGATGAATATGCCCATTCAGCACGGTGACCGAGCCGAAGCGCCTGAGATAGGATAATGCCTGCGCACCGTCGTCGGTACCCCATCCCCAGTTCTGATAGACCGTCCACAGCGGAATATGCGCAAACACGACAATCGGCTGGCTGCCCGGGCGGCTGCGCAGATCCTTCTCCAGCCACTCGAGCTGATCTTGCCCCAGATTACCCAGACCGCCCGCTTTGAGGTTCTGCACATTGTTCAATCCGACAAAATGCACGCCCTGCTGGTCGAAGCTGTAGTACCCCTTGCTGGCCCCCTTGGTGAATCGTTCGAAGAACGCTCCACCGTCCTCGTCAAGCACATCGTGTTCGCCCGGCACGTAATGCGTCTCAAGCCCGGCGCCGCGGATGATCTGCTCGGCTGTGTCGAACTGGCCAGGACGCGAGAGATGGCTGACATCGCCGGTATGCAGCAGCAGCGAGGCATTCCCTTTCAGCTGCGTCACCCGTTCGATCGCCTCGCGCAGCGTGCCGGCCGTATCCGCGTTCGGCGCATTGGCGAAGCCGATATGGCTGTCGCTGATCTGCATGAAGCTCAACTCTGCGCCCGGCATTGTCGCCGCCATCGCATTGGCGCCGAGCAGCGCCGAGCGGGGCACGCCACCACTGACGGTCCAAAGCACGCCGGTTCCGGCCCAGAGCATGCATTCCAGGACTGCCCGGCGACGAGTGCCGGCGGCATCCTCGGTCTGGTTTGACCCATTCATGGCGATCCCCTTTGATTTGCTGCCACTGCATTGACCGTGCGGCCGCGCATTTTATTCGCCGGCGGGCGAAAAATTTCGCCGTCGCGCGTCGAGATGCCCGGGATGGACCGCGCCTGCATCCGGCCGCGAATAAACTGCGCCCGCCACCGGTCTTCCCCATACCGGGACCAAACAGCCCGGCCTCTCCGCCCATCATGGCGGGTTGAATGACGGGAGCTGAAGATGAACAAGCCAATGGGTATCGCCGCGACCGGCGTTGCGTCCGGCCCGGACGTGCCTTGCCCGATGAATATGGTGCCGCGGCGTCGCGACCTTCCCGCAGCTTCGGCCGGTGTGTTCTTGTTCGTGAGCATCGCGCTGCCTGCGTTGGCGGCGCCGGTCGTTTCGCCTGGCAGTCACGCGTCGGGCATTGTCCGCGTGCAGGCCGCCAGCCCGGCAGCCGGCGAAGGAAGCCAGCGGACGTCCGGTGAGGGCAGCCAGGGCGCGCAGCAGGCTGCGGGCGAAGGCAGCCAGGGCGCCGAGGCATACCGCCGGGATTGACACGGCCTGCCATAGGCAATCTTCGCGATGCCCGAACCAACCCACCCGACCCGTCCGCACGCGCGTGCGGATGACATGAGGAGTTCTGAAAATGAACACACAGATCGGCCTTGCCCTGGCGGCGCTTGCCATCAGCATCGCAGCCGGCCCCGGCGCACAGGCGGCGCCGGACGCGTGCGCGGCGTGGGCCGCAAACGCTGACACAGCCGCGCAGCCCCGTGCGAACACGGCCGCGGCCACCGCGGACGCGTCCGTTGGCGCGAACCATATCGGCGGCGAGGCCAATCCGGTGACGCCGACACGGACAACCCAACTCGCCGGCAGCGTCCTCTGCCTGCCAAACTGAAACCCCAGCAGCGGCCGCGGCCGGAATCCGGTGCCGCGGCCATCGCGCTTGCATGCGCGGAGGGACAGCCAATGCCATGGAACACCGTGCGCGCTTTTCTGCTGGTGACTGCCCTTGCCAGCCCCAGCCTTCACCTGCGCGCCGCCGAGGACCCGAACACGCCGCAACGCGTCGCAGCAGCGCTTTCTGCCGTCGTCAGCATCTCCAGCCTGCGCATCGTGCCTCCGGGCACCGGCACGCCGCCGGGGAATGCCGCGGCCGAACGTTCCGCCTTGTCACGTGCAGCCCGCCGCAGTCGCGTTCTGGGCTCCGGCTTCATCATCGATCCCGGCGGACTGATTGTGACCAACCGGCATGTCATTGAAGGAACCACCGACATCCTCGTCACGCTGCAGGACAATACGCTGCTACGGGCAACGCTGATCGCCCAGGCTGCCCAGACCGACGTGGCGCTGCTCAAAGTCACGCCGGACTCGCCGCTGCCCAGCATCCGGTTTGCCGACAGCGATGCGGTGCGCGTGGCCGACCAGGTGCTGGCGATCGGCAATCCGCTTGGCTTGGGCGGAACGGTAACACGCGGCATCGTCAGCGCCCTCAACCGCGATATCCGCGAAACGCCGTTCGACGATTTCATCCAGACCGACGCAGCCATCAACCACGGCAATTCCGGCGGTCCCCTGATCAACACGCAGGGCGAGGTGATCGGCATGAACACGGCGATTATCTCGCCCGATGCGGCCAGCGGCTCGATCGGCCTTGGCTTCGCCATCCCCTCCAACGACGTGAAGTTCGTCATTGGCGCGCTGCGCAACCCCGGCGGCATGCGCACCGGAACGCTCGATTTCAGCATTCAGCAGGTCACGCCGGAAATCGCCGATGCCCTGAACATGCCGAAAGCCGAAGGCGCGATCGTCGGCGGCATGAAGGATGGCGGCGGCGCCGCGAAATGCGGCATCATCGCCGGCGACATCATCCTCCGCTATGGCAGCATGGAGTTGAAAGACGTACGGGCGCTGGCGCGCGCCGTCGCGCGCACCGCGCCGGGAACAATCGTCACGCTGCTGATCTGGCGCAACGAGGAACCGATGGCGATCGCAGCGACCGTGCAGGCGCTTCCGCCGGCACCACCCCGGCCAGCGGAAACGCCGGCACTGGCGCCGACCGCCGCCGAGCCTGGCTGGCAACTGGCGCCGACCGATGCCGCGGCGCGCCAGGCTTTCGGCAGCGACGGCAGTTGGACCGGCGTCGTGGTGAGGCAGGTGGCGCCGGATGGCGCCGCGGCCGAGGCAGGGCTGAATCCGGGCGATGTCATTGTCCAGGTTCAGCAGCAGAAGGTCGCCGCCCCCGAGGACGTCGCCCGGCAACTCGCTCTCGCCCGTCAGCAGCAGCATCGTCGCTATGTTATGGTACTGGTGCACAACCCCGACGGGTTGCGGTGGCACGCATTGAGCCTTGAATGAACGTCGCGTGGCGGTGAAATGCCCTGTCACCCGTCGATCCGACGATACCCGCGGCGTCGCGTGCAGAGGTGGCGGACAGCGAAGGCGACGCCCGGATATGGGTCAAACCCAGGCCACCGCAGCGGGGTGGAGCGATTCTCACCCCCGCAGATGCCACCTATCATACAGCGGTTGCGCGCAGCGGCGAAGCTGCCAGCGCAGGTCATGCCGACGTTGCATATACGTGATGACGTCGCGCGAAGACCGGCCACCTCTCTGGTTGATAGACCCTGCAAGATCACCTGGCCGGCAATGCGACGCTCCATCGTCCGGCAAGGGCCCAGCGCGCGCGGCCTGAACACGGGCAAAGTCACGATCACGGCCGACTTCGACAGGTCGAACGGTCTGTACCCACGGCTCTGGAAAGTCGAGGCGGGGTGATCTCCGCCGGTCTCCCTGGCCTCAGCCAAGCATCCCGCGAACCGCCGCCGCCACCATCGCTGCTGTCACGCGGACAGCATCCTCAACCGGCGGCGCGTAGGCAATGTGCGCGCGCGGCGCACCCAGCCGGCGCACCCTGGCGCCGGTGGCCTCCGCCACCGTCGCCGCGATCTCGGCACCGAACCCGCCGGCGGTGACGGCCTCGTGCACCACCAGCAATCGTCCGGTCTTGGCAACGGACGCCAACACCGTGTCGCGGTCCCAAGGCCACAGCGTGCGCAGGTCGATCACCTCCGCGTCGAGATCACGCACCGCCTCGGCGCACACATGCACCTGTGCCGACCACGACACCACCGTCACGCCGCGCCCTTCCTGCACCACGCGCGCCCGGCCGAACGGCACCAGATGCTCGCCCGCCGGCACCTCGCCCTCCAGCGCCCACAGGTTTTTGTGCTCCATATAGACCACCGGGTCGTCGCAGCGGATGGCGGTCTTCAGCAGGCCCTTGTTGTCGGCGGGGGTGGCGGGGCAGCACACCACCAGCCCGGGGATATGCGCGTACCACGCCTCCAGCGACTGCGAGTGCTGGGCTGCGCTGCTGCGCCACATGCCGACCGGCTCGCGCACGACGATGGGAACCCGCGTCTGGCCGCCGAACATGAACCGCGCCTTGGCCGCCTGGTTCACCAGCTCGTCGATCGCACACAGAGCAAAATCGGAAAACCGCATCTCCACCACCGGCCGCGTGCCCAGCATCGCCGCCCCCACCGAGACGCCCATGATCGCGGCCTCGCTGATCGGGGCGTCGGACATGCGCTGCGGCCCGAATTCGTCCGCCAGACCGCTGTACTGGCCGAACACGCCGCCCCGGCCGAGGTCTTCGCCGACCGCCCAGACCAATGGGTCGCGCCGCATCTCCTCGGCGAGCGCCTGGCGGGATGCCTCCAGATAGGTCATGCGCGCCATCACGCGGCCTCCGGCACGGGGGCGCCGGCATCCTGCACGTCGCGAAACGCCTCCGCCCCGGGCGGGAAGGGCGCCGCTTTTGCCGCCTCATAAGCCGCCGCCATCTCGCGCGCCGCCGCGGCCGCGTCGGCATCGAGTTCGGCTTCCGCCACGCCGGCATGGAGAAGAACATCGCGGGCGCGCAGCAGCGGTTCCTCCAAATGCTTCTCCGCCACCTCGTCCTGTGAACGGTACCCGGCCGGATCCACACCGGTATGGCCGGTCAGGCGATAGGTGCAGGCATGCAGAAACCGCGGCCCGCCGCCGCCGCGCACGGCCGCGATCAGCGCCCGCGCCGCATCCTCCACCGCCAGCACGTCGTTGCCGTCCACCTGTTCGGCCTGGATGCCGAAGGCGCGCGCGCGGGCCGACGCGCCGGGGCCGGCGGTCATGCTGGCGGCGCGCGTGGTGGCGGCAAACCCGTTGTCCTCGCAGACGAACAGCACCGGCAAGCCGAACACCGCGGCCCAGTTCAGCCCCTCCAGGAACGGCCCGCGGTTGATCGCGCCGTCGCCGAAAATGCAGCAGACCACGCGGTCGTCGCCGTGCAGCTTAATCGCATGCGCGGCGCCGGCGGCGATGACGATATTGGCGGCCACCACCCCGTTGGCGCCCAGCATGCCGACGCCGAAATCGGCGATGTGCATCGACCCACCCTTGCCGCCGCAGCACCCGCCCTGGCGCCCCAGCAGCTCGCGCAGCATCGCCTCGGCCGACGCGCCCTTCACCAGCGTGTGGCCGTGGCCGCGATGGGTGGACAGCAGAATATCGTCGCCCCGCAGACTGCCCACCACGCCGGACGCCACCGCCTCTTGCCCGATGGAGGGATGGATGGCGCCGAGCACCAGTTTCTCCTCCAGCCCGCGCAAGGCCGCCTGCTCCAGCGCGCGGATGCGCCACATCCGGCGGTGATGGGCGCGCAGGCGGGGGATGTCGGTGTTGCGACGGTCGTCTGCCATATGGCGATTCCTGGCGCTTTTTCCCCCTTGTTGCTAGCACGCGGGCGGAAGATGCGTCCACGCGAGGGAATGCGATGAGCCTGGCACCGGTCGTGCTCGCGGCAAGCGTGACGAAACTGCCGGACGGGGTCGCCGGCGCGGTGCTGATCACCGGCTCACACGGCGGCGTCTATGCCGCCTGGCTGGCGGCGGAGTCCGGCGCCCGTGCGGTGATCTTCCACGATGCCGGGGTCGGGCGGGACGGTGCCGGCATCGCCGCACTCGGCCTGTTCGGCGCGCAGGGCGTGCCGGCGGCCGCGGTTGCGCATGACACGGCCCGCGTCGGCGACGGCGCCGATATGCTGGCGCGTGGCCGGATCAGCCATGCCAACGCCCCGGCACAGGCGCTCGGCGTGCGGCCGGGCATGGGCTGCGCCGAGGCGGCGGCGTGCCTGTGCCGCGCGCCGCTGTGCCGCGCCAGCCTGCCGGCGGTGGCAGAAGCCCGCCTCCTCGTGGGGCGCCCCGACAAGGCGCGCCGCAATCTCGTGCTGATCAACTCCGCCTCGCTCGCCGACCCTCTGGCCGATCGCGGCGCGGTGGTGGTGACCGGCTCGCATGGCGGGCTGGTCGGCGGACGGGCGGAAATGGCGCTGCGCACGGATGCCTTCGCCGCCTGCTTTCACGATGCCGGCATCGGCATCGACAACGCCGGCACCGGCCGCCTGGCAGCGCTGGATGCGCGCGGCATCGCCGCCATCACCGTCGCCGCCGCCAGCGCCCGGATCGGCGACGCCCGCTCGGTGTTCGCGGACGGCATCGTCTCCGCCGTCAATGCCACCGCCGCCGCCCGGGGTGCGCGCACGGACGAGCGTGCCCGCGACCGGCTGCTGGACTGGACGCGCCGGTAGCCGGCGTCACGCTCCCCGCGCCGCGCGCTCGGCGGCGTCGGCGGCATCGGCGAAGCGGGATTGCAGCCAGGGGTTTTCCACCTTCAGCCCGGCCGCAACGTCGCGCGCCCATTGCACGTAGTCCAGCCGGCGCGCAGCACTCCAACTGGCCGGCGGGCTGAGCGCCAGCGCGGTCAGGTTGCTGGTTTTGTCGGCCAGCTTGAGAATGGCCGCGCGCGGCGATTTCTCCGCCGCGTGCTCGACCTGCAGGCGCTTGCGCTGCACCTTCGGCAGCGTCTTGTCGTCGGTTACCTCCATCACCAGCGCAGCCACGTCCTCGCCGAATTCCTGGGCGATGGCGGCGCGGCTCACCGGCTGGTCTTCCACCGCGTCGTGCAGCAGGGCGGCGATCACCAGGTTCGTGTCGGCACCGCCGGTCGCCTCGGCGACCAGGCGCGCCACTTCCAGCAGATGGTTGATATAGGGCTCCTGCGCGGCGCCCTTGCGACGCTGCTCGGTGTGCCAGTGGGCGGCCCGCTCGGCGGCCCGCAGAACCGTGCTGATTGTATCCAGAACCTCCCTCCCCGGCCGCAAGCTGGATCAGCCCACCCGCAGCAGGCGCGGCCCGTGGGCGCGCAGCCACTCCACCGCCGCCGTGGTGTGCGGCGTGAGTTCCGCCACCAGCGCCCAGAAGCGCGGGCCGTGGTTCATGTGCCGCAAATGCGCCACCTCATGCGCCGCCACATAGTCCTGCACGAACCCCGGCGCCATCACCAGGCGCCAGGAGAACGCCAGGTTGCGGTTGGCCGCGCAACTGCCCCAGCGGCTGCTTGTATCCTTCACCCCTACCCGGCTGGGCTGCAGCCGGGCCGCTTCCGCCTTGGCCGCAACCAGGGCCGAGAGGCGGCGGCGCGCCTCGGCGCGAAAAAAATCGGCGACGCGGCGCGGCAGGAACGCGGCGTCACCGGTGACCAGGATTTCCCCGCCCTCGACCCAGACCGCACCCCGCGCACCCGGCGCGTGTCGGATGCGGTGGTCGGCACCGTGCAGCGGCACCAGCGCGCCATCGGCAAAGGGGGTGGCGGTGGGCAGGGCTGCAAGCCGCTCGGTGACCCAGGTGGCATGGTCCATCAGCAGCGCCATACCGGCCGTGCGGCCGGCACGCGGCGGCAGCGTCACCACCACGGCGCCGCCGCGGGGGTCGATCCGCAGGCTGACACGGCGCGCCCGCCGGCTGCGCCGCCACTGCACCCGGGCGGGGCCGCCCGGGAGCGCGAGGATTTCGGAATTTGCTGATTCCATCAGGTTAGATTGGCAAGTCTCGGGGCCGCGGGCAATGATTTCCGTGGGGTGCGGCGGCGTAAGGAAGGCCAGGGCTCTGCCCTGGACCCCGCTACTTAAGACAGTTGCTAAACGAGGGGGTGAGGAGGTGAACCGGTTCGCCGCCTCACCCCCCTCGTTTAGCAACTGTCCTAAAGTAATGGGATCCAAGGGGCCACTGCCCCTTGGCGGGTCCAGGGCAGAGCCCTGGCCTTCCTTACGCGGCGCCACAGGCATCGAACGCAGCAAACAGCGCCACCTCCCGCCCCGCCGGCAGCCGCAGGTGCGGCGGGCGGATGTTGAGCCAGCACGCATCGCCCGTCCGCCGCGCCACCAGCGCCTTCAACCCCGGAATCAGCGCCACCGAGGTCACCGCCTTGCGGATCGCCGCCAGCGTCGCCTGCGCCTCCGCGCCTTCCTGGCGGTCCCAGTCCCGGCAAACCCGCGCCGAGACCGCGCTGCCCACATTGGCCGCCGCAGTGATGCAGCCGGCGCCGCCTTCCTGCAGCAGGGCGTGCAGCGCGCCATCATCGCCGCAATACACCTCGAACCCCTCGCGCGCGTAGTGCGCGGCGTAGGCGCGGGTGTTGGCGAAGTCGCCGCTGGAATCCTTGATGCCCTTCACCTTCCCCGGATAGGCAAGCAGCAGGCGGCCGACCAGATCGAGGCCGAAGGGCACCGCCGACTGGGCGGGAAAATGATACAAATAAAGGCGGATGTCGCCGCCCACGCGCTGGATCACCTCGCTGAAATAGGCGAACAGCCCGTCATCGGAGGGGTTCTTGTAGAAGAACGGCGGCAGCAGCAGCGCCCCGCGGCAGCCCAGTTCCTCCGCCCGCCTTGTCAGCAGCACGGTGTCGGTCAGCGCCGTGGTGCCGGTGCCGGGCAGCAGAACCGCAGCGGGGATGCCGCGCTCCACCAGCCCCTCCATCACCGAAAGCCGCTCGGCAATACCCAGGCTATTGGCTTCGCCGGTGGTGCCGAGCACGGCGAGCCCGTCGCACCCATTGGCCAACAGCCAGGCGCAGTGCCGCGCCATGCGGTCGAGGTCCACCGACAGGTCGTCATGCATGGCGGTCAGGACGGCCGCGTTCACGCCGGCGAACAGGGCACCCTTCATCATGGCAGTTTCTTCCTGGCGGAGGGCTCCGGCTCCACCGGCGCCTCACGGCGCGGGCGGGGCGTGCGGCCGGGCCATTCCACGATGTGATGCTCCAGCGGACCGGCCTGGCGCTCGCTGACCGCGCGGCCCTGCACCGAGATGCCGGCGCGGTGCACCGTTTCGGGGTCGCCCGACACCAGCGGATGCCACCAGGCCAGGTCACGGCCCTCGGCGAGCCGGCGATAGGCGCAGGACGGCGGCAGCCAGTCGATTTCGGCCACCACCTTCGGGGTCAGGTTGACGCAGTCCGGCACCCGGCGGCGGCGGCGGGCATAGTCGCTGCAACGGCAGGACTCGAGGTCGAGCAGGCGGCAGGCGACGTTGGTGAAGGTGAGCACGCCCACGTCTTCGTAGCGCAGCTTGTGCAGGCAGCAGCGGCCGCAGCCGTCGCACAGGCTCTCCCATTCCCCGTGCGACATTTCGTCGAGGCGTTTGGTCTTCCAAAACGGAGCGGTCGGCCGCATCGGCCCCAGGCTACGCCCGCGCCGCCGCCCGCGCTACTCGCCGGAGAACCGACCCAGCACCTCGCGCAGCGGTTCGGCGCCCGGATTGCTGCCCTCGCCCTGCAGCACGATTTGCTGGGCGGCGATCGGGTGGCCGTAATAGGCCTCGTTCCAGTCGCTGCGGGCGCTGATCAGGCCGCCGTCGAGCGCCACGCCGGCGAACAGGCCGCGGGCCTGCGAGAAAGCGACGATATCGGCATGGAAGGCGGCGGTGGTGGACCCCTGCACGCCGGCACCGATCGTGGCGATCGCCACCCCGGCATCGGCGCCGATCTTGAACTGGCTGTCGAGCAAAGCGTGCAGGCCTTTCTCGGTCAGCACGATGAACAGGACCTCGGCATCCTGGATGCCAATCTGCAGGCCGAAGCTGCCGCTGCCCATGCCGTAAAACGCCGGCGCGGTCCAGCCGGTCTGCAACCGCCCCACCATGACGCAGCCGCCGCCCTCGCCGCCGACGAAGAAGCCGGCCTTGAACACACGCGGGCAGATCATCGCCCCGCGGGCCCGGCGGATCAGGTTGTGGGCCTCGCTGCCGTTGGAGTCGGCGCCGAGCATGTCCTGCACGGTCAGGGTGGCGCGATCGACCAGCGTCTGCTGTTCGGTCTGGGCGCGTGCGGCCAGGGGTGACAGGGCCAACAGGGTGGCAAGGACGGCAATGAGCGGGCGGGTCATGGCTGCATCTCCCGGGCTGGGGATCGCTTGGGCATCGGGGGAGCGGGACGTGCGGCGCTATTTGCCGCGGCAGAGGGTTGGGGAGCAAGCTTGATGTGCGGTCGCAAGCGATCCGGCGACGCAAGCCATCCGCGTCGGAACCCGGCCCTCAAAGTGCTGGAGGCGGTTCCGCCTCGTCGCCGCCCCGCGCCGGGCCGAGCGTGCGGATCGAGGAGCCGCCACGCGGCGGCAGCACCAGGGTGCGAACCGGCGGTTCCTCGGCGGGGGGCGGCGCCGGCGGGGCGGGCGGGTTCAGGCCGAAGACGCGCAGCAGTTCGGTTTCGCTCAGCGCCCGCGTGGCGCGGCGCGGGTCCGGGGCGGCCAGCACCTTCATCTGGACGTAAAGCCGGCCAAAGCCGAGCGAGTGGCGTTTCTCCAGCGCCGCGCTGGCCTCGGTGAACAGCAGCCGCGCCAGCAAGGTGAACACATAAACCAGACCGAAGCTGAGCGCCGCCAGAATGGCCGAGCGGAACGTCCACAAAAACACCTCCGCCCAGGCAGTCGCCCCCTGGGCGGCGTGGTCGGCGGCGCCTCCGGTCAGCCAGGCGAGCGCGACCACCGCCACCACCACGTCCATCAGCACGCAGCCGGCGGCGCCAATCCCGCACCACAGGGCGCGCTGGCGAAGCTGGATCTGGGTTTTCTCGACGTAGACATTGAGGGCGGCGATCTCGGCGGCGGCCGTGGGGTCGACCTGGGCGCCGGGCTTGGTGGTCTGGCTTGCTTTCTCGAAGCTTTTGCGGGCGAAGCGGTAGAGCTCGTCGTTCTCCTCGACGCCGGCCCGCACTTCGTCCGGGCTGGTCGTGCGCAACAGGCGGTCGCGCAGGCGGGTGGTCCATTTCGGCGGGCCGGCCACCGCCACCCAGGCGGGCACGCCTACAACGACCAGCAGCAAAAGCACCGTCGCCGTCGTCATCACATTTTCCCGTCAGGACCGTGGGCGCGCGATTGCTTCATACTAATTGATACCGGGATTGGGTGAAGGAAGGAAGGCCAGGGCTCTGCCCTGGCCTTCCTTCACCCCAGCAAATGCGTCACCCGCGCGCCGCTGCCGGCGCAGATCAGGCCGGCCAGAATATCGCGATGGCACATAAGGTGGTCACGCTCGAAGCAAAGCAGGCAGGTGGGCGCCTCGCGGCTTATCGCCGCGGCGCGTGCCAGGTCCGCCTGGGGCTCCGGCGCCTGCATATGGGCGTCGAATATCCGGTGCATGGTCGCCGCATCGCCGCGCCGCGCCGCATCGCGGCCTGGTTTGGGCGTGCCGAGCGCGCGCAGATGCGTGTAGTGCAGCCCCGCCTCCAGGGCTGCTGCCTCCAACTGGCGGCGCGAGAAACCGGGCTTGCGCGAACTCGTCACCGCCCGCACGTCCACGATGTGAACCACTCCGGCCTCGCGCAGCGCGGCGAGGACGCGATCGACCGTGGTGCCTTCGTAGCCGATGGTGAAAAGCCCGGGAGCGCTCATTGGCGGGGCAGTTCCACGCCGCCCCCCAGGCCGGGGCCGCCGCGCTGCAGCATGCAGCGTTGGATGGCGCTGCGCTTGGCGTCGTTCAACCGCTGCATCCAGGCGTTCGAGGCGTAGTTCACTGATCCGGCCGTCTTGGCCAACTCCTCCTTCACCGCCGGGTCGTCGTAAGCGGCGCGCTCGCACTCGCCTTTGAGGGTATCGGGCGATGTCTGCCCGTACACGGCATAGGGGCGGGTGAACGGGTTGGCGCAGCCCGCCACCAGCAGGAGCGTGGACAGAAGCAAACCGGCGAGAACGGACAAGCGCGTCATGCCGCCGCCACCCAGTCTTCGATCAGCCGGCGCGCGATGCTGTCCGGACGCGGCAGGGTGAAGCCGTGCGCCTGGGGGTCGCGGATCTGCGCCCGGGTGAACCAGCGCGCGTCCTGCAATTCCTGCGGGTCGATGGTGATCTCCTGCGAAAGCGCCTGAGCGTAAAAGCCCAGCATGACGCTGGCCGGGAACGGCCAGGGCTGGCTGCTGTGGTACTGCACCCGGCCGACACGTATGCCCGCCTCCTCCATCACCTCGCGCGCCACCGCCTCCTCCAGGCTTTCCCCCGGCTCCACGAAGCCGGCCAGGGTCGAATACATGGTGCTGGCGGGGAAGCGGCTTGAATGGCCGAGCAGCGCCCGGTCGCCGGCATGGACCAGCATGATCACCGCGGGGTCGGTGCGCGGGAAATGGCTGGTGTCGCAGGACGTGCAGTGCATGACATGGCCGGCGCTGCGGACCTCGCAGGCGCCGCCGCAGACGCCGCAGAAGCGGTGGCGGCCGCGCCAGTGCATCAGGCCGCGCGCATGGGCGAGAATGGACGCGTCGCTGCCCAGCAGCGCCCCGGCCACCGCGCGCAGGTCGGTGAAGGTGCCGGCCCCGGGCGGCAGCAGCGGCAACGGGTCATCGGCTGCGCTGATGTCGAGCGTGAACACGGCCATTGCGGCCCCGGATTGCCGGTCCTGCAGCCCCAGAAAGGCCCAGGGAAATCCAGGCGCACCCGCCGGGTCCCGCAACGCGGAAGCCGCCTCGCCGGTGAGGAACACCGCCTCGGGCCTGCCCTCCTCGACGCCGCGCAGCAGGTTGCGGCTGCGCCAGACCGGCAGGAACCGCGTGTCCGGCCGATCCAGCGCGGCTTCGATCCAGGCCGTGTCCTCCCGCCGCCCGGCCGCGCGGTCGAGCGGGTTGCCCGTGTAGATATTGGGTCTGCTGGCGAGAATCGGGGTCACGGGGGGATCCATCGGGCCGGTCGCGGCGCGAACCTGCCACGCGCCACGCACACCGGCAACCTTGCGCCCGGGCGCGGGATAGATGATATGTGCACCCGGGAGGTCGGCGGCGGACGGGCGCCTCGCCAACCCGGTCAGGTCCGGAAGGAAGCAGCCGCAACGAGTTTCCGCTCGGGTCGTTTGTTCGGCCTCCCACCCGCCCCTTTCCACCCAGGGCCGCCGCGGCGGCCGGAGCCCGGCGCCGCGCATGTCCGGCCTGTTTGAGGACGACCCGCCTCCGGCCGACGAGTTGCCCCCGCCGCCCGCCGGTCCGGGGTTGTTCGGCGCATCGCTGCCCGAGGCCCCTCCCCCCGCGGCCGCCGTGCCGTACCGGGTGCTGGCGCGCAAATACCGCCCGACCCGTTTCAACGACATGATCGGCCAGGAGGCGATGGTGCGCACGCTGCGCAATGCCTTCGCCGCCAATCGCGTGGCGCACGCCTTCATGCTCACCGGCGTGCGCGGCGTCGGCAAAACCACCACCGCCCGCATCATCGCCCGCGCGCTCAATTGCACCGGCCCGGACGGCAGCGGCGGACCCACGGTGGACCCGTGCGGCGTGTGCGCCAACTGCGCCGCCATCCTGGCCGACCGCCATCCCGACGTAACTGAGCTGGACGCCGCGTCCAACAACGGCATCGACGAGGTGCGCGCCATCATCGAGGCGGTGCGCTTCCGCCCGATGCAGGCGCGCACCCGCGTGTTCATCCTCGACGAAGTGCACATGCTGTCCAAGCCGGCGTTCAACGCCCTGTTGAAAACGCTGGAGGAACCGCCGCCGCACGTGAAGTTCGTGTTCGCCACCACCGAAATCCGCAAGGTTCCGGTGACCGTGCTGTCGCGCTGCCAGCGCTTCGATCTGCGCCGCATTTCGGTGGCCGAGCTGTCCGCCCATTTCGCCGCCATCGCCGCGAAGGAAGGGGTTGCCGTCGCGCCCGAGGCGCTGACGCTCATCGCCCGCGCGGCCGACGGCTCGGCGCGCGACGGGCTGTCGCTGCTCGACCAGGCGATCGCCCAGACGGAACCGGGCGGCGCCATCACCGCGGACGCAGTGACCGACATGCTGGGCCTGGCCGACCGGGCGAGCGTGTTCGACCTGTTCGAGGCGCTGATGGCCGGCCGCCCCGCCGAAGTGCTTTCCATCACCGACCGCGCCCACGCGCAGGGTGCGGATCTCGGTGTGCTGCTGCAGGATTTGCTCGACCTCGTGCACACGCTGTCGCGGCTCCGGTCGGTGCCCTCCCTGCGCCAGTCGGCCGACTTGGCGGAAGCCGAACGCACCCGCGGGGTGGCGCTGGCCGAGCGCCTGTCCATGGCCACGCTGGGGCGGGCCTGGCAGATGCTGCTGAAGGGCATCGGCGAGGTGGAAACCGCGCCGGACCGGCGGGCGGCGGCGGAAATGGTGCTGATCCGGCTGTGCCACGTGGCCGAACTGCCGCCGCCGGCCGAGCTGGTGCGCCGGCTATCCGAGCAGCCATCTGCAGCCGGACCGGCGCTGCCGCCCCCCCCGGCGGGCGGCCCCTCCCCCACCGGCGGCGGCAGGGGCGCGCGGGCGATGGCGAGCGGCGGCGGCCAAACCGCGGCACTGCCCGAAGCAAGCCCCGCACCGGCGCCCCGTCTCGCCGGGTTTCGCGACGCCGTCGCCCTGGTGGCCGAGCACCGCGACCCGATCCTGCACGGCCATCTCGTCCACTCCGTCCATCTGGTGCGTTTCGCCCCGCCGGTGATCGAACTGCGCCCCGAGCCCGACGCCCCGCGCGACCTTGCCAGCCGGCTGGCCGCGGTGCTGGCGGAGGCCACCGGCACGCGCTGGACCATCGCGCTGTCGGCCGCCGCCGGCGAGCCGACGCTGGCCGAGCAGGGTACCGCCGCCGACACCGCCCGCCGCGCCGCCGCCGCGGCGCATCCGCTGGTGCGCGCCATCCTCGAAACCTTTCCCGGGGCGCGGATCGAGGCAGTGCATGATTCGCGCGCCGACGCCTACGGCCTGACCGCCGCGCCGGTGCTCGGCGGCGAGGCCGAGTTCGACGGGCCCGAATTCGCCCCTCTGGATGCCGAATTTGCAGATGCCGGCTTCGCGAACAACGGGTTCGCGGACGGCCCCGCCGATGATTGGGAGAACTGACGGATGAAGAATATCGCCGGGCTGATGAAGCAGGCCGCCCAGATGCAGAAAAAAATGGAGGACATGCAGGCATTGCTGGAGACCACCACGCACGAGGGCGTGGCCGGCGCCGGCATGGTCGCGGTCACGCTCAGCGGCAAGGGCGAGCTGAAATCGGTGCGCATCGACCCGAAACTGGCCGACCCGGCCGAAATGGAGCTGCTGCAGGACCTGCTGGTGGCCGCCCACGCCGATGGGCGCCGCAAGATGGAGGCGGCGGCGGCAGAGGAAATGCAGAAGGTCACCGGCGGCCTGAACCTGCCCGGCGGCATGAAGCTGCCATTCTGATCGCGCGCGGGCTGGTCCACGCGCGCCACGGTACTGGCCAGGCATGGGCGGCCCGGAAGTCGAGCGGCTGATCGGATTGCTGGCCAAGCTGCCGGGCCTCGGCCCGCGCAGTGCCCGGCGTGCGGCGTTGCGCCTGCTGCAGCAGCCGGAAACCCGCATGCTGCCGCTGGCGGCGGCGCTGGCCGAGGCCGCGCGCGCCGTGCGGCCCTGCGGACAATGCGGCAACCTGGACAGCCGCGACCCATGCACGATCTGCGCCGACCCGCACCGCGACCGCGCGCTGATCTGCGTGGTGGAAGGGGTGGGCGATTTGTGGGCGCTGGAGCGGGCGCATGTGCACCAGGGGCTGTATCACGTCCTCGGCGGCACCCTGTCGGCGCTGGCCGGCACGCGGCCGGAGGACCTGAATGTCGCGCCGCTGCTCGCCCGGGTGGCGCAGGGCGGGGTGGCGGAGGTGATCCTCGCCCTCGGCGCCACCGTGGATGGGGCGACCACGGCGCACTGGCTGACCGAGCGGCTGAAACCCCTGGGCGTGGTGGTCAGCCGGGTGGCGCAGGGCGTGCCGATCGGCGGCGCGCTCGATGTGCTGGACGACGGCACGCTGGCCGCCGCCTTGCGGGCGCGGCGGCCGTTTTGAGCGGGACGATGGGCGGCGACCGGATGGAACGGGTGCGCCCGGGCCAAACATGGCCGCATACGAAATAAGCCGGATGCGGCGCGTGGCAATGGAGCACAGGAATGACTGAGCAGACGCTTTTCAAAGTGTCAGGGACGATCATGGGGCTTGGGGCGAGCGAAAAGTTTTCGCAGCGCACCCATTACAAGGAGATCTGGATACGCGGCTCGAACGACCGTGACACGACGATCCGCCAGGTAAGTGCCGCGCATGCGCTGACCGCTTTCCTCGCTCCCGAGAAAGAGGTGACGCTCTATTTTGTCCGCAGTCCGTCCGGCCAGCACTGCCTGTTTGCGATCGACGCCGGCGCACAACAGGCAGATGACATCGATGCGATCGGGCGCGACCAGGCGAAGGCGCGCAAGGCGGCGATCAAACTGTTGATCCTGTCTGTTCCGCTCTGTCTGGTGCTGGTCGGGCTCCTCCTGCTGCCGCTGACGATCAGGGGTCTGATTCTTCTTTCCAAGGCGCCGAAGCCGCAGGACATGCGCGCATTCCTGGCGACAAACCGTTCTGCGGGCGCCACGGCAATTGGATGAAGGAAGGCAAGGAAGGCCAGGCTCTGCCCTGGCCTTGGCTTGCTTCACCCGATCGCGCTGCCCCCGATACCGCATGCCGACTCGGTAACCTTGGCGGTATCCTTGGTAAATGCGCCCCCTCATCGTCCTCGCTTTGCTGCTCCTCACCGCCTGCACCGATATTGCGTCGGAGGCGGCCGACGGGTGCGGGTTCGCCGGCAGCAACACCCTGCCGATCGCCCGTATCGGACCGTTCGCCGCCGTCAATGCCACCGTCGACGGCATGCCGACCCTGCTGGTGGTCGATACTGGCGCCGGAAACACCGTGCTGTCGGCCGCGGCGGCGCGCCGCGGCGGCGTGCTGCCCAACCGGGAGCGGATGGTGCGCACCACCGGCATCGGCGGCACCGCGACCTATCCCACCGGCCGCATCGGGCGGCTGATGCTCGGCGACTATTCGGTCGAGCCGGCGGTGGTGATCGTCATGCCGGCGGTGCCGGTGGCGGACGGGAATGTCGGCATGGACATCCTGGGCGGCGGTGACCTCGACATCGACATGCCGGCCGGGCGTATCACCCTGTACCGCGGCAGCCTGTGCCCGCACGCCGGCCCGCCATGGGATACGCAAGGGGCGGAACTGCACACCGCAGCACGCCTGCCGCAGCTGCAGCCGGACATCACCCGGCCGCGCCAATTGCTGCTGCTGATGGAACTGGACGGCATGCCAGCGCTGGCACTGCTCGACACCGGATCCGGACGCAGCGTGGTGGCGCGCGCGTTCGCCGCCCGGCTCGGGGTGACCGACGCCGATCTGGCGGCTCGCCCAGTGTTGCGCCTTGCCGGGCTGTCGCCGCAGGCCGGCAAGGGGCGGGCCTGGCAGTTCCGCGAGGCGCGGATTGGGGTGGAGCGGATCGGCGCACCCACCATGGTGGTGACTGACCTGCCCGACCCCGGCTATGATGTGCTGCTGGGCATGGACTACTTGGCAACCCACCGGGTCTGGCTATCTTACGGCGCCCACCGGGCTTTCGTGGCCCCAAGATGAAGCCCGGCGCCGGTCGCGCACGCATCGTCGCGCGGGGTGGGCGGGTGCCTGGGGTTCTGCTAGAGCGCGCCCGCAGCCGCTAAGGGGACCGGTCGGGTGGGAAAGACAGAACGGATCGCGGCCGGCAGTATCGTGGTAGGCGCGGCCGTGCTGGGCCTGAAACTGGCGGCGTGGCAACTGACCGGCAGTGCGGCGCTGTTCTCGGATGCCGCCGAAACGGTGGTGAATGTCGCCGCCGCCCTGCTGGCCTTCTTCGCCCTGCGGCTGTCCGCCAAGCCGGCCGACGCGAACCACCCGTATGGCCACCACAAGGTCGAGTTCTTGTCGGCGGTGACCGAAGGCGTGCTGATCGTGCTGGCGGCGCTCGAAATCATGCGCGAAGCCTGGCAGGCCTACACCCATCCGGCGCCGATCGAGACGCCGCTGCTCGGCATGGCGCTGAACGGCGTGGCGACGCTTTTGAACCTGGGCTGGGCACTGGTGCTCATCCGCAACGGCAAACGGCTGCGCTCGCCGGCCCTGCAGGGCGACGGACGGCACCTGATGGCCGACGTGGTCACCTCCAGCGGCATCCTGCTCGGCGTGGGCATGGTGGTGCTCACCGGCATCGGCTGGCTCGATCCGCTGCTGGCGGCGCTGACCGCGTTGTACATTCTGGGCTCCGGCACCTTCCTGATCCGCGAATTGGTCGGCGGCCTGATGGATGCGGCCCCCGCCACGGACGTGGTGGAACGCATTCGGCTGCTGGTGGCCGAGCATGCCGCGGGCGCGATCGAAGCGCACGACCTGCGTACCCGGCATGCCGGCCCGACCACCTTCCTGGAGTTTCACCTGGTGGTGCCCGGCACGATGACGGTGGCCGACGCCGATGTCATCTGCGACCGGGTCGAGGCGGCGCTGAAGGCCGAGATGGAGGGGATGCTGATCACCATTCATGTCGAGCCCGAGAGCAAGGCCAAGCACCATGGTGTGCTGGTGATCTGATGGGACGTGCGAACAGGCCAGGGCTCCGCCCTGGACCCGGTCCAGCGCGCAGCGCGCCTTCGCGCGACAGCCGGAAGGACCCCGAAACCCATGACGTAGACGACGGGTCCGGGGCAGCGCCCTGGCTTCAGCTGCTGCATCCGTGACCCGTCCCGCCAGGAACCGCAGGCTGTCCTGGGCGCTCGGGGTTTCGCTCGCACTGCATGTCCTGGCCGCCGCCGGCGTGCTGGCGTGGTTGTGGCTGATGCAGCCCAGGCTGAAGCCGCCCCCCGACCGACAGGCGACCGTCGATGTGGTGATGGGCGACAGCGCCGAGACAAGCGGGGCCAACGCGCCGCCCCCGGACCCACCCACGGTGCAGATCCCCCGAGACGCCCTCCCTTCGCCCACCCCGAGCCCGCCGACAGACCCGCTCCCGCCGGGCGAAACGCCGGCCCCGCCGCCGGTCCCGGCCAGCCCGCCGCCACCCCCGGACCCGCCGGCCCCGCCAACCTGGCAGGCCGCGTCGCTGCTCGGCGACGGCATGGTGGGGGCGGCGAAAATCATCGGCGATCAGCTGCGGCCGGCGGTGGGCGAGCAGGGCAACATACCGCCCGGCTATCCGCTGCTATCGACAGAGCTGGGCGAACAGGGGCTTGTGCTACTGCGTATGCATATCAGCGCCGAGGGGCTGGTGGAGGCGGTCGAGGTGCTGCAGACCTCGGGCTACCCGCGGCTGGACCGGGCGGCCCGGAGCGCGATTGCAAAATGGCGGTTCACGCCGGCAGTCGAAAACGGCCAGCCGGTCGAGTTGTCGCAGGACCTTCCGGTGCGCTTCGAGCTGAACTGATACGGGGGAACAACCGATGGTACGGATCGACCGGGTCACGACCCGCGGCGGCGACAGCGGCGAGACATCGCTGGGCGACGGCACGCGGGTAGCCAAGGACGAGTTGCGCATCGAAGCGCTCGGGGCGGTGGACGAGGCGAATGCGTCGCTGGGCGCGCTGCGCCTGCACCTCGGCGGCGATGCCGAGGCGGACGCCATGCTGCGGCGCATCCAGAACGATCTGTTCGATGTCGGCGCCGATCTGTGCGTGCCGGGCGCGGCGGGCGAGCGGCTGCGGTTGACCGAAGCGCCGGTGCTGCGGCTGGAGCAGGAAATCATCGCGCTCACGGCGCCGTTGCCGGCGCTGACCAGCTTCGTGCTGCCGGGCGGCTCGCCCGGAGCGGCGCAGGCGCATGTGGCGCGCACGGTGGTGCGGCGGGCGGAACGGCGGGTGGTGTCGCTGGGCCGGGCGGAGGCGCTGAATCCGCTGCTGGTCCGCTACCTCAACCGGGCGTCGGACCAT
Source organism: uncultured Alphaproteobacteria bacterium (assembly GCA_963714255.1). GTDB lineage: Bacteria > Pseudomonadota > Alphaproteobacteria > Acetobacterales > Acetobacteraceae > Rhodovastum. The sequence goes on from CAVQNU010000024.1 coordinate 26,943, forward strand.
CTGTTCGCCCTGGCGCGGCGGCTGAACGCAGCGGCGGCCGGCGATGTGCTGTGGGTGCCCGGGGCAGGACGGTAAAGAAACCACGCGGCGGAACCGCTAAGAAAAGAGACCGCCGCCCCGTCACTGTGCCCTGTCTGCCGGGGACCGTTCCACGCCGGCGCGGAACAGTCAGGTCTTCGGTGCGGCTTTGCGCGCCAGCTTGTCCGTCTTGGCTTCGGCGGGTGCCGGTTTGGCGGCCGGCGGCAGCTCGGTGGTGACGGCAAGGTCGGACGCCAGGGCCTCGGTCGCCTCCAGCTCGGGCGGGCGTGTCTCGGAGGCCAGGATCTCGATGGCGGTGTACCAGAACTCGTCGGACCGCCCGTGCGGGTAGCCCGCCTCCTCCCACAGACGGTAGGCGAGCTCGCGAAGGCGCTGCTCGTAATCGGCCATCGTGGTCCATCTCCTCCTTCAGCGGTGACAGGCGCCGCCATGTCGGTGCGTCCGATCGGTCTGTCGGCCCCCCGGCCCTTACCTGTGCCTGCGACCCGAAGCATGCACCCGAATGGCCCTCGGCTCCAGTGGTCTTGCCGCTGGAAACGATCGGCAGCCGCAAGCAAGGCCAGGGGCTCTGCCCGTGGCCCCCGCCATCGTGCGCAGCCCGCCTTCGGCGCGACGGCCGAGAAGCCGGCTGAACCGATTACTCAAGCACCGAAAGTCACAACGGAGCGGATGCTCTCGCCGCGGCGCATCAGATCGAACCCCTCGTTGATGCGCTCGAACGGCAGCACATGGGTGATCAGGTCGTCGATATTGATGCGCCCGTCCATGTACCAATCAACGATACGCGGCACGTCGGTCCGCCCGCGCGCGCCGCCAAAGGCGGTGCCCATCCACACCCGGCCGGTGACAAGCTGGAACGGCCGGGTGGAAATCTCCTGCCCGGCACCGGCGACGCCGATGATGATGCTTTTCCCCCAGCCGCGATGGGCGCATTCCAGCGCCTGGCGCATCAGCGTGGTGTTGCCGACGCATTCAAAGCTGTAATCGGCGCCGCCGCGGGTGAGGTTCACCAGGTAAGGGACCAGGTCGCCCTCGACCTCCTTCGGGTTGACGAAGTCGGTCATGCCGAATTTTTCCGCGATCGCGCGGCGGGCGGGGTTGATGTCCACGCCGACGATCTGCTCGGCGCCGACCAGCCGCAGCCCCTGGATGACGTTCAGCCCGATGCCGCCGAGGCCGAACACCACCGCCCGCGCCCCGGCCTCGACCTTCGCCGTGTTCATCACCGCGCCGATGCCGGTGGTGACGCCGCAACCGATGTAGCAAACCTTCTCGAACGGCGCGTCGGTGCGGATCTTCGCCAGCGCGATCTCCGGCAGCACGGTGAAGTTGGCGAAGGTCGATGTGCCCATGTAGTGGTAGATCGGTACCCCGTCGCACGAGAAACGGCTGGAACCGTCGGGCATGACGCCTTTGCCCTGGGTTGCCCGCAGGGTAATGCAAAGATTGGTCTTGCGGCTGAGACAGTATTCGCACTGCCGGCATTCCGGCGTATACAGTGGAATAACGTGATCACCTTGCTTCAGGCTGGTCACGTTCTTGCCCACGTCCACCACCACCCCGGCGCCTTCGTGGCCGAGAACGGCGGGGAAAATCCCTTCCGGGTCGGCGCCGGAAAGGGTGAATTCATCAGTGTGGCAAATGCCGGTGGCCTTGATTTCCACCAGCACCTCGCCCTCGCGCGGGCCTTCGAGGTCGATGGTCTCCAGACTGAGCGCGGCACCGGCGGCGCGAGCAACAGCGGCACGGGTTTTCATGGCGGTCTCCTCCAGGCGGCCGGGGCGTATCGTGCGGGAGATCGGGTGAAGGAAGCAAGGCCAGGGCTCTGCCCTCGCCTTGCTTCCTTACCCCGATCGCCCACCCCTCACGTCACAATCGTCCGGAAATACGCAATCGTCCTGACCAGCCCGTCACGCAGATCGATCTTCGGTGACCAGTCCAGGAGTTTCTGCGCCAGCCTGATATCCGGCTGACGCTGCTTCGGGTCGTCGGGCGGCAGGGGTTTGAACGCGATGACGGACGAGGACCCGGTCAGTTCCAGCACGCGGTTGGCCAGCTCCAGCATGGTGAACTCGCCCGGATTGCCCATGTTGACCGGCCCGGTGACGTCGGCCGGCGTCGCCATGAGGCGCAGCGTGCCGTCGATCAGGTCATCGACGAAGCAGAAGCTGCGGCTCTGCTCGCCGGTTCCGTAGATGGTCAGCGGCTGATTGCGCAGCGCCTGGACGATGAAGTTCGACACCACGCGCCCGTCGTTCGGGTGCATGCGCGGGCCGTAGGTGTTGAAGATGCGCATGACCTTGACCGTGACGCCGTGCTGGCGGCGGTAGTCGAAGAACAATGTCTCGGCGCAGCGCTTGCCCTCGTCGTAGCAGGCGCGCGGACCGATCGGGTTCACATTGCCCCAATAGGCTTCAGGCTGAGGATGGATGGAAGGGTCGCCATATACTTCGCTGGTCGATGCCTGCAGAATCGGAACGCGAAGGCGCTTGGCCAGCCCCAGCATGTTGATGGCACCGTGGACCGAGACCTTCGTGGTCGCCACCGGATCGAACTGATAATGGACGGGCGATGCCGGGCAGGCAAAGTTAAAAATCCCATCGACCTCGACATAGAGCGGGATCGTCACGTCGTGGCGCAAAGCCTCGAACAGCGGATTGGGAAGCAGATGGGCGATATTTGCCCGTCTTCCGGTAAAGTAGTTGTCGACACACAGCACTTCGGCGCCCCGTTCCAAAAGGGCTTCGCACAGATGCGAACCGAGAAATCCGGCGCCGCCAGTAACAAGAAAGCGCTTCGATCGAAACATGGCCAGCCCTCGTTACGGACCTGCGAACACAAAGCACATCTCTCGGCATGCGGCAACAGCAAATTCCGGCGCCGTTCGCCCATTCTGCAAACGAGCGCAATACCAGCGGTATTTGCGCATGATTTTGCCGGCTGCGCAGCAATTTGTTAAGGCCTGGACCACCGGACGACAGCCGGGAGTCCGGCCCACCGCTGCGGGCCGAAATTGTCGCCCGCTTCCCCTTTGCGGTGTGGCGCGCAACGGACCGGCGGACACGGATCAGCACATTATATAGGAAAAAGTTCTTGCGATTCGTCCTGCGTGCGGTATATATTCGGATTCTCGGCGGGCGAAATGCGCCCTTCGTCCATTCCCATGAAACGCCACCCGCAGTTGCGCGACGATGCCCGCGCCTGCCCGCCTGTACGCCCCGCCCGGCCATGGGGTCCGTTCGCTTGGCGACGGAACCGCCCGGAACCGCGTCTCTCGGTCCATTGCAGGAGCCCTCCACGTGGTCAATCCTCTCATGTCGCTGAACTGCCTGACCGGCGCGGGAAGCGACATTCCCATCCGTCCGACACCGCCGAGCCCGGCGACGCCAATCGCCCCCCTGAACGGGCAGATCATTGCCGCAAACACCGCCGTAACCGTGTTCGCCGCCGGCAGTTTCATGAACGTGGCCGACATCATCAATCCCATCAACGCGAGCGAAACCCTCTATGTCGATGTGGTCGCCACGGCCGTTGCGGGTGCGGTGACCTCGATCCCGCTGGCGCCCGGGCAGGCGTACCGGATTTCCTGTCCGATCACCACGGCGGTCACCGCCGTGGCGGCAACCGCCGGCCACAGTTTCATTGCAGTGGGGTATTGAGTTATGCGCCTCAGCTCGGTCGCCATTCCCGCCCTGCTCGGTCTGGCCGGCCCCGCCGCCGCCCAGCAGTTCGGCGCCCCGCCCGTGGGTCCGGCGCAGGTCGCCGCGACCGGCACCACGCAACCGCGTGCGGTGGCCGATCATCTCGGCGACACCATCAAGGCCCTGAACTTCGCCGGCTGCAAATGGGACGGCGCGCATGATGTCTCGTCCTGCATCCAGCAGGCGATCAATGCCGCGGCCTCCCGCGGCGGCGGCGAGGTGGACCTGCCGGTCGGCACCTGGCCGATCGCCAGCACGATTACGGTCAGCAGCGACAATATCCGCCTGGGTTCGGTCAGCAGCGCCGAGCTCGGCTTCCAGACCTGGCCGACGATCCTGCAATGGACCGGCGCCACCGGCGGCACGATGCTGCTGATCGGCAAGCTGCCCAGCCCGACCTATGGCGCCTACACCAACGGCGCGCGGCTATCCGGCATATTGCTCGACGGCCAGTCGAGGGCAGCGATCGGTGCAAAATTCCTGTCGGTGAAATACGGCAATTTCTCCGTCGGCGCGAAAAACACGACCTCCGCCGGCATCATCGTCGATACCACGCCGATGGCCACCAGCAACGATGTCCAGGGTAATCATTTCTCCTTCGAGGTCTACAATTCGACCCAGCCCGGCGACGGGGTCGTGCTGCAGGCAACCGGCAATATCACCGGTCAGCCGGTGAACAGTGACATCTGCCTGAACATCTTCGACCGTATCTACGTCGAAGGCGGCGCCGGCTGGGCGCTGCGGATGGCGCCGACCGGAACCGACAACAACATATTCAATCTCGTCGATCTGTTCTCCTACGGCAATCCGAAGCACGGCTTGCTGCTGGACACCAACAACTACGGCAACACGTTCCGCTACCTCAATACCGGCGGCGCGCCGATCCAGGTGAACGCCGGCAGCTTCGGCAACACCGCCTACCGGCTCGACACCGGCAACGGCACCACCGCGCCGACGCTGGCGCCCGCCAGCGGCAGCTATGGGCCGGCCGAGATGTCCTGGAACGACAGTGAGGATTACGCCTGGGGGTTCCGGCCGGTCATGCCTGTCGTGGTGGACTCCGCCGGCAGCGGCGACACCTACTCCCTTGGCGGCCACACCAGCCCGACCGCCAGCCTGCAAATCGTCAACAACAGCGCCAACCATTTGCAACTCGCCTCGCCGGACGGCACCCACCGCTGGGGGATCAACCTGAGCGGCGATGCGCTGCGGGTGCTGAACCTGGCGGGGTCTCCCACGGGTGATTTCGAGGTGTACCCGCTGCTGACCGCGGAGGCCGGGATTTCGGTGCCCAATAACGGCATCAGCATCGGCAGCGGCGGGCTGACGGTCAACAACAACACCGAAGTCGTGGTGAACGCGGGACCCGTGGCCCTCACCTACGCCGGCGCCACGTTGTCGCTGGGGGCACCGGGCACGGCCGGGCTCGACCAGATCAAGTTCTACTCGGGCGGCGCCAACCCGCCCGACCAGGACAGCCGCATCGTCGCCACCAGCGGCAACGCCACCGACAATCAGGGCGCGCTCAGCTACGTCGCCGGACAGCATAATTTTTACGGCAACATCACCTTCGATCACAACCCGGTGCTGCCGTTGACAACGCCCGGCGGCGGCACCGCTGCCTGCTCGGCCGGCCAGATCACCGCGGATGCAAATTACATCTACGTGTGCAGCGCCGCGAACACCTGGAAAAGCGAGCCGCTGCTGTCGTATCAGGCCGCCCCCGTCACCAGCCTCGGCGGCATGACCGGCGCGGTGACCTGCGGCAGCGGCGTCACCTGCAGCGCCGGCACGATCAGCGCCAGCGGCGGCGGCAGCTACACGCTGCCGACCGCCAGCACCACCACGCTTGGCGGCATCAAGCCGGACGGCAGCACGATCGCGGTCAATTCCGGCACTGGCGTGGCCAGCGTCGGCACGGTGCCGGCTGCATCCGTGTCGGGGCTGGCGGCGTCGGCCACAACCAACGCGCTGAACGCTTCGAACATCACCAGCGGCACGCTGCCGGCCGCACAACTGCCCGCCGCCACCTCGTCCACGCCCGGCGGCGTGACCGTCGGCAGCGGGCTTTCGGTCACCTCAGGAACGGTTTCGCTGGCGACGCCCGTCGTGGTGAATTCCGGCGGCGTGTCGCTCACCTACGCCGGCGCCACGTTGTCGCTGGGGGCACCGGGCACGGCCGGGCTCGACCAGATCAAGTTCTACTCCGGCGGCGCCAGCCCGCCCGACCAGGACAGCCGCATCGTGGCCACCAGCGGCAATGCCACCGACAATCAGGGCGCGCTCAGCTACGTCGCCGGACAGCATAATTTTTACGGCAACATCACCTTCGATCACAACCCGGTGCTGCCGTTGACAACGCCCGGCGGCGGCACCGCTGCCTGCTCGGCCGGCCAGATCACCGCGGATGCAAATTACATCTACGTGTGCAGCGCCGCGAACACCTGGAAAAGCGAGCCGCTGCTGTCGTATCAGGCCGCCCCCGTCACCAGCCTCGGCGGCATGACCGGCGCGATTACCTGCGGCAGCGGCGTCACCTGCAGTGCCGGCACGATCAGCGCCAGCGGCGGGGGCAGCTACACGCTGCCGACCGCCAGCACCACCACGCTTGGCGGCATCAAGCCGGACGGCAGCACGATCGCGGTCAATTCCGGCACTGGCGTGGCCAGCGTCGGCACGGTACCGGCTGCATCCGTGTCGGGGCTGGCGGCGTCGGCCACGACCAACGCGCTGAACGCTTCGAACATCACCAGCGGCACGCTGCCGGCCGCACAACTGCCGGCGCCGACAGCGAGCACCCTCGGCGGCGTGAAAAGTGCCGGTCCGGTCGCGAACTCTTTCATCTACATGATCGACACGGCCGGAAACCCGGTGTTCACCCAGCCGCAGTTCAGCGGCATCGGCGGCACGCTGAGCGCGGCGCAGCTTTCCATCGCCCTGCCATCCACCCCCACAACGTCGCCCGAGTGCGGCAGCGGTGCCGGCGGCGCGGTGGCTGCGTGCGCGTCCACAATGGTGCTGCCGAACGGCGCGACGGCGACAACCCAGACCGCGGGCGACACCTCGGCAAAACTCGCAACCGACCAATTCGCCGCCAACGCAGTTGTCGCCGCCATTCCCGCGGCCGCGGGCCAGTTGCTCGGCGGCAGCGGCACGGCGGGCGCGGCGGCGGCGATCACGCTGTCCAGCGACTTCTCGCTGTCCGGCGGCACGCTCGGCATTGTCTCCACCATCCCGGCCGCGGGGCTGGTGGCGTCGAACGGCTCGGCGACGCTGGCCCCGGCGCTGAGCGGGCTGACCTTCAGCGGCAGCACGCTGAGCCTGAACGCCGCCACGGCGTCCGCGCTGGGCGGCGTCAAGCCGGACGGTACCACGATCACCAACGCCTCCGGCGCGATCAGCGTCACTTACGGCAACACCGCGAACACGGCGCTGCAGGGCACCGCGATCCCGTCGGTCGTGACCGGCGCGCCGGTATGCGGCACCGGCAGCGCCGGCGCGGTGGGGGCATGCGGCGGATACCTGATCCCTACCGCCTATCTGGGCGGCCGGTATATCGACGCCTATGTCCCGGGCGCCACCAAGGGCAGCGTCGTGCCGACCGGTAACTCCCTGCGTGCGCTGCCCTATATCATCCCGCCGGGTTCGCCGACGCTGAAGACGTTCTCGATCGAGGTCAACGGCGCACCGACCACGGCGTGGGGCTGGCATGGCTGTCTCTACGCGGATAACGGCTCGGGCCTGCCGGGCAATCTGGTGAGCGGCAGCGACACCGGCGCGCAGACGACCGGGACCACAGGGTCCACTGCCATCACCTATACCTACGGCACGCCGTTGACGATCCCTGGCGGCCTCTACTGGGCGGCGGTATGGTTCAACACCACCGGGGCGGGTGGCACCGTGTTCGATGTCGCTGCAAATTCGACGGTGGCGAGCGCGCTGACCAGCACGATCGGGTCCGCCAGTATCGGCGGCGCGCTTGCCGGCGGCGGCAACCCGGCATGGGTGAGCACCACCAACACCACCTATGGGGCCTGCCCGTCCACATTCGGGTCCGCGGTTACGCAGTCGCCGGCCTGGAACGTGGCGCTGGGGTTCTGAGCCATGCCCATCATCAACACCGGCGGCGGCATCCTGAAGGCCAGCAGCATCGAGACATCGGGCCGCCCGCTTGCCTATCCGTTCGGCGTCAACCGCAACCGGCCGCTCACGGTCGCCCATCCGCCCGGGGTGCCGTGCTCGGTGGAGCGCATCTGGAACACCTCCAATGGCGGCGTCTATTGTTGGTGGGCCGGCGTCGAGACCGCTCGCGGCGTCTATAACTGGACGGTGCTCGATGCCGTGGTGGCGGATATCCAGTCGCGCGGCAACGATATCATCTACACCTTCGGCTATGTGCCGGCCTGGGCCAATGGCGGCCTGACCCCGGATGTCCCGCCAACCAGCTTCACCGACTTCTACAATTTCGTCACCGCCGTGGTGCAGCGCTACGCCGGCAAGATCAAGTACTACGAAGCGTGGAACGAGCCTGACCTTGCGGGCACGGCGCAGAACTGGTCCGGCACGGTCGCCCAGATGGTCACGCTAACAACCCAGGTCTATGCCCTCGTGCATGCCAACGACAGCACCGCGCTGGCGTGCATGCCCTGCGTTTCCGGTGGTATCGGCGGGGCCTGGACCAGCGGGGCCTCGGCGTCGAGCCTCGGTGGCCTGTGGTTCGACCAGTTCCTCGCCGCCGGCGGCGGGGTGGGCGCGGATGTCGCCACCACCCATATGTATGGCACATCGACCGGGCTGCCCAACACCGCGCTGCCGACCCCGGTGCCGGCCGAAGTGTGCTGGTGGGCGCTCGGATGGATACAGACCGTGCTGGCGAATTACGGCTACGCCGGACTGCCGCTGCTGATCACCGAAGGCTCCTGGGGCGAAACCCCAACCTCGGCCGGCTACACCCTCACCACCACCGACATGCAGGCGTGGGGGGCAAAATGGCCGGCGCTGATGCAAAGCGCCGGGGCGGCACGGGCGCTGTGGTTTTCCGCCGACGATACTGTCTGGGGCGAAATCTGGAACGGCAGCGCCTTCACCGCCGGAGGCACCGCCTATCTGACCGCGTGCGGCTGGCTGGAAGGGGCGACGTTCACCGCGCCGATCGCCCGCCAGGCGGCCAGCAACCAGGTCAGCAACCCGAACGGCACCACCACCGCCGGCAGCCTGCCGACCGGGTGGTCGGTCAGCAATCCCGATGTCTGGGGCGGCTACGGGATGACCGACGCGTATCTCGGCGCCGGCCCCAATGGCGGTTTCCTGTTCCGGCTGCACGGCACGGCGACGACAGGCGCCGCCGGCTATTACATCATGCAGCCGGCGGCCGCGACCGGGCTTGCCTGCACGCCGAACCAGTTCTGGACCTTCGGCTGCAATGTGCGGCTGCACGCCGGATCGCTGGCGAATGTCTCGTTTGCGGGCCTGAGCGCGGCTTGCTTCAAATCCGGCGGCGCCTACAGCAGTTCGCCGCTCTACTGCGGGCTGTCGGTCACGTCCTACATGACCCTGGCCGCGATCGGCCTGGAGATCAACGACGCCAACGCCGCATTCATCGTGCCGGGCTTGCAGATCGACTACCCGGTGGGCAGCCCGGTCGACCTCACCATTGAAATCATGGGCTGGGTTGCCGACACGGGATCGGTCTGGTCCGGCGATATCGCCCGGCCCGGCGGCTACAAGGGACGGATCGTCTGGGATGCCAACGGCGGGCCGACCACCTACACCGTGCCGTCCTGGGCCACCTATGACCGCGACGCGACCGGCGCGCTGCACAGCATCACCGGCGGCACGGTGACGCTGACGATCGTGCCGGTGCTGCTGGAGAACCAAGGGCGGTAGGGCGAAACAAGCAAGGCCAGGGCTCTGCCGTGCACCCCGAAACTCAAGTCATGGGTTCCAAGGGCCTCTGGCCCTTGGCGGGTCCAGGGCAGAGCCCTGGCCTTGCTTCCTCTCAGGGCGCCGCCATAACCCGATAATAAACGCCGTTCGCGCCATAGGCGGGCGCGAGCCACCTGCCACCGCAATCGTAGGCGCGCGCGTACGGACTGTAAGCGCAACCTGCCGGCAGCACCGCATAAGCCGCCGGCGGAGCGGATGCGGCATAGGCCGCGCCTGCGGCGGCGGCGCCCACGGCAACCCCCGCGGCGGCCCCGGCCACCACCGCCCCCGCGCCGTACCCCGGGGCACCGCAGTTGACGCACGTCGCCCCGTAATGGTTCACCACCGCCGGCTGATGGTAATAGCCGCCGCCATAGGCCGTCGTGGTACCATAGGCACCGGTATGGGCCGCGCCGTTCGGTCCCACCGCGGTGCCGTGATAATATCCGCCGGAATTGCTGGCATGCGCCGCCCCCTCCGGGCCGACCGCCGTACCATGCTCATAGCCGCCGGCGTTGCTGGAATGCGACACCCCTTCCGGGCTGACGGTGGTGGAGTGCTGGTAGCCCCCGGCGCTGCCGGAATGCGTGTACCCGCCTCCGGGGTTGGCGTGCATCCAGGCCCGCGCCGGCTGCAACGGCAGAGTGATGGCAAACACCGCGGTCGCGGCCAGCAGGATTGTTCGCATCACACCATCTCCCTGTCGTTACGGACGCTCGGCCGGCTGGCCCGGCCGGCGCGGCGGCTCGCCGGCGTCGGGAGGCGAGAACGGCATCGGCTTCGCCTTGGCCGCCTGCTCGGACACGAACACATCCGGCGCCACCGGGGCGCCGATCTGCCAGTCGGAATATTCGGTCTGGTACAGGGCATGCGCGGGCTCGCTCGGATAGACCACCCGGATCAGCCGCGGCAAATGATCGGCGGCACCGATCCACAACTCGGCCTGCACATCCTCGCCCGCCACGGCGATCATGTCGGTCGTGGTGTCGCCCACCACTTTCGACTGCCCCACGTAGAAAGCCGAGCCCATTTTCTTGCGGAACACCGCACATGGGTCGGACACGATCACGTCGCTGAACGGAAAATAGATCGCCGCCTTTTCCCACGCCGCATCGATCAGCTCATCGATGGTCGCCGGCGCCTCGGCCACCGCCGCCAGATCCTCGGACGGCACATAGGCGGTCATGCTATGGCCATCGTAATAGAACGCGTCGGCGATACCATCGCCCGGCGTGATCACGCGCAGTTTGTCCGGCCGCTGCATCGTCACGTGGTTGAGCGTCGTGTAGTACAAGGGCTGGCCATTCGTCGCCGCCCGTTCGTAGGTGTTCAGGGCGGTGAACGACATGGTTTTCGCCTCGCCGAGCACCGCGCAGGTGGCCCTGAGGATGTCGCGCACCTTGGGCTCGATCTGCGGCGCCGGCTGCGGCTGCTGCGCCTGCGCGTGGCTGCCGGCCAGCGCGCCGATCAGCGCCAGGACCGCCAAGCGTTTCCCGTCAAGGACAGTCATACCCGCCTGATCTCCCTGTCGCGCATGCCCGCCTGGAGTGGCGTCTAAGCCGCATTCCGATGGCCGGGCAATCAAATTCCAACGCCGCCCGGCCCGCTAGCCCTCACGATCGGGCGATGAACGGCGGCTCCGCCGCCGGCCCGCCCGCCCGGCTCAATGTAAATGTGCAGCCGACTCAAACAGGTGCGACACCGCTTCCCCGTGCCCGGTCCAGATGGCAAGGCTGTACAACCCCGCCACCGCGCCGATCACCGCCGCGCCATAGGCCAGCGCCATCACCCGCGTGACCACCGACACCGATGCCAGCACGATGGAGATCTGCAGCGCGCCAACGGCGACCTCGAACTCGTGATAGCGATGGAAAGCGACTTCGCGGGCGGCCTCCTCGGCATGGGCTTTCTCGGCGACCTGCTTGCTGCCGTCGCCGGCCGCCGGGTCGTCGCGCAGCCGGACGGCCTCGGCACGGGCGGCATCGATGCGCTTGCGCACCTCCGGGTCGGCGCTGGTGGGCAGGCTTTCCATCACCTCGGCGGCGGCGCGTTGCACCGTCGAACGGATGTTCTTCGCCTGGAAGAACGCCCAACTGTCCGAGGCCTGGATGTGATGGGTCAGATAATCGTTCTGCGCCGATTTCTCGCCCATTTCGGAAATCGCCAGGGTCGCCGCCAGCACGGCAATGAGCACGGCGACGCGGCGTGCATGGCGGTCGCTGTGGCGCTGACCGCTCGCATGGTGCTGGGCGTGCTGCGCCTCCTCAACCTGCTCCAGTTGATCCTTTGCCAGCTCCGAGGGGTCCATGCCGTCTCCTGTCCGATGCGCAAGCGGAGGCGCGATGTAGCGCATCGGCGGCGCGGCGTAAGGGGTTGCCACGGCGAAATTTCCACGGCAGGCGGGCGGCTCGGGGCGGGAAGCAAGGCCAGGACTCTGCCCTGGCCTTGCTTCCCGCCCCGAGCCGCCGCCCAATCGCCGATTGACGCGGCCACGGCCGACAGGATTGAAGTTGCACGAGTTCGGCCGGGGGCGGCCACCATGCCCGGCCCAGCAGCGGAGATGCCTCTGCCCGTGGAGATTATCCGCGAACTGCCCCTGGACCAGGTTATCCTGGGCGATGCCGTGCGCATCATGCGCATGCTGCCGCCTGCCTCGGTCCATTGCGTATTCGCCGACCCGCCCTACAACCTGCAGTTGCGCGGCGAGCTGCGCCGCCCGGACGACAGCGTGGTCGACGGGGTCGACGACGACTGGGACCGGTTCACTGATTTCGCCGAATACGACCGGTTCACCCGCGAATGGCTTGGCGAGTGCCAGCGGCTGCTGCGCAAGGACGGCACGCTCTGGGTGATCGGCACGTACCATAACATTTACCGCATCGGCGCCATCCTGCAGGAGCTGGGGTTCTGGATCCTGAACGACGTGGTCTGGCGCAAGGCCAACCCGATGCCGAATTTCCGCGGCCGCCGCTTCACCAACGCGCATGAGACAATGATCTGGGCCGCCCCGGGGCGGGATGCCCGCTACCGTTTCAACTACCAGGCCATGAAGGCGCTGAACGACGACGTGCAGATGCGCAGCGACTGGTATTTCCCGCTCTGCACCGGCCCCGAGCGGCTGCGCAACGCGCACGGGCTGAAGCTGCACCCGACGCAAAAGCCCGAGGCGCTGCTGCACCGCGTGCTGCTGTCCTGCACCGGCCCCGGCGACATCGTGCTCGACCCGTTCCTCGGCACCGGCACCACCGCCGCGGTCGCCCGCCGCCTCGCGCGCCACTATATCGGCATCGAGCGCCATCCCGCCTATGTCGAGGCGGCCCTCGGCCGGGTGCGGCGGGTGCGCCCCGCCCCCGACGAGGCGCTGGCCGCCACCCCCACCAAGCGCGATGCGGTGCGGGTGCCGTTCGGCTCGCTGGTCGAGCGCGGCCTGCTGCCGGCCGGCACCAAGCTGACCGACCGGATGCGCCGGGTGCAGGCGGTGGTGGTGGCCGACGGCACGCTGCGCTGCGGCGCGTTGCAAGGCTCGATCCACCAGGTCGGCGCGGCGGTGCAGAACGCGCCCTCGTGCAACGGCTGGACCTTCTGGCACGTCGAACGCGACGGCGCGCTGGTGGCCATTGACGGGTTGCGGGCCGCGCCGGCCTGAGCGCGCCCGCCGCGCCGGTGCGTCAGCACGTCGTTAACCCGCGCGGCCGAGACTGGCTCTCTCCCCGACAGGAGCGGGCATGTCCGGCGCGACAGTGAACGCAGTGGAAACCGACGGCGGAGCGGCACGCCAGCGCGAACGCTGGGTGGCCTTCGCCTTCACCGGGTCGGACCTGCTGGTGGAAGCCACCGCCGACGGGGTAATCCGCTTCGCCGCCGGCCCGTTCGGTTTACGCTTCGGTGCCGATCCCGAAACCTTCATCGGGCGGCGCGCGGCTTCGCTGATCGCGCCGCCCGACCGGGCGAATTTCGGCGCCACTCTCGGCATGGCGGCGCTGCTCGGGCGCACCAGCCCGGTGGTGCTGCGTCTGAACGATGCGGCCCGCACGCCCTGCGCCGTGGCGGCCATGCTGGTGCCCGCGCCGCGCAAGCGGCTCTGCCTCACCTTCGGCCCGGTGCCGGCCGAACTGCCGGCACGCCCGGTGCCCGACCCTGCGGGTCTGGGCGAACCCCGGCCGTTCGTCCGCGAGGCCGATGCCTGGCTACACTGCGGAACCGGCGGCGCCCTGGGACTGGTCGAGGTGCGCGGCTGGGCCGCAGCCAAGAACGCGCTGTCCGGACCCGAGACCGACGGGCTGCGGGCGCGCATCGGCTCGGCGCTGGCCGCATCGGCGCCGGGCGCGCTGGCCAGCGAGCTGGGTGATGGCCGGTTCGGCGTGCTCAGCACCGGCCCAGTCAATGCCGCCGCGCTGGCCGCGAATGTCACGGCGCTGCTGCACGACAGCCCGGCCGGCGAGGCGGCTGATGCGGCGGGGCTGGAAATGGCGCTCACCGGGCATGGGCTCACGCCCCCGCAGGCCGCCCGCGCCCTGCGCTACGCGCTTGGGAGGTTCGTAAAGGACGGCGTAACGGCCGTGCTGGCGGCTGGCGGCGGCGGCGGCCTGGCCGGCGTGATCGCCGATGCACATGCGCGGGCCGGCGGCCTGCGCACCGCCATCCGCGAGCGGCAGTTCAGCCTTGTCTTCCAGCCGGTGGTCAGCCTGGCCAACCGCGTTGTGCATCACCACGAGGCTCTGTTGCGCCCCGGCCGCGGCGGCGCCGCGCCGGCCCACACGCCGCAGGAATTCGTCACCCTGGCCGAGGCGGTGGGATTGGCCGAAGAACTCGATTTCGCCGTTCTGGACCAGTCGTTGCTGGCACTGCGCCGGGCGGCGGCGGGCGCGGCGGCGGCGGTGAACGTGTCGGGCCTGTCGATGCAGAGCGCGGCGTTCCGCGCCCGCATGCTGGAGCGTATCGCCCAGGAGCCGGGGCTGGCAGGAAAATCCATCCGGCCGCGGCTGATCGTCGAGCTCACCGAAACGGCGGAGATCGAGGATATCGCCGGCGCCGCGGTCACCATCCGCCAGTTGCGCGCCGCCGGCGTGCCGGTGTGCATCGACGATTTCGGCGCCGGCAATGCGGCCTTCCGCTATCTGCGCGACTTCGCGGTGGATTTCGTAAAGATCGACGGCAGCTACGTTCAAGGCGCCGTGCGCAACAGCCAGGAACGCAGTTTTGTCGCCGCAATGGTGCAAATGGCCCGCTCGGTCGGGGCGCGGGTGGTGGCCGAAATGATCGAGACCGAGGCGCAGGCCGCGCTGATGGGCGCGTTGCAGGTGGAATTCGGGCAGGGCTGGCTGTTCGGGCGGCCAGGGAAGCTGGGGGTGGCGGGCTGACGCGAAACCCGGCGGCGCAGGGGCGCTCCTTATCACCGCCTCCCTCATCGATTGATCCAAATCAAGGACGAACCGATCGTCCCGCCAGAACGTGCCGCCCGCTAAGCTTGGCCGATCGGGCCTATTCCGAATCCAATTTCACCGTGCACACGGTCGGACCCATGTCTGGCCGCAGGGAGGTATCTGTCTATGAAACTCGCCAATCCGGCGCCGCTCGGCTTGACCGGCTTCGCCTTGACCACATGGCTGCTGAGCATGGTGAACGCCGGCTGGTACGATGGTGCCAGCGTGCCGATGGTACTCGCCAGCGCCTTCGCCTTCGGCGGTACCGCCCAGTTCTTCGCCGGCCTGGCGGAACTGCCCCGCGGCAACACTTTCGGCTTCGTCGCCTTCTGCGCATACGGCGCATTCTGGTGGAGCTTCGCGCTGTTCGTGGAGTTCTTCAAAGCCGGCGTGCCGGCCGGTTTCGTCGGCTGGTGGCTGGTGTGCTGGGGGGTGTTCTCGACCGCGATGCTGATCGGGTCCCTGGCGCTCAACCGCACTTTGCAGCTGATTTTCCTGGCCCTGGTGATCACGTTCTTCCTGCTCGCCGGCGCGGACCTGTACGGGATTCCGTCCCTGAAAACGACCGGCGGCTATTTCGGGCTGCTCACCGCGCTGCTCGCCTTCTACCTGGCGGCCGCCGAGGTGATTAACGAAACCCATGGCCGCGAAGTGCTGCCGATCGGCGCTCCGGCTGCCCGCCCGGTAAGCTGACCGGTCCACGCGCGTACGCTCCGGCGGGGCTCGCCCCGCCGGAGCCACTGCTTTACCGGGCGGCGAAGGCCAGCCGCTTCAACTCGGCCAGGAACCGCTCCGCCGCCACCTCCGGGGTCCAGGGCCGCCAGGGCTCGCCGCCATAGCGCGCCAGCAGCGGGTCGACCGGCTTCACCGGCGCCCGTATGCCCAGCGTCTCGCGCACCTCCGCGCGCGTCCAGCCGGCCACGAACACCGCCTCGGCCGCCGCCGCCGCCACATCGGCGACTTTGTGCGCCCGCTTTTCCGCCGCCGTCCAGGGCGGCACGCCGTAGCGCACCGCAATCGCCTCCCCCAGCCGCGCGGTCAGCGCTGCAAAAGCGGGGCCGAGAAAAGGCTTCAGGGGCGAAATACAGTCGAAATTGACCAGCCCCTCGTCGGCATCGTGCAGCAATTCGCGCAATTGCTGCCCCGGGGTCAGCCGCCGCGTGCGCCGCATCTCCAGCACCGCCAGCGAATGCTGCGCCACCGACAGCGGCGCCCCCGGCCAGACCGAATGCCCGCCCCAGCGAAACGTGCGCGCCAGCCCGAGCGCGAGATCCTCGTCGGTCCAGTCGAACGGCGTCGGCGCGATCAGGTCGAGCCTCCGTCCGCTGGGCAGGCGCACCCAGGCGCGCTCGGGGGATCGGGTCATGGGGGCAAGCAAGGCCAGGGCTCTGCCCTGGACCCGCGTCGCGCGCAGCGCGCCTTCGGCGCGACGGGCAGTGGACCCTTGGATCCCATTACTTTTAGGCATTTGTCTTGAGAGGGAGGTGAGGCGGTAGCCCGGCTCACCGCCTCACCCCCCTCTCAAGACAAATGCTTAAGTAGCGGGGTCCAGGGGTCCACTGCCCGTCGCGCCGAAGGCGCGCTGCGCGCGACGCGGGTCCAGGGCAGAGCCCTGGCCTTCCTTCCTTCATCCCATCCCCCCACCCCCCGCCTTCCGCGCCGAGAACAGCAGCGCGCAGGGCGCCGCGCAGGCGGCCATCACCGCGCAGAACAAAAACACATCGGAATAGGCCAGCACCGACGCCTGTTCGCGCAGCGCCTGGTAGATCGTGCCGGTCGCCACCTGCGTCGCCACCACCGGCGCCCGCCCGAGAGCGATCAACGTGTCGGCGCGGTGCTGCACCGCGTCGACGAAACTCTGGTCGAACGGCGTCAGGTTCGGCACCAGATACGCCATCCGCACCTGCGTCCGCTGGGTCACCAGTGCGGTCGCCACCGAAATGCCGATCGAGCCGGAGATATTGCGGAACATGGTGTACAGCGCCGCCGCGTCGCCGTTCTGCTCGCGCGGCAGGGTGGCATAGGCGATCGTGCTGATCGGCACGAACAGGAAGGCCAGCCCGAAGGTCTGCGCCATGCGCATCACCACAAGCGTGTCGAAGTCGATCTGCGGCGACAGCCTGCTCGAATAGAACAGCGCCCCGGCCAGGCACATAAAGCCGAACATCACGATGAACCGGGTTTGCACCCGCGGCAGCAGCACCCGACTGACCACCGGAATGGTCAGCGCCACCAGGATCGCCCCAGGCGAGAGGATGTAGCCCGCGAGCGTCGCGGTATAGCCCAGCACCAGCTGCGCCATTTGCGGGATCACCACCGCGCTGGAATACAGCACCGCCCCCATGCAGAAGATCAGCAGCGATCCCACGGCGAAATTGCGGTCTTTCAGCACACGCAAGTTCACCACCGGCCGGCGCGCCCACAGCAGCCAGGCGACGGCGCTGATCAGCCCGACAACGGTCAGCACGGCGAACAGCCGGATGAACGGCGAGCCCAGCCAGTCCTCGTCCTCGCCCCGGTCGAGGGTGATCTGCAGGCAGCCCAGGCCGAGCGCGATCAGCCCCATGCCGACGGCGTCGATATGTTTCTCGCCTTGCTTGAGCCAGGGCGGGTCCTCGACCAGCGCGGTCACCGCCAGGAAGGTCACCACGCCGACCGGCACGTTGATGAAGAAAATCCAGCGCCAGGAGGCGTTGTCGGTAATCAGCCCGCCCAGTGTCGGCCCCAGCACCGGCGCCACCACCGTCGCCATGGCGGTGATGCCGAAGGCGCGGGCGCGCTGCGCCGGCGGAAACGTGTCCAGAATGATGGATTGTTGGTTCGGCTGCAGCCCGCCGCCGAAGAAGCCTTGCAGCAGGCGGAACAGGATCAGCTGCCACAGGCTGTCGGCGATGCCGCACAGGAAACTGCAGGCCGTGAACGCGCCGATGCAGAGCAGAAAATAGCGCTTGCGGCCGAACACGCGGGCGAACCAGCCGGAGATCGGCAGCACGATGCCGTTGGCCACCAGATACGAGGTGAGCGTCCAGGTGGCCTCGTCGTTCGAAATCGACATCGAACCGGCGATATGCGGCAGGGCGACGTTGACGATGGTGGTATCGAGGATCTCCATGAACGCCACCAGCGTCACCGACAGGGCGATCCCCCAGCGGTTATGATGCGGGCGCCAGGGCGGCGGATCGCTCATGCGCCCGCCCTCACTTCAGCTCCACAACCGGCCCCACCGAAAGCCCGAGCGGCAGCGGCAGGTTCGGGTCCAGCCCCTCGTCGATCACGATCTTCACCGGCACGCGCTGGACGATTTTCACGAAGTTGCCGGTCGCGTTCTCCGGCGGGAAGGTCGAGAACCGGCCACCGCTGCCCTTCTGAATACTGTCCACATGGCCGCGCAGCCGCAGCCCCGGATAGGCGTCCACCGAAATGCGCACGGCCTGGCCCGGCCGCATGCGGTCAAGCTGGCTTTCCTTGAAATTGGCCGTCACCCAGACCTCGGGCCCGACCAGCGACATCAACGCGCCGCCGGCATTGACGAAGGTGCCGCGCTCGACATTCCGCTTGGTCACCCAGCCGTCCTGCGGCGCAATCAGGGTGCAATAGGTCAGGTTCACCCCGGCCTGCTCGAGCTGCGCGCGGGCCTGCGCCAGTTCGCCCTCCAGCTCGTGCACCTGCGCCTCCGCCTGGGCGATATTCTGCGCCACCGGCTCGGCCTGGCGCACGCCCGCCTCGGCCTGCGCCAGTTGCGCTCTCGACTGCGCATCCCCGGCGGTCGCCTCGTCGACGTTGCTCTGGGTGGTGGCGGGACGCGGCAGCGCCTGCTGGCGGCGCAGATCCGCCTGGGCGCGGATCAGCACCGCCAGCGCCGCGTCACGCTGCGCCCGCGCCGCATCCAGCTTGGCCGGATAGACGATGCGGGCAAGCTCAAGTGCCAGCCGCGCGTTTGTCAGTTGCGCCTCGGCTGAAACAACGCGCCCGGCCGCCTGGTCGCGCGCGGCGAGGTAGTCGCGCGGGTCGATGCGCAGCAGCACGTCGCCGGCATGCACGCGCTGGTTGTCGGTCACCAGCAGGTCGGTGACATAGCCGGCCACTTTCGGCGCGATCGTAATGGCCCGCCCGTCGGTATAGGCGTCGTCGGTGCTGACCAGGTTGCGCGTGGCGATCCAATAGAAGGTGCCGCCGCCGACGGCCGCCAGCGCCAGCACCCCGAGCACCAGCCATCCCACCCGGGACCGGGGGGGCGGAGTGGCGGCGCTCACGGGAGGCTCGGCGGCACGGGGCGCGCGGTCCGGTGCCTCGATCGGCGCCGCCGGGCCAGCCGACCCGGCAGCGCGCGCGGACGTGGCGTCGTCAAGGGACATCGGGACCTTTCCGGGGCCGAAGCCGGCGCCTGCTGCGCCGCACTGTCGCGGCCGGCGCACATAAGGCCGCGGCCTCCCAAGCCGCAAGCCCATTGCCATTTCCGATTGCTTCAGGTCAGGGCGGCTGCGGTGATCCCCGGCTGCGGCGGCAAACGCTCAGTGGGTCGCCGGGCGAAGCTCCGGCCGGTGCGGCATCGGCCGGTCGGCAATGCCATGTGGCCGGCACGCGGCGGACTCGGCCGCCGGCCCAACGGCGTGCTGAAACCCGACATCCAAGGCGAACTGCAGCGCCGTGTCCGCCTCGCCGGTTTCGGCAATGAGCTGGGCCGGCGCCAGCGCCGTCAGAGTCGCCTCGGTTCGCAGCGGATCGAGTGCGGCGGTCACCCTGCCGCGCAGCCAGCCCACGCCGGGCGGCAGGTGGGCGAGCGGCACGGCGGCGAAATCAACCCCGGAGAGGCATACGCTGATGCCCATTTCTGCCAGCAGCCCGACCACATCGGCCAGTTCCTGCGTCCGTGCCACGTTGAGCGCCACGGTCAACACCAGCGTGGACCGCGAGCTCGCCGGCAGCGCGTCCAGCAGCGCCCATGTCTCGGGCAGGGTCAGCAGCAGCGCCGGCACATGCACGAAATGCCGGTAGCGCTGCGCGGCCTGCGGATGCTGGAAGGATTTCAACAGACCCTGCGCCAGCGCGGCCCCCACCCGCGTGGCGTTGCCGGGCGCCAGCAATTCGGGCTGGCCAAGCCGTCCGGCCAGGGCGCGCAGGTTGATGCACACGTCGCAGCCCGCCACCACCGGCCGGCCGGGACCAAAGTGCCAAACCGCCGATTCCCGGCAGAACGCGTCGAGATCGAGGCCGCGCAGACCAGCCTCCACGCCGGTCGCGTGCCCGTGGCTGATCGCGGTCGCGGTGCCGGTCCGTTCTGCCGCGTGTTGCATGCTCGGTTTGATCCGCAGGGGGTGCGATTGTCGACGTTGACCCGATGATCAGCGGGGCGGGTTAACGGCCGGCAAATATCGGCGGGGGCGCCTGCGAGAAAGTAAGGCAAGGCCAGGGCTCTGCCCTGGACCCGCCAAGGGGCAGTGGCCCCTTGGAACCCATTACTTTTAGACAGTTGTTTGACGAGGGGGTGAGGCGGTGAACCGGTTCACCGCCTCACCCCCTCGTCAAACAATTGTCTAAGTAGCGGGGTCCAGGGCAGAGCCCTGGCCTTGCCTTACTTTCTCGCAGGCGCCCCCACCACAATCACTGCGCCAGCGCCTGCGTGCGCACCAGGCGCGCATACAGCCCGTCCAGTTCCAGCAGTTCGGCATGCGTGCCCTGCTCCACCGCCCGTCCGTCCGCCATCACCACCACCAGGTCGGCATCGCGCACGGTCGACAGGCGATGCGCCACCACGATGGTGGTCCGCCCCTGCCGCAGCCGCGCCAGCGCCTCCTGCACCGCCGCCTCGCTCTCGGCGTCCAGCGCGCTGGTGGCTTCATCCAGCAGCAGCACCCGCGGGTCACGCAGCAAAGCGCGGGCCAGCGCCACCCGCTGCCGCTGCCCGCCGGAAAGCCGCCCGCCGGACGGACCCACCACCGTGGCATACCCCTGCGGCAAGGCGACGATGAAATCATGCGCCGCCGCCGCCTGCGCCGCCGCCACCGCCTGCTCCCGGCTCGCCCCCGGCCGGCCCATGCGGATATTGGCCTCCACCGTGGTGTCGAACAGCAGCGCGTCCTGGCCGACATACGCCAGAGCATCGCGCAGGGACGCGAGCGTCACCGCGCGCACATCGGCGCCATCCAGCCGCACCGCGCCGGCGGCCACGTCGTGCAGGCGCGGGATCAGCGCCAGCGCGGTGGACTTGCCCGCCCCGGACGGGCCGACCAGCGCCACCGTCAGCCCCGGCTCGGCGATGAAGGAAAACCCGTGCAGCGCGTGGCGGCCGTCCGGATACGAGAAATGCACATCCTCGAATACGATCCGCCCGCGCCCCGCCGGCAGCGCCCCCGCCCCCGGACGCTCCGCCACGCCCGGCGCCTCATCGATCACCGCGAACACCCGCGCGAGCCCCGCCAGCCCCTCCTGCAGCGCCGCGTTCAGGCTGCCAAGCGCGCGCAGCGGCCGCGAGGCGATCAGCAGGGCTGCCACGAAGCCTGCGAAATCGCCGATCGAGCTGCTGCCCAGCGCCGCCCGCCAGCCGGCAAACCCCAGCACCGCCGCCACCGCCAGCCCGCCCAGCATTTCCAGCAGCGGATCGATCCGCGCGCGCGAGCGGCTCATGCTCATCAGCGAGCGGTACAACCGCTCGAACGCCGCCTCGGCGCGCCGGCTTTCCTGCGCCTCCAGCCGGTAGGCGCGCACCGTGCGGGCCTGGGCGAAGCTTTCGTTCAGCAGCGCCGCGGTCTCGCCCACCCGCTCCTGCATGCCGCCCGAGGCGCGGCGGATGCGCCGGCCGATGCGCTGGATCGGCACCGCGGCGATCGGCAGCAGCAGGAAGGCGATCAGGCTGAGCACCCAGTCGGCATAGACCATCCAGCCGACCAGCCCGACGATGGTCACCGCATCGGCCAGCCCGTTCACCGCCCGGGTCAGCGCCTCGCGGATGGTGGCGGCATCGGTGGTGAAGCGGCTGGCCAGCGTGGCCGGCGCCTCGCGCTCGACGCGGGCGAGGTCGGCCCGGGTCAGGTGGCTGAACATCCGCCCCTGCAGTTCGCGGATGATCAGCAGCACCACTTTCTGCATCAGCACGGTCTGGAAATACCACGACACCGCCCGCACGACGGTGATGCAGGCCACCAGCGCCGGCACCTGGTACAGGATGCGCTTGTCGCGGCGGGTGAACATATCGACGGCGTCCTTGATCACCTCGGGATAGGCCGCCTGGGTGGCGGCCATGACCAGGGTGAGCAGCAACACCAGCAACAGCTTGCCGCGATGGTGGCGGATGTGCTCGCGCCACAGCCGGCGCAGCAGCGTGGCGGTGCCGTCGTCGTGCGCGATGGCAATCGGGGTGGCGTCCATTTGCAGCGTGTATCAGCCCGCCAGCAGCCTCGCCAGTTCCGCCCGGCAGGCGGCGGCATCGGCGGTGCAACCGCCCTGCATCCACCATTCGCGCACCTGCCCCAGCAATTCCCCCACACGCGGCCCCGGCGCCACGCCGATCGCCTGCAGGTCGCGGCCGCGCAGGGGAAACACCGGCCGGGGCAGCGCCGCCAGCCGGGTGCGCAAGGCGGCACCCCTTCCGGCCAGCCAGGCGCGGCCGATCAGGATGTCGGGGTGCGTGTCGGCCAGCGCCCGCCGCACCATGGCGTCGTCGGCCGCGTCGGCCGGCACGGCGCCGCCGCGCAGGGCCAGCAGACGCTCGCGCTCGGCAATGGAAAAGCGCAGCCGCGCCGCCAGCGCCGCCGGGTCGCCGTCGAGCAGGGCCGCCAGCCGCAGCAACGGGTCGGGCGGCGCCCCGGCTTGCAGCAAGCGCGCCAGCCGGGCCGGCGCGGCGCCCTCGGGCAGCACCGCGGCCAGCACGCCGGTGTCCTGCATCAGCGCCACCGACGCGGCGGGGTCGGGGGCAGCCAGGATGCGCTTGAGTTCGCTCCACACCCGCTCGGCCGACAGGCGCGCCATGCCCGGCACGCCGGCGCCGATCGCCGCCAGCGCCGCCGGGTCCGGGGCGCCGGTGCCATAACGCGCATGGAAGCGAAAAAAGCGCAGGATGCGCAAATAGTCCTCGGCGATGCGCGTCGCCGCGTCGCCGACGAAGCGGACCACCCCGGCCCGCAAGTCATTTACGCCACCGAAATAATCATACAGCATCCCGTCCGGTGCCAGCGACATGGCGTTGATGGTGAAGTCCCGCCGCGCCGCGTCCTCCCGCCAGTCGCCGGAATAATCCACCACGGCGTGCCGCCCGTCGGTTTCGACATCGCGGCGCAGCGTGGTGACCTCGAAGCCGCGATGGTCGGCAACCGCGGTGACGGTGCCGTGGTCGAGCCCGGTCGGCACCGCTTTCAGCCCGGCCTCGCGCAGCCGGCGGGTCACCTCATCGGGCCGCATGGACGTGGCGAGGTCGATATCGGCAACCTCCCGCCCGGCCAGCGCATCGCGCACCGCGCCGCCGACCACCCGCGCGCCGGGCAGGGCGGCCAGCACCGCGCGCAAGCCGGGATCGGCAAGAAAAGCGGGTGGCGTGATCTGCAGCGAAACCGGCTCGTCGGGGTCAGCTGCCATGCCCCGGCACGATCTGCCCGCCGCGCATCTGGGCGGGCACGTAGCTCGTGCCGGCCGGCTGGCTGTTCTCCATTCCGTACCAGATCACCGTCGCCCCCAGCACCACCACCGCCGCCGCCGCGGCCCAGAGCAGCGCCGGGGTGGCACGCGTCCCCAGCACCCGCCAGGTGGCATAGAGCGCGAAGGGCAGCAGAAAAAATCCGATTTCGGCGTAACGAAGCATCATTCCCCGCGCAGGAGGGCCGCCAGACGCACCAGTATAGCCGCGGTTGCTCCCCAGATGTAATGCTCCGGGTGCGGCCACACCCAGAACGTGCGCCAGCGGCCCCGGTATTCCATGCCCCGCAATTGCGGCGCCTCCGGGTCGAGCAGCACGGCAAGCGGCAGCAGGAACACCGCCTCCACCTCGTCCGGCGAGGCCACCAGGCCCAGCCCGTCCAGCCCCACCCCCGGCGGCAGCAGCCCGAGCACCGGGGTGATCGCATAACCGGTGCCGGTAACGTATTCGCCCAGCCGCCCGATCACCTCCACACATGCGGGGTCGAGGCCGATTTCCTCCTGCGCCTCACGCAGCGCCGCCGCTTCGGGGCTCGCGTCGGCGGCGTCGATCCGCCCGCCCGGAAAGCTCACCTGGCCGGCATGGCTGTTCAGATGCGCGGTGCGCTTGGTCAGCAGCACACCCGGCGCCGGCCCGGTCAGGAAAGGCACCAGCACCGCGGCCGGCACCGGTTCCCCGTCCGTCAGGTCGCGCGCATTGTCTGCCCCGGACGGCGTCCCCGCACGGCGCGCGATGCCGGCCTTCAGCCGTGCCCGCATGGTTTCGGCGTCCACTGGCAGCTACCGACCCGCGCTCGGCCAGGCGCGCCAGACATACGGTGGTGAAAAACCGCGCAACCGGCTCAGCACGCCTCGCACGATGGCAGATCGCCGAGCGAATAAAAGCAGCGGGAGCTCCAGACGCCCAGCACGCGCCGCCCGTGCAACTCGCCGGGTTCGGCCAGCGCCACCAGCTCGTAATAGACGGCGCGGGAAATCCGCGCCTCGATATTCAGCCGCCCGGCGCCGCGCCGGACCAGCAGATAGGGGGTGGGCTCGCAGGTCAGCAGGTCGTGGGCGATGCGGATCGGATGCGCCGGACCCGCCGTGATCAGCTCGTCCACATTGCTGCGAAAGGTGAGCACCTGGTCGCGTCCGCAACCGCGCCAGTCCAGCTCGACGGCCAGGAACGGCGCGTCCTCGACCTGAATGCGGCCGCGTTCGGTCGGGGTTTCCAGCCAGAAATCGCCGTCCTCGTCGCGTTGCAGCACCGAGGAAAACAGGCAGACCAGTTCTTTCCGCCCGATCGGGCTGCCGCGGTACAGCCAGGTGCCGTCGCGGCGGATCAGGAAGGGCAGGTCGCCGCACTCGACCGGCTGGCGCGGCGGGCCGTGCGGGGCGATGCCGTCGGCCACGCGCGGACCCGGCACCAAAGGACCCGTCACACGCGGGGTGGGGGGAATGCCAGCGCGGTGCCGGTCACGGGCGATGGCGGTCTCTCCTGCGAGGCTGCGCGTGGCGTTGTTCACAGTTGCATCTCCGCAGCGTCCTTGAGCCATGTCCAATCGGTTTACCGATATAGGGAGCATCCCCCCTCTGCTGAAAGTGGCACACTGCGCGCGAACACCGATCTAGGATGGACAAGCCACACTAAGGACCTCCGTATGCCCCAAGCCGACACCGGCGGTGCGCCCGCACCGGTTGCCGATATCCTCGCCGAGGTCGAGGCGCTGGGCAGCCGCATCGCCGCGGTGCGCGCCCAGGTCGGCCGCGCCATCTATGGCCAGCCCGACGTGGTGGACCAGACGCTGATCACCCTGCTCTCCGGCGGCCATGTGCTGCTGGTGGGCGTGCCCGGACTCGGCAAAAGCCGGCTGGTAGAAACCTTGGCCATCGTGCTGGGCCTCGCCGCCAAGCGGGTGCAGTTCACCCCCGACCTGATGCCGCCGCATATCCTCGGCGTGCAGGTGGTCGACACCGATGACGCCGGCCGGCGCAGCGTCCGCTTCGTGCCCGGCCCGGTGTTCTGCCAGTTGCTGATGGCCGACGAAATCAACCGCGCGAGCCCGCGCACCCAGTCGGCGTTGCTGCAGGCCATGCAGGAGCACCGGGTGGCGGTCGGCGGCACCGAACACGCGCTGCCGCAGCCGTTTCACGTGCTCGCCACCCAGAACCCGATCGAGCAGGAAGGCACCTACCCACTGCCCGAGGCGCAGCTCGATCGCTTCCTCCTGGAGGTGCAGGTCACCTACCCGACGCTGGAAGATGAGCGCACCATGCTGGTGGCCACCACCGGCGCGGAGGAAACCAGGCCGGTGCAGGCACTGACCCCAGATGAGCTGATCGCCGCCCAGGCGCTGATCCGCCGCGTGCCGGTGGGCGCGAGCGTGGTCGACGCCATCCTGCGCCTGGTGCGCGGCGGCCGCCCCGAGACATCGGAAGACCCGGCGGTCCGCCGGCATGTCGCCTGGGGGCCCGGTCCGCGCGCCGCCCAGGCGCTGATGCTCGCCTGCCGCGCCCGCGCTTTGCTGGACGGACGGCTGGTGCCGAGCGTGGAAGACGTGACGGCGCTGGCACAACCGGTGTTGCGCCACCGCATGGCGCTGAACTTCTCCGCCCGGGCCGACGGCATCGCGCTGGCCGACATCATTGCCCGGCTGGCGGAGGGAATTGGGTGAGCCAGCCGGACGCTGCGACTGCGCCGGCCACGCGGCGGAGGGCGGCACAGCGGGCGGAAGCCCTCGGCGCGCGGCTGCCGCCGCTGCTGGTGAAGGCCGACCGGGTCGCCGCCACCGTCGCCCAGGGCATGCACGGCCGCCGCCGCGTCGGCCAGGGCGACAGTTTCTGGCAGTACCGTCCGTTCTTCGCCGAGGACGACGACGCCTCGGCGATTGACTGGCTGCAATCGGCCGGCTCGGAGGAGCTGTTCGTCCGGCAGAACGAGTGGGAGGCGGCGCAGACGGTGCTGCTGTGGCGCGACGGCGCGCCCAGCATGCAATGGCAGTCGCGTCCCGCCGTCACCAGCAAGCTCGAACGGGCCGGGCTGCTGGCCCTGGCGCTGGCCGCCCTGCTGCTGCGCGGCGGCGAGCGGGTGGGCCTGCTGGGCGCGGGGGAGCGCACCGTCTCCGGCCGCGCCGGGCTGCAACGTCTGGCCGAGCAGATGGCGCTGCTGCCGGCGGGCGACGGGCTGCCGCCTGAGGTTCAGCTGCCGCGCCATGCCCGCGTGGTGCTGATCGGCGACCTGCTCGGCGGGCTGGAGGATATCCAGGCGGCGATCGGGCGCCTGGCGGCGGTGCCGGTCGCCGGGCATGTGCTGCAAGTGCTCGACCCGGCCGAGGCTTTGCTGCCGTATAGCGGGCGGGTGCGGTTCGAGGGGCTGCGGCAGGGGTTGCAGGCCCTGATTCCGCGGGTTGAAAACGTGCGCGACGCCTATGCGGCGCGGCTGGCCGGGCAGCAGGCCGGGCTTGCCGCCATTTGCGCCGCCGCCGGGTTCGGCTTTTCCACCCATCGCACCGACCACCCGCCGGAGGCCGCATTGCTGGGGCTGTACACCGCCCTGGCACCGCAGGCCGGCCCGCGCGCCGCGGCGGGACAATGATCTTCGCCGCCCCCTGGGTGTTGCTGGCGCTTGCTGTGCTGCCGGTGCTGTGGTGGCTGCTGCGCGTCACCCCGCCGGCGCCGCGGCGCGAAACCTTTCCCGCCGTGCGGCTGCTGATGGGCCTCGGCGCCACCGCCGAGACGCCCGCGCGCACGCCCTGGTGGCTGCTGCTGCTGCGCATGATCGCGGCCGGGCTGGTGATCGCCGGGCTGGCCCGCCCGGTGCTCGATACCGGCGGCAGCCTGCCCGGACGCGGTCCCCTGCTGCTGGTGATCGATGACGGCTGGGCCGCCGCAGTGGACTGGCCGCGGCGCATGACCGCCGCCGGCGCGGTGCTGGACCGCGCCGAGCGCGAGGGCCGCACGGTCGGCCTGCTGACCACCGCCCCCACCGAGGCCGGCGCCGCCCCGGCCGCCACCCCGGCCCTGCCGGTGCCCGAGGCCCGCACAAGGCTGGCCGCGCTCCGCCCCAAGCCCTGGCCGGTCGACCGCGCCACCGCCGCCGTCGCGCTGCGGGGCTGGGCGGGCAAGGGGGCGGCCGTGTTCCTCGCCGACGGCACCACCGGCGGCGCCGGCTGGGGCGATTTCGCCGCCGGCCTCGCCGCGTGCGGGGCGGTCGAGGTGCTACGCGATCCGGTGCCGCCCGCGCGCCTGCTGCTGGCGCCACGCAACGGTGCCGACCGGCTGGTGGCCCGGATCGCCCAGGTGCCGCGCGCGCTTCCCGCCGAAGCCGCGGTGCTGGCGCAATCGGGCGACGGCCGCACGCTCGCCCGCGCAACCGCAAGCTTCGCCCCGCAAGCGGCCACAGCGGAGGCGGCGATCATCCTGCCGCCGGAAATCCGCAACCGGCTGGGCCGGCTGCTGCTGGAAGGCCAGTCATCGGCCGGCGCGGTGCTGCTGCTGGACGAGCGCTGGCGCCGCCGCCCGGTCGGGCTGCTGGCCGGCGACGCCATGACCGCGGCGACCCCGCTCACCGGCCAGCTCTATTATTTGCGCCGGGCGCTGGAGCCGACCGCCGAGCTCCGCCTGGGCAATCTGGCGCAACTGCTTTCGCGCGAGCTGTCGGTGCTGGTGCTGGCCGACGACGTGATCGCCGACGGGCCGGACAGCGACGCGCTGGCGAAATGGGTGGAGCACGGCGGGCTGCTGGTGCGCTTCGCCGGGCCGCGGCTGGCCGAGCACCCGGATGCGCTGCTGCCGGTGAAGCTGCTGGCCGGCGACCGCCAGCTCGGCGGGGCGATGTCGTGGAGCCAGCCGGCCGGGCTGGCCGCCTTCCCCGCCGCCTCGCCCTTCGCCGGGCTCGCCGTGCCGGAGGAAGTGACGGTGACCCGCCAGGTCCTGGCCGAGCCGGGGGCGCACCTGACGGAGGCGACCTGGGCACGGCTGGCCGACGGCACCCCCCTGGTCACCCAGGCGGCGCGTGGGGCCGGGCGGATCGTGCTGTTCCATGTCACCGCCAATGCCGACTGGTCGAACCTGCCGCTCTCCGGCCTGTTCGTCGACATGCTGCGCCGGCTGGTGGCGGTGTCGGCGGGCGTGGCCGCGGGCGAGGACCCGGAGGGCGGGGCGGCGAACCAGGCTTTGCTCGCGCCGGCCGAGACGCTGGACGGATTCGGCCAGCTTGCCCCGCCGCCGCCCGCCGCCAGCGCGCTCACCGCCCGCGACCTCGCCGGGGCGCTGGCCTCGCCGCAGCATCCGCCCGGGCTGTACGGGCCGGAAAACGGGCGGCGGGCGCTCAACCTGTCCAACCGGATGGAAGCCCCCGAAGCTGCGCCGCCGGTTGCCGGGGCGCAGGAGGCACCGCTCGCGGACGCCGCGCCGGAGCAGGCGCTGGGGCCGTGGCTGATATCCTTCGCTTTGGCGCTGCTGGCGGTCGACCTGCTGCTGTCGCTGCGCCTGCGCGGCTTGCTACGGGCTGCCGCCACCGTGCTGGCTTTGCTGGCGCTGGCAACCCCGGCGCCGGCGCAGGAGCCGAACCCGGCGCTGTCCACGCGGCTCGCCTATATCGTCACCGGCGACGCGCAGGTCGACCTGGTGTCGCGCAGCGGGCTCGCCGGACTGTCGGACTACGTCAACCGGCGCACCGCCGCCAACCTCGCCACCCCGGCGGCGGTGGTGCCGGAGCGGGACGATCTGTCATTCTATCCGCTGCTGTACTGGGCGGTTACGCCCGATGCGCCGCCGCTGCCGGCAGCCGCGATCGCGGCCTTGAACGCCTATATGGCCAATGGCGGCATCATCCTGATCGACACCGGCGACGGCGGCAGCGGCGAGGGCTTCAACCCGGGCGCCGACGCGGCGCTGAAATCGGTCACCAGCGGGCTGGCGGTGCCGCCGCTGGCGCCGCTCACCACGTCGCATGTGCTGGCACGCTCGTTTTACCTGTTGCAGGATTTTCCCGGCAGGTTCGCCGGCGACACGGTGTGGGTGCAGCGCGACCAGGACCGCAGCAACGACAGCGTGAGCCCGGTGATCATCGGCAGCCATGGCTGGGCGGCGGCCTGGGCGGTCGACGACTCCGGCCGGCAGCCCTACGCGGTGATTCCCGGCGGCGCCCGCCAGCGCACGTTGGCCTATCGGTTCGGGGTCAACCTGGTGATGTATGCCTTGACCGGCAACTACAAAGGCGACCAGGTGCATGTGCCGGCGCTGCTGGAGCGGCTGGGACAATGACATTCAAAACAGGCGCCTGCTGTCTGCTCCCCCCTCCCCTTGAGGGAGGGGGTTGGGGGGAGGGGGCGGGCCGCACGGACGGCGGAGCGGCCCGCCCCCTCCCCCCAACCCCCTCCCTCAAGGGGAGGGGGAGAGGGAAGCCTCACTCCGGAAGCGGCCTGACCGATGCACATGGAACAGGCGATCGCCGCCCTGCGCTTCGAGCCTGCCATCCCGGACTGGCTGTTCGCCGCCCTCGCGGTGCTGTGCGCGCTGTCGCTCGGCGTGGCGCTGTGGCGGCGGGCCAGCGGCACGGTGTGGCGCTTCTTCGCCTTCGCCGCCCTGCTGCTCTGGCTTGCCGGCCCGCGGCTGGTCGAGGAAACCCGGGAAACCCTGCCCGATATCGGGCTGCTGGTGGTCGACCACAGCGCCAGCATGGACGTGGGCGCGCGCACCGCACTGGCCCAGGCCGCACGCGCCCGCATCGAGGCCCAGGCCGCCGCCCTGCCCGGCCTGGAATTGCGCAGCGTCACCGTACCGGAATCGGGTGCCGAGGGCACAAGGCTGTTCGCCGCCATCGACCGGGCGCTCGCCGACATCCCGCGCGCCCGGCTGGCCGGGGTGGTGGCGATTACCGACGGGCAGGTGCACGACATCCCCGCCGCCAGCCCGCTCGGCGGCACGCCGCTGCACGTGCTGATCCCGGCACATGGCGAAGAAACCGACCGCCGCATCCGCATCGTCGAGGCGCCGGGCTACGGCATCGTCGGCAAGTCGGTGACCATCCGCCTGGTGGTGGAAGACCTCGGCCTGCCGCGCGCGGACCAGGCCACCGGCCGTGCCGCCCGCCTGACCATCCGCCGCGACGGCGAGCCGCCGCTGGTGGAAAGCGTGCCGCTCGGGCAGGAGCACAGCATCGACATCCCGATCACCCGCGCCGGCCCGACGGTGGTGGAAATGACCGCCGATGCGCGGCCGGGCGAGGTTTCCGCCCTCAACAACCGCGCCGTCGTGACCATCAACGGGGTGCGCGAACGGTTGCGCGTGCTGCTGGTGTCCGGCGAGCCGCATGCCGGCGAGCGCACCTGGCGGCGGCTGCTGAAGGCCGACCCGGCAGTCGACCTGGTGCATTTCACCATCCTGCGTCCGCCGGAAAAGGATGACCTGACGCCGCTCAACGAGCTGGCGCTGATCGCCTTTCCGGTGCGCGAGCTGTTCCAGGTGAAGATCCGCGAATTCGATCTGATCATCCTCGACCGGTTCCAGAACCGCGGCATCCTGCTGCCGCAGTATTTGCGCAATATCGCCGACTATGTGCGCGGCGGCGGGGCGCTGCTGCTGAGCGTCGGGCCGGAATTCGCCGGTCCGGGCAGCCTGGCGCTGAGCCCGCTGGGCAGCGTGCTGCCGGCCTGGCCGGCCTCGCCCGATGCGGTGGTGGAAGGCGCGTTCCGCCCGCTGGTAACACCGCTCGGCACCCGCCACCCGGTCACCGCCGGGCTGACGGGCTGGCGGGCAAAGGGCGAGCCGGACTGGGGACCGTGGTACCGGCGCATCGAGCCCGCGCAGCCGCGCGGCGATGCGCTGCTCAGCGGGCCGGACGGCGCGCCGCTGCTGCTGCTCGACCATGTTGAGGACGGGCGGGTGGCGCTGCTGCTGTCGGACCAGATCTGGCTGTGGTCGCGCGGCCACATGGGCGGCGGCCCGCAGGCCGAATTGCTGCGCCGGGTGGCCCACTGGCTGATGAAGGAGCCCGAGCTGGAGGAAAGCGCCCTGACCGCGCACGCCGAGCACGGCAGGCTGGCGATCGAGCGCCGCTCCACCGATGACGGACCGCCGGGCGAAGTCACGGTCACCGACCCCGACGGCAAGCAGCAGAAGCTGGTGCTGGCCCCGGCGCGGCCCGGCCGTGGGGTCGGGCAGGTGGCTGCGGCCGCGCCCGGGGTGTGGCAGGTCAGCGACGGCACGCGCACCGCCTACGCCGCCGCCGCCGCCGCCGATCCGCTGGAACTGGCCGATCTGCGGGCCACCGCGACCGCGCTGGCCCCGCTGGTGCGGAGCAGCGGCGGCAGCGTGCACTGGCTCGACCCGGCCGGCGCACCAGAGCTGCGGCGCACCGATCCGGGCCGCGAGGCCGCGGGCGGATCATGGATCGGGTTGCAACGCCGCCACGATCATCTGGTAACCGGCATCGCCGCCGCCCCGCTGCTGCCGCCATGGCTCGCCCTGCCGCTGATCCTGGGCCTTGCGGTGCTGGCGTGGCGGCGCGAAGGGGCGTAGGATCATTTCATTCGACAGGAGTGCGTGTCTTTCAAACCGTGAACGACCCCAACCGGAGCCCTTCGACCGATCCGACCCCGCGTTGGGCGTCGGCGCTGGTGCTGGCCGGGTTCATCGGCATCTGCTTCATCGCGGGCGGCGTCGCCGGCGCGGTGACCGACCCGAACATCAGCGTCTGGTACGACGCGCTGGCCCGCCCGCCCGGGACGCCGCCGAACTGGGTGTTCCCGGTCGTGTGGTCATGCCAGTACGTGCTGATCGGCATCGCCGCCTGGCTGGTCTGGCGCCAGCCAGGGGGGCGGCCGGCGCTGCGCCCGTGGTTCGCCCAACTGGTGTTCAATTTCCTCTGGTCGCCCGCCTTCTTCGGCCTGCACAGCCCGGCCCTGGGTCTGGTGGCCATCGTGCCGCTGCTGGCCAGCGTCGTCTGGACCATCGTGGCCTTCGCCCGGGTGCGCCCCCTCGCCGCCTGGCTGATGGTGCCGTATTTGATCTGGGGCTGC
Source organism: uncultured Alphaproteobacteria bacterium (assembly GCA_963714255.1). Lineage (GTDB taxonomy): Bacteria > Pseudomonadota > Alphaproteobacteria > Acetobacterales > Acetobacteraceae > Rhodovastum. The sequence continues at coordinate 59,661 of CAVQNU010000024.1, forward strand.
TACGCGACCTACCTGAACGCCGGGATCTTTTATCTGAACCGGTCCTGAGTTCAGGATGGGGGGATGAAGCACCAGTCCCCCCGCCTCGGCACGGCGCTCCCCGGCGCTGTCCTGTTCGCCGCCCTGCTGGCCCCCGGCATTGCGCACGCGCAGGGCGCGGGGCCAGCCGGCGTCACCAACGGGCTGCCGACCGGCCCGGTCGTGGGCACGGCGAACACCTCCGTCCACAAGGAGGCGCCCCCCCCTGCCCTGCCCGGCGCCCGCACGCCCGATACCGAACCGGCCCCGATGGACCGGCCTGCGGGCGACATGCGCCCGAACGAGGCGCTGTTCGACGCGGTGAACCGGGGCGACATCCTCGCCGCCCGGGATGCCATCGGCCGCGGTGCCGACCTGAACGCCACCAATGAACTCGGACTGACGCCGGTGGAACTCTCGGTCGATCTCGGCCGCAACGACATCACCTTCTTGCTGCTGTCGATGCGCGGCGCCTCCGGTGGCGCGGCACCTCCGGTGGCGGAAACCGGCAAACCGGCCGCACCGGTGCGGACCGCCGCCCGGCCGGTCGCCCGCACCACTTCCGTTGTGGCCCGGCCAGTGGCGCCGCCGGCGCCGCGGCAATATGCGGACAGCCCCGGCACGCCCGTGCCGCAGGCCGGATTCCTGGGCTTCGGCGGCTCCGGCCACTGATCCGTTATCGGGGCGTTGCCCTGGACCCACCAAGGGCCATAGGCCCTTGGAACCGATGAATTTCTTAAGTGATGGGGTCAAGGGGGCCACTGCCCCCTTGCGGGTCCAGGGCAGAGCCCTGGCCTTCCTGTCCGCTTATCCTGGTGCCTAAGGGCCATTACCCCGACCCCGCCCCGCGCGCAGCGCGCCTTCGGCGCGACGGCTGTGCCCTGAACCCACCAAGGACCGCGGGTCCTTGGAACCCGGCTTTTGCGGTGGGGGGCGTGCTATTGTAACTTCGTATTGAGATGGTCTGGCGGCGGCAAATGGCAGTTGTTCGACCGGCCGCGGGGGATACATTTTGTCTTGTTTGTTTGCGCCCGCCGGGCCGGTTCCGGCCCGCGCTTGCGCCGTTTTGAGCGCCCGGCTAATTTTACAATGCGGTGGGGGTTGATTCTCGACCGCCAGAATGGCCGCAAGCCGCCACCAGGATCGTGAAGGACCTATCCAATGCGGAGATTGATGGTTGCCCTTGTGGTCGCTCTGGCGCTGCCTCTCTCCGCGTTCGCCCAGGAGGTGCCGGCGGACGCCAACGCCGTGGACTCCGACCATGATAGCTTCGTTAAGAATCTCGCCATCACGACCGGTTTCGTCGGCGGCATCGTGGTCGCCGACCTTCTCACCGGCGGCACGCTGACGGCCCCGGTGCTGGGCATCTTCGGTCTGCGTACCGCAGCGCCGGTGGCTGTCGCCGCCGCGGGCGCCACGCTCCCCCCGGCGATGGCAGAAGCCCGCGCCGCCGGCGCGGTGCTGGGCGAACAGATCACCGGCGCGACCGCCGCCCGCGACATCGCCGCCCGCCGTGACCTCGTCCGGGTCGGCATTCTCGGCGCCGGCGGCTTGATGGGCCGCTGGCTGTTCCTCCATTTGTTCAATTAGCGGTCGCCAGCCGGGTGGCTTCAATCCGCCGGTGGTCAGTGTCGCCGGCCGTCAGTGCGCCGGTGTCCCGTCGGCCAGCTGGCGCTCCGGGTGATGGCCCTGCCCGAACGCCACCAGAATCCGCTGGCCAATCCCCTGAGAGATCTGGACCAGCCTGTCGGCCATGTTGCCGGACTGGTCATAGGCCCACAGCAGGGTCGGGGTCGCCACCATGCCGATGGCGCAGGCCGACGCACCGATCTGGCCGAGCAGGGCCATCGCCAACATGACGCTGCCGGACGGCACCAGCATGCCGCCGCCCCACAGCAAGGCGACCTCGGTCGGCCCGGCGAGATAGGTGGCCGCGAGGCCGCCTGCCGCCGCGATGCCGCATCCCGCCGCGGCTTTCTCGCTATCGTTCAGCTCATTCGGATCGGCCGACGCGGCCGTCGCAACGTCGCCCCCGGTGCCGGCGCCGGTGCCGTTGCCGCCTGGGGCCTGCGCCAGGGCGGCTCCAGACATGCCCGATCCGAGCATGACAGCCAACAGGATCGTCCCGGCAACCTTACGCTTCGCCATGTTCGCCATGTTCGCCATGTTCGATCGCTCCTCGCGGGTTTCGGGCCGCGGCGCTACTCATGATGTCTCTGCCGGACCGTGCGCCGGCCGTGGCCCCGGCTGCGGCGGCCTGCCTCGCAGCAGCGTCATCGTTCGGCTCGTCCCTTCGCTGACGGCGGTGCCGATCTGGTTCAGGCCGGCCAGGATGCTGTCACCGATAGAATTGAAATTATTAATCAATGCCTCAACCGGCAGGATGGCATAGGCACCGACGACGCAGCCCGATGCCACAATGCTGCCGAGCAGACCCAACATCAGGATCGGCGTCGACGACACGATGGTATTGGCGCCCGACGACAGCATTGCCACCTCCGTCGGCGAGGAGGCCATCGCGGTCGCGAAACCCACCAGCGCACCGCCGACGCAGCCGGCCGACTGAGTCTCGTCTTCGGTGAGCGCCCGCGGCGCCGGCATGGCTTTGTCGGCGCCGATGCCGGCCTGACCGTTCGCCGGGGCGTCGGCGCCCCCGGCGAACAGCGACTCGCCGGCCGCGGCGAGCCAGGCCGCGATAGCGTCGGACTGCTCGATCGCCCAGCCGATCGCCGGCTGGGCCGCCGCGGCGAGGCCGCAGACGCTGCCGCCAAGAATCGACATCAGCGGAATGAACAGCACCGCCGTGCCCGACGGCACATGCATTGCGCCGGACAGCAGCATCAGGCCTTGGGTCGGCCCGACGGCGAACACCGCAGCCATCGCCGCCGCCGTGCCCACCAGGCAATAGGCCCCCGGTACCGCTTCATCGGGCAGCGGCGCAATGACCGCCTCGTGCGGGGCGGTCTCGGCAGTCGCGCCGCCTGCCGGCGGTGCGGCCGGGGCGGTATCCGCCCGCGCCGGCGCCGTTCCGGCCAGCATCGCCAGCGCCAGCGCCACAACGGTCAGCTTGCAGGTCAGCAAACGACGCAAGGTTCCCCCTAAAGTCCGGGCGTTTCGGCGATGCCGGCCGGGCTGTGTCACGGCCCGCCCACGGCCATCCGGCGGGCCTCCGACGGCGCCGGGGTGGTGAACAGGCCGACCAGTCTGTTCCCCGCCTGGCGCAGCTGCCAGGCGATATTGGCGAGGATGTTGTCTTCCTGCTCGACCGCCCATAGCACCACCGGCGTCGCGGTGGCGCCAAGGGCACAGGTCGCGGCAATCACGGTGGAAACGAGGCCAAGCCAAAGCGTCGGCGACACCGACGGCACCAGCATGCCGCCGGAGGCGACCATCAGCAACTCAGTCGCCCCGGCCCAGAAGGTCGCGTAGGCCACCGTCGCCCCGCTGGTGGCCAGGCAGCCGATGCCCTGTTTGGTGGCATCGGAAATCCCGGCCGGCTCGACTTGCGCCGGCGCCGCCGGCTGCAGGACGAGCGCCGGGGTCTGCGCGCCGCCCACCGGATGGCCGCCGCCCGTGGAGCCACCCGGATCGGACGCCACCGCCCAGACCTGCGCCGGCGCACCGAGCGTGAGCGCCACAGCCATCATCAGCACCGGCAAACTGCGCCGTCCCGTCATCCGTTCGTCGCTCCAAACCACCTGCCCGCAGCGGCTTCATTCATCGTCACTGCGCCGCCTGCCGTGCATCGGTCATCGCCAGATCGCCCTGGCCGGCGGAGGCCACTGCGCGGGGAGAGGCCATATCCCGCCGGGGCGTTCCGCGCCGCGCCGGATCGCCGACCGCCGCGCCGACCTGCCCGTCCTGCGCGCTCAACTGCCGCCACGTCCAGAGCACCACCGGCGTCAACGTCGCGCCCAGACCGCAGGTCATGCTGGCGATGGTGCTGATCAGACCGACCAGCAGCACCGGGGTGGACGACGGCACGAGCGATCCGCCGACCACGGTCATGATGAACTCCGTCGGTCCGATCACACCGACGATCGCCATGCCGGCGACGGCGCTGATGACGCAGCCGGCCCCCTCCTTCTCGTCATCGTTCATGGGACGGATCGGCGGCGGCAGATCGGCCGGCGCCGCACTTCCGGCAACCGCCATCGGTGCATCCGATGCCACGACCGCCCCGCTCACCGGACCGGTCAGGGCCAGCAGCGCCGCCAAGGCGCCGAAAGCCATCCAGCCGCGTGTGCTCCTCATGTCCCTCTGCTCCACCACCGACCGCACCCGGCCCTTCACCTCGCCCAACCCAACCGTTGCCGATTTTTTATTGCCATGCAGGCTATGCGTTCGCGAGCCATTGCAGAATAGCTGATATCGACCGGCACGAATGTTTCATTGCGTTGCAGCGATCTTTTCGTTCGGCCATAGTCGGCATTTTATTCGTTTATGGCCGAAACGCCGCGCCCGAAGCCGCAATGCATCCATATCGGCTGGAATACCGCAACTTGCCACGCGATACCGGAAAGGCCGCGTGGCCGCACGAGCAGCAGGGCCGCGCACGCGCGAACAAAGGCGCACCGCGCCGCAAGATCATTTATTATATGGTCACGGCATATTGATATGCAAGCCGCACCCTCCAACGGGAACCGGCACACCTCAAACATCGATCCGGAGCAGCAAATTTCCATCATGAGTCTGCGCAGAGCAGACCGCGAGAACCAACGCGCCTGGCGACGCCGTTTCAGGAAGACGATATTTTGTTTTGAACTTCTCGCCGGAGTCATCCTGGTCCGTCCTGGCGAGCTTTGTGCGTGTCTGGCCTCCCCGCCGCCGCTTCGCCCGGCCGCCGGCCCGCCGGGCGCGCCCGCCGCTACAGCCGCGGCCCCGACCGCGCCTCCAGCGCGTCGAACATCGCATCCGCCGTCATGCGCGGCAGGCGGGCGAGCAGGCCGCGGCGGCGCGGGCGGAACACCTGCGCCTCGGCCCGCTCGCCGCCGATCTCGCGCACCGCTGCGTCAACCTCGCCGAAACGGTCGATCAGGCCGAGCGCCAGCGCCCGCGCGCCCAGGACAAAACTGCCATCGAAGACAACCTCCTCCGCGCCCGTCAGGCGGGCGCCGCGGCGGCTGCGCACCCAGTCCTTGAACCTTGTGTGAAGATCGGCCATCAGCGCCCGCGCGAACGCCACGTCCTCTTCCCGTTCGGGGCTGAACGGGTCGAACCGCGCTTTGTTGGCACCCGCGGTATACAGCCGGCGCTGCACGCCCAGCCGGTCGAGCACCCGGTCGAAGCCGAAGCCGCCGCCGCGCACGCCGATCGAGCCCACCACGCTCATCGGATGGGCCAGGATTTCATCGCCCGCGCAGGCCAGCCAGTAGCCGCCGGAGGCCCCGGTCTCGCCGATCACGGCGAGCACCCTGGCGCCGTTCTCGTCGGCCCGGCGGCGGATACGGGCGGCGATCAGGTCGGACTGCACCGGCGAGCCGCCCGGGCTGTCGATGTCCAGCACCACCGTGCCGCCCTTGCCCGCCGCCCGAAAGGCCGCGTCGATCAGCTTGCCATAAGCCTCGAGGTTAAGCGGCCCCAGGCTGGCGGCGAGCACCCCGTGCAGCCGCAGCACCGGCACCCGCCGGCGACGCCAGAACAACAGTCTCATGCACCCTCACTCGCACCAAACGCGCGCCCCGGGGCGCGGAAACCGCCGACGATGGCCCGTTGCCTCACAGCACGTGCTTGATATCCACCATCAGCTCGTTGCCCAGATGCTCCAGCGCGCTGCGGATTTTCCCGGCCGCTTCGGCCGAGGGGGCGCGCAGCCGCGCCTCGGCGCGGAACAGCGACTCGCCGGAAAACGAGCCGCTGAGCACGTCGGTGGTCAGTTCCTCGATGTTCACGCCGCAATTCCACAGCGCCTGGGTGAAGTCGCGCACGATGCCGGGCCGGTCGTGGCCGACCACCTCGACCTGCAACACGGTCTGCGGCGGCAGCGATGGCTCATCCGCGCCGGCCCGCACCGTCACCCGCAGCCCCTGGTCCTGCAACTGCTCCAGCGCGCCGGTCAGCGCCGCGATTTCGGCGGGGGGGACGCTCACCAGCGCGATGCCGGCGAACTGTCCGGACAGCCGGGCCATCCGGCTTTCCAGCCAACTGCCGCCGCGCTCGGCCACCAGCTCGGCCAGGATGCGCACCAGGCCGGGGCGGTCCGGCCCGATCAGCGTCAGGATGAGGGAGGAGTGCGTCACCGCGTTTTACCTTCCGTTGCGGGGCTGTCGGGCAATGTGGGGAAGGAAGGCCAGGGCTCTGCCCTGGACCCGCCAAGGGGCGGTGGCCCCTTGGAACCCATTACTTTTAGACAATCACTCTGAGAGGGGGGTGAGGCCGTGATCCGGTTCACTGCCTCACCCCCCTCTCAAAGTGATTGTCTAAAGTAGCGGGGTCCAGGGGGCCACCGCCCCCTGGCGGGTCCAGGGCAGAGCCCTGGCCTTCCTTCCCCACATTGCCCGGCCGCCGCCGCAACATCACGATACCCCGCAGCGTCATCACCGCCTCATCGTCCTGGTTCAGCACCTCGGTAAACAGCCGCACCACCCCCCGGTCCGGCTTGCTGCGCGAGGGCACCACCTCCTGCACCGTAATCCGCACCCGCAGCCGGTCATCCGGCCGCACCGGTTTCGGCCAGCGCAGCTCGTCCACCCCGGGCGAGCCCAGGCTGGCGTTGGCCGGGATGAAATGCTCCACCATCAGCCGCATCATCACCCCCCCTGTCTGCCAGCCGCTGGCGATCAGCCCGCCATAGGGGCTTTGCTTGGCCGCCTCCGGGTCGGTGTGGAAGCTCTGCGGATCGTATTGCCCGGCGAAGGCGATGATCTCCGCCTCGGTGAGCCGATAGTCGCCGAACTCGGCCACGTCGCCGGGGTGAAAATCCTCCAGCCATCGCTCCGGAACCCGCATGTGTCACACCTCCCTTATTCCGGGCGGATGGTCACACGCGCCGGCGGCCGGCGGCAACCGGTCGGCGGATTGACGCCGATTTGATGCAGGTCAAAGCGGCCGGCGCCGGGATGGCAGAAATGTCATCCGTTCGCCGGCCCCGGGACGGACAGGCAAGGGAAGAAAGAATGTCCGCATCCGGAGTGCCGAAGGCTGGGGCTGTGTTGGGGCTGGACGGGCTGCAGGCCCTGATCGCCGCGCTGGCCGCCCGTGGCTATCAGGTGATCGGGCCCGTCGAGCGCGACGGCGCCATCGTCACCGACCACATCGCCGGCCTCGCCGATCTGCCGGCCGGCCGCACCGACCTGCAGGAGCCGGGCCGGTATCGCCTCGCCGACCGCGACGACGGCGCCCTGTTCGGCTACGCGGTCGGTCCCACGTCATGGAAGCGCCACTTGCACCGGCCGGTCGAAACGCTGTTCCGCGTCCGCCGGATCGGCGAGGAACTGGCCTTCGAGCCGCCCCGCGAACAGCCGCCGCGCACCGCGTTCCTCGGCGTGCGCGCCTGCGAGTTGGCCGCCATCGCGGTGCAGGACCAGGTGCTCAAGGGCGGCCGCTACGTGAACACCGAATACGCCGCCCGCCGGGCGAACATTTTCCTGGTCGCGGTCAACTGCGGCGATCCGGCGTCCACCTGCTTCTGCACCTCGCTCGACACCGGGCCGCGCGCCAGCCGGGGCTACGACCTCGCGCTGACCGAACTGGTGGACGGGCGGCATGAGTTCCTCGCCGAGCCGGGCACCGATTCCGGCGCCGCCCTGCTCGCCTACCTGCCCACCCGCCCGCCAACCGAGGCAGACTGGCAGGCGGCCGACGCCGTCGCCACGCGCGCCGCGGCCAACATCAAACGCAAGCTACCCACCCATGGGCTGAAAGCCGCGCTGCAGCAGCATCCCGAGCATGCGCGCTGGGATGACGTGGCCGGGCGCTGCCTGGCCTGCGCCAACTGCACCATGGTCTGCCCGACCTGCTTCTGCACCACCATCGAGGACCACAGCGACCTCGACGGCCAGGGCGCCGAGCGCGTCCGCCGCTGGGATTCCTGCTTCAACGGCGATTTCTCCTACGTGCATGGCGGCGCGGTGCGCACCCAGAACGCGGTCGCGCTACCGCCAGTGGCTGACCCACAAGCTGGCGCATTGGTGGGACCAGTTCGGCCGCTCCGGCTGCGTCGGCTGCGGCCGTTGCATCGCCTGGTGTCCCGCCGGCATCGACATCACCGCCGAAGCCGCGGCTTTCGTGCAGGAGAACGCCCATGGAGACGCTTGAGAGCATCGTGCTGGCGCAGCCGTTCTTCGCCGGCCTCGATGCGGACATCGCCGCCGCGATCGCCGGCTGCGCCCGCACCGTCCATTTCGAGCCCGACACCTACCTGTTCCACGAGGGCGAAGCGGTGGGCGAGTTCTTCCTGCTGCGCGAGGGCGACGTGGCGCTGGAAATCCACGCCGCCGGCCGCCCCGCTTTGGTGCTCGGCACCGTGCATCCGGACGACATCGTCGGCGCCTCCTGGCTGATCCCGCCCTATCGCTGGAACAGCGACGCGCGGGCCCGCACGCCGGTGCGCGCGCTCGGCATCGACGCCGCCTGCCTGCGCAACAAATGCGATGCCGACCCGCGGATCGGCTATGCGCTGATGAAGCGCTTCGCGCCGCTGCTGGTGCGCCGCCTGCAGGCCGCGCATCTGCACCTGCTCGATGTCTATGGCCGACCGGACCCGGTCTGAGGAGCGCGGCATGCCCACGAGCCCTTATCTGCCGCTGCCGTACCGCGTCATCGCGGTGCGCCAGGACACGCCGGACACCGCGACCGTCGACCTGATGCCGGTCGGCGCCGCCATCCCCGAGCCGGCGCCCGGCCAGTTCACCATGCTGTATGTGCTCGGCGTCGGCGAGGCGCCGATCAGCGTCAGCGGCGCGCCGATCGAAGGCGCGCCGCTGGCGCAGACGCTGCGCGGCGTCGGCGCGGTCAGCAAGGCCGTCATCCGGCTGCAGCCGGGCCAGGAACTCGGCGTGCGCGGCCCGTACGGCACCATCTGGCCGGTCGCCGAGGCGGATGGCCACGACGTGCTGTTCATCGCCGGCGGGCTGGGCCTGGCGCCGCTGCGCCCGGCGGTGCGCCACGTGCTGGCCAACCGTGAGCGCTACGGCCGCGTTTCCCTCCTGTACGGCACGCGCAGCCCGGCGGACATTCTGTACCGCGACGAACTGGCGCTGTGGCGGCGCATGCTCGATGTGCAGATCGAGATCACGGTCGACCGCGCCCACCGCTCCTGGCACGGGGCGGTCGGCGTGGTGACCGAGCTGATCCCGCGCGCCGGCGTCGATCCCGCCCGCACCATCGCCATGGTCTGCGGGCCGGAGGTGATGATGCGGTTTTCCGTCCAGGCGCTGCAGGCTGCCGGCATGCCCTTCGAGCAAATATACGTCTCGATGGAGCGCAGCATGAAATGCGGCACCGGCCTGTGCGGCCGCTGCCAGTTCGGCCCGGACTTCGTCTGCAAGCAGGGCGCGGTGATGCGCTACGACCGCATCGCCTCCATTTTCACCGTGCGGGAGATCTGACGATGGCCCGGCCACGTCTGGCGGTGGTGAAATTCGCCTCCTGCGACGGCTGCCAGCTTTCCCTGCTCGATTGCGAGGACGAGTTGCTGGCGGTCGCCGGCGCGGTGGAAATCGCCAACTTCCCCGAGGCCTCGCGGGCGATGCAGCCCGGACCCTATGATGTCACCCTGGTCGAAGGCAGCATCACCACCGAGCACGACGCCGCCCGGGTCAAGGCGTTGCGCGATGAAACCCTGATCCTGGTGTCCATCGGCGCCTGCGCGACCTCCGGCGGCATCCAGGCGCTGCGCAACTTCGCCGACGTGGGCGAGATGGTGCGCACGGTCTACGCCCGGCCGGATTTCATCCGCACGCTCGCCACCTCCACCCCGGTATCCGCCCATGTAAAGGTGGATTACGAGCTGCGCGGCTGCCCGATCGACAAGGGGCAATTGCTCGAACTGGTCTCCGCACTGCTGGCCGGCCGTCGCCCGGTGCTGCCGGCGCACAGCGTCTGCGTCGACTGCAAGCTGGCCGGGCGCGTCTGCGTCATGGTGGCGCACGGCACGCCCTGCCTGGGGCCGGTGACGCATGCCGGCTGCGGCGGGCTGTGTCCGGGCTATCACCGCGGCTGCTACGGCTGCTTCGGCCCGGCGGAGACCACCAACACCAGTTCGCTGGCCGCGCAATGGGCGGCGCTGGGGGCCTCGGGGCGCGACATCCACCGTGCCTTCCGCACCTTCAACGCGGCCGCCGAGCCGTTCCGCAAGGAGGCCGACGCCCATGCCTGAAATCAAGCGCATCCGCGTCGAAATGCTCGCCCGCGTCGAGGGCGAGGGCGCGCTGGAAGTGGACATCGCCGGCGGCACGGTGCAGTCGGTGCGCCTGTCCATCTTCGAGCCGCCGCGCCTGTTCGAGGCGTTCCTGGCCGGCCGCGCCGCCACCGAGGCGCCCGACATCGCCGCCCGCATCTGCGGCATCTGCCCGGTCGCGTATCAAATGAGCGCGAGCCACGCCATCGAGGCCGCGTTCGGTATGCAGCCCGGCCCGGAAATCCGCGCTCTGCGCCGGCTGCTGTATTGCGGCGAGTATATCGAAAGCCATGCGCTGCACATGGTCATGCTGCACGCGCCCGACTTCCTCGGCTACGAGGACGGCATCGCCATGGCCGCCGAGCATGGCGATCTGGTGAAGCGGGCGCTGGCGGCCAAGAAGGCCGGCAACCGGCTGATGACCGTCGTCGGCGGACGGGAAATCCATCCCATCAACGTGCGCATCGGCGGCTTCTGGCGGCTGCCCTCGCGCGCCGAACTCACCGCGCTGCAGCCCGACCTCGCGCGCGCGCGCGACGACGCGGTGGCGATCCTGCGCTGGGCCGAGGGCTTTGAATTTCCCGACATCGAGCGCGACTGGGAAATGGTGGCGCTGCGCCACCCGACCGAATACCCGCTGAACGAGGGGCGCATCGCCTCCACCAGCGGCATCGACATCGCATTCGACGACTTCGAGACGGTGTTCGAGGAACGCCACATCGCCCATTCCAACGCGCTGCACGCGGTGGTGCGCGAGCGCGGCGGCTACCTCACCGGGCCGCTGGCGCGCTACGCGCTGAATTACGACCGCCTGCCCACGCATATCCAGGCGCTGGCGCGCGAGGTCGGGCTGGGGCCGGTGTGCCGCAACCCGTACCGCAGCATCCTGGTGCGCGCCATCGAGACGATCTACGTCTGCGAGGAGGCGATGCGCCTGATCGCCGAGTACCGGCCGCCGGACGTCGCCGCGGTGCCGCTCACCCCGCGCGCGGGCACTGGCGCCTGGGCCACCGAGGCGCCGCGCGGCCTGCTGTGGCACCGCTACGACCTCGACGCCGACGGCACCATCCGCACCGCCCGCATCGTGCCGCCGACGGCGCAGAACCAGCCGGCCATCGAGGCCGACCTGCTGGACGTGGCCACCCGCCATGTCGACTACCCCGACTCGGCGCTGCAACTCGCCTGCGAGGCGGCGGTGCGCAACCACGATCCGTGCATCTCCTGCGCCACCCATTTTCTGAAGCTGACCGTGAACCGGGATTGACCGGCCGGCTTTGAGCGCCCTGGTCATCGGCTTCGGCAACCCCGACCGCGGCGATGACGCCGCCGGTCCGCTGGTGGCGCGCCTGCTTTCCGGCGGCGTCGCCGCCACCGTGCTGGAACGCCACGGCGACGCGCTGGCGCTGCTCGAAGCATGGGAAGGCGCGGCGTCGCTGGTGCTGGTGGACGCGGCCGCCCCGATGGGCGCGCCGGGCCGCCTCCACCGGCTCGACATCACCGCGAACGATCTGCCGCGCGACCTCGCCTTCGGCTCGACCCACGCTTTCGGCCTGCCGGAAGCGGTGGCGCTGTCGCGCCGCCTCGGCACGCTGCCGCCGCGCGCCGTGGTGCATGCCATCGAGGGCGGGTGTTTCGACCCCGGCGCACCGGTTTCGCCCGCGGTGGCCGCCGCGGTCGAGGCCGTCGCCGCCCGGATCGCCGCCGAGCTTGCGGCGTGATCCGGGCCGCACTTGCCGCCCCCATCGGCCATCGCCATGTGCGATCGCGAACAGGCCGGGCATGGTGTTCGGGTGCTGCACAACTGGCTCATCGGGTTCCTGGCGGTCACGATCTGGACGATCAATCACCTCGTCTATTTCGCCCCGGAAATCCGTGCCGCACGACACCGGCGCCGTGACCGTCGGGCGTTCGAGCAATTCGCGGCCGACACGAGAACGGACCACGGTTTCACCGGCCCGCTGCCGCCGCACGAACGCCGGCCCTTCCCGCCGCCGAAACCGCCGCCGGTGCACGAGGCTGAAATCGTGCCCTTCCCGAACGCGCGACGGCCTCGGTAGGAAGGTCAGGGGGCCGCTACATCGGCCGTCGCTTGGTCCTATCGGGGCGTAGCCCCGAGCCCCACCAGGGCGTTGCCCTGGACCCACCAAGGGCCATAGGCCCTTGGAACCCTTGATTTTCCTAAGTTATGGGGTCACGGGGGCCACTGCCCCGTCGTGCCGGGAGGCCCCGGTCTGCTACTCCGCAGCGACGGCCAGCACCGCCTCCGCCGCCTCGGCCCAGACGGCGGTGTCGTGGAACACCGCGCCGCCCAGGGGCGGCGCGGGGTCGTCGCTGACCAGCGCGTTGATGCCGGTGCCACCTTCGAAATCGGTGCCGGGCCAGATGCCTTCCACCACCAGCACGCCCGGCTGCAACCCGTCGAACAGACGCGCATGCACCACCACCGCGCCTCGCGCATTGCCCAGGCGCACCCGGCCCCCCTCGGCCACACCCAGACGGGCGGCGTCCGCGGGATGGATCAGCACACTGGGACGCCCTTCGCGCCGGCGGCCCGACTCCAGCTCGGAAAAACTGGTGTTGAGAAACCGCCGGGCCGGCGCCGTCACCAGGCGGAACGGCGCCTCCGGCCGCGCCGCATCGATGTTCGCCATATGGTCGGGCAGCGCCGGCATGCCATGATGGTTCGGCCCGATCGCCGCCCAGTCCGGCGCGAAACGGAATTTTCCGCCATGGCCGAAACCGTTGAGGAAATGACTGTCGGCGAACGAAGGCTGCGCATCGATCCAGCGCGCGCGCACCAACGTCGCCGCATCCGGCCAGCCGGAGGCCCGCAACGTGGCATCGACCAGCTCCATCGCCGTCATGTCGAAGCCCCGATGGCGCGCGCCCAGACGTGACGCCAGGCCCTGCAGCACCTCGTGGTTGGAACGGCATTCGCCGGGGGGGTCGATCAGTTTGGGGCCGATCTGGATGTGGCTGTGGCCGCCGGCCTGGTACACATCGTCATGCTCCAGGAACATCGTCGCCGGCAGCACGATATCGGCCCAGCGCGCCGTCTCGGTCGGGAACTGCTCATGCACGCAGACGAACAGATCATCACGGGCGAAGCCGCGGCGCACCTTGTTGGAATCCGGCGCCACGGTCAGCGGATTGACGTTCTGAATCAGCATCGCATGCACCTCCGGCCCGTCGCCGAGCTCGGCGCGGTCGCCGGTCAGCACGGCGCCGATGCGGCTCATGTCCATCTCACGGACCGATTTGTCGCGCGCGTCCAGCCCCTCGATCAACGTCTTGTCCCAGTGATAAATGGCACGGTTGTTCCAGAACGCGCCGGCGCCTTCGTGCCGCCATTTGCCGGTGACGGTGGGCAGGCAGGTCACCGCATGCAGATTGGCCGCCCCGTTGCGCATCCGCGAGAACCCGTAGCCCACCCGGATATAGGCGCGTTCGGTGCGGCAATAGAGCGCGGCGAAGGCTTCGATCTCAGCCACGGACAGACCGGTAATAACCGACGCCCATTGCGGCCCGCGCGCCGCCAGATGCGCCTCCAGCCCGGGCGGAAAGTCGGAGAACCGGGTCATGTAATCGCGGTCGGCGAAGCCGTCGCGGAAGGCCACATGCATCACCGCGCAGGCCAGCGCCCCGTCGGTGCCGGGGCGCGGGGCGAGGTGCAGGTCGGCGGCCTGCGCCGTGCCGGTGCGGTAGGGGTCCACCACCACCAGCTTCGCCCCGCGTTGCTTGCGGGCGCGGGTGATGTGGGTCATCACATTCACCTGCGTGTTCACCGGATTGCCGCCCCAGATCACGATCAGGTCGGAGCGGGCCATTTCGCGCGGGTCGGGGCCGGTGATGCGCCCCACGCCGGCCGTCCAGCCTGCCTCGCACACGGCGGTGCAGATCGTGGCGCGCTGGCGGGAATACCGCATGACATGGCGCAGCCGGTTGATGCCGTCGCGCTGCACCAGGCCCATCGTGCCGGCGTAGTAATAGGGCCACACCGCCGCACTGCCATGCCGCGCGGCGGCCTGGGTGAAGGCATCCGCCACGCGGTCCAGCGCTTCGTTCCAGGATATCGGGCGGAACTGGCCGGCGCCTTTTTCGCCCGTGCGCAGCAACGGGCGGGTCAGCCGGCCGGGGTGGTGCACCCGTTCGGCGTAGCCCGCGACTTTGGCGCAGATCACCCCGGCGGTGTAGCTGTTCGCCGCCGCCCCGCGCACCGCGCCGATGCGGTTGCCCTCCACCTCGACCTCCAGCGCGCAGGTCGACGGGCAGTCATGCGGGCAGACGGTGGCGCGGATGTCCATTTTGTTCCCCCTCGTGTTGGCGAATGCTGGATCAGCCATCACCCTCTGGCAACCGGCACCGATCGCCGGCACCGATTGCTGGCACCGATTGATCACGCCGCCCGCGCGTGTTTGGCTGCCGCCCGTCATGGCAACCACTCCTTCGCGCTCCACCGGCACGCGTTCGCCAACGCACCGGCTCAGCATCCGCATTGACCTGGCGTCCGGCGCCCGCATCGGGCCCGGCAAGGTCGCCCTGCTGGAGGAAATCGAGCGCTCCGGCTCGATCTCGGCGGCCGGGCGGGCGCTGAAAATGTCGTACCGGCGCGCCTGGGAGCTGGTGGAGGATCTGAACACGCATCTCGGCCAGCCGGTTGTCAGCACCGCGGCCGGCGGCGCGGGCGGGGGCGGCGCCCGGCTGACCGCGGCCGGTGCCACGCTGGTTGCCGAATACCGTGCCGTCGAGGCGGCCGCCCGCAAGGCGGCAAAGCCGCACATCGCTTCCATCGCCCGCGCCTGTGGAGGGAAATGATGCAACACGTCGCCGACGATTTGCTGAGCGACCTCGCCGGCCTGTTCGCGGGCGAGACCGACCCGGTTGCCAATGCGGCCAACGCCGCCGCCGCGATCTGCCAGCACGTCGAGCGGATCAACTGGGCCGGGTTCTATTTCCTGAAGGACGGCGCGCTGGTGCTCGGGCCGTTCCAGGGCAAGCCCGCCTGCGTGCGCATCGCGCTGGGGCGCGGCGTGTGCGGCGCGGCCGCTTCGCGGCGGGAGACGGTGGTGGTGGACGACGTGCATGCGTTTCCCGGCCACATCGCCTGTGACGGGGCGAGCAAGTCCGAGATCGTGGTGCCGCTTGTGCGCAAGGGTGTGCTGGTGGGCGTGCTGGACATCGACAGCCCGGAATTCGCGCGGTTCGGCGCGGCCGAGCGCGCGTTGTTCGAAGCGGTGGCGCATGCCTGGTGCAGGTCGCTCGGGGGCTGAGCTACTCGGCCCGAAGCGCCGTGCGCAGTGCCGCCGCGGCTCCCGGGTCTTCCAGGGTGGCGATGCGGGTTGCGGCGAGGAAGGCGAAGCGTTGCAGCAAGAGGCGGCGGCGGCTTGGCGGCAGGGGATGGGGGGGCGCCTCGCGGATCAGTTCGGCCGACAGATCGGCGGCGACGATCAGCCCCGCGTCGGCGGGCAGCAAATGCTGCGGAAAGTCGTGGTCGACGGCGAAATACAGCGCGTCGCAGAACGCGCGGTAGTCCGGCCATTTCTGATCGGTGAGGAAGTCGCGGGCGCAGGACTTCACTTCGATGCAGGCGAACCCGCCGTCCGGCCGCAGGGCGAGGATGTCGGCCCGTCGCCCGTTCGGCAGCGGCACTTCATGGATGGGCGCCCAGCCCAGCAGCAGGCAAAGCCGCGCAGCGGCGCGCCGCACCACCGTCGTCCGTTCAGTTGTTCCGGGTTCCAAGGGCTAAGCCCTTGGTAGGGGTCCAGGGGGCAAAGCCCCCTGGCGGGGTCCGGGGCAACGCCCCGGCCAAGCCGCTAAGGTGCAATCGCGTCGATCGCCTGCGCCAGCGCCACATCCCGCCGGCTCACCCCCCCGGCATCGTGGGTCGTCAGCACGATTTCCACCCGGCTGTAGACGTTGGACCATTCCGGGTGATGGTCCGCCTTTTCCGCCAGCAGTGCCACCCGGCTCATGAAGCCCCAGGCGGCGTTGAAGTCGGGGAAGCGGAAGCTGCGCGCGATGGCGTCGCGCCCTTCCACCGTGCGCCATTCCGGCAGCAGTTCCGGCAATGCGGTCCGCTGTGCCTCGCTCAGTCGCTCGACCATTCGTTCTGTCTCCCGCTGTTGACCGCCGCCGGTGACCTGCGCCCTTGACCGCGGGCCGGTTGCGTGCGGCAGTTGTGTGATGTCCCACCATGCCACTCGACGCCCCGTTTTCACCACCCCGCCCGATAGTGCCGATATCGAGGCGCTGGCCGAGCGTGCGCTCGCGGCCATTCCCGGCCGGCTGCGCCGGCATGTTGCCGGCGTCGGCATCCAAGTGGACGAGATGCCGGACGACGAGACGCTGGACGAGCTTGGCATCGAGTCGCCTTGGGAGCTGACCGGTCTGTATCATGGCACGCCGATCAGCCAGCGCAGTGTGGACGACATCGTCCGCATGCCTGACCGGATTTTCCTGTATCGCCAGCCCATACTGGCGGAGTGGATCGAGACTGGCGAGGACCTGTACGGGCTGGTGAAAGCGTGCTGATCCATGAGGTGGGCCATCATTTCGGCTTCAACGATGACGAGATCGAAGCGATCGAGCGGGAAACGGACTGATCAGGCCCCGGCCCCGCCCAGCACGCCGCGTACCGCAGCCCGCAGCGCGGGCAGAACGTCGTCGGTGAACCAGGGATTTCTTTTCTCCCAGCCTGTTGTGCGCCAGGACGGATGCGGCAGGGGAAACTGCCGCGGCAGAAGTTCGGCGAACCGCCGCACCCGCTCGCCCACCGGGCCCGGCCCGAGCATGAGCGCCTGGGCGTAGGAGCCCACCAGCAACGTCAACGCAACGCCCGGCATCAGCGGCAGCAGGCGCTTGTGCCAGGTGGGGGCGCAGATGGGCCTGGGCGGCGCGTCGCCGCCGCCGGGCAGGCGGCCGGGGTAGCACAGGCCCACCGGCAGGATGGCGATGCGCGTGGCGTCGTAGAACGTGTCGCGGTCCATGCCGAGCCAGGCGCGCAGCCGGTCGCCGGAGGGGTCGTTCCAGGGGATGCCGGTGGCGTGCACTTTGGTGCCCGGCGCCTGGCCGATGATCAGCAGGCGCGCGGTCGGCGACACCCGAAACGTCGGCCTGGGTCCCAGCGGCAGGTCGGTGCAGAGGGTGCAGGCGCGCGCCTCGGCGGCCACGCGTTCGAGCGCGGCGGCGCTCACGCGGCGGTCGAGCGCCGCGTTTCGGCCCGGAACGTATCGATGATGTGGGTTTCCAGCACGTCGGTGACGGGCTGGTGCGCCTCCCGCCCCTTCAGCAGCAGGATGGCGGTATCGGGCAGTTCGGGCAGGCGTTCGCCGCTGGGCAAAGCGCGCAGCCCGTCCGGCACCCAGTCCACGGCCAACACGGTCACCGCGAGGCCGGCCAGCACCGGCGCCTGCGTGCCCGCCATGGTCGCCGAGGTGTAGGCGACACGGTGGCGGATGCCGGCCTTCTCCAGGGTTGTCAGCGCGGCGTTGCGCCAGCTGCACATCCGCTGCGCCAGCGCGAGCGGCAGCGGGTCCAGCCGGTGCGGCGCATGGCGGGTCGCGGTGACCCAGCGCAGCTTGCCCCGCCACAGCTCGGCCGACGGCCAGCCCTTCGGCTCGTTGCCTTCAGTGCACAGCGTCAGGTCCAGCTCGCCCGCCCGCAAATGTTCGGCCAGATCCTCCGACGGCGCGCACAGCACCTCCACCTCCACCGAGGGATGGCTGTCGGCGAAGCGTTTCAGCACCTGCGGCAAATAGCGCAGCGCATAGTCGTCCGGCGTGCCGAGGCGCACCGTGCCCTGCACCTGGGGGGCGCGGAAGGCGGCCCAGATCTGGTCGTTCACCGCCAGCATTTCGCGGGCGCGTTCGAGCAAGTACTGGCCATGCGAGGTCAGCGATACTGCCCCGCCTTTGCCGCGCAGCAGGACGCGCTGGCCGAGCAACGCTTCCAGGCGCTGCACCTGCATGGACACGGCGGATTGCGTCCGCCCGACGCGTTCGGCGGCGCGGGTGAAGCTGCCTTCCTCCGCGATGAAGGCGAAGGCGCGCAGCAGATCGGGGTCGAGACCCTGGGGGAGCGACATGGGCATCAGCTTATCTGATGACTCCTATCTCGACAATTCATTTCCGTTATCCCGCCTGTTTCGGCATGTTCCGCTCATCGCTTTCACCCGAACACAGGAGAATGCAGCGATGACGACGATCTCCCTGACCGGGTCCCGGACCATGCCGCGCCAGAACGATGCGCCGGAGTTCGGGGCCGTACTGCGCACGCGCCTGACGCAGGCCTGGCGCAACTTCACCACCCGCCAGCAACTTGCCGAGCTGGACGACCGCATGCTGAAGGACCTCGGCATCTCCCGCGCCCAGGCCCAGTTCGAAGCCAACCAGCCGATCTGGCGGTAACGCCAACCCACCCCCTTGCCCGCGTGGCAGGGGGGACGGGTTCGCACCGCCTACCCGAGTTCGGCCAGCAGGCCAGCGACATACGCCGGCACCACACGCGTCGCCGGCCCGTGGAGCGTTTCGTCGAACAGCGCCGCGCCGGCGGACGGCTCCAGGTTCAGCTCCACCGTGCGGGCCCGGCCCTGCACCGCGGCGATGAACCCCGCCGCCGGATACACGCTCCCCGACGTGCCGATCGAGAGGAACAGGCCGCAGCCGTCCAGGGCTGCGCCGATTTCCGCCATGTGCATCGGCACTTCGCCGAACCAGAACAATGTCCGGCCGCACCGCGCCCACGGTCCGGCAGCTTGGGCAGGCGCTGTGCACGCCCATGTCGCCCTCCCACGGCGCGCTGGTGCCGCAGCCCTCGCAGCGCGCCCGCCGCAGCGCGCCGTGCATGTGCAGCAGCCGCTCGCTGCCGGCGCGGGCGTGCAAATCGTCCACGTTCTGCGTAACCAGCAGAAACGCGCCGCCGCGGGCAACCCAGGCCCGTTCCAGCGCGGCGAGCGCCAGATGCGCGGCATTCGGCGCCACGGCGCCGAGTTGCGCCCGCCGCGCATTATAAAACGCGTGCACCCGCGCCGGATTGCGCCGGAACGCATGCGGCGTGGCCACGTCCTCGATGCGCTCGCTGTGCCACAGCCCGTCGCTGTCGCGGAATGTCGCCAGACCGGATTCCCGGCTGACCCCCGCCCCGGTCAGAACCACCAGCGCCGGCAAGCGATCAGAGCAGCGCATATTCCACCTCCGCGCGATAGACTGACCCTTCTTTACCCAGCAGCGAACTGAACAGCACAAAATGCTGCACCGGCATCGGCCCGGCGCGGAACAAATTGTGGCTCTGGACGAAAGCGGCGAGCTTGCCTTCCGCCGCGTCGCGCAGCCGCGCCAATGAGACGTGCGGGGTGAAACGCCGCCGCTCCGGCTCGCAGCCCACCCGTTGCAACGCCGTCTCGACCTTGCTGTGCAGCGCTTCCAGCGAGGGGTTCTTTTCCACCCCCACCCACAGCGCATTCTCCTGCCGGCCCTTGGCGAAGGTGCCCACGCCGGCCAGCACCAGCGGGAAAGCCCGGCCGCGCAGGGCCGCCAGGGCGTGATCGATCTCCTCCGCGCGGTGCGCCGGCACCTCGCCGATGAACCGCAGCGTCAGATGGTAGTTCTCCGGCGGCACCCAGCGCGCGCCGGGAATGCCGCCCGCCAGCGCGGCGAGTTGCTGCTTGGTCTCCCAAGCGAAGTCCAGACCGACGAACAGCCTCATCGCCGCAGCCCACTCCCAAAAACCCGCTCAGGACGCGCGCACCCCGGCCAGCAGAATTTCCACCAGGGGAAGCAGGCGGGCCACGATCCGCCGCACGCCTTCGGGATTGGGATGGATGCCGTCCGGCTGGTTCAGCGCCGGGTCGCGCGCCACGCCTGCCAGAAAGAACGGATCGTAGATCACCCCCGCCCGCGCCCCCAGCCGGTCGAACACCGCCTGGAACTCCCGCCCATAGTCCGGCCCCAGATTGGGCGGCGCGCGCATGCCGGACAACAGCACCGGAATCCGCCGCGCCGCCAGCGCATCCAGGATTGCCCTCAGGTTCGCCTCGGTGGAAGCCGGATCGAGGCCGCGCAGCCCGTCATTGCCGCCGAGTTCCACGATCGCCGCATCCGCCCCATCCGCCAGCACCCAGTCCAGCCGCGCCCGGCCGCCCGCGGTGGTGTCGCCCGAAACCGCGCCGTCAATGATCGCCACGTCATGCCCGCGCGCCCGCAGCGCCTCGGCCAGACGGGTCTGGAATGCGTCCTGCCGGGCCAGCCCAAAGCCGGCTGCCAGCGAATCACCCAGCACCAGCAGCCGCACCGGCGCCGCCCGCGCCACCCCGGTCCGCATCAGCGCGGCGAAAACCAGAGCCGCCGCCGCTTCCAGGAACCGCCGGCGAGGGCCATATCGTGCCACCATGGATGCCATCGCCCCTCCGCGCCCTGCGCCCGACGCCCAAGCCGCCAGCCCGATCGTGCAGGTGCGCGACCTGCGGCTGACCGTGCAGTCCCCGGCCGGACCGGTCAAGATTCTGCAAGGAATTGACCTCGACATCGATACCGGCGCCGCGGTCGGCGTGGTCGGCCCCTCCGGCTCGGGCAAGACCAGCCTGCTCATGGTGCTCGCCGGGCTGGAACGCGCCACCTCCGGACGCGTGCACGTGGATGGTCATGAGCTTACGTCGATGTCGGAAGACGCGCTGGCCCGGCTGCGCCGCGACTCGATCGGCATCGTGTTCCAGGCATTTTATCTCATTCCGACCATGACCGCGCTGGAGAATGTGGCCATCCCGCTGGAACTGGCCGGCGACCCGGCCGCCAGCGACCGCGCCGAGGCCAGCCTGCGCGCCGTCGGCCTCGGCCACCGGCTGACCCACCTGCCCGGCCAGCTTTCCGGCGGCGAACAGCAACGCGTCGCGCTGGCCCGTGCCTTCGCCCCGGCACCAAGGCTGCTGCTGGCCGACGAACCCACCGGCAACCTCGACCGCGCGACCGGCGAGGCGGTGATGGACCTGATGTTCGCGCTGCGCGAACAGCGCGGCTCGACACTGATGCTGATTACCCACGACCCGGACCTCGCCCAACGCTGCGGGCGCATCGTGCACGTCGCCGACGGCAGGGTCGTGGGGTGATGGGCGGGAAGGCAAGCAAGGCCAGGGCTCTGCCCTGGACCCGCCAGGGGGCAGTGGCCCCCTGGACCCCGCTACTTAAGACAGTTGTTAAACGAGGGGGGTGAGGCGGTGAACCGGTTCACCGCCTCACCCCCCTCGTTTAACAACTGTCTAAAAGTAATGGGTTCCAAGGGGCCACTGCCCCTTGGCGGGTCCAGGGCAGAGCCCTGGCCTTGCTTGCCTTCCCGCCCATGACCCTCGTCCTGCGGCTGGCACGACGCGAACTGCGGGGCGGCGTGCGGGGCCTGGGCATTGTGTTGGCCTGTCTGGCCCTGGGGGTCGCGGCGATTGCCGCCGTCGGCACTTTGCGCGAGGGCATCGAGCGCGGGCTGGCGCGCGACGGCGCCCGCATCCTCGGCGGCGACCTGTCCGTGCAGGGCGGGGCGCAGCCCTTGCCCGATGCGCTGCGGGTGTGGCTGCGCGGGCGCGGGGCGCGGGTGTCGGACGCGGTCACCATGCGCTCGATGCTGGTCGCCCAATCCGGCGAGCGCCTGCTGGTCGAGTTGAAGGCGGTGGACAACGCCTGGCCGTTGCTGGGCACGGCGGTGCTCGACCCGCCCGGCCCGGTGCAGGCGGCGCTGGCCGATGGGCTGGTGGCGGAGGCGCTGGTGCTGGACCGCCTGGGCGTCAGGCCGGGCGAGACGGTGCGGCTGGGGGTCGGCTCGTTCGTGGTGCGGGCGGTGCTGGACAACGAGCCCGACCGTGTGTCCAGCCCGTCGATTTTCGGGCCGCGGGTGGTGATCGGGCTGGAGTCATTGCCGCGCACCGGGCTGCTGGCGCCGGGGGCGATCGCCGAGCATGCGCTGCGGGCGGTGCTGCCGCCGGGCGCGGACGTGCCGGCGACGATTGCCGCGCTGCGGGCGGCGTTTCCCGGCACCGGCTGGCGCATCCGCGATGCGCGCGACGCGGCGCCGGGGGTAAACCAGTTCATCGACCGGACCAGCCTGTTCATGACCCTGGTCGGCCTGACCAGCCTGCTGGTGGGCGGCATCGGCGTGGCCAACGGGGTGCATGCCTGGGTGCTGGCGCGGGCGCGCACCATCGCCACGTTGCGCTGCCTGGGTGCGGCTCCGCTGCTGGTGTTCGCAGTGTGCCTGGTGCAGGTGATGGCGCTGGCCTCGTTGGGGGTGCTGGCCGGGTTGGTTGTGGGGGCGGCGCTGCCGGCGCTGGCCGCGGCGGCGCTCGCCGGCGTGCTGCCCGTGGTGCCGCAGACGGGGCCGTTCCTGCGGCCGCTGCTGCTGGCCGCCGCGTATGGGCTGCTCACCGCGGCGGCTTTCGCCCTGTGGCCGCTGGCGCGCGCCATGCGCATCCCGGGGGCCGCGCTGTTCCGCGACGCGCTGCTGCCGGACGCGACGCGCGCGCCGCGCTGGCTGGTGGCCACCAATGCGGCGGTGGTGCTGGCCCTGGTGGCGCTGACCGTGGCGAGCGCCGATGAGCGGCGATTCGCGCTGTATTTCTGTGCCGGCGCGGCGGCGACGCTGTTGCTGTTCCGCTGGGGTGGCGCCGCGCTGATGTGGCTGGCGGCCTGGATGCCCCCGCCGCCCTACCCCTGGGCACGGCTTGGCCTGGCCAATCTGTACCGTCCAGGCGCGCCGACGCCGCTGATGCTGGTGTCGGTCGGGCTCGGCCTGTCCACCCTGGCCTCGGTCGCTTTGATCGAGGGCAATATAAGCCGCCAGATCCTCGACCAGTTGCCGCAGGACGCGCCGAGCTTCTTCTTCATCGACATCCAGAACGACCAGATGGCCGAATTCCGCCGCATCGTGGGCGCCATGCCAGGGGTGCACGACCTGCGCGAAGTGCCCAGCCTGCGGGCGCGGGTGGTGGCGGTGAACGGGGTGCCGGCCGAGCAGGTGGCGGCGACGCCCGACACCGCCTGGGCGCTGCGCGGCGACCGCGGCCTGACCTATGCGCACGCCATGCCCGCGGGCACGCGGCTGGTGGCCGGAACCTGGTGGCCGGCGGATTATGACGGCCCGCCGCTGGTGTCGTTCGATGCCGGGCTGGCGCGCGGCTGGGGCGTGCACGTGGGCGACACCATCCGGGCGAACGTGCTCGGCCGCGACATCGATTTCCGGGTCGCCAGCCTGCGCGACGTGGCCTGGGGCTCGCTCGGCATCAATTTCACCCTGCTGGCCAGCCCCGGCCTGCTGGAGCGGGCGCCGCACACGCATATCGCCACCCTGCGGGCCGACCCGGCCGAACACGCAGCGCTGCTGCGGGCGGTGACGGATGCCTTGCCGAACGTGTCCGGCATCCGGGTGGCCGACGTGCTGGCAACCGTGGGCGCGCTGCTCGGCCAGATCGGCGCCGCGCTGGGTGCCACTGCGTCGGTGACGCTCGCCGCCGGCGCGCTGGTGCTGGCGGGCGCGGTGGCGGCCGGGCAGCGCCGGCGCATCCAGGAGGCGGTGATCCTGAAAAGCCTGGGCGCCACGCGCGGGCAGATCCGCGCCGCCTGGCTGGTCGAGTTCGGCGTGCTGGGCATCGCCGCGGGGCTGCTGGCCGCCGCGGTGGGCACGGCCGCGTCCTGGGCCGTGGTGCATAAAGTGATGGGGGCCGACTGGTCGTTCCTGCCGGGGCGTCTGGCGCTGACGGTCGCCGGATGCGTGGCGCTGATGCTGGCTTTCGGCTATGCTGGGACGGCGGCGGCGTTGCGCGCCCGCGCGGCTCCGTTGCTGCGGAATGAGTAGCGCATAGATTACGGCGAATTCGCTTGATCGGCAGCCGGTCTATGCCGAAATGTAACGCCGAGAGGCATCCCCCCTTAACGAGGAAAACACAGACCATGGCTTTCAGTCCCGACTATCGGACCTACACGGGCGCGACCCGCGCAGCCGAGACGGCAGCGGTACTGGACGCGGGCCTGCGCGCCTACATGCTGCGCGTCTATAACTGGATGGCGTCCGGCCTGATGCTCACCGGCATCGTGGCGCTGGGCATCTCCAGCACCAGCCTGCTCGACCTGTTCTACCCGCTGGTGATGACGCCGAGCGGGCGGATGGTGCATTCGCCGAGCATCCTGGCCTGGATCAGCATCTTCGCGCCGCTGGCCTTCGTCCTGGTGCTGAACTTCGGCGTCAACCGGCTGTCCACCACCGCTGTGCAGGCGTTGTACTGGGCGTTCTGCCTGGCAATGGGCGCCAGCATGACGAATCTCTTCGTCATCTACACCGGTGAAAGCGTCGCCCGGGTGTTCTTCATCACCGCCGGCACGTTTGCGGCGATGAGCCTGTGGGGCTACGTCACCCGCACCGACCTGACCAAGATGGGCAGCTTCCTGATCATGGGGCTGTTCGGCATCATCCTGGCCAGCCTGGTGAACATGTTCCTGGGCAGCTCCGGCCTGCAGTTCGCGATCTGCGTCATCGGCGTGCTGGTGTTCACCGGCCTGATTGCCTACGACACCCAGCGCATCAAGGCCGATTTCGTCCAGTTCGCCTATTCCTACGGGCCGGGCGAAGCCGCCAAGCGCAGCGTGTATGACGCGCTTGGGCTTTACCTGAACTTCGTGAACCTGTTCCAGATGCTGCTTTCGCTCCTCGGCAACCGCAACGAGTAGCCCGCGCGCAATCTGGCCACACGAAAAAGGGCTCCAGCCTGTGAAGGCTGGAGCCCTTTCCTTGTGCGAAGCGTGTTGCCGGAGGCAAAACCCGGGCGTCAGGCGGCTTTCAGGTAATTCACCAGTTTGGCGGCCGCGGTCAGCTTATCGGTGGCATCGAGGGCCGCGAGTTCGGCCGCCAGACGGTCCATGGCGGATTCGTAGATCTGGCGCTCGGAAAAGCTCTGGTCGGGCTGGCCGGCGTTGCGGTGCAGGTCGCGCACCACCTCGGCGATGGCGATCGGGTCGCCCGAATTGATCTTCGCCTCGTATTCCTGCGCCCGGCGCGACCACATGGTGCGCTTGATGCGGGCACGCCCGCGCAGCACGGCCAGGGCCTCATCGAACTTCGCCTGGGTGGCCAGCTTGCGCAGCCCGGCGGTGCGGGCCTTGGCGACCGGCACCCGCAAGGTCATGCGGTTTTCCTCGAACGTGATGTGGATGAGTTCGAGGTGATGGCCGGCAATGTCCTCGATGGCGATTTTCTCCACCTTGCCCACCCCGTGCGTCGGATAGACGACGTAGTCGCCCTCGACAAAGTTCTCTTCCTTGGCGGAGACGCGGACAGGCATGAGCGGACGCGACCCCTGGGCCCCGTTCATTGGCCTCGGATCGCCGGTTCTCACGTCGCCGGTCCTCACGTCGCCACTCCTGGGTTCGGCAATTTTCACGTCAGCAGGCTTGACGTCGTCGGTCTTTGCTTCGGCAGTCTTCACGTCCTGTGTCTTCGCATCCTGGGGTTTGGCCTGGGCCGGTCCGGCCGGGGGCATGGCGTTGTCTTGGACCGTGCGCGCTTCCTCCAGCTTAATCGCTGGCGCTTTCGCATCCGGCGGCTTTGCCGCAGGTTCGGGATTTTTTTCCGCCGCCAAAATAGCGTTCGCCATCAGGGCGGCCCCGTTTGAGTCGGTTGCTGCCGCTGGCAGGACCGCCACCCGGGACTCCGGCGCAGCGGTCTCTGCACACGATTCCGCTGCCGCCGCGGCGGTCTGCGCCGGCGGGTCCTGCGGCTGCGGCGCCGGATCGGTCGTCACCGGCTTCGTCTTGCCGGCCGGCGATTGCGCCGGCGCGGCCTTTTTTATGGCGGCGCCGGGTGCTGCCGGTTTTGGCGCGGCCGGCTTGGGAAGACCGGCCGGGTTGGCCGTCGCGCCCTCCGGCACGGAAGGAACGTTCTTGCCGGTATCGCTTGCGCGGGTATCGCTCATGCCCGCCCCGGCCGATTGGCTGCAGGTTTGTGCCGCCGCTGGACGTTGTGCTGCGGAGAGCAGGGTTTCTGCGTTGCGCTCGCTGGTTGCGGACGCTTTCATTCCGAACCTCGTGGCTCCAGATACGTCAAAATTGCCTGTTGCATCTACAACAGGACAAGAATCAGCTATCGGCCCAACAATCATGGCCGCCGCCCTGATGATGCGGAGTTGCCGTATGGTACAGGCGGAGACGGCATCCAGGTCCTTGCACAGGCGAAGAACCTCAGGCGCAGCCCTTCATGCCGACCAAGGCATTATATCTGATTTGGGGACGCGATCATAGAGCCACAAGGCGGCGCAGCCATTCGCCCGTCACATTTTGCGCATATCAGAGTCGCATCGCAACTCCAACCGCGCGGCGCTCCAGCCGCCGCCCCGACCAGGCGGGCCTGGCTTCGCCTCAGGATCGATACCCGGCCGCCTCAGGGCGCGCCAGGCTCCGGCGAGAACAGCGAGGCCTTGTCCGGCTTGCCCTTCCACTCGTCGGCGTCCGCCGGCGGCTCGCCCTTGCGGGTGATGTTCGGCCACAGCGCCGCGTAGGTGCGGTTGGTTTCCGCCCAGGCGGCGGCCCGGTCGTCACTGTCCGGAACGATCGCCTCGGCCGGGCATTCCGGTTCGCACACGCCGCAGTCGATGCATTCGTCCGGGTTGATCGCCAGCATGTTCTCGCCGACGTAGAAGCAATCCACCGGACAAACTTCCACGCAGTCCATATATTTGCAGCGGATGCAGTTTTCGGTGACCACGTAGGTCATCGCGGACTCCTGGTCGGGATGAAATCAGGGGGGCGATATGCCGCTCTTTCGTCGCTGCCGCAAGGGTCCGCCGCCACAACGTCATCGTTCCGCTCCCCAATCTCCCGGTAGAGCAGCCGTGCTTCATGCGCGGGGCCGCGCCGCGCCGCCAGCGCCAGCACCTCCAGCACCAGCACCCGGCCGCGCAGCGGCAGGGTGATCACGTCGCCCGGGCGCAGCCGCGCATGCGGCTTATCAGTCGGCTGGCGGTTGATGCGCACCCCGCCTTCGCCGACCAGCCGGGCGCAGTCCGCGCGCGCCTTCATGAAGCGGGCGCACCACAGGAACTTGTCCAGCCGCTGCCAGGTGCGGTCCTCGGTTTCGGCCGGCATCAGCCACGCAAGGCCGCCAGCGCGGCGAACGGATGGTCGGCCTGCGGCGGGCGGCGCTTGGGCGGTGCGGCCGGCGGGCGGCGGCGCAGCCGTGCCGCCATGGCCGGCATCGGCGGGCCGAACTGCCCGTCCGCCAGGGCGCCCGCCGGGATCAGCCGAAAGCCAAGCCCGCGCAGCACCGCCGGCACGATCTCGGGCCGCACCGACAGGCGGGAGGCGAGGTCGGCGGGCACCGGCGCCGGCCGGACGCGGGCGGCAAAGTCGAGTTCGGCGGCGATCCGCTCGGCCACGTCCAGGCGCACCAGCAGCGGACCCGCCGCCACCCAGCCCATCGCGGCGGCGAACCCCTCGGGCCAGTCCGCCGGCGGCGCGATCGAAACCAGGCCGGGCGCCGGCAGCGCCGGCACGGCCACGCCGCGGCGCAGCGCCCACAGCCGCGCCCGCATCGGCATCGCCCGCGGCTTCAGCAGCGCCGGCACGAACAGCGCGTGCCGCCCGGCCCGCACGCCGAGCGCCTTCAGCCGCCCGCGCAACACCGGCGCGATATCGTCCTCGGTGGCACCCGGCACCACGCCCAGCCCTTCCACCAGCCGGTGCAGCGGCCCGCGCAGCGCGCCATCGGCGTCCGCCGCCGTGGCCGCCGCCACCAGCGGCGCCAGGGCTTCGTGCACCCGGGCATCGACGAAGCGCTGCACCCGCACCCGCACCCGCTCGCGCGACGGACCGTCGAGGAACTCGCTGTCCAGCACCTCGGCCAGCGGGCGCAGCGCGTCGGCCCCCGGGCGCAGCCGCGCCACCGGCGCACCGGCCCAGGTGATGGACTGCCCAGCGGCCCCCTGATCGGCGAGCCAGGCGAATCCCGCATCCGCCTCCGCCTCCAGCCGGGTGACGCGCAGCGGCATTTCCTCGCGCAAGGCCCGCCGCGCCGCCCGCACCACCAGCCGGCGCGCCTCGCCCTCGCTCATCGGGTCGGGCACGAAGCCGAAGCCCTCGACATGGCCGACATTGTGGCCCTCGACCACCACCTCGCCGCGCCGTGTCACCGCCGACAGCAATTCCTCGCCCTCGCCCGCCTCCAGCCGGCGCATCAGATGGGCGGCGCGGCGGTCGACGAAGCGGGTGGTCAGGCGCTCGTGCAGCACGTCCGACAGCCGGTCCTCCACCTCACGCGCGCGGCCCTGCCAGTGCGGCGCGTCCGGCACCCAGTCGGCGCGGGCGGCGATGTAGGACCACACCCGCACCCCGGCGAGCCGCTGCATCAGCGTGTCGATGTCGCCGTCGACGCGGTCGAGGGCGCCGATCTGGCTGGCCAGCCAATCGGTCGGCAGCCGCCCGTCGCGCACCACATGGCCGAACACGCGGCCGCACAGGCGGATATGGCTGTCCTCGGCCAGTTTGCGGAAATCCGGGATCTGGCACGCCTCCCACAGCAGGCGCACGCGCGCCCGGCCGCGGGCCAGGTCGCGCATCTCCGGCTCGCGCGCCAGGGCCGCCAGGGTCTGCAAATCGGTGGCATCGTTGCCGCGCACCAGTCCCGGCCCGGGCGGCGGGGCCGTCAGCGTGGCCAGCAGCGCATCCACATGGGAGAAATCGAGCGCGCTGTTGCGCCAGCACAGCTGCTCCAGCCGCTCGAAACGATGCGTCTCCACCGCCTCGGCGATTTCCAGCGGCAGCGGCGGGCAGTCGGCGGTGGTGCCGAAGGTGCCGTCGCGCATGCCCCGCCCGGCCCGCCCGGCGATCTGCGCCACTTCCGGGGCGTTCAGCGCCCGCGGCCGGTGGCCGTCGAACTTGCCCAACCGGGCGAAAGCCACATGGTCGACATCCATGTTCAGGCCCATGCCGATGGCATCCGTCGCCACCAGGAAATCGACCTCCTTGTCCTGGTACAGCGCCACCTGGGCGTTGCGGGTGCGCGGCGACAGCCGCCCCATCACCACCGCACAGCCGCCACGGCGGCGGCGGATCAGCTCGGCGATGGCGTAAACTTCCGCGGCGCTGAACGCCACCACGGCGGTGCGCGGCGGCACCCGGGCGAGCTTGGTCGGGCCGGCATGCTGCAGTTGCGACAGGCGCGGCCGGGTTTCCACGAAGGCCTGCGGCACCAGCCGCTGCAGCAGCGGGCGGATGGTCTCGGCGCCGAGGAACATGGTTTCCACCATGCCGCGCGCATGCAGCAGCCGCTCGGTGAACACGTGGCCGCGGTCCGGGTCGGCGCAGAGCTGGATTTCGTCCACCGCCACGAATTCGACATGGCGGTCGAGCGGCATGGCCTCGGTGGTGCAGGAGAACCAGCGCGCATCGGGCGGGACGATTTTTTCCTCGCCGGTGATCAGCGCCACGTGCCGTGCGCCCTTGCGGGCGACCATACGGTCGTAGTTCTCGCGCGCCAGCAGGCGCAGCGGAAAGCCGATGATGCCGGACGCATGCGCCAGCAACCGCTCGATGGCCAGATGCGTCTTGCCCGTGTTGGTGGGGCCGAGAACGGCCTTCACCCTGGCGGGCAGGTCGCCGAATGCGAATCCGGACATGCAGCAATGGTTGGGGGTTGAGGGGTGGAACGCAAGAGAAGAAAGCAAGGCCAGGGCTCTGCCCTGGACCCGCCAGGGGGCAGTGGCCCCCTGGACCCCGCTACTTAAGCATTTGTCTTGAGAGGGGAGTGAGGCAGTGAACCGGTTCACCGCCTCACCCCCCTCTCAAGACAAATGCTTAAAAGTAATGGGTTCCAAGGGGCCACTGCCCCTTGGCGGGGTCCAGGGGCAGAGCCCCTGGCCTTGCTTCCTTCAATTGAAATATCACGCCCCCGATACCATATCCCCGCCCGCGAAGGAGGGCCGCACCCCATGACCGAAACCGACACCCAGATCGAACGTCACGGCTTCGGCGCCGAAGTCGGGCGCCTGTTGGACCTGGTGGTCCACTCGCTCTACTCCGAACGGGAAATCTTCCTGCGCGAGCTGGTCGCCAACGCCGCCGACGCCACCGACCGCCGCCGGTTCGAGAGCCTGACGCACCCGGCGCTCGCGCTGCCCGAAGGGGCCGCCATCCGCATCCGCCCGCACAAGCCCGGCCGCACCCTGAGCATCAGCGACTCCGGCATCGGCATGACCCGCGAGGAACTGGTGGACCACCTCGGCACCATCGCCCGCTCCGGCACCCGCGCCTTCGGGCAGAAGCTCGCCGAGGCCAAGCCGGAGGATCGGCCCAGCCTGATCGGCCAGTTCGGCGTGGGCTTCTATTCCGCCTTCATGGTGGCCGACCGGGTGGAAGTCACCTCCCGCAAGGCGGGCGCCGAGGAGGCCTGGACCTGGGCGTCCGACGGCGGCGGCGAGTTCACCATCGCGCCCGCCAGCCGCGAGGAAGCCGGCACCGACGTGGTGCTGCACATCAAGGCGGATGCCGAGGAATACCTGGAGCCGGTCCGCATCGAAACGGTGGTGCGCAAATGGGCCGACCATGTGACGATTCCGATCACCATCGAGCGCGACGGCAAGGATGTCGCCGCCAACGAGGGCACCGCGCTGTGGCGCAAGCCGCGCAGCGAGGTGACCGAGCAGGCCTATAACGAATTCTACCGCCATCTCGGCCATCTGTTCGACACCCCCTGGGCGGTGCTGCACTGGCGCGCCGAGGGCACGCTGGAGTTCTCCGCGCTGCTGTTCGTGCCCGGCAGCCGCCCGTTCGAGCCGCTGGACAATGACCGCACGTCGAAGGTGCGGCTGCATGTGCGGCGCATGTTCATCACCGACGGCGCCGAGTTGCTGCCCACCTGGCTGCGCTTCGTGCAGGGCGTGGTGGACACCGAGGATTTGCCGCTGAACGTCTCGCGCGAAATGCTGCAATCCACCCCGGTGCTGGCCCGCATCCGCCGCGCCGTCACCAACCGGGTGCTGACGGAGCTGAAAAGCAAGGCGAAGGAGCCGGAGGACTACGCGAAATTCTGGGAGAATTTCGGCGCGGTGCTGAAGGAAGGCGTGTGGGAAGACAACGACCACCGCAAGGACCTCGCCCCGCTGCTGCGCTTCCGCTCCTCTTCGGTGGAGGGCCTCACCTCGCTGTCCGACTATGTGGGCCGCATGAAGGACGGGCAGGAGGCGATTTATGTGCTCGCCGGCGACAATGCCGATTCGTTGTCGCGCTCGGCGCAGGTGGAGGGGTTCCGGGCGCGTGGCATCGAAGTGCTGCTGCTGACCGACCCGATCGACGCGTTCTGGCCGGAGCGGATGGATGAATTCGAAGGCAAGCCGATCCGCAGCGTGACGCAGGGCGCGGCCGATCTGTCCAAGCTCGAACCTGCCGAGACGCCATCTGGCGAGGCGGCCGACGTGACCGCGCTGCTGACCGCGCTGAAGGAGGCGCTGGGCGACGCCGTGGCCGAGGTGCGCGCCACCGACCGGCTGGTCGATAGCGCGGTGGTGCTGGCGGCCGGCACGGCGGGGCCGGATTTGCAGATGCAGCGCCTGCTGCGCCGCGCCGGGCGCGCCTCGTTCGCGCCCGCGCCGGTGCTGGAGATCAACCCGCGCCACCGGCTGGTGGCATCGCTGGCGGCGAAGGCCGGCGCGGGCGAGGATGTGGCGGAAGCCGCCGGGCTGCTGCTGGATCTCGCGCGCATCCAGGACGGCGATCTGCCGCGCGACCCGGCGACGTTCGCGCGGCGGGTGGAGGCGGCGCTGGCGGGGGGATGAAGGTCCGGCGACGGGGGGAAACACGGACGGGCGCGCCGTGTTTCGGTCGGCTCACGTTCTGCTGGCGCTTGCCGTCATCCTCCAAACGCCCCCGGCTGGCGCAGAAGCGCCCAAAATCGTCCGTGACGCCGTAGCGGCGTCGCTGACGGACCTGCAAATACTCAACGCCGGAGACGACGGATCACCGCTCCGGTGGGCAACCTGGATGACCGGCGAACAGCCTGGGCCGCACGCCGTGTGGCTTGCTTTGTTGCGGCGCGGTCATGCGCCACCCGGAACGCTATGGTCGGCCGCGCGCACCGATGGTTATTCTCCCAGAATTCAAGTTTTATCCAATTGGCGTTATAACGGCAAGCCGACATTATTATTTACATATCAGATGGGCGCGGCGGCACAGGAATTGGAGTTGTATGGTTTAAATACCGACGGCGCGCCCACCCTGATTGGAAATGCCTCAGCGGCGGCCTTCTTTCCAGCCTACCACGGGGCGTTTTTTATCCAAGCCAACGGGAGTCTGAACGATCCGGTGACCTGCCTGTTCTTCGAGCCGGCACCGCCAAAGCTGATGTCCAAAGAATGTCCGCGTTAGAGAAATCCGCCGTTCGCCAGGCCGCGCCGCGCCGCCAAGCCTGGCGGCAGCGTTGACAGCGATGCGCTGCCGGGGGCAACTCGCCGATCGCACCGCATAACGATCGGAACCCGGCTTGCACACCAACGCGCCCGCGCGCGCCCGCCTGTTACCGTCCCCCCTTGTGCTGCCAGGCTTCGTGGCCACGCTGTTCCTCAGCGCCGGCCTGATGTTCCTGATCGAACCGATGGTGGCCAAGATGGTGCTGCCACGGCTCGGCGGCACGCCGGCGGTGTGGAGCACCTGCCTGGTATTCTTCCAGGCAACCCTGCTGCTCGGCTACGCCTATGCGCATGCACTCGCCAGGCTGTTGCCGCTGCCGGGACAGATCCTGGTCCATCTGGCCGTGCTGCTGCCGCTGGCGGCGATTTTCCTGCCGGTCGACCTCGGCGCCGGCGCGCCGTCGCCGGGCGAGTCGCCGGCGCCGTGGCTATTGCTCCGGCTGGCTTGCGTCGCCGGGCTGCCGGTGTTCGCCATTTCGGCGACCGCGCCACTGCTCCAAAGCTGGTTCGCCCGGCTCGACCACGCGGCGGCCGATGACCCGTATTTCCTGTATGCCGGCAGCAACGCCGGCAGTCTGCTGGCGCTGCTCGCCTATCCGCTGCTCGTCGAACCGGCGCTGCCGCTCGACCGGCAGGCATGGCTGTGGTCCCTGGGCTTCGGTGCCCTGGCGCTCGGAATAGCGCTGTGCGCCGCTGCGTTCCGCGGCCGCGGCGAAGTCGCGGTGACACAGCGTGGCCCTCTCGCGCCCGGCAGCCTGCGTCAGCGCCTGCGCTGGACCGCATTGGCGTTCGTGCCGTCCTCGCTGCTGCTCGGCGTCACCACCCACATCACCACCGACATCGCCTCCGCGCCGCTGCTGTGGGTGGTGCCGCTGATCCTGTATCTGCTCACCTTCATCCTCGCCTTCGCGCGGCGCCCGCCCCTGCGCCATGCGACGGTCGCACGCGCGCTGCCGCTGTTGCTGATCCCGCTCGTGATCTTCGCCGCCCCCGGCGTGCCGGTCCTGGTGTCCCTGCCGCTGTTGCTGACCCTCACTCTCGTCAGCTTCTTCGTCATTGGCATGGCCTGTCACGGCGAGTTGGCGCAGCAGCGCCCGCACGCTTCCCGGCTGACGGAATTCTATCTGTTTCTGTCCCTCGGCGGCGTGCTGGGCGGGGCGTTCAACGCGCTGCTGGCGCCGCTGATGTTTCCCGGCTTGTGGGAATATCCGCTGGCGCTGGTCGCGGCCTGCCTGGTGAAGCCCGCCACGCCGGACGACGCGCACCGCGGCCTGACCTGGGACATCGTGCTGCCGGCGGCGCTGGGGGTCTATGTCGTGCTGACCCGCAGCGTCCTGGCGGTGGCCAGCGAGGACGGCCATGTGCCGGTGCTGATGGCGGTGTTCGGCTACATGCTGCCGGCGATGGCGCTGCTGAACTTTTCACCCCGCCGCTGGCGCTTCGGCCTGGGCGTCGCCGCCTGGCTGCTCGCCACCGCGGCAATCGGCCAGACCGACACGATCGCCACCGCCCGCAGCTTCTTCGGCGTCTATCGCGTCCGCATGGTGGACCATGCGCACACGCCGATCATGACACTGATGAACGGCACCACGCTGCACGGGGTGAAAAGCCCGGTGCCGGGCGAGGAACGGTTGCCGATGGCGTACTATAGCCAGGAAGGCCCGTTCGGGCGGTTCTTCGCGGCACTCCCGCCCGAATCCCTGCGCCACATCGCCGTGGTCGGGCTGGGCACCGGCGAACTCGGCTGCTACGCGCGCCCCGGCCAGGACTGGACGTTTTACGAAATCGACCCGCTGGTCGAACAAATCGCCCGCGATCCGCGCTATTTCCAGTTCCTCGCGAACTGCGGCAACGATCCGCGCGTCGTGCTGGGCGATGCGCGGCTGACGATGGCCGGCGCGGCCGATGGCAGCTACGACGTGCTGGTGCTGGACGCCTTCAGCTCCGACAGCATTCCGATGCACCTGCTGACGCGCGAGGCCCTGGCGCTGTATCTGCGCAAGCTCGCCCCCGGCGGGCATCTGCTTTTTCATATCAGCAGCCGCACGCTGGACCTGCGCCCCGTGGTCGGCGCGCTCGCCGCCGATGCCGGCGTGCCGGCACGAATGCTGGCGGACTGGCCGCCGCCAGGCACCCCGCGGTGGCGGCGCATGCCGGCAACCGTGGTCGCGCTGGCCGGGCGCGGCGGCGCGCTCGACGGTCTCGACCCGGCGATGGGTTGGACCGAAATGCCCCCGTTCGACGCGCGCGCGCTGTGGACCGACCAACGGTCGGACCTTCTCCAGGCAATCCGGTTGGGTTTCTGACTGTCGCCGGACGCGCTCACGCCCGATCCGGCGGAAACCGGCGCAGGATGTGCAGCATCACCAGCATCCCCGGCACCGCGCAGCCCATCGCCAGCAGGTAAAACGCCGGCCACCCCACCGCCTCCGCCACGAACCCCGAAAACCCGCCGATCGTGTGCGAGGCCAGCGCCGCCAGCGAGGTCAGCAGCGCATACTGCGTCGCGGTGAACGCGGTCGAGCACAGGCCGGACAGGTAGGTCACGAACGAAGCGGTCGCCAGCGCCTGCACGAACGCCTCGGTCATGACCGTCGCGAACAGCACCGTGTGGTCGCCATGCGAATGCGCCAGCCACACATACATCGCCATCGCCGCCATCTGGGTCAGGCCGGTGGAAATCAGCGCCCGCGCGAGCCCGATCCGCGCCACCAGCCAGCCGCCGGCGGCAATGCCCGCCATGGTGCAGACCAGCGCCGGC
Organism: uncultured Alphaproteobacteria bacterium; assembly: GCA_963714255.1. Taxonomy (GTDB): domain Bacteria; phylum Pseudomonadota; class Alphaproteobacteria; order Acetobacterales; family Acetobacteraceae; genus Rhodovastum. The sequence goes on from CAVQNU010000024.1 coordinate 95,196, forward strand.
ACCCCGGTCGCCGCCGCCACCGCGGCACGGTCGAACCCAAGCGAGCGGTAAAACGGCGCCAGCATCACCCCGGCCATCGCCTCGCCGAGGTTGAACAGCGCCACATAGGCCAGGATGGCGACCGACCCGGACCGGTCCAGGAATTCGCGCAACGGCTCCAGCACCGCCGCCCGCGCCCGCGCCGCAAGACCCGCAGCCACCGGCGGGCGCGGGCCGGCCACCGGCTCGGCGGCGGCCAGCGTCACCGGAATACCCAGCGCCAGCAGGGCGGCGACCGCCAGGAACGAGCCTTGCCAGCCCAGCCAGCCCGCCGCCGCGATGGCACCGGCACCGGAGATCAGCATGGCCACCCGGTAGCCCCACACATACCCCGCCATCGCCGCGCCCTGCAGGCGCTGGGGAAAGGTTTCGATGCGCCAGGCGTCGATGCCGATGTCCTGGCTGGCCGACAGGAAGGCCACCAGCGCCGCCGCCGCAACGGTGCCCCATAACGGCCCGCCGCCGGAGAACGCCAGCGCCGCCACCATCGCCACCAGCGCCGGCTGAATGGCCAGCAGCCAGCCCCGGCGCCGGCCGAACCGGGCGAGCCCAAAAGGCGGACGCATCTGGTCCAGCAGCGGCGCCCACAGGAATTTCAGCGTGTAGGCCAGACCGATATTGGCGGTCAGCCCGATGGCTGCGAGCGAAATCTGCCGCTCGCTCAGCCATTGCCGCAGGGTGAACCCGGACAACGCCAGCGGCAGCCCGGCCGCGAAGCCGAACCCCACCATCAGCCACAGACGCCGGTCGGCGAGGGTCGCGACCAGTGTCTTGGGGGGGGCGGCCGCTTGCGACATCGGGTTCTCCGGGGGTGAGGCAAAGGAAGGAAGGCCAGGGCTCTGCCCTGGACCCGCAAGGGGTCAGTGGACCCCTTGACCCCGTTCCTTAAGTAGCGGGGTCAAGGGGGCCACCGCCCCCTTGCGGGTCCAGGGCAGAGCCCTGGCCTTCCTTAACCTGCTAAGCCACCCGCCCCCGCGGCAGCATCCGCGCCAAGACAGTGTCCCGCAGCAAATAATGGTGCACCAAAGCCGCCGCCGCATGCAGACCGACAACGGCCAGGATCAGATTGCCCCCCCATGCATGCAGCTCGCCCACGAAGTCGCGCAGGCCCGGCACGCCGCCGCCCAGCGGCGGCACTTTCACCCAGGTGAAGATCGCATCTCCGCGCACCGCAACATTGAACAGGCCGAACAGGATATTAACCCCCAGCAGCAGCACCAGCAGAAGCTGCACGCCGCGCGCCGCGAGGTCCCCCAGCCCCGCCCGCGGCGGCTGACGGCCGCCCCAGGGGGTTTTGCGCCACAACAGCCGGAGCAGCACCAGCCCCAGCAGCGCGAGGCCCAGCACGATGTGCGCCGAGCGCATCTCGACCCGCCCGCCGTCGCGCGGGAAGAAGTCGATCACCTGGCCGCTGACCCATTGCGCCGTCACCACAATGGCGATCAGCCAGTGCAGGGCGATCGTCAGTGAATCGTAGCGGAATGTCCGGGGGGGAAGGGTTGCGGTGTCACTCATGGCTGCTCCGGTGTTGCGGGCCGGCGGAGGCGGTCTCCGGCGGCTTCTTGTGACGTTTCCTTCGGCGGGGCGTGATCAACTGGCACCGATCAGGATGCCGGTCGCGAACACCAGCGCGCCGCCGAAGCCCACCTGCATGGCGGCCGACAACGGCGGGGTGTCCATGTATTTCCAGCGTATCCACGAAATCGCCGCCAGCTCGGCGATCACCACCGCCACCGCAAGGATGACGGCGATACGGAAATCCGGGATCAGGAAGGGCAGCGTATGGCCGATGCCGCCCAGCGTGGTCATCGCCCCGCAAATCGCGCCGCGCAGCAGCGGCGCGCCGCGCCCGGTCAGGCTGCCATTGTCCGACAGCGCCTCGGCGAACCCCATCGAAATGCCGGCGCCAAGCGAGGCCGCCAGGCCGACCAGGAACGCGTCCCACGAACTGGCGGTGGCAAACGCGGCGGCAAACACCGGCGCGAGGGTGGAGACGGACCCGTCCATCAGCCCGGCCAGCCCCGGCTGGATGAAGCGCAGCAGCAGCATGCGCCGCGCCAATTCCGCCTCCTCGGCCAGGGCGTTCTCGGTCAGGTTCTCCTTCATGATCCGTTCGGCGGCGTGCTCGTGCTTCACCTCGGCGGCGGCGAGGTCGCCAAGCAGCTTGCGGATCGAGGCATCGGTCGAGCGCCCGGCGGCGCGGCGGTAGAAGCGCGCCGAGTCGTATTCCATTTCCTCGGCCTGGCGGCGGACGGCGTCGAGGTTGAGCGGCTGCAACTGCCAGATCGGCTTGCGCTGGTAGAAGCCGCGCACATGCTCGCGCTTGATCAGCGGGATGTGTTCGCCGAATTTCTTGCGGTACAGCTCGATCAGCCAGCGCCGGTGCACGTCCTCCTCGCCCGCCATGTCGGTGAACACCTGGGCGGAGGCGGGATAGTCGGCGCGCAGCCCCTCGGCGAAGTCGAGGTAGATGCGGCCGTCCTCCTCCTCGGCGGTAATCGCCAGCGCCAGGATTTCGCGCTCGCTCAGCTGGTCGAAATCACGCATGCGTCGGGGCCCTCGATGACCGTCAAAGCCGGGCGGTGGGTGCCGGCGCGGATGAAATGGGTGCGATCCGCCTGAGCGCGACGAATGCGCTCGCACTATGGCGGCGGGGGCCGGAATGATCAACTTGGGTAAGGAAGTGAGGAAAGGAAGGCCAGGGGCTCTACCCCTGGACCCCGCCAAGGGCCGAGAGGCCCTTGGAACCCATTACTTTTAAACATTGGTCTTGGGAGGGGGGTGAGGCGGTGAACCGGTCACCGCCTCACCCCCTCTTTAGACAAATGCTTAAGTAGCGGGGTCCAGGGGCCTCCCGGCCCCTGGCGGGTCCAGGGCAGAGCCCTGGCCTTCCTTCACCCGATTGCCCTCAGTGCCGGAAATGCCGCATCCCGGTCAGCACCATGGCAATCCCAGCCGCATCGGCCGCTTCGATCACCTCGGCGTCGCGCATCGAGCCGCCGGGCTGGATCACCGCCGTCGCCCCCGCGGCGACCGCCGCCTGCAGCCCGTCGGCGAACGGGAAGAAGGCATCGGACGCAACCACGCTGCCCTCGGTCAGCCGCACCGGCAGGCCGGCGGCGCGGGCGGCTTCCTCGCCCTTCCAGGCGGCGATGCGGGCCGAGTCCACCCGGCTCATCTGCCCCGCGCCCACGCCCACCGTGGCGCCGCCCTTGGCATAAACGATGGCGTTTGATTTCACGTGCTTGCAGACCCGGAAGGCGAAGATCAGGTCATCCAGCTCGGCCTCGGTAGGCGCGCGCCGGGTCACCACCTTCAGCCCCTCGCGCGTCACCCGGCCGGCATCGCGCGACTGCGCCAGGAACCCGCCCGACAGGCTGCGAAAGGTCAGGCCGGGGGCCGCCGGGTCGGGCAGGCCGCCGGTCAGCAGCAGCCGCAGGTTCTTCTTGCGCGCCAGCACCGCCCGCGCGGCCTCGGTCGCGTCCGGCGCCACGATCACTTCGGTGAAGATGGCGGCGAAGCGCTCGGCCGCCGCCTCGTCCAGCGTGCGGTTCACCGCGATGATGCCGCCGAACGCCGACACCGGATCGCAGCGCAGCGCCGCGTCCCAGGCATCCGCCAGCGTGGCGGCACTCGCCACCCCGCACGGATTGGCGTGTTTGACGATCACCACCGTCGGTGCCGCGAACTCGGCGACGCACTCGAAGGCGGCATCGGTATCATTCAGGTTGTTGTAGGAAAGTTCCTTGCCCTGCACCTGGGTGGCGGTGGCGACGCCAGGGCGCGCATCGGTGATATAGAAAGCCGCCTGCTGGTGCGGGTTCTCGCCATAGCGCAGCCCTTGCCGCAGCGTGCCCGACACGGTCAGCCGAAGCGGAAACGCCTCGCCCCGCTGCCCGGCAAACCAGGCCGCGATGGCGGCATCATACGCCGCCGTCCGCGCATAGGCCGCGCCCGCCAGCCGGCGGCGCAGCGCGAGCGAAGTTCCCTCCTGCGCCGCCAGCTCGGCCAGCACCTCGGCGTACTGCGCCGCCTCGGTCAGCACGGTAACAAAATCGTGGTTCTTGGCGGCGGCGCGGATCAGCGCCGGCCCGCCGATGTCGATATTCTCGACGCAATCTTCGAACCCGGCCCCGCCGGCGACGGTCGCCTCGAACGGGTAAAGGTTCACCGCCACCAGGTCGATCGGAGCGATGCCATGCTGCGCCATCTGCGCCACGTGTTCGGGCAGGTCGCGCCGTCCGAGAATGCCGCCATGGATTTGCGGCACCAGCGTTTTCACCCGTCCGTCGAGGATTTCCGGAAATCCGCTATGGGCCGACACTTCCGTCACCGCCAGGCCCGCATCCCGGATAGCCTTGGCCGAGCCGCCGGTGGACAGGATTTCGATCCCCCGCCCCGCCAGCGCCCGGGCGAAATCCACCAGTCCGGTCTTGTCGGACACCGAAATCAGCGCGCGGCGGATCGGGACGATATCGGTCATGGGGCGGCCTCCGGTCAGCGTGAAGCCGCCCGCATAACCCTACAGCCCCAGCAAATCCAGCGTGCGCGCCACAACCCTGGCTTCGTCGTAACGGGCCACCGCCCGCCCCCGCGCCGCCATCCCCATGCGCACGCGAAGAACAGAATTGTCGGCCAGACGCCGCAGCGCCGCCGCAAGCGCGGTGACGTGCCGGGGCGGCACCAGCAGGCCCGTGCGCCCCTCCTCCACCTGCTCGCGCGGCCCGCGCACATTGGTGGCCACCACCGGCAGGCCCGTCAGCATGGCCTCGATCACCGACATCGGCAGCCCCTCGAAATGGCTCGGCAGAACGAAAATGTCAGCCGCCGCGAGCAAGTCCGGCACGTCCTCCCGATACCCCAGCCGGCGCAGCCGCGCACCCAGGTCACAGGCGGCGAAATAAGGTTCCAGGTCCTCGCCGTGGTCGGTGGCCAGCCGCTCGCCCACCACCCACAATTCGGCCTTCACCTCCTGCATGGCCGCCAGCAGTTCGGGATAGCCCTTGTGGCGCACCAGGCGAGACACCGCGATCACCACCACCTGATCTTCCGGCACGCCGAATGCGGCCCGGATGCGGCTGCGCGCCGCGGCGTCGGGGCGAAACCGCGCCGGGTCGCGGCCATTACCGATACCCACCGAGCCCGCATGGATGCGCAACCGCCGCGCGTCCCGCGCTTCTTCGTCCGAGACGGTCATATGCACATCGGTCAGCCGCCCACCGATCCATTCCATAACGAAGGCCATGCCCTGCCGCCACCACGGCCCGGGCTGGTTGAACAGGAACCCGTGGCAGGTATAGGCCACCCTCGGCACCCCGGCCGCGCGGGCGGCGACGCGGGCGAGAAACCCGCTGATCGGCATATGCCCATGCACCAGATCGGGCTTTTCCCGCCGCAGCAGCTCCAGCAGCGCCCGGTAGGCGCGCAGTTGCGCGACCGGCGAGTAGCTGCGTGCCATCGGCACGGTCTCGACGCGGAACCCCTCGGCCCGGACCGGCGCCAGCAACGGCCCTTCCGCGCAGACGCCCACCACCTCATGCCCCCGGTCACTTATGCCGCGCATCAGCGGCAGCAGGAAATGCCGCAGGGAGAAATCGACGTTAATGATCTCGATCACTTTCATGCCCGGCGCCTATCGCGGGACGGGCGGGACGGCAAGCGGGCGGTGCGGGTGGGAGTGGCGTGGGGGCGCATGGGTGGCACGGGGCGGTGAGCGGGGGGGCGATGGGAAACCCGCGCTCTAACCGTCTCAGACCTATGCTGCCGCCGGTCAGAGGTCTCATTTTGGCCGGGGTCGCAAAGGCCGCTTCGGAACGCGAGAGCTTCAAAGCCGCCGCTGATCCTGTAGGGTGGGCTTCAGCCCACCAACGCAAACCTGTCGAGCAACATGCGACGGTGGGCTGAAGCCCGCCCAACTTGCTGGTAGGATAAGAAGTGAAAGGGCGGGCCGTAAGATGGCGTCCGTGCGGTCGCCCACGGGTCGTTTTTGAGGCGTAGCCATGGATCTCCATACCTTCCGTCAAATCGTCGACGGCGCGGCGCCCGGCATCGCCGCTTGCGAGAGTGATCTTCAACGTCTCTACGATTACGTTGGACTTGAGCACGGCGCCGCACATACCGGGACCGCAGTGTCTGACGCGCTGTATGCACAAATACGGGACTGCTTCACGTCCGGTCACGCTACAGTTTGGCGGACGTGCAGATCGCTGCGCAAGGACCTCATTCGTGAGCACAAACTGTCTGGCGCGCCGCTTGATCCCTATTTCGAGGTGCTTGATCATCTACAGGATGCAGTCCGCATTTCCGGTGATCCTCGGGCGCCGATCGAGGGCGACTGGAGCCTGGCGATCCGGACCACGCTGGACCATATACAAATATACAGCTGGAGCAAGCCGAACCGGGAAAAGACTTATGCCCGTGACTTCATGGTTGCGGACGCTGCACGCGCATTGCGTGATGCAGGGTTCGCAATTCGGCTAAAGCCGGGCCAATTGAGCCTTGAGGAAACTGCCGAAACTGCGCTAATCGCCGCGATCGAAGACCTCGTATCTACCATTGGCGGAGTGAACGTTGCGCGTCGGATCTTCAAGGCAATTTCCCCACAATACGATACCGATCAGCAGCGCTATCACGTGGTTCGGCACGCCTCGCCGACGGGGGAGGGGCTACCGCAGATACCTTGGGGCTACCTGCTCCAACTAGCGGCTAAACACGCCTGGGAGCGAAAACCCTATGGCAACGCCGACGCCCAATGGCAAAGGCTCTGTGGTCTGTCGATGGCGTTCGCAGCGGTCATAGATGTTCAGCCTTATGCGCCGACCTTTTACGGCGGGTTGGATGCCCACACTATCGTACCACACCTGCAGGAGATGGCAGTCTACGACACACTTTTCCGCATTCCGCAGATGCGGCCGAAGGATGTGGTCAAGATTGCGCGCGGCATGTTGGGCTGGTTGGACACCAGTGCGCCGACGAAAGCGGGTTGGTCGATCGACCAAGTGCTGGAAATCGTCGGTTATTTGCTTGATCCCATCCGAGATATGCGCGGACCAATCTCCGTAGACGAAGCCGATATCCGCCGTGCCTGCCCGAAGATCCCACACAAGACTGTGACTTAAATTTTGGACGATGTGTTGAGCCATCCCACTACTGGCGCGAACCGAAACTTCTCGGCCAACCGATGCGCCGATCCCCGAGAACCCCAACCTGAAGGACGTGGGGCACGATTTCTTCCTGCGACCTCTACTTTACCAGTCCGGCCGCCGGTTCTGGTTGCTCGACCGCTCAGTCTGCGCGCCGGCCTGCCTTGAGGCGCTCCTGACGCCACTGCGCCAGGAGAAAAACGGCGTCGACGACAAGGTAGGCCTAGAGATCGAGCGCTTCCTCGAAGCTGAATTTACCTCACATGGCATCCACATCAGCGCCGGTGACTATGACACCGCGCAGGAACATGGGGAATGTGATCTGGTGATCGACACGCCTGAGACGGTGATCTTTGTCGAGGTGAAGAAAAAGGCACTCACACGGCGCGCGAAGGCGGGATCCGATGCTCACCTGCTCTTGGACTTCGCAGGCAGTCTTCTGGCCGCCCAGGCGCAGGCCGGATGGCATGAGGTGCGGTTGCGCCGCGATCACTATCTCGACCTCGAGCGCAACGGAACAACCAGACGCCTTGAGCTGAACGCCCGTGGAGTCGAACGGGTAGCGGTCTCACTGCTTGACTTCGGCAGCTTCCAGGATCGAATTCTGACGAAACAATTTTTAGAGTCGACCATGAATGTGAGTTTCACGCCGGTCGCCGCAAACCTCAATAAAAAATTTAACGAACTCAACAAGTCGCTCGCCGCAATTCGCGAGCAAGTGGCGGCACTCTATCCCGGCCAAATGGAGATCAACCAGCCCTTCTTCAACTGCTGGTTCCTCAGCGTTCCACAGATGCTTGTTCTCTTGGACGGCGTCACTGACGGCGCCGGGTTCAGGGCGGCGCTTTGGAGTTGCCGACATATTGTGACCGGAAGCTCCGATTTTTATTTCGATCTGTCGAAAATGAGGCTCTGGAAGACGAAGGCGGCCCTGGAGGCCAACTAGGCCTGCGAATAGCTGAATGTCATTTTTCTACCCATTTCAGCAAGCCGTAGTATCCCGCCGCTTGCGGGCTGCCGTCGTGCCTCCGCCGACGCCCCGCCAACCGCCAGTCGCGACGGCGGGATTCACTGCGCTCTCCCGCGTGCTGACCGCCATGGGCACAGACCCGACATCGGCACCGCCAGCCCACAACGCGCGCCCATCCCTTCCGGTTGCCACCGCACCCACGGAGGACCGATTTGGAGAAACGGCATCGCTCGTCTCAGCGGCCCCCTTGGGCGCAAACCCGACATCGGCGCCCCCAGCCTCCAACGCCCCCATCCCTTCCAGCCCCTCGCATAGAGGCGCGCCCGCTTTCGTAATCCCCCTTGCGATCCACCCTCACTCGTGCTAGGAATTTATTCCATGCACGCCCAGCCCCTCCCCGCCACCGCCAACCCCGCCCTATCCCTTGGCGGGCCCGACTTCGGCGTCATCCTCCGCAACCTCGCCGCCCTCATCGCCCGCCGCTTCCTCCACGATCCGCGGCTCGCCGCCCTCATCATCCCGCTGTGGCAGCACCTCACCCGCGCCGCGCTTCGCCTCGACCGCCTGCGCGCCCGCCTCGCCGCCGGCCCCATCCCGCCGCCGAGGCCCCGCGCCACCAACCACAGCGGTCCCCGCCGGCGCTCGCCCTTTCCCACCACCCCCGCCTGGCTGATCCGCGCCCTCGGCGCCGAGGCCGCCGCCTACGCCGCCCAACTCGAGGCCCTGTTAGCCGATCCCGCCGCCGCCGACCTGCTCGCCTGCACCGCCGCCAGCCGCACCCTCGCCCCGATCCGCCGCATGCTCGGCCTCCCGCCCGCGAACCCGCCCCGCCCGATCACGCCCGCATCCGCGGCAACGCCGCGCCGGCCGCCACCCCGCCCGGCCCCGATCCCGCACCACCCCACAATCGACCCGCGTCCCACCAAAAGCCGCAATCCCTGGTGGCTGCCGCCGCCCCGCCTGCGCTCCGGTTGAACCAAAGCAAGGCCAGGGCTCTGCCCTGGACCCGGCAGGGGGCAGTGGCCCCCTGCACCCCATTCCTTAAGGAAACGGTCCAACGCCAATCGGCATCGCACCCTACGATCGCTTGCTCAGCGGTCGCCGTCCGTGAGTCTCCGCGGATCGTCCGATGGGTCAAGACGCCGCGTCCGTTCGTCCAGCGCACCAATTCGCATCGCCATATCGGTCAGGTGATGGGTAGCAGCCGCAGAGGCAGCAGTTCCGGCGGCAGCCTTTGCCTCGACAATCAGAATTTCCTCGCGCGCCTCCAGCCGGGCGACGCGTTCGGAAATGTCCTGAAGTCGGCGCGCCTGGGCCTCGATGAGGTCGCCATGCTTCTTCTCAGCAGCAAAAAGACGATCAAGGGTCCGCGCGAGGTCGAGGAAATCCTTGATGCCGAATGCCATATTCGATCAGCATTCAAGCATACGAAAGACGCGGTCAGCTTGCTGATGGAGTTCCGTCAACCCTTCGTTCACGCGCTCAATGATCTGCCGGGCGGCGGCTTCATCGAGTGCAGTGTCCGAGCCAGAGGACGGGGCATCCGAAAGCCCCAAATCCGGCGCATCGACAATGCTCCTGATAATTGAAACGTCATCCAGCTGCCGAATTTGCCGAAACACCTCATTCACCCATTTTCTCCGGTAAATCAGTCCGCGCTCTAGAGTTTGAACATACTCATTTTCCAGAGATTCAAGCGTCTTCTCAAACGCCATTCGGTCGTTCGAAACTATGGTCAACTCGTCACGTTCGTCGTTTAAAGACTCCGTCCTTCCGACGACCTTTGAGGGAGCATCGCGGCCACTCATAGCGGTCACCATACCAAATTTCCCTTCAAACGTAGGGTCTCGCCACATCGGTTTCCACCTGAACGCGGCGGCGACGAAATTTACCACCTACGAGCAACCACTTACCCCACTTTCGTAATCGCCCACTTCACCGTCTGCGGCCCGTCCTGAAAACCGGTCAGCACCACCTGCTCGGTCCGCCGCGGCTCCGGCCCGCCGAGATAAACACTCTCCTCCAGCGTCAGCCGCGCACCGTCCGCGCGCAACAGCCAGCCGGTGCCGGAAGGCAGACGCAACAGCACCGCCTCGCCGTCCTGCTGCAAACCGGCATCGACGGTCGGGTGCAAATGGAACCGCACCACATAAGGCTGCGGCGTCGCCGCCTCCACCATGTCCTCGCCGCGAATGTCCTCGCCGCTCTCGGCCATGTACAGCCGGCGGCGATGAATGGCGCCGAACGGCTTTTCATAGCCGTCATGGCTCGCCTCCAGCCAATGCGCCCCGGCCGCCTCCTGCCGCTGCGCCTCGACCTTCTCCGGCCGCCGTCCCAGCCCCCCCTCGAGCCGCAGTTCCGAGGAATTGGTGTCGGCGATCACCAGCGTGGAATGCGCCGCCGTCGCGCGGGTGGCGTCGCGCCACGCACCGCCCGCCGCCGGGGCGGCGCCGCAGTTCACAATCATGCGATCCCGCCCGACCGACAGCTCAAAACTCAGCGTGCCGGCATGGGCGAAACGGTCGAGCTTCGGCGGCGCCGGCGCGCCGCAATCGACGATCAGCACCGACCGTCCGGCCTGCAGCCGCTGGAACCCGCCCTCAGGCAAGGACGGCAACGCCCGGCCAGTGCGCCCGGCCTGGGCCAGCACCAGCTCGACCACCGGAGCACTTTCTTCCTTGCTGCCATTGAACAGCGCCAGGCCGCCATCGCCATGGCGCAGGCTGCGCAGCGCCGGGCCCATGCGCTCGATGGCGCTGCCCAGCACGTGCGGCGGCTGCGTCTGGGCGGCCTGCAACAAGGCGCGGATTTCGACAAGGTCCTGCAGCGCCGCCATCAGCTGCGCCGGGCTGCGCTCGGCGTGGCTGCCATCCGGCAGCGCCTGGCGCGCCAGTTCCTGCGGCAGCACCCGCAGCACGCGGGTGACAAAGGCGGCATGGTCGGGCAGCGCCACCGCCGCCGCCATCAAGCCCTTCAACGCCGTCAGCGCACGCGCGTCGAGTTCCTCGGTGGGCAGGGCGGCGGCCAGGCTGCGAGCGTCCGCAACCAGCCGCGCCATCAGCTTCTGCCGGAACCCGTCATCGGCCGAGGCGGCGAAGAAATCATAATGGCCGAGCCAGGCGGCGATGCGCGCCCCGGCCACGTCCGGACGGTCGGCAATCACATCGAGCTGCGGGGCGACGATCCAGTCGGCCACCAGCGCGCGCGCACGCATGCGGGCCGCATCGGTGCCCAGAGCACGCAGATCGCGCAGCCAGGTGAACCCGTGCGCCGCCGCGCGCAGCATCGGCGGGCCGTCCACGTCACCGAACCCGCCCACACGCAACGCCCACGCGCAGCCGCCGGCCGACAGCACGCCCTTCAGCAAATCGGCCCCGCGCGCCGGGTCACCCGGCCAGGGGTCGCGCACCGGCAGGGCCGGCGCGTCCGGCACCCGGGTCATGCGCAGGCTGGGCAGCCGGGCCATCCGCAGCCGCATGCCTCGCATCCACCCGCTCATGCACGCACTCCGATCAGCCAGACGGGGCCGTCGCCGCCGCCGGCTTGCGGCCGCGGCGCGGTGCGCCAGTATCGATCCGTCCGGACAGGGCAGCGCTGGAACATCATGCGGTTTCTAGACAGGCGACTCCGCTTCGCACAAGCGGCGCCTCACGAACGGCTCACTATTTGTGTCGGGATGTTTGTTTCAGCCTGCCGGCCGGATCAGCCGGGCGATGAAAAACCCGTCCAGCCCGCCCCGCGCCGCCCACAGCGTCGGCGTGGTACGCAGGGCGCCCGCCGCGGTGATCGCCTCCGCCAGCCCCGGCACCTCCTCAGGGCGCACCGGATCGGGCCGCAGATCAAGCCGCTCCAACGCCGCCGTCACGCGCGGCTGTCCTTCCTCCGGCTGCAGCGAGCACACCGCATAAATCAGCCGTCCCCCGGGCCGCAGCATGGCGCAGGCCGCATCGAGCAGGCGGTCCTGCTGCGCCGTCAGGGCGGCGATGTCGCGCGGGCGTTTCAGGCTGGGCACGTCAGGGTGGCGCCTGATGGTGCCGGTGGCGCTGCAGGGCGCATCCAGCAGCACCGCATCCAGCGGTGCCGGCGGGCGCCAGCCGGCCGCGTCGGCGGTGACGAAATCGGCGGTCAGGCGCAGCCGGGCGAAATTGTCATGCAGACGTTCCAGCCGCGCGGGGTCGCGCTCCACCGCGGTCACCTGTGCCCCGGCGGCCGCCAGTTGCGCCGCCTTGCCGCCCGGCGCGGCACACAGATCGGCGACCCGCTCGCCCGCGTGCGCCGCCAACAGACGCGCCGGCAGCGCGGCCGCGGCGTCCTGCACCCAGAACCCGCCCTCGTCGAAGCCGGGCAGGTCGGCCACCCGCGTGCCGGCGGGATAGCGCCAGGAACCGGTCGGCAAAGCCTCGCCCCCCGGCGGCGCCTCGACGCCAGGGGCGAGGGTGAGATCGAGCGGCGCCTCGTGCTGGTGCGCCTCGGCAATCGCCCGCGCCTCCGCGCCCCACGACGCCCACAGCCAGGGCGGCGTGTCCAGGCGCGGCCCGTCCAGCCCGTCCAGTGCCGACGGCCCGGCCTGCGCCACCCGGCGCAGCACGGCGTTCACCAGCCCGGCGAAGGGCGCCAGCCCGCGCGCCCGCGCCAGCCCGACCGAGGTCGCCACCGCCGCATGCGCCGGGGTGCCGAGCAACACCAGCCCGGCCGCCCCCAGGCGCAGCACGTGGCGGACGGGCAGCGGCGGGGCTTTGCGCAACAGCGGCTCCAGCACCGCGTCCAGGGTGCCCAGCCGTCGCAGCGTTCCGGCGGCCAGACGATGGGCGGCGGCGCGGTCGCGCAGCGCCATGGACGGCAGAGCGTCCAGCGCCTCCTCCAGCGGGCGGTGCCGGTCGAGCACGGCAGATAGCAGGTCGAAGGCGGCCTCGCGGGTCGGGTCGGACATCGGCGCTAAATGCCGCTATCAAGAAAGAAAGGCCAGGGCTCTGCCCTTGACCCCGTTACTGAAGTCAGTCCTTCAAATCCACCCGAGCCCAGGACAGATCCGGATCGTACCGGGTAATCCGCCCCGCGGCAGCCGCGGTATCCGGCCCGAGATCCTTCTGGAACACCACCCCCGCCGGCCCGATCTGGAAACTCATGATGCCGGAATTGCCATAGCGCGACGGCCAGGCGAGCACACCGAAGCCGCCGGTCAGCTTGCCCGCCTGCAGCCAGGATTTCGCCCCGCCCTCAGCCGACGGGCCCTGCGCCGTCAGGAAACGGAAGAAATAGCCGCGAAACAGCGCCGGCGACTTCTGCATCGGGTCAAGCGAATAGCCTTCCGCCTCCGCAATCGCCGCCAGCCCGGCCAGCGGACTTGGGGCGGCATCGTCGTCGGTGGGCCAGGTACAGCCCGTCCTGCTGCCCCGGGCTGGACAGGAACCGCCGCGTGTATTCGTGCCGCAGGTCGAAATAGGCGCGCTCGGCATCGGCCACGGCGAGCAGGCTGCCGATGGCGGTGATCTCGTTCTCACCGATGCGCCGGTCGGAGATGGCCTGCGCGCCGGCGGCCGAATCGAAATGCCAGCGCCCGCCCGCCTGCACGATCGGGATGGGGCTTGGCCAGTCATTGGGGCCGACGATCAGGATGCGCCGGTCATCGCCGTCGGCCTGCAGCCGGTGCGCGGTCTGCAATTCCTCCAGGAACCGCTGCCTTGCGTTGCGGTCGGCGACCTTGTCGCCCGAGCCGAGCAGGGCGTTGCTGTCCGGGCCGAACACAGCACTCAGGGCGGCAGGATCGTCGGCTTTCAGGGCCGCCTCCAGCGCCGCCACCGCGTCTTCCGGCGTGGCGTAGTCGGCCGCCGCAGCCGGGCCAGCAAGAGCCGCAACCGCAAGCAGAAGACCCAGCATCCGTCCGACCCAGTGGGCCATGATCCGCGTCTCCCTTACCGATGCCGCGGCCCACCGCCGCCACCGCCGCCGCGTGGTGCCTGGCGCTGCGGTGCCGCCCGTTGTGGGGCCTGGCGCTGCGGCGCGGGCCGCGCGGATTGCTGGCGGCTCTGCTGGCCGCGCTGGCCGAACTGTCCGGCGCGGTTGCCCTGTTGGGTGTTGAATGCCGGCGGCCGTGAGGGAGGCGCGGACGGCCGTGTCACGCCACCGCCCGGACGCTGCCCGGCGACACCAGGACCGCCCGGACGCTGCCCGGCAACGCCGCCAGGACCACCAGGACGCTGCCCGGCGACACCGCCGGGACCACCCGGACGCTGCCCGGCAACACCGCCAGGACCGCCCGGACGCTGCCCGGCGACACCCCCGGGGCCGCCCGGACGCCCCGCCGGCGGGCGCGGCACCAGATTGCCCGGCACCGACACCGCCGGTCGGCCGATGGCATTCGGCGGGAACCCTCCGCCGGGCCGCGGCGCCCCGACGGGCCCACCCGGCGGCCGCCAGCCGCCGGCGCCCGGCGGCGGCGGACGCCAGCCCGGATTGCGGATCGGCGGGCGGTTGACGTTAATCGAATTCCAGCGGTTCACGTTGATGTTGACGTTGCGGTAGCCCCAGTTCGGCGACCCGATGTTCCACAACGACGCCACCACGCCGACGCCAACCCCGAAGGCCAGTCCGGTCAACAGCGCGTTGCCGACGGCATAACCGGGCGGCGGCGGAAAATAGACCGGCGGATAGGACGGGTACGGCCAGCTGCCATACACCACCGTCGGATTATAGGCCGGCACATACACCACATCCGGATTGGCCGGCGCGATGACAATGGTCTGGCCCTGGGCGCTGACCACCTGCTGCTCGGTGGTCCGCAGGCAGCCCGTGCCCTGCGCCTGCTGGCGCAAACGCTGAATGGAGTCCAGCACATCACCCTGCTGGACGGAAAACGCGTAGCCAACCTGCTGCATCCAGTCGAGCTGGCCGTTCATCATCGTCAGTACCGTGGGAAACGGCACCAACGACTTCACCGCCGGGTCCCAGGATTGCGACTGCAGCGCCCTTGCCAGGGCGTCGCCCTGCAGCGCGGCATTGGCCGGGCTGCTCAGCCAGCGCGCCGCTTCCACCACCTGCAACGGCCAGGCGCTGGCCATCAGCACCTGGGTGAGCAGCGCGTCCGGATAGAGCGCGATCGGCGCGAGCAGCGCATCGAGCTGCTCCGGGCTGAACGCCGCCGCCTGCGCCGCGGCGGCGCCGGCCGGCTGCGCCCAGGCCTCGCGCGGCGGCAGGCCCCACGGCGGCACCAGCATCGTCGCCGCACATATCCACGCCACGACACGGCGCGTCATCGCGCCCTCCTAACGATCGCCATATACGTACGATGTTACCGCCGCGCACCCGCCGGTGTCGAGCCTCCAAGCGGCGGCGGGAAAGGCCATCACGGCAGGCAACCGGTTCAGCGCAGGCTGCGGAATCGTTCCACCGCCGCCACCAGCGCCCGCCGCACCCCCGGCTCCAGCGCCGAATGCCCGGCATCGGGCACCACGGTCAGCCGCGCGGTCGGCCAGGCGGCGGCGAGTTCAAAGGCGGTGCGCGCCGGGCAGACCATGTCGTAGCGCCCCTGCACGATTTCCGCCCGCACATGCGCCAACCGGTCCATGCGCCCGAGCAGCCCTTCCGGCGGCAGGAACAGGTCATGCGCGAAATAATGCGCCTCGATGCGCGCCAGCCCCAGCGCGGTGCGGTCGAGCGCAAAGCTCGCCACCGTCTCAGGGCTGGGCAGCAGCGTGCTGCACGAGCCTTCATAGACCGACCAGGCGCGCGCCGCCGCCATGTGCACCCGCGAATCCGGGTCGGTCAGCCGGCGCAGATAGGCGCCCAGCACGTCGCCGCGCTCAGCTTCGGGCAAGTAGCCGACAAAGGCGGCATGGGCGTCGGGGAACACCGCGGCGACACCATGCAGGAACCAGTCCACCTCGGCGCGCCGGCCGAGGAACACGCCGCGCAGCACGCAGCCGGCCACCCGGTCGGGATGCGCCTGGGCATAGGCCAGCGCCAGCGTCGAGCCCCAGGAGCCGCCGAACAGCAGCCAGCGCTCGATGCCAAGGTGCCAGCGCAGCGCCTCGATATCGGCGACCAGATGGTCGGTGGTGTTCTCCTCCAGCCCGCCCAGTGGGCGCGACCTTCCGGCGCCGCGTTGGTCGAAAATAACGGTGCGCCAGAAACCGGGGTCGAAGAACCGCCGGTGCACCGCCCCCGCCCCGGCCCCCGGGCCGCCATGCAGGAACAGCACCGGCACGCCGCGTGGACTGCCCACCTGCTCCCAGTACATGACATGCCCGCCGGAGAGCGGCAGATAGCCGGTCTCGAAGGGTCCGATTTCGGGAAACAGGTCACCGCGCGGCATTGTACCAGTATATCGCCAGAGCGGATGGCGGAACAGGCCAACGGCGATTAGGTTGCGCCCGCATGATGGGATTGTTTGACCGGCTTTGGATTTTGCTCGGCGGGCTGACCGGGCTCACTGGCGTGGCGATGGCCGCGCTGGCCGCGCACGGGCTGTCGCAGCTCGATCCGGCGGCGCTGCACATGGTGAACAGCGCCGTGCAGATGCAGGGCTGGCACGCCCCGGCTCTGGTGCTGGCCGGCATCTTGGGGCCGCGCGGCGGTCTGCTGGCGCGCCTCGCCGGCGCCGCCTTCGCGCTCGGCATTCTGTTGTTCTGCGCCGCGGTCTATTCCCTGGCGTTGCGCGGCGTTTCCCTCGGCCTGGTGGCCCCCGCCGGCGGCATGCTGCTCATGCTCGGCTGGGCGCTTCTCGGGCTGTCGGCGCTGCGGGCACGGTGATCGCCAGCGCCTATCTCGCGCCCGAAGGGTTCGAGGCGACCCTGGCCGAGGAACTGGCCCGCGCCGGGGCGCGCATCGCCTCGTGGCACGGCAGGCTCGCGCTTTCGCCCGACCCGCCGGTCAGCGCGGCCTGGGCGCAGGAGGTCTGGACCGCGCCGGTGGAAATCGCCGCCCCTTCGGTGAAGACGGCCGCCGACGGGCTGCGGGCGATGCAGCGCAACTGGGCCGCCTATGCCGCCGCCCACCACCGGCGGATGGCGCTGATCGCCGCCCGCCTGCCACCGGTAAAATCCCGCAAACTGCGCTTCCCCGAGCCGGCGCCCGCCTCGCATCTGGGCGCCTGGACTTTGCTGGCCCCCGACGTCGTGCTGGCCAGCCCGACCAAGACCAGCCCGTTCGTGAACGGCGAATGCCGCTTCGAGGAAGACCGCACCGGACCGCCCAGCCGCGCCTACCTCAAGCTATGGGAGGCCTGCACCCGCCTCGGCGCCTGGCCGCAGCCCGGCGAACGCTGCATCGACCTCGGCGCCGCGCCGGGCGGCTGGACCTGGGCGATCGCCCGGCTCGGCGCGGGGGTGCTCGCGGTCGACCGCGCCGGACTTGACCCGGCGGTGGCGGCCATGCCGGGCGTGACCGTGCGCCAGGAAAGCGCCTTCGGCCTGGCGCCCGAGCCGGCCGACTGGCTGTTCAGCGACGTGATCGCCTATCCGGATCGGTTGTTCGCGCTGGTGCAGCGCTGGATCGCCGCGGAGACGGTGCCGCGGATCGTGTGCACGCTCAAGTTCCAGGGCGCCACTGACCATGCGGCTGCCGCTGCTTTTGCCGCTATTCCGGGGGGGCGGGTGATGCATCTGTTTCATAATAAACATGAACTTACGTTCTTCTGGGGTAAGGAAAAAAAGCAAGGCCAGGGCTCTGCCCTGGACCCGCAAGGGGGCAGTGGCCCCCTTGACCCCATGACTTAAGGAGCAACGCCCCGGCTACCCCCGGATCTCCGCCGCAATCTCACGAAACAACCGCGCCGGCAGGCTCCCCCCCGTCACCCCGTTCATCGGCTTGTTCTCGTCATTGCCAAGCCATACCCCCACGATCATCCCGCCGGTCCAGCCGATAAACCAGGCATCGTGGTAATCCTGCGTGGTGCCGGTCTTGCCCGCCACCGTCCGCCCCGGCAGCGCCGCCGCCCGCCCGCTGCCATGCGACACCACCGCCACCATCATCCGCGCCATCATCGCCGCGAGGTCCGGGTCCAGCACATGGCGCACCGGTGGGCGGGGCAACGCCACGCCGTGCCCGTCGGCGGTCATCGCCTCGAGGCCGGTCGGGCTCACCCGGTTGCCGCCATTGAAGAACGCGGCATAGCCGCTCGCCAGCTCCAGCAGCCCCACCTCGGCGGTGCCGAGCGCCAGCGAGTCGTTGGCCGGCAGCGCGTCGGAGATGCCCAGCCGGTGCGCGAGCTCGGCCACCACCGTCGGGCCGCCGCTGCGCAGCAGCAGGCGGACGGAGACGGTGTTGATCAACTCGGCCAGCGCCTCCTCCATCGTGATCTCGCCGCGAAACCGCCCGTCGAAATTCGAGGGCGACCAGGTGCCGAGCCGGATCGGCGCATCCAGCACCGCATCGTCCGGCCGCATCCCGTGCTCCAGGGCGGCGGCCCAGACGAAGGGCTTGAACGCCGAGCCGGGCTGCCGCCGCGACAGCACGGCGCGGTTGTACGAACTGGTGTGGTAGTCGCGCCCGCCCGCCATGGCACGCACCGCGCCGGTCTGCGCCTCCAGCACCACCACCGCGCCCTCGCCCGCCGAGACCGCGGCACCGGGTCCGTCCAGCAGGGCGGCGAGGCGCGCCTCCACCACCGTCTGCAGCCGGGAGTCTAGCGTCGTCCGCAACACCGCGTCAGCGCCGGGCGCAAGCTGGGACTGCGCCTGCTCGGCCGCCCAGTCGGCGAAATAGCCGGCCGCCGAGGGCTTGGGCGCGAAGACGATCTGCGCCCCAGCGGCCTGCGCCTGCTCGGGCTTCAGCACGCCGGTGTCGACCATGGCCGCCAGCACCTCGCGGGCGCGGGCGGCGGCGGCGGCGGGGTCGGCATGCGGGTTAAAGCGCGAGGGCGCCCGCGGCAGCCCGGCCAGCACCGCCGCCTGCCACAACGTCACGCGCCGGGCCGAAACGCCGAAATACATCCGCGCCGCCGCGTCCACCCCCCAGGCGCCGGAGCCCAGGTAGACGCGGTTGAGCCAGATCTCCAGAATCTCCTTCTTGGTGAAGGTCCGCTCCAGCCACAGCGTCAGCAGCACCTCCTGCACCTTGCGGCGCAGCGTGCGGGCATTGGTGAGGAACAGGTTCTTGGCCACCTGCTGGGTGATGGTGGAGCCGCCCTGCACCAGCCGGCCGGACGACAGGTTCACCCAGATCGCGCGGGCGATGCCGGTCACGTCCAACCCGTGATGGGAATAAAACCGGCGGTCCTCGACCGCCACCGCGGCGGCCGGCAGAAACGGCGGCAGGTCGGACAGCCGCAGCGGATCGCCCACCACGTCGCCGAAACTGGCATAGGGATGTCCGGCGCGGTCCTGCAGCGTCAGGCTCGGCCGCCTCGCCGCGTCGAGCGCCGCCTCGGGCCGCGGCAGGTCGGCGGTGAACCACAGCAGCGCCAGCCCGAGCGCGATGGCGCCCCAGACGGTCAGCAGAAACGTCCACTTGATCAGCCGCCAGCGGCGGCGGCGCGGCGGATGCGGGATGGGCGGGGCGTAATACATGCCCGTCCCCTAAGCCAAGTCCGGCCCGGTTGGAACGGCCCGGCAATTTTCTGCGGGCGGTTTCGGGGGCGGCGCCCGGGCCGGCACGGCGTTTTGCGCCCGGCTTGTGCGCTTTGCCGGTTCCGCAGCCCGGCAGGGGCATGCCACCATGGCCGCGTCTGACGTGCAGGGAGGGATAACATGACCGAGGGTCGGCTGGTGATCGGCACGCGCCGGTATTCGTCATGGTCGCTGCGCGGCTGGCTGCCGGTGCGGCTGGCCGGGCTGGATGTCGAGGAGGTGGTGATCCCGCTGGAGGGCAACGGCGCCACCCCGGCGGTGCGGGCGGTCAGCCCGTCCGGCCTGGTTCCGTTCCTCGAGCATCGCGGCGCCAGCATGTGGGAAAGCATCGCCATCGCCGAATACTGCGCCGAGTTCGCCCCCGCGCTCTGGCCGGAAGGCCCGGCCGCGCGAGCGTGGGCGCGCAGCATCGCCGCCGAGATGCACGCCGGGTTCCGCGACCTGCGCCAGGCCATGCCGATGAACCTGTTCCGCGCCGGCGAGGGCGACGGCCGCACGCCGGGGGCGCTGGCCGACATCGCCCGCATCGATGCGATCTGGCAGGCCGCACTGGCGGAGTCCGGCGGGCCGTTCCTGTTCGGCGCCCGGTTCGGCAATGCCGATGTGATGTATGCGCCGGTGGTGATCCGGTTCCTCACCTACCGGCCCGACATTTCGGCGACCGCACGCGCCTATTGCGGTGCGGTGCGGGGCCATCCCCTGGTCAGCGAATGGTACGATCTGGCCGCACAGGAGCCGGCTTCGTGGCGACTGGCGAAATACGAGGCCCCGGCTTGACGAATCGGGCGGCATGGCAGCGCCAGCTGCGGAAAACCCGCCGCCGACGCGCGCGGAGCGTTGACGCCGGCGGCGCCCCGCCGCAACAAGGGGCGGAGGAAACCATCCGCCGCCCCTTCCAGGCGCCGCCTGTCCCTGAGCCCCAGTTTTCCCTGATTAACGGATCGGACCGCGCCGCATGAACGACCATCCGGACATCGCCGCCGCCCCGCCGGCAGCGCCCGACACCGTGGCGGCGCTGCGCGCCACCATCCTGCAGAAACTGGCCTACCAGGTGGGCAAGCGGCAGATCGAGGCGAACGAGCACGACTGGTTCATGGCCACCGCCCTGGCGGTGCGCGACCACGTGGTGGACGGCTGGATGGCCGGCATCGAGCAGGCCTACCGGCTGCAGGAGCGGCGGGTGTACTACCTGTCGCTGGAATTCCTGATCGGCCGCCTGCTGTTCGACAGCCTGGACAGCCTGGGCCTGACCGAACCTGTGCGCGCGGCGCTGGCGGGGCTGGATATCGACCTCAACCGGCTGCGCCAGCTGGAGCCGGATGCCGCCCTGGGCAATGGCGGGCTCGGCCGGCTGGCGGCGTGCTACATGGAAAGCATGGCCTCGCTGGGCATTCCCGCGCATGGCTACGGCATCCGCTACGACCACGGCCTGTTCCGCCAGGTCATCGTCAATGGCTGGCAGCACGAATACCCGGAGGAATGGCTGTCGGCCGGCAATCCGTGGGAATTCCACCGCCCCGAGGTGAAGTACGACATCGGCTTCGGCGGCACGGTGGAAGCGGCGCCGCTGGCGGGCCGTCCGGTGGCGGACGATCCGGTCGCCGCGCATCTGGTGCGCCATATCTGGCACCCGGCCGAGAAGGTCGAGGCGGTCGCCTACGATACCCCGGTGGTGGGCTGGCGCGGCAAGCGGGTGAACACGCTGCGGCTGTGGTCGGCCCGCCCGGCCGACCCGCTGCGCCTCGATGCGTTCAACCTCGGCGATCATGCCGGCGCGCTGAGCGATCAGATCCGCGCCGAGGCGATCTCGAAAGTGCTCTACCCGAGCGACGAGACGCCGGCCGGCCTGGAGCTGCGGCTGCGCCAGGAGTATTTTTTCACCTCCGCCTCGCTGCAGGATCTGGTGCGCCGCCATGTCAAGGCCGGGCGGGACATCCGCACCCTGGCGGACAAGGTGGCCATCCAGCTGAACGACACGCATCCGGCCGTTGGCGTCGCCGAGCTGATGCGCATCCTGGTCGACCTGCACGACGTGGCCTGGGAGGAAGCCTGGGCGATCACCCAGGCGACGTTCTGCTACACCAACCACACGCTGCTGCCCGAGGCGCTGGAAAGCTGGCCGGTCGGGCTGATGGAGCGGCTGCTGCCGCGGCCGATGCAGATCATCTACCTGATCAACGCCCTGCATCTCGACCGCGTCCGCCAGCTTCGTCCGGGCGATGACGGGCTGCTTTCGCGCGTGTCGCTGATCGAGGAACATCACGGCCGGCGCGTGCGCATGGGCCATCTGGCCTTCATCGGCTCACACAAGGTGAACGGCGTGTCGGCGCTGCACACCGAGCTGCTGCGCGACACCGTGTTCAACGACCTGAACGCCCTGCTGCCCGGGCGCATCGTCAACAAAACCAACGGCATCACCTTCCGCCGCTGGCTGCACCAGGCCAATCCCGGACTGACCGGGCTGCTGGTGCGCGGCGTCGGGCCGGAGGTGCTCGACCACGCGGAGGCGCTGCACGGGGTCGAGAAGCTGGCCGAGGATGCCGCCTTCCGCCAGGACCTGGCTTCGGTGCGGCGGACCAACAAGCAGGCGCTGGCGCGGCTGATCCGCGACCGGCTGGAACTGCGGATCGACCCTGACGCAATCTTCGATGTGCACATCAAGCGCATTCACGAATACAAGCGCCAGTTGCTCAACCTGCTCGATACGATCGCGCTGTACAACTCGATCCGCGCCGAGCCGATGCGCGACTGGGCGCCGCGGGTGAAGATCTTCGCCGGCAAGGCGGCGGCGAGCTACCACCGCGCCAAGCTCATCATCAAGCTGGCGCACGACGTGGCGCGGGTGGTCAACAGCGATCCCACGGTGCGCGACCGGCTCAAGGTGGTGTTCATTCCGAATTACGGGGTTAGTCTGGCCGAGGCGATCATTCCGGCCGCCGACCTGTCCGAGCAGATCTCCACCGCCGGCATGGAGGCATCGGGCACCGGCAACATGAAACTGGCGCTGAACGGGGCGCTGACCATCGCCACGCTGGACGGCGCCAATGTCGAAATCCGCGACCGTGTCGGCGCCGACAACATTTTCATCTTCGGCCTGACCACCGAGGAGGTCGAGGCGCGCCGCCGCGAGGACCCGTCCGGCAATTCGGCGATCGCCGCCTCGCCGCGGCTGGCCGAGGTGCTGGCGCAGCTCGAATCCGGCCTGTTCTCGCCCGACGACCGCGACCGCTATCGCGACCTGGTAGGCGGGCTGCGGCTGCACGATCATTTCATGGTCTGTGCGGACTTCGAATCGTACTGCCGCACCCAGGCCTCGGTCCGCGCGCTGTGGCGCGATCGCGATGCGTGGTGGCGGGCGGCGGCGCTGAACATCGCCCGCGTCGGCTGGTTTTCGTCCGACCGGGCGATCCGCGAATACGCCGACGATATCTGGCGGGTTCCGGTCGCGTCGCCTTGACCGGCATGAAATCCTGGCGCGCTTCGGACGGGGACGTGGCCGCGCTGCTGCAGGCGCGGCACGGCAACCCGTTCGCGCTGCTCGGGCCGCACCCGATTGGCGCGCGCACCATCCTGCGCGCCTTGCTGCCGGGCGCAGAACGGGCCGAGCTGCTGACGCCGGACGGGGCCGTGAAGCTGCCCCGCCGCGACCCGGCCGGGTTCTTCGAGGCCAAGCTGGACGGCGATCCGCCGGCCGCGGGCTATGTGCTGCGCGCCGCCAACGCGCATGCCAGCTGGGAAGAAATCGACCCCTACGCCTTCGCCCCGGTGCTCGGCGCGCTCGATGACCATTTGCTGGTCGAGGGCACGCATCGGCGCCTGTATCAGCGGCTCGGCGCGCATCCGCTGCGCCACCAGGGCGTGGACGGGGTGCATTTCGCCGTCTGGGCGCCGAACGCGCAGGCGGTGTCGGTGGTCGGCGACTTCAATTTCTGGGACGCGCGCCGCCACCCGATGCGCAAGCGCGTCGACAGCGGGCTGTGGGAGATTTTCCTCCCCGGAATTGGCGAGGGCGCGGCCTACAAATACCGCATCCGCGGCCCCGACGGGCATGATGTGCCGCTGAAGGCCGACCCGTACGGGTTCGCGGCCGAGTTGCGTCCGGCGACGGCCTCGGTGGTGGCGCGCACCGACGGGTTCACCTGGACCGATGCCGGCTGGCTGCAGAGCCGCGCCGCCCTGGACCCGCGGCGGGCGCCGATTTCGGCCTATGAGGTGCATCTCGGCTCGTGGCGGCGCCGCCCGGACGGCGCGTTCCTCGACTGGGACGCGCTTGCCGACACGCTGGTGCCTTATGCCGCCGGGCTCGGTTTCACCCATCTGGAACTGCTACCCATCACCGAGCATCCGCTGGACGCCTCCTGGGGCTACCAGCCGGTCGGGCTGTTCGCGCCCACCGCCCGCTTCGGCCCGCCCGCCGGCTTCGCCCGCTTCATGGACCGCGCGCATGCGGCCGGGCTGGGGGTGATCCTGGACTGGGTGCCGGCGCATTTCCCCACCGACGCGCACGGGCTCGGCCGCTTCGACGGCACGGCGCTGTATGAATGCGCCGACCCCAGGCGCGGCATGCACCGGGAATGGGGCACCGCCATTTACGATTACGGCAGGCGCGAAGTCAGCGCCTATTTGATCGGCAGCGCGCTGTACTGGTTGGAGCGTTTCCATGTCGATGCGCTGCGCGTGGATGCGGTGGCGTCCATGCTCTACCTCGACTATTCGCGCCAGCCCGGCGAGTGGCTGCCCAATCCGGACGGGTCGAACGACAATCGCGACGCGGTGGGGTTCCTGCAGCGCATGAACGAAGCCCTGTATACCGAGCATAAGGGCACGTTCACGGTGGCTGAGGAATCCACGTCCTGGGCTGGGGTGACCCTGCCGCCCGGCGCCGGCGGCCTCGGCTTCGGGCTGAAGTGGAACATGGGCTGGATGCACGACACGCTGGAATACATGGCGTATGAGCCGGTGCACCGCCCCTGGCATCACGACCGCGTGACTTTCGGCCTGCTGTATGCGCATGCCGAGAACTTCGTGCTGCCGCTGTCGCATGACGAGGTGGTGCACGGAAAGCGGTCCATCCTCGGCCGGATGCCGGGCGACGAATGGCAGCGTTTCGCCAATCTGCGCGCCTATTACGGGCTGATGTGGGGCTATCCGGGCAAGAAACTGCTGTTCATGGGGCAGGAGTTCGGCCAGTCGCGGGAGTGGGATTTCAACGGCGAGCTGGACTGGTATTTGCTTCAATACAGTCTGCACCAGGGCGTGCAGGCGCTGATCGGCGACCTCAACCGGCTGTACCGGCGCCTGCCGGCGCTGCACGCGCGCGACTGCGAGCCGGAGGGGTTCCGTTGGCTGGTGGTGGACGATGCCAGCCAATCGGTGTTCGCCTGGCTGCGGCTGGCGCCGGATGCCAGCCCGGTGGTGTGCATCGTCAACTTCACGCCGGTGCCGCGCGCGGACTACCGCATTGGCCTGCCGTTGGCCGGGCGCTGGGTGGAGGTGCTGAATACCGACGCCACCGCCTATGGCGGGTCGGGGCTGGGGAATCTGGGCACGGTCACGGCGGAGGAGGTGGCTGCGCATGGGCAGCCGGCTTCGGCTGCTTTTCTTCTGCCGCCGCTTGCTGCCGTGTGGTTGGTGCCAGAATGAGGAAGGAAGGAAGGCCAGGGCTCTGCCCTGGACCCGCCAAGGGCCGGGAGGCCCTTGGAACCCATAACTTAAGGGGTCCAGGGGCCTTAGGCCCCTGGTGGGGTGCAGGGGCAAAGCCCCTGCCGGGGTCCGGGGCTGCGCCCCGGCATCTGTCACCGTCAGCCAGAGGCGGACCATCATGAACGAAAGCGGCCGCAGGATCTCCTCAAGCGCCCCGCTCGCACGCTCGGCCATGGCCTATGTGCTGGCGGGCGGGCGCGGCAGCCGGCTGCAGGAACTCACCGACAAGCGCGCCAAGCCGGCGGTGTATTTCGGCGGCAAGTCGCGCATCATCGATTTTGCCCTGTCGAATGCCCTGAACTCGGGCATCCGCAGGATCGGCGTCGCCACCCAGTACAAGGCGCACAGCCTGATCCGCCACATGCAGCGCGGCTGGAACTTCTTCCGCCCCGAGCGCAACGAGAGTTTCGACATCCTGCCGGCCAGCCAGCGCATGGGCGACGAGGCCTGGTATGCCGGCACGGCGGATGCGGTCTGGCAGAACCTCGACATCATCGAGCCGTACAACACCGAATACATCGTCGTTCTGGCCGGCGATCACGTCTATAAAATGGACTACGAAAAGATGCTGCAACAGCATGTCGAGCAGAAAGCCGACGTGACGGTGGGCTGCATCGAAGTGCCGCGCGCGCTGGCCAGCGGCTTCGGCGTGATGCACGTGGACGCCACCGGCCGGATCACCGATTTCATGGAAAAACCGGCCGATCCGCCGCCCATGCCCGGCAATCCGGCGCTGTCGCTCGCCAGCATGGGCATTTACGTGTTCGGCACGAAATTCCTTATTGAACAACTGCGGCGCGACGCCGACGACAAGGAATCCAGCCGCGACTTCGGCAAGGATATCATTCCCTACGTGGTGCACCACGGCCGCGCGTTTGCGCATCCGTTCTCGCGCTCCTGCGTGCGCTCGGGCATGGAATCCGAGGCGTACTGGCGCGATGTCGGCACCGTGGATGCCTATTGGGAGGCCAATATCGACCTGACGGCGGTGGTGCCGGCGCTCGACCTGTACGACCGCGACTGGCCTATCTGGACCTATGGCGAGATCACTCCTCCGGCGAAATTCGTGCACGATCTGGACGGGAGGCGCGGCAGCGCGGTGTCGTCGCTGGTGTCGGGCGGCTGCATCATTTCGGGTGCAAGCCTGAACCGCACCCTGCTGTTCACCGGCGTGCACGTGCATTCGCACACGCAGGTGGAGAACTCGGTGATCCTGCCGGAGGTTGATATCGCCCGGCATGTCCGGCTGCGCAACGTGGTGGTGGATCATGGCGTGCGCATTCCCACCGGGCTGGTGGTGGGCGAGGACTCGGTGGAGGACGGGCGGCGGTTCCGGCGCACCGACAAGGGCATTTGCCTGATCACCCAGTCGATGATCGACGGCCTGCGCTTGTGAGTTCCGTCGCCGTCCTTTCGGTCGTTTCCGAGCTGTTTCCGTTGGTCAAGACCGGTGGCCTCGCCGACGTGGCCGGGGCCCTGCCGGCGGCGCTGGCGGCCGAAGACGTGCAGGTGTGCACCCTCGTGCCGGGCTATCAGGCGGTGCTGGCGGCGCTGGAGGGCGCGTCGGAGGCGCATGAATTTGCCGATCTCTATGGCGGGGCGGGGCGGCTGCTGCGCGGGCGGGTGGGCGCGCTCGACCTCATGGTGCTGGACGCGCCGCATCTGTATGTGCGGCCGGGCGGCCCGTATCAGGACCCGAGCGGGCAGGACTGGCCCGACAATGCCTGGCGCTTCGCCGCCCTGGCGCGGGCCGGCGCCGAGGTGGCGCGCGGGCGGGCCGGCACCTATGTGCCGGATCTGGTGCACGCGCATGAGTGGCAGACCGGCCTGCTGCCCGCCTATCTGCGCGCCGAGGGCGGGCCGCCCTCGGTCATGACCATCCACAACCTGGCGTTCCAGGGACGCTTTCCGGCGCCGGTGTTCGGCACGCTTGGCCTGCCGCCGTCGTCCTGGGGCATTGACGGGGTCGAGTACTATGGCGGTGTCGGCTATCTGAAGGCCGGCATCGCCATGGCCGATGCGGTCACCACGGTCTCGCCCAGCTACGCCGCCGAAATCCGCACGCCGCAGGGCGGCATGGGGCTGGACGGGCTGCTGCGCAGCCGCGGGGCAAAGCTGCTCGGCATCCTCAACGGCATCGACACCGAGGTGTGGGACCCGGCCACCGACGCGCTGCTGCCGGCGCAGTACAGCGCCGCCCGCCTGACCGGGCGGGTGGTGGCCAAGGCGGTGCTGCAGACGCGCCTGGAACTGGACGTTCAGGCCGACACGCTGCTGTTCGGCGTGATCAGCCGGCTGACCTGGCAAAAGGGGCTCGACCTGTTGCTGGAAGCGCTGCCCGTGCTGCTCGGCACCGGCGCGCAACTGGCCGTGCTCGGCGCCGGCGAGCCGGCGCTGGAGGCGGGGTTCGCCGCCGCCGCGCGCGCCTATCCCGGCCGGGTCGGCTGCCTGATCGGCTATAACGAGGGGCTCGCGCATCTGATGCAGGCCGGGGTGGACGCGCTGCTGGTGCCCTCGCGCTTCGAGCCGTGCGGCCTGACCCAGTTATGCGCCCTGCGGTATGGCGCGCTGCCGGTGGTGTCGCGGGTCGGCGGGCTGGCCGACACGGTGGTGGACGCCAACGAAATGGCGGCGGCGACGGGGGTCGGCACCGGCGTTGTGTTCGCCCCGCCTTCGCGCGACATGCTGGAGTCCGGGTTGCTGCGCACCGCCGCGCTCTGGCGCGACCAAGGGCTGTGGCGCCGCTTGCAGCGCAACGCCATGCGCACCGACGTGTCCTGGAAGCGCCCCGCCGGGCGCTATGCGGCCCTGTTCCGCGACCTGCTGGCCGAGCGCGCCGCGTGACCAACCCCGGCCAGCCCGAGCCGCTCGGCGTGGTGCCGGTGGCGGACGGCGTGAATGTCGCCGTCTGGTCCGCCCATGCCCAAGCGATCGAATTCTGCCTGTTCGACGAAGCGGGCGAGATGGAAACCGCCCGGCTGCGCCTGCCCGGCCGCACCGGGCCGGTGTTTCATGGCCATCTGCCCGGCGTGGCGGCGGGCGCGCGCTACGGGCTGCGGGCGCACGGCCCGTGGCAGCCGGCGCAGGGGCATCGGTTCAACCCGGCCAAGCTGCTGCTCGACCCGTTCGCCGTCGCCATCGACCGGGTGTTCCGCCTGCACCCGTCGATGTTCGACCCTCCGGACGCGGGTGCCCCCGATCCGGCCGACAGCGCCGCGGCGATGCCCAAAGGCGTCGTGCTGGCCCCGGCCGAGCCGGCGGCAGCGCCGCCGCCCTTCGCGTGGGACCGTCAGGTTATTTACGAGCTGCACGTGCGCGGCTTCACCATGCGCCACCCGGGCATTCCGCCGGCCTTGCGCGGCACCTTCGCCGGGCTGGGCCATCCGGCCGCGATCGCCCATCTGCAAGCGCTCGGCGTAACGGCGGTGGAGTTGATGCCCTGCGCCGCCTGGATCGACGAGCGGCATTTGCCGCCGCTCGGCCTGACCAATTACTGGGGCTACAACCCGGTCGCCCTGTGCGCGCCGGACCCGCAGCTGGCGCCCGGCGGCTGGCCGGAGGTGCGGGCTTCGATAGCGGCGCTGCAGGGCGCGGGCATCGCGGTGCTGCTCGACGTGGTGCTGAACCACACCGGCGAGGGCGACCCTCTGGGGCCCACCGTGTCGCTGCGCGGCCTGGACAATGCCACCTATTACCGCGCGCTGCCGGACGACCCCGCGCGCCTGATCAACGACACCGGCTGCGGCAACACCCTCGCCCTCGATCGCCCGCCGGTGCTGCGCCTGGCCATGGACGCGCTGCGGACCTGGGCCCAGCGCGGGGGCGTGGACGGGTTCCGGCTCGACCTCGCCACCACGCTGGGCCGGCGGGCGGAGGGGTTCGATCCGGCCGCGCCGCTGCTCGCCGCCATGACGCAGGACCCGGTGCTGCGCGGGCGCGCCATCATCGCCGAGCCCTGGGATATCGGACCGGGCGGCTACCGGCTCGGCGCCTTCCCGGCTGGCTGGGGGGAATGGAACGACCGCACCCGCGACACGATGCGCCGCTTCTGGCGCGGCGATCCTGGCACGCTGGGCGCCCTGGCGACCGGGTTCGCCGGCAGCGCCGATGTGTTCGCCCCGCCGCGGCCGGTGTCGCGCGGCATCAATTTCGTCACCGCCCATGACGGGTTCACCCTCGCCGATCTGGTTGCCTACCGGGAAAAACACAACGAAGCGAATGGCGAGGCCAACCGCGACGGCACCGATAACAATCTGTCATGGAACAATGGCGCGGAAGGCCCGAGCGACGACCCGGCGATCCGCGCCGCCCGGGCGCGCGACGGGCGGGCGCTGCTGGCGACGCTGCTGCTCGCGCGCGGCACGCCCATGCTGTCGATGGGCGACGAGGCCGGGCGAACCCAGCACGGCAACAACAACGCCTATGCGCAGGATAACGCGCTGTCCTGGTTCGACTGGGACGGGCTGGACGGCGACCTGCTTGCGTTCACCGCCGGTCTGGTGCGGGCGCGGCTTGCCTGCCCGGCTTTGCGGGCACTCGGCGGCACTCCGCGGGGCGGCGGTGGACGAGTCGGGCGTGCCGGACGTGGCCTGGTTCGCCGCCGATGGCCAGGCCATGTCGCCGGAGCGCTGGGACGATGCGCAGAACCGCACCCTGATCGCCGCACTCTACGCCCCGGCCAGCGCAACGGAGGCAGCGGACCGCGTGATGGTGGCGCTGCATGGCGGCGGCGCGCCGGTGCAGGTGACGCTGCCGGCGCCGCGTCCCGGCTTCGCCTGGCACGTGCTGGCCGACAGCGCAGCACCCGGCACGCCGGAAGCACCCGCGTCCGACCCATTGGCGGTGGCGCCGCGCAGCGTCGTGCTGCTGCGCGAGGCGCCCACGCCGCGGCGCGGTATCGCCGACGCAAGCGAGGCGCTCCGGCGGCTGGCGTCCGCCGCCGGCATCGCCGAAGGCTGGTGGGACCTCGAAGGCAAACACCATCAGACGCCGGACGACACGCGCCGCGCCCTGCTGCGCTCCATGCACCTGCCGGGCGACTCTCTGGCCGAATCCACCGACAGCCTCGCGCGCCTGTCCGATGAAGCCGCCACACCGTTACCGCCCGCCCTTGTGCTGCGCGCGGGCGAAGCCGGCGACCTGCGCCTCGGCCCCTCCCTGCGCGACGCCGCCCTGCGCCTGACGATCGAGGGCGAGGACGGCTGCCGGATGCCGCTCGATATCGGCGCGGGACACGGAATTGCCGAGCCGGTCGCCGCCCCGGACGGGCGCATCCTGCCGACCAGGCGCATCTCGCTCCCCCCGCTCCAAGCCGGCCGCTACCGCATGGGCATCGATGGCACGGAGGCGATCTGCCACCTGACAGTGGCCCCGCCGCGCTGCCATCTGCCGGCAGCCTTGCGCGCAGGCAAGCGCGTCTGGGGCATCGCGGCGCAGCTCTACACGCTCCGCCGTGCCCAGGGCGACCAGGGCATCGGCGATCTGACCGATCTGGCGGCGCTGGCCCGCGGCGCCCACGCAATCGGCGCGGCGGCGATCGGGATCAACCCGCTGCACGCATTGTTCCCGCAAGACCGCACCCGGGCCAGCCCCTACTACCCGTCCGACCGCCGCTTCCTCAAGCCGCTCTGCATCGACGTGGCGGCACTGCCGGTGGACTCCCCTGCCCTGCGCGCCGCCCTCGCCGTCGCTGCCCCCGTGTTCGCCGCCCTCGCCTCCGCCACCCTGGTCGACTACCCCGGCGTGTGGGAGGCCAAGCGCGCCGTGCTGGAAACCGCCTTCGCCGCGTTCCAGCCAGGACCGGACTTCTTCGCCTTCATCGCCGAGGGCGGCGAGGCGCTGCTCAGCTACGCCCGGTTCCAGGCGATCGCCGAATTGCACGGCGCGGACTGGCGCCGCTGGCCGGTGGCGCTGCAGGACCCGTCGAGCCCCGCCGTCGCCGCCGCGGCGCCGCCCGCGCGGGTGGAGTTCGCCCTGTTCCTGCAATGGATCGCCGACCGGCAGCTTGCCGCCGCGGCGGCGGCCTCGGGCGGCATGGATATCGGCCTGTACCGCGACCTCGCCGTGGGCGCCGCACCGGACGGGGCGGAAGCCTGGGCGGCGGGAAATCTGCTCATGCAAGGGGTTTGCGTCGGCGCCCCGCCCGACCCGCTCGGCCCGCAAGGACAGATCTGGGGCCTGCCGCCGCCCGACCCGCGCCGGCTGCGCGCCGCCGGCTACGCGCCCTTCGCTGCTTTGTTGCGGGCCAACATGCGCCACGCCGGGGCGCTGCGCATCGACCACGTGATGGGCCTGGCCCGGCTGTTCCTGGTGCCCGATGGCGGCCGCGCGCAGGACGGCACCTATCTCGCTTTTCCGCTGCGCGACCTGCTCGGGCACCTGGCGCTGGAGAGCGTGCGTGCACGCTGCCTGGTGGTGGGCGAAGACCTCGGCACCGTGCCGGACGGCATCCGCGCCGCCCTGGCGGAGCACGATGTGCTGTCCTACCAGGTCCTGCGCTTCAACCGCGACTGGGACCGGCTGCGCCCGCCCACCCGCTACCCGGTCAACGCCGTCGCCTGCGCCGCCACCCACGACATCGCCCCCCTGGCCGGCTGGTGGCAGGAAACCGACATCGACGAACGGGCAGCACTGGGCCTGCTGGACGCCGGCGCCGAAGCGGCCGAACGCCGCGCCCGCGCGGCCGAGCGCGCGGAATTACAGGAGCTTCTCAACGCCGAAGAGTTGGACGGGAAGGATCTGCTGGCGGCCGTGCACGCGCTGCTGCTGCGCACGCCCTGCCGGCTGGTGCTGGTGCAGGCGGACGACCTGGCGGGCGAAACGGTTGGCGTTAATCTGCCGGGGACGGACCGGGAGAGGCCGAATTGG
The DNA here is from genome assembly GCA_963714255.1 of uncultured Alphaproteobacteria bacterium. Classification (GTDB taxonomy): domain Bacteria; phylum Pseudomonadota; class Alphaproteobacteria; order Acetobacterales; family Acetobacteraceae; genus Rhodovastum. The sequence continues at coordinate 127,481 of CAVQNU010000024.1, forward strand.
CGGCGGCGGTTGGCAGTAAATGTTCCGGCGCTGTGCGCGCTTGCCGGGGCGCTGCCCCGGACCCCGGCAGGGGCTTTGCCCCTGCACCCCACCAGGGGCCAGAGGCCCCTGGACCCCTGATTTAGAACGCGTCAGCGATCCGCGCCGCCAGCCGCCGAGCGACCTCCTCCTTCCCCAGCCTTGGCCAATCTTCCACGCCGTCGGCCGTCACCAGATGCACCTCGTTCTCGGCGCCGCCCATGATCCCGGTGTCCGGGCGCACATCATTGGCCACGATCCAGTCGGCGTTCTTGCGCTGCCGCTTGTCCTCGGCATGCGCCAGCATGTCATGCGTCTCGGCGGCAAAGCCCACCACGAGGCACGGACGCCGCGGACCCGCAGCGGCAATCGTCGCCAAAATGTCGGGATTGGGCACCAGGGCCAGCCCTAACGCGGTGGCGCCGGGTTTCTTCTTCATTTTCTGGTCGGCCTCGTGCGCCACCCGCCAGTCCGCCACCGCGGCGGCGAACACCGCGGCATCGGCCGGCAGCGCCGCCTGACAGGCCGCCAGCATCTCCCGCGCCGTTTCCACCCGCTGCACCACAACGCCGGGCGGATCGGGGAGCGTGACCGGACCGCTGACCAGCGTCACCCGCGCCCCCAGCGCCGCCAGCGCCGCGGCCAGCGCATGACCCTGCCGCCCGCTGCTGCGGTTGGCGATGTAGCGCACCGGGTCGATCGGCTCGTGAGTCGGGCCGCTGGTCACCAGCACATGCCGGCCGGCGAGCTTCCCCGACGGCGCCCCGTCCAGCAGCGCCCTGATCGCGCCGAGGATCGCCGCCGGCTCGGACATGCGGCCCGGCCCGACCTCGTTGCACGCCATCACCCCCTCGTCCGGCCCGGTCACCCGCACGCCGCGCGCCTGCAATGTGGCGATATTGGCCACCGTCGCCGGATGCAGCCACATGCGCACATTCATCGCCGGCGCCACCAGCACCGGCTTGTCGGTGGCCAGCAGCACGGTGGCGGCGAGATCATTGGCCAGGCCGCACGCCATCCGCGCCAGCAGATCCGCCGTGGCCGGCGCCACCACCACCAGATCGGCGCCGCGGGAGAGCTGGATATGCCCCATCTCGCTCTCGTCGGTCAGCGAGAACAGCTCGGTATAAACGCGGTCCTCGGTCAGCGCCTGCAACGTCAGCGGGGTGACGAACTGCGTCCCGCCCGCGGTCAGCACGCAGCGCACGGCGCAACCCTCGCCGCGCAGCAGGCGGATCAGCTCCGGCACCTTGAAGGCGGCGATGCCGCCGGCGACGATCAGCAGAACCCGCTTGCCGGCCAGGCTCACGGGCAGCGCCTCACAGCCGCCAGCCGGTGTGGATGGCGGCAATGCCGCCGGTCAGGTTGCGCACCTTCACCCGCGACAGCCCGGCCTCGCGCATCATGCCGGCCAGCGTTTCCTGGTCGGGCATCATGCGGATGCTCTCGGCCAGGTACTGGTAGCTGTCCTCGTCGCGGGCGACATAGCGGCCCAGGCGCGGCAGCACCTTGAACGACCAGGCGTCGTAGACCGGCACCATGGCGGCCACCTGCAGCCGGCTGAACTCCAGCACCAGAAAGCGCCCGCCCGGCTTGAGCACGCGCCGTGCCTCGCGCAGCACCGCCGGCTTGTCGGTGCAGTTGCGCAGGCCGAAGGCCATGGACACGGTATCGACCGTGCGGTCCGGCAGCGGCAGGCGCTCGGCATCGGCCACCAGGAAGGTCAGGCCGCGGGCGAAACCACGGCTGAGCGCGCGGTCGCGCCCGACCGCGAGCATCGATGCGTTGATGTCCGACAGGATCGCCGGACCGCCGCCGCCGGCCAGCCAGCCGAAGGTGATGTCGCCGGTGCCGCCGGCAAGATCGAGCAGCGTCCGGTCGGGCCGTGGCGCCAGGGCGGCGATGAATTCGCGCTTCCACGCCCGGTGGATGCCCAGCGACATCAGGTCGTTCATCAGGTCGTAGCGCGTCGCCACGCTGTCGAAGACCTCGCGCACCAAGGTTTTCTTCGCCTCGACCGGCACCTGGCGGTAGCCGAAATCGATGGTCTGCCCGCCCGAAGGGCCAGGGTCGCTGTGCATGTTGTCGCTCATGGGAGGGGTGTATAGCCTGGGTTCAGGTCATGCCGGAACTCCCCGAAGTCGAAACGGTGATGCGTGGGCTGCAGGCCCGGCTGGAGGGCCGGATCATCCGCCGGGCACGCGTGCACCGGCCGGATCTGCGCTGGCCGTTTCCGCCCGGGCTGGCGGCCCGGCTGACCGGGGCGCGGGTCAGCGGATTCCGCCGCCGGGCGAAATACATTCTCATGCGGCTGGACGGCGATGACAGCGTGCTGCTGCATCTCGGCATGTCCGGGCGGATGGTCATCGGCCGCGCCTGCGCCAACGATATTCCCGCGCATGAGCACCTGACGCTGGAAACCGAGGATGGCTGGCGGATCGGCTTCGTCGATCCGCGGCGCTTCGGCAGCGTCGATCTGGTGGCAACCGCAGCCGAAGACGCCCACCGCCTGCTGGCCGGGCTGGGACCGGAGCCGCTGGACGCCGCGTTCACCCCGGCGCTGCTGTCGGCGGCGCTGCAAGGGCGGCGGACGCCGATCAAGGCGGCGCTGCTCGACCAGGGCACGGTGGCGGGCTTAGGAAACATTTATGTGTGCGAGGCGCTGTTCCGCGCCGGCATCAGCCCGCTTCGGCTGGCGCATTCGGTGGCGGGCGCCCGTGCGGCCCGGCTGGTGCCGCAAATCAGGGCCACGCTCACCGAGGCGATCGCCGCCGGCGGATCAAGCCTGCGCGATTATGTCCAGCCGGACGGGGAGCTCGGCTACTTCCAGCACGCCTGGAAGGTCTACGGTCGCGCCGGCGAGGCGTGCGAGCGCTGCCCGGGACCTCCCGGCTGCGCCGGGGTGCGGCGGATCGTGCAGTCCGGGCGCAGCACCTTCTATTGCGAACGTACCCAGCGGTAGCCTAGAACCCGGCCCTGAGATGGGGAGCGAGCCATGACCGAGACAGCGGCGCCGGAGACAATTCTGGTCGAAACGCACGGGCGCGTGGGCCTGATCCGGCTCAACCGGCCGCAGGCGCTGAACGCGCTGTGCGACCAGTTGATGGAGGAACTCGGCACCCAGCTGCAGGCGTTCGACGCCGACCCGGCGATCGGCACGGTGGTGCTGACCGGTTCGGAAAAAGCCTTCGCCGCCGGCGCGGACATCAAGGAAATGCAGCCGCGCACCTACCCGCTGGAAGATTTCATCGGCAAGCGCTGGGAGGCGGTGCTGCGCATCCGCAAGCCGGTGATCGCTGCGGTGTCCGGCTTCGCGCTGGGCGGCGGCTGCGAGCTGGCGATGATGTGCGATTTCATCCTCGCCGCCGATACCGCCAAATTCGGCCAGCCCGAAATCAACCTGGGCGTGATCCCTGGCGCCGGCGGCACGCAGCGGCTGACCCGCGCGGTCGGCAAGGCGAAGGCGATGGACCTGGTGCTGACCGGGCGCATGATGGACGCAACCGAGGCCGAGCGCGCCGGGCTGGTGTCGCGCGTGTTCCCGGCCGATCAGCTGCTCGCCGAGACGCTGAAGATCGCCGAACGCATCGCCAATCTGTCGCCGGTGGCGGTGGCGTTCGCCAAGGACAGCGTCAACCGCGCCTTCGAAACCACCCTGGCCGAAGGGGTGCGTTACGAGCGGGCGCTGTTCCTGTCGCTGTTCGGCACCGCGGATCAGCGCGAGGGCATGGCGGCGTTCGTCGAGAAGCGGCGGGCGAATTTCCGCCTGGGCTGAACGCCCCGGAGGCCGGTTTGCCATGCAAAACTCAGGGAGAAGTTGCTGAGAGACCACACGCAAGGATATTACGCCGTGAGGTTTCACAACGCGGTGAATAAGACCAAAAGTGAAAAGGCCGGCCACGGGCGGCGCTTGCAACGGCCATTAACCTTACATTCTCCCTGGCCTTGTGTAACTGGTTCAGCCCGCGATTGCGTATGCCCCGCGTTTGCGTTTGCATCGTACCATGCATGGGACTCCCGGCTAATCGTCCCGGCGCCGCTCTTTGCGTTTCTTAACTCGCCGCACCGCCCTGCGTAAATGACCGTCCTTCGTCGTCGCGCGTGCCGAACGGCAGCAGCGACTATCGTTCCGTTCCACCGCACCGCACGCATATTGCCGAAGAGACCCCATGGCCAACACCGCCTCGGCGCGCAAGCGCATCCGCCAGAACGAGCGCCGCACGGCGCGCAACAAGGCACGCAAGTCCCGCGTGCGCACCTTCATCAAGAAGGTTGAGGAAGCAATCGCCAGCGGCGACAAGTCGTCGGCCGCGGACGCGCTGCGGACCGCGCAGCCGGAGCTGCAGCGGGCAGCGACCAAGGGCGTGTTTCACCAGAACACCGTGGCGCGGAAGATTTCGCGGCTGTCGGCGCGCATCAAAGGTCTGGCGCAGGGCTGATTGCGGTATTGGCCGGGCGGCGCTGCGCCCGGCCACTGTCACAAAAGCGAAATACTCAAGTATAATAAAGTAATTTCGCACTCTGATTTGAGGGCCGGTTTGAACGCCTCTAAGCTCTTACTCGTATAAGGCAGTCGCGTTACGGGCTTTGCAGATAACGGTTGCTTTTCGTCTGCTTCACGCCTAATCATTTCTCAGCCGGCGGCGCTTCTGCCGGCCCTCTCCGGGTCGGGACGAGGGCACGACCTCACCCGAACATGCTCGGAATGGTGCGGCGGTGCAGGGACCGGTTCGCGCAGGGGTGGAATTGTGGCCAACGGCGCGAACATCGACGGGGATGCCTCTGTGGTGATGAGCGGGCAGCGACCCCCCGATGAGCCGCAACTGGCCGCCCAATGGGCGCGTGTCCGCGGGCGGCTGCAAAGCGAGGTCGGCAACGTCGAGTATCGCACCTGGCTGCGCCAGATGTCCCTCGGCGGCATCGACGGCAACGAGGTCACCGTCCGCCTGCCCACTCGCTTCTTGCGCGACTGGGTGCGTACCCATTACGGTGACCGGTTGAACGCCCTCTGGCAGGCCGAGAACCGGCGCGTGCGCCGCGTGGACATTCGCGTCGGCGGCATTACCGAAGGCGAAGGTCTGACTGAACCGGTGAACCTCGCCCCCCCCCCGCCGCTTGCGGAAGCGTCCCCGCCCGGGGCGCCGCCGCCTGGCCAGCACGGACCGGAACGCACCGACGGGCGCGCCGAAACCGCGGCGGCGCTCGATCCGCGCTTCACCTTCGAAAGTTTCGTGGTCGGCAAACCCAACGAGTTCGCCCATGCCTGCGCCCGCCGGGTGGCCGAAATGCCGGCCAGCGTCGGGTTCAACCCGTTGTTCCTGTACGGCGGCGTCGGCCTGGGCAAGACCCACCTGATGCACGCCATCGCCTGGGACCTCACCCGCAACGGCGACGCCTCGCGCCACGGCGCGCCGGTTTCCGTTTCGTACATGTCGGCCGAAAAGTTCATGTACCGCTTCATCGCCGCCATCCGCAGCCAGTCCACCATGGAGTTCAAAGAGGAACTGCGCAGCGTCGACGTGCTGATGATCGACGACCTGCAGTTCCTCATCGGCAAGGACGCGACGCAGGAAGAATTCTTCCACACCTTCAACGCCCTGGTGGACGCGGGCAAGCAGATCGTGGTGTCGGCCGACAAGTCGCCCTCCGATCTGTCCGGGCTGGAGGAGCGCGTCCGCACCCGCCTCGGCTGCGGCATGGTCGCCGACCTGCACGCCACCACGTTCGAGCTGCGGGTTTCCATCCTGGAGGCCAAGTCCGCCCGCGCCGGCGTGCCGGTGGTGCCCAAGGTGCTGGAATTCCTGGCCCACAAGATCACCAGCAACGTCCGCGAGCTGGAAGGCGCGCTCAACCGGCTGATCGCCCACGCCAACCTGTTCGGCCGCGCCATTACCCTGGAATCCACCCAGGAAGTGCTGCACGACATCCTCAAGGCGCACGACCGGCGGGTGACCATCGAGGAAATCCAGCGCCGCGTGTCCGAGCACTGGAACATCCGCCTGACCGACATGTCCTCGGCCCGGCGCGCCCGCAACGTCGCCCGCCCGCGCCAGGTGGCCATGTACCTGGCCAAGCAGCTCACCAGCCGCTCGTTGCCCGAAATCGGCCGCAAGTTCGGCAACCGCGACCACACCACCGTCATGCACGCGGTGCAGCGCGTGACCGAACTGATGGAGCGCGACGCCAGTTTCGCCGAGGATGTGGAGCTGCTGCGGCGCATGCTGGAATCCTGAGGCGAACAATGACATAGCTGCCGCTTTGCGGGCGGCGTGGCGGTTGCTATAGTGGCCGACCCGTCGGTCCAAGAGGATGCCGCCATGAGGTTCAAGGCCGATCGTGCGACGCTGCTGAAGGCCCTGGCGCATGTCCAGAGCGTGGTGGAGAAGCGCAACACGATCCCGATCCTGGCCAACGTCATGATCGGCGTGCGCGACGGCCGGCTGACGCTGACCGCGACCGACATGGAAATCGCCATCGTCGAGGAGGTCGCCGCCACCACGGTGCGCAACGGGGCCGCCACCGCCCCGGCCGCAACGCTGTATGAAATCGTCCGCAAACTGCCGGAAGGTGCCGAGGTCGAACTGGAACACGCCGGCGGCGACGCCCAGCTGGCGCTGCGCTCGGGCCGCTACGCCACCAGCCTGGTGGTGCTGCCGACCGAGGATTTCCCGTCCATGACCGCCGGCACGCTGCCGAACCGGTTTTCCCTGTCGGCGCTCGCGCTGCGCGGCCTGATCGACCGCACCAAGTTCGCCATCTCGACCGAGGAAACCCGTTACTACCTCAACGGCATCTATCTGCACGCCGCCGAGAGCGACGGCACCAAGGTGCTGCGCGCGGTCGCCACCGACGGCCACCGACTCGCCCGTGTCGAGGAACCGGTGCCGGACGGAGCGGGCGCCATGCCCGGCGTGATCATCCCGCGCAAGACCGTGAACGAGCTGCGCAAGCTGCTCGAACGAGGTCAGCGGCGAGGTGGACGTCGCCCTGTCGGACACGCGCATCCAGTTCCGCGTCGATGGCATCACCCTGACCAGCAAGCTGATCGACGGTACCTTCCCGGAATACGAGCGGGTCATCCCGCGCGAGAACGACAAGGTGCTGCGCGTCGGCAAGAAAGATTTCGCCGACGCAGTGGCGCGGGTGGCCGCCATATCGTCGGAACGCTCGCGGCCGGTGAAACTGTCGCTGGCGCGCGATCTGCTGGTGCTGTCGGCCTCCAGCCCCGAACAGGGCACCGCCACCGAGGAACTGGACGCCGACCACGTGAAATACGAATCCGGCCCGCTGGAGATCGGCTTTCAGGCGCGCTACCTCAACGACATCACCGATCAGATCGCCGGCGACGTGGAATTCCGCTTCTCGGACGGGGCGGCGCCGACTGTCGTGCGCGATACTGCGGATGCCGGGGTGCTTTATGTTTTGATGCCGATGCGGGTTTAAGCAAGGAAGGCCAGGGCTCTGCCCTGGACCCGCCGTCGCGCGCAGCGCGCCTTCGGCGCGACGGGCAGTGGCCCCTTGGAACCCGCTACTTAAGTAATGGGTTCCAAGGGGCCACTGCCCGTCGCGCCGAAGGCGCGCTGCGCGCGACGGCGGGTCCAGGGCAAAGCCCTGGCCTTCCTTGCTTAAACTCACATCAGCATCGGAGACCCCATGCGCGCAAGCGTCGCGCTGGTGCGGCTGACGCTCACGGAGTTCCGCAACTACGCGGCGCTGACCTGGCGGCCGGAGGGTCGCGTGGCGGTGTTCTACGGCCCGAACGGCAGCGGCAAGACCAACCTGTTGGAAGCCGTGTCGTTGCTGGTGCCGGGGCGAGGCCTGCGCGGGGCGCGGCTGGCCGATCTGGTGCGGCGGGGCGGGTCTGGCTGGGCGGTGGCGGGACGGTTTGTCACCCCGCAGGGCGACCTGACGATCGGCACCGGCACGCCGCCGGAGGGGCCGGCGGACCGGCGGGTATTCCGGCTCGACGGCACAGCGCCGCGCAGCCAGGCCGAGATCGCCGCGCGTGTCTCGGCCGTGTGGCTGACGCCGCAGATGGACCGGCTGTTCCAGGAGGGCGCGTCCGGGCGGCGGCGGTTCCTGGACCGTCTGGTCTATGCGCTGGAGCCCGGACATGCGCGCGAAGTGGCGGCGCACGACACCGCCATGGCGCAGCGCAACCGGCTGCTCGCCGAAGGCGGCGCGGATGCGGCGTGGCTCGCCGGGCTGGAGGATGCGATGGCGCGCCATGCGGTGGCCGCCACGGCCGCGCGGGCGGCGCTGGTGGCGCGGCTGAACGCGGCACCGCAGGCAGGCGTGGCGGGGGCCTTCCCGGCGGCACGATTGTCGCTGTCCTGCCCGATCGCCGAGCGCCTGGCCGGCGGGCCGGCACTGGCGGTGGAGGACTGGCTGCGCGCGGCCCTGGAAGCCGGGCGGGCGGCGGATGCCCGCGCCGGGTCGGCCGCGCTGGGGGCGCATCGGGCCGACATGGGGCTGGCGGATGCGGCGAGCGGGCTTGCTGCGGCGCTGGCGAGCACCGGGCAGCAGAAGGCACTGCTCATCGGCGTGGTGCTGGGCCATGCGGCGCTGCTGTCGGAGTCGCGCGGGGCCGCACCGCTGCTGCTGCTGGACGAGCCGGCGGTGCACCTCGATCCCGCCCGCCGGCAGGCTCTGTTCGATGCGTTGCGCGGCTTGCCGGCGCAGGTGCTGCTGACCGGCACGGATCGCGAAACGTTCCTGCCGCTGCGCGGCGTGGCGGAGGCGATGCGGACCGGCGGCGACACGCTGGTCCGGGATCCGGATTTCCCGCCCGTCATGGGCTGATGCGGGTGGCTAAATCCGCCCGTCAACTATATAAGTAGCAAGAATCCAACCACCCCTGGAGCACCCAGCCGGCATGTCCGAGAACGCCGCGCCGATCCCCGAGTCCGACGCTTACGATGCCTCCTCCATCTCGGTCCTGCGCGGGCTGGATGCGGTGCGCAAACGGCCGGGCATGTATATCGGCGACACCGATGACGGCTCGGGCCTGCACCACATGGTGTTCGAAATCATCGACAACGCGGTGGACGAGGCGCAGGCCGGTTTCGCCAACCGGGTCGAGATGGTGCTGAACGGCGACGGCAGCGTCACCGTGCGCGACGACGGCCGCGGCATTCCGGTCGATATCCACGCCGAGGAAGGGATATCGGCCACCGAGGTGGTGCTGACGCGGCTGCACGCGGGCGGCAAGTTCAACCAGAATTCCTATAAGGTCTCCGGCGGCCTGCACGGCGTGGGCGCGGCGGTGGTGAACGCGCTGTCGGAGTGGATGGAAGTGCGCATCTGGCGCGACGGCGCCGAGCATTTCATCCGCTTCCGCCATGGCGATGCCGAGGCGCCGCTGGCGCGGGTGGGCAAACAGAGCCGCCCCTGCGGCACCGAAGTGACGTTCAAGCCGAGCACCGGCACCTTCACCCATGTCGACTTCGACTTTGCGGTACTGGAGCGCCGGCTGCGGGAACTCGCGTTCCTGAATTCGGGGCTGGCGATCGTGGCGCGCGACGAGCGGCACGGGCCGGCCGCCGAGGTGCAATTTCATTACGTCGGCGGGCTGGTGGCGTTCGTCGAATGGCTCGACCGCGCCAAGACGTCCGTGTTCACCCCGCCGATCCACGCCTCGGCGGAGGCGAACGGCACCGGCATCAGGGTGGAGTTCGCGCTGTCCTGGAACGACAGCTTCCATGAAACCATGCTGTGTTTCACCAACAACATCCCGCAGCGCGACGGCGGCACCCACTTGGCCGGGTTCCGCCAGGCGCTGACCCGGGTGGTGAGCAAATACGCCGAAGGGATGGGCAAGAAAGACAGCCTGTCGCTGGTCGGCGACGACATGCGCGAGGGCATGACGGCGGTGCTGTCGGTGAAGGTGCCGGACCCGAAGTTCTCGTCGCAGACGAAGGAAAAGCTGGTCAGTTCGGAAGTGCAGCCGGCGGTGCAGGCGGTGGTGGCCGACGCGGTGGCGCACTGGTTCGAGACGCATCCGAAGGAAGCGAAAGGCATCATCCAGAAGGTGATGGACGCCGCCGCCGCGCGCGAAGCCGCGCGCAAGGCGCGCGAACTGACCCGCCGCAAGGGCGTGCTGGATATCTCTACCCTGCCCGGCAAGCTGGCCGACTGCCAGGAACGCGACCCGTCGAAATGCGAGTTGTTCATCGTCGAGGGCGATTCCGCCGGCGGGTCGGCGAAACAGGGGCGTGACCGCAAGTTCCAGGCAATTCTGCCGCTCAAGGGCAAGATTTTGAACGTCGAGCGGGCGCGTTTCGACCGCATGCTGGGCAGTGCCGAAATCGGCACGCTGATCACCGCCCTCGGCGCCGGCATCGGCCGGGGCGAGCCCGAACAGGGCGGTTTTGACGTGGCCAAGCTGCGCTACCACCGCATCGTGATCATGACCGACGCCGATGTGGACGGCTCGCATATCCGCACGCTGCTGCTGACTTTTTTCTTCCGCCAGATGCCGCAATTGTTCGAGCGCGGCCATCTGTTCATCGCCCAGCCGCCGCTGTATCGCGCCAAGCGGGGCAATGACGAGCGCTATTTGAAGGACGATGCTGCGCTGGAACGCTTTCTGCTCGATAAGGTGCTCGGCGAGGCGCGGCTGAGCTATGCCGACGGGCGGGTGCTGCAGGGGCCGGAACTGCAGGAGGAAACCACCTGGCTGCGCGAGGCGAGTGCCCGACTGCGCCGGCTGTCGGCGATCATTCCGGTGGCCTTGCTCGAACAGGCGGCGATCGCAGGCGCGTTGACGCCGGATGTCGAGCGTGCCACCGCGGCGGCGCAGACGCTGGTGCAGCGGCTGAACGCGATCTCGCTGCCCTCGGAGCGCACCTGGAAGGTGGGCGCCGACGCGCACGGGCTGAAGCTCGCGCGCACGGTGCGCGGCGTGGCCGAACTGCACACGCTGGACGCGGCCAGTCTGCGCAGCGCGGAAGCACGCTGGCTGGCGGACCGGGCCGAGGCGCTGCAGCAACGCTTCGCCGCCCCGGCGTTGCTCAAACTCGACCGCGAGGAGGCGTCGGCAGCCGGCCCGGCGAGCGCGTTCGACCGTATCCTGGCGCAGGGACGGCGCGGCCTGACCATCCAGCGCTTCAAGGGGTTGGGGGAGATGAACCCCGATCAGCTGTGGAAGACGACGCTCGACCCGGTGGTGCGCACGCTGCTGCAGGTGCGGGTGGGCGATCTCGAGGATGCCGGCCAGGTTTTTTCGACCCTGATGGGCGATGTTGTCGAGCCGCGGCGGGAATTCATTGTCGGCAATGCGCTGAAGGTGGCGAACCTGGACGTGTAGGCCGGGTGTGGCCGGTGACGACGGACCCTTGCCTGGCCGACGAAGGCTGCCCGGCTTCTGCCGTTTGTTGTTTGGGCCGAACGGAGCCGTTTCTTCGTCGCGGCCGGCGCCCCCAAAGCGCCTGCGCGCAGGCGCGGTCATGGATGGCCGAAAGCCACCGTGCGATCTTGCGCGGCGCATAGTGTCGTTGACGGTGGCGAGCACGGTGCAACGCTGGACCAGGACGGGTCCGCTCGACCGCCGACGACACTCGCCAGGGCACGGTGACCCAGGTCCTGGTCCGGTCGCACCATCCGACGCCACCGCGTGGCGCGCCTTGGCCACGTCCAGTCCGACGAAAACCTCGCTATGCTTCTCCATGGCTCGTCCTCCTGCGCTGAGGATCGGCCCGCCCTCTGCGGGCAACCCTCGTTCACCCGCGCAGCGTAGGACGGGCCACCCTACACCCACCAGGCGGACATGCGGACTTATACCACCGCTCATTGATCAGCACCCATTTACCCAGTCGCGCAGGCCGATGGACATGATGCGCCAGGGCTGGTCGATGAGGCGGTTCCAGGCATCGCAGCAGTGATCGACGATGGCCTCGTAGGAGGGAAACACCCGGTTGGAGAGCCAGTTGTCGCGCAGGAACTGCCAGACGTTCTCGGCGGCGTTGAGTTCGGGGCACTTGGCGGGCAGCGGCACCAGGGTGATGTTGGGCGGCACGGCGAGGCGGTCGGAGGTGTGCCAGGCGGCCTGATCGAGCAGCACCGCGGCGTGGGCACCCGGTGAAACGGCGGCGGCGATCTCGGCCAGGTGACAGCGCTCACGGGAACGGACCCGGGTTCGCTCGGTGGAACTGACCCAGCAAGTGCGCATGAGTTGGTGGTCGGGTGGCGTGATCGGTCGGTAGCCGGCGTGGTCGGCGGCACATTTTCCTTCGCCTGACCCAAGTCGGCCTGCCTGCCGCCCGGTCCTGGGCCCACGGAGACCCGGGGATGAATGCGGTCAGATGTTGTTGCGGGTCACGGCCCTGGCGGCGCGGCGCGTCCTGTCGCGGCGAGGCGGGCACACCCCCGGCGGCTGCCGGGCCGGGAAGAGCCGGCAGCGCTGACGTGGCTCAGCGGCCCGACCGCGCGATCGATCGTGACGTGGCTGCTGCCAAATACCAGCTTTCCGTTCGACGCCGCGCGTCGAATTGTCGGGACGCCTTCCGTCCCGACGCCACCCGCAGGCCACGGCGCGCAAGGCGAGTCAAAGGCGCCGCGCGCTTGCTTGCGCGGCGGGAGCGGAGCCACGCGCAGAAAATCGGCGGTGGCCGATTTTCGAGCATGGCGAGCACCTGCCCTTTGAGGCGCCTTGCGCGCCGTGGCACTCCTCGGCGCTGCGGCGGTGGTGTTGGCGGGGTCTTCAGGTTTTGGCGGTGCGGCGCGCCGGTGTTGGCGACGCCGGTGCCGGAGGCTCCGGGCTGCGCAGGGACGGGCCGTTGATGCGGATGGTGATGCAGTGGTGCTGCAGGCGATCGAGCAGCGCATCGACCAGCGGCTTCTTGTCGAACAGCTCGTACCAGTCGGACAGTTCAAGGTTGGTGGTGATGATCGTCGAGACCCGGTTATAGCGTTGGTCCATCAGACGAAAGAATGCGTTTGATTGTTCCGGCTTGATTGTCAGGTAGCTCAGCTCGTCAATCAGCAAGGGCTGCATGCAACTCAGCTGGGCCAGCAGCCGTGTGGTAGTGCGGTCTGCCAGAGAGGCATAGAGTTCATCGAGCAGGACTTGAGCATTAATGAAGCGACCACGGTAGCCGTTGAGGCAGGCCTCGCGCAACAGACCGATCGCCAGGCCGGTCTTTCCGGTGCCGGGTTTGCCGATGAGCAAGACGTTGTCGGTCCGGCGCAGGAAGTCCAGCCCGGCCAGTGTCTGGATCTGCGCGCGGCTCACGCCGGGCTGCCGATCGAACGGGAAGCTGTCGAGCGACCACCGCCATGGCAGACGCGCCTGCCCCAGACGATACGCCAGGCTGCGTTCGCGGCGGGACGCGGCTTCCTGGCCGAGCAGCCGGTACAGCAGCTCGGGTGCCGCGATCGCTTCGCGCTCGGCGCGTTCGATTTCGGCGTCGAGTGCCTCGGCCATGCCGTGCAGGCGCAACTGGGCGATCAGCGCGCGCAGCTTGTCATGCATCGTCGTCTTTCCTGGTGCTCAGTGCGAAGAAGTCACCGGCGACCTGTTTGAGGATGAGGTCTTCCAGGCGGCCGAGATCAAACAGGCCATAGTGCAGGGCCTGTTCGATGGCGGCGATGAACGGACCGGCCGGGTAGGTGCGCTTCATCTCGATCAGCCGGCGGAGTGGCCGTCGCCCGTATCCGTGACTGCGCAGCTTGAGGGCGGCAGCGTAACGGTCGAGGCTGGGATGGTGGCCGGTCAGCAGCTTTTCTTCAGTCGCCGTGCCGCGCCCCTGCCGCACTGGGATGGTATGATGACCAGGCAGGGTGCTTCTGGCATCGCGCTCGGCGATCAGCCGCCGGTGGACGGCGATCGTCGTGTCCTTGCGGCGGACATGGATTTCGGTGGGGTGCTTGTAGACAGCGACCGACTTGCCGACGAAGCGCTCTGGCACGGAGTAGCGGTTGGTATCGACGCTGACAAAGCCGTGCAGGTCGACGACGCGTTCCAGCAACTCGTAGACCGGCGGCAACGCGTCGGGCAACGGCACGAGGTGCGGCTGCTCGATGACGTAGGCGGCATCTGGCGACATGCCGAGCGCTGCCTTTGGCTTTCGGTTGGCGACCTCGCGGCACCAGGCAAGTGCCTGGCGATTGAGGTCGTCGAAATCTTCGAAGCTGCGGCCGGCCAGGAAGTTCGTTTCAACATAGGCGAACGGCCGTTCGATCCGGCCTTTGCGTTCCGGATTTCCCACCCGGTGGGCGCGGAATCGGAAGCCCAGGGTGCGGGCGAAGGCCGCCATCTCCGGGGCGATGACGGCGTCGCCGCCGGCACCGGCGGCGAGCAGCACGCTGGTGTTGTCGATGATGCAGACCGGGCAGACGCCCGCCATGAAGCGCGCCGCCTCGAGCAGGAACGCCTTGGCCTCGAAGCGGGTGAACCGCGGGTAGTACTGGATGAACAGCCGGCGCGAGTAGGCCAGCACCAGGCCGGCACACTGGGCGGTGACAAGCTTGTCGGTGTTCGCGAATGTCAGCCGATGCGGCGACGTGTCGTGCTGCATCTCCTGGCCCGGCACGAACTGGTACTCGCCGATGCGCCGCGGCGGACTGCGCAGGCCGGCCTCCCGGACCCAGCGGGTCAAGCTGCTGTAGGACACTTCCAGACCGTCGTCGGCCAGCAGTTCGCGCACGCGCACCACGTTGCCGCGAGCCCGCTCGAAGGCAGTTTTCACCATGGCCAGCGTCGCCTCGTCGCACGGTGCTGCTTTGGCGACGTTGCCGTCCGGCTTGCGCAGGATGCGCCGCACGGTGTTGCGCGACAGTCTCAGCAGACGGCTGATCTCGCGCAGGCTGTGCCTCTGCGCCTGCAGCGTGCGCACCGCGCTGCGGATTTCAGCCGGGGTCATGTGCGTCCCCCCCGGTCGATCGCAATCGTCAGGACGTCGAGTGCCGACCACAACCGCGGCACCGCCGCGATCAGCGCCGGTGGCACCGATTGCAGCGCCGCCGCGCGATCCGTCAGGCGCGCGATGACCGCCTCGAGGCAACGCAGATCGACGATGCATTCGCCTTCGGGGCCGTCGCGTAGCCGTTCGCCGGCGCGCCGCTCGTCGTTCGCCCGCAGGGCGTCGAGAAACAAGCGAGGATCGCCGACCATGCGGTCGCGCACCGTTTGCGCGGCCTGCTGGTAGTGGGCGAACCAGCACTGCAACTCGCGGGTCGACAGCGGCGCCGCGGCCAGCGCCGCCAGCATGCTGTCGGCATGGGCGGCATTGGCACGCGCCAACGGGACCACCACCCGGTTGGCCGCCCAAGCCGACAGCTTGCCGGTGCGCACCGCCGCCAGCGCCGCATCGGGCAAACCCGACAGCAGTTGCAGCCGCCGACTGACCCAGCTGACGTCACGCCCGCACCGGCGAGCCAGCTCGTGCTGGGACAGGCCCTGGCCCTGCACCAGCTCGCGCAGCAGCAACGCCTCCTCAATGCTGGCGAACGAGCGATCCTGCGCGCGCGCCAATACCCCCAGCACCGCCTCGGCCAGCCCGCAGGTCCATTGCTCGACGCTGGCCGTGTCGCGGCCGAGCCGGCGCAGCGCGGCAACCCTCCGATACCCGTCGATCAACACCCGTGGGGCCGCACCGGTACCGCCGGGAGGCGCCACCACGATGCAGGGCACGAGCTGGCCGCAGCGCTCGATGGACTGGGCGATCCGCGCCACCGCCTGCGGGTCCACCAGGCGGCTGGCGGCGAAGCGCAGGTCCAACTGGTGCAGGTCAAGCTCCAGACGATGGCTGTCCATGGACGTCATCGCCGGCAGGGCGGCCCGCTCGCCCCGGTCACGGTCCCGCAGGATACTCGCCGCCGCGTCAGTCGGGTTCACCATGGCGCATTGCGCTCCGTCCGGGCGTGGTCAACACGGCCGCGACGGGGATCGCGACGGCGCAGGAACCCAGAGCGAAACGCCAGCAGACAGGGACGACCGCACCAATGGCAGTGCGTCGTCGCTCGCCGGGGCGGCTCGGCCGGAGATGCGTCGTCGTGCGAGGTCGCCATCGCGCCGGCCGCCAGCAGATCACCCGCCGGTGGCGGGGGTGAACCATGATGCGTCACTATTTTTCTGCGCGCCCGCATGTGGCCCATCCGGGCGGCATGCTTCTCCTGGCCACGACGGGTCTTCTGATAGCGTTTGCCTGCCTTCCGGAGCGTCTGGTGACGCGCCTGTCCGGCGCAGCCGCTGCCGCAGTAGATTTGCCCGCGGTCGCAGTGGCGGCACACGACCACCTGGCAGCAACACCGCGCGCACTGAAATAGACGGCCAGCCCCCGGCTCGGCCTGCCCGTCGTCGCAGACGAGGCGTAGACGAACGCCACCCTTGGCAGGATACTCGCCTCGCATTCGTGCCCAGCACGGTGTGGGGCACGGCGTCGAGACAGAACTGCCAGGTTGAGTTCGGCGCCGTGCTTGCCCTCAAGTCTGGCAGGCTTCCAGCTGCTTGCCGAGGTGCTCGGTGCTTCGGTTATCTCCCGTGGCAACCCCGCCACGACCGTGTCCGGTCTTGAGCCGATCCCCAGGAGGGGCTCACAGGCCGCGCGCCGCGCTGCCGCAGGCGCAGCCATCCCACAGCGGGCCCCGGCACCAGATAGCGTCGGGTTGGGACAGCCTGAGACAATGGTCGGTACGGTAGGACTGAAGTCAGTGGGTCAGTTCCACCGAGCGAACCCGGGTCCGTTCCCGTGAGCGCTGTCACGCCAGGTGCAGGTTCATCGCGGCGATGTTGCAGGAGGGCAGCACCAACGCCGCTCCTTTGCCCTCCTGCGGGCAGATGGCGCCAAAGATATAGGTGGACGCCGTGCGCTGGTCCTGCGGCGCGGCCGGCCGACTGCCGCGCGGAGCCCAGCGGCGGGTAATCTTGTTCTTCTGGCCGATACGGGCTTCGTCGGCGAACCAGACTTCTATCCGGCCGCGCGCAATGCCCTTTTCGCTTGCGATCCTCTCCAGTGCGGCCGGGAAGTTTTTTTAAAATCCTCAATCGCGCCCGCTGCCTGGGCATGATGGCGCGGTCGGGCCGACAGCTTGCGAAACCCCATCGCCCGCAGCACCCGGCCGAGCGTCTGACGCGAGACGCTGATCCTGAACTCCTCCCACACCCACTGGCACAGATCGACCAGCCGCCAGCGCACGACGCCGTGCACCGCCGGGATTGGACCACTCTCGATCACGGCTGCCAGTGCCGCACGCTTCGCCGCGTCGAGAAGCGGCGCCTGGCCGGGCGCTTTCCGATCGATCAGACCGGCAGGACCGTCGGCGTTGAAGCGCAGGACCCAGTCACGAACGATCTGCAACGTCACCCCGCCGATCTTCGCCGCCTCCGTCCGACTCGCCCCGTCGTAGATTGCCGCCAGCGCCAGCAGACGCCGCGCCTGTCCGCCATCGCCGCTGCCCCGCGCCGCCACCCGCAATCCCGCCGCATCAAAGCTCGACTTTGGCCATTTTTCTGCGGCAGGGGAAAGTGCCCTCGATAGACTGTGGCGCGAGGGCAGGGTCAACTCAGGAATCTTCATTCTGACTTGCGAAATCGGGCTGTGTTGAATCTTACGTGAGTTGAATCGAACGTGATGGCGATTGGGATTCGCACAGGACTCGCATTTGGCCACGCTTCCCGGAACGTCGACTCGGGGGAAGCCAATGCAGGACGAAACAGCAGGGGAGGTGCCGAGCTGCCTCGCTGCCTGGATGCAGCCGTTCAGGGACGGGTTCACCGCGCCGACCTGGCAGTATGTACTTGTGCTGGTGATGGGAGCAATGCTCGTCCCCGATCGACGAACGGTCACCTCTGCATTGCGGGTCATGGGTCTCGCCCAGAGCCCGCACTTTACCAACGACCATCGCCTGTTGAACCGCAACAAATGGTCTGCCCGGTGGTTAGCCCGTCGCCTGCTCGTCCGGCTCGTTGACGCCTTCGTCCCAGCCGGCGAGCCGATCGTGATCGCCACCGATGACACCATCGAGCGGCGCTGGGGAGCCCGAATCAAAGCGCGTGGCATCTACCGCGACTTCGTGCGCTCTTCCCGCGGCCACTTCGTCAAAGCAAGCGGATTGCGCTGGCTTTCGTTCATGCTGCTGCCCGAGATCAACTGGGCCGGGCGTTGCTGGGCACTGCCGTTCCTTACCGTGCTTGCACCCTCGCAGCGGTATTGGGAAAAGGACAAGCAGGGCAAACAGAGGACAAAGACGCTCACCGATTGGACCAGGCAGGGCCTGATCCAGACGGCGCTCTGGCTGCCCAATCGTCGTGTCGTCGCCGTCGGCGATGCCAGCTTCGCCGCGGTCGATCGGCTCAACGACGTGCGACGGTGGGTTACCATGATCACGCGCCTACGGCTCGACGCCGGGCTCTACAA
>CAVQNU010000025.1:0-107382 GCA_963714255.1 uncultured Alphaproteobacteria bacterium
CGGAAGCAGCCCGGTCTCGCCAAGAAACGCGTCTCGCCCCACGTGCTCAGGCACACGTGCGCGATGGTCGTCCTGCATGCGACCGGGGATATCCGGAAGGTGTCGCTGTGGCTGGGCCACGCCACATTGACCACCACCGAGGTCTACACGCGTGGTGATCCGACCGAGAAGCTCGATGCAATGGAGGCGATCGTGCCGCCACACCTCCGTCGCGGCGTCTTCCAGCCCACTGACAAGTTGATCGCGCTGCTGAAGCGTGCTTCGTAATGGTGAGCCGAGCTGGCGGTGACTACTGCTGGACCGCGGACAAATTGTCGCCAGCTCCCCATTACCGGCTTTGCCCATAAGGCAGGTAATGGGCGATGCCCATTACCTGCCGCGACCGGCACTGTCCGAAATGCCAGGCCCTGGCGCGCGCCGACTGGCTGGAGGCGCGCCAGGCCGAGCTGCTGCCGGTGCCCTACTTCCACGTCGTGTTCACCGTGCCCGCGCAAGTCGCCGAGATCGCCTTCCACAACAAGGAGGTCGTCTACGGCATCCTGTTCCGTGCCTCGGCCGAAGCACTGCGCAACGTCGCCGCAGACAGCCGCTACCTCGGCGCCGAGATCGGTGCGATCTCGGTGCTGCATACCTGGGGACAGGCCCTCCATCATCATCCGCACATTCATTACATCGTTCCGGGGGGTGGGATCTCGCCGGACCAGACACGCTGGGTCGCCTGTCCTCCCGGCTTCTTCCTGCCGGTGCGCGTGCTCTCCCGCCGCTTCCGCGATCTGTTCGTGCACCAGATGCGCACCGTCTTTGCCGACGGTGAACTCCGCTTCCCTGCCTCTCTTGCCGCCCTGGCCGAACCCGCTGCCTTCGCCGCCAGGCTCGATGCGGTGGCCGAGATCGAATGGGTCGTCAACGCCAAGCCTCCATTCGCTGGCCCCGAGCAAGTGCTCGGCTATCTCGGCCGCTACACCCATCGCGTCGCCATCGCCAACAGTCGCCTCGTCGGGCTCGACGACGGCCAGGTCAGCTTCACCTGGAAAGACTATCGCCGGAACGGCGAGACCAAGGTCATGACGCTGGGGGCCGACGAGTTCATCCGCCGCTTCCTGCAGCACACCGTGCCCGACGGCTTCCACCGCATCCGCCACATCGGTTTCCTCGCCAACTGCCATCGCACCGCGAAGCTGGATCTCTGCCGCGAACTGCTTGCCGTGCCGCCACCGCCGCCAGAGGATCCCGCTCCGCGCCGCTGGCAGGATCGCCTCCGCGACCTTACCGGTCAGGACATCGAGGTCTGCCCCTGCTGCGGTGGCCGGATGGTGACCTGTGGGACGCTGCCGCCACAGCCGCCGCCGCGCCCACCCATGTGGTGCGACAACTCATGATCCACTCTCCGTCGCCCCCTGTCTGCTCTATCCTGCCAGGCAACGCCGACCACGGTGGCAGTCAACGCCTGCCGCACGGCGCCCTGCTGCTCGCTGGAACGTCCGCCGCTCCTGCAAACCGCGCCATGCGCCCGATCAATCGGCCGCAACCATGCCTCAGCATCCCGACACGACAATCACAGCGCCTGCACGAGCCAGCCGAACCGATCCGAAGGGCGACGGATCGACCGGCGGACCGCCACAACAATCCCCATAGCCGCATCCTGCCGGCGCTTTAGCCCAACCCGTTTTTTGCTTACCGGCGCGGCCCCGACCACCTTACGCCGACTGGCAACGCTTGTGCGCCGCGCCGCCAAGCAAAAAACGCTCTACGTTATGCCGACTTCCAGATTATGCCGAGTTGGAGCAATAAGACATTGCAGGAAAACGGTTTTCTGGAGATTTCCCGGCATAAATCGAAGGGTGGCCAGGGCCGCCGGGAGTTTGGCGTCGGGCCGGTAGCGGGCAGCATACCCGCCATCGGCGGCGACTTTCTTGCGTGCCTACTCCTCCCGGCGCCGTGCTGGTCGTCAGAAAATGGTCATGGATTATGCCGACGCCGCGACACGCAAAGCGCCGCTGATCCGGGCGTTCGACCTCCAATGATCGGGACGAGGTCGGCATAATCCGGAGGTCGGCATAGTGCGCCAGGCACACTTACCAGAGCACCGCATGGCCGCGCTGGCTGCCCAGCATGTCGGAGACCCAAACGATCGGCTGGATGGCACCGAACATCTCCTGCACCACCGCCTTGCCGCGGCTGGGGCGAATGACATGCAGCACCGCACGTGTTCCGACGAACACCCATTCCCACCAGGTCTTGCCGGTCACCCACACGAGGTCTCGTCGGAACACACCACCGGGCTCGCCGTCACCGTCGCGCGGATCACTGCCTGGGCAGCGAGCAGCGGCTCACGCGCACGAGCCAGAATATTGGCGATGGCACCTTCGCTGATGGACAGAGAGAAGATCTCGTGCATCAGCATCGCCAACCGCTCCAGGCCGATGGCGTAGGGGCGTAGGGGAGATAGACGACCAGGGCTGCGATCGACTGGCCGAACGGCGAGCCCGGCTCCAACCCGGCCGGCGCCTCGGCCACCACCCGTTCGCCGCAGCACGCGCAGCTTCCGCCGAACAGGTGCACGCGGGTCACGTCCGGTTTGATCGGCGGCGGCTCGATACGGTCATAGACAAGCTGGGCGGACTGCGAACCGTCGGGGAAGGCAGCCTGGCAGCGCCGACACGCGGTCAGCCTGGCCTCGACAACCCGGTCCGGGTCCGGGTGCAGCGTCCGACCAACACCGGGTCGGCTCTTGCGGGGCGGACGCTTGCCGTCGGACGTCGGGCGATCCTCCTTCTGGCCCTTTGAGGGAGGCGTCGACGAGTTTCCAGGGGTCTTCGGCGGCTGGGTCAGCGCCGCCACCCGCGCTTCCAACGCGGCGATCCGCTGCTCCGCGGCCGCAAGTTGGGCCATCAGCGCCAGGATCACGCGTCCTTGTCGGCATGGCTCAGCTTGCTGAGGTCGGGCGGTGCGATCACCCCGCCTTTAGAATCGAGTCGCCCGTGACCGCGTCAAGAACTATCCGCACGGCCGAGCCAATGCCAGCGCCTTACCTCCGAACTCGCCGTCAGAGCCGTGACCGACGGATCCCACCCAGGTGAGCAATTACCCCGGCAGATATCCAATTTCCGCGTAAATCCAATCAGATTCATCAGATATTTGGAACGATACGCACTGCATGAAAGCAAAACCACACAACTTCGGCTCGTTGCCAATAGTGCCTTGCAAAGGCGATTTGGCTGCGGTGATGTCCGCTGACGATATGTGTTCGGTTTCCCCGCCTGACCGGAAACTGCAAGTTCAAGCAAAATCCTCTCTGGTGAGCGGCCGGATGGGAAAAAGCCCGCAAGACGCTTGGCAGTGTCTCGCATGGTCGCCGCAGCCGCCAGTCCGGCCGCGGCCGTGGTTATCGCGGGGTGACTTCCGCGTCTGTGCACCTCGCGCAGAAGTCCATTGCCGCTCAGCCATAGCGCGGCCGGAGCACCAGCCCCGCACCCGCCCTGACCGCATTTTCCGTCCTCGGCGCCGCTGCGAACGCCCCCAGTCCAACGCAGAGATATTCGTAAAGCACCGTCGTGACATGGTTGTTATCCATGCCCGGCTGATCACCGCGCTGGTTGTGCAAGGCGTGGATCAGTTCATGCGCCAGGCCGACATAGGCGGGCCTTGCCACCCCGGCGGCGTTCAGGTTCGACGCATTCCAGTGCACGCGGGTATGTCTAATTCCAACTCCGCTCGGCGTCGCCCCGCCATGCAGCACCGAGCCGATGACCACTATGGCATCGTTCACACGATTCGCCGCAAGCGGCGCCGGAAATACCGTTGCATTCGTTACCCATCCGGTCAGTGTCGCGGCGGAAATCCAGTTCGCGCCATGCACGGCCGATGACGCTATCGCGCTGGGAACACCAACAAGATTCGGGATCGGCATTGCATTGATCTGCTGCACCAACCAATTGTAACCCACCGGCGGCGCATGCCCCAGCGCGGTCATGGCGGCGCCGATGGCCTGCCCCACCGCGGCATACTGCCCGGCGAGCGCGTCGCCCAGATTAGTGCGGAAGACGTTCGAATGCGGCGCAAGGCCCGCGCATTCGTTGCCGCCGCTGAACGTGTTAGCCGCGTCGGCGATCCCGCAGCGATGGCCGTTGGCGATTTCGGCGCATATATCCAGCAACAGCTGGTGCCCGACCGGCACTGCGTCGAGCTGCAGCAGCGCGAGCACGACGTCCGTCTGGTGCGACGGCACCGCCTGTGACAGCGGCAAGCCAATTCCGGGCACCGGCGCACGGCTTAGGGAAATGCCGCCGGCATTGACCTGAACATAGAGTGGGGTCGGATAGCTTCTGTACAGCAGAGCGAGTGCGTTGCCGTACTTCAAAATCTTAACGGCAGGCACTGCGCCGATCGCCTGGATCAACGCCATCAGATTGGCGCCGGTATCACCACCCGGCGCATTGTACGCAGCAACCGCGTTGACAACGGGCAGCATCGAACTCCGCGTGCGGACTTTGCTTGGGCCGCCGAGATAGGTGAATTTGTTTACCGTTTCGAGAGCCTGGACGAATTGCGCACGCGTCAACACGGTCATGTCCCTCCGTTTTGCTGTTGCTTGCCGCTCCGCTCTTTCCCGCAGCCAAAACTCAATTGCAAGAGTTACGCATTTGCTCCTGCTCTCGGATAGGACAACTTTACCGTGGGTCAGCGCGGTAACGCTGGCACTTCTTTGTCGCTCGCTTATGAGGCGGAAGTCCATAGGCGTTTGGATCCTGCTGCTCAACGAAAGCAGCGTCAACTCTTTGATCCGGTGCGAATGATAAGAATTATGAACCAAAAGGAGCTCCGAAATCTAAGGGCTTTTTCGTTGCATAAATTACGTACGCAATGAACCCATGAATTACGGGTATGCGCGCGTCGCGACGGACCGCCAGAGCGTTGACGCCCAGGTGCGCCAAATGACCAAGGCCGAATGCAAGAAGGTGTTCCGCGAGGTGGTGAGCGGAGCCAAGACCGACCGCGCCCAGCTTCGCCGCGCGCTCGACCGGCTCGACCCCGGTGATGTGCTGATGGTGACGCGGCTCGACCGCCTCGCCCGCTCCACCCGCGAGCTGTTGAACACCCTCGCCGCTATCGCCGCCAAGGAAGCCGGATTCCGCTCCCTGGGCGACACCTGGGCCGACACCACGACGGCGCATGGCCGCCTCATGCTCGCCGTGCTGGGGGGGCTGGCTGAATTCGAACGCGACCTTATCCGCGCCCGCACCGGCGAAGGCCGCAAGCGCGCCATTGCCAAGGGGGTGAAGATGGGTCGCCCGCCAAAGTTGACCCCGCACCAGATCAAGGAGGCGCTGCGCCGTCGCGAGGAGGGCGAACCTTTGCGCGACATCGCGCGGAGCTATAATGTTTCGCACAGCACGATTTCACGGTTAGCGGCATGACAGAGCGCAGCCTTCCGAAAAAAGGCACCGGCAGAGAGCAGCCGACCGGCAAAGAGATTATGAGGCGGCGCACGTCCGACGATCTCAGCCTGCGGCCAGCACGGTTTGAATTCGACCCGAAGAAGGCATACACGCCCGAGCAATTAGCCGAGATCGGGGCCATAACATTAAAGTTGGAACCAAGTAGAGGCGCATATCGATTTTATTTGTTCGCACATATTGTTCACCAAAACTCCGTTTTGGCTGCAAATAGAAGTCTATAAAACGCTAATCAATACTAGAAAGTTACGTCTTCTGAAAGCGTGCCTTGATGGTTCCGAACTTCTTGATGACAGTGCCAAGCGCTGTATTGCCGATTGCTTCACGCATATTCATCAATGCCGGTTATACCGAAATGCCATCATCCATCACCACATTTACGACCATGAAAAGGCATCGGCTCTTACACAGACGAGTCCAAATCACCCTATCAAATACTTGTTACGATGGAGGCGCTTAAAGCGCTGTATGGCATCATGTGCTCGCTACTGGAAGAATTGCTTGAAATTGACTTGCTGTTTCGTATCGAGACGGACGCGCAGACGCCCGGCCGCATGGACGAGGCCACCGGGGAATTTCGAAAGTTTGATGCCGATGTGTTGAAAAAGCGGATCGTCCCCGAGCACACAAAGCGGATATTGGCTTTGCAGAAATCGAGGAAGGAACTGCAAAGGTTGCCGAAATTTCCGGACGCTGACCTTATCCGCTCCATGAGCAAAGAAGACGTCAGCGACAACTCGCGCGACTTACCATAAAGCACAATTCTGCAACAGCGACGGCGGTCTCAGGCCGAATGTGGCGCCGCCGCATAAGGCGAATAAGGAGATTCGGCGTCGCACGCACGCCCCCGCTTCACAGCCAACCATGCTATGCTCTCCAATACGGCGCCGTCGTCCCAAGCAGGCCGGCATCCAGCCGCGTGTCCGGATTGCAGGAGGGCATCATGGCCACCATCCGCACCATGTCGCGCCCCGAGCTCGATCTGGCGCTCACCTGGGCCGCCGAAGAAGGCTGGAACCCCGGCCGGGCGGATGCCGATGCCTTCTGGGCCGCCGACCCCGAGGGGTTCCTGACCGCCCTCCACGAAGGCGCCCCCATCGGCTGCATCTCCGCCGTGCGCTATGGCGAGGAATTCGGATTCCTCGGCCTCTACCTCGTCCGTGCTGCCCATCGGGGCCAGGGCATCGGCATCGCCCTGTGGCGCGCAGCGATGGCGCGGCTCGACGGACGCAACGTCGGGCTCGACGGCGTGCTGGCCCAGCAGGCGAACTACCGCCGCTCGGGCTTCGCCCTCGCCCATCGCAACATCCGCTTCGGCCTCACCAGTCCGCACCGCCCGCCGCCGCCCCCAGGCGTCACCCTGCTGCCGGCACAAACCCTGCCGTTCGCGGCAATCGCCGCCCTCGACCGAACCTGCTTCCCCACCCCGCGCGAGGCGTTCCTCCGCCGCTGGCTCGCCGCACAAGGCCATGTCGCCCTGTGCGCGCAGGCAAACGGCGCGCCGGCGGGATACGGCGTGCTGCGGCCCTGTCTGGAAGGGGCCAAGATCGGTCCCCTGGTCGCCCGCGACACGCAAATCGCCGCCGCACTATTCGCCGGCCTGCTTGCCGCCGCACCACCGGGTCCGGTGTTCCTCGACGTGCCCGAGCCGAACGCCGCCGCCGTGACGCTCGCGCGCGGCGCCGGCATGACGCCGGTGTTCGAAACGGCGCGCATGTACACCGGCCGGCCGCCCGACCTGAAACTGGCCGAACTGTTCGGCATCACCAGCTTCGAGCTGGGGTAAAGCCCTGCGCACGACCGCCCGGCACAACGGGTGAGATACGCTTTGCGCCCGTCCGGCGCGCCGCTATCCTGCGCCGGCGGTGATGTATGTCCACAGCGGAGGATCGACCTCGTGAACAAGGCAATCCTGACTTTGTGCGCCGTTATGTGCCTCATGATCGGGCAAACCGGCAGCGTCCGGGCGGCGCCGGTGCACCTCGCCGCGCCGGTTCACCTCACCAATGGCGCCGTCATCCCCGTCGACGACATGCCGCCCTTCGCCATTCCCGACCTGAACAAGATCGATCCACGCCTGGTGTTCCTCGGCGCCGGCATCCTGACCGGTCTTCTGCTCGCCTCGCCAAGCCTGGAAGTCGGCGAAGTGCTTGGCGTGGCCCTCGGTGTCATCGGCTCGGAATATCTCTATCACAACACCTTCGAGAACAAGGCCCAGAAGCCGGGCCAGGGAACCTGAGCGAAGCCGTGACACCCTACCAACCGGGCCCGGCGCTGACGCATATCCTCCTGATCGGCGTGGTGCTGCTTTGGCTGCTGCTGCGGCGCGTCTGAACTGCCGGCAAGGAAGGCAAGGCCAGGGCTCTGCCCTGGACCCGCCAGGGGGCGGTGGCCCCCTGGACCCCGCTACGTAAGAGCTCCCGGCCTTTTCTGCGCCCACGGCAGCGCCCGTTCGAACGATGCCGACGCCTGCAGCACGCCGAGGTCATCGAACCGTCGCCCGACGATCTGCAACCCTACCGGCAATCCCTCGCGCGTGAACCCGCACGGCACCGTCGCCGCCGGGTTCCACGCCATGTTGAACGGATAGGAAAACTCGGCCCAGGACATCCAGTCCCACGGGTGCGACGGCCAATGCGCGGGCATCAGCAACTCGGCCGGAAACGCCGCCACCGACACGGTGGGGGTAATCACGAAATCCCAGTCCTCGAACCAGGCATGGATTTGCGCGACATAGGCGTATTTGCGTTCGCGCAAATCCTGGTACTCGGAAATCGCGATCTCGCTGCCGGCGCGGATGCAGGCCACCAGGCCGGGGTCCATCTCCGCCTCCCACACGGGCAGATGCCGCGCCAGCCGCGTCATGTGCGCCGCCCAGAACTTGCGCGCGAGGCCGGGCCCCTCCGGCCCCCAAGGCGGCGTCACCGCCTCCAGCCGTACCCCGGCGGCGGCGGCGAACCGGCCGGCGGCGCTTGCCACCAGTTCGGCCACCTCGGGGTCGACCCGCGCATGGCCGAGATCGGCGCTGAAGGCGATCCGCCGGCCGGCAACGCCCTCGTGCAACCGGCGCAGATAGGGCGCGGGCCAGGCCTCCAGCGTGGTGTGATCGGCCGGGTGCGGCCCCGCCATCACCTCCAGCATCAGCGCCGCATCGGCCACCGTCCGGCTGATCGGGCCGAAATGCGTGGTGTAGTCGCCGGCGCTGACCGGGGCTGCCGGCACCCGCCCGAAGCTCGGCTTCAGGCCGAACACGCCGCAGAAATGCGCCGGCATGCGGATCGAGCCCGCCCCGTCCGTCCCATGATGCAGCGAGCCATACCCCGCGGCCGCCGCCACCGCCGCCCCGGCCGACGACGCCCCGGCGTTATACCCGTGCTTCCACGGGTTGTGGGTAATGCCGGTCAGCGGGCTGCGCGACACGCCCGTCCAGCCGAATTCCGAACTGGTGGTCTTGCCGAGCAGGATGGCACCAGCCTGCTTCAGCCGGGTCGCCGCCGGGGTGTCGGCCGGCGTCCGGTTGCAGGCGAAAATCCTCGAGCCGAACTGGGTGGGAAAATCCTTCGTCCAGGACAGGTCCTTGATCGTTGCCGTCACCCCGTGCAGCGGCCCCGGCGCCGCGCCCTTCATCAACGCCGTCTCGGCCGCGCGGGCGGCCTCCATGGCCTGCTCAGGGGCAAAAAAGGCGAACGCGTTCAGCCGCGGCTCGAGGGCCTCGATCCGCCGGATGATCGAAGCCGTCGCCTCGACCGGCGAGACGCTTTTGGCGCGAATGAGCGCCGCGAGATCGATGGCCGGCAGGAAGCCCAAATCCTCATCGGTCATGGCGTGCTCCAGGCCGGCTCAGACCGGCAGCGCATTTTCCGCCCGCAGCATGCCGATCGCCCCGCGCCAGGCGGCGACCGTCTCGGCGATGTCGGCGCCGCTATGGGCGGCCGAGGTAAACCCGCCGAGCCGCTGATTGGTATCCACCCCGTTCACCAGCAGGGCCAGCCGCAAGCGGCCCACCAGCGTCTTGTCGCCCCCCTTCAGCTCCTCGAAGCTGCAGGTATGCGGGTCGAACCGCTTCGGGTGGATACCGGGGCGCCGCCCCGGGTTGGTGAACAGATGAAACCCCGAGCTGGTGCCATAGGCCGCCCAGTCCAGTCCCTCCGCCGCCAGCATCGCGTTCAGCCCGTTCCGCAGCTCGGCGGCGCGGGCGTCGGCCACCGCGTTGGCGTCCGTCTCGGCGAGTTCGGTCAGGCAGGCGATGCCGGCCGCGGCGGAAACCGGATTGGCGTTGAACGTGCCGGGATGGTTGATTTTCTCCTGCCCGGCCGCCTCGGCCGCGGCGAAGTCGAGCCGGTCGAATATGTCGCGCCGCCCCGCCACCGCCGCGCCGGGCATGCCGCCGGCGACAATCTTGGCGAAGGTGGAAACGTCCGGGGAAATGCCGAACGCCACCTGCGCGCCGCCGCGCGAGGTGCGGAAACCCGTCACCACCTCATCGAAGATCAGCAGCACGCCATGCCGCGCGGTGAGTTCGCGCAGGCCATGCAGGAACTCCGGCGCCACCGGCACCTGGCCGAACGAGGCACCGGTGGGTTCCAGGATGACCGCGGCGATGTCGCGCCGGCGGCCGAGGATGGCGGCGACCGCATCGAGATCGCCGGGGGAGGCCAAAATCGCCCGCTCCGCCACGCCCGCCAGCACGCCCGGCGTCGGCGTGCCGTCGAAATGGTTGGCGTAGCCGTGCGTCATGTGGTCGTTCCAGCCGTGGAAATGCCCCTTGAAGCGCAGCACGGTGTCGCGCCCGGTGAAGGCGCGGGCCAGCCGCAGCGCCATCAGGGTTGCCTCGGTGCCCGACGACGTAAAGCGCACCCGCTCGGCCGAGGGGACCAGGCGCTGAATCGCCCGTGCCCACACCACCTCGCCGGGATGATTGGCGCCGAACTGGGTGCCCTCGCCCGCCGCCCGCACCACCGCTTCGGTAAGCCTGGGATGGCAATGGCCGAGAATGAGCGCGCCATGGCCGCCGTAGAAATCGATGTAGCGGTTGCCATCCACGTCCCATTTGTACGCCCCGGCGGCGCGCGCGATATACACGCCGTACGGGTCGAGGTGGCGGGCGTCATGGGTAATGCCGCTGGGCAACAACGCGGCGGCCTGGCAGGCGAGTTCCCCCGAGCGCGCGGTGCGCGCGCGGTAGGCGGCGACGATAGGCGAATTCGTCGCCGCCGGGAAATCCGCTGCCGCGCCGGCCTGTGCCATATCTGACCTGCTCCTCAAATCCTGCGTGGCCCGGACTTGACCACCGGTGGCGCCATTCGGGAAGGGGTTGCGGGATTTGCTCGCGGGATTGAGAATTTGACCGGCTCGGGTTGCGGGGCCGGCCCCGTGCCGTGGGCGGACCCCGCGCAGGATGCCACCCCATGACGGTGCGTGCATGACAAAGCGAAACGCCCCATCCCTGCCGTCACGCGATCGCGCCCTCGGCATGGACCGGCCGATCACACGGCGCGATTTTCTCGGCGGCGTGCCGCTCGCCGGCGCCGCCCTCGCCGGCGGCGCCGCGGCAGAGCAGGCGCAGGCCCCCTACCCGCCTCTGTTGCACGGGTTGCGCGGCAGCCATCCCGGCTCGTTCGAAGCAGCCCACGCGCTGCGGGACGGCGATTTCTGGACCACCGCCGGCCCGCCCGCCGAGGACGCGGCGCGCTACGGGCTGGTCGTGGTCGGCGGCGGCATCAGCGGTCTGGCGGCGGCGCATTTCTTTCGCGCCGCCCGCCCGGAGGCGCGCGTGCTGATCCTCGAAAACCACGATGATTTCGGCGGCCATGCCAAGCGCAACGAATTCCGCGAGGGCGGCTGGCTCGGCCTGATGCAGGGGGGCACGCTGGAAATCGACAGCCCCCGACCGTACAGCCCCGTCGCCGACGGGCTGCTGCGCACCCTGGGCATCGACCCCGAGGCGTTGGAGCAGCGCTGCACCGACAAGACCTTCTATGCAAAGCAGGGTCTCGGCAACGGGGTGTTCTTCGACCGGGAAACCTTCGGCGCCGACCATCTGGCCACCGGCATCGGCACGCGTCCCTGGCAGGATGTGCTGCTTGCGGCACCGCTGACCGACCGGGTGCGCGCGGACATCGCCCGCATCTACGAGGCGAAGATCGATTATCTCCCGGGCCTGACCTCCGACGAGAAGAAGGCGCGTCTCGCGCGCATGAGCTACCTCGATTTCCTGGTCAACGTCGCCAAGGCCGATCCCGGCGTCTGCGCCTATTTCCAGGCCATGAGCCAGGACGAGTGCGGCATCGGCTGCGACGCCATCAACGCGCTCGATGTCTGGGCTTTCGGTTTCCCCGGATTCCAGGGCCTCAATCTGGCGCAAGGGGCAGCGCCCGGCATGGGCTACACGGCGGCGGGATATGCCGGCACCAGCTCCTACAAATTCCATTTTCCGGACGGCAACGCATCCATCGCCCGGCTGCTGGTGCGCCGGCTCGTGCCGGGCGCCATGCCCGGCACCACCGCCGAGGACGTGGTGACGGCGACCATGGATTACCGCTGCCTCGACCGCCCCGAATCCGATGTGCGCATCCGCCTGAGCAGCATCGTCGTCGGCGTGCGCAACATCGGCGATCCGGCGGCCTCCGGGGGCGTGGAGATCGCCTATACCAGCGCCGGGCGCGTCTGGCGCGTCCACGCCGAGAATTGCGTGCTGGCGTGCTACAATATGATGATCCCTTATCTGTGTCCGGAAATGCCGCGAGCGCAGAAAGAGGCGCTGGCCTACCTCGTCAAGAATCCCCTGGTCTACACCAGCGTCGCGATCCGCAACTGGCGCGCCTTCCAGGCGCTCGGCATCTCGGAGGTGTACGCGCCGGGGTCGTATCATCCCTTTCTGCGCCTCAACCCGCAGACGGTGATCGGCGGCTACCGCAGCGTGGGATCGCCCGATGCGCCCACTTTGGTGTCGATGGTGCGCTCGCCCGGCAAGCCCGGCCTGGACGAACGCGCGCAGCACCGGATCGGACGCGGCGAGCTGCTGGCGACTCCGTTCGAAACCTTCGAGCGCAACATCCGCGATCAGTTGCAGCGCATCCTCGGCCCGGGCGGCTTCGATGCGGCGCGGGACATCACCGCGATTACGGTGAATCGCTGGCCGCACGGGTATGCTTACGAATACAATTATCTGTTCGATCCGCCCTGGGCGCCGGGACAGGCGCCGCATGAAATCGGGCGGGAACGCTTCGGGCGCATCGCCATTGCCAATTCCAATTCGGCCGCGGCGGCGTTTACGGATGCGGCGATCGATCAGGCTTACCGGGCGGTGGGGGAGTTGCTGTCGGGGTGAAGGAAGGAAGGCCAGGGCTCTGCCCTGGACCCGCCAAGGGGCAGTGGCCCCGTGGAACCCATTACTTTTAGGCATTTGTCTTGAGAGGGGGGTGAGGCGGTGAACCGGTTCATCGCCTCACCCTCTCTCAAGACAAATGCTTAAGTCGCGGGGTCCAGGGGGCCACTGCCCCCTGGCGGGTCCAGGGCAAAGCCCTGGCCTTCCTTCACCCGTTGATTCCGGCGCCCCGAACCGGTACCGCTGCCCAGACAACACGCCGGAAGGACCAACCATGCGCCACATCGTCCTGGCCCTGCTTCTGTGTCTCCCGGTGCCGGCCTTCGCCCAGCCGGCCGTGCCGGTCGGTGTCGTCGCGGCCGCCCGCCAGCCCGTTACCGCCGGGGTCGAATTCGTCGGCCGGGTGGAAGCCATCCAGCGCGTCGAACTGCGCGCGCGGGTCACCGGCTACCTGCAATCCGTCGATTTCAAGGAAGGCGACACGGTCCACGAAGGCGACAAGCTTTACGTCATCGAGCAGGAGCCGTTCCAGGCCGCGGTGCTGCAGGCCCGCGGCGCCCTGCTGCAGGCGCAGGCGCAGTACGCCAATGCCAGCCTGCAGCGCAAACGCGCTGACGAACTGGTCAAGACCAGCGCCACCTCGGTCGCCACCCGCGACGAACGCATCGCCGCCGAACAAAGCGCGCAAGGCAGCGTCATTAGCGCCGATGCCAACCTGCGCACCGCCACCATCAACCTCGGCTACACCACCATCACCGCCCCGATCACCGGCCGGATCGGCCGCACCGCCCTCACCCCCGGCAACGTCGTCAGCCCGCAATCCGGCGTGCTGACAACGATCGTCAGCATGGATCCGATCTATGTCAGCTTCCCGGTCAGCCAGCGCGAGTTCCTGCGGTTGGAACGCGGCACCCAGGCCGACACCACCGGCCTGTCGGTGCGCGTGCGCCTCGCCGACGGGTCGGCCTATCCCGATCCGGGACGGATCAACTTCATCGACGTGACGGTGGACAAATCCACCGACACCGTGCTGGTGCGCGCCACCGTCCCCAACCCGAAAGGCGCGCTGGTGGATGGGCAGTTCGTCCGCCTGCGGGTGGAGGGCAACGAACCGGCCGAAACCTTGGTCATCCCGCAGGCGGCCCTGCTGCTCGACCAGCAGGGGGCCTATGTGTTCGTGGTCGCCGATGGCCGCGCCGCGGTGCGCCGGGTAAAGACCGGCGAGCAGGTCGGCCGCGGCATCGCCATCACCGACGGGCTGCAGGACGGCGACCAGGTGATCGTCGACGGCATCTCTCTGCTCCGCCCCGGCGCGCCGGTAGCGCCCAGCCCCGCCCAGGGGAGCTGAGGCATGCTCTCGTCGGTATTCGTCGACCGCCCGCGCCTCGCCGCGGTCATTTCCATCGTCATGACCATCGCCGGCCTGCTGTCGCTGGCGATTATTCCGATCGCGCAGTACCCCGAAATCGTGCCGCCGCAGGTGCAGGTAACCACCATGTATCCGGGCGCCTCCTCGGCCGTGGTGGAAGCCACCGTGGCGCAGCCGATCGAGGCGCAGATCGTCGGCGTCGACAAGCTGATGTACATGAAAAGCGTCAGCGGCAACGACGGCAGTTATTCGCTGCTGCTGTCGTTCGAGCTGGGCACTGACCCCGACATCAACACCGTCAACACCAACAACCGCGTTCAGATCGCGCTGGCCAAGCTGCCCTCGGAGGTGCGCCAGCAGGGCGTGACGGTGAAGAAAAAATCCTCCGCCCTGCTCGGCGTGGTGGCGGTGTATTCGCCCAAGGGCACCTACGACCCGCTGTTCATCAGCAATTACGTCACCATCAACCTGCTGGACCAGATCCGCAGCACGCCCGGCGTGGGCGATGCCTCGATGTTCGGGCCGCAGGACTATTCCATGCGGGTCTGGGTGCGGACCGACCGGCTGACCGGGCTCAACCTGACCACCGACGACATCGTCAAGGCCATTCAAAGCCAGAACGCGCAGGCCGCGGTCGGGCGCATCGGTGCGCGGCCGATTTCCGATGACCAGCAGTTGCAGCTCAACATCCAGACCAAGGGGCGGCTGGGCTCGCCCGAAGAATTCGCCCAGATCATCCTGCGCACCAATCCGGACGGCTCGGTGCTGCGTCTCGGCGACGTGGCCCGGTTGGAACTGGGCGCGCAGAACCTCGACCTCGCCACCCAGTTCAACGGCAAACCGGCGGCGCTGATCGCCATCTATCAGTCGCCCGGCGCGAACGCGCTGACCACGCTGGACGCGGTGAAGCAATTGCTGGCCGACCAGCAGAAAACCTTCCCCGAGGACCTGGCCTGGAAGGTCACCTACGACCCCACCACTTTCGTGCGCGCCACCATCCACGAAGTGGAAAAGACGCTGGTGGAAGCCTTCGTGCTGGTGGTGGTGGTGGTGTTCCTGTTCCTGGGAAGCTGGCGCGCCACGCTGATCCCAACCGTCGCCGTGCCGGTCAGCCTGATCGGTTGCTTCGTCGTGTTGAACGCCATCGGCTATTCCGCCAACTCGGTGTCACTGCTGGCGGTGGTGCTGGCCATCGGCATCGTGGTGGACGACGCCATCGTGGTGATCGAGAACGTCGAGCATATGATGGAGACGCATCCCGACCTGTCGGTGGCGGATGCGACCAAGCTGGCAATGGGGCAGATCACCGCGCCGATCATTGCCATCACGCTTGTGCTGCTCAGCGTTTTTGTTCCCGTGGCGTTCATCCCCGGCATCTCCGGCGAGTTGTTCCGCCAGTTCGCGGTGACCGTCGCGGTGTCGATGCTGATTTCGGCGATCAACGCGCTTACGCTGTCGCCGGCGCTGTGCGCGGTGCTGCTGAAGCCGCATCACGGGCCGCGGCGGGGGATCATCGGCATCGTCATGCGGTCGATCGACCGGGTGCGCGACGCCTACGGCAACGTGGTGGCGCGGCTGGTGCGGATGTCTCTCATCAGCCTGCTGGTGGTCGGTGGCTGTTTGCTGGGCACCGGCCTGCTGTCGAAACTGACCCCCACCGGCTTCCTGCCGCAGGATGACCAGGGCGCCTTCTTCGTCATCGTGCAGTTGCCCGACGGCGCCAGCGTCGGCCGCACCGCCGACGTGGTGGATCAGGTCGAGACCATTCTGAGCAAGGACCCGGCGATCGAGGACGTGTCGGCCACCGTCGGGCTGAATTTCATCGACAACACCAGCCAGGCCAACGCCGCCTTCATCGTGGCCTCGATGAAAAGCTTCGAGCATCGGACCGATCCCGCGC
Source organism: uncultured Alphaproteobacteria bacterium (assembly GCA_963714255.1). Taxonomy (GTDB): domain Bacteria; phylum Pseudomonadota; class Alphaproteobacteria; order Acetobacterales; family Acetobacteraceae; genus Rhodovastum. The sequence continues at coordinate 16,053 of CAVQNU010000025.1, forward strand.
TCGCCATTCAGCCTGTGTTCGCCCGCCTCGCCGCTCAGTTCCGCACGCTGCGCGGCGGTATCGCGGTGCCGCTGGCGCCGCCGCCGATCATCGGCCTGGGCACCGGCGGCGGGTTCACCTATGTGGTGCAGGACGTGCGCGCGGGCGATCCGAAAGCGCTGGCCGCAGTGGTCCGCGCTTTGTCGGTCGCCGCCAACCAGGACCCGCAATTGTCGCGCGTGTTCAGCACCTATTCGGCGAACACCCCGTCGGTGTTCCTCGATATCGACCGCGACAAGGCGCAGGTGTTGGGCGTGCCGATTTCGGCGGTGTTCCAGGCGCTCGGCACCAGCCTGGGCGGGGCCTACGTGAACGACATCAACCTGTTCGGCCGCACCTGGCAGGTGCAGGTGCAGGCCGAGGCCGAGGATCGCGGCAGCATCGATGACCTCTACCGCATCAACGTGCGCAGCAGCGGCGGCAAGATGGTGCCGCTGCGCAGCCTGACCGAGGTGCGCATCGTCGAGGGGCCGCAGGCGATCATCCGCTACAACAACCTGCGCGCGGTGACGGTGCAGGGCGGCGCCGCCCCGGGCGTCTCAAGCGGTACCAGCCTGGCGGCGATGCAAGCGGTGGCGGCGCGCACGCTGCCGGCGGGCTATCGCGGCGCCTGGACCGACACCGCCTTCCAGGAGCAGCGCGCCAGCGGCAAGACGGGGCTGATCCTCGCCTTCGCCGTGCTGTTCGCCTATCTGTTCCTGGTGGCGCTGTACGAAAGCTGGACCATCCCGGTGCCGGTGCTGCTCTCCGTCACCGTCGGGATCATTGGCAGCTTTGCGGGCATCGCCCTGGCGGGCCTGACACTCGACCTGTACGGGCAGATCGGCATGGTGGTGCTGATCGGGCTCGCCGCGAAAAACGGCATCCTGATCGTCGAGTTCGCCAAGGAGCAGCGCGAACGCGGCGTGCCGCTGCTGGAAGCCGCCACCGAAGGCGCGCGCCTGCGCTTCCGGCCGGTGATGATGACCAGCTTCGCCTTCATCCTCGGCCTGCTGCCGCTGGTCATCGCGGAAGGGCCGAGCATGCTGGCACGGCGCAATGTCGGCACACCCGTGTTCGCCGGGATGATTGCGGCGAGCACCTTGGGGATCTTTGTGATCCCGATGCTGTACGTGGTGTTTCAGGCGGTGCGGGAACGGGTGAAGGGTCGGTGAAGCAAGCAAGGCCAGGGCTCTGCCCTGGACCCGGCAAGGGCCGAAAGGCCCCTGCACCCCATTGCTTCCTGCTGCTCGCTCTGCTGTCCGCCTGCTCGGGGCCACCTTGCCCTGGCACGCCGATGCTTACGGCTGATCTTTTTTTCGGCCGCATGGCGGGCGATGAGGCGGCTTGGCGGGACTTTCTCGCAAGCACGGTCACGCCGCGCTTCCCGTCCGGCTTCACCGTGCTCGACGGCTACGGCCAATGGCGCCAACGCGCCACCGGGCACATCGTTTCCGAACCCTCAACGGTGGTGGTCATCGTGGCGGAGCGCGGCACCGCAACGTTTGCGGCGCTGGAGGCGATCCGCACGGAATACCGGCAACACTTCGCGCAGGACTCCGTCGGACTGACCCTGACGGAGTCCTGCGCGTCGTTTTAACGCGGTCGATCAGCCGATCACTTGTGGTGCCACCAGTAGTTCGCACCCCAGATAACGACAACAACAATCAGCCCGTAAACGACCAGACGGGCAATCTTGTTCAGATAGATGGCGACGCCCAACCCGACCAGGGAGGCGCCAACGACCGAGGCTTTCTGCAGCGGCGTGTCAAAGCCACCAAGCCGGTAATAAGCGCCCCATCCCGCCGCCACCATGAAGGCGGCGGCAAACAACAACCAAGTCACCGCATGGATGAACGTCAGAAGGAAGTCATTACCGTCGTCAACTTCATCAACCATTTTATGCCTCGTCCATGACTGCTTAGCGGTGGCGGCCTGAAGACCGGGCCAGGCCGGTTCACGAAAACTGGCGCCTGGGTCCCGATCCGCCGGGTTTCTTTCGTTAGAAACTAAGCGCCATCCGACAATTCCGCAACCTCCGTTTTTCGCGGTGGCCTTCGGTCAAACCGCGTCGCCGGATCAGGTGCTGGTCACGTAGTCGACGACCCGGAACAGCGCGATGAGGCCGAACGCCAGCAGGACAACCCCGATAAGGTTGCGCGCGCTGACCGCAAGCCAAAGCGTGAGAAGAACCGAGCCCAGGATCAGGATTTTGTGCATTGGCGTATCAGCACCGCCAAAATAGAAATAGACGGCATATCCCGGCACAGCGATCAGGACGGCAGCAACGATTGCCCAGCCGAGACCGCCGATCGACGAAATGGAGGTTCTATTTGCCCAGACGGCAAAGGCAAGCCCGATAAACCCTGCGGCCAGAACAAAGCCCTTCTGCAACGGGGTTTCCACGTCACCCTGTGAATAATAAACTGCCAGTGCCGGCACCGCGGCGAGGGCGGTCGCAAGCACCGGCCAACGGAAGCTGTTGTACAACAAGCAGAAGAAGCCACGGATAGCCGACACGATCTTTGCCATCATATACCTCATTCATGACTGTGCAGCGGCGAGCGCCGGAGGAAGCCGCCAAGCCTATTCAATCCAACTGGCACCTGGACAGCATTCCACCGTCTGACTATCATTACAAGTTATCCACCTTGCCGGGAACGCGCAACCTCCGTTTTTTGCGGGTAACGCAAATCGGCCGAAGCGTACCAGGAACAACACAGCGGCTCGCCGCGTCCGGCCCGCCGCGTGGACGCCACCCCGCTCTTTGTGCTACAAATGGCTGACAAGCAACGAAAACCATAACGATAACCATAACGATAACCAAAACGAAAACCTAGGGGAAACGTCCATGCTGGGTCTGATGCAGAACCGCCCTCTGCTGATTTCCGGACTGATCGACTACGCCGAGCGCTTCCACAGCCAGGTGGAAATCGTCTCCCGCAGCATCGAGGGGCCGCTCCACCGCACCACCTGGGGCAATGTCGCACTTCGCTCACGCCAGCTTGCCAATGCACTGCACCGCCTTGGCGTGGGTCCGGGCGACCGGGTGGCAACGCTGGCGTGGAATACCTGGCGCCACTTGGAACTCTACTATGGTATTTCTGGCATGGGCGCGGTGCTCCATACCGTCAACCCGCGGCTTTTCTCCGATCAGATTCAGTATATTCTCGACGATGCCGAAGACAAACTGGTGTTTTTCGACACCGGCTTCGCCCCCCTGCTTGCCCGGCTCGCCCCGCTGCTGCCACGGGTACGCGCCTATGTCGCCCTGTGCGCGCGCAACGCCCTGCCAGCATCCGACATTCCCAACCTGCTGAGCTACGAAGAGCTACTGGCCGGCGAACGCGACGATTTCGCCTGGCCAGGCTTCGATGAAAACACCGCTTCTTCCCTCTGCTACACCTCCGGCACCACCGGCCATCCGAAGGGTGTTCTGTACAGCCACCGCTCGCAGGTCCTGCACAGTTTCTGCGCCCAGGCCGCCGACGCCGTCGGCGCCTCGGTGCGCGACAGCATTCTGCTGGTCGTGCCGATGTTCCATGCCAATGCCTGGGGCCTGCCGTTCGCCGCCGCCGGGGTCGGTGCCAAGCTGGTGCTGCCCGGCATGAAAATGGACGGCGAGAACCTGCTGGCGCTCATGCTGGACGAGGGCGCCACGTTCGCCGCCGGCATTCCCACCGTCTGGCTCAATTTCGTCGCCTGGCTGGAGCAGAACCCTGGCCGGCTCGACCGCGCGAAGCTGCGGCTCACCCGCATCATGTCCGGCGGCAGCGCCCCGCCGCCGGCGTTGATCGAAAACCTGCACCGCCTGCTCGGCGCGACCATGGTGCAGGCCTGGGGCATGACCGAAACGAGCCCGATCGCCACCGCCGGCACGCTGCTGGCCGAGCACGAGGGGCTGGACCTGGCCGGACGGACCGACATCCAGCGCCGCCAGGGCCGCGCCATTTTCGGCTGCGAGCTGCGCATCGTCGACGATGCCGGCACCGAGCTGCCGCGCGACGGCACATCGGTGGGCGAAATCCAAGTACGCGGTCCCTGGGTGATCGCCGGATATTTCAAAGGCGCCGGCGGGCGGGTGCTGGACGATGACGGCTGGTTCCGCACCGGCGACGTCGCCAGCCTCGATGCCCGCGGCTGGGTGCAGATCACCGACCGGGCCAAGGACATCATCAAGTCCGGCGGCGAATGGATCAGCTCCATCGCGATCGAGAATCTCGCTGTCGGCCACCCTTGCGTGCACGAGGCGGCGGTGATCGCGGCGGCGCATCCAACCTGGCAGGAACGGCCCCTGTTGCTGGTGCAACTGAAGGAAGACGCCGAGGCGACGAAGCAGGAGATCCTGGATTTCCTGGCGCCGCGCATGGCCAAATGGTGGCTACCCGACGACGTGGTCTTCGTTGCGTCGCTGCCGCACACGGCAACCGGCAAGCTGCTCAAGACGAAACTGCGGCAGGAATATGGGGACTGGCTTGTGCGACATACGACTGCCTAATGACGCACGAAGCTGCGCTGCGCGCTGGAGCGGGTCCGGGGCAGAACGCTGGCCTTATCTTCACTGGACCCCGGCCCCCGGGCTTCCTACCTTTCCACCCATGACGACGCCCCGCGCCACCAACGACCGACGCCCGCCGCGGGCGATCGTACTTACCTCCCACCCCCGACCCGGCCAGGCCCAGCAACCGCTGCCCATCGTCTGGGGCGCCGCCGACCCGGCCATCCGCGGCCCCGTGGTGGGCACGCTCGCCGACCCGGCCGCACGCAATGCCATCGGCACCCATTCCGGCGCCTATTCGCTCTATCGCGCCTTGGCGGTGGCCGCCGGGCAGCTCGACCGCGGCCACCGGCCGGACCTGACCAACACCGCGCCGGCCGCGCGCATCGGTCCCTTCCCGCAATGGGCCGATCCCGAGCTGATCGTCTCGCTCGACCCCTGGGGCCATATGGTGGGCGAGGCGTTTCCCGAGCGCATCGCCGAGGGCTGGGACATCCGCCCCACCATTGCGGTGACGCGCGCGCGCATCAACATGCCCGAAATCATGCAGGCCATTCGCGACGGGCGGCTGATCCCGGACGGCGAGGTGCTGACGGCGTCCGGCAACGCACGCGTCACCAAAGTGGCGATCGAGCCGGTGTGGTATCTGCCCGGCGTGGCGAAACGCTTCGGCATCAGCACCACCGAACTGCGCCGCGGCCTGTTCGAGCAGACCGGGGGGATGTTCCCCGAACTGGTCACCCGCCCCGACCAGTCGGTGCTGCTGCCGCCCATCGGCGGCATGAGCGTGTATCTGTTCGGCGACCCGGGCCTGCTCGGCCGGCCCGAAACCCGCATCGCCTGCCGGGTGCATGACGAGTGCAATGGCTCGGACGTATTCGGCTCGGACATCTGCACCTGCCGCCCGTATCTGGCGCATGGCGTGGAGGTGTGCATCGAGACCGCCCAGCAGGGCGGCACCGGGGTGATCGTGTATAACCGCAAGGAAGGCCGCGCCCTTGGCGAAGTCACAAAATTCCTGGTCTACAACGCGCGCAAACGCCAGGAGGGCGGCGACCGGGCGGATTCCTATTTCCTCCGCACCGAATGCGTCGCCGGCGTGTCGGACATGCGCTTTCAGGAACTGATGCCGGACGTGCTGCACTGGCTCGGCATCGCCCGCATCGACCGGCTGGTGAGCATGAGCAACATGAAGTTCCAGCCCATCGTGGCCTCCGGCATCGAGGTGGTCGAGCGCGTGCCGATCCCGGACGGGCTGATCCCGGCCGATGCCAGCGTGGAGATGGATGCCAAGAAAGCGGCCGGCTATTTCGCCCACAACGTCCCCGCCGCCGACGAACTGGCGCAGCCGAAGGGCCGCGGGCTGGACGAATGACCGCCCGCTTCCCGACCGTTTCGGTCATCGACCACCCGCTGGTGCAGCACAAGCTGACGCTGCTCCGCCGCAAGGACACCTCGACCGCGGGCTTCCGCCGGGTGGCGCGGGAAATCAGCCTGCTGATGTGCTACGAGGTCACCCGCGACCTGCCGCTGCACATGATCGAGGTGGAAACGCCGCTGGAGCGCATGCAGGCGCCGCAACTGGCCGGCAAGAAACTGTGCTTCGTGCCCATCCTGCGCGCCGGCAACGGCATCCTGGACGGCATGCTGGATGCCGTTCCGGGCGCGCGGGTGGGACATATCGGCCTGTACCGCGACCCGCACACGCTGGTGCCGGTGGAATATTACCTCAAGCTGCCCGACGATATTAACGAGCGCCTGGTGATCGTGGTGGACCCGATGCTGGCCACCGGACACTCGGTGTCGGCTGGGGTTGCACGGCTGAAGGACGCCGGGGCGTCGCAGATCCGAGTGGTGTGCCTGATCGCCGCCCCCGAGGGCCTGGCCACCTTCACCACCGAGCACCCGGATGTGCATGTGTTCACCGCTGCGATCGACCGCTGCCTGGATGAGCACAGCTATATCCGCCCGGGGCTGGGCGATGCCGGGGATCGGCTGTACGGTACCAAGTAGCCGCGCCGCTCGGGGGAAGGAAGCAAGGCCAGGGCTCTGCCCTGTCTTCCTTCCTTCCCCCAATGAGCCCGGTGAGGCCTCAGACCGGCTCGGAAACCGCCGGGCGCCCCGATCCCACGGCGAGAACCGCAATGAGCTTATCGAGCAGATAATCGAGGTCTTCTTCGCTGAACCGTTCGAACTGGGTCAGGATGCGGGTTATGACGCGCGCCCGGTAGCGCTCGATATCGTGCTCGCCGCCGTCGAGCTTCACCCCTTCCACCACATCCACCGCCACCCGAATGGCGGGAAGCAGCCGCGACGGCAGGCGCGGATTTCTCGAACAAGGAGCGCAGCCCGTTCGGACCGGCGTCATGGATCAGCCGGCGTGCGTTGGCGACCGGCACATCGGCCAGCGCCGCCATCGCCGCCTCGAAAAACTCCATGTCGCCCAGGCAGAGCGCGCGCAGCACCAGGAACGGCGTCAGCCGGCCGCCGCGGTGCATTTCCGCGATCAGCCGCTCCAGTTCCTCCTCCCGGCTGCCATGGCTGAGCGTGATGGTTGTGACGTCGCGGGTTTGCAGCACGATATCGGTGGCGACATCCGGTGGCAGGTCGTGGTGGCTGAGCAGGTAATTCTTCACCTGATCGGACACCAGCGTCACCAGGCGTTCGGCAATTGTGATCGGCAGTGTCTCGCGTCTTGCCATGCTCTCCTTGACGGTATCGTCGTCGGAGAACCGGTCGATCGCCATGCTGAACCCGTTCTCGCTGATCTGCGCTGTCGCGTTCCGCATCAGGGTGGTGACTGCGGCGGCGTGGGCATCGGCAATCAGCACATCGGACACATCCTCCGAAAGGCCGCGCCGTCCCGCAATCGTCACCTGCTTGACCGAGGACCCGCCCCGGACGAGGGCGACGAGGTCCGCCGCGGTAAGCAGCGTCGAATCGGCGAGAATGGGCAGTGCGACGTTTTCGATATCATTGGCCAGACGCACGGCAACATCATGGGGCAACCGGTCGGAGGTGCGCAGGCTTTGCGATATTGTTTGCCGCACCGTCGCTTCGATATCATTGGCCAGGATGCGAATGATCTCCTGCGCCAGCCGGATTTCGGCCTCGGTCAGCGCTGGATTCTCAATATCCTGCGCCAGCTTGCCGGCCACCGCGGCACGCGCCTGCGCCGAAGGCTCGGCCAGCAGCCGCGTCACGTCGGATTGGGAGAGGGACGACACCATACCTCCACGAGCTTTGCGGGCACGCGCGCATGCCGATCGGCGGAGTATGGCCGGCAAGCGTTGCTGTCCTGTTAACCAGGCGGGCGGGGCGAGCGGAGGAAAGCAAGGAAGGCCAGGGCAGAGCCCTGGCCTTCCTTGCTTTCCTCCGCTCGCCCCGGCGCGCTAGGCTGCACCCCTCCCCCGCGAAAGCCGCCGCCATGCCCGACCCCGCCGCCACACACCGGCGAATGATCATCTTCATCAACGCCGCGCATGGGCTGACCCATTACTCGCTGCTGATTCTGCCCACGGCCGTGCTCAGCATGGTCACCGCCGGCGGCGGTTTCGGCACCGATTACGGCCCAATTCTGCAGCTCGCTACCGGCGGTTTCGTCCTCTACGGGTTGTTCTCCCTGCCGCAAGGCTGGCTTGCCGCGCGAATCGGCCGGCATGCGCTGATGGCGGTTTTCTTCCTCGGCACCGGCGCCTGCCTGGCGCTGGCCGGGTTTGCGCGCACGCCGCTGGCCCTTGGCGCCGCGCTGGCCGGCGCCGGGCTGTTCGCCGCCATCTATCACCCGGTCGGCACCGCCATGCTGGTCGATGTCGCCGGCGACCGGCCCGGCAAGGCGCTCGGGCTGAACGGGGTGTTCGGCAATATCGGCGTGGCCAGCGCCCCGGTGGTCACCGCGTTGCTCGCCAGCCAGTTCGGCTGGCGCTGGGCGTTCGTGATGCCGGGCCTCGCCTGCGCCGCCCTGGGGCTGGCCTGGCTGCGCATGCAATCCACCGACCACCGCCGCCGCATGGGCGGAAGGCCCTTCCCCGTCATCCCGCGCCATCTGGTGCGGCGTGCCGTGGTGGTGCTGCTGCTGATCGCCGCCGTCTCCGGCCTGGTGTTCAACGCGTTTTCCCTGCTCATCCCCAAGCTGATGCAGGAGCGGCTGGCGGGCGACCCTTCGCTGGTCTGGCTTGCCGGCATCGCCGCCACCGCCGCCACTCTGTGCGGCGCGCTCACCCAGGCGACGGTGGGGCGGATGATCGACCGCCTGACGTTGAAACAGGTGTTCCTGCCGCTCGCCCTGGTGCTGGCGCCGGCGCTGCTGGGTCTGGCCTTCGTGCGCGGCTGGGCGCTGGTGCCGGTGGCCGGGCTGGTGGCCGCCGCGGTGTTCGGCCAGGTGACGGTGAACGAGACCATGACCGCCCGCTACATCGCGCCCGACCTGCGAACCCGCATGTATTCGGTTCGCTTCTTCATCGGATTCCTCGGCAGCGCAGTGGCCGCCCCGATGGTCAGCGTGCTGCACGAGCGCACCGGCAGCCTCGAATCGGCCATCCTCGTCCTGGCCGGCTTCGCCCTGGTCATTCTGCTGTGCGCGCTGTTCTTTCCCGACCGGCCGGAGGAACTGAACCCCGAGCTATGGGCACTGGCCGTGCGCCAGCCGGCCCCGGCGGCGGCGGAATAGGGCGCATGCGCCGGAAGGCTTTGATTTTCATCCCATGGCGCGCCACATCGGTGCGATGAAACGCCGCACCCTTGCCCTTTTGCCGTTCCTGGCACCGCTGTTGGCCGTCGCCGGACCGGCGCGCGCCGACGGCTTCTCCGCCGCCGACCGCGCCGACCTGACGCGCATCGAGGCCTATCTCAACGGAGTCCACACGTTGAAGGCGCGCTTCCTGCAGGTCTCGCCCGACGGCGGCACCGCTGAGGGCGTGGCCTGGCTGGACCGGCCCGGCCGGATGCGCTTCCAATACGATCCGCCGAGTCCGCTGCTGCTGGTGGCCGGGCACGGGCTGTTCATCTTCCACGACAGCCAACTCAACCAGACCACCAACCTGCCGCTCAATTCCACCCCGCTCGGCCTGCTGCTGCGCGACAATCTGCGCCTCGCCGGTGACGTCACAGTGACCGGCATCGAGCGCCAGCCCGGCCAGATCCAGGTCAGCATGGTGCGCACGCCCTCGCCGCAGGACGGCAGCCTCACGCTGGTGTTCGCCGACAATCCGCTGGCGCTGCGGCAATGGACGGTGGTGGACGCGCAACGCCAGGAAACCCGGGTGACGCTGTTCGACATCCAGCTCGGCGGCAGCTTCGATCAGGGGCTGTTCGTCTACGTTCCGGGAGTAACCAAAGGCAGCGGCCAGTAGAACGTGGCACGGCGGCCACACCGCCGCCCGCGCAGGAAGATCACCAGGCGAATCTGCATCAATGACTTCATTTTGTCGCCACGTTGCCGGATGATGCTCGACGACATGAAACCGCTGATCGGCATCTCCTGCTGCACGAAATTATTCGGCACCTACGGCACGCCGAACCATGCCGCGTCCGACACCTATGTCCGCGCCACCGATCTGGTGGTGGGCGGCGTGCCGGTGCTGATTCCGGCCAATGGCGGGCATGCCGACATCGCCACATTGCTGGCCAGGCTCGACGGCATGATCTTCACCGGCAGCCGCTCCAACGTGCACCCGGACCTGTATCAGGGCCCGCCGCATGCGGAGGGCACGCCCGAAGACGCGATGCGTGACGCCGTTACCCTGCCGCTGATCCGCGGCGCGGTCGCTGCCGGCATTCCTTTGCTGGCGATCTGCCGCGGCATGCAGGAATTCAACGTGGCCATGGGCGGCAGTCTGCACCAGCGCCTGCAGGACCTGCCCGACCGGATGGACCACGGCGTGCCGATGCAAGCCAACCCGCGCGTGCGCACCGGCAAGGCGCACAGCGTGCGCGTCGTCCGTGGAAGCTGGATGCACCGCATCGCCGGCAGCAGCGAAATCGCGGTCAACTCGCTGCACAACCAGGGCATCGACCGGCTGGCTCCCGGCCTGGTGGCCGAAGCGGTGGCGCCGGACGGCACGATCGAGGCGATTCGTGCTGCTGGCGCGCCGGCACTGGCCGTTGGGGTGCAGTGGCACCCGGAATACGACTGGGATCACGATGCGGTGTCGCAGCGGATCTTTGAGGCGTTCGGCGAGGCGGTGCGTTCCCGGGGTCTCCCGCAGGCGGCCGCTGCGGATTAAAGAAAGGCCAGGGCTCTGCCCTGGACCCGCAAGGGGGCAGTGGCCCCCTTGACCCCATTCCTGAAGTCCGGGGTCCAGGGGCGAAGCCCCGTGCGCTGCAGGAAGGAAACACTATGAACGAATTCCCCGGCCTGATCCGGTTCCCGGTCGCCCGACGCTTCATGATGACCGGGCTGATATCCGGCCTGACGCTCGCGACCACCAGGGTCGAGGCGCAAGTGATCCGCACCGACACCGCCGGCATCGACGCCGGCGAAGTGAAGGTAAAGGTGCCCGACGGCGAGGTGCCCGCCTATTACGCCCGCCCGCTTGGAGAAGGCCCCTTCCCCATCGTCCTGGTGAACGAGGAGATCTTCGGCGTTCACGACTACATCAAGGACGTCTGCCGGCGGCTGGCCAAGGCGGGGTATCTGGCGGTCGCGCCGGAAATCTACGCGCGCATCGCCGACCTTTCGAAAATGACCGATTTCAGCAACATCTTCCGCGATGTCGTGAACAAGGCCCCGGACGCCACCGCGCTGTCCGACATGGACGCCGCGGTCGCCTGGGCGGCGGCGAACAAGGGCGATGCCGGACGGCTCGGGGTCGTCGGGTTCTGTCGCGGCGGACGCAACACCTGGCTCTATGCTGAGCACAACGTCCATGTGAAAGCTGCCGTGGCCTGGTACGGACCGGTCACGGGTCCGACGAGCGATATCCAGCCCAAGACCCCCACCGACCTGGCCGCGGACCTGCACGCGCCGTTGCTGGGCCTGTATGGCGGCAAGGATGGCAACATCAAGGTGGCCGACGTTCAGGCGGCGGCTGCGAAGGCACGCGCGGCCGGCCAGACGGTGGAGGTCGTGGTCTATCCGGACGCGCCGCACGGTTTCCATGCCGACTACCGGCCCAGCTACCGGGCCGAGGACGCCGCCGACGGGTGGCGGCGGATGCTCGCATGGTTCCGGAAATACGGGGTGGCGTAGAGGCCCCGGCCGGCCGCCTATGGACGCCAGACGCTGCGGCCATAGTAATTGTCATGGTATCCGTCGCCTGAATAATACCCCCGCTGGCCACCGCCATACGGGGAAACCACACAGGCCGACACGGCCAGGAATGTGCACGCCAGGATCAGAAACAAACGCGGAGTCATGGTCGCCTCCTTAAGTGAAAGATTCCCCGATGTTCGAGGTCTCAAATTGTTGTTGGGTCAGGCGCTGAGCTAGTGGATGGCGATATCGACCACCCGGTTCGACCCGTCGGCAACGTCGCCGGCGGTTGCCACCTTCAGCCTCGTTTCGCCGGTCCAGCGGGTTTCGACCCGGTCTGCCGCCACGTTGCCCCGATAAACCAGCGCATCCCGCACGGCGTCGGCACGCTGATGCGACAGATGCATGTTGTAGTCCGGGCTGCCGACGGTGTCGGTGCGACCGATGATTGTTGCGATCGCGTTGGGGTTGCCCTGCAAATAGCTCGTCACATCAGCGACGACGCTCTGTCCATCCGGACTGATCGCAACCGCATTCGTATCGAAGCTGACATGGTACCAGACGGCGTTCCGTCCAGGCGGCACCGGCGGCGGGTTCGAAGCGACCGGCGGCTGGTACGAGGCGGCCGAAGGCTGATACGCCGCGGCTGTTTGCGGCTGCGTCTGGGCACAGGCTCCGAGCAGGCAAACACCGCCCAAGGCCACAAGTTGACGCCATGAAATCATGGGCGTTGACATGCGAATCTCCATGGTAATTTCTTTGGGCCGCGAGGTTCACCTCGCCGCCTATTAAATATAAATCAAAGAATATAGCTGTGGGAGGACCGGAAAATACTCATGGGCCAGGGCGGCATCCTGATGCCGTCCTGGCCCCTTCGTTATGCATACAGCATTCCGGCTGGCGCTGCGGCCGGAACGCTCCGGCCGCGCGCCTATTCGGCGACGGCGCGGGTGGTCCCGGCCTTGCGGTCCCAGTAGATCGCGATCCGGCCGATCTTGCACAGGTTGATCTTCGACCATGCCGACAAATCGCCATCGTCGTAGACAACCTTGAGATCATACAGACAGCCGCGCTCGCCCTTCTCGAAGGCGATGTCGACCTGATCGCCGTTTTCCAGCGTGTCCTCGCCGAGCACGTCCTCTTCCCAGGAATTGCTGTCGGCGGCACTGACATACACGTGGTTGACCGTATACCCGGTGCGGTTAACCAGGGTGAAGTCCTGCTTGGCGGCCTGGGCGAAACCGGCGGCGCCGATCGTCAGGGCGAACGCAGCGGCGGCGAAAAGGCGCATGATCTTTCTCCTTTTATCGGAATGGGAATCGGTCGGCGCAACCGGCCGTGATGCTATCACGCCAGTGTACCCACCACCCGTTTCTCGATCATGAATCCCGGCTTTTTGGCGGCTTAGACGCCACGCGCGGCCCCTGCGTCGGTCAGCCGCTCCACCACCGCCCGACGGAACGGCGCCAACCGGCTGCCCACCCGCAGCGCCGCCGCGCGCAGCAGCCGCGCCGGCAAACGGTCGTCGGTGTAGAACAAAGCGGTCGCGTTGGTGGCCAGGTAGAGCGGCCGGCTGACCCGCATGTGGTCGGCCTGGTAGCGCGCCAGCGCCCGCCGGTCGGCCACGTCGCGCCCGCGCCCGATCGCCTCGCTTATCTCGCCCGCCAGTGAATCCGCCCCGCGCAGGCCAAGATTGAACCCGTGCGCCGTCACCGGATGCATGCCGACCGCCGCATCCCCCACCAGCGCGAACCGCGTCGCCACGAAACGCTGCGCGAACACGCCCACCAGCGGATAGACATGCCGGGTCGAGACCAGCCGCATCGCCCCCAGCCGGTTGCGGTAGCGCCGCGTGATGTCGCTGTCGAACGCCGCCCCCTCCAGCGCCATCACCTGGTCCATCTCCCGCGCCGGCAGCGTCAGCACCACGCCGGAGACATCCCCGTTCAGCGGCAGGATCGCGAATGTCTGGCCGTAGCCGAACCACTCGGTGGCGATGCCGTGGTGCGGGCGCGCATGCGCCATGCGGCACACCAGCATGCTTTTGCCGAAATCCTGCATGGTCGCCGGAATGCCCATCCGCCGCCGCGTCTCGGAAAACCGTGTGTCCGCCGCCACCACCAGCCGTGCCGACAGCTCCCGCCCGTCCGCCAGCCCCACGGTCGCGCCCGCGGCCGAGGTCCGCACCGCCGCCACCGTGGTACCGGTCAGCAGCGTCACCCCGTCCAGGCCTTGCACCACTTCGTAAAGGCTGCGGCGGATCAGATGGTTGGGCACCAGCACGCCCAGCGGGTCGTCGCCCTTGCCGTCGGCATCGAAGCGCAGCGCGAACGACGAAATGCCGTTCAGCACCTGGGCCTCGCGCAGCGGCGCGATGTCAGCCTCGGGAATGCGCTCCCAGGCGCCGAGGCGGCGCAGCAGTCCCATGGACAGATGGGTGAGCGCGATCTCACGCCCGTCGAAATCCGGATCTGCCAACGCCGCCTCGGGCTGCTTCTCGATCAGCGCCAGCCGCAGACCCGACCCGGCGAGCGAGGCCGCGAACCCAAGGCCGGCAGGGCCTGCCCCTACCACGACGATATCGAACTGCATGGTCATGCCTCCGGCACTGGTTGCGGAGCGCGGGGTCTAGCGTGGTGGCGTAAGGAAGGCCAGGGCTCTGCCCTGGACCCGCCAAGGGCCGAGAGGCCCCTGGACCCCGCACCTTAAGTAATGGGTTCCAAGGGCCTCTCGGCCCTTGGCGGGTCCAGGGCAGAGCCCTGGCCTTCCTTACTCCGCCGCGCTCGCCCGCGCATCCCGCAGCCGCCGCCGCCCCAGCGCCCGCACATCCGCATGCGGCGCCGCCGCCTTAATCGCCGCCTGCACCGCCGCCCGCTGCTCATGGATCGAGGCGATCACCGGCCCCATCGGAATGCCGATATCCACCAGCACCGCCTCGGACAGTTGCAGGCTGGCCTCCACCGTCTCGGGCACCGCGTCGGAGGCACCGACATGGTACAGATGCGCGGCATGGGCGGCGTCACGGGCGCGGGCGACGATCAGCAGGTCGGGCCGTTCGGCGCGCGCGGCGGCCACCAGCTCGTCAACGTTGCGGCGGTTGTCCATGGTCACCACCAGCGCCCGCGCTTCGGCCACGCCAACCTGGCGCAGCAGCGCGGGCTGGGTGATGTCGCCCCAGTAGACCGGCTTGCCGATGCGCCGCTTGCGGGCCACCCGGTCGGCATCGCGGTCGATGGCGACGTAGGGAATGGCGTGCGCTTCCAGCATCGCCGCCACGGTCTGCCCCACCCGGCCGAACCCGGCGAGGATCACCCTGGCTTCCGGCGCCGCTTCCTCCGGCGGCAGCAGCGCCGGGTCCACCACCGGCCGCGGCGCCAGCCGGGGCGCATGCCGATGCCCGACCGAGGACAGCAGCGGAATCGCCGCCATGCTGAGCGCCACCGCGATCAGCGCCGTGTCGGCCACCGCGTGCGGCAGCAGCCCCTCCTGCGCCGCCACCGACAGCACCACAAAGCCGAACTCCCCGCCCGGCCCCAGCAGCAGCCCGGCCTGCACCGCTGCCGGCCAGGGCAGGCCGAACAACCGTGCCGCCGGCGCGATCAGCACGAGCTTGACCAGCACCAGCAGCACCGCGCCGCCCAGCGTGATCAGCGGGTCGGCCAGCACGCGCAGCGGATCGAAACCGAGGCCGACGGCGATCAGGAACACGCCGAGCAGCAGGCCTTTGAAGGGCTCGATGGTCACCTCGACCTGGCGGCGGAACTCGGTGCCGGCCAGCAGCAGCCCGCCGATCAGCGCGCCCAGCGCCATGGACAGCCCCGCCGCCGCGGTGGCGACGGCCGAGGCCAGCACCACCAGCAGGCAGGCCGCCATGAACAGTTCGGGGCTGCCGGTGCGGGCGACGCCGCGGAACAGCGGGCGCAGCCCCAGCCGGCCGAGTGCGACGATGGCGCCCACCGCCAGCACCGCCTTCACCGCCGCCAGCCACAGCAGCGCGCCGCCACCCGCCGCACCGGCCTCGCGCTGCAGCCCGATCGCCAGCAGCACCGGCACGATGGCAAGGTCCTGGAACAGCAGCACGGCGAAGCACACCCGCCCCAGCGCCGTGCCCAGCCGCTTCTCCACCGACAGCACCTGGATCACCACCGCGGTGGACGACATCGCCCCGGCGATGCCGGCGAACAAGGCCGCCGGCGGCGGCAGCCCGGCCAGCACGGCGAGCCCGGCCAGCACCGCCGCACTGCTGAGCACCTGCAGCGCGCCCAGCCCGAACACCAGCCGGCGCATGACCCAGAGCCGCTCGAACGACAGTTCCAGCCCGATCATGAACAGCAGCATGACCACGCCGAGTTCGGCGATCGGTGCGATCGAGGCCGGGTCGCCGATGGTGACCGCGCCGAGCCAGGGCAGTGTGGCGACCGCGCGCCCGAGTCCGAACGGACCCACCGCCATGCCGACCAGCATGAACCCCACGATCGGCGAGACGCGCAGCCGGTGAAACAGCGGAATCACCACCCCGGCCGCGGCCAGGACGATCAGCGCCTGCTTGAAGGCACCAGGCTCGACATGCGCTTCCATCAGCGCGCGGCGCCCCGGCGCGTCGGATTGGCGTTCTCATTGATCATGCCGCAGGCTATCACGGCCGCCGTCGCGCGCTGCAAGGAGGATGCAAGACGTTGCGTGGCCGTCGCCCTCCCCGTCATGATGAGCCGGGGAGGGGCTTGTCCTCCAGACACGAAGTGCGGGGAATCCGGATGCGCTGGCTGCTGGTTCTGTTCGCGGCGATGCTGCTGGCCGGCGCCCGCCCGGCCCTCGCGCAGGCGCCCCAGGGCGACGAAAAACCCGCCGAGGCACCTGGTTGGACCTCGCTGCTGGGTCTGGACCGACAGCCCGCCGGGCAGGCGCGCTATGACAGCGAACGGACCGCCGAGGGATGGGCCTGGGCGCGCATCAAACGCGACGAGGCAGCCGACCTGAACCTGCGCTGCGACCCCAGCGGCAAAACGCGCCTCGACTCGCGCGCCGATGCCGGCTGGGACGATGCGTGCCGGCGCATTCCGGCGAGTTTCGTCACCGACGTGCTGACCGTCCAACGCTTGCGCGAGCGCATCGGCCGCCACGGGCTGCGCCTTCAGGGCGCACGGATCGAGGGCGATCTGGATCTGGGCAGCGCCGATGTCCACGGCGACCTGTCGGTCGAGGCGAGCAGGATCGAGGGAAATCTGGACCTGAAAGGCGCGCATATTGCCGGGCTTGTGTCGTTCCAGCGCACCCTGATCCGTGGCGATTTTGCCGCCGAAAGGTTGCGCGCCGACACCACCCTGTTGCTGCGCGACCGCGCCACTTTCATGGGAAACCTGCGCCTCCCCGGCGCCAGGGTCGGCGGGCAGGCCGATTTGAGCGGATCGACCTTCGACAGCAGCGTGAACGCCGACAACCTGACCGTCGGTCAGAGCTTGTTGCTGAACGGCGGTGCCCTTTTCAAAGGCGATGTGATTCTCCGCGGCGCCAGGATTGGCGACAATCTGAATTTGTCCGCATCCACCTTCGAGCAGACTATTCATGCCGATAGCGTTTCGGTCGAGCGCAACCTGTTGCTGCGTGACGGCGCCACCATCAAGGGCAGCGTCAATCTGAAAAGTGCGAAAATCGGCGGACAGCTGGAGATGAACGTCTCTGCCATCGAGGGCAGCGTCAGCGCCCAAGCCGCGACGATTGGGCAATGGATGGTTTTGCGCGGAACCCGCTTCGCCCAGCCGGTCGATTTGGTGTCTGTCCGCATCGCCGGCGGCCTCGACCTGACCGGTGCCGTCGCCAATCGCATTGATCTCACCAGCGCCGTCATCGGCGACGACCTGGTGCTGGGCGACACCGGATCGCAGCCGCAATGGCGGTGCGCCGGCGCCCCGACCGCCGGTGCCAGCGATGCAACAGCGATTGCCGGCACAACCTGGCCGCTTGGCGAGCGCAGCTGGCGGACCGCAAGCTGCCGCGCGGACGCAAACCAGCACGTCCCAGCCTTGATCCTGCGGAACACCCATGCCGGCGCCCTGCAGGATAACGCGCGCGCCTGGCCGCCGGACCTCGATCTGGAGGGGTTCACCTACAACCGTTTCGGCGGCCTCAACGGCAGTGGCGCTGCCGACATGCGCCAGCGTTCGCCGAAACTCTGGCGGGACTGGCTGGACCGCGACCGCACATTCAGCACCCAGCCTTACATCCAGCTGGCGAATGTCCTGCTCGCGTCCGGCCGGCGCGCCACCGCCGACAGCGTCCTGTATTTCGGCCGGGAACGCGAACGCCGCGAGGCCATCGATCGCGGGGATTGGTATGTGGGTACTTGGCTCACCTTTCTCTGGGCCATCGCCGGCTACGGCATCGGCATGTATACGTTCCGTGTTTTCTACTGGGTCGCCGGACTTACCCTGCTGGGCACGGTGATGCTGCTGTTCGCCGGCAAGGCCCGCCGGCACGGCCTGGTATGGTGTTTCGGTGCCAGCCTACAACGATTGCTGCCCCTGGTGGATTTCAACAAGAATTTCAGGAATTTCTTTGACAACCCGCCGCCGGGCATCAGCGGAGAGACACGCAATCTGAACGGTTTTCTGGCCTTTTTCTTCTCGCTTCTCGCCCTGGCCGGCTGGATGCTCGGGGTTGTCCTGCTCGCCGCCTTGATCAACCTGACGCCGAAGTTTTGACCTGCCTGCTCCTACGTGGGCCACCTCCGGCCGCCAGCGCCCGCAAATCCGCGGCGGCCGCGCGCAGCACAGGCCCCCATTCCCCCGGCGCCGGCTGCCGGTACAGCCGCAGCCTCGGATACCACGGGCTGTCGCGCCGCCCGTGCAGCCAGCGCCAGCACATGTCATAGCGTGACAGCAACCACACCCGCCGCCCCAGCGCGCCGGCCAGATGTGCCACCGACGTGTCCACCGCAATCACCAGATCCAGCCCCGCCACCACGGCCGCCGTGTCATCGAAATCCGCGCAATCGGGCATCGGATCGGCCACGCCGGGCCATGGCGGCGGCGCCCGGTCCTTCTGCAGTGACACGAACCGCACCCCGCCAATCCGCGCCAGTGGCGCCAGCGCCTCGACCGGCAGCGACCGCCGCGCATCCATCGCATGCGCAACCGCCATGCCCGGCCGCGACGCCCCGGCCCACACCAGCCCGACCCGCAGCCCCTCCCCATCCAGCCGCGACCGCCACAACGCCGCCTTCGCCGCATCGACTTCAAGATAGGGAACCTGCGCCGGGACGCTTTGCAGCGTGGTGCCGAAACAATGCGGCAGGGTGAGCATCGGGCAGTGCAGGTCGTACGCCGGCAACGCCTCGCCGCGCCCCAGCACCGCGACCGGCCCCGGCAGACGCTGCAGCAGACGCACCAGCGGCGTCTGTACACGCAACACCACCCGCGCCCCGCGTTGCGCCAGCAACGGCACATACCGCACGAACTGCAGCGTGTCGCCGAAGCCGCCCTCATCATGCACCAGAACGGTCCGCCCGGCCGGGTCCTCGCCCTTCCAGCAAGGGCCTTCTATCCGGTGCGGCAGCATGTCCGGCACACGCCAGCGCCATTCGTGCTCGGCGAAACCGCGCGCCAGGTCACCGGCGGCCAGCAAAGCCAGCGCATGATTGGCACGCACCGCCGGCGCCTGCGGCGCCAGCTCCACCGCCGCGGCATGCACCGCCAGCGCCTGCCGCGCCATCCCCTGCTCGGCCAGCGCCACGCCCAGGTTGGTCCATGCGTTCGCGTCGTGCGGATTGAGGCGCAGCGCCGTGGCATAGGCTTCCATCGCCTCGCCATAGCGCTGCTGACTGTGCAGCGCCGTGCCAAGATTGCCCCAGGCAGCCCAGAACCCGGGCTGCCGCGCCAGGGACGCGCGACAGGCCGCCTCGGCCTCGCCATGCCGCTGAGCGGCGTTCAGCACCGCGCCCAGGTTGCTCAGCGCCTCGGCATCGCCCGGCGCGCGGTCGGCGAGGGTGCGGAAGGCTGCTTCCGCCGCCGCCAACTGCCCTGCCGCATAGGCGGCACATCCTTCCGCCAGCAGCGATCCTGCCGCCATGCCTGCCTTCTCCGCTTCAGGAGCAGAATGGGGGGACGGAATGAAAACACGGTGAAGAACGCCGGGGCGCTGCCCCGGACCCCGGCAGGGGCTTTGCCCCTGCACCCCACCAAGGGCCAAAGGCCCTTCGAACCCATTACTTAGGTGAATTGCTCCGGCGGTAGCGCCATGATGGTCTGCTGGCCGACCCCACATACCCTCGCCCGGCCTTGCGCGTCCAGCGCCGCGACCTCCATGCGGGTCACGGTCAACTGCCGGCCCGCCCGCACCACGTGCCCAGTGGCGACAATCGCACTGCCGGTAGCCGGGGCGATGAAGTTGATCTTGTATTCGACCGTCAGTACCTGCCAGCCCGCTTCGCACAGCGTCATCGCCGCATAGCCGCCGGCAACATCGGCCACCATGCCGATCACGCCGCCATGAAAGAACCCATGGTGCTGCGTCACCGCCTCGGAATACGGCACCCGGATCACGCAGCGCCCCGGCTCGACCGCGTCCAGCACCGCCCCGATCGTGCGCAACGCGCCCTGGCTGGCGAAACTGGCAGCGACATCCTCGGCAAACGCCGGGTTGCGCGGCTTGGTCACTGCAGCGCCGCCAGCCGGGCGGGATCGACCGTCACCGCATGGTTCAGCGGCCCATGCCCGCCACCAAATCCCGGCGCCGAAACAATCGCCGCCTGCACATAGGCATGCGCCCGCCCGACCGCCGCCCGCAGCTCCATCCCTTGCGCCAGCCCCGCCGCAATCGCGCTGGCCAGCGTGCAGCCGGTGCCATGCGTATGCCGCGTGGCGATGCGCGCAGCGCGGAACGCGACCACGCCGGCCTCGGTCGCCAGCACATCAACCACCTCTGTCCCTTCGAGATGCCCGCCCTTCACCAGCACCGCCGCCACCCCCAGCGCCCGCAACGCCACGGCCGCGCAACCCATCGAAGCCGCGTCAGTGATCGCCATGCCGCTCAGCGCCTCGGCCTCCGGCACGTTGGGCGTGATCACCGCCGCCATCGGCAGCAGACGCTGCCGGAAACCCGCCAGCGCCGCGGCATCCAGCAGCGCCGCCCCCCCCTTGGCCAGCATCACCGGATCGACCACCAGCGCCACGCCCCGCGCCTTCGCCGCCAGCACGGCGCAGACCGCCTCGACCGCCGCAGCGCTCACCAGCATGCCGGTCTTGATCGCATCGGCGCCGATGTCATCCAGTACGCACGCCATTTGTGCGGCCACCGTCGCCGGCGGCACCGGATGGACGAAATGCACGCCGTGCGTGTCCTGCACGGTAATCGCGGTCACCGCCGTCATCGCATAGGCGCCGAGCGCCGTAATCGTCTTGATGTCCGCCTGGATGCCCGCCCCGCCGCCGGAATCCGACCCGGCAACCACCAGCACCCGCCCGTGCACCGGCGCGCTCAGGCCGCGGCGACGGCGACTGCGCCGATCTCGGCGCAGATTTCATCGACCACGCGCAGCACCAGCGCGGGGTCCTCGCCCTCCGCCATGACGCGCACCAGCGGCTCGGTGCCGCTGCGACGGATCAGTAGCCTTCCGCTGGCGGCCAGCGCCGCCTCGCCGGCCGCAACGGCCCGTTTCACCCGCTCCGCCTCCAGCGGCGAGCCCCCGGCGTAGCGGACATTCTTCAGCACCTGCGGCAACGGCTCGAACAGCCGCGCCACCTCGCTCGCCGGCCTGCCGTCTTCCACCAGCACCGCCAGCAGTTGCAGCGCCGCCAGCAGCCCGTCGCCGGTGGTAGCGTAGTCGGACATGATCACGTGGCCCGACTGCTCGCCGCCCAGGTTCAGCCCGCGTTCGCGCATGCGCTCCATGACGTAGCGGTCGCCCACCTGGGTGCGGTGCAGCGCAATGCCCTGCCCGCCCAAAAACCGCTCCAGCCCCAGGTTGGACATCACGGTCGCCGCAATTCCGCCGCCGGCGAGCCGCCCCTCCTCGCTCCAGGAGCGCGCGATCAGCGCCAGAATCTGGTCGCCGTCGATGATGCGGCCCTGCTCATCGGACAAAATCAGCCGGTCGGCATCGCCGTCCAGTGCCAGCCCCAGCCTGGCGCCATGCCGCTTCACTTCGCCGCAAATGAACTCCGGCACCGTGGAGCCGCAGCCGCGGTTGATATTGAACCCATCAGGCGAAACGCCCACCGGGATCACCTCGGCGCCCAGCTCCCACAGCACCGTGGGGGCCACCCGGTAGGCGGCACCATGGGCGCAATCCACCACGATCTTCAGCCCGTCCAGCCGCAGCCCGCGCGGGAAACTGGCCTTGGCCGACTCGATATAGCGCCCGGCCGCATCGTCCAGCCGCGAGGCGCGGCCGAGCTTGGCGGGGCCCGCCAGTTGCGCCGACAGGTCGCTCTCCATCAGCGCCTCGATCCCCGCCTCGGTTTCGTCCGACAGCTTGTAGCCGTCCGGGCCGAACAGCTTGATGCCGTTGTCCTCGTAGGGGTTGTGGCTGGCCGAGATCATCACCCCCAGATCGGCGCGCAGGCTGCGCGTCAGCAGCGCGATGGCCGGCGTCGGCAGCGGCCCCACCAGCACCACGTCCATCCCGGCGCCGACGAAGCCCGCGGTCAGCGCCGGCTCGATCATGTAGCCCGACAGCCGCGTGTCCTTGCCGATGACCACGCGATGGCGGTGCGCGCCGCGGGTGAACCACAGCCCGGCTGCCTGGCCGAGCCGCAGGCCAAGCCCCGCGGTCATCGGATCGGTATTGGCTTTGCCGCGGATTCCGTCGGTGCCGAACAGGCGACGCGCGCTGGACATGGAGAGCAGGCCTCGGAACAGTGCGCCCGCCGAAGGGCGAACGTGCACGAAACTGATTTATCCTACCCCTGGATGGCGCGCCACACCCGCACCGCCTGCGCCGTCTCGGCCACATCATGCACCCGCAGCACCGCCGCCCCGCGCAGGCACGCAGCCAGCCCCGCCGCCAGCGAGCCCGGAAAACGGTTGCGCGGCTCGGCCTCGCCCCCGGTCCGGCCGACGAAGCGCTTGCGAGACACGCCGACAACCAGGGGAAACCCAAGGCCCAGCAGCACGCCAAGCCGCCCCAGCAAATCCAGGTTGCCCGCCTCGTCCTTGGCGAATCCGATCCCCGGATCGAGCGCGATCGCCGCCCGCGCGATGCCCGCCGCCTCGGCCGCGGCGACCCGTCCGGCCAGTTCCGCCGCCACCTCGGCGGCCACGTCGTGATACCGGGCCAGCCCCGCCATCGTCTCGGGCTGCCCGCGCATGTGCATCAGCACCACCGGGCACGCGTGCGCCGCCACCACCGCAGCCGCCGCCGGATCATGCGCGAGCGCCGACACATCGTTGACGATGCGCGCACCGGCATCCAGCGCGGCCGCCATGGTGGCGGCATTGCGGGTGTCGACCGACACCGCCACCCCCGCCGCCGCCA
Organism: uncultured Alphaproteobacteria bacterium; assembly: GCA_963714255.1. Classification (GTDB taxonomy): domain Bacteria; phylum Pseudomonadota; class Alphaproteobacteria; order Acetobacterales; family Acetobacteraceae; genus Rhodovastum. Next base: position 39,231 of record CAVQNU010000025.1, read on the forward strand.
GCGCCCGCACCACTGGCAGCACGCGGCGGCATTCCTCATCCGGCGGCACCGCCCGCGCGCCGGGGCGGGTGCTTTCGCCGCCGACATCGACCACGTCCGCGCCCGCGGACGCCATCGCCAGCCCGGCGGCAACGGCGTCGGCATGCCGCCCGCCATCGCTGAAACTGTCGGGGGTAACGTTCAGCACCGCCATGATGGCGGGGCTTGCCGCGAGTCCGGCCCATGCGCGCGGCGCGCAAATCCGGTCCAGCACGGTCTGCCAGCGGGGCGGCACGGCGGCGACCGGAACCACCGCGCCACCGGGCAACAGCCGCGCGAGGGAAAACGCCGCAGGGCCACCGGCCAGCTTCCGCGCCAGACCGGCAGCGATGGAGTCGCGGGCTGCCGTGCCGTGTAGCCAGCCGAGAGGTTCGATCAGGTCCAAGAACTCAGCCCACTAAAAAGCAAGCAAGGCCAGGGCTCTGCCCTGGACCCGCCAGGGGGCAGTGGCCCCCTGGACCCCGCTACTTTAGACAGTCGCCAGATGAGGCGGTGAACCGGATCACCGCCTCATCCCCTCATCTGGCAATTGTCTAAAAGGAACGGGTTCCAAAGGGCCACTGCCCCTTGGCGGGTCCAGGGCAGAGCCCTGGCCTTGCTTCACCCTGGCTGCGCCGCCGGCCCCAGCCCCGGCGGCCGCACAACCGGCCGCCCTGCATGCGGCACCGACGCCCGCCGGCTTTCCGGCGCCGGCTCGTCCACCACTTTGCGGATCACCGGCTCCCCGCGCAGCACAGTGCGGATCTCCTCGCCCGACAATGTCTCGTATTCCAGCAGCCCGCGCGCCAGCAGATTGAGATGTTCCAGGTTGTCGGTGAGAATCTTCTTCGCGTGTGCGTAGGCGTTGTCGATGATCGCCTTGATCTCGGCATCGATCGCCCGTGCCGTCGCCTCGGAGACGTTCTTGTTCTGCGTCACCGAATGGCCGAGGAACACTTCCTGGCTGTTGTCGCCATACGCAATCATGCCGAGCTTGTCGCTCATGCCCCACTCGGTGACCATCCGGCGGGTCTGGTCGGTCGCCATCTTGATGTCGCCCGACGCGCCGTTGGACACCTTGTCGGCACCGAAAATAATCTCCTCCGCCGCGCGCCCGCCCATCGCCATCGTCAGTTCCGCCAGCAGCTTGGACTTGCTCTTGGAGTAACGGTCGCCTTCCGGCAGGCTCATCACCAGGCCGAGCGCCCGGCCGCGCGGAATGATGGTGGCCTTGTGGACCGGGTCGCATTCCGGCTGGTTGATGGCGCACAGCGCATGGCCGGCCTCGTGATAGGCGGTCATCCGCTTCTCGTCGTCGCTCATCACCAGGCTGCGCCGTTCGGCGCCCATCATCACCTTGTCCTTGGCGTGCTCGAACTCGGCCATCGCCACCACCCGCTTGCCCATGCGGGCGGCCAGCAGCGCGGCCTCGTTCACCAGGTTCGCCAGATCGGCGCCCGAGAACCCCGGGGTGCCGCGGGCGATGGTTTTCGGCTCGACATCGGACGCCAGCGGCACCTTGCGCATGTGCACCCGGAGGATCTTCTCGCGCCCGTTCACGTCCGGGTTTGGCACCACGACCTGCCGGTCAAACCGGCCCGGCCGCAGCAGCGCCGGGTCGAGCACGTCGGGGCGGTTGGTGGCGGCGATCAGGATCACGCCTTCGTTGGATTCGAAGCCGTCCATCTCCACCAGCATCTGGTTCAGCGTCTGCTCGCGCTCGTCATTGCCGCCGCCCAGGCCGGCGCCGCGATGCCGGCCGACCGCGTCGATTTCATCGATGAAGATGATGCACGGGGCATTCTTCTTGCCCTGCTCGAACATGTCGCGCACGCGCGAGGCACCGACGCCCACGAACATCTCGACGAAGTCCGATCCCGAGATGGTGAAGAACGGCACATTGGCCTCGCCCGCGATGGCGCGCGCCAGCAGCGTCTTGCCGGTGCCCGGCGGGCCGACCAGCAGCACGCCCTTCGGGATCTTGCCGCCGAGGCGCTGGAACTTCTGCGGGTCCTTGAGGAACTCGACGATTTCCTGCAGCTCGCTTTTGGCTTCGTCGATGCCGGCAACATCGTCGAACGTCACCCGCCCCTGCTTCTCGGTGAGCAGCCGCGCCCGGCTTTTGCCGAAGCCCATGGCGCGCCCGCCGCCCGACTGCATCTGGCGCATGAAGAAAATCCACACCCCGATCAGCAGCAGCATCGGGAACCAGGACAGCAGATAGTGGATCAGCGGATTCACGTCGCTGTCCTCCGGCTTGGCGACCACGCGCACGCCCTTGTCGGTCAGCCGCGAGACGAGGCTCGGGTCTTCGGGCGTGTAGGTCTGGAAGCTGCGGCCGTCGGTCAGTTGGCCGGTGACCGTGCGGCCCTGGATCACCACGTCGCGCACCCGCCCGGCGCCCACTTCACCGACGAAGTCGGAATAGGGCACCTGGGCCGACGCCGTGTGCGTGGCGCCGGGCTGGAACAGGTTGAACAGGACCACCAACAGCAGTGCGATGATGACCCAGAGGGCAAGATTACGGCCGAAATTGCTCATGCGATTCCCTGGCCCGTGGGCCATTCAGTCCTTTGCCGGCCCGCCGCATGGCGGACCCTTTCCCGGAGCTCCCGGTGGTCCGAACCGGACCGTCGTCAGGCCCGGTTCACGTCCGCAAAACATAGGGTGGCCGGCGGCGTTTCACATCCCCACCCTTTGCGCCCGCTGCGTTTCGCCTCCGCCATGGCGCCCGCGCCTCACCCGGCACATCCATCCGCCGGCATGAACGGCGCCCCGGCGACCGGAACGGAGGGCGCAAAATCCAGCGTGCAGCGGCGACATGTAACCGAATCAGGATAGCAGAGATGGGGCACCGCGAACAGCACCGCATCACGCCACACCGCGGGCAGGGTTGCCAGCACGGCGGCGGGCAACCCCCTTGCCGCTGGCAGGCCACGTAGCGCCGCCCCGGCCCGACCCAGCGCCCCGATCAGCGCGCCCTCGGGCAGGTCCGCGCCCGCGGCGAGCCGGAACCGCCCGTCCCAGACAGCGCGCGGCCGCGCCGGAACCGGCGGCGCCAGCGCCGCCACCTCGCGCGTCAACAGCCAGCCCGGCCCAAGCCGGCCAGCCGGCTGCACCCGCACCCCGCCCAGCGTGGCCGGGCGGAGATCGGCCGCCAGCGCCGCCACCTGCCGCGGCGCCGGCGCATGCGGCGCGCCGGACAATGTGCGCAGCAGAGCAGCCAGCACCGCCGCCGAAACCGCCCCGGGCGCCAGCACGGCATAGGCTTCCGGGTACACCCGCACCCGCGCGGCCAGCTCGCCCGCAACCGCCAGCTCGGATGCCGCGCGCGCACGGCCACGCGCGGCCGCCGCCTCGCCGGCGGCTCGGGTCAGCACCCCCTCCCCCGCCGCGTCGCCCCGCGCCCGGCGCAGCCGCGCCCGCAACGCCAATGCATCCGCGTTCGACGGGTCCTCCACCCAGGCCACACAAGCCGCGCGCAACAGCGCCCGCAGCCGGCCGGGAGGAACGGTCAGCAGCGGACGCAGCAGGCGAACACCCTCCGCCTCGGTCAGTGCCGCCATGCCGGCAAGCCCCGCCGCCCCGCTGCCCGACAGCATGCGCATCGCCACCGTCTCCGCCTGGTCGCCGGCATGATGGCCGAACAGCAGGTGCAGCACGCCCAGACGCACCGCCGCCGCGGCCAGGGCCGCGTGCCGCGCCGCCCTGGCCCGCGCCGCCAGCCCCGGCCCGCGTGCCAGCCCCTGCAGCACCAGCCCCTGCGCCGGTATCCCCGCCCCGCCGAGCCTTTCCAGCGTCGCCGCGGCCTCGACCCCTGACTCGGGCCGCAAGCCATGGTCCACCACCAACGCCGTCACCCGCCCGCCACGCGCCCGCACCCAGTCGCGCGCCAGAAGCGCCAGCGCCATGCTGTCGGCGCCGCCCGAAACCGCTACGGCGAGATGCGGAGATGGCTCGAACGGTCCTAGCGGGGCCATGAGGGCTGCAAAATCGGGGCTTTGCCCCTGGACCCCACCAGGGGCGTAGCCCCTGGGTCCGCTATCTTCCACCGCTTACCGGCACCAAAGCGCCGGTGACGTAGGCCGCTTCGTCGGAGAGCAGCCAAAGAATCACCCTGGCCACTTCCTCCGCCGTGCCGGCACGCTGCATCGGAACAGTCGGCGCCATCCGCTCCAGCCGATCAGCCATCCCCGCCTTGGCATGGATGTCGGTGTCGATCAGGCCGGGACTCACCGCATTCACCCGAATGCCGCGCGGCGCCAGCTCCTTCGCCGCGCCGATGGTGAAACTGTCGACCGCCCCCTTGGACGCGGCATAATGCACCCATTCGCCCGGACCGCCCAACCCAGCCGCCCGCGAAGACACATTCACCACCGCCCCGCCCGCTCCGCCCAAATCAGTCGCCATCCGCCGAATCGCCTGCTTGAGCGCGAGAAAACACCCGGTGACGTTGGTGGCGAACACACGATCCAGCACCGCCGCATCCACCTGCTCCAGCGTCGCCACCGGCCCGGTGATGCCGGCATTGTTCACCAGCGCCGTCACCCGCCCAAGCTGGCGGTCCACCGCAGCAAAGAAATCCAACGTCGCCGCCTCGTCGCCGGCATCGGCATGCATCGCCATCGCCGCCCCGCCGGCCGCGATGATCTCCGCCGCCAGCGCCTGCGCCGCCTCGCGCCCGCCGCGATACGACAGCGCCACCGCATAGCCGCGCGCCGCCCCCAGCCGAGCGGTCGCGGCACCGATGCCGGCGCCACCCCCGGTGATCACCAGAACCGGCTTCTGCATCGTCCTATCCCTCCACCATGCGCCTGTACATTTCGGGATCGGTCGCGCCCTCGGTGCTGAACAGCAGCACCCGGCTGTCGGGCCGCAGCCCCAGCGTCTCACGCGCCGCCGGGTCGGCGGCAGCCAGCAGAAAACCGGCCAGCCCCGCCACGCCCGACTCGCCGGAAACGATCCCCTGGCGGGCCAGCAACTTCATGCAGGCAATGGCGGCCGCGTCCGGCACCGCCATGAAGGCGGCGGCACCCCGCTCCAGCTCGGCCCAGGCGAGCAGGCTCGGCGCGCCACAGGCCAGGCCCGCCATCACAGTGTCGAGATCGCCCGGAATGGCGGTGAGCGCGCCCAGCTCGGCGCTGGCCAGCAGGCAGGCCGCACGGTCCGGCTCGACCACCACCAGACACGGCGGCGGCACGACACGAGCGCGCAGATGCACCGAAACCGCGGCAGGCAGACCGCCAACCCCGCCCTGCACGAACACATGCGTCGGTGGCGCGCCCTGCCATTGGTCCATCGCCTCGTCGGCCATCAGCCGGTAGCCCTGCATCACCAGCACCGGCACCGAGGTGTACCCCGGCCAGGACGTGTCCGACACCACGAACCACCCCTCCGCCGCCGCCACGCTCGCCGCCGCGCGCACGGCATCGTCATAGGTGCCGCGCACGCGCCGCACCTCCGCGCCATACCGCGCGATCGCATCGGCGCGGCCCGGACTGACCGTATGGGAGATAAATATAACACACTGGCAACCAAACCGCTGCGCGCCCCAGGCGACGGACCGTCCGTGGTTGCCGTCGGTGGCGCAGGTGACGGTCACCGTCCGGGTTGCCTCGACATAGTGCCCGGCCACCAGATCACCGGAGGTCGCCGCCCGCGCCACGCCGCGCCGTGCCAGTTCGGCGATCAGCACATGCGCCACCGCATAGGCGCCGCCGAGCGCCTTGAAGCTGCCCAGCCCGAAGCGCTCCGCCTCGTCCTTCAGCCGCACCGCGCCGACGCCGGCCTGCGCGGCAATGGAAGGCAGGTCGCGCAGCGGCGTCGGCGCGTAGCCGGGCCAGGAGGTGATTTCGGCACGGGCCCGCCGGAACCCGCCCGCCGGCAGCACGACACTGCCCGGCACACCGGCACGCGGGTTGGGGAACAGGCGGAAAGGGTACGGGTCGAGCATGCGCGCAGGCTGCGACGATGAGGCCCGGACTGCAAGAGTTGTTCACCCCAGCACGCTGTGCCAGCATGGGAATCGCCGGTTTCAATTCTTGCAAGGAATGCATTCAGTGGATGATCTCGCCAATCCACCATCAATTGAAGTATCCCGGCTTGATCAGGACTCCCGCTACCGGCACCTGGACGGCGTTCGTGGATTGGCTGCTCTGATGGTTGCCTGTTGTCATTTCGTAACGGCATTCCACTGGTCGATGCTCAGCGGCGATGACAGATTTTCCCATTTTGCCGGCGACACCGCACTCAGCCACACTGGTCTTGTTTTCTTCTTCAACCCCGATCTTGCCGTCGCGATTTTCTTTGTCCTTAGCGGGTTCGTGCTGTCCTACAGCGTCAGCGAAACGAGCAGCCAGTTGCTGCCGCTGGTCGTCCGGCGCTGGATCCGGCTTGGCGGGCCGGTGCTGGCGGCTTCCCTGTTCGCCTGGGCGATCGCCGCGGCGCAGCTGAACTTTGGCCCGCTCGCGGCGCAGCTGTCCAAATCGGTCTGGCTTGCCGGGCAGTACGCCCATATCACCCTGACGGCCGGAGAATTCACCAGACTGGTCTATCAATCGGCGATCAGCCTGATGTTCTCGCAGAACGCGGGCGGCGAAATCGCGCGCTATTACAACTCCAACCTATGGACCATGCCCATCGAGTTCATTGGCTCGATCGGCATTTTCGTGGCCTATATCCTCATACTTCCGGTTGCACGCGGCTTTTGGCAACGGTTCGCCCTCGTCGCCGCGGCGGTGATCCTGTGTTGGAATTCGCCGTTTTACGGCTTCCCGCTTGGCGCGGCGCTGTTCGAAATCCACCGCGCGCTGGTCCGCCGCGGGCAGACACCGATGGCGCCCACGCGGGTTGCCGCTGCGGTGGCGGGGGGCGTTTTCCTTAGTCTCGGCGTCGTCCTCGGCGGCATGCCGTTCGCGATCGACCTGCAGCATCCGGGGATTTATGCCCCCTTGGCCCTGGGCCTGAACGGCTGGCTGGAAAATCCGATCACCGCACTGCACCATCTCGCCGCCGTCTGCCTCGTTGCCGCGGCGTTGCTGTTGCCGCCGCTGCAGGCGGTGTTGCAGTCGCGGCCCATCCAGTTCCTCGGCCGGATATCCTTCATGGTCTATCTGGTGCAGATTCCGGTGTTGTGTTCCCTGGGATCGGCGATGGTGTTCCTGCTGGCTCCGGCATGCGGCTACAACACCGCGACCGCTGTGGCTGCCGTGACCTATATCGCCGCCGTGCTGGCCATCGCGACGGTGTTAACCCGGCTGTCCGACCAGCCGGCCGTGCGCGCCTCACGCTGGGCCGGCAAGGCGCTCGACCGTCGCATGCTTCGATCCGCAATACGCCGCGCGGAAGGGCGCTACAGCCCGGCATCCTTCGCCGGCGCCGGCGGGGCATCGGGAAACTCCGTCTCCCAGCCGCCGCCGAGCGCCTTGTAAATTTGCACCAGATCGGTCGAGACAGTGGTGGTGCTGTCGGTCAATTGCTGCTCGGCCGCCAGCAGGCTGCGCTGCACGTCGAGCACCTGCAGGAAGTCGATCACGCCCTCCCGGTACCGGTCGCGCGCGAGCGACAGCGCCCGGCGGTTCTGCGCCACCGCCTGCTCCAGTTGTTCCCGGCGGTGCTGCTCGGCCTCATAGGCGGTCAGCGCATTGTCCACTTCATGCAGGGCGGCGAGCACTGTGCTCTGGTAGGTCACCGCCGCCTCCTGCTGCTGCGCGCGGCGCAATTCCAGCGTGCGTTTCAGCTTGCCGCCTTCGAAGATCGGCAGCGTGATCGAGGGTCCGAACGCAAAGGTCTTGGCCGCGCCCCAGTCGCCCAGGTCGCTGAACTGGACGGCCTGGATGGCGGCGCTGCCGGAGAGGGTGAAGCTCGGATAGAAATTGGCCACCGCCACGCCCACATCGGCGGTGGCCGCGTGCAGTTGCGCTTCCGCCCGGCGGATATCCGGGCGCCGGCGCGCCAGTTCCGCGGGCAGGCCCACCGGCACGCGCGGCGGCACCGGCGGAATCGCCTTCGGGTCGGCGAGTTCGGCGGTCAGCGCCGCCGGCGGCTCGCCGAGCAGCTGGCCGATGGCGTTGATGAGCTGCGCCTGCTGGGCCTGCTGCGTCGGCAGTTCGGCGGCGACGGTCGCCACCTGGGCGGCGGCGTTGGCCACGTCGAGGTCGGTGGTCAGCCCGCCCTCGGCGCGCTGGCGGGTCAGGTCGAGGCTCTGCCGCGCGATATCGAGGTTCTGGCCGGTGATGTCGATATTGCGCTGCACCCCGCGCAACTGGATGTAGTCGCGCGCGAGTTCCGCCGAAGCGGTCAGCAGCGTGTCGCGGCGGGCATTCTCACTGGCGTCCACGCTGGCGCCGGCCGACTCGACGCTGCGGCGCACCCGGCCCCAGATATCGGCCTCCCACGAGGCATCGAAGCCGGTACTGGAACAGGTTGAAGGGCTGGAAAATGCCGACATTGGGCACCTCGGCGCCGTTCTGCGCCTGCGAGGCGCCGTTGGACTGGCTGGCCGCGGTGCCGGTGCTGATCAGCGACAGCGCGCCCTTCTCGCTGAGCTGCTGGCGCGTGTAGCTGGCATTGCCGTTCACCGACGGCAGGCCCGCCGCCGCCGCCACGCCCATAGCCGCGCGCGCCTCGGCCAGCCGGATGCTGGCCGCCCGCACATCGAGGTTGGCCTCGGCCAGGCGCTGCTCCAGGCTGGTCAGTTGCTTGTCGTTGAACAGGGTCCACCATTGCGGATCGACCGGCTCGGCGACGGGCTGGCTGACGGCCTGCGCCTGCGGCTGGCCGGTGCCGCGCCAGGACGCGCGCGCCCACCAGGGCGTGGGATGCTCGAAATCGGGCCCGACAGGTACAGCCGGACAGCAGCGCCAGGGCGGCGATACGCACCAGGTCGGCAGGCTTTCGCACGGTCGAGAATCTCCCCTGATGCCGGGCACGACGGCGGGCACCCTAGCCCGGCGGCGCAGCCGGTCAACGCGGGCAGCCCCGCCGGACCGGCTTGTGAGCCATGCGGCGGGGATTGTGAATGAACTCTCGCTGATTCGCAGTGCGATCGTGCAAGGAAGCAAGGCCAGGGCAGAGCCCTGGCCTTGCTTCCTCGCTCACCCCTTCCGCGCCCCCCAGAAAATCGGGAACGGCGCCTTCACCACATCGACCAGATCGGCCCGCATCGCCGTCGGGTTGAACCACTGGCCAAGCGGAATGAAGGGCACCTCCTCCCACACCATAACCTGCATCTGCGCGCAGAGGTCGCGCTGCGCCGCGAGGTCCGGCGCCGCGAACCAGGCCTTGCGCAGCGCCTCGATGCGCGGGCTGGTGGGCCAGCCGAACCAGCCGTCCACGCCATTGCCGCGCAGCGGGAGATGGCCGGCCGGGCTGGCCAGCGACAGGCCCTCGAACGTGGTGCAAAAACTGCTCCAGCCGCCCGCCGCCGGCGGCGCACGGCTGGCCCGGCGCTGCTCCAGCGCGCGCCAGTCCATGCTGGCATAGTCGACGGTCAGCCCGGCCTGCTCGAACAGGTCGCGCGCCACCTGGCATAGCGCCTGGATGGCCGGATAGTCCGACGGCGACATCAACACGACTTTCTCGCCGTTATAACCGCTCTCGGCCACCAGCCGGCGGGCCAGCACCGGGTCGCGCGGGTCGGTGAACACCTCCAGGCCGGCGTCGCTGGCCATCGTCTGGCCGGGGGTGAACACCCCTGCCGGCACGTGGATCAGCCCCGCCTCGCTGCCGATCGCCGCCTCCACGAAGGCCGACTGGTCGACCACGGGCAGCAGGGCACGCAGCAGCTTCGGATTGTCGAAGGGCGGATGGAGGTGATTGAAGGCGAGCACCGGCATCACCCCGATACTGTCGTTCACCGCCACCTGCACGCCCGCCGAGGCGCGCAGCACCGGCAGCAGATCGATCAGCGGCAACTGCACCCAGTCCACCGCGCCCTGCTCAAGCGCCGCCGCGGCGCTGGCGGGGTCGGGCATGGCGATCCATTCGACGCGGTCGAAATTGGCCAGCTTGCCGCCGCTGGTGAAGTCCGGCGCTCCCGCGATCGGCACGTATTTGTCCCAGCGCGCATAGGCCGCCCGCGCCCCCGGCACCCAGTCGCGCGGCAGGAACCGGAACGGCCCGCTGCCGATATACGCCGTGATCGGCTTGCCGGGATCGGTCCGGCTGATGTGCTCCGGCATGATGAAGCAGGTGTCGGTGCCCAGCGCCTCCAGCACGAACGAGAACGGCTGGGCCAGGCGAATTTCGAAGCTCCGGTCGTCCAGCGCGCGGATGTCGTCGAGCCGCGCCAGCATGGCCTGGCCGAGGCCGCGCCGCTTCGCCCAGCGCAGGATCGACGCCACGCAATCGCGCCCGCGCACCGGCGTGTTGTCGTGGAAAACCAAATCCTCGCGCAGGGCGAACCGCCAGGTCAGGCCATCCTCGGAGACCTCGTGACCGGCGGCCATCTGCGGGCTCACGTTGCCGGCCGAATCCTGGCCGTACAACGTGTCCCAGATCATGAATCCGTGATTGCGGGCGACAGCGCCGGGGGTCGCGATCGGGTCGGGGTTGACCAGGCCGCCCTCGGGCACGAAGCGCAGCACGCGGGGGTTGCGCGCCCGGCCGACCTGGGCGAGCGCCGGACGGGCCAGCGCCGCGGCAGCGTTAGCGGCCAGGAAGGTCCTGCGTCGCATCCGGGGGGTGCTCCTGCGCGGTGGGGCGCCAGCCTACACTTGCGGTCGGGAGTTGCCGAGCGTGGCCCGCTTGGGCAGGCTGACCCAGGCAGCACGCGACGAATCGACAGGAGCCGGGCAGAATGACCACGACCGATAAAGTCCTCGCCCGCATCGACGCCGCCCTCCCCGATGCCCTGGCGCGCTGGCTGGACTGGCTGCGCATTCCGAGCGTCAGCGCCCAGCCCGCGCATGCGGCCGACTGCCGGCGCGCGGCGGAATTCGCGGTGGCGCAACTGGCGGAGATCGGTTTTGCCGCCTCGGTGCGCGACACCGCGGGCCTGCCCTGCGTGGTCGGCCACCACCCCGGCCCCGGCGGCGATGCGCCCCATCTGCTGTATTACGGCCATTACGACGTACAGCCCGCCGAGCCGTTCGAGCTGTGGACCAGCCCGCCTTTCGAACCCGCGGTGGTGGACGGGCCGCACGGCAAGCGCGTGGTGGCGCGCGGCGCGGTGGACGACAAGGGCCAGGTGGCGATGTGGCTGACCGCGCTGCGGGCCTGGCACGCCGAGACGGGCACGCTGCCCTGCCGCGTGACCGTGCTGATCGAGGGCGAGGAGGAAATCAGCAGCACCCACTTCAAACCCTTCGTCGCCGCCAACCGCGACGAGCTGCGCGCCGACATCGCGGTGATTTCCGACACCGGCATGTGGGACATCGACACGCCCGCCATTTCCGCCAGCCTGCGCGGCATCGTCTACACCCAGGTGGACCTGAAAGCCGCCAGCCGCGATCTGCACTCCGGCATGTATGGCGGCTCGGCGCTCAACCCGATCAACGCGCTGGCGACCGCGCTGGGCCAGTTGAAGGACGCGAACGGGCGCGTTCAGGTGCCGGGGTTCTACGACGGGGTGCGCGACATCTCGCCCGCGCAGGCGGCGCAATGGGCGGCGCTGGGCTTCGACGAGGCCCGGTTCCTCGGCGATATCGGCCTGACCGCGCCATATGGCGAGACCGGCCGGACGGCGTTGGAACGGCTCTGGGCACGGCCGACCTGCGACATCAACGGCATCTGGGGCGGCTATCAGGGGCCGGGCGCGAAGACGGTGATTGCCGCCGAAGCCGGCGCCAAGGTGAGCTTCCGGCTGGTGCCGGGGCAGGACCCGGAGAAGATCCTCGCCGGGTTCAAGCGGTTCATGCAGGAGCGTGTGCCGCAAGATGCGAAACTGTCGTTTCAGGTATTCGGCAGTGGCGCCGGCATTGAAATCGCCACCGACAACCGTTTCGTGCAGGCGGCTGTCCGGGCGCTGGCCGACGAATACGGCAAGCCCGCGGCGCTGATCGGCTGCGGCGGCTCGATCCCGGTGGTGGAGACGCTGCAGCACGAACTCGGCCTGGACACGCTGCTGATGGGGTTCGGGCTGGACGACGACCAGGTGCACAGCCCGAACGAGAAGTTCGAACTGCGGTGCTTTCACAAGGGCGCGCGGAGCCATGCGCGACTGCTGGGGGCACTGGGAACAAAAGATACGTAACGGGGTCCAGGCGCAGATCCCCGGATCCGCTTACTTTTACATCCCCAAATACGCCCGCCGCACATCGGCATCGGAAGCGATGTCCCGCGCCGGCCCCTCCATCACCACCCGCCCGGTCTGCAGCACATAGGCCCGGTCGGCGATGTCCAGCGCCTCGGCCAGCCGCTGCTCCACGAGCAACACCGTAACCCCAAGCGCACGGATGCGGACGATCGCCGCCAGGATGTCGTCCACCAGCCGGGGCATGATGCCCTGGCTCGGCTCGTCCAGCATCAGCAGGCGGGGTTGCGTCATCAGCGCGCGGCCGATCGCCAGCATTTGCTGCTCGCCGCCCGAGAGCGTTTCGGCGCGTTGCGGCAGGCGCTCCTGCAACCTGGGAAATAACGAAAACACCAGTTCCAGCGGTTTGAACCGGTCCGCCTCGCCACGCTTCGCATAGGCGCCAAGCCGCAGATTGTCCTCCACCGACAGGCGCGGAAACAGCCGGCGCCCTTCCGGCACCAGGCCGATGCCCATGCGGGTGATCAGATGCGCCGGCACCCGCGTGAGGCTTTTCCCGTCCAGTTCGATCGTGCCGGTGGTGAGAACCTGCCCGGCGATGGCCTTCAGCAGCGTGGACTTGCCCGCGCCGTTGGCGCCGACCACCGCCACCACCTCGCCTTTCGCCACCTCCAGGCTGACCCCCTGCAGCGCCTTCAGGCCGCGGTAGCTGGCCGAGACGTCATGCAGCCGGAGCATATTTGTCCCCAAGATAGGCGCGGATCACGCCGGGATGGCGGACGATGTCGGCGGGCGCGCCGATGGTCAGCACGCGGCCGAGATTGAGCACCACCGCGCGCGACACCAGCGGCAGCACGACTTCCATCACATGCTCGACCATGATGACGGTAATGCCGCGCCGCTGCACCGCCCGCACGAGCGCCACGCCCTCCTGCGCCTCGGTCGGCGTCAGGCCGGTGAGCATTTCATCGAGCAGCAGAATGCGCGGCCCGGTGGCCAGCGCGCGCGCCACTTCCAGCCGGCGCTTCTCGGGCGGGGACAGCGAGAACGCCGGCCGGTCGGCGCGCGCGCGCAGGCCGCAGAAATCCAGCGTATCGGTCGCCAATTGCATGGCCGCGCGCGTGCCGCGGACGCGGGCGAAGGCGCCGACCATGACGTTCTCCAGCACCGTCATCGAATCGAAGCTGCGCACCACCTGGAACGTGCGCGCAACCCCGCGCATGGCGCAGGCGACCGGGCCGAGCCCGGAGATGCGCGCGCCGTCCAGCCGGATCTCCCCCGCATCAGGCGTGACTTCGCCGGCGATGGCGTTGAACAGCGAGGTTTTTCCGGCACCGTTCGGGCCGATCAGGCCGAGGATTTCGCCTTCCGCGACATCGAAGCAGATATCCACATTCGCGGCCACGCCGCCGAAGGATTTCGAAACCCGATCGACCTCAAGCAGCGCCGGCATCTTCCCCTCCGCGGTAGCGCGCCGAACAGGCTGACCAGCCCTTGCGGCCGGGCCAGCGCGACGGCGAGAATCAGCGCGCCGTAAATCATCAGATCGACCCCGCGTCCGGAACCGCCGAGATAGGAGCGGGTGAGTTCGCTCATGGGGATCAGCACCGTGGCGCCCACCAGCGGCCCCCACAGCGTGCCCACCCCGCCCAGCACCGCCGGCAGCGGGATCAGGATGGAAAGATTGCCGGCCATGACGCTGTCCGGATCGATATATCCCACGTACTGCGCGTAAATCGCACCGCCCACACCGGTGAAGAAACCGCTGATCGCCGCTGCCGCCATCTTGGACGGAAAAACCCGCACCCCGAGCGAGCGCGCTGCCACCACGTCGTCTTTCACCGCCCGCCAGGCGAAACCCCAGCGCGAGCCCTCAAGCACAAACGCCACGATCCAGGTGGCGGCGGCGAAGGCGAGCACGAGGTAATGATACGGCAGCTTCGCCGTGCGGAACTGCAGCGCGGCCCAGGACTCGCCCTTGAAGGGCACATAGATACCGGTGGAGCCGCCGACGAAATCCCAGTTCTGGAACAGCAGCCAGCCGATCTCGCCCACCACCACAGTGGCGATCACGTAGTAATGGCCGGACAGGCGAAAGCACGGCCAGCCCACCAGCAACGCGCCCAACCCGCCGGCCGCCCCGCCGAGCAGCATGCCGAAGCCCGGCGGGATGCCAAGGCGCACGAACAGCAACGTAGAGACATAAGCGCCGAAGCCGAAATAGAGCGCGTGGCCCAGGCTGATCTGGCCGCAATAGCCGCCCAGGATGTTCCAGGCCTGCGCCAGGCCGGCGAACAGAATCGTCACGATAATCAGGTTTTGGGTGTAAACGTCGCTGATCGGCAGGGGCAGCGCCGCCAGAGCCGCAAGAACCACAGCGCCGGCGATCAGTTCGGTGCGGCGGCGGGGCATCAGTAGAAGGCCAGGGCTCTGCCCTGGACCCGCAAGGGGTCAGTGGACCCCTTGACCCCGATACTTAAGGAATGGGTTCCAAGGGGCCACTGCCCGTCGCGCCGAAGGCGCGCTGCGCGCGACGCGGGTCCAGGGGCAGAGCCCCTGGCCTTCCTTCCTTCTTCATCACAACGTCCCAAACAATCCCCGCGGCCGAAACAGCACCACCGCAAGGTAAATCAAAAACATCCCCACCTGCTTCAGCGAAGGCTCCAGCACCAGCGCGGTCAGCGCCTCCACCTCGCCGATCAGCACCCCCGCTGCAAGTGCGCCGCCAAGGCTCCCGAACCCGCCCAGCGCCACCGTGACATAGGCCGTAAGTGCGAAATTGGCACCGACATTGGGCGACACGTAATAGAACGTCGCCAGCATCCCCCCGGCGATCCCCACCGCCGCCACCCCCAGCCCCCAGCCGAGGGCAAAGATGTGGTCGCGGTCGATGCCGATCAGCGCCACCGCCTCGCGGTCTTCGCGGGTCGCTTCCAGGGCGCGGCCGAATTCCGTGCGGCTGATCAGCAGCAATCCGGCGAAGGCGGCCATACATACCAGGCTGGCGGCCAGTTGCGGCACCGGAAGGAACACCTCGCCCACCTGCAGCGTATGGTTCGCCACCACGCCGGAGGTGATCGAACGGAACTCGCCGCCGAAGGCGAACTGCGCCGCGCCACGAATGAAAATCGCCAGCCCGAACGTGACGAAAATCTGCACCATGCCGCGATTGAACCGCACCGACAGCGCCCGCGCAATCAGGCCGCGGTACAGCGCCATGCCGAGCCCGAACATCAGCAGCGCCACCACCGGCAGCAGCAGCAGCGGGTCCACGCCGGAGAAATCCCACAGCACGAAGACCGCATACATGGCGAGCATCATCAGCTCGCCATGGGCGAAGTTGATCACGTCCATCAGCCCGAAAATCAGGCTGAGCCCGGCCGCCACCAGCGCGTAAATCAGCCCCATGAGCAGGCCGCCGGCGGCGGCCTGCAGGATGATGTCCGGCCCCACCGTCGGCTCAGCCGCCCAGGTTCCACACCGCCTCGACCGTGGCCACGTCGAACGGATAGACGGTGCGGTAAATGCCGTTCGTGACCTGCTGGATCACCGGGGTTGCCTCGATGTTCTGGCCGGTCTCGTCGAAGCGCACGCCTTTCCATGGCACGATAAGCTGCTCGCCCGGCACGTCGGTCGCCACAAGCGCCTTGCGAATCGCCTCGGGGGTGGCGGCACCGGCGCGGTTGATGGCGTCGGCCAGCACCTGCAATCCGGTGACCTGGCGAGCGGTGTTGTCGTTCAGGTCCTTGCCGTTGCGCGCCCGATAGGCGCCGTTCACCGCCGGAATGGCCGGCCGCGCACGCACGGCATCGAGCGCGAACGACGAGCGGCTGAACACGCCTTCCGCCAGCGCGCCGCTTGCCTTCATGAAGTCCTGTTCCTGAAAGCCCGCCGCCTGGGCCATGATGGCGCGCGGGCGGTAGCCGATTTCGTTGAAGGCGCGCAGCATCAGAATGGCATCGTTGGTGTAGCTGCTGGGCATCACCACATCGGCGTTCGCCGCCTTCAGCCGCTGCGCCTCGGTGGACAGCGACGGCGAGTTGGCGCGGTACTTGATGTCCGCCGCCACAATCATGCCCGCCTTCTCGGCAAGCTGGCGCTGCACGTTGCTGGAATCCGAGCCGTAAATCGAATCCTCGTAGATCAGCGCGACCGATTTCACCTTATGGCCGGTCTTGGCGCCGATCGCGCGATAGAACGCGAACATCGCCTCGGTGAACATCTCGTCGTGCGCCGTGGTGCGGAAAAACCATTTCAGGCCGCGCCGGTGCAGGCTGGGCGAGGAATTGTCCATCGCAAGGTAGGGCACTTCATAACGCTCGGCCACCTGGCTGATGGTGGCGGCGGTGGCCGAGGTATAGCTGCCGATCAGCACCGGAACTTTTTCCTGGGTGATCAGGCGTTCGGCCTCAGCACGGGCCTTTTGCGGGTCGTTCTGGTGGTCGGCCATGATCACCCGCAGCTTCGCCCCGCCGAGCGCGGGCAGGCCGCCGCCGCGTCCCAGCAGGGTGGGAACCGGCTCGTGGTTGCCGTTGATCATGTCCACGATCACGCTGAGCGCCACCCGGGCGTCGTTGCCGATCGGCGCGGCATTGCCGGTCATCGGATAAATGGCGCCGATGACGACCTCATCGGCCGCGGCGGCACGGCTTGCGGTCGCGCCGGCCATGGCGACGGCGCCCGCGGACAACAGCAGGGTCCGGCGTTTCATGCGTTCGCTCTCTCCCGTTGGCGCGGCGGAACCGGTTGGTCCGGTCCGGACACGCGGCGTGGCTTCCGGGCCGGCAGGATGCACGCGCGGGTGACGGAAGACCAGGGATCTGCCCCCCGGCGCCCGCACAGGCGCCGGCGAGAGCAGAACCGGCTTAGCCGCCGACCTTCAGCGTGGAAACCAGGCCGCGCAGGCAGGCAATGACGGCAAGCGGCGGCAGCCTTCCGGTATGGGGATTGGCCTCGCCGGGCAGGTTCTCCACCGTCATGGTCAGCCGCGCCGCCTCGGCCTTCACCCGGATGGTGTGCGTGCTGTGCTCCACCGCCGGGTCGGCCCAGATCGCGACCCGCGTGCGCACCGGGCCGATCCCCGCCAGCGCCATCGCAGCGATGACATTGGCGCAGGACGGGAAAGCGGCCGCCGCCTCGACGGCGCTGCCCTCGAAAATACAGGCCGGCGCGGTGATCGCCAGCACATCGATGTTGTTCTTTGCCAGATATGGCGAGCCTGCCAGGCGGCGCGGCGGCCTGCGGGTTTCCAGGGTAACGCTGTCCACCGGCCCCTCGGCGCAGGCGCGCACGGCGTCCAGGCCCGGCAGCGACCCGGTCGGCACGACAATGCGTCCGCCGGTCTGCTGCGCCAGCGCCACCAAGTACAGACGCGGCATCAGCGCGCCCACCGAACATGGCACGAACACCCGCCCGGCCTGCAGCGCCGGCTCGGCGATGCGCTCGAACACCGCGCCGGATGCCGCCTCCACCACGATGTCGGCGTGCGCGGCCAATTCCTCCAGTTCGACGATCTCCGGCGGGTCGGCGAAGCCGGCCAGGTTGGCCGCCGCCTTGTCGAGGTTGCGTGCGCTCACCGCCACCAGGCGCAACCCTTCCACGCCATCACGCGCGGACGTGGAGTCCAGCGCCCGCGCCACCGCCAGCCCGATCGTGCCCAGCCCCCCGATCGCAACCGTCAGAGGCATCGGCCAGATCCTTTGGTCACAAAAACGTCATGGTACGGAAAAACACGGAATGGGGCGAGCGACGGGACTCGAACCCGTGACATCCAAGACCACAACCTGGCGCTCTACCATCTGAGCTACGCCCGCCATCCCGGTGGACGCGCGGTCTACGCCGATCCCGGCTGGTGCGTCAACGGGGTGGCGGGGCGAAGGAAGGAAGGCCAGGGCTCTGCCCTGGCCTTCCTTCCTTCCTTCACCCCACTCCGCCCCCGAAATGCGCCGCCAGTCGCGCGATTGCCGCATCCAGCACCTCCGGGCGCTTACAGAACGCAAACCGCGCATAGTGGTTCGGCGCCGCGCCCTCGTAGAACGCGGTGACCGGAATGGCGGTCACGCCGGCCTGTTCGGTGATGTGGCGGCAGAACGCAACATCGTCGCCGTTCCAGCCCAGCGGGGCGAAATCGGCGGTGATGAAGTAGCTGCCCTGCACCGGCAGCACGCCGAAGCCGATCCGCGCCAGCCCGTCGGCCAGGCGGTCGCGCCGTGCCGCCAGGCCGGCGGCCAGGCCGGTGAAATAGGCGCCCTCCTTGGCCAGCCCGACCGCCACGGCGCGCTGCAGGTTGGGCGCGGTGGTGAAGGCCAGGTTCTGGTGCGCCTTCGCAGCGACGCCTGCCAGGGCGGCGCAGGCGGTGATGTAGCCCACCTTCCAGCCGGTCAGGGAAAACGTCTTGCCGGCGCTGCCGATGCGCAGGCAGCGCGCGCGCATGCCGGGCAGGGTCATCAGCGGAATGTGCCGCCAGCCGTCGTAGGTGATGTGCTCGTAGACCTCATCGCACACCGCATAGGCATCGTGACGGACCAGCAGATCGGCGATGAAGCCCAGTTCGGCCGCGGTGAACACTTTTCCGGTCGGGTTCATCGGCGTGTTGAACAGGATCGCCTTGGTCTTCGGCCCGAAGGCTGCGGCCAGTTCGGCGCGCGGCAGCTCCCAGCCGGGCGGCTGCAGCCGCACCAGGCGGGGCACCGCACCCAGCAGGCGCACCACCGGCAGGTAGGTGTCGTATAGCGGCTCGATCAGCACCACCTCGTCGCCCGGGTCGAGCAGCGCCATCAGGCTGGCGGTGATCGCCTCGGTGGCGCCGGAGGTCACCACCACTTCGGCATCGGGGTCGACCTGCAGCCCGTAGAAGCGGGCATTGGCGGCGGCCACGGCCTGGCGCAGTTCGGGCAGGCCGGTCATGGGCGGGTACTGGTTACGCCCGTCCAGCAGCGCCGCGGCGGCGGCGCGCACCACGTCCTCGGGCCCGTCGGTGTCGGGGAAACCCTGGCCGAGGTTGATCGCACCATGCCGTGCCGCAAGCGCCGACATGACGGTGAAGATGGTTGTTCCGGTTGCCGACAACAGGGCGTTGGGCTGCTTCACCGCAGGCAGGCCTCCCCGGCCGGGCGCTGGCGGCGCCCTCCGGCCGGAGAGGACGGGCGCCTGAATGATGGCCTGCCAGTATGGAAGCGGCCGCGCACCGGTTCAACCGCGCCGCCCGGGACCGCATCGATTGGCGCGAAACCGGGCAGCGCCGCCCAGAAGGCGGGCGGCCCCGCTGCCGCAAGACAAGGCAGATTCACAAGGAACTGCGCATTGCCGGGTGGCACGCTTCGTGCAAACCTGTGGCACCGCTCTATCTTCCGGTAGGATAGGCGGTCGTGGGGGCGCCACCATCGGGCGCCGCAACGGCAGCCAGCAGAGTGCTGCCGGTATTTCAGGAGGGCGCCCGCCACCCGGGCGAACACGCATGAAGAAGATCGAAGCGATCATCAAGCCGTTCAAGCTTGACGAGGTAAAGGAGGCGCTGCACGAGGTCGGCCTGCAGGGCATCACGGTGGTCGAGGCCAAGGGTTTCGGGCGCCAGAAGGGCCACACCGAGCTATACCGGGGCGCCGAATACGTCGTGGATTTCCTGCCCAAGGTGAAGATCGAGGTGGTTTGCGACGAAGATTTGGTGGAGCGCGCGGTGGAGGCGATCGTGACCGCGGCCCGTACCGGCCGCATCGGCGACGGCAAGATCTTCATCAGCTCGATCGAGGAGGTGATCCGCATCCGCACCGGCGAACGCGGACCGGATGCGGTCTGACCGGCCGGACCGAATCGCGCCGGCCGACGAACGAAACCGACTTCCGGCCTCCTTGCGAACGACGTAAAGGGGCCGCCGACGGGAGCCGCGTGGGGCGGTTCCCTGCGCGCCGCCCGGCGGCGTTTGGACGAGGGATGAGATAATGAGTAAAAAGGACAGCGACGTGGATAAGGTCCTGGACCTGCTGAAAGAGCACTCCGTCGAGTACGTGGACCTGCGGTTCACCGACCCGCGCGGCAAGTGGCAGCACACGGCGCAGCACATCTCCACCATCGACGAAGACGTTTTCACCGACGGCTTCGGCTTCGACGGCTCCTCGATCGCCGGCTGGAAGGCGATCAACGAGTCCGACATGATCCTGCTGCCGGACGCCAGCACCGCGGTGCTCGACCCGTTCGCGGCCAAGCCGTCGCTGATCCTGGTCTGCGACGTGATCGAGCCCTCGACCGGCCAGCCCTACACCCGCGACCCGCGTAGCACCGCCAAGAAGGCCGAGGCCTATCTGCGGGCATCCGGCGTCGGCGATGTCGCCGTGTTCGGCCCCGAGGCCGAGTTCTTCGTGTTCAACAGCGTCAAGTTCGGCACCGGCCAGAATTATGGCATCTATCAGATCGACAGCCAGGAAGGCCCGCAGGCCAGCCTGAAGGACTACCCGGAAGGCAACCTGGGCCACCGCCCGAGCGTCAAGGGCGGGTACTTCCCGGTGCCGCCGGTGGACAGCGAAAGCGACCTGCGCGCCGAAATGCTCTCCACCATGGCTGAAATGGGCGTCGTGGTCGAAAAGCACCACCACGAAGTGGCGCAGTCGCAGCATGAGCTGGGCATCAAGTTCGGCCCGCTGGTGAAACTGGCCGACCACCTGCAGATTTACAAATACGTCATCCACAACGTGGCGCACAGCTACGGCAAGACCGCGACGTTCATGCCGAAGCCGATCTACGGCGACAACGGCTCGGGCATGCATGTTCACCAGTCGATCTGGAAGGAAGGCAAGCCGCTGTTCGGCGGCAACGCCTATGCCGACCTGTCGGAGACGGCGCTGCATTATATCGGCGGCATCATCAAGCATGCCAAGGCGATCAACGCCTTCACCAACCCGACCACGAACAGCTACAAGCGCCTGATCCCGGGCTTCGAAGCGCCGGTGCTGCTGGCTTACTCCTCGCGCAACCGTTCGGCGTCGTGCCGCATCCCGTATGCGACCAGCCCGAAGGCCAAGCGCGTCGAAGTCCGCTTCCCCGATCCCGGCGCCAACCCGTACTTGGCTTTCTCGGCCATGCTGCTGGCCGGGCTGGACGGGATCAAGAACAAGATCCATCCGGGCGACCCGATGGACAAGGACCTCTACGACCTGCCGCCGGAAGAACTGCACGGCATCCCGACCGTCTGCGGCAGCCTGCGCGAAGCGCTCGGCGCGCTCGCGGCCGACCACGAGTTCCTGCTGGCCGGCGACGTGTTCACCGCCGACCAGATCGAGAGCTACATCGAACTGAAGTGGAACGAGGTGTACCGGTTCGAGCACACCCCGCATCCGGTTGAGTTTGAAATGTACTATTCGGTCTGAACGGCGCCTTCGCCCCCGCGCCGCACGGCGCGGGGGTTGCCGGGGCGTTGCCCCGGACCCCACCAGGGGCTTTGCCCCTGGACCCGACCAAGGGGCAAAGCCCCTTGGAACCCACTCATGAGTTCTTGGGGCGTGCTGGCGCTTTGCGCGATGGGGCGCTGCGTGCCATGCGGATCGACGGCAGAACCCTGGACGTCCCTGATCGTTTCGTGAATGCGTTGCACCAGTTCGCCGCCGCGCACCGGCTTGCGCAGCAGCGAAAACCGTGCCCCGGCGGACCCGTCCATCGCCGCGACGGCATCGGCATGGGCGTAGCCGGTCAGCAGCAGGGCGGGCAGCCCGGGGCGGCGCGCCTGCGCCGCCTGGATGATGGCAATTCCGTCCATGCCAGGCATGGACAGATCGGTCACCAGAACGTCCACCGCATCCCCGGCGGCGAGCAGGGCGAGTGCCTCAGGTCCGCTGCCGGCCAGCAGCACGTCAAACCCCTCGTCCTCCAGAAACGCCGCGATCGTTTCGCGCACCAGGTCGTCATCGTCAACCAGCATGACGCGGCCCGACACCGGCAGCCTCGCGGGCCCGGATGCCCCCGTACCGGCATCGCCGGCCGGCGCCGCCGCGCAAGCGGCCTCGGGTAGCCACAGCGTCGCCGTGGTGCCCTCTCCGGGGGTGCTCTCGATGTTCAGGGCGCCGCCTGACTGCTCGGCAAATCCCTTGGCCATCGACAGGCCAAGCCCGGTTCCGATGCCGACTCCTTTGGTGGTGAAAAACGGCTCGGTCGCTCGCACGAGCGTGGCCGCATCCATACCGGCACCGGTATCGGCAACGCTCAGCCGCAGGTAGCGCCCCGGCGGCAGCCCGGCCGCGTGGACCGGCCCCTCCGGCGAGACGGCCTCGGCCGCGGCGGCCAGGACCAGCAGGCCGCCCTTCGGCATCGCGTCCCGTGCATTGGCGGCAAAATTGATCAGCACCGTCTCCAGCTGACCCTTGTCGGCCAGCAGCGACGGCAGACCGGCCGCCGCGCGGACCTCGACCTCGATGCCGGCCCCCAGCGTGTGAGTCAGCACTTCGCGCACACCAGCCAACAGGTCTGCCGCGTCCAGGCTTTCGGCGTGCAGGTCGGCGCGCCGGCCGAAGGCCAGCAGACGCCCGGTAATGCCAGCCCCCCGCCCGGTCGCCTCGATCGCCAGCCGCGCCAGGCGGCGAACCCCGGCCTCGTCGGCCGGGTTGCGCTCGATCAGCCCGACCGCCCCCGCGATGGCCTGCAGCACGTTGTTGAAATCATGCGCGATACCGCCGGCGAGCTGGCCGAGCGCCTGCAGCCGCTCGCCATGCGCGGCCCGCTTCTGCACCACCTCGCGGGCGGCGACTTCCGCGCGTACGCGCGCCTCCAGCTCCTCGGTGAGGCGGCGCAACGCCGCTTCGGTCTCGCGGCTTGCGGTAATGTCGATGTTCAGCCCGACCATGCGTACCGCGTTCCCGTCGGCATCGCGCAGCACTTTGGCCCGGACGAGCAGCCAGCGGACCTCCCCGTCGGGCCGGAGGACGCGGTACTCGCTGTTATACGTCGCGCGTCCGCCGGTGAGCAGCGCGCACTCCTCGGACCATACCCGGTCGCGGTCTTCAGGATGCAGACTGTTCAGCCAGAACGCCACATCGGGATTCTCCGGCCGCGGCATGTACCCGTGCAGCAGCCACTGCTCTTTCGACCAGATCACCGTGCCGGCGCGCACGTCCCATTCCCACACGCCAAAGCCCGCCGCGTCGCGGGCCAGCTGCAGGCGCACTTCGCTCTCGTGCAGCGCCGCCTCGAAGCGCTTGCGTTCGGTAATGTCGTCGAAGAAAACGATAATGCGCTCGGGCTTGCCCTCGGCGTCGCGCAGCAGCGATGCCGTCACCGCAACCCAGCCGCAGCTGCCATCCCGGCGCAGAAAGCGTTTCTGCATCGTCTGCACCGCAATCTCGCCGGCCAGCAGCGCGTTCATCTGGGCCAGATCGGCCTGCCGGTCATCGGGATGGGTTACGTCCTGGAATCGGGACCCGATCAGCGCGTCGCGGGCGTAGCCGGTAATCGCGCACAGCCTGTCATTGACCCTGAGCCAGGTGCCGTCCAGGCCAAGCTGGGCGATGCCGACCGCCGCCTGCTCGAACGTGGCACGGATCAGATCCTCGCTCTGGCGCAGCGCAGAGGTGATGCGCCGCTCCTCGGTCACGTCGCGGAAGAACGCCGTTACCCCGTCATGCGACGGGTAGGCATGCGCTTCGAACCAGGTCGCGAACGCGGGGGAATAGCCGACCGTATGGACCGGCTGGCCGCCCTCCATCGCCGCCCGGTAGCCGGCGGCGAAGACGCTGTCGCTGGTGCCGGGAAACGCCTCCCACAGAACCTGGCCCACCAGGTCGCGGCCCTGCGCGACATGCGCCTTCGCGCGCGCGTTGAGATAGGTGATGCGCCAGGTGCGATCGAACACGATCACGCTGTCGGTCGTGCTTTCGAGCGCGGTGCGCAGGGCGCGCTCGCGGCTGTCGAGCGCCGCCGCCATGGCATCGAAGGCGGCGGCCAGGCGGCCGAATTCGCTGCGGTCGCCGCGCAGGCCGGTGCGGGCGGCGAGATCGCCGGCGCGCCAGCGGTCGGCCATCCCGAGCAGCCGGTTGACCGGCCGGCAAATCAGGCGCGGACCGAGCAGCGCGGTCAGCGCCAAAGCCAGTACGGCGCCGGCAACAATCAGCAGCAGCCCGGTGCGGGAGGCGCGGCTGACCGCAGCGAAGGCGATGTCCTGGTCCAGCCCGACCCAGATGCGCAACCGCCTGGGATCCGGACCCGGAGGCAAATACGCGGCGATTTGCCGGCGCCCGTCCAGGCTGGTCATCGGGACGACCCCGATCGCGTCGCCTTCCAGGGTGAACCGGTCCGTGGCCGGAATGGGCCGGCCGACATAGCGCGCAGCCTCGGGCGTGCGGGCGAGGATGACGCCGTTCCGGTCCGCAATCGAGGCGATCGCTTCCGGCGGCACGGGAAGACGCGCGAGCTGCTGACCCAGCCAGCCGATGTCGATCGCCACGACCGCCACGCCGGCCACCGCCCCGTCGTGGTTCCTGAACGGCTTGGCCATGGGCAGGGTCGGCCGCCCGGAGCGGCGGCCGATCGTGTAGCCGCCGGTGACGAAGTCCCCGGTTGCCAGGGCGGCGCGGAAAAACCCCCGGTCGGACTGGTCCTCGCTGCGATCGAACGGGCCTGAGGCGCAGATCCGGTGCCCGTCAAGGCCGATGATGGCGGCCGAAGTATACCGCGGCGATTGGCGTACCAGATCAACCAGCAGACGCTGGCAAAACTCCGGCTGATTGTCCTGCGCGCCGGGCGCGGCGCCGATCGCGTTCAGCACCTGCTCCGCCCCGTCGGCGATCCGCTGCTGCTCGGCGCTGACGAGGCGCACGAGGCGCCGCGCTTCGTCTTCCACCAGTTGCAGGCGGACGCGATGGGCGTCGAATTCCGTATACGCCAGGAATGCCAGGGCGGGCACCAGGGCAATCGAGACGATGGCGAATAGTCTTGCCAGAAGGCTATGCAATGCCGTGCCCCGCGCCCCTTCCCGTTTTCGCAGGGTCCCGCAGCTCACAAGATTGTGCGTTGATCTGCGTCAAGCTTGGTTCGCCGCTTGCCGCGGTTTCACGGCTATTTAACGTCCGCGCCTGTTGTTTGCGCCGCGCCAAGCAATTCTGCGCCAGGCGCCCGCATCTGGGCGTGTTGCCTCTAGCCGCCGGCGCGGTGGAGGAATCCGAGAACCGCCGCGGCCACGTCCGCCTGCACCTGCCCGATCGGCCGGCTGGCATCGATCACCGCATGCCGTGCCGGCGCGGCGTCCGCCTGGTCGAGAAAACGCCGGCGCACCCGCTGGTGGAACGCCAGGCCGAGCTTTTCGAACCGGTCCTCCCGGCTGCCCGCCGCCTGCAGCCGTGCCAGGCCACGCGCGAGTGCGATCTCGGGATCGACATCGAGCAGCACGGTCAGGTCGGGCCAGAGATCGCCGGTGGACAGCGCATGCAGGGTGCGGATGTCGGCCTCCGGCAGCCCGCGCCCGCCGCCCTGATAGGCCAGGGTGGAGCCCACATACCGGTCCGACACCACCACCTGCCCGGCCGCAATGGCGGGGCGGATCACCCGTGCCACGTGCTGCGCCCGCGCCGCGGCCATCAGCAGCAACTCCGCCCGCGCTTCCCAGTCGTATGTCCCGCGTGCCAGCAGCAGGCCGCGGACAGCTTCGCCCTCCGCCGTGCCGCCGGGCTCGCGGGTCAGCCGCACCCCGCCCGGCAGATCGCCCAGCGCCGCGCCCAGATGCGCCAGCGCGCCGGTCTTGCCGCTGCCCTCGCCGCCCTCCAGGGCGACGAACACGCCGGCGCGCGGCGGCAAGCTTCAGCTACCCGTCATGTAGTGGGTCAGCACCGCCAGGGCGCGGCCGGGCAGGCCCAGCCGCGGCACGTCGGCGCCGGCCAGCAACGGCACCTGCAGGTCGGGAACCCCCTGCCCGGTCACCGACAAATGCCCGAGCGTCGTGCCGCGGGTGATCGGGGCGGCGACCGGGCTGTCGTATTCCAGCGTGATCTTGGCGGTCTTGCGCCAGGCCCGCGGCATGGTCACCACCAGATCGCGCCCGCCCACCAGCGGCACCGTAAGCTGGGTGCCGAGCCAGACCTGGGCCTGTTCAACCGTGTCGCCGGCGGTGAACAGGGTGACGTTCTCGAACTCGCGGAACGACCATTCCAGCAGCCGCTCGCTTTCTTCGCCGCGCTGATGCATGGACGTCAGGCCGTTGACCACCAGCACCACCCGCCGCCCGCTGCGCTCCGCACTCGCCACCAGGCCGAAGCCGCCATCGTCGGTATGGCCGGTCTTCAGCCCGTCGGCGAGCCCCTTCTGCACCAGCGGGTTGCGGTTTTGCTGTTCGATGTTATTGTACTTAAAGCTTTTTTCGGAGTCGTATTTGTAGTATTCGGGGAAGTCCTGGATCAGCCGGCGGGCGAGCGTGGCGATGTCGCGCGCGCTCATGCGTTGTTCGGGGTCGGGCCAGCCGGTGGCGTTGCGGAAATTGGTGTGGTCCATTCCGAGTTCGCGCGCCTTCTGGTTCATCTGCTCGGCGAACTGCTCCTCCGAGCCCGCGATCGCCTCGGCGAAGACGATGCAGGCGTCGTTGCCGGACTGCACGATCACGCCGCGGATCAGGTCCTCGACCTTCACCTGCGAGCCGATCTGCACGAACATCTTCGAGCCGCCCATGCGCCAGGCGCGTTCGGAGACCGGCAGGTCCTGGTCGAGTTTCAGCCGGCCCGACTTCAACAGGCTGTAGACGATGTACATCGTCATCAGCTTGGTCATCGACGACGGCGGCATCGGCACGTCGGCGTCCTTGTCGAGCAGGGTGGCGCCGGTGGTGAAGTCGAGGATCACCGCCCAGCGCGCGGCGGTGTCGAGCGGGCCGAGCGGCGTGTTGGCGGGGCTGCCGGTCGGCGCCGCGGCTTCGGCCGGCCGGCGGGCACCGTGGGCCGCCGCCGGCGGACGCGCGCCCGGGCGCGGCGGGTGTGCCGGCTCGGCGGCGCGGACGGGCGCACCAACGCCGGCTGCGCCAAGGCTGACGGCGCCGAGGGCGGCACCCGCCAGCAGGAAACGACGGCTAAGCATGGGGTGACACTCCTTTCGCGGAACTCGAATCGCCTAGGGATCGTCCACGATGATGCGGGCATCAGATACGCCGGCAGCCAGCGCACGGTCCAGCGTGGCGTCGGCTTCCGCGATGTCGCGCAGCGGGCCGATGCGCACCCGCCAGGCGGCTTCCCGCGGGGCACGGCTGTCGGTCGAGACCCGCGCGTCCAGCCCGGCCAGCCGGCGCTGCATGATCGCCGCGTATTGCGGCCGGGTGAAGCTGCCGCATTCCACGTACAGCGCCCCGGGCGCGGGCGCGGTCCGCCAGACCTGTTCGGGCAGGCGCAGCGGCACGGTTTCGGCGGCACCGGCGGGCGCCGCCGCCGGCACCGAGGGCCCGGCCGCCGCAATTCGTACCCGGCCGGACTGTGCTGCCCCCGCGGGTGGGGCCAGGCTCTCGGCCTGCACGCTGCCGACCGGGGCCGACGCCATCTGCAACGGCGCCGCCGTGGCCAGCGCGGTGGCGAGTTGCCGGCTTTCGGTTTCCGCCAGCTCCACCCGCACCCGGAACGGGGCGGTGCCCGATACCCCCAGCAAGGCGGCGGCGCGCGGCGTCACTGCGATCAGCCGGCCGGGGGCTTCCGGGCCACGGTCGTTCAGGCGCACCAGAATGGCGCGCCCGGTCTGCAGGTTGGTCACCCGCGCCACCGCCGGCAGTTGCAGGGTGCGATGCGCGGCGGTCAGCAAGTCCGGGTCGAACGCCTCGCCGTCGGCGGTCGGCCCCGGGTCGCGGCTTAACACCGTGGCCAGCCCGGTGTCGGTGTAGGCGAACTGCTCGCGCGGATAGCGCCAGACCCCGCCGGTCCGGTAGGGCTCGCCCACCACGTAATGGGCCGGCGTCGGCACCGGCGCCGGCCCCCCCGGCGCGGTGCAGCCCGCCAGGGCCGCGGCCAGCAGCAGGGGGGCCGCGCGTCTCAATCGCCGATCCGGTCCGACAGCAGGCCGATGCTCAGCGCATAGTAGTCCGACGGGTTGTAGGCGCGCAGGGCGCGGAAATTGGCCGCGCTGACCAGGAACGCATCGCTCTGGATGCCGCCGGGCAGAATGACCGAGGCCGGCGCGTCACCAGGCGGCAAGGCCCGCCCGTCGAACGAAACCACGCCCAGCCTGGCCCATTCGGCCACCGGCCGTCGGGTGGCGCGCCCGGCCATGGCAGCCTCGAACCCGACGGGCAGGCGCGCCTGCAGTCCCCAGGGCAGATCCGCCTTCCAGCCTTCCATCGCCAGGTTGTTGGCGGTCGAGGCGAACACGTCGGGGAAACTGTTCCACATGTCGCGCCGCCCGTCGCCGTCGAAATCAACGGCGAAGCGGAGGAAACTGTCCGGCATGAACTGGGTCTGCCCCATCGCCCCGGCCCAGCTTCCCACCATCTTGTCGGCGGCGATGTCGCCGGCCTGGAGAATTTTCAGCGAATCCATCAATTCCTGGCGAAAGAACGCGCCGCGCCTGCCTTCCCAGGCCAGCGTCGCCACTGCCTCGATGACATTGATCCCACCCATCTGGCGGCCGTAATCGGATTCCAGGCCCCACAGCCCGACGATGATTCCGGGCGGCACGCCGTAGCGGTCCTGCACCCGGCGCAGCAGATCGTGGTGCTTGGACAATTGCTCGCGGCCGCGCTGCACACGGGTGTCGTTGACGATCCGGGTGCGGTACTGCTCCCAGGTGAACTTCACCTCGGGCTGGTTGCGGTCGAGCTCGATGACCCGCCAGTTGATGTGCACGCCGGCGAAGGCGCTGTCGAGCACGGCGGATGAAATGCCCTTTTTCCGGGCTTCCTCCTCCACCCCGGCGATATAGCGGGCGAAACTGGCCGCTTCCTCGGGGGTGGTGACGCGGGTTGGCTTCTGCGGCGCCTGCGCGAGGGCAGACGGAGCTGCGGAAAGGCCGGCGAGCGCGCTCGGCGCGGCGGCCAGCAGGAATCGGCGGTGCAACATGGCGGCGGTGTGCCATGGCGGCGAAGCCGGCGGCAATCACAAGCTGATGTTAATGTCATTCACGAGCCGATCACACTGGCAATATGACTTGCCGGACGTGTAAGATTAACAGGTTCGGAGGAAACGAGAATGGGAATCACCACCGACCTTGCCCGGTTCGGCGCCGCTGTCGCGCTGCAAGGGCTGCCGCCTGAAGTTGTCCGGCGCGCGCGTCTGCTCGCGCTCGACCTGATCGGCAACATCGTGCGTGGGCGCCACGAGACGGAAAGCGCGCAACCGATGCTCGGCGCCGCCCGTGCGCTTGGCCTCGGCGCCGGGCATGCCGGCGTGTTCGGTGACCCGTGCCGTTGGATTCCCGTCGGCGCCGCCTTCCTCAACGGCGCTTTCGGCCACTCGCTCGATTTCGACGACACCCACGCCGAAGCCTCGCTGCACCCGGGAACCGTGGTCATCCCGGCGGCGCTGGCGGCCGGCGAGATGGCGGGGGCGAACGGAGCCGACGTGCTGGCCGGCATCGTCGCCGGCTACGAAGTGGCCTGCCGGGTGGCGTTGGCCCTGCCGGCGCGGGCGCATTACGATCGCGGCTTTCACCCCACCGCCACCTGCGGCACGTTCGGCGCGGCCGCGGCGGCCGGGCGGGTGCTCGGGCTGGATGCCGCGGGGATCGAATCGGCGTTCGGCATCGCGCTCAGCCAGACCTCGGGCAGCCTGCAGTTCCTGGCCAACGGCGCCTGGACCAAACGTTTCCAGGCCGGCTGGGCGGCAATGTCGGGACTGGTCGCGGCAACCCTCGCCGCCGAGGGGTTCATCGGCCCGGCAGCGGCGCTGGAAGGGCATTTCGGTTTCCTGCGCGCCCATGCGCCCGAGCCGATGCCCGCGCGCGCGGTGCAGGATCTCGGCCGCGAATTCGAACTGATGCGCACCGGGGTGAAGCGTTACCCGTCATGCCGCTATGGTCATGCCGGCATCGATGCGGCGCTGGCGCTGCGAGCGGCCCACCGGCTGCGCGCCGGCGAAATCACCGCCGTCACCTACGGCCTGTCGCAGGCCGGCATGCAGCTGATCGGCGAACCGGCGGCGCAGAAGGCCGATCCGCACAGCGTGGTGGATGGGCAGTTCAGCGGCCCCTTCGTCATCGCCTGTGCGCTGGTCACCGGCGCCATGGAGTGGAGCTCGTACCAGCACCTGCGCAACCCCGAGGTGCGGGCGCTCACGCCCAAGGTGCGCTGCGTGCACGATGCGGCGATGGAAGCGCTGGGTCCGATGGCCGGGCGCCTGACCATCCTGGCCCGCGGCGAGAGTTTCTCGCTGGTTGTGCCGGTGCCGGCCGGCGAGCCGGAAACGTTCCCCTCCCTCGGCGACCTGCGCGCCAAGTTCGACGCGCTGGCCACCCCGGTGCTGGGGCCGGATCGCACTGCCCGGCTGGCCGAGGCGGTACTGGCGATGGACACGCTGAGCGATATCGCCCGGCTGACCCGGCTGGGTGCGCCGGTGCTGTCGGCACGGCTCGCGGGGTAGGGGCGAAGCAAGGCCAGGGCTCTGCCCTGGACCCGCGTCGCGCGCAGCGCGCCTCCGGCGCGACGGCCGAGATGTCCTTGGAACCCATTATTTTCAGACAGTTTTTATATGAAGGCGGTGAACCGGTTCACCGCCTCATCCCCCTCGTTGAACACCTGTCTTGAGTGGCGGGGTCCAGGGGCCTCCCGGCCCTTGGCGGGTCCAGGGCAGAGCCCTGGCCTTGCTTCGCCTCAAAACCGCACCGAAAGCGCCAGCGACCCAAACTGGTGCAATCCGCCCTTCTGGTGTTCGTACTCCTGCGTCTGCAGCACTTGCGTGTAGGTCAGCCGCACATCATCGAACAGCAGCGCGAATCCGCCCTGAAACTCGGCAACTGCCGGGGTAACGGTCACGCTGCGGCTGTCCTGCCACAGATTGCCGTTCAGCGTGACGTCATAGGCCACCGCCTGCCCATCGGCGCCGGCGAATACGTACCACGCGAAGGGGCGGGTCGGGCGGAACACGTCGGTGCCGGTCAGCCCCGGCCGGATCCGCGGCGCGCCATAGTCGCTGTCCAGTCCCTGGCCGAGCCGCAGCGTCATGCCGGCCTGGGCATAGACGCGCAGATTGCCGACCGACGCGGTCAAATCCGGCAGCACGTCGGTCTCCAGCGTGCCAATCCTGCCGGTGGGCAGCCGCCAGGTGCGCTCGCTGGTAAGCTGGATCAGCGGCTCGTTGTGCAGTTGGGTATCCCAGCCGGCGTCGCGGCGCTGGCCGATCAGGGTGTGGAAACCATCCTGCAACTGCTCGCCGAGGGCGGCCGGGCCGACAATGCCGATCCCCAGCCCGAGCACGCTGCGCGCGGCCTCGCTATCGTGGATCAGCGAAACCGTGCCCAGCAGCACCCCCGCATAGGGCCGGTCGGTCAGCGGCGGATCGGCGGCCTGGGTGTCGTCCGGGGTGTAGATCTGCTGGGTGAGATCAAGCGCGATCCGCTGCCGTCCGTCCCCCCACAGCGCCTGGCCGATGCGTTCCATGAATGCCGGCGCGCTGCCATCGGCCGAGGTCCAGCCGAGCCGGATGCCGTTGGTGTAGTCGCGGTCGGGCAGGCTCGATGTGCTGACCGCGGCGTTCTCCTCCTGGAGTGTCCAGATCGCAGCCGGATCGGCCGGCGGCAACGGCTGTTCCTGCGGCGGCGGTGCCGGTTGCGCCGATGCAGGCCGGACCATCACCGCCGATGCGGCCAGTGTCAGTCCGAGGAACGCCGTCGTCGTCGCGCGCATGCAGGCTCTCCGGTTCGTTCCCAAAGCATTACCGTCTGCACGACGGAACCGGAACCCTTAGTTTGATCACGTTGACGATTGCGCCGATGGTTGGAATGCGCCGGTGGTTCGAAGGGGCGCCGATGGACCGGCAGGCTACAGCGGATAGCGTGAAGCCGCGTCGCGATAGCCGATCCAGCGCGACAGCGGCACCGCTCGCCGTCCGGCCGCCCGCTCCAGCGCCAGCCGCACATCGGCCTCCAGCCCGGCGCGCACTGCGGCATCGAGGAAAAGCTGGGCCAGCACGTCCTGCTGGGCGTGACTGCCGCCGAGCCGGTGCATCGCGCCCAGCACCGGGCGCAGCAAGGCCACGCACTCCGCGTTGGCGCCGGCGCGGTGGGCGCGCACCGCCGCGCACACCGGTACCGCCACCTCGCGCAGCACCGCGGCGGTGGTACCGCTGCCCTGGCCCTGCTCGCGCAGGGACGCCAGCAGGCGCCCCGCCGCGGCGTCACGCCCGGCGGCGGTCAAAGCCATCATCCAGTGCGGCAGCACGAAGGTCGACAGGCAGTCGCCGATCCGCGCTTCCGCCTTGTCGGCCAGTTCCTGCCAGCGCGCGCCCACCACCACGCCCTGCCGCTCCAGCCGGAACAGCATGGAGGCGGCGTTCTGCACATCGGTATACAGGTCGGGCATCGCCTGGGTGAGCGGCGAGTTGAGGTTGCGGAAGCGCGTGTCGTACAGTTCGAGAACGGTGTCGAAACGGCCAAGTTCCAGATGGTACAGGGCGCAATGCCACCACAAATGGTGGATCAGGTTGTTGGCTCCCTCCCAGTGCCGCGCCAGGCCGGTGATCCAATCGATGCCCTCGCGGCGGCGGCCCTGCATTTCCAGCACATGGGCGACGGCATGGGCGGCCCAGATATTGCCGGGATCGAGGTCGATGGCGCGCCGCCCGGCCGGCTCGGCGGCGAGCAGGTTGCCGGCCTCTTCCTCGGCGAAGCACTGGCAGGCCAGAACCGCCGCGAAGCCGGGCACGCCGGCATCCCAGTGCGGCCGGACGCGGCGCACCGAGGCGGCCATGTCTTGCGGGCGGCCGAGCCAGAAATTGGCGAAATGGGCCAGACGGAAGGCCAGGATATCGCGCGGATGGTCGGTCAGGATTTCGTCCCAGGTGGCGACCGCGCGATTCATGTCGCCGGCCACCCAGGCGGCGAGTGCGGCGACATGGGCCTGTTCGCGCGGCGTGGCGCCGGCGGCGCGGGCGCGGGCGCGGTCCAGGGCGGCGGCGGCGGCCGGCACGCAGCGCCCGTCATAGGCCAGCATGGCGCCGATACCGGCCAGGCAGTGGCCGAGGGCGAAGTCGGGATCGGCCTCCAGCAAGGTCTCGACCACGCGGGGCAGACCGGTGCGGAAGTTCAGGTAGACACCAACGGCGGCATCGAATTCCATCGCCGCGGCATCGTTGCTGGTGGAAAGCTGCAACCCTTGTGCATCGGTGCGCATGTATCGTCTCCCCTCGCCCGCAGCCAATATGGCACGGGGCATCTCGCTGGGGGGTGACTCGTTCGCAGCGATGGGGTTACGGAGCAATTTCATCGGGGTCCAGGGGCCTATGGCCCCTGGTCGGGTGCAGCGGCAATGCGTCGTGGCGAAGGCGTGCCGTCTGGCGAGGGTGCCGTCGTGGCGAAGGCGGGGCCGTCGTGGCGAAGGCGGGGCCGTCGTGGCGAAGGCGGACTGCGCGCCGGGCGGCGTCCGGGGCAGCGCCCCGGCTTATTTCTTCTTCTTGGGTTTCTTCTTTGCCGGCTCCGCAGGCGCCGCATCATCCCCCAGCGTCGCCAGGGCCTGTGCCAGATCGGCAATCAGATCATCGGCGTGTTCGATGCCGATCGACAGCCGGATCGTTCCATCGGTAATCCCCTCCTGTGCCCGCACCGCTTCCGGCACGCCGGAATGCGTCGTCGTCGCCGGATGGCTCGCCAGCGACTCCGTCCCGCCCAGGCTCACCGCGAGGCGGAAGATGCGCAGCGCGTTCAGCACCAGGAACGCGTCCGCCTGCCCGCCCGCAAGTTCGATGCTGAACGTCGAGCCGCCACCGCTGCATTGCGCGTCGTACACCCGCCGCGCCGCACTGCCTTCGGGCAGCGCCCCCAGCGCATGCACCAGGCGCACACGCGGTTGGGCGGCGAGGAACTCCGCCACCAGCATGGCGTTGCGCGCCGCCGCGCGCATGCGCAACGAGAGTGTTTCCAGCGAGCGCCCCAGCATCCAGCAGGAATGCGGATCGAGCTGGGTGCCAATCGCCGAGCGCAGCAGCCGCACCGGGCGGATGCGCGCGCGCGCGCCGATCGCCGCCCCGGCGATCAGGTCGGAATGCCCGCCGATATATTTGGTCAATGAATACAGGCTGATATCCACGCCATGCGCGAGCGGCTGCTGGAAGATCGGGCCGAGCAGCGTGTTGTCGCACATCACCACCGGCCGCTCGCCCTGCGCATGGGCGATGGCATCCGCCGCCTTCGCGACGTGCGCGAAGTCCACCAGCGTGTTCATCGGGTTGGACGGCGTCTCGATCAGGATCACCGACACCTTCCCCTTTGCCACGGCCCGCTTCGCCGCGGCGTCGATCGCGGCCGCGCTGGTGCCGTCGGAGAAGCCCTCGGCGCCGATGCCGAACGGGGCGAAGGTTTTCGTCAGCAGCGTCTCGGTGCCGCCATACAGCGGCTGGCTGTGCAGGATCACGTCGCCGGGCCGGGCGGTGGCGAGGATCGAGGTGGCGATCGCCGCCATGCCGGATGAAAACACCAGCGCCGCCTCGCCGCCCTCGTACACGGCCAGCCGGTCTTCGACGATTTCGCTGTTGGGGTGGTTGAAGCGCGAATAGACCAGCCCCGCCGAGCCGTCGCCCGGCGGCTCGCGCCGGCCGGAGACGTAGTCGAAGAAATCCCGCCCATCCTCGGCGCTGCGGAACACGAAGGTGGAGGTGAGGAACACCGGCGGCTTCACCGCCCCCTCCGACAAAGCGGGGTCGTAGCCGTAGCCGAGCATCAGCGTTTCGGGGTGCAGGCGATGGTTGCCGATGGTCCGGCGCCGGCTATGGTCCTCTGTTGTCATGACGTGCCTCCTTGCCGGCGCAGTGTGCACCCGTTACGCCGTCCATGCGCGCGATTCCGTCACTCCGCGTGGCGAAACTGCGGTTGCCAGCGCTGCCGGCCGCCGTCATGGTTTCGTCCGGTCGCGCATCCACACGAGGGAATCCGGATGAGCCTGCTGCGGACCATCGCCGCTGCCGCGCTGGCCGCCGGGCTGCCGCTGGGTGCTGCGCTCCGGGCGCCGGAGGCCGCGGCGCAAGCCCCGCCGCCGCCCGGCACGGTGCTGTCGGCCACGCTGGCGCTGTACGGCAAGCCGGTGCCGCTGCCGCCAGGCCCCTGGCGGGTCGCCGCCGCCGGATTCGGCCAGATCCGCCAGAATGCCCCCACCGACCCGTTCGGCGCGATCGCCAGCGTGCTGCTGGAACGCCCCGGGCAGCCGGCGGGCGACGAAAAACTGCTGGTGCAGACCAATGTGCTGCCGGTGAGCGGCGGCTGGGGGCCGGCGCCCGAGTGCGCCGACGCAACCGCTTTGTTCCGCCACACATCCGAAACGCGCGAGCTGCACGAAGCCTGCGCCTTCGTGCTGGCACTGGCCGATGAGCGCCACCTGCAGGCGTCACTGCCGGGCCTGCCGGCCGGCTCGCTGCCCTGGCCGGCGCTGCTCGCGGGCGTGCGGGTCAGCGACCGGCGCGACATGCTGGAGATCCGCTACGCCATGCCGGCGCACGGGCCGGACCGGGCGGCGATCCTGCACCGCCTGGCGGCCTGGACACAGCCGGCAGCTTCCAGCGCGCTCGCCGCCCTGCGCCAGCCCCCCGCCTGGCGCCCGCCCATGCCAGCGCCCTCCGACCCTGCCGGCGCGGCCCAAGGCGAAGAAGATGAGGCCAGCGACCCCGCCCCCGCCGGCATCCCGCTCGGCACGCTGGCGACCTACACGGTGGCATCCAGCCTGGCCTCGGCGACCATCGCCTCGACCATGACCGGCAGCTTGTATACCGGCATGCTGATCGCCGCGGTCCAGGGCCTGACGCAGTCGGCGCTGTATTTCGCCAACGAGAAGGCCTTCGACTGGCAGCACCGGGCGGCACCGATGCCGGTGGGCCCGGTGCTGGCGGCGTCAATGCTCGCGGCATCAACGCCTGCGGCAAATGCCGGGCCCCGTGCCGCCGCCGCGGCGCCGCTGGTGATCGACGGCAAGGGCGTGCCGCTGCCCGGCGAGGGATGGCAAGAACTGGCCCGCACCGACAACTCCGGCATCACCGGCACCGCACTGGCGCGGCTGAACAACGGCCGCCTCGCCGGCCTGATCCTGGTGCACACCACCTCCGAGCCCCGCACCAGCATCGCCGGCACGTCCAGCCTGTGCCGGCGTCGCGGCGACGGATTCGCGGTGATCCGCTACGACAACCGGCTGGACGGGTTCTGCGCCTTCGCGCGCCTGTCGGCCGAACCGGTGCAGGACAGGCTGTGGGACGCCGCGATCGATGCGTTGGTGGCGCGCGGGATCGGCCCGCCGGACGGGTTCGGCCCGGACAGCTTCGCCATGGTCGGCGCCCAGGCCCGCACCCGCGAGCACCTGCTCGACCTCGTCCTGTATCTCCCCGCGACGGACGTGGAGAGCCCCGCCGCCCTGGCCGCCTGGGCCGACCTGCTGCAGGACCCGATGGAACGCGGCGTGCGCGGCCGACTGCCGGCCACCGAAGCAACCCTGCCCTGGCCCGGCGAGGAACAAACGGCGCTGGCAGCACTCGCCGCGCGGCCGGTCAGGACCCTGCTGGCGCTGCGGACGGACGGCGCCATCGGCCCGGCGATGCTGGAACGCCAGACCCGCGCCGTGGCGGCCTCGCTCGCCCGGGAAGAGCCAACTCACTGGTCGGCGGCGACCCGCTCGTTCGTCAAGGATGCGACTTACCAGACGCTCTCCTGGGCCGATGCCTTCGGCGTGTACTGGTTCCTCGCCGGCAGCGCCACCGGCGGGCTGGTGTATTCCTCCATTACCTCGCTGGTGCAGCCCGTGCTGGCCTACGGCACCGGACTGCTCGGCACCGCGGAGCCGGCGGCGGCACCGTAGGGCGGCGGGATGGGGCTGGGATGAAGGCAGGGAAGGCCAGGGCTCTGCCCTGGCCTTCCCTGCCTTCATCCCAGCCCCCTCTCGACAAACGCCGCCCCGCGGGCAATGAACCCGGCCCGATTGCCTGACGAGAACGGAGGAGCCAATCCCATGGACCACCTGCCGGAAGCCGGTTTGCGTGTCGCCCCGGTCCTGAAGCAGTTCATCGAGACCGAGGCGCTGCCCGGGACGGGGCTGGATGCCGCCGCCTTCTGGTCCGGCCTGGCCGGGCTGGTGGCCGTCTTCGCCCCGCGCAACCGCGCGCTGCTTGGACACGCGCGACGCGCTGCAGGCGCGGATCGACGCCTGGCACCAGGCCAACCCGGCCCGCCCGATCGACCAGGACGCCTACACCGTCTTCCTGCGCGACATCGGCTACCTCGCCCCCGAGCCGGCGGACTTCGCCGTCGGCACCGAGAACGTGGACGCGGAAATCGCCAGCATCGCCGGGCCGCAGCTAGTGGTACCGGTGAACAATGCCCGCTATGCCCTGAACGCCGGCAACGCCCGCTGGGGCAGCCTGTACGACGCGCTGTACGGCACCGACGCCATCGGCGACGAGGACGGCATGGAGCGCGGCGGCCAGTACAACCCGGTGCGCGGTGCTGCGGTGGTGGCGCGCGCCCGCGAATTCCTCGATGCCGCGGTTCCGCTGGTGCACGCCAGCCACGCCGACGTGGTGGCCTATGCGGTGCACGGCGGGCGGCTGGAAGCGACCCTGAGCTCCGGCGCGCACACCGTGCTGGTGGACCCCGGCAAGCTCGCCGGCACCCAGGGCGACCCGGCCGAGCCATCCGTCGTGCTGCTGCGCAACCACGGCCTGCACATCGAGCTGCGGCTCGACCGCAGCCACCCGATCGGCCGCACCGATCCGGCCGGGCTTGCCGACGTGGTGCTGGAATCGGCCGTCACCACCATCATGGATTGCGAGGATTCGGTGGCCGCTGTGGACGCCGATGACAAGGTGGAGGTGTACCGCAACTGGCTCGGCCTGATGCGGGGCGACCTGGCGGCGAGCCTGGAAAAGAACGGCCGCAGCGTGCTGCGCCGGCTCAACCCGGACCGCACCTACCGCACCCCGGACGGCCACACCCTCACGCTGCCCGGGCGCAGCCTGATGCTGGTGCGCAATGTCGGCCATCACATGTACACCGATGCGGTGCAGGATGCCGCCGGCGCCGATATTCCGGAGACCATCCTGGACGCCGCCGTCACCTCGTTGATCGCCCTGCACGACCTGCGCGGCGCCGGGAAGTTGCGCAACTCCCGGGCCGGCTCGGTCTACATCGTCAAGCCGAAGATGCACGGGCCGGACGAGGTGCACTACGCCGTCGACCTGTTCGCCGGCGTCGAGGATTTGCTCGGCCTGCAGCGCAACACCCTGAAGATGGGCATCATGGACGAGGAGCGCCGCACCACGGTGAACCTGCGCGCCTGCATCCATGCCGCGCGCGAACGGGTGGTGTTCATCAACACCGGCTTCCTCGACCGCACCGGCGACGAAATCCACACCGCCATGGAGGCCGGCGCGGTGGTGCGCAAGAACGACATGCGCGCCGCCGCCTGGATCGGCGCCTACGAGAACAACAACGTCGATGTCGGACTGCGCAGCGGTCTGCGCGGGCGGGCGCAGATCGGCAAGGGCATGTGGGCGGCACCCGACCGGATGGCCGACATGCTGGTGCAGAAGATCGGCCACCCGCGCGCCGGCGCCAACACCGCCTGGGTGCCCTCGCCCACCGCCGCGACGCTGCATGCGCTGCACTACCACCAGGTCGACGTGGCCGCGCGCCAGGAAGACATTGCCAGCCGCGCGCCGGCGAAACTGGCCGACATCCTCACCCTGCCGCTGGCCGACCGGCCGAACTGGTCGCCGGAGGAAGTCCAGCAGGAGCTGGACAACAATTGCCAGGGCATCCTGGGATATGTGGTGCGCTGGATTGACCAGGGCGTGGGATGTTCGAAAGTGCCGGACATTCACGACATCGGCCTGATGGAAGACCGCGCGACCCTGCGTATTTCCAGCCAGCACATCGCCAACTGGCTGCACCACGGCATCACCACCGCGACGCAGGTCACCGCGACGCTGCAGCGCATGGCGACGGTGGTGGACCGTCAGAACGCCGGTGATCCGGCCTATACGCCGATGGCGCCGGGATATGATGGGGTCGCGTTCAAGGCCGCCGCAGACCTGGTGTTCAAAGGTCGGGCGCAGCCGAACGGGTATACCGAATTCGTGCTGCATGCACGGCGGCGGGAAGCAAAGAAAAGGAAGTAAAAAGGCCAGGGGCCTTGCCCCTGGACCCCACCAAGGGCCGCGAGGCCCTTGGAACCCCTTCGTTCAGGTCTTGGGAGCGAAGGCGCCGCACCAGCCGTTCGGGTTGATCTCGCCGGCGACGATCGCGCACGCATTGGGCGGCTGGAAGTTCGCGCAAACGCTGCAATGCTGGCCGTTCGCGTTCGGCTTGTCCTGGTAGCCGACCAGGCTCTTTTCGATCTTCTGAGTGTCCTCCGCCGCGGCATGCTTCACCACCGCACCGGCAGCAACAATCGCCGCGCCGGCGCGAAGGATGCTCCGGCGAGAGGCTTTCGGTGTATCATCGTCACGCATTTTGATTTCCTCCAAAGGTTTCATTGGCGTCGGTAACATAACGGTGAACGTTCAACACTGACAAGTGGCCCTCACAGACCGTTGAACTCCCGGACCGTTGAGATCCCGGACCGATCGCCGCTACTCCTCCGCCAGTTTCTCCCGGCTGGCCCGCACCCGCGCCACCCGCCGCCCTTCCATTTCCATCACTTCGAACAGCCAGCCGCCGAACACGATCCGGTCGCCCTGCCGCGGCACCCGGCGCAGCAGCGCCAGCAGCAACCCGGCGATGGTGTGGTAGCTGCCCTCGGCGGGCAGGTCGGGCAGCCCCAGCCGCACCTTCGCCTCGTCCACCGGCATCATGCCGTCGAGCAGCGTCGCCCCATCGACCGGCTCGATCCCCTCGCCCGGCACCGGACCGGTATCGGCGGGATCGCCGATGATCGCTTCCAGCACATCCGCCGCGGTCACCACGCCCTCGAAACTGCCGTACTCGTCCAGCACCAGGGCCAGCCCCATCGGGTCCGATTTCAGCCGCTCCAGCGCGTCGAGCGCGGTCACCGTGTCGGGCATATACACGGGCTGGCGCAGCGCCGGGCCGATCGACAATTCCTTGCCGTCGAGGATGGCATCCAGGATGTCTTTCGCCTGCACCACCCCCACCACGTTGTCCACGCTGCCGTCGCACACCACGAAGCGGCTGTGCGGCGCCGATTTCAGCGTTGCCGCAATCTCCCGCGGCGGGTCGGTACGGTCGATCCAGGCGAGCCCGGTGCGCGGCGTCATGATCGCGCGCACCGGCTTGTCGGCCAGCCGCAGCACGCGCTCGATCATGTCGCGCTCGCCGGTTTCCAGCACGCCGGTCTGCTCGCCCTCGGCCAGCAGCGCCTTCAGCTCCTCCTCGGTGACGGTCTTCGGCTGCGCCCGATACGCACCGAACAGCACCAGCACCGCGCCGGAGGACTTGCCGAGCACCCACACCACCGGCCGCGCCGCGCGCGCCAGCGCCGCCAGCGGGCCGGCCACCCTTGCGGCGGTGCGCTCGGGTGCGCGCAGCGCCAGTTGCTTGGGTACCAGCTCGCCCAGCACGAGGGTGAAATACGTGATCCCCACCGCGACCAGGGTGAGCGACAGGCTGGACGCGAACGCGCCGATCCAGCTCACTTGCTCCAGCACCGGCGTCAGCAGCGCCGCCACATGGGCGCCGCCGAACACGCCGGACAACACCGCCACCACGGTGATGCCGACCTGCACGGTGGGCAGGAACAGTTGCGGGTCCTCCGCCAGGCGGCGGGCCAGCGCCGCGCCGGCCACGCCCTTGCGCTCCAGCACGGACAGCCGGGCGCGGTTGGCCGAAACCAGCGCCAGCTCGCTCAGTGCGAACAGGCCGTTCAGGGCCACCAGCAACAGAATAAGGGCGATATCGACAGCGGCTTCCATGGTCCTGATCGCGACGAAGATGTGCCAGCATACAGTGCCGGCGGCCCTTCGGCATCCTCCTGCCCGGCGGCACGGGGGGCTGCGCAACCGCCGCCGTCCGTGATCGGAGCGTGATTTTTCTCTCGCATTCTGATCCAATTCATGGTTTGTTAATCTTTGTCGCCTCCGCGGAGATGTCACGCATGACCCAAACGCCCACTGGTACCGTCATTCCTTTCCCGCTGCCGGCGCGCGCGCCGGCCCCGCCGGCCGGCGCCACCGCGGATCACGGGTCTGCCAATGAGGACGCACAGGAGCGGTTGCGCCGGGCGCTCATCGCGCTCAACGCCGCGCTGGCCCATCAGCGCGAGGCGGTTGCCGGCTGGCGTGGCGCGCTCGGCAATCTGCGCGGCAGCGTGCAGGACCTGAACGCCTCGCTGCAATCCTACAACGGCAAGCTGGGCGCGCTCGGCGAGCGGGTCGGCACGCTGAACACCGAGGCAAAGCGGTTGGAAGCCTGGGCCGACGGGGTCCTGCAGCCGCCCGCGTAGCCTGCGCTCCGGGATCGGGAAACGCTTGGGAAATCAGGCCAGCCGTCCTCACACCGACCGCGTGATGCCCCCGTCGATGCGGATGTTCTGGCCGGTGATGTAGCCGCTTCGGTCGGACGCCAGCAGCGCTACCAGTTCCGCCACCTCCGCGACCCGCC
The DNA here is from genome assembly GCA_963714255.1 of uncultured Alphaproteobacteria bacterium. Taxonomy (GTDB): domain Bacteria; phylum Pseudomonadota; class Alphaproteobacteria; order Acetobacterales; family Acetobacteraceae; genus Rhodovastum. The sequence goes on from CAVQNU010000025.1 coordinate 81,112, forward strand.
CGTAGCGGCCCATCGGAATCCGCTCCCGCACCCTCGGCTTCTCAGGCAAACTGTCAATAAAGCCTGGCAATACATTGTTCATGCGGATATTTTCGGCGGCATACCGGTCGGCGAACAGCTTGGTGAACGCGGCCAGCCCGGCACGGAACACAGAACGATGTCGGAAAGGCCGGATCAGGCTCCACCGCCGCAAACGTCGATATATTGACGATCGCGCCGGATTTTTGCTGCTGCATGATCGGCGTCACCAGCCGGGTCGGACGCACCACATTGAGGAAATAAACCTCCAGCCCGTCATGCCAGCCCTCGTCCGACAGGTCGAGCAACGGCGCCCGCGGACCATGCCCCGCACTGTTCACCAGCGCATCAATGCGCCCCCAGCGCGCCATCGCCAGGTCCACCAGCCGGCCTAAATCGTCGGCGGACTGGTTCGACCCGGTCACCCCGATGCCGCCCAACTGATGGGCCAGCGCCTCTCCCTTGCCGGAGGAGGACAGGATCGCAACGTGAAACCCGTCCTGCGCGAGCTTGCGCGCCGCCCCGGCACCGATGCCGCTGCCCCCCGCCGTCACCACCGCCACTTTCCGTTCCGCCGGCATCGTCCGCCCCCTGTCCCCGCAAAGCCATCATCCTGCCACACCACCCGCGACCGGGCTCGCCCGCCCGGCTACACTGCCACCCCAACATGCCCGACCTCATCACCCCGCGCCTGGTCCTGCGCCCCTGGCGCGACACCGACCGCGCCCCCCTCGCCGCCATCACCGGTGATCCGCACACCATGCGGTTCTTCGCCGCCGTCCGCACACCGGCACAGTCCGACGCCTGGATGGACCGCACCCAGGCCCATATCGACCGAAACGGCTTCGGCATCTGGGCCGCCGAACTGCCCGGCACGGGACTGATCGGCTTCGTCGGCCTCTCCACCATCCCGCCCCACCTGCCGGTAACCCAAGGCGTCGAACTGGTCTGGACCCTCGGCGCCACCTGGTGGGGCCACGGCTACGCGCCCGAGGCAGCCCTGGCCGCCGCCGCCGACGGGTTCGACCGGCTGGATTTGCACGAACTCCTCGCCTTCACCGCCGCCGTGAACGCCCCCTCGCGACGGGTGATGGAGAAAATCTCCATGCGGCACGATCCACTGGGGAGTTTTGACCATCCCGGTATTGCTGCCGGGCATATATTTCGGCGGCATGTTGTGTACAGGCTTGTTAATAAAAGGAAAAAGAAAGGCCAGGGCTCTGCCCTGGACCCGCAAGGGGCCGACAGGCCCCTTGACCCCATTCGTTAAGAAGCCGCTACGATCAGCCCTTCCAGGGCCTCGTAGAAGTCCGGGTTGCGATCCGCTACCAACGCAACGAGCGTGTCGAATATCGCCGGCAACGGCACCGGCACATCGGGACAGCCAACCTCGGTGGCACGCACCATCACCTGACCGGACGACGCGTCCAGCAACAACACATACATCCGCTCATACTGCTCGTCGCGGCCGGCCGGGTCGTCGCGGCCAGTGAACAGCTTCATACGCGCATGCGCGTTCAAAAACGTCGAGCGCCGCCGCGCACTCCCGTCGCGGTTCTGCGTGCTGTCGGTCTCCGCCCCCGCATCGATAAAGAAAAACCCGGCCAGCACCGCATACGGAAACCGCCGGTGCAGCGTCACCGCCTCCATCAGCATGTCGCCCCGCCGGTTGGTCAGGTTCTTCTGGAAATTGCCCGTCCGTGGGTCGCGGAAATTGATCGACTTGATGGAAATGCCGAGCAGCAGACCTGATTCCTCGGTCGCCCAGGTCACGTCCACTTTCTTGGCGCCGATCCCGCCGGCCATCCGCCGCTCGGCCCCGCTGCCATCCGCCGCCCCCGCGCGCAGCGGCCGCGTCCCGCGCATTCCCCGCTCGCGCAACTCCTGCGCGAACACCAGCGCCACCGCCTCCGACACCCGCTCGCTGTAGCGCTTCTTGGCCGCCTGCCCGGCATCGTCCGGCGGCTTGGCCCCGAGCCGCGCCAGCGCCGCCGCCAGCAGCGCATCAACCCCCAGCACGGCCTCTCCCGCGCGCCCGCCGTCGCTGGCTCAGCAACGCCCGCGCCATGCGCAGCGCGGCAAGCTGCCCATCGTCCAGCCCGAGCGCGCCGGTCAGCAGAATGCGGTCCACCTGACCCACCGCCCCGGCGGCATCGCCCGCCAGCAAAGCCGCCTCCACCGCCGGCCGCGCCGCGCGCAGATCATCCGCCACCTCCCGCAGCGTCGCTGCGGACGGCACCGGCAGGATATCCGCCTCCCGCGGCTCCAGCTTCAGCAGCCCGCCGCCATAGGAACGCCCCACCATCTCCGCCCCAAGCAGAGACAGACTGTTCAGGAACGCCAGCGGCAACAGCTCGCGCCCGAGCCGCCGCAACCCCGGCCGCAGCGTCACGCCATACACTGAGTTCAGAATGAACACCCGTGCCTCATTGGCGAGCAGCCGCGGCCGGTCCTGGTTCATGTATGTCAGCAGCAGATCCGGCACCGCGCCCACCGGCACCCGCCACCAGGGGGAGCGCACCCGGCATTTATAAGCCTCATGCACGCGGCGCTGCCGCCCCGCCTCGATGCGCCGGCGCACCGCGGCATCGGCATCGTCGCGCGGATCGAACAGGAAACACGCCGCCCCCTCGGCCGCCAGCCGCTCCCAGGCGCGCCGGTCGAACGTGAGCCCCACCAGATGCCGCGACCCCGGCGGCGAGATCGGCCGCAAATCGTCCTTCGCCAGCCCCAGCAGCGCCGCCTCCTCCCGCCCGAGGCTGAACCACGCATTGTTGCCCGTCACCGCGCCCAGCCAGGTCTCGCCCCAGTCCAGCATGTCGGCGAACCCCGGCCCGGCGGCGATGTGGCGATAGAGCGAGAACGAATCGGCGGCGATCAGCGCCGGGGTCCATTTCTTGCCGTCCTCCGGCCGGTGCTCGGTCCAGGCCGGCGCGTTCGCTTCGGGCAAAGAATCCAGACTGCCGGCCTGATACAGCTCGAAATGCGGCGCGCCCCCCTGCCCTTCGGCCAGCAGCAGCACGACTTCTTCCAGCACCCCCGGGAACACCCGCGTCTCGAACAGGATCAGCCGCACCCGGGCAAAGCGTTGCAGCAGGAACCGGCGCACCTGGGCGGCGTAGTTCACCGTCAGCAACTCGCCCGGCAGCACCAACGCGAGCCGCCCCTCCGGCCGCAGGAACAAGCTGGCATGGATGGTGAACGCCGCCCAGGAACTGGAAAGCCCGGTCAGCCGCACGCCTGCCGCCAGCGCCGCAAGCTGCGCCCGCGCCCGCGCCTCGCCGGAAAAACTCTGGTAGCGGACATAAGGGGGGTTGCCGATGACGGCGTCGAACACCGGCGCGGGCGCGCGGGCGAAGAAATCCACCACCTCGATGGCCGCTCGCAGCCCGTGCTCGGCCAGCAGCCGCGCCGCCTGCCGGGCCGAAGCGGGGTGGATTTCCACCCCATGCAGTTGCCCGCCGAGCCGGTCGGCGTGCGCGCCGAGGGTCCGCAGCCGCGCCCCGGCGGCGAGCAGGAACGACGCCTCGCCGCAGGAGGGTTCCAGCACATGGTCGGCCGGCGTGCGAATGGCCCAGGCGGCCAGATAGGCGGTGATGGCGGCCGGGGTGAAGAAAGCGCCGCGGGCTTTGCGGTGTCGGGCGGGATCGGTCATGCGGTCCCTCCTGCTGGCAAGCCGCGAGTCGGGCGAAGGATAGGGCAAGCGGCGGGGTGCGTCACGCGGGTGGCATGGGCGATTGGGGGAAGGAAGCAAGGCCAGGGCTCTGCCCTGGACCCGCCAAGGGGCAGTGGCCCCTTGGAACCCATTACTTTAGTAGCGGGGTCCAGGGGGCCACTGCCCCCTGGCGGGTCCAGGGCAGAGCCCTGGCCTTCCTTCCTTCCCCCAATCGCCCATGCCACCCGCGTGACGCCCAGACCGCGCAGGTCTCCTGTTTTTGAACCGCCGCGCCGACGCCCGGTGCTAGAAGCACCCAAAATCATGGCGCACGCCGCAAAAAAGGGGGGAAAACCGTTGTCCATAACCCATGATGGCGCACCCGCGCCGCCCCTGCCCTATGCCGAGCACGTCCGCCGCGTCACGCCCGACCAGCCGTTCCGTTGGTTTGCCGACGGGTGGCGGGATTTGATCGCGGCACCGGAGGCAAGCCTGTCCTACGGCCTGCTGTTCGCCGTTTCCGGCATCGTCCTCACATACGGGCTCTGGCGCGCGGGGCTGATCTACATGCTGCTGCCGCTCGCCGCCGGCTTCATGTTGCTGGGACCGGCGCTGACGCTCGGCTTCCTGGCCATCAGCCGCGACCTGGAACGCGGCCGGCGTCCTTCCTTCGCCGGCGCGCTGCTTGCCGTGCGCACCAACGCGGGGCCGATATTCTACGCCGGACTCGCATTCATGTTCCTGTTCCTGCTCTGGATCCGTCTTGCCGAGCTGGTTTTCGCGCTGACCTTCCCGCAGACGGTCACGCTGGACGTACAGGGTCTGCTGAATGCCACCTTCTTCACCGTGGACGGGCTGACATTCCTGGCGCTGTTCATCGCCCTTGGCGCGGTATTGGCGGCGCTCGCTTTCGCCGGCGGAGCCTTTGCATTGCCTATTCTGCTCGACCGGCAGGCCGGCATGGCCGAAGCGATCGCGACCAGCTTCGCGGCCGTCATGCTGAACCTGCGCACGATGGCGGTATGGGCGGCGATGTTGGTGGCGCTGACCGTGGCCGGCATGGCGGCCTGCTATATTGGCCTGGTGATCACCCTGCCTTTGGCGGGGCACGCGGCCTGGCACGCCTACAAGGCAGTCATCAAGCCGCAAGCGTAACCGCGCGGCGTCAGGATCGCGCCTGCTCCACCGACACCTCGATGTTATCATACCCTCTGGCCCGGTAGACCGCGGCGGAGACCAGCCAGCTAGCCGCGAAAATGCCCACAATCACATAGCCCAGCAGGCCGAAATTGTCGTTCAGTGCGCCGATCGCATCCCAGAACCCGCCGGTCAGGTTCAGCCGGTCGCCGATCAGCCCCAGCGCCTCGATGCCGCCGACCAGCACGGCCACCGCCACGGAAATCGCGGTGATGGTCAGGTTGTAGTACAGCTTGCGGATCGGCTTGACGAAGGCCCAGCCATAGGCCCCCAGCATCAGGATACTGTCGCTGGTGTCCAGCAGCGACATCCCGGCGGTGAACAGCGCCGGGAATACCAGGATCGACCAGATCGACAGGCCCTGCGATGCCTGGGTCGCCGATATGCCGAGCACACCGACCTCGGTCGCCGTGTCAAAGCCGAGGCCGAACAGCAGGCCCAGCGGATACATCTGCCAGCTGTCCCCGATCACCCGGAAGAAGCGGCGAAACAGCCGCCCGAGCAAGCCGCGCTGTGACAGCACGAGGGAGAAATCGTCCTCGTCGAAACGTCCGCCGTTCCTGACCGAACGGAACGTGCGGTACAGCGCGGCAAGAACGAGCAGATTGACGAACGCGATGGCAAACAGAAACAGCGCCGACATCAGCGTGCCGATCACGCCGCCAACATCCCGCAACGACGCGAACCGTGACTGCAACGCCGTCGCAGTGAAGGCGATGGCGACCGACAGCGCCACCACGATGGTCGAGTGCCCGAGCGAGAAGAACAGCCCGACCGTCACCGGCCGCTTGCCTTCCTGCATGAGCTTGCGAGTCACGTTGTCGATGGCCGCGATATGGTCGGCATCGAAGGCGTGCCGCAGGCCGAAGCTGTAGGCCAGCAGGGAGGTTCCGAGCAGGATCGGGTAGTCGCGGAAGGCGAGCAGCGCCCAACCCCAGGCGGCGATATTGGCGGCCACCAGCAGCACGGTGATGCCGGTTATCCGCTGGCGCAGGGTCAGCCGTGCCGCGCTCAGCACCGGGCCGGCACCCCGGCGCGCGCTGCCTGCTGCACCGTTCAGCCGCCCGAACGCGGATGCAGATGCGCATGCGCGTGACCGGCGCTGCCATGCGGATGGGTCTCGGTGTCGATCACCAGCGGAACGAAGCTGACCTGGCCGTGGCTGACCCCGCGCTCGGCAATCACCGCCTTCGCGAACTCCCGCACCGCCGGCGCCGGGCCGCGCAGCACCGCCACTTCCAGGCAGCTCTCATGGTCGAGATGGACATGCATGGTGGCCACCTGCAAGTCGTGGTGGGCGTGATGCGCGTCGGTCAGCCGCTTCGACAACTCGCGGGTATGGTGATTGAACACATACGACAGCGTGGCGATGCACGCGCCGGTCACCGTGGTGTCGATGCGCGCGGCGTTAAGGCCGAGGCGCGCCAGATCGCGGATCGCCTCCGAGCGGTTGTCGTATTTGTGGGTGTCCATGAACGCGGACAGCGCGTCCGCGAATTCATCCGACATGCTGATCGTGACCCGCTCCATCGGCTCCCGCTCCCGGCTCCGGAACTATCTAAGGGTATGAAGAATTGTCAAGGCCGCCATACACGGCCCTCCCTGGAGGGAACGCATCGAGCGGAGTTGAACTGGCGTGCTCTGCTCCAAGGCGTCTGGCGGCCAAAGTGAGAATCATGCGGGCGATCCTGGAAACGCCCGCCAAAAACGGGGGACACACGATGCGCACCAGAACCGCCGCGCTCGCCGCGGTATCGCTTGCCTGCCTCGTCTGCTGGCCGGGCCCGGGCGGCCGGGCGCGCGGCGAGCCCACGCGGGATATTCCGCCGTCCATGCGGGCCGAGCACGAGAGCGTGCTTGCCACTCTGCAAGGCGTCGCTGCGCGTCCGACGCCGGAGGGGGCAGCCGCGCAGAGGGTGATCGACGTGTTGAAGCCTCACATGGCCACGGAGGAGCAGTTCATCCTGCCGTCGCTGACCCTGCTGCCGGTGCTGGCCACCGGCAAGGTTACGCCGGACATGGGCTGGGCCGTGGCCCTGGCCGACCGTCTCGAGGCCGAGCAGCGCGAGGTGCTGCAAATGCATGAGGGACTGAGCGATGCTTTCGTCGGCCTGCTGGCCGCCGCCGAGGAGGCGCATGACGAGGCAACGGTCGGATTTGCCAAGGACCTGGCGGCCGGCGACCTGGCCGACCGCGAAGTTACAGAGCCAACCACAATTCTGATCGGAGAGTTCGTGCGCGCCCGTTTGTCCGCCCACTGAACCTCTTAAAGGATGGGGTGCAGGGGGCCACCGCCCCCTGCCGGGTCCAGGGCAGAGCCCTGGCCTTGTTTCCTTCCTTGCGTTCCGTCCCGCCCGGCAGAAGTCAGTGCCGGATATCCTTCCACCCATCGGTAAACGGCCGCTTGCGGTAGGTCGCCCAGACAAAGTTCATCGAATAGCGCAATCCGATCTTCAGCACCCCTTCCTCCTGCAGCCGCCGGCCGGACGACAGGGCCGGCAGCCGGAAGGTGAACTTTACCCCGCCCACCCGGTTCAGCCGGCGCGCGAGGTCGGTATCCTCGCCGTAGAAGCTGAATTTCGGGTTGTAGCCGCCGATCTTGTCGAGCGCGGTGCGGCGCACGACGAAATTGCCCCCCTGCAGCAGCGACCCGGAGCGCAGCACGAAGCGGTTCAGCACATAGAACCCATACCCCATGACATAGAACGCCCGCACCGCGGCGCGGGTGCGTTTGGACACGTCATAATAGATATACGGCCCGCTCAGCGCGACCAGCCGGGGCCGCCGGCGGAACTCGTCCAGCACCCGGACGAGCCAGCCTTCCGTCACGATCGTATCGGCGTCCACGTTCGCGATCAGATGGCCGGTGGCGCGCAGGTAGCCAGCCCGCCGGGCCTGCACCAGGCCTTTGACCGGCTCGTCGACCACGATCACCTCGGGGAACGAGGCGGCCACTTCGCCGGTGGCGTCGGTGCTGGCGTTGTTGACGACGATGACCTCCGCCGCGCAGCCGGCCCGTTTGGTCTCGGAGATGATCGCCGCCAGCGCCTTGGCCAGGTGTTTCTCCTCATTGTACGCCGGCACGACGAAACTGATCGTCACAGGGTCACTCACTCGGCAAACCTCCCATTGAGCACCGACCGGTAGAGCGTCTCCCATTCGTCGGTGACCGCATCGACACCATATCTCTCGGCGGACCGACGGCCCCCCGACCCGAACTGCCGCCGCCGTTCCGGCGAGGCCAGCAATTCCGCGAACGCGCGCGCCAGCCGCACCGGATCGTGCGGGTCCACCAGGACACCATTGGAGGGGCCGACGAATTCGGGCAAGGCCCTGGCATCGGCGGCGACCACGGCAACACCAGACGCCATTGCCTGCAGCAGCGCCATGCTCTGGGTTTCGCTGGTGCTCATGATCGCAAAAATGTCACTGACTTGTAGCAGTCGGGCCAGGTCGTCTTGCGTCAGCGTGCCCAGGAACCTGACCTGATCGTCGACTCCAAGCCCGGTGGCCAAGGTCCGCAGCACCGCTTCATGCGACCCGTGCCCGGCGATGGCCAGTTCAGCGGCGATGCCGAACTCCCGCAGCCAGGCCAGGGCGCGCAGCAGCGCCTCGATGTTCTTCTCCGGCCCGAGCCGGCCGGCGTAGGTGATCGTCGGGCCGCACAGTCCGAAGCGCGCGCGCAGGGCATCGCGGTCACCGGCGCGGCCCGGCCGGAACAGGTCGAGATCGATCGGGTTGGACACCACCCGGAGCGGCCGGCACAGCTTCGCCGTGCCCAGCTCCTCGAACACCGAGCGCGACGGCGCGGTGACGTAGTCGCACCGGTTGTAGAACCAGGTGACGTACGCGGCCGCCCAATCGACATTGACCGGCATATGTGGGCCGAAGCCGGCAATGGTGGTGTGGTTGGTGCCGATCACCGGTATGCCGAGACAGGCCGCATCCAGCAGCGCCTCCAGCCCGATGCCGAAGAACGAATGCACGTGGATCACATCGGGCCTGGCGTCCCGGGCGATCTCCGCCCAGGCGATCGGCAGCAGAAGGGCGGCGCGGGACTGGCGGGTGGAACTCGGAAACGGCACCGACGGCCGCCGGCGCACCCGCACATTGGCGCCCAGGCCGCGCTCGCGCACCGCCAGGCCGATGCGGCGGTAATCGCGGCTGGCGTAGCGCGGCGCATAGATGTCGACCTGATGTCCCCGCCCGCCCAGGGTGCGGCTGATGGTCGCCACCGAATCCTGAATGCCGCCCAGTTCGGGATAAAAATAATCGGTGAACATGGCGATCCGCATCGCCGGCCGGTCCATACCCGGACCCCTCACCTGCCCGCCCCAACACGGTCGGCGCGCCGGAGGATCAGCGCGACCGCCGCCAGCCCTGCCGCACACAGCACGGCCGAAACCAGGAAGGCGTGCGGTGCGATGAGCGGATCGTCAGCGCCGGCGAAATACCCAAAGCCGAACAGCACCGCGCTTTTCGGCACGGTCGCCAGCAGGTTCACCAGGATGAAACGCGGCAGCGGCAGCCGCAGCATGCCGCTGCCGACCAACACCACGCAGCCGATGGAATGCGTCCATTTGCCGATAACCAGCATCCGGGCGGCGTTGCGGGTAAGGCCTTGGCGCAGTTCGGGGGTGAGCAGGCGGTCCATGCCGGCGCGCCGGCCGAGGCCCGCGAATGGCGCGCCGCCTTTTCGGCCAATCCAATAGTAAATCACGTCGCCGATCAGGTCGCCGCAGACCAGCAGGCACACCACCCAGTACCAGACGAAATACCCTTGCGCGGTCAGGAAACCCGCAAGGACCGATACGACCGGCCCCTCGATCACCGCCAGGGGCAGGATCAGTGCACTGCCGTGTGCGACCAGGAACGCATCAAGCGTCACCGCTGTGTCACAGCCGCTCGTAGTGCACGTTCGAGCCATCCGCGACATCGAAGGCCAGACCCGCCCAGGTGTCGGTCTGGTCGTACCAGACATCGGCATCGAAAGCGCCGCTGAGGTTGTAATGCTCGGCCGCGATCGTGTCGCCCGATGCCAGCCGGACAGTATCGGCCGGGTGACGTTCGACCTTCGGGCGCAGCAGAACACCGTCCGACAGGCTGATCATCGGCCCGTTCACCATGCGCTTGTTCCAGTAGGTGACGGCGATCGCATCCTCGGGGGCGATGTAACGGTCGGTTTTGCTGCCGAGCACCACCAGGCCTTCGGTGGTGCGGCGCGCGCTGACCCATTCCTGCGTGCCGTTCTGGTTGGTCTCCCCGACCAGACCGGCCAGGATTCCATCCTGCCAGGTTTCCACCACGCGGAGCTTGTAGCGAACCACCGGGATGGAAAACACAGTGACCAGCGCGTCCACCGCGACGCGAACCGAGAGCGCCTCGCCCTGGCGTTCGAAGGTCAGCGTATGGCGGCCGATTTCGCTGCCGTGCCGGACCAGTCTGAACGCGAGCGAACCGTTCGGCGGCACCGGCAAAGCGGCCGCCGCCGGACGCGCGGCCAAACCCGCCCCAGCCAACAGCAATGAACGTCGGCCGATCACCTTTGCAGTCCTGTCATGAAACGCCCGTTAACGTTCGTCACATGGATTGCTCCTAAACCAGGCGGAAGAAAGCAGCAAGGATAGAAAGGCCAGGGCTCTGCCCTGGACCCGCAAGGGGGCAGCGGCCCCCTTGACCCCATTACTGAAGTGGGTCCGGGGGCAAAGCGCCCCGGCTAAGGCTACCCGCCGCCCCGCTCCTCCCCCCCCACCCCCAACTGCTTCAGCTTGCGATGCAGCGCACTCCGCTCCATCCCGACGAACTGTGCCGTCCGCGAGATATTGCCGCCGAACCGCAGCAGTTGCGCCTGCAAATACTGCGTCTCGAACAGGTCGCGCGCCTCCCGCAACGGCAGCGCCATCACGTCCGCGCCCGGGTCGGCATTGAACAGCACCGGGGCGGCCGAGCCGATTTCCGGTGGCAGCATTTCGGCGCGGATCGGATCGGACGGGCCGCCCGGCGCCATGATCAGCAGCCAGTCCACCAGGTTGCGAAGCTGGCGCACATTGCCCGGCCAGTCATTGGCCTGCAGCGCGGTCACCGCATCGGTCGATAGCTCGCGCATCGGCATGCCGCCGGTCTCGGCGGAGCGGTGCAGGAAATGCCGCGCCAGCGCCGGGATGTCCTCGCGCCGCTCCTTCAGCGCCGGCACCCGCAGCGGCACCACCGCCAGGCGGTAGAACAGATCCTCGCGGAACCGCCCGGCCGCGATCTCGGCCTGCAAATCCTTGTTGGTGGTGGACAAGACGCGCACATCGACCTTGACCCGCTGCGAGCCGCCGATCCGCTCGAAGGTCTGGTCCTGCAGCGCGCGGACGATTTTTCCCTGCGTCTCCAGCGGCATGTCGGAAACCTCGTCGAGCACGAGGGTGCCGCCATGGGCGCGTTCCAGCACACCGGCACGGCGCGGCTGGGTCATCGGCTCCGCCCCGGCCTCGACGCCGAACAGCTCCTCCTCGAAACGGCCGGGATTGAGGACGGCGCAGTTCAGCGCCACGAACGGCCCGGCGGCGCGGCGGGAGCGCGCATGGATCATGCGCGCCACCACCTCCTTGCCGGCCCCGGCCGGGCCGCTGATCAGCACCCGCGAGCCGGTCGGCGCCACTTTCTCCACCGCCGCCCGCAGCAGCGAGATCGCGCTGCCTTCGCCGGTCAGCTCCGTCTCCGGCCCGGCGCGCAGCCGCAGCTCGGCGTTCTCGCGTGACAGTTGCGCCGCCTCCAAGGCACGCCGGACCACCAGCAGCAGCCGGTCGGACTGGAACGGTTTTTCGATGAAGTCGTAGGCACCCTGCTGGATCGCCTGCACCGCGGTCTCGATCGTGCCGTGGCCGGAAATCATCACCACCGGCACCTGCGGCTCCTCGCCGTGCAGGGTCTGCAAAATGCCGAGCCCGTCCAGCCGCGACCCCTGCAACCAGACATCGAGCACGACCAGGCTGGGCCGTCGGGCGCGGAACGCGGCGACGGCGGCATCCGAGTCGCCGGCCTGGCGGGTGTCGTAGCCCTCGTCATGCAGGATGCCGTCCACCAGCATGCGGATGTCGGGCTCGTCATCGACGATCAGGATGTCATGCGCCATCAGCTTCTCGCCTGTCGTTTTCAAGCAGGGCGGCTTGTTCAAGCGGTCCGGCGTCGTTCGGCGGCGCGCGGTTGCCGCTAAGCTCGGGGCCGCCAAGCGCGGGGCCGGGCAGCGGGGGGACGTTCAGAGCGGGGTCGATCAGCACTGTGAGGGTGACGACCGCGCCAGGCCCGTCCTGGCGGTCCTCCAGCGTGACCCGGCCGCCGTGGTCCTCCATGATCTTCTTGACGATGGCAAGCCCCAGACCGGTGCCCTTCGGCTTGTGCGTCACATACGGTTCCGTCAGCCGGCCGCGATCCTGCGCGGGCAGTCCCACGCCGTCGTCGGTGACGCGAATGGACACCTCATTGCACGCCACCAGCACGTCCACCCCGATCCATCCCGTCCCCTGCCCGTCCGCGCGCGGGCGCATCGCCACCGCGTCGGCGGCGTTCTGCAGCAGGTTGGTCAGCGCCTGGCCGAGCAGCCTCCGGTCGCAAGGCGCGACCGGGCCGCGGTCGGGAATGTCGGTGTGCCAGGCGATCTCCGGATGCGCGGTGCGCGGCAGCACCAGCGCCTCGCGCACCACCCGGCCGATATCCTCGGGCTTGATCACCGGGTTGGGCATGCGGGCGAAGGCGGAGAACTCGTCGACCATGCGGCCGATATCGCCGACATGACGAACGATCGTGTCGGCGCACTGGATGAAGGTCTCGGGGTCGGAGGTGATCTCGCGGGCGAAGCGGCGCTTCAGGCGCTCGGCGGAAAGCTGGATCGGGGTCAGCGGGTTCTTGATTTCGTGGGCGATGCGGCGCGCCACGTCCGCCCAGGCGGCCTTGCGCTGGGCCGACTGCAATTCGGTGATGTCATCGAAGGTGGCGACGAAGCCGCGGGCGCGGCGGCGCTCGGTCTCGGCACCGGCGGCGAAATCGGCGCCGCGATCGGCGGAAATGCGCACCAGCAGCGTCCGCCGCCGGCCCGGGCCGGCGGCGATTTCCAGCTCGCCGGTGTGCGGCCCCTCCGGCGCCTCGCGCGCCTCGGCCAGCAGGGGGCGGAACTCGGGCACCACGTCGGCCAGGTCGCGGCCGATCGCCGCCAGCAGGTCATGCCCCAACAGGGCAGAGGCGGCGCGGTTGGGCAGTTCGATGCACCCGGCGGCATCGAGCCCGATCACCCCGGCCGAAACGCCCGACAGCACCGCCTCGGTGAAGCGGCGGCGGCTGTCGATCTGACTGTAGGCGTCCATCAGCTCGTTGCGCTGGGCGGCGAGCTGGCCGGTCATGCGGTTGAAGGCGCGCGACAGACCGGCCACCTCGTCGCCGGTCGCCGCCTCGGGCACGCGCACGGTCAGGTCGCCGGCGCGCACCCGGTCGGTGGCGGTGATCAGCCGGCCGACCGGGCGGGCGATCTGGTTGGCGATCACCAGCCCGATCAGCCCCGCCGCACACAGCACCAGCAGGGCGATGAGGGCGAAAATCAGCGCGAAGGTCAGCTGCAGCCCGGAGCGGTTCTCGTCCAGTCGCTGGTAGTCGGCCACCGATTGCTCGGTGCGCGCCATGTGGTCGAGGATGGCCGGATCGACCGGGCGGCCGATCAGCAGCATGAGCGAGGGCGTCAGCTCCATGCGCGCGACCGCCCGCACGCGGGTGGAATCGTCGCTGCCCAGCACCGCCACGTCGCCGGCGCGCGCAAGCTCGGTGGCCCAGAGCGGCGGCGGATCGGTGGGCGCGCCCACCGAGGCCATAACCTGCCCGGTCACCGGCTCGAAGATCACCGCCTCGGTCAGGCCGCGCAGCGCCGTCTGCGCGCCCAGCACCTGGGCGAAAGCATTCGGATCATGGCCGAGGAAGCTGCTGGCGCGCACCAGGTCATTGGCCATGCCGAGCGCGTCGGCGCGGATGTTGTTGCGGTGCTCCTCCAGGTAGCCGCGGGCCGCCTGCAGGCTTTCCTGCAGGGTGGTGCGCACCGGCTCGTTGAACCAGGCCTGGATGCCGAGCTGAAAGAAAAACGTGGCGAACACCGCCACCACGATGGTGGGGATGGCGGCGACGCCGGAAAACAGCAGGACCAGCCTGATGTGCAGCCGCGACCCCGCCGAACCGCGCCGCCGCTCCACCCAGACCCGGGTGAGCCGCCCGGCCAGCACGGCGCCGAGCAGCAGCACCACCACCATGTTCGCCACCACCATGGAGAACACGAGATGCGGCCGCGGCACCCCCTGGGCCAGCAGCACGAACGTGGCAATGCCGAGCGCCAGCGCTCCGGCCGCCAGCACCAGCGTCAGCACCTTGTCCAACAGAATATCGACGATGCGCCCGACCCGCGACCGGCGTGACGCACCCGGCCGCGCCGGCGCGGCCTGGTCCTGACCCAACGACTCCCTGGACGGTGCGACGTTCACGGCCGGTCCCCTCCGATCAGGCGATCCCCCGGACCACCGGAATGTCGAGGTCGCGGATTTTCTTGCGCAGCGTGTTGCGGTTCAGCCCCAGCATGGCAGCCGCCTTGATCTGGTTTCCCCGTGTGGCAGCCAGGGTAAGCTGTATCAGCGGCCGCTCCACTTCGGCCAGCACGCGATCGTAGATGTCCGACGGCGCCATGCCGTCGCGGTGGGCGGCCAGGAACACCCTTATATGCCGCTCGACGGCGACCGACAGCGGCTCCGGCCCCACGCCAGCGGCTTGCGCCGCCGCCGCCGGCACCGGGCCGGCCGGTTCGGCATCGGACAGTTCGGCCAGCACCGCGCCGGCGCCGATCACCTCGTCGGGGCACAGTGCCGCCAGGCGCCGCATCAGGTTTTCCAGCTCGCGCACATTGCCCGGCCAGCGATAGGCGCGCAGCGCCTCCATCGCCCCCTGGTCGAGCGACTTGGCCGGCAGCCCGTCGGCGCGCGCGCGGTCGAGGAAATGGCGGGCGAGGTCCTGGGTGTCCTCGGTGCGCTCGCGCAGCGGCGGCAGGCGGATCGGCACCACGTTCAGCCGGTAGAACAAATCCTCGCGGAAGCCGCCGGCGCGGATGGCGGCGCGCAGGTCGCGATGGGTGGCGGCGATGATGCGCACATTGGCGCGAATCGGCTGGCGGCCGCCGACGGTGGTGAACTCGCCCTCCTGCAGCACCCGCAGCAGCCGCGTCTGCGCCTCCGGCGGCATGTCGCCGATTTCGTCGAGGAACAGGGTGCCGCCGGTGGCCTGCTCGAAGCGGCCGACATTGCGGTTCATCGCCCCGGTGAAGGCGCCGCGCTCATGGCCGAACAGCTCGCTTTCGATCAGCTCGCGCGGGATCGCCGCCATGTTGATGGCGACGAACGGGCCGCCGCGGCGGCGGCCGTAATCGTGCAGGGCGCGCGCAACCAGTTCCTTGCCGGTGCCGCTCTCGCCGTTGATCATGACGGTGAGGTCGGCGGTGGTGAGCCGGGCGATGGTGCGGTAGATTTCCTGCATGGCCGGGCTGCGGCCGATCAGCGGCAGGCGTTCCTCGGCCTCACGCGCCGGCTCGGGGGGCGCGGCCTCCGGCGCGGGGGCCGCGAGGGCGCGCGCAACCACGGCCAGCAATTCTTTCAGATCGAAGGGCTTGGGCAGATATTCGAAGGCACCGCGCTGGGCCGCCTTCACCGCCGTCATCAGCGTCGACTGGGCGCTCATGACGATCACGCGCAGATCGGGGCGCACCCGCTTGATGCGCGGAATCAGGTCCAGCCCGTTCTCGTCCGGCATGACCACGTCAGTGATCACCAGATCGCCCTCGCCGTCCTCCACCCAGCGCCAGAGCGTGGCCGCGTTGGAGGTGCTGCGCACCTGATAGCCCGAGCGTCCGAGTGCCTGGGTCAGCACGGTGCGAATGGACCGGTCGTCATCGGCAATGAGCACGGTGGGAGGGGTCATAGGCTATGAAGTCCTGGGCTGCCGGCGATCAGAGCTGTGACCGAAGGGGGTGTTTAGACGCTTATCCTTTTGATATTATGTTTTTTCTATGGATCGTGCCAGGGTTCGCGACATGATCTCCGCCTGCGTCAGCCAGGCCGCACGGTTTCGTCCGTCAACATCGGCAAATGCAGCCGGAATTCGGTGCGCCCGGGGCGGCTGTCCACCTCGATCAGCCCGCCATGGTCGGACACGATCTTGGCCACCAGCGCCAGCCCGAGCCCGCTGCCCGAGGGTTTGGAGGTCACGAACGGATCGAACAGGTTGGAGCGGATGTCGTCGGGAATGCCCGGCCCGTTATCGCGCACCGCCGCCACCATCGGCAAATGCAGCCGGCGCAGGCTGCCCGGCACGGTCAGCCGCACCCCGTGCTGAAACGCGGTGACCAGGGTGATCTCGCCATTCGCCACCCCGGCGGCGGCGATCAACTCGGCGGCGTTCTTCACCAGGTTCAGCACCACCTGCACCAGCTGGTCGCGGTTGGCGTGCACCGGCGGCAGGCTGGGGTCGTAGATTTCGGTGAACCTGATGGCGGCGCCGAAGCCGCTTTGCGCCAATCGGCGCACATGCTCCATGACGCGGTGGATGTTCACAGCCCCGCGCTCGATCGGCTTCTCGCCGAACATCTCCATCCGGTCGACCAGGCCGCGGATGCGGTCGGCCTCGTCGCGGATCAGCACCGTCAGCTCGCGGTCGGCGTCGCTGACGCTGGCCTCCAGCAATTGCGCCGCCCCGCGGATGCCCGATAGCGGGTTCTTCACCTCATGCGCCAGGATCGCCGCCATGCCGGTGACGCTGCGCGCCGCACTGCGGAAATTGAGCTGGCGGTCGAGCGCGCGCGCGGCCGAGGCATCCTGCATGAGCAGCAACACCGACCCCGGCTCCTCGGTCAGCGGGGCGCCCTGCACGGTGATGCCGGTTTTGCGCAGGCGCGGGCTTTCGAAGGTCATGTCGTGGTCGGACACCGTGACATCGCCGCGGCGGACCTGGGCGATCAGCGCGAACACCGGGTTGTCGGCCGGCACCAGGTCGGTCAGGTGCATCTGGTCGAGCTGCACCGCGGAGACGCCGAGGAACTGCTCGGCGGCGTGGTTGGCGAAGGTGAACCGGTTTTCGGCGTCGAACACCACCAGCGGCACCGGCAGCGCCGACATCAGCGCCGCCGCATCCGGCGGCCGGCGCTGCGCCTTCCGCTCCCGCACGGCCACCGCGGCGCGGCGCAAGGACACCTTCACGCCGCCTCCGACAGGATGGCGTCGCGGCTGACGGCGCGGGTGGCGCCGGCGGCGATCGCGCGGTCGAAGAACCGGTCGATCAGCGCCAGCACGTCGGCGACTTCGGTCAGGCGGTTGACGGCGGCGCGGAACTCGGCCGAGCCGGGCAGGCCGCGCGAGTACCAGGACAGATGCTTGCGGGCCAGCCGCAACCCGGGCTCCGTGCCGAAATGGCTCAGCATCGAATGATAATGGGTCAGAAGTATTTCCTTCTGCGCCGCCAGCGCGGGGTCGCCCGCGCGCGTGCCGGTGCGCAGGAACTGCGCCACCTGGGCGGGGAACCAGGGCCGCCCATAACAGGCGCGGCCGATCATCACCCCGTCGGCGCCGGAGCGGCGCAGCGCCTCGGCGGCGTCGTCTTCCGTCGTGATGTCGCCGTTGACGATCACCGGAATGCCAACGGCGTCCTTCACCTGGCGGACGAAATCCCAGTCGGCGCTGCCGGTATAGAACATCTGGCGGGTGCGGCCGTGCACGGTGACCATGCGAATGCCGCTCTCCTCGGCAATGCGGGCGAGCCGGGGCGCGTTCAGGCTGGCGTGGTCCCAGCCCATGCGCATCTTCAGCGTCACCGGCGCCGAAGATGCGCGCGCGGTCGCCTGCAGGATGGCGGCGGCGGCACGCTCGTCGCGCATCAGGGCGCTGCCGGCGCTCTGGCCCACCGCCACTTTCTTGACCGGGCAGCCGAAATTGATGTCGATAATGTCCGCCCCGCGGCCGGCTGCCATGCGCGCCGCCTCCGCCATGGCCGCCGGATCGCAGCCGGCGAGCTGGATGGCGGACGGGGCGCCGTCGAGCTCGGCCATGCGCAGGGTGTTGCGGTTTTCGCGCACCATCGCCCAGGAGGCGATCATTTCAGACACCACCAGCCCGGCGCCCAGCGCGCGGGCGAGCCGGCGGAACGGCAGGTCGGTCACGCCCGACATCGGGGCGAGAATGACCGGCGTCTCGAGCCGGACACCCACGCCCAGCTCAATCGGACGCAGGCCCGGTTGGGTCGTGTTGCTCATGCCCATGATTTAGGCAAAATACGGCAACACCAGGACGAACGCAATGCGTCCGCCGCACTGCGCGTGGCCGTTGCGCCACAGGGAGCCGGGACGTAAGTCATGCCGCCAGGGTGACGACGGAGTTGTTTCCGAATCCCTGCCGGCAGCAGGCAACGTTTGCCCGCCCGGCAGATCGCGCTATGGGTGCACGCATGTCACGACCTCGTACCGCCCTGCTTCTCGTCGCCGCGGGCACCGGCAGCCGTCTCGGCGCCGAGACGCCGAAACAATATTTGTCCATCGCCGGCCAGCCGGTCATCCGCCATGCGGTCGCCCGCCTCGCCCCCGAAGTGGACCTGATCCAACCGGTGGGCGACGCCGAGGCGATCGCTTGCTCCCTTGCAGGGCTTGCGCATCTGCCCGTGGTGGCGGGCGGCGCGACCCGCCAGGACAGCGTGCGCGCGGGGCTGGAAGCGCTGGCGCCGCACGCGCCGGAGGTGGTGCTGGTGCACGACGCCGCCCGTCCTTTCGTGCCGCCGGGTACGGTGGCGGCGCTGCTGGCGGCCCTTGAACAGGTGCCGGGCGCTATCCCGGCGGTGCCGGTGGCCGACACGCTCAAGCGCGGCAGCGCCGATCGGACCATTATCGAGACGGTGCCGCGCGCCGGCCTGTTCCGGGCACAGACCCCGCAGGCGTTTGCCTTCCCGCTGCTGCTGGCGCTGCACCGCGCCGCCCCGGCGGGCGCCACCGACGACGCCGCCATCCTGGAGGCAGCCGGCCACAAGGTCGCTCTGGTGGCCGGCGACGAAGACAACATCAAGCTGACGTACAAGGAGGACCTGGTGCGGCTGGAACGTGTGCTGCTGGGTGCGCTGATGCCGCGCGTCGGCACCGGCTATGACGTGCACGCGCTGACCGAGGGACGGAAACTGATCCTGTGCGGCGTCGAAGTGCCGCACGACCGCGGCCTCGCCGGGCATTCCGACGCCGACGTGGGCATTCACGCCCTCTGCGACGCCATCTACGGCGCGCTCGCCGAGGGCGATATCGGCCGCCACTTCCCGCCCAGCGAGGCGAACTGGAAGGACGCCAACTCGGCGCGTTTCCTGCGCCATGCCGCCGGGCGCATCGCCGCGCGTGGCGGCCTGCTGGCCAATGCCGACGTAACGCTGGTGTGCGAGCGCCCGAAAATCACCCCGCACGCGCCGCGCATGATCGCGCGGCTGGCGGACATTCTCGGGGTGCCGCCCGGACGGATTTCCGTGAAGGCCACCACCAGCGAGAAGCTCGGCTTCACGGGAAGAATGGAGGGGATTGCCGCACAGGCGGTGGCGACGGTGCTGGTGCCGGGGTGAACATGGTCGGAGCGGCGGGATTCGAACCCACGACCCCCAGTCCCCCAGACTGATGCGCTACCAGGCTGCGCTACGCTCCGACACGGAGGGTGCTGTAGCAGCGGCGGGGCGGGCAGGCAAGGGAAGGACGGCCAGGGCTCTGCTCTGGCCGTCCTTCCCTTGCCTGCTACGGCAGCAACGCCCGCAACGCCTCGAGTTCGGTCAGCGTACGAACCAGCAAAGCGCGCAGCCGGTCCGCCTCGGGGTCCTTCGGACGCGCCGGCCGCGGGGTGGGCAGTTTGTCATCCGTCAGCCCCGGCATGTCCAATTGCTTGTCCTCCGCATCGGCTTGCGGCTCGGTATCGCGCTCGGCCTCGGCGGCGGCGCGCTCGTCCGGAGTGGCGGGCGGGATGTCGTCCGACAGCCGGCCGCCGCCTTCGCGCAGCAGGCGCTGCACACCTTTAATTGTATATCCCTGGATATAGAGCAGATCGGAAATCCGGCGCAGCAAAGCGATATCGTCCGGCCGGTAGTAGCGGCGGCCACCGCCGCGCTTGAGCGGCTTCACCTGGGGAAACTTGGTCTCCCAGAAGCGCAGAACGTGCTGCGGAATATGCAGTTCGTCGGCAACCTCGCTGATGGTGCGGAACGCGTTCGGCGCTTTCTTCGGCTTGGCGCGCGCCGGATCGTGCGCACCGCCACCCTCGCCGTCATCGACAGGGCGCATGGCCACCACCGCTGTCATTCATCATCTCCGCCAGCCTCGGGCGGCGTGGTGTGGTTCAC
This sequence comes from uncultured Alphaproteobacteria bacterium, assembly GCA_963714255.1. Taxonomy (GTDB): domain Bacteria; phylum Pseudomonadota; class Alphaproteobacteria; order Acetobacterales; family Acetobacteraceae; genus Rhodovastum. Next base: position 101,384 of record CAVQNU010000025.1, read on the forward strand.
ATGCGCCTTCAGCACCTGGCTCGGACGGAACACCAGAACCCGGCGCGGCAGGATCGGCACCTCGACGCCGGTCTTCGGGTTGCGGCCGATCCGCCGCCCCTTCTGGCGCACAGAAAACGTTCCGAACCCGCTGATCTTGACGGATTCCCCCGCCTCAAGCGCAGTGGACATCCGCTCCAGCACGAGTTCCAGGAGGTCGGCCAATTCGTTTCGCGACAAACCGACCTGGGTGTAGATGCTCTCGGCGAGCTGGGCGCGCGTGACGGTGTTCATGCCACAACGCTAGAAAGACTGGAGCAACTCGTCAATAAAGGTTCGAAGATCAAGCGCTTGGAGCGGCTCTTCCGAACCCGCCAGGGAGCTGCCCTGAACCAGGCTCCCCGGCCATTACAGACGTACCAGCGCCGATCCCCAGGTCAGCCCGCCGCCGAGCGCCTCCATCAGCACCAACTGTCCGCGCCGGATACGGCCGTCGCCATAGGCCTCGGCCAGGGCCAGCGGGATCGAGGCGGCCGAGGTGTTGGCGTGGCGGTCGACGGTCAGCACCACGCGGTCCGCCGGCAGGCCGAGCTTGCGGCCAACGCCGTCGATGATGCGGGCGTTCGCCTGGTGCGGCACCAGCCAGTCCACGTCTGCGGCGGTGAGCCCGTTGGCCGCCAGCGCTTCCGAAACCGCGTCGGACAGGCGCGTGACGGCGTGGCGGAATACTTCGCGGCCGTTCATCACCAGATGGCCGGGCCGGTCGGGGCGGCCGGTCGCGCCATCGACATACAGGATATCGCCCAGCTTGCCGTCGCTGTGCAGATGGGTCGACAGAATGCCGGCCGCCGCTGAGTCTGCAGCACCTGTCTGCGGCGCCGCAGCGGCGCGCAGGAACACCGCGCCGGCGCCGTCGCCGAACAGCACGCAGGTGCCGCGGTCCTGCCAGTTCAGCAGGCGGGAGAAAACCTCCGCGCCGATCACCAGCACGCCGCGCACCTGGCCGGACCGCACCAGGGCATCGGCCATCGACAGGGCGTAGATGAAGCCGCTGCACGCCGCCGAGAGGTCGAACGCAAATCCGCCCGCACCCAGCTCGGCCTGCACCCGCACCGCGGTGGCCGGAAATACCTGATCGGGGGTGGAGGTGCCGAGCAGGATGGCATCGACTTCGGACGCGTCCGCCCCGGCATCGGCCAGGGCGGCCCGGGCGGCGACGGTCGCCATGAAGGCACAGGTTTCGTGCGGGGCGGCCAGATGGCGCTGGCGGATGCCGGTGCGCTCGCGAATCCAGGCATCCGAGGTTTCGACCCGTCCGGCCAGCGCGTCGTTGCTCACCACGTCCTGCGGCAGGTAGGCGCCGATGCCCGCCAGCAGGGATCGCGTCAGGGCTGGCTGCGTCCGGCCCGCATGTCCGGCCGCCAGCCGCTCGCCCTCAGCGGGCAGCCGCGATGCGTGGCCCGTCGTCGCCGGGGGTGGGGCTGGAGGCTGCGCTGCCTGCTGGTCCATTCTGGGGTCCCGATTCCGCCGGCCCGTTGCGGGCCTGGCCGTTTTGCCGCGCCAGCCCCGGGAGTTGCGGGCCGATCCGGCCGAGCCCCTCGCGGATGCGGTCGTTGAAATGATGCACGACCATGTCCATGGCCACGTCGACCGCGTGCGCAAAGCCGGGGCCATCGGTGCCACCGTGCGATTTTACCGCAACACCGTTCAGCCCGACCATGACGGCGCCGTTGTAGCGCCGCGGGTCCACCAGCTCGCGCAGGCGTTCCAGCTCCGAGCGCGCCAGCAGATAGCCCAGCTTGGCCGACAGCGAGGCGGTGAACGCCTGGCGCAGCAGCTGCAGTACCAGCTTGGCGGTGCCCTCGGTGGTCTTCAGCGCGACATTGCCGGTAAATCCGTCGGTGACGATGATGTCGGTGGTGCCGGCGGCGATGTCGTGACCTTCGACGAAGCCTTGGAACTGCGGACCAAGCGGGCTTTCGCGCAGCAGGTCGGCGGCGGCGCGGATGCGGTCGTCGCCCTTCAGCTCCTCGGAGCCGACGTTCAACAGGCCGATCGTCGGCGCCGTCAGGCCGAGCACGGTGCGGGCGAACACGTCGCCCATGACGGCGAACTCGACCAGGTTGCGGGTGTCGCACACGACATTGGCGCCGAGGTCGAGCATCACCACGTCGCCGCGCACCGAGGGGGTGATCGCCGCCATCGCCGGGCGGTCGATGCCGGGCATGGTCTTGATGACGATCTTGGCCAGCGCCAGCAGCGCACCGGTATTGCCGGCCGAAATCACGCCGGACGCCTCGCCTTTGGCAACCGCGTCGATCGCCACGCGCATCGAGGCGTTGCGCATGCGCAGCGCCGCGGTGGGCTTGAGGTCGCTGCTAATGGTGTCGGGCGCATGGCGAACCGTGCAGGCGGCGGCGGCACGGGTGTACCGCGCCAGCAGCGGCGCCAGCCTGGCCTCGTCGCCCACCAGCAGAAAGCGGGCCGCGGGGTGACGTTCGGCGGCGATGTCGATGCCCTGCACCACGATCGCGGGCGCCTTGTCGCCGCCCATCGCATCCACCGCCAGGGTGAACGGGACCGCGGCGGCGGGTTCGGTCATCGCCAGGCCCCCTGTCGCGATCGACGCCGAGGCAATGCGGCCGGAAAACCCGCGACGGCCATGGCCTGATCCTGCACCGGACTGCGCCCGCTCAGGCCCGGACGGCGGCCTTCAGGGCATCGCCCGCGGCCACCACTTCGCGCCCATCGTAATGGCCGCAATGGCTGCACACATGGTGCGGGCGCTTCAGCTCGCCGCAATTGGGGCATTCGGCATGCGCCTCGGCCGGCAGGGCCTCGTGGCTGCGGCGCATGCCGCGACGCGACGGCGAGGTCTTTCGCTTCGGAACAGCCATGGGACGATGCCCCTCCGGATTTGTGTGATGCCCCGGGCTGGCCTGCGTGCGGATGTCCGCAGGGCCGTCGGGACGCGATCACATGTAATGGCAACAGCGCGAGGCGCGCCGTCTAGCAGAGGGCACCCCCCCCCGCAAGCAGCGCCATGCATGGGACCCATCTTAGTGACGCGGCTGCCGCCGTGCCAGCGCCGCGAAGGGCGAGGCGGCCGGGGCCTCGCCCGCCTCCGGCAATGCCACCCCGGGCTTGCGCGGATAGGGATCGAGCGCCAGGGCCAGCTGCTCGGCGGCCGCCTCGCCGAGATCGATGGTGCCGCCCTGATAGGCGATCTCGTCGTCCGACTCCGGATCATCGTCGTCGGACTGGCGGCCGGCGGGCACGAAGCGGACCCGGAAGCGCTCCTCGGTCACGGTCTCGAAGGCATCGAGCGTGACCACGCAGTCGCGCACCACCCGCGCGCGCAGATGGCCCTCCGCCCGCACCACCCCGCCGGGTTCGGCGGTCAGGGCGAACCGGCAGACGAAATCGAGCACCGCCGGGATGGCCATGCGCAGCGCCAGGGCGCGGCATTCCGCCTCGTCTGCCCGCACCTCCTCCGCCAGACCGGCCGGACCGATGCGGTCGACCGCCAGCGGGCGGTGAAGTTCCGGCCGGTGCGGGCCGGCGCTCACGGCTGCGCCGCCGCGGCCGTTGCGGCCGGCAGGAAAGCGACGCGGCCGTCGATGAGCGGCTGGCCGGCCAGATGGGCCGCCTGCGCACGCACGATGGCGGCGAGCAGCGCCGGGCCATCCCCCGCCGCCGCACCGCGCCAGACGTTGCGCAGCAGCGCCGCCTGCAGGGCGGCGGCATCGCCGGCATCGAGCGCACTGGCATAGGCGGTGGCGCGACCGTTGAACGCCTCCCACATCACCTTCACCTTCTTGCCGACCGACAGATCGCCGACGCCCATTTCGCGCAGGTTCACGTCCATGTCGTTGAACATGGCGTCGAATACCGCCTGAGCGAGGTCGGGTCCCGGTCTGGGCTGGGCCTGCAGGCGGCGGATCACCAGGAAGGTGTGCAGGCCTACCAGGTCGAACCGTCCGTCCAGCGTGTCGGCCACGCCGACGGCGGTGTACAGGAACGGATCGCGCGCCGCCGCCACCGCGGCGACGTACAGCGTATAGCCGGCCCGCTCGTGGGGATTGCGACGCAAGAAGCTGAAAACGCCCATCAACCGCTCCTTCTCCGGCCGGTTCCGCAAGCCGATCCCGCAGACAGGATCGATTGACACTTCCGGGCCGCCGTGACACCCGATACACCTAGCGCCGCCGTCGTGGCGGTCAACGCCGTGCCGTGCCGTGCAACCCTGCGCATTTGTGCGGCATCCAGGAGGACGACCCCGCTTTGTTCACGCTGCCCGCCCGTCTGTTCGCCGTCCTGCTGGCCTCGGCCGCGCTGGGCGGGTGCAGCCTGCCCGCGTTCATGACCTTCCCGCCGCAGGTGCGCGGCAACAAGGTGGATGAGGCGCTGGTCGCCCAGCTCGTTCCCGGCACGTCCACCCGCGCCGACGTAACCGCGCTGATCGGCACGCCCACCGCCCGCGCGACCTTCGACGACAACACCTGGCTGTATATCGGCGAGGTCACCAAGCCGGTCATCGCCTCCACCAATGCGGTGCTGGACCAGCAGGTGGTGGTGCTGACCTTCGATCAGCAGGGCATATTGCGCAGCATCGAAAAGAAGTCCCAGAGCGATTCGGTGCCAGTGGCAGTGGTGTCGCGCGCCACCCCCGCGCCTGGCAACGACGCCTCGTTCCTGCAGCAGCTTTTGGGCAATGTGGGGCGGTTCAGCCCGCTGCCGACCAACACCGGCAGCGCCGGCGGCCAGAGCAACAACAGGAACACCCAGGGGAATTTCTGACGCCGGCCGGCTGATCCGGTTTCGCCCCAGGCGGCAGACGCGGGCAGGGCAGCGGCGGCGCAAGTGCCGGTGCTGTGCGCTGGTCGGCGCGGCGCCGTCAAAGCGTGGGTTCCTATTCAAGAGGCTGATGCATGACGGGCTGGCGCGGATTTCAGTCGCTGTTGCGAACGGAATTGCGCGATCTGGCGACGATCAAGTCCAGTGACCGGCGCTGGCAGATGCCGTTCTGCGCGGCATTGGCCTCGGGCTTGCCGCTGCTGGTCGGGGCTTATTTCGACCGCCTGGATTATGGCCTGGTCTCGTCACTCGGCGGGATGGTGTTTCTATACGCGCCGAATACGCCGTTGCACCACCGCATGGTTTCCCTCATGGCCAGCGGGTTCGCCATGAGCGCCTGCTATGCGCTGGGAGTGATGAGCCATTTCTTTCCCATGCTGCTGGTGCCGGTGCTGGGCTGCATCACCATCCTGGTTTCGATGGTGTGCCGGTTTTATGCGCTGGGTCCGCCGGGGGCGTTGTTTTTCGTCATGGCGGCGTCGATCGGAATTTATTCGCCGATCGATGTCGTGCAGGTGCCGCTGCAGGTGGGGCTGCTCACCATGGGGTGTCTGCTGGCCTGCCTGATCGCCTTCTTTTACAGCATTTATATCTTGCGGCTGGAGGAGCCGCGGCCGGTCGGCAGTTTGCCGGTGGCGAGTTTTGATTTCGTCGTCTTCAATTCGGTCGTGATCGGCCTGTTCGTGGGGATTTCACTGGCCCTGGCGCAGGTGTTCCACATGGAGCGGGCGTATTGGGTGCCGGTGAGTTGTCTGGCCGGGATTCAGGAAGTTTCGCTGCGGGCGGTGTGGAGCAAGCATTTGCAGCGTATCGGCGGCACCGGCATCGGGCTGGTTCTGGCGGGGGGGCTGTTGCTGCTGCCGCTCGACAAATGGAGCGTGTCCTTGATGATGATTGCGTTGACGTTCGCAATCGAGAACTCTGGTGGTGCGGCATTACGGCCTGGCGGTGATTTTCATTACGCCGCTGACGATTTTTCTCGCCGAGGGCAGCAGGCTTGGGCAGGGCGCGGCGGATGCGATGTTGCAGGCGCGTCTGCTCGATACGGTTCTCGGGTGCGTCGTAGGGATCATTGGCGGGATTTGCCTGCACAGCCCGCGTTTTCGCGACGTTCTGGGCCGTCAGCTCAGGCGCTTTGCTTAAGTAGCGGGGTCAAGGGGCCT
>CAVQNU010000026.1:0-35483 GCA_963714255.1 uncultured Alphaproteobacteria bacterium
GCGCGACAACCGTCGTCAGGTTCGTCTATCTGTTCGGCGCCATCTGCCCGGATCGAGCCGTCGGCGCTGCAATCATCATGCCCGCCGTCAACACCGAGGCCATGAACGCCCATCTGCAGGAAATCATACACAGGTGGCGCCTGGTGCGCACGCCCTGTTGCTGTGCGATCGCGCCGGATGGCATGCCACCAGCAGGGGCCTGCAGGTTCCCGTTAACATGACCCTGCTCCCCTTGCCCGCCTACGCGCCGGAATTGAACCCGATGGAGAACGTCTGGGATTACCTCCGCGGCAACAAGCTGTGCGGCGTTCTCTGGAACAGCTACAAGGCGATCGTGCAAGCCTGCAAGAAGTCCTGGGACTTCCTCATCAGCGATCCGGATCGCATCCGCTCCATCGGCACGCGCGAGTGGGCGTGTGTCAATCTTTAGGCGGGCTGGTATGACCAGCGAGGGACATGCTCCTCGAAGACGAGATTGTCGCCTTCCCGCCGCATGGTCGAACGCCACAGGCCGGGTTTGCCATCCGGCCCGGGGAGGACGAAATACGATTCGACAAAATCCGTGTCGTAATGCCCTGCCGGCTTTCCGTCAGGACCGAACAGCACGCCGTCTTTCATCGTCATGGCTTCGCGTTCGAACGTTGCGTCGATCTTCAGCGCCGCACAAACGCGCCGGCCGCGTCGGCACGAACGAACCATCCGGACCTGCCAGAAAAGCAAGCGAGAACAGCGCGCAAGGCGCGAGTTCTCCATACCGGATGAGAACCCCCTGGCCTGTCCACTTGCCGTTGAAGCCCGCCATGACGTATCCGGCGCAGGCAACCTTATACCAGCCCGCCTAAAGATTGACACACGCCCACTCGCGCGTGCCGATGGAGCGGATGCGATCCGGATCGCTGATGAGGAAGTCCCAGGACTTCTTGCAGGCTTGCACGATCGCCTTGTAGCTGTTCCAGAGAACGCCGCACAGCTTGTTGCCGCGGAGGTAATCCCAGACGTTCTCCATCGGGTTCAATTCCGGCGCGTAGGCGGGCAAGGGGAGCAGGGTCATGTTAACGGGAACCTGCAGGCCCCTGCTGGTGGCATGCCATCCGGCGCGATCGCACAGCAACAGGGCGTGCGCACCAGGCGCCACCTGTGTACTGATTTCCTGCAGATGGGCGTTCATGGCCTCGGTGTTGACGGCGGGCATGATGATTGCAGCGCCGACGGCTCGATCCGGGCAGATGGCGCCGAACAGATAGACGGACTCACGACGGTTGTCGCGCACCATCGGCGGCCGCGAGCCCACCGGCGCCCAGATATAGGTGTGAGTTCCCTGCTGGCCGACCCTGGCTTCGTCTTGGAACCAGATTTCTATGGGCGTGCCGGCCGTGGTTCCGAGCAGCGCTTCCTTGGCTAGATTACGAAAGTTTTTTTAAAAGCCTCTTGGGCGGCCGGGTCCTTCTTCGGATGGAACGGGCGCGGCTGCAGCGGCGTCAGTTTGAGTTGGTGCAGCCACTTGCCGATAGTGCTCTCGTGCACAGTCACCGAGAACCGCCGCGTCACCTCTTCGCGCACGTCCAGACAACGCCAGCGTACCACCTGGTGGATGTCAGGGTCAGGTCCTTTGATGACCAACGCCTTCAACTCGGCTTTCTGTTCCTCAGTCAGAAATGGCGTCCGGCCAGGGCTGCTGCGCGACTTCAGCCCATCGACCCCCGCGTCGTTGTACCGGTGCACCCAGTCGCGCAGCGTCTGGCGCTCCATACCGCTCTGTGCCGCCGCCTCGGTCCGCGAGTGGCCGTCCAGGATCAGTGCCAACGCCAACAATCGACGAACCTGTGCGCCATCGCTACTCTTGCTTGCCAGCGCACGAAGTCCCTCGGCCGAGTGGTCCGACCGTGTGACCACCAACGCAGCGCCCATCCCCTGCTTCCCTTTGCCAAATGCTCACTCGGCCAAAGAATTGAGGGCGCCGCCGATTTGCAATTCACAAAAGAGTCAACGTCAAGGCGGGTTGGTATGACACCGTGCGTCGCGGTCGGCGGAAGCATGCGGTCCTCAATTCCGCCGACAAGCCGTCCGTGGTCGGCCGCGGTCACACGCTTGATGTCAGCCCATTCTGCGTCTGCCATGAAACATGAAAACAGTCCAGGCAGCGCCTTTGTTGGTTCTTCGGGCCACTGACGCAGTCTTAACCCGTCGAATTCATGAGAGCGCCCGGATAGGGTGAAAACCCGAAGGCTACTCCCGGCTAACCGCGCCGGCGAAGGTGAGCATCGGCGTCGTCTGACCAGCGAGGGACATGCTCCTCGAAGACGAGATTGTCGCCTTCCCGCCGCATGGTCGAACGCCACAGGCCGGGTTTGCCATCCGGCCCGGGCAGGACGAAATACGATTCGACAAAATCCGTGTCGTAATGCCCTGCCGGCTTTCCGTCAGGACCGAACAGCACGCCGTCTTTCATCGTCATGGCTTCGCGTTCGAACGTTGCGTCGATCTTCAGCGCCGCACAAACGCGCCGGCCGCCGTCGAGCACGAACGAACCATCCGGACCTGCCAGAAAAGCAAGCGAGAACAGCGCGCAAGGCGCGAGTTCTCCATACCGGATGAGAACCCCCTGGCCTGTCCACTTGCCGTTGAAGCCCGCCATGACGTCATCCGCGCAGGCAACCTGAGAGGTCAACCCAAGCGCGAACGCCAGACCAATTGTTCTGCACCCCGTCGCACTCACCCCCTACTCGCTGTGTCAGCCCGAGGGCGTCATTGATGGTCGCTGCCGCCGTCATCCCGCCTGGGGAAAATCCGCGCCCAGCGACACATTGCGCCAGGCTTCCAGTTCACGGGAAAACGCCCCGAGCTTGCCCGCGACCGCGTCGTAGGCCACACGGCCGAGCACCAGGTGCAAGGGCGGCTCCGGCGCCACGACGGCGGCAATGATGGCCGCGGCGGCGCGCACGGGATCGCCGGGCTGCCGGCCGCTGTAACCCTGGATGGCCGCCCGCCGGGCACCGGCCGTATCCGCGTAATCGGCGATCGGCGTCTTCGGCACCTTGAGCGAGCGGCCGCCCCAATCGGTGCGAAACGGGCCGGGCTCCACCACGGTCACCCTGATGCCCAGCGGAGCGCACTCCTTGGCCAGCGCCTCGGACAGGCCCTCCACCGCGAACTTGGTGGCGTTGTAGTAGCCGATGCCGGGGAAGCCGATCAGCCCGCCCATGGAGGAAATATTGACGATGTGGCCGCCGCGGCGCGCGCGCATCCCCGGAAGCACGGCCTTGGTCAGGTTGACCAGACCGAACACGTTGGCCTCGAACATGGCGCGGACCTCGTCGTCCTCGCCTTCCTCGATGGCGGAAAGGTAGCCGTAGCCGGCATTGTTGACCAGAACATCGATCTGGCCGAAGCCGCCCTCGGCCGCGCGCACGGCATCGGCGATGTCCTGTGGCCTCGTCACGTCCAGCGCCGCGGTCAGGACGGCCGGATTGCCGGCAAATTCGTCCAGGGTGGCCGGATTGCGGGCCGTCGCGACAGCAAGGTGACCGTGCTGCACGACGGCGCGGACGAGGTCCCGGCCAAAACCGGTCGAGCAGCCGGTGATGAGCCAAACGCGAGGATTGTCGGACATGGGGAATACCTTATCTGCAAAGGGTGGCAAGCCGCGCTGAGGCCGAGGCCACGAAATACCGTCCCGACGAAACTGGCGATCTCGCGGGCCAGCCGCAACCGGGATGTGCCTATGGGTTCATGACCCGCTGCTGCGTGGCGCCCGCTTCCGCCGCCCGGCGCCGTGGCGCCGCGGCGGTAAGCGGGGATACGACCGCTGCCGGCGGGTAATTGTCGAGGAAGGCGCGCAGCGGGGCGAACTCCGTCACCGCATCGTGGCCGGCGGTCACCAGCAGATCGACATCGGTCCGCGCCAGCGTGAGACCGGTCGGGATCGCCTGCAGCCGGGCGGTCTGCGGGCTGGCCGGCAGGTCGGAAAGGGCGATGTGGAGCATCTCCGTCTGAACATCGTTGCAGCTCGTTCCGTCAATGACGGCGCCTTTCGCGCAACGGGCGTCACGCAGGCGACGGCCCAGGATCTGGATCTGCTGGTTCACCGTGTTCAGAGTCTCGAAATTATAACTGTCGATCTGGCCGCCGCTGACCAGCCCGAGCAACTGCACGAGGCCGCCGACCTCCTGGCGCTGTGCGATCGTGCTGTCCTGCGTGCCCTGGCCGTCGATGCTCAGCAGCAGCACCCGCCGCAGACGGGTGAAGCCGCGTTCGCGCAAATCGGCCGGTGTCATCACCTGCATCAGGTTCCCGGCACTGCGCATCGCCAGATTATCGGAAACGCCGCCATCGGAGAGATGCACATAACGGGTCCGGCCGGCGTCGAGGTAGCGCTCGGCCTTGAGCGCTTCCGCGCCGACCCGCGACAGCGGGTCGCGCCGCTCGGCGGGGCTGATGCGCCGCAGCCAGCCGGGCCTGCGGCCGTCGCAGTCGGGGGCATGGTTGGTCAGGGTGACCGGCGAGAACAGGCCCGGAAACCCGTTCGACGCGGCGACCGCGCGTGCCACCGGAAAAGACGACAGGTCCGAGCAGATCAGATCGAACTGGTCCTGGGTGAAGGCGAACGGCGTGCCATAGGAGATGTCGGTGGCACCGATGGCGATCAGCGGCCGGCCGCGCGCCTGCAGGTCGGCGAAGGTTGCGCCGTGGAACATGGTCCGGTCATAGACGCGTTCCATGAAGTCGTTGGTGCCGACCCCGGGCTCGATCAGCCAGGTCCAGTTCCATGGCAACAGATAGATGCCGAAAATATAGCTGTTGGTGTCGTCATAGAGGAAATCGGTCTCGAACCGGCCGAACGTCTTCTCGCGGTACAGGCCGTAATAGGCCGCCGGGAAGCTGCCGCCCGACACGCCCGAGATCACGTCGATCTGCTCCAGCAGCGGGCGCGGGCCGGCGGCAGTCTGCAGCATCACGTCGCGCAGGCCCTTGAGCGCGCCGTAGCCGAACGAGGCCGAACGCTTGCCGCCGCCGGAGAAGGCGACCATCACCAGCAGGTCCGGCGCAGCGGACGAGCCAGCAAGCTGATCGACCCGGTAGCCGTCACGCGAAATGCGGTCGGCGCCGACCGGCTCAAGCTGCGCCTGGGGCAGCGGCCGCGTATCGCCCACGAGGAACGAGGCGCAGCCGGAGCAAGTCAGGGCGAGCGCCAGAAAAACGCCGCGCGCCAGTCTCGCCGCTGTCATTGACATCCCAACCACCTCTCGCCGCGCCGGCCTCGGTCCGTTCCGGTTATTCCATCATTCTCGCCGTTCCGACAGTCGTTCCCGGCCCGCGGACGCATTTGCGCGCCGGCCCGGCCCGGACACGGTTTCGGGAGGTGCCCGGCACAAGGCTGGCACTCGCTGGCATGGAGTGCTAAAAGCCGGGCTCCGGCGGAAACACCGGCCCGGCGCGCGCGGCAGCCGCTTTGCGCGCCGGCCTTTCTCCGCCCTTTAAGGACCACCACCCATGAAATTCCGGCCGCTGCACAGCCAGGTCGCGATCCGCCGTATCGACCCCGTCGAAACCACCGCCGGCGGCATCATCATTCCCGGCAACGCCCAGGAAAAGCCGGTCGAGGGCGAGGTGATTGCCGTTGGGCCGGGTGCGCGCAACGACCAGGGCACGCTCGTGCCGCCCGACGTGAAGGCCGGCGACCGCGTGCTGTTCGGCAAATGGTCCGGCACCGAAGTGAAGATCGATGGCGTTGAGCTGCTGATCATGAAGGAAACCGACATCCTCGGCGTGCTCCATGGCGGCGCCCACAAGGCCCATTCGGAAGCTGGCAAAAGCCGCGCCGCCTGACCGCACCAACCGCGTGACTGCCCGCCGCTTCACCTTCGTGCGGCGGCCCACAGCAAGGAAAACGTACAATGGCTGCCAAAGACGTCCGCTTCGGCATTGACGCGCGTGGGCGCATGCTCAGCGGCATCGATATGCTCGCCCACGCCGTGCAAGTGACGCTCGGCCCCAAGGGCCGCAACGTGGTGATCGACAAAAGCTACGGCGCCCCGCGGATCACCAAAGACGGCGTGACCGTCGCCAAGGAAGTCGAGCTGACCGACAAGTTCGAGAACATGGGCGCGCAGATGGTGCGCGAGGTCGCCAGCAAGACCAACGACGTGGCCGGCGACGGCACCACCACCGCGATCGTGCTGGCGCATGCCGTCGTGCGCGAGGGGTTGAAGGGGGTGGCCGCCGGCATGAACCCGATGGACCTCAAGCGCGGCGTCGACAAGGCGGTCGCGGCGCTGGTCGAAGAACTCGAAAAGCACAGCAAGAAAATCACCACCCAGGAGGAGACGGCGCAGGTCGGCACCATCTCCGCCAACGGCGAGGTGGAGATCGGCGAGATGATCGCCAAGGCGATGAAGAAGGTCGGCAACGACGGCGTGATCACGGTCGAGGAAGCCAAGGGTCTTGAGACCGAGCTCAACATCGTCGAGGGCATGCAGTTCGACCGCGGCTACATGTCGCCCTATTTCATCACCAACGCCGAGAAGATGATCGCCGAGCTGGATCATCCCTACATCCTGATCCACGAAAAGAAGCTGTCCGTGCTGCAGCCGCTGCTGCCGCTGCTGGAAAGCATCGTACAGGCCGGACGGCCGTTGCTGGTCATCGCCGAGGATGTGGACGGCGAGGCGCTGGCGACCCTGGTGGTCAACAAGCTGCGCGGCGGGCTGAAAGTGGCCGCGGTGAAGGCGCCGGGCTTCGGCGACCGCCGCAAGGCGATCCTGCAGGACATCGCCGTGCTGACCGCCGGCACGCTGATCAGCGATGATCTCGGCATCAAGCTGGAGACGGTCACGCTGGACATGCTCGGCCAGGCCAAGAAGGGTACTGATCGAGAAAGAGACCACCACGGTGATCGAAGGCGCCGGCAAGAAGGGCGACATCACCGACCGCGTCAAGCAGATCCGCGCGCAGATCGAGGACACCACCTCGGATTACGACCGCGAGAAGCTGCAGGAACGGCTGGCCAAGCTGGCCGGCGGCGTTGCGGTGATCCGCGTCGGCGGCGCCAGCGAGGTCGAGGTGAAGGAGCGCAAGGACCGTGTGGACGACGCGCTGCACGCCACCCGCGCGGCCGTCGAGGAAGGCATCGTGCCGGGCGGAGGCGTGGCGCTGGCGCGGGCGTCGCTGGTGCTCGCCAAGTTGAAGGGCGACAACGAGGATCAGCGGCACGGCATCGACATCGTTCGCCGCGCCGCGCTGTCGCCGCTGCGCCAGATCGCCACCAATGCCGGCGAGGACGGCGCGGTGATCTCCGGCAAGGTGCTCGACAACGACGAGTACAACTGGGGCTATGACGCGCAGGCCGACACGTTCAAGGATCTGGTGAAGGCCGGCATCATCGACCCGACGAAGGTGGTGCGGGTGGCGTTGCAGAACGCGGCTTCGATTGGCTCGCTGCTGATTACCACCGAAGCTATGGTGGCTGAGCGGGTGGAGCGTAAGGCTGGTACTGAAGAGTAAGCAAGCAAAGGTCGGGGCTCTGCCCTGGACCCGCAAGGGGGCAGTGGCCCCCTTGACCCCGTTACTTAAGGGGTCCAGGGGCCTTGGGCCCCTGGTGGGGTGCAGGGGCAAAGCCCCTGCCGGGGTCCGGGGCAGCGCCCCGGCCAGACCGCACCGGAGCATCAAGATGCCCACACCCAACATTTTCGCCCACACACGTTCCGCCCTGAACCCGTTCGTCTACGCCGACATCGGCCCGCCGGACGGCGCCGGGGCGCTGACCATCGCCTCCCTGTTCGGCCGCCACGGCGACGACCCGTGGGAGGAAGCGGCGCGGCTGGCGCGGTTGCCGGCCGAAGCGGCGGTGGCGAGCCTCGCCGCGATTATCGCGGCGGCGCCGTCGTGCCCTTGTTCGTTGCCGGAGGCGAGCGCGACCGCCGAGCGGCTGGTGGCGCTGCTGCCCGCGCCGGCGGTGGGTGGGCGCCTTGTCCGCGCCCGCCGCGTGAAGCTGCGGCTACCCGTGGGTTGGCAGATCGACTGGCTCGCTGGTCTTGCGGTCGGCCTCGGGTTTGTAGTGTTGATTGCCTTCGGCTGGATGCTGGTGGCCAGCGCATTGGGCGCACGTGGCCATGACGACCATGCCCGCATGGTCGATCCCAGCGCGCGCGAGGCGCCGCGCTAGCGGCAGGGGCGCCGCAGCCAGATCACGCCGTGGGCGGCGAGACCGGTGGGGCTGAGGTTTCGCTGGACGGTGCGGACGCGGCATCTTAATTCGTGGCGGCGGTGACCTGGGTCGCCGCTCCAATGGCTTCTCGCAGCAACGCGTCCGGATCGGTTGGGCCGCCGCGTGTGAGGCGTTCCATCAGCTCCCGGAACCGCACGCCCTCGACCTCCTCCACCGTGGCGCAGAGAGCGGCGAAGTCCGCCGGAAGGGCGGATGCGGCCTGGACGCCAGCGTTGGGGAGATCGCTGGCGAGGGCCGCGAGAGATTGCGGTGAGCGGCCAGTCCTCGTGGCGAGCCTGATCAGCACAGCGGCGAGCCGGTGATCGACGATCGTGCCGTGAACGCTGCCGGTCCGTGTGAGATAGTTCGCCAAATTGAAGTGACTGATAGCGCACTCATCCGGTTCGATGCCGACATATCTGAATCGGAGGGCTGTACGCTCGAAGCGCACCGAGTTTTCGTGGTGTCCGGTCAGGTTTTCCAAATCGGCCAGTGCTGAAAACACCTTGCCGAGCATGCCGATGTCGTTCCCAGCTTCGAAGGTTTCGCGACAGTGCCCAAGCAAGGCACGAACTTCGGCATGCCGCCCGAGGCGCAACAGCGGACCGTAATCGTTGAACTGTAAGCGCGCCTGCTCGGGCACGCCGGCGCCGCGGTATTGGATGCTGCGCAGGCTCTCGGCATTGAAGTCAAGCGCCTGCTGCCACGCTGCGAGCGCAAGTGCCGCGACGAAGCCCGTGTTGAGCACCGCGTCGCGGACTTTCCAGACGTTGACGAACCGATCCTCAGGCCCCGGGCGATCGGGGAGGCCGCGCACCTCGTCGCGGAGCTGTTGGGTTCGGCGCAGCACCTCCTTCGTCTCGCCGAGTTCGAGCAAAACCGACAGGCGCTGGACCTCGTCGACCAGAAGGGACCAGGGACCGTGCCCGGCGGGCCGCGTAACGTTTTCTCGCCGGTCGAGCACCTGCAAAGCCTCGTGGGGCTTCCCGACGCGACGAAGAAGATCGGCCAGATCCCCCGCCGCCGCCGATGCCACCCCGAAATCCGCTGCAAGTTCCGCCTGCGCCATCGCCGCCCGCAGCAGCGCTTCGGCCTCCTCCACCTGTCCGGCGGCCGCCAGCACACGCGCGAGCCGGCCGCGATCCGCCGCCTCATTCCCAGTTCCGGCCGTTGCGTCGGCGATGCGGCGGAAAAGCGGCAGCACGGAAGCGAGTGCCGTTGGCGAATTGTCGCTGAAGTTCCAGGCCCGTTCGAGCATCGCGCCAGCCGTTTCCCACTCGCTTCGCCGGCTGAGATACGGGAACGCGGCGAGGCCGGCGCGCTCGATCATCGCCCCGGCAACGGGGTGCTTGCCCTGGTCCTCCAAGCACCGCCGCACGACGCCGGCCCAGGTCGCCGGCAGTTCCGCGTCCACCGCCTGCTGGAACCCGTCCCCCGCCAATTCGCGCCTGCTTCGGCGACGCCGGGATGGATCGCCAGCCGGAACATCTCGGCTTCGTCGCCGGTCGCCTGCCGCTCCACCAGCGCCGCTGCCAGCAGTGGCGCCAGCACCGACTCCGCATCGGGTGCCGGTGCGGGCCGTTCGAGCCGCTTCCAAAGTTCGGGCCAGACCGCAGCGATGATCCAGCCCTCGCGATCGTCTTCCTCCAGCGCACAGAGGAACTGGAAGAACAGCCGCGACGCCTCGGGCAAAGCGCCCGCAATGCCTGCGGTCCAGTAGCGCAGTCCCAGCAGGAAACCCGCCGGGCCGAACGGCGTGGCGTCCCCGCGGAAGAACGCGTCCAGTTCGGCCTCGCCTTTTTGTTGCGCGGCAGTGGCGCGATCGAGTTGTGCGGCCAGTTTTTCGGGATCGGCCGCCTGCGCCTCGGCCAGTTCGATCAGCTTCGGGTGGCCCTGCACCAGCCGGAGCAGGCGAAGCACCAAAATACGGCCCTGATCGCGGGTCACGCCCAGCGCGGAGCCTTTGAGCAAACGCCGCAGATTGGCAGTTCGCGCGCATACAGCAAGGTCTCGTCGCGCGGCATGGCATGCACCTGCACCACCGCGGTTGCCG
Organism: uncultured Alphaproteobacteria bacterium; assembly: GCA_963714255.1. GTDB lineage: Bacteria > Pseudomonadota > Alphaproteobacteria > Acetobacterales > Acetobacteraceae > Rhodovastum. Next base: position 10,257 of record CAVQNU010000026.1, read on the forward strand.
CCGGCAGGTCGGCCGGCCGGATGCGGCTGGTCAGCACCACGCGCGACAGGCCGCCGGGAGCCAGCAAGGCCTGCATCAGCAACGCAAAGCGAGCGTCGCGCCACTGCCCGTCTTCGGTCAGCAGGCTTTCCAGATTGTCGAGCACCAGCAGCACCGCGGTCTGATGCAACATCGCCGTCAATCGCGGCAGCCAGGCTTTGAGCACGTCCAACCGATCAACGACGTGCACCATTTCGAAGCCCGGCAGTTGCTGCTCCATGGCGAAGGCAAAATCGCGCAGCGCCAGGACGATGTCCTTGCCCTGTTCGGGCGCGCTGTACCAAACGAAAGCCTGGAAACGATCAATTTCGGCGTGATGCAGCGCCAGTTCGACCGCGCAACTGGTTTTGCCGCCGCCGGCCATGCCGTGAAACAGCACGCCGGAACTGTCGGCGTCGCGGGCCAGCGCGGCGCTGGCGTCGGTCATCGCCTTGGTCCGGCCGACGAAATGCACCGGTTCCTTCTGCCGCAGCAACGCCAGGCCGAGCGGCGGCGGCGCCGCGGAAAACCCCGCGGCCTTCGGCGGCACCAGCATCAGCTCGGCCGCCCTGGCGCCGAACAGCGCCGGCGCCGCCGCCGAAACCGCGCCCGGCGCGGCGGGTCCGGCGACCGTTTTCGTCAAAGCCGTATGGGCGGCGCGCGGCAAAGCCTGGCGGGCGGTGAACAGCGCCGTGTACAGCGCCTCGCCCAGCGCGATGGCGAAATCGTCCTCAACGGCATAGCGCATCGCCAGCACCGCACAGCCCAGCGAGGCGATCAGCGACCGCGCCACCGTCGGTGCGGCAGCGGCATCGGCGGCCTGGGCGGCGGGCGCATCGCGCCGCGCCACCGCGTCCGCCATTCCGAGCCAGGCCAGCGTTTGTTCGATGCTGGCCGCCGCCGAAAGACAGGCCGACAGCACCACCAGCTTGAGCGGACTGCCGGCCTGGCGCAGCAGGCCAGCAAGCTCGCTGCCGGACACGAGATCGTGGCGGCAGTCCGGCGTCTCCAACACCAGCGAACCGGGCAGCCCATGGCCGGAGAAATGGATGATGTCCCAGCCCTCGCCCTCCTGCAGCACTTCGGCCAGACGCTCGCGCGTCACGCCGTACTGCAGCACCCGCAACTCGACCGCCAGGCCGCGGGCGCCGGTCAGATCGCGCACGAGGCGGCGCAGCATCTGCCGCTCGCGGCGCAAATTCAGCGGGCTGCCGGCCGGCGGCAGGCTGAACAGCGCCAGCACCCGCAACCGCTCGCCGAGTTGGGCGTCGGTCGGGGGGTGCGCGCCGGCGGGCTCGAACACGAAGCCGACGCCGTGCAGGGCGAGCGGCTTGCCGTCGACATGGGCCAGTTCGAGCGGCAGGGTGAGCAGCCGCTCGGCCTGCGCCGGCACAGCAATGCGGACCACCACCGAAGGGTTGGCGAATCCGGCCAGCTTCGCGGCGATCGGGCCAAGCAGCCGCACGCCGAGCCAGGCGCCGAGCTTGGCGACCAGAATGCGTTCCTCGGCCTCGCGGGTGTCGGGCGCGGTGTGGTCCCAAAGGTAGCGCGGCAGGTCGAGAAGCGCCGCGTATTCCGGGTCCTTGCGGTCCAGCGCGACGCTGTGGTCGGCCAGGAACGCGCCCGCGCCGTCCTTCAGCGCCCAGCGCCAGTGATCGGGGTCGGTGAACAACTCGACATGGAGGCGAAGCGGCGGCGCTGGCATGGCGCTTGCCCTCCGGGGCCATTCTGGCTGACAGCGAAAGGATACGCAGGTCGCCGGGCGGGCAGCAAACCGCAACGGTTCACCTGATTTTTCACCCGTTCCTAATGCGGCGGCATGGTAGTGTCCCGCCGCGTCCGTTCCAGGGGGATCGTCCATGCCACGCCGCCTGAGACCCGAAAACCTCGCCCGGGCGCGCCGCATCATCAGCGGCCCCTCGCCGCTCCGGCTGCCAAGGCGTTGGCCGCTGGAACGGCTTGCGACCTGCGCCCTGGCCCTTGGCGTGGTGGTGGTGCTGGTTTTTGCCTGGATGTTCCTGGCCAATGCCTGGGGCATGGGCGGGCCGGAGGCGTCGGTCGCGCGCATGCTCGATCCCGCCGTGCGCGAGGGGTCGCGGTAGGACGCCGCCGCGCATTTTTCACCGAGTTCCGGCCGCACGCTCTGCTAATGTCGCCCCGATTCCGTTCCGGGGGGACCGTCCATGCCGCGCCGCCTGCTCGCGTTTCTGCTGCCGATTATTCTTGTCCTGACCCTGGCCATCCCCGGACGCGCCGATGATTTCAGCCTGCCCGGGCTGGATAGCGACAGCGATGCCTGGAACGCTGCGCTGGAAAAACGCTTCCCCGCCGGCGGAACCCCGGCGGCGCGCCGCACCGCCGAGCAACAGGCCGCCGCGGCACTGCAAAAGAAAGACTACACCGCCGCCGCCGTGGCGCTCGAACAGCGCATCGCGCTCGGCAATGCCACGGCCCAGCAGTTCCTGGACCTCGCCAACGCTTATCTGCACCGCATGCCGCCCGATCCGGGCAAGGCGCTGCTGGCGGCGTGGAAGGATTTCTCCCGCGCCGATCCGGGCCTGCCGGAAATCCCGCCTCTGCTGGTCATCGCCGACGCGCTGCGCGCGCTGGACCGCAACGCCCAGGCGGTGCAGGCGCTGGAGGCGGTGGTGCAGCGCGCGCCCGACAACCCCGCTTACAAGCGCCTGCTCGCCGACGCCCAGCGCGCCACCGGGCTGCAGGTGCGCGGCGTGCAGACCGAGGGCGAGGCCGACCCGCCGCGCGCCTGCATCGCCTTCACCGTGCCGCCGGCCCGGCGACGAGACTTCAACCCGGCCGACTGGGTGCGGCTCGATCCGCCCGTGCCCACCGCCGCCATAACCCGCGAGGGCGATCAGATCTGCGCCTCCGGCCTGCCCTCGGGCGCCACCACGCGGGTGATCCTGCGCGCCGGCCTGCCCGGCGAGCAGGGGCAGGCGCTGGTGAAGGAAACCGTGCTGGCGGTGTCCCTGCCCAACCGCCGGCCCCGGATCGCCTTCGATTCCCGCCTGTTCGTGCTGCCGCGCGGCCAGGCGCCGGCGGTCGGGCTGAGCACGGTCAACCTCTCGGCGGTATCGCTGAAGCTGATGCGCCTCACCGAGCGCAACATCCCTACCCTGCTGCATGAAACCAAGCTGGGCGCGCCGGTGGAAAGCTGGGCCGCCAACATGATCGCCGAGAACTGGGGCCGGGTGGTGTGGGAAGGCCGCGCCGACATCCCGAAATGGGAGCCCAACCGCCCCGCCCGCACCGCCCTGCCGCTGCCGGACGCCCTGCGCGACTCCGGCCCCGGCCTGTACGCCCTGGAAGCGACCCCGGGCGACGGCACCAAGGCCTGGGAAGCGAGCGCGGTGCAGCTCGTGCTGCGCACCGATCTGGCCCCCACCGTGTGGCGCGGCTCGGACGGGCTGACCGTGCAGGTGCGCGCCTATTCCGACGCCAAACCGCGCGCCGGCGTGCGGCTGCAACTGCTGGCCCGCAACAACGATATCCTGGGCGAGGCCAGCACCGATGCCGCCGGCGTCGCCCGCTTCGCCGCCCCGCTGCTGCGCGGCGAGGGTCCGCTCGCACCCGCGGCGCTGCACGCCTTCGGCGCCGATGACGATTTCGCCGCCCTCGACCTCAGCGTCGCCGCCTTCGATCTGTCCGATCGCGGGGTGGAGGGCATGCCCCAGCCGGGGCCGCTCGATTCCTATGTGTGGCTCGACCGTGGCATCTACCGGCCGGGCGAAACCGTGCAGGTGATGGCGCTGCTGCGTGACAATGCGGGCGCCCCGGCCGACATCCCCGCCCGCATCACCGTGAAGCGGCCGAACGGCCAGGTGTTCCTGCAAGCCACCCCGCCGCGCGAGGCGGATGCGTCCATCCATCTGCCGGTGAGCCTGTCCTCCGGCGCCCCGGTCGGCACCTGGACGGTGGAGGTGCAGGCCGATCCGCACGCGCCGCCGATCGGGCGGGCCGAGTTCCGCGTCGATGCCTTCGTGCCCGACCGCATGGCGGTCGAGCCCGGTCCGGCGCCGGCTGTGATCATTCCCGGCCAGCCCGCGGTGCTGCCGGTGGCGGCGCGGTTCCTGTATGGCGCGCCGGCTGCCAACCTGACCGGCAAGGCCTCGCTGCGGCTGGTAATCGACCCTTCCCCCTTCCCGGCGCTCGCCGGCTACCGCATCGGACTGGCCGGCGAGGCCTATGCGCCCGACGCCAGCGATATCGACCTGCCCGACACCGATGCGCAGGGCCAGACCAAGCTCACCATCCTGCTGCCGCGCGCGCCCGACACCACCCAGGCGCTGAAGGCGGCGATCGACATCACCGTGGACGACCCGTCCGGCCATGGCAGCCGGGCGGAGCTGGAAATTCCGGTGCGCCCGGCGTATCCGCTCATCGGCATCAAGCCACTGTTTGCCGACAATGCCATCGACGCCGGCACCGAAGCCGGGTTCGACATCGCCGCAGTCAGCCCGGACGGCCAGCGCACCGCGCTGAAAGCCAAGCTGCGCCTGGTGCGCGAGCGGCCTGATTGGCGGCTGATGATGCGCGGCAACGTCGCCTGCTACGAAACCGTCTGGCGCGACGAGCCGCTGGAAACCACCCAGGTCGATATCCCGGCGGGGACGCCGCTGCGCTTCGCCCGCACGCTCGATTTCGGCCGCTACCGGGTGGAGGTGTCGCAGGACGGCGGCATGGCGGTTTCCTCCTATCGGTTCCGCTCCGGCTGGGCGAGTTCGGACAGCCCCGACGTGCCGGACCGGGCGGATGTGTCGGCCGACCGGCGCAGCGTGCCGGCAGGGCAGAGCGTGAAAATCCACATCGCCCCGCCGTTTGCGGGCGAAGCGACGCTGCTGGTGCTGAGCGACCGGGTGCACCTCGTGCGCACCCTGGCGGTTCCGGCCGGCGGCACCGATGTGGACGTGCCGGTGGAAACCTCCTGGGGTCCCGGCGCCTATGTGGCGGTGCATGTGTTCCGCCCGGGCGGCGATGGCACACGGCCCGGGCGGGCCATCGGCCTGACCTGGGTCGGCGTCGATCCGGCCGCGCGGACCCTGGCGGTGGCGGTTGCCGCCCCCGAGCGGGCGCCGCCGCGCGCACGCACAGTGGTGCCGGTGCACACCGCGCCGGGCGCCTGGGTGACGCTGGCGGCGGTGGACGAAGGCATTCTGCGCCTCACCCGTTTCGTCTCGCCCGACCCGGCGCCGCATTTCCTCGGCCGCCGCACGCTCGGCATCGATATTCGCGACGATTGGGGTCGGCTCATCGCGCCGCCGGACGGCGCGGCCACGCTGCTGCGCCAGGGCGGCGACGAGGCGAGCTTCGTGCTGCCCGACATTCCCTTGCGCACAGTGGTGCTGTTCACCCCGCCGGTGCAGGCCGGCGCCGACGGGGTGGCTTCGGTGCCGCTCGACATGCCCGATTTCAACGGCCAGGTGCGGCTGATGGCGGTGTCCTGGCTGGGCAGCCGCATCGGCGCCGCCAACGCCGACGTGACGGTGCGCGACCCGCTGGTGGCCGAGGCGCTGCTGCCGCGGTTCCTCGCCCCCGGCGATGAGGCGCGGCTGGCGGTGCTGCTGCACAATCTTGATCTTCCGGCCGGCGAGGCGGCGGCGCGGATCAGCGTGCAGGGGCCGCTGGCGGTGGCCGGCGCCGACCGGCTGGCCGTGAATCTGGCGCCGGGCGCACAATCGGTGCCGGCGACGGTGCTGCGCGCCACCGGCGTCGGGCGCGGCGTGATCCGGCTGGAAGCGAGCGGGCCGGGCGGATTCGCGGTTGTGCACGACTACGCTTTGACCGTGCGGCCGGCGCGCGGGCCGGTATCTCTGGTCGCCGCCGGCGAACTGGCCGCCGGCGCGGAAGCGCCGCTGGCGCCTGCCCTGGTGCGGTTCGTGCCCGGCACGGCGCATGCGTCGGCCAGCTTCGGCGCGCCGGTGCGCTACGATGCGGCGGCCCTGGTGCAGGCGCTGTCGGTGTATCCCTTCGCCTGCCTGGAGCAGGCGACCAGCCGCGGCCTGCCGCTCGCCGTGCTGCCCGACGGGCCGCTGGCCGGCGCGGACCGGGCCGGGCGGCTGCAGGCGCAGGTGGCCTCCGTGCTCGACCACCAGCGCTACGACGGCGCCTTCGCGCTCTGGTCCGCCAGCGGCGATGCCGAGCCCTGGCTGACCCCCTACGCCATGGAGTTCCTGCTGCGCGCGCGCAACGCCGGGGCGGCGGTGCCGGACGCCGCGATCGCCGACGGGCTGAAAGCGCTCGGCGAGGCGGCCGAGCAGGACCCCGACACACCCGCCGCCCTCGCCGCGCAGGCGTATCGGCTGTATGTGCTCGGCTTCGCCGGCCAGGGCCGTCCGGGGGCCGCGCGGGTGCTGGCCGAGGCAATGGACAAACTGCCGACCCCGCTGGCCAAGGCGCAGCTCGGCGCGGCACTGGCGCTCGGGCACGACACGCCGCGCGCCGAGGCCGCCTTCGCCGCCGCGCTGGAGGCACCGGGCCGGCGCTGGTGGTCCGCCGATTACGGCACCGCGTTGCGCGACCAGGCGGCGATTGCCGTGCTGCTGAAGGAAAGCGGCGTGCTGGGGCCGCGCCTGCCGGCGCTGGCCGCCGCCCTGCCGGGCGCCGATCTGCAGGCCGAGGGGCTCAGCACCCAGGAACAGGCCTGGGCCGCCGCCGCCGCCGGGGTGCTCGGCCGCGACGGCAAGCCGGCGCGGATCGAACTGGACGGCCACGCTTTGCCGCCGGCCGCGGTGGTGACGGTGGCGCTGGACGGTCCGGCGACCGCGCGCAACCTGGGCGACCGCCCGGTCTGGCAGAGCCTGTCGGTGACCGGCGTGCCGGCCGAGGCGCCGCCCGCTTCGCGCAACCTGATGCGGGTGCAGCGCCGCTTCTTCAGCCTCGACGGCGGCACGCTCGACCTCGACAATCTGAAGCAGAACACGGTGTTCGTGCTGCTGCTGGAAGGGAAAGCCGAGGACGGCCAGGACCACCGCGCCCTGGTGCTGCAAGGTCTGCCGGCGGGCTGGGAAGTGGCCGGCCGCTTCGCCGAGGGCGACGCGCCGGGCCTGCCCTGGCTCGGCGAGCTGTCGCCGACCGAGGTGCAGATCGGCGCGGATGACCGCTTCGCCGCGGTGGTCGCGCTGACCGGCGAGAAGCCGGCGTTCCGGGTCGCGGTGCGGCTGCGGGCGGTGACGCCGGGGAGTTTCGAGATACCGGGCGCTGAACTGTCCGACATGTACCGGCCTTCGCTGTTCGCACGGCAGGCGGCGAACCGGATCAAGGTGCTGGCGCCGGAGTGAGGCGCGCGGGTGCGGTGCGGCGCGACCCCTCCCCGGCCTTGGTCCGCGAAGCGGACCAAGGCCGGGGGAGGGGTCGCGGGGCCGCGAGAGTGGCCGCCTGTATCGCCCTGATCGCCGCCACCCTCCTCGCCCTCGACCGCCTCTTCCCGCCCGACCTCTCCCGCCTCGCCGCCGTCGGCACCGAAATCACCGACCGCGGCGGCCGCACCGTCGCCCTGCTTCCCGCGCCGGGCGGCGTCTGGCGCTTCCGCACCACGGCGGACGAAACCGCGCCGGTCCTGATCGACACGCTGGTCGCCATCGAGGACCGGCATTTCTGGCATCACCCCGGCGTCAATCCGTTGTCGCTCGCCCGCGCCGCCTGGCAGGATTTGCGCGCCGGCCGCATCGTCTCCGGCGGGTCCACCCTCACCATGCAGGCCGCCCGGCTGCTGGAGCCGCGGCGGCGCAGCCTGCGCGCCAAGGTCATCGAAGCGCTGCGCGCCCTGCAGCTCGAAGCGCGCTTCTCCAAGCGCGAGATCCTCGGCATCTGGCTGACGCTGGCGCCCATGGGCGGCAATCTGGAAGGCGTGCGCGCGGGGTCGCTCGCCTGGTTCGGCGCCTCGCCGCGCCTGCTGGACGCGGCCCAGGCGGCCCTGCTGGTGGCGATCCCGCGCCGGCCGGAGGCGCTGCGCCCGGATCGCCACCCCGCCGCCGCCCGCGCCCTGCGCGACCGCATCCTGGCGGCAACCGGCGGCGACCCCGCCGCCGACATTCCCGCCGCCCGCATCCCCCTGCCCCGCCACGCGCGCCAGGCGGTCGCAGCCTTGCCGCCCGCCCCAAGCGTCGCCACCACGCTCGACCTGCCGTTGCAGATCGCACTCGAACGCCTTGCCGCCGAGCGGCTGGAGTCGCTGCCCGAACGCGCCTCGCTCGCCCTGCTGGTGGCCGACGCCCAATCGCGCGAAATCCGCGCGCTGGCCTCCGGCGGGGCGGGCGCCGGCGAAGGAAGGGGCGGCGCGCTCGACCTCACGCGCGCGGTGCGCTCGCCGGGATCGGCGCTGAAGCCATTCATTTACGCCCTCGCCTTCCAGGACGGCATCGTCGGCCCCGACACGGTGCTCGCCGATCTGCCGCGCCGGTTCGGCGGCTACGCGCCGGAGAATTTCGACCGCGGCTTTGCTGGCAGCGTCACCGCGGCGGAGGCGTTGCAACGTTCGCTGAACCTGCCGGCGGTGGCGCTGCTGGACCGGGTCGGCCCGCTGCGCTTCGCCGCCACGTTGAAAAGTGCGGGCGTCGCGCTGCGCCTGCCGCCGGGCGCGGACGCATCCCTGCCGCTGGCGCTAGGCGGTGCCGGCATCACTTTGCGTCAGATCGCCGGGCTGTATGCGGCCCTGGCCGGCGACGGCAGCGCCGCACCGCTGCGCCTGCGCGAAGCCGACCCGGCGGCGTTGCGCCCGTTCCTGCAACCCCGCGCCAGTGCAACGGTCGCCGCCGTGCTGACCCAGGCTTTGCCCGACGGCGGACCCTCCGGCATCGCCTGGAAAACCGGCACGAGCTGGGGCGGGCGCGATGCCTGGGCGCTCGGGTTCGACCGCAGCCACGTGGTGGGCGTCTGGGTCGGCCGGCCCGACGGCACGCCGCTGCCCGGTGCGACCGGGCGCAGCTTGGCCTTGCCGCTGCTCGGCCGGGTGTTTTCGCTGCTGCCGGCCGCCCCACGCGATCCGCCGCCGCTGCCCCGCCCGGAGCGGCGGACCGTCGCGCGGTCCGACGCGCTGCGCCTGCTGTTTCCGCCGCCGCAGGCGGTGCTGAGCAACGACGGGCCGGTTACCCTGCGCGCCATGGGCGGGCGGCGGCCGCTGGTTTTCATGGTGGACGGCGCGCCGCTGGCGACCGACCCGACCCGGCGCGAGACCGCGTGGAGCCCGCCTGGACCGGGGTTTTATCGGCTGACGGTGCTTGATGCGGATGGGGCGGCGGCTCGGGTTTCGGTGCGGGTGAAGGAAGGCCAGGGCTCTGCCCTGGACCCCGTTCCTTAAGTAATGGGTTCCAAGGGCATCTCGGCCCTTGGCGGGTCCAGGGCAGAGCCCTGGCCTTCCTTTATCCTGCGTCCCGGTTGATCAAGACCCGCCCAAACATCGGATGACGCATGCTGCGCACCTCATGCTCGACCGTCACCAGCACCTCGCCGCTGTCGGGATCAACCACGTCCTGGAACCGGTACTGATGTTGGCTGCTCTCTTCGGTGATCAGCCCGCGCGCCAGCAGGCGGCGATGCGGGCCGGAGAAATCGGCCAACGCGATCTGGATATGGTGGCCGTCGTAGCCGGGCAGCCCACCCGCGCTCTCGCGGAACACGATCGCCGTCGCCGGCCCGGCGATGATGCGCGCGAAGCGGCCTTGCGTATCCTCGCCGGTGCTGGCCAGACCGTGCAGCGTCTCGCGGTAAAAGCGCGCGATCGGCTCGGCGGTGCCTGGCGGCGCGGCAAGTTCCACATACGCCATGCCCAGCGTGATCGAGCCGAAGCGGGGCTGCGGCGCGTGGGCGCGGAGGCGGTTGCCCCATGGGCAGACGAGGTCGATGGCGCCATCCGCCTCGTTCCAGGCGAAACGCGTGCCGGCCAGACGCGGCGCCACCGCAGCCAGCCGCACCCGCAGCGCATCGAAGCCGGGCAGCACGAGGCCGATCGTGCCGCGCAGCACCTGCGCCGGCCCGGTGGGCAGATGGAACTGGCAGGCGCCGGCATTCACCCACATGTTGTCAATGCCGACCCTCTGGTAGGGATCGCGGGTCAGGCCGATCCCCATGATGTAGAACAGCGTCGCCAGGCTCTGGTCGGGCACGCGCAAATTGACGTGACCAAACTCGACGATATTGCCGACATCCTCGCTCGCGCGGTTGAACATTGGATGCGTACCTCCTCCGTTCAGGTCAGGTGCCGGTCCAGACCGGTGCCCGCTTGTGCAGGAACGCGTCGATCCCTTCCGCGGCGTCGCGCGCCAGCATGTTGCGGGTCATAGCTTCGGCGGCAAGACGATAGGCGTCGTCCAGCGGAAGCTCCGCCTGGGCGTGGAACAATTCCTTGCCGATCGCCAGCGTCAGCGGGCTTTTCGCGGCGATCTGGGCGGCCAACGCCTGCACCGAAACGTCCAGCGCATCCGCCGGCACCACGCGGTTGATCAGGCCGAGTTCGCGCGCCCGCGCGGCGTCGATCAGATCGCCGGTCAGCAGCATTTCCATCGCCGCCTTGCGCCCGACCGCACGGGTCAGCGCCACCATGGGGGTGGAGCAGAACAGGCCGATGTTCACCCCCGGCGTGGCGAAGCGCGCTGTGTCGGCGGCCACGGCCAGGTCGCAACTGGCGACGAGTTGGCATCCGGCGGCGGTGGCAACGCCGTGCACCCGCGCAATCACCGGCTTGGGCAGGCGGACGATCTGCGTCATCAGCGCGGCACAGCTTGCGAACAGCGACTCGTATGCCGCGCGGCCCGGATTGGCGCGCATTTCGCGCAGATCATGACCGGCGCAGAAGGCGGGACCACTGCCGGCAATCACCACCACCTTAACCGCAGGGTCGACCGCGGCCTCGGTCAACGCAGCGCTAAGAGAAGCGATCAGGCCGACCGACAGCGCGTTGCGCGCGGACGGGCGGTTGAGCGTGAGCCAGGCGACGCCTTCTACGGCGTGCCACAACAGGATGGGTTCATCAAGCGGTGCCGGTGCGTTCATGCAGTATTCCCCTGGCGCGGAGCGTTTCAAGCCCCAGATTCGACCTTGCGGGCGTGACTGTGCCAGAGAGGATAACCTCCTGCCATAACGCCGAAGGAGTTAACCGACATGCATCTCATTGGCGACATCCAACACAAGCAGCCCATCAACACATCGGATCATGCGCGCGGGACATTGAAAGAGCGCCGGTAGTGACGACGGCTGGAACACTCACCGCCGCCCTGGGGGCCGAACGCCGCAAGGGCAACCTGTCGGCCGAAACCGAACAGCACCTGCGCCACGAACTGCGCCGGTGCGGGTGGCAATCCGAGGACGCCGCCCTCGTCGAGCCGATCAACCTGGAGATCGAGCGGCTGGAACGGGAGGCGGCGACGCTGCGGCGGCTTCGGGCGGAGATACTTGGAAAGGCAAGTTAAGTGAAGGAAGGCCAGGGCTCTGCCCTGGACCCGCAAGGGGGCAGTGGCCCCCTTGACCCCGATACTTAAGTATCCGGGACCGGCTATTTCAGTGGCGGGTCGTCGAACAGGATGCGGTTGGCCGCACCTTCCAGATCGTCATACTGGCCCGTGCGCAGACACCACAAGAAGAATGCCAGGCCAACGCCGCCCATGATCAGGCTGAGCCCGATCAGATAAAGCATGATGGTCATGCCGGTCCCCCTTCCCTTACCCGCGCGCGGAAGCTGTTTGTCATCACCAGCAGCGACGAGGCCGACATCGCCGCCGCCGCGAGCCAGGGCGTGACCAGCCCGGCAACGGCCAACGGCAACATGACGGCATTGTAGCCCAGCGACAGCGCGAGGTTCTGACGCATGATCGCACCGGACCGCCGGGCGGTCCGCAGCACAGTCACCACCGGACGCAAGCATTGGCCCTGGAATACCACATCGGCCACCGTCTGGCTGATATCCGCCGCACTCGCCGGCGACATCGACACCAACGCCGCGGCCAGCGACGGCCCGTCGTTCAGCCCGTCGCCCACCATCAACACACGGTGACCCTGCGCACGCAGCGACTCGATCAGATCAACCTTGTCGACCGGGCTGACCTCGGCCCGCCAGTCATGGATGCCGAGCGTCGTCGCGGCACGGCCAACCGGTTCCAGGCGATCACCGGAGGCGAGAATGAGGTGCAGCCCGGAGCGCTGCAGCCACGCGACCGTGGCCGCGGCGTCGGGCCGCAGACGCTCGTGGAAGGCAAAACAGACCGGCGGATGGCCCGGACGCGACAGCCACAGCTCCGGCCCCGCGGCCGGTGGCGCTGCCGGATCGCCGGCGAAGCCGCGGGCGCCAAGCCGGATTTCGCCCCCGGCGGTGCGGCACAGCAGCCCTTGGCCCGGACGTTCCTCCACCCCGGATGCGGCCGGCACCGGCCCCGCCACGGCGGCGAGCAACGAACGCGACAGCGGGTGGCGGCTGGATGCCGCCAGTGACGCCGCCACAGCCAGCGCGGCCGGATCGCGCGACGGATCGTCGGCCAGCGCCAACACCGGCTCGGTGAGCGTGCCGGTTTTGTCGAACACCACCGTGTCCACCTCGGCCAGCCGTTCGAGAGCGGTGGCCGATTTCAGCAGGATACCGGCACGGAACAAGGCGCCGGTCGCGATGACCTGCACCGCCGGCACCGCCAGCCCGAGCGCACAGGGGCAGGTGATGATGAGCACGGCGCAGACGATCAGCAGCGCATCCCCGGCAGGCAAACCCCGCACGCCCCACCACCAGAGGAAACTGGCGGCGGCACCCAGATGCACCACCGGGACGTAAAGCCGGGCGACGCGGTCGGTCAGCACGACGAACCGGCCGCGCCGGGCCTCGGCGGCCTCGATCAGCCGGACGCACTCGGCCAGCAGCGTGGCGCCGCCGGTGGCGGTGGCGCGGATGCGCAGGGTCTCGCCCTGGTTCAGCGTGCCGGCGAAAACCTGCGTCCCCGGTCCGGCCTGCACGGGCAGGCTCTCGCCGGTCACGAGGCTGGCATCCAGGGGCGCGCTGCCGTGCTCCACCAGGCCGTCCACGCCGATGCGCTCGCCCATGCCCACCAGCACGCGCGCGCCGGGCGGCACGCTTTCCTGCGGAGTGCGCAGCGTGCTGCCGTCGGGTTGCAGCACGGCGACGTTGGAGGCGCGCAGGGCCAGCAATTGCTGGGCGGTCGCGCGTGCCTGGCCGCGGGCGCGGTGATCCAGCACCCGGCCGATCAGCAGGAAGAACAGTAGGGTGACGGCAGAGTCGAAATAAGTGTGAGTTTGCCCCTGGATGGTCGCCCACAGGCTCATGGCGGTGACCAGCAGCACGCCCAGGCTGACCGGCACGTCCATGTTGGTGCGGCCGGCCCGCAGCGCACCCAGCGCCGAGCGGAAGAAGGGCATTCCCGCATAGGCGACCGCCGGCATGGCGATCAGTGCCGACACCCAGTACAGCAGGGTGCGCGTCGCCGGCCCCATGCCCTCGGTAAAGCCGGCCCAGACGGCAAAGGAATTGATCATCACATTCGCGGAGGCAAACCCGGCGACCGCGAGGGCGCGCAGCAGCATCCGCCCGGTGCGGTCGTCGGCCGCGGCCTGGACGGCGGCGTCGAACGGAACGACGCGATAACCGAGCCGCTCCACCGTGGCGACGAAGCGTTCGGCCTCTTCCGGGGCGCCGCGCCAACCCAGACGCAGCCGGCGCGTGGTCATGTTCACCCGCCCCTGCAGCAGGCCGGGTTCGCGGGCCAGCACCTGTTCGATCAGCCAGACGCAGGCGCCGCATTGCAGCCCGTCGAGCGCGAGCGTGAGGGAGTGCATGCCGTCGGGCAGGGTTTCGATATGGCGGGCGAGGTCCCAGCGTTCCGCCGATTCCGGGCGAGGTGCGCGCGAGGCGGGGTCAAGAAGCCGCTGCTCATAGTAGCGGCCCAGCCCAAGCCCCTGAATAGTTTCAAACGCAGCGGCGCACCCGGGACAGCAAAACCGGAGCCCATCCGGCGCCGCAAGCCCGCAATGGGCGCAGTTCAAATCGGGTCCAGGGCAATGCCCTGTTGGGGGTCCAGGGGGCAAAGCCCCCTGGTGGGGTCCGGGGCAACACCCCGGCGCCGGCGCCTCATTTCACAACCACCCGCCGCAAGGTGTGGTACGTATGCCCATCACCCGTCACCGTGAGATCGACAGCCCACTTCCCGAGACCCAGCGCGGTATCGGCCTCCGCGCGGCCGGGTGCGGTCATATGGAAGGCGAGCGGCGTGGTGTTGGCGTCGCCCAGCGGACGTTCAGCAGTGCCGGTAACGCGTGCCCCGGCGAGCGGCGCGCCGTCGGGGCCGGACAGCGTCACCACTAGGCGGTCGTCGACCAACGTGTTCTGCACTGTCCAGCCGAGTGCTGCCTGGCGCTCGGCGGCTGCCAGCACGCGGTCGTAGTTGTTGCTGGCGTCGAACCCGTGCTGGGTGGCGAGGCCCGGGAAGCTGGTCACCGCGAACCAGGTCAGGGCGGCGTTCACTAAAATGACGATCCCCAGCGCGCCGCCGACATACCACGGAAAGAAGCGCCAGGCGGAATGTGCGGCCGCGACACCGCGCGCGTGCATCGGATAGCGACGGTTCATTTTGTCCCGTTCCCCTGTTGTTGTCAGCTTGCGCCGCTGGCGGGCCCCATGAACACCGAGGTGTAGGTCGTCTGTTCGCCGGTGGTCGCGTTGCGCAGAATGAAGTCCATTTTCTGCGAGCCGCCCGCCTCGCGATCCGGACGACCGAACACCAGCAGCCGGAAGGTGCCGATGCTGTCGGCATCGACCGGCAGCACCAGCGTGGGGGTCGGCGCGCCGGACTGATCGGCCAGCGCCATCACCCCGCCGTTAAGGCGGCGCATGGTGAGCACGAACGCGGCCGGGGCCTGGGTTTTGTTGGAGATTTTCAGCGTATAGCCGTTGCGGATGCTGCCGTCGCGCACCTGGACGAACAGCGGCGCGCGGTCGTGCTGCACGGCGAGGTCGATTTGCGCGCGGGTCGCCATGGCGGCGCCCATGACGATCACGCCCAGCAGCATGGCGCCGACATAGATCAGCGTGCGCGGCCGGATGAAGCGGAATTTCTCGTGCCGTCCTTGTGCTTTCGCCTGCTGGCCGGCCAGCGTGTCCCAGGTGATCAGCCATTTCGGCTGGCGGGTTTTCACCATGATTTCGTTGCAGGCATCGACGCACAGGCCGCAGTTGATGCATTCAAGCTGCACGCCGTCGCGGATGTCGATGCCGGTGGGGCAGACATGCACGCAGGCCAGACAGTCGACGCAGTTGCCCAACCCGGCCATATCGGGCCCGGCCGCATCGGGCGATTTATCGCGTCTGGCGGCGTCGATCTTGCGATGCCCGCGCGGCTCGCCGCGCCAGCCCTGGTAGGTGACGATCAGGCTTTCCTCGTCGAGCATCGAGGCCTGGAAGCGCGGCCAGGGGCACATGAAGGTGCACACCTGCTCGCGCGCCCAGCCGGCCAGGAGATAGGTGGTGAAGGTGAACAGGAAGATGAAGATATAGGCCTCGGTGGCGGCCTGGCCGGTCCAGAACTGCATGGTCAGCGTCGGCGCATCGACGAAATACATGATCCAGGCGCCGCCGGTCCAAAAGGCGATGGCGAGCCAGATCGTGTGCTTGACCGCTTTGCGCCAGACTTTGTCGAAGGTGAGCGGGCCCTTGTCGCGGCGCATGTGTTCGTTGCGGTCGCCTTCGATCCGGCGCTCGACCCACATGAACAGATCGGTCCACACGGTCTGCGGGCAGGCATAGCCGCACCAGACGCGGCCGGCCAGGCTGGTCACCAGGAACAGGGCCACCGCCGACAGGATCAGCCCGCCGGCGAGGAAGTAAATGTCCTGCGGCCAGAACTCGGCATTGAAAAAATAAAAGCGCCGGTCCGGCAGGTCGAACAGCACCGCCTGTGACACCCGCCCCGGCCCGCGGTCCCAGCGCAGCCAGGGCAGCAGGTAGTAAGCGGACAGGCAGAACACCAGCACGGCCCATTTGAACGTCCGCGCCGGCCCGCGCACCGCCTTGGGATAGACGGTGACCTGGGGGGCATACAGCAAGGGCCGGCTCAGCTTGCCCTCGTCCGCCGTCGCGCCGCGCAGCTTGTCCATGCTGGTCATGCCAGTGTTCTTTCTTGCCCGGTCTTATATTATTCGCCGCCACCAAGGGCGTGGACATAGATCGCCACGCTCTTGATGGCGGCTTCCTCCAGGCCAGTCGAGTTGGTCTTCTTCTCCCACGACGGCATCACGCCCAGGCGCGGGTTGGTCACCTGTGCGACGATCGTCTCGCGCCGGTCGCCGTAGAGGTGCACGGCCGATTTCAGCGGCGGCGCGCCGACGCTGCGGCCACCCTCGCCGTTGGCGCCATGGCAAACGGCGCAGTTCTCCGCAAACAGGGCCTGGCCTTTGGCGGTGTCGACGCCGGCCTCGGCGTGGCCGTAGAAGGCCGTCCACACATAATCGGCCACCTGCTCGATCTGCGCCGGGGTGAGCAGGCCGGCGGCGCCGAAGCTCGGCATCACGCTGTTGCGCGCCTGCTCGTTGCCGCTGCGGATGCCGTAGGTGATGGTCTGCTGGATGTCGGCGAGCGTGCCACCCCACAGCCAGGTGTCATCGGCGAGGCTCGGGTAGCCGATCCGGCCCTCGCCACCGGCGCCGTGGCAGGGCTGACAGTTGTTGGCGAAGACGATGCGCCCTTCGGCGTTGGCCGCCGCCAGCAATTGCGGATCATCCTTCACCTGCTCGATCGGCAGGGCGCGGATGCGGTCCATGAAAACCGCGCGCTGTGCCTCCAGGAACTTCACGTCCGCCGCCACGTTGTCGCGCGAAGATACGCCCAGCAGGCCATGGAAGTAGCCCGTGCCGTAGGGAACGGAGGGAAACAGCGCCATGTAGACGAACGCGATGATAATGGAGACGATCCACGTATACAGCCACCATTTCGGCGCCGGCGTGTCGAGCTCCTGCAGGCCGTCCCACTCATGGCCGGTGGTGTGGCGCCCGCTGATCTCGTCCTTTTCAATCTTGGTTGGCACCTTGGCTTCTCCTTACCGGTCGTCGTCAAACGGAATGCGGGCGTTGTGCTCCATTTCCTGCTTGCGGCTCGGCAGGTAGGTGGCGAGCACCATCAGCAGGAACACGACGAAGACCGGGATTATGGCGTAGTGCTGCACCCACTGCAGCGCGGCTGCGATGTCCATTCCGCCCTCCCCCTATTGCTGCAGCTTCTCGACGCCGAGATCGGCGAAGTCGACCATCGTGCCGAGTACCTGGAGGTAGGCCACCAGCGCGTCCATTTCGCTGGGGAAGCCCGGCTGGCCCGGCACCGGCACCGCTTTCGGATAGCGCTTCAGCACGGCTTCCTGGTCGGCCTGCGCGTTCGCCTGGGCCAGCAAATCCTGGCGGGCGTTGGCGACGTCCTCGTCGGTGTAGGGCACGCCGAGGAAGCGCTGGGTGGTCAGGTGCTTTTCGATCAGGCCGTAGTCGAGTTGCGTCTCGGCGAGAAAGGCGTAGCGCGGCATGAGGCTTTCCGGCACCAGCGCCTGCGGGTGGCGCAGATGGCCGTAATGCCAGTCGTTCGAATACTTGCCGCCGACGCGGGCGAGGTCAGGGCCGATGCGCTTGCTGCCCCACTGGAACGGCCGGTCATACATGCTCTCGGCGGCCAAGCTGTAATGGCCGTAGCGCTCCACCTCGTCCTTGAGAGTGCGGATCTGCTGGCTGTGGCAGACGTAGCAGCCCTCGCGGACGTAGATGTTGCGTCCGGCCATTTCGAGCGGCGAGTACGGGCGCACCCCCTTCACGTGCTCCACCGTGGTCTCGATGGTGAACAGCGGCACGATTTCGACGATGCCGCCGACGGCGATGACGATCACCGTCAGCACCAGCAGCAGAAACAGGTTCTTTTCGATGATCGCGTGGGTGAACTTGGACATGGCGCATTACTCCCCGGCCACGGCAAGGCCGCCCGGCAGTGGCGCGTCGCGCCGCTGCCCCGCAACGCCAAGTTCCGTCGACGGGCTGCGCACGGTCTGGATCAAGTTGTAGCACATGATCAGCCCGCCGGTCAGGAACAGCACGCCTCCGATCATGCGGATGACATAGTACGGATGCACGGCGCTGACCGATTCGACGAACGAGTACTGCAGGAAGCCGAACTTATCGTAGGCTCGCCACATCAGCCCCTGCATGATGCCGGCGACCCATAGCGCGGTGATGTAGAAAACGATGCCAAGGGTCGCGACCCAGTAGTGCCAGGCGACCAGCTTGCTCGAATACAGCCCGGCCCGCTTCCACAGCGCCGGGACCATGTAGTAGATGGCGCCGAAGCTGATGAACGCCATCCAGCCGAGCGCGCCGGAATGCACATGGCCGACGGTCCAGTCGGTGTAGTGCGACAGCGAGTTGACCTGGCGGATCGCCATCACCGGCCCCTCGAAGGTCGACATGCCGTAGAAGCCGACGGCGGTGACCGAAAAGCGCAGTGCGGGGTCGGTGCGCAGCTTGTCCCAGGCGCCGGACAAGGTCATGAGGCCGTTGATCATGCCGCCCCAGGAGGGCATCCACAGCATGATGGAGAAGGCCATGCCGAGCGTCTGCGTCCAGTCGGGCAGCGAAGTGTAGTGCAGATGGTGCGGTCCGGCCCAGATATAGAGGAAAATCAGCGACCAGAAATGCAGCACCGACAGCCGGTAGGAATACACCGGCCGGCCGGCCTGCTTCGGGATGAAGTAGTACATGATCCCGAGGAAGCCCGCGGTCAGGAAGAAGCCCACAGCGTTGTGGCCGTACCACCACTGCACCATGGCGTTCTGCACGCCGGAATAGACCACGTAACTCTTGGCCGCGAAGAACGACACCGGCACCGCGGCGTTGTTGACCAGCACCAGCACCGCGACCGTCAGGATGAAGGCGAGAAAGAACCAGTTGGCCACATAGATATGCGGCTCGGCGCGCTTCATCAGAGTGGCGATGAATACCGCGGCGTAGAGCACCCAGATGAGCACCAGCCAGACGGTAATGTGCCATTCCGGCTCGGAGTATTCCTGGCCGCGCGAGAACCCCATGAGGTAGCTGAGGCCCGCCATGACGATGAAGAACTGGTAGCCCCAGAACAGGAAGTCGTGCAGGGCGTCGGGGCCGGCCAGGCGGGCCCGGCTGGTGCGCTGGACCACGAAGAACGAGGTGGCGAACAGCGCATTGCCGCCGAAGGCGAACACGGCGACCGAGGTGTGCACCGGCCGCAGCCGGCCGAAATTGAGGAAGGCCGGGCCGAGGTTGAAATCCGGCCAGCACAATTCGGTGGCGATATAAATCCCCAGCGAGAATGCCACGATCGCCCAGACCATCGCGGCGATGGTGAACTTCTTGATGACCTCGTCGCTGTAGGAGACCGCCGGAAGCGCTGGGGCGAGGGCTGCGTTAGCCATGCTTGGCTGCCCCGGCACGCGCTGCCTCCATCTGTCGCATGATCCGCAACGCCAGCGCCCAGTCGAACGCGCCCGCGAAGGCGGCCAGGGACAGGCCGAAGATATACATTTCCTGATCGAGTGCCCCGGCGGCGAGCACCAGGCCGAGCAGGCCCAGCAGCGCCACGAAAACCCCGACGACGATGTTGCCCAGTTTCATACCCCACCCCGCATGTTGTGCGCGCGGTGCGCCGCGCGCATGGCCCGACCCGGTCCGGCAGGCTTCAGAACAGCCTGCGCCGCGTGCTGCAGTGCGACATTGACACAGATCAACACAATTCAGCGCCTTCGCAACCGGCATGACAGGTGTGCAAGCGGAAGTTGCAGACCGTGATTATTGCAAACGATCCTGTTTGACAGCAGTTGATAACGCGTAAATCCTGCGTCGTGGCATGATCGAAAACTTCGTCTGGCTCGACACGCTGTGCGGCCCCGGCGCCATCGCCGGCTCCGGTCCGGCGCTGCCGCTCGGGCTGCTGCTGGCGGGTGCGGCCGGCAGCGTGCTGCATTGCGCGCCGATGTGCGGACCGTTCGTGCTCGGCCAGGTCTCCGACCGGCTGGCCCGCATCCCGGCCGCGCTTCTGTGCGAGCAGGCGCGGCTGTCGAGCGCGTTGCTGCTGCCCTACCATGCCGGCAGGCTGACCACGTATGCGGCGCTCGGCGCGCTGGCGGCGGCATCCGGCGCCGCGGCCGGCGGCGGCTCCTGGTTCGGGGTGGTGCCGGGGCTTTTGCTGCTGACCGGCGCGCTGCTGTTTCTCGTGCATGGCTTGGCCCGCCTTCGACATGGGTGGTGGCCCGCCGGCCCGGGCCGCCTGCCGCCGGTGCTGAACCGGGCGCCGGGTTTCTGGGTGCGCGGGGTGCGCCGCCTCACCGCCGCTGTGGACCGCCGCCGGCCCGGTGGCGGGTTCTTGCTCGGGGTTGCGCTCGGCTTCCTGCCCTGCGGTTTGCTCTATGCCGCCATCGCCGCCGCCGCCGCCGCCGGCAGCGCCACCGCCGGGGCGCTGGCGATGGTCGCCTTCGGGTGCGGCACCGTGCCGGGGCTGGTGGCGGTAGGGGTCGCCGGGCAGGCGGCCGGGCGCGCCTGGCAGCGCGGCGTGGCGATGGCGGCACCGCTGATCCTGCTGGCCAACGCGGCGCTGCTCGGTGCGATGGCCTGGGCGCGGCTGGCGGCGCTGGCGTGACAGCGGCCGGCCGCGCTTGTGTCAGCAGGCGGTCACCGCGGCGCCGATCCAGTCGAGATAGCCGGGCATACCTTCATCGATCGCCCAGGCGATGATGCAGGGCAGCGTGTAGGAATGCAGGCTCCGCACCCGCGCTTGTAACGCGGGGTAGGTATCGCGCGTGGTCTTGGCCAGCAGCGCCGCCTCGGGCCCCTGCTCGATGGCGCCCTGCCAGCGGTAAATGGTTTCGTGGGCGCGCAGGTTCACACACGCCGCCAGCCCCTCCTCGACAAGCACACGGCCGATGCGCCGTGCCTCGTCGAGGTCGGCGCAAGTGACGTAGACGATGATGATGTCCGAGGGCGGCATGGGTTCTTCACCGGACGCATTGCCGTCCGCGGGGGGATGCTCGCCAAGCGCCAAGCGCAGCAGAGCGGGGTGGACGTCGGGCGCGGTCCTGGCCAGCACCGCCGCCTCCGGCGCCTGTGCGATGCCGCCCTCCCAGCGGGAAATGGTTTCGTGGGTATGCAGGTTAACGCACGCGGCCACGCTTTGCTCGACAAGAGCGCGGCCGATTCGCCGCGCCTCATCGAGGTCGCCGCAGGTGATGCAGGTGATGACAACGTCGTCGGGCCGCATCATGCCCCGGCCGGAGGCGGATACGACCGCGCCGGCCTCCTCCCCCAACGCAAGGGCCAACGCATGGCCCTGCCCCAGACACGCCGCAACGCGATGGGCGAGGCCGAGCATATCCACCGGGCGGGGCGCGGTCACGAAGCCATAATCCAGGGCGGGGCCAAGATCCACCTCTCGCTCCAGAAAAAGATCATGCACCCGGACCTTCGCGACCGTGAGCCCCCAGCGGCCGATCTCGCGCGGCGCGTAACTGTTCTCGAAGCCGCCCCGCCAAGCCAACATGACCTTGTAGTCGGCGAGGTCCTCCGACAAAACATAGGCGTTCAGCGCGTCCGGCCAATCCGGCAGCCGGACCTTCAGGAAGCAGCGTGGCGCCGCGGCACCGGGTGGCTGCACGTCGATCCGCGCGAGCGGGAAATAGGGCGCAAGATGCTGGCGGAGCTGCTTCGCGATCGCCGGTCCCGCCACTGGGCGCGGGGCGGTCACCGGCAATGCCCCGAGGCGGGCGGCAAGCTCCGCTTCCGTCAACCCGGCAAATGTTTCGACGATGGCGGCAATCTCTGTACCGAGATGCTCGGGCCGCTTGCGGATGAACAAGTAGCCACCGGCCCGCGCCGCGTGGAAGTTCTCGTCGGAAAATATTACATCTGGCGAGCCGCTCAGATGCGGCAGGGCCACAAAGGTCGCGTTGCCGAACACCACCGGAAGGTCCTGCGTCAGCTTCGCATCCATGAGCATGGTCTGAATGGCCGTCTCATCCGCCAGCAGCGAGTGGCGGAAAATGTCCCAGCTGGCCGCGTCGTCGAACGAACGCCGGATCGCCTCGCAGGCGTTTCGGGCCAGCACCAGGCACGCACTCCCATGGTACAGGCGTTCCATCCAACCCGGCGGCAGCTCCTGCGGACCGAAGGCGAAGCCGCCAACTCCGGGCAGTTCGCGGTAGCGCCGGGCGAAGCGGTGGCCGACATCCTCCCGCGCACCAGGATACATCGTCGCCACCTGGACGGCTTCCAGCCAGCTCACGCCATCGGCCAATGCCGCGTGGATCGCCGTGGTCGGGTGCAGGGGAAGATGCTGCTCTGTCAGCGGAATGAAGTGCCGCCAGCCCGGCAGGCGATCGAGCGCCAGGACCATGGCATCCAGCGTAATCCCGGCCTGGCTAAACCCGCCCCAACTGCAGAACTGCGCAGGCAACACATGCACATTGTCGAAATGGCCGGCCAGCGCGGCCACAAAGGCGTGCAGGTCCGGCGGCGCCTTGCGGTCAGCGTGGATCAGGAACACGTCGTCCGGGTTAAAGAGATAGCGAAATAGATCGGCAACCGTCCGGCGCGAGCGGTGGCAGAGGATGAAATACGCGACCGCCATGCCGATCCCTTTTCGCGCCCCGCCTCATCGCAGGCAGGTGAATATTATACGCCGCTCCCGCGCCGGCCAAGGACCCACCCGGAGCCTCCCGTCGGCATGCGGGATGCTGTAAGGTCGCTCCCAGAGCGAACGAGAACGCGTCCACCACGCAAGGTCCCGCCCAATGCCCGTCACTGCCCCCCCCGAGGAAACCGCCTGGCTGCTGCACCATGTCGTCGGCTTCGATGCGATCGGCCAGGACGATACCGCCGCCATCCTGGAGGAAGCGGCGCGCTTCGCCGAGGGCGTGCTGGCGCCGCTGGAGCGCAGCGGCGACACCATCGGCTCGAAGCTGGTCGACGGCGTTGTGGTCACCCCGCCCGGCTTCAAGGAAGCGTTCCACGCCTATGCCGAGGGCGGCTGGATCGGCATCGCGGCACCCGAGGCCTATGGCGGCCAGGGACTGCCCGAGGTGGTGGCGCTTGCCGCCTTCGAGCCGGTTTCCTCGGCCAATATGGGATTCGGCCTGTGTCCGCTGCTGACCCAGGACGCCATCCTGTTGCTGGAAACGCATGGCACCGATGAGCAGAAGTCCCGCCTGCTGCCGCCCATGGTGGAAGGGCGCTGGACCGGCACGATGTGCCTGACCGAACCCTCGGCGGGCTCGGACCTCGCCGGGGTGCGCACCCGCGCGCAACACGACGGCGATTTTTACCGGATCACCGGGGAGAAGATTTTCATCACCTATGGCGACCATGAGTGGACCGAGAACATCCTGCACATGGTGCTCGCCCGGCTACCCGACGCGCCGCCCGGCAGTGCCGGCATCAGCCTGTTCGCGGTGCCGAAATTCCTGCCCGACGGCAGCCGCAACCCGGCGCGCGCGGTGTCGCTGGAACACAAGCTCGGCATCCATGCCAGCCCCACCGCGGTGATGGCGTTCGAGGGCGCGCGGGGCGAGCTGGTCGGCCCGGAAAACCGTGGCCTGCCCAGCATGTTCGCCATGATGAACGCCGCCCGCCTCGGCGTCGCCATGCAAGGCGTGGCGGTGGCCGAGCGGGCCTTCCGCCGCGCCGCCGCTTTCGCCGCCGACCGCCAGCAGGGCGGTGGGCCGATCATCAATCACCCCGATGTGCGCCGCAACCTGTGGACCATGCGCGCGCTGGCCCTCGGCGCGCGGTTGCTCACCCTGTATGCGGCCGACCAGCAGGCGCGCGACCCGGCCCGGGCGGCGCTGCTGATTCCGGTGGCCAAGGCGTGGGCGTCGGATGCCGGGGTGGAGGCGGCCTCGCTCGGCGTGCAGGTGCATGGCGGCATGGGCTTCATCGAAGAAACCGGCGCCGCCCAGCATCTGCGCGACTCGCGCATCACGCCGATTTACGAAGGCACCAACGGCATCCAGGCGCTGACGTTGCTCCGTCGTGGGCTGCTGCGCGACCAGGGGGCGGCACTCGGCGCGCTGCTGGACGAGGCGGCCGCGGCCGATTTCGCCACCCCGGCCCTGCTGCACGCCCTGCAGCACGCGCGAGAGGCGGCGGACTGGCTGCGCCGTGCCGAGTCGCGCGACGCCGAGGCTGGTGCCACGCCGTTCCTCGGCCTGGTCGGCACCGCGATCGCCGGCTGGCTGGCGGCGCGCGCGCTCGCCCATGCCGAGGCGCCGGCTTCCGTCCGCTACGCCGCCGCGGTATTGCTTGATCAGGTGTTGTCGCGCACGGCCGGGCTGAAGGTTGCGGCGACCACGCCGACGGAAGCGTTGACCGGAACCGACCTGGTGGCCTGAGTCCACGTTCCTGTCGCAATCGGAGGGTCCCGAAGATGCGCCTGGGTTGGTACCGTCGTCCGTTGCTCGCCGCCGGCCTGCTACTTCTGGCGGGCTGCGTTCAGCCCCCACGTGATGACGCGGCGCTGCCCTATCCTCCGCCGCCGCCGCTGCCAGCCGAAGCCGTACCGTTGCCGCCGGTATCCGAAGCGCAGCTGATCTGGCAGCCCGGCTATTGGGACTGGGCGGGCGGCGGCTATATCTGGCACGGGGGCCATTATGTGCCCCGCGGCGAACACAGCCCGGAATGGATGCCCGGCTTCTGGGCCCGCGACAACGGCGTCTGGCACTGGGTACCGGCTCACTGGCTCTGACCTAATCTTACTACTGCTGCGAGTCGTTCATATCGCCGGGTAGAGGCTCTTGAGCTTCACGCGGGCATCGGCGGTGGTGAACTGCCAGTCGGCTTTGGCGTGATGATGATTGCGGTGCGCCTGCCAGGCGGTGACCTCCTCGGCCAGCGTGGTCTTGTCGGGAATGCGGCGATCGAGGCATTGCGAGGTCAGCACGCCGAGTTCTGACTCGGCCATGTTCAGCCAACTGCCGTGCTTGGGTGTGTAGTGCCACTCGAACCGTTCAACCAACCTGCGTGCCTCGGCCGGGGAGAATGCCTTGTAGAGTGACGCCGGGGTGTGGGTGTTGAGGTTGTCCTCTGGAGGGGATGGTCAGCGTCTTCTCGGGTCGGGCGGAAGCGGCCGAGCGGGATCGCGAGGAAGAGCTCGGGAAGCTGCACGCGAAGATCGGCCAACTGGTGGTGGAACGGGATTTTTTGCGCAAGGCCTCCGGTCGTTGA